>NZ_BAAGWT010000002.1:173668-1108997 GCF_054780215.1 Leifsonia lichenia
GCGCCGCGCCCGAGCAACGCTCGTGTTCGGCAGGAGATTCGCGCCCGCCGCCGCGGAACTTCCGTCCGAACGGAGCTGCGGGCGGCGTGTCGCGCAGAGTCTCCTGTTGTGCGTAACGCAGGACGTCTCGCCTGACACGCCGACGGATTCTCCTTCCGAACGGAGACCGTGGCCGGATGCACCGCTTTCTCCGTTCGGAAGGAGAATCGCGGGGCGGGAAGTGCTGGGCGCTCAGGGGAGCGTCTTCTGCCAGTTTCCGGTCAGGGCGTGGAGACGGAAGCCGAAGGCCTCGTTCACCGCGAGCATCGGCGTGTTCTCGTCGGCATTCCAGGTCAGCAGCCGGTGGATGCGCGGGGCGAGGCCGGCGAGGCGGCGCAGGTTCTCCAGTTTCACCAGCGTGCCCAGTCGCCGCCCGCGGTGCGCGGCCGCCACGAGCGTGTCGTACTGCTCCGCCTTGTCGCCGTCGTCCGGCAGCGCGATCTCGGTGTACGCCGCCAGCTCGCCGGTCTGGAGGTGCTGGGCGACCGTCACCAGCAGCGGTTCACCTCGCCCGGCCAGCTCGTCCTCGTGCTGCCGGACGCGCTCCGGCGTCCAGGCCTCGTCGTCGAGTGCGATGCCCGCCTGCGGCACGTCGGTCGTCATCCGTTCCTTGAGCGCGGCGAACGCGTCGGCGAACTCGTCAGGGGTGTGCCGCCACCAGCTCACCGTGCGGTAGCCGTCCGAGTGGGCGACAGCGTCGGCCAGCAGCCTGTCGGTGAGGGAGGGCGGCAGCGGAAGCGTCAGCTCGCTCGACCGCTCGATCTGGCCGAGCCGGTAGCCGTGCGAGAGTGCGAACCGCACGTCGGGCGCATCGGCGGGCAGGCCGCTCGATCCCTCCGCTGCGCGCACGAGTTCCCCACCGGTCGCCAACGACGCCACGGGATGCTCGGTGTACGCCGACAGGGCCGTGCGCCCTCCCTCCGCCGCAAGCTCCTCGCCCTTCGCCAGCAGAGCGGACCCGATGCCGCGCCCGCGGACCGCGGGAGCCACATCCACCAGCAGCGTCGCCGTGATCGCGTCCTCCTCCAGCGGGAAGTCGGCGACGACACGTCCCACGATCGCGCCGTCGAGGATCGCGGCGAACACCAGCTTCTCGTGGAACTCCTGCGCGCGGAACGACGCCAGCTCGGCCTCCGCCGTGTAGACGAAGTCGTCGTTGCCCCAGAGCTCGTACGCGATCCCGTTCATCACGGAGACGAGCTCTTCGAAGGCGGCGGACTCCGGCGTTCCGAGGCGTTCCGGCAGGGGGATGCGCACGATCGAGAAGTCCCCGTCGCTCGGCATCCGGCCGCCTCCTCGTCGATCGTGGTCGCACGGCCGACCCGCAGCGACCGCACCGTCGACGCCGACCGTTTTCGAGCCTAACCCGACGGCACCGGTGTGAACAGAGCTGGCCCGTTTGGTTTCGATCGTGTAAATCTCCGTCGAAAAGAGAGTTGCGATTAGTTGCAATGCATGTACTCTCGACACACATATTCGTGGTGCGAAGAGGCAACCACGCCGCTTCGTTACGAATTTCACGTCGAGAGGCAAGAGATGCTACGAAAGAAAGTCATCATCGGTGCGGCTGTTGCAGCGTCAGCCGCGCTGTTCCTCGCGGGATGCGCCAACCAGGCGTCCACGGGTGGTTCCACGAACACGAGCGCGAAGGTCAACATTCCGGCCATCACCTCGATCGACACCCCGAAGGACGCCGTCCTCCCCGCGGGAGACGGGAAGGCCACTTGTCCTGCCGGCCTGACCATCGGCTACGTCGGAGCCGAGACCGGCCCGAACGCCCAGCTCGGAATCAACATCTACAACGGCATCCAGTTGGCCATCAACCAGCACAACGAGGCCAACAAGGGCTGCCAGGTCGGCTTCAAGAAGTTCGACACGGAAGGCGACCCGAACAAGGCGACCGGTCCGGTGACCCAGGCGGTCAACGAAGCCGACATCGTCGGCGTCGTCGGCCTCCCGTTCTCGGGAGAGTCGAAGGCCACCGGCAACATCTTCGAGCAGCAGGGCCTGGTGCACATCACCCCGTCCGCGACCAACCCCGACCTGACGAAGAACGGCTGGACGACGTTCTTCCGCGGCCTCGGCAATGACGCCGTGCAGGGTCCTGCAGCGGCGAAGTTCCTCACCGGGAAGCTCGAAGCCAAGAAGGTCTACCTGGTCCAGGACGACTCCGACTACGGAATCGGTCTCGCCACCACCACCTCCAAGGCGCTCGGCGACGCCCTCGTCGGCACGGACAAGGTGACCACCGGCCAGAAGGACTTCTCGGCGGTCGTCTCGAAGATCATCAACGCGAAGCCGGATGCGGTCTACTACTCGGGCTACTACGCCGAGGGTGCTCCGTTCGACCAGCAGCTCGTCGCGAAGGGCTTCGAGGGAACGTTCGTCGGACCGGACGGTGTGAAGGACGACCAGTTCATCAAGCTGGCAGGCGACGCGTCCAGCAACGCGTACTTCACCTGCCCCTGCATCCCCGGTGAGCTGATCCCGGACTTCGAGAAGGCGTACAAGACGCTCGCCAGCGCGGAGCCAGGAACGTACTCCATCGAGGGCTACGACGCGGCGACCGTGCTCCTGTCCGGCATCGACCAGGGCAAGACCACCCGTGCCGACCTCAAGGACTTCGTGAAGTCCTACGACAAGGACGGCCTGAGCAAGCACTACAAGTGGGACTCCACCGGTGAGCTGCAGGCGCCGACCGTCTACGGGTACAAGGTCGAGGGCGGCAAGATCGTCCCGATCGGAACCATCGGATAGCGCGACACAGAAAGTGGATGCGGCGGGCGGCTTTCCGCGCCGCCCGCCGCATCCGTCGTCCCTCCTGTCCGTTTCCGACCGGATCACGTACGATCCCCTCCCGTTCGATCTGGATGCCTGAATGCTCGAATTGCTTGTCCTCCACCCGGTCATCGACAACTCCTGGATCAATTTCGATGTCCCTTCCCTCATACAGAACTTCTGGGGCGCGACCTTCGACGGCCTCACCTTCGGGGCCATCTACGGCCTGATCGCCGTCGGGTACACGCTCGTCTACGGCGTGCTGAACCTGATCAACTTCGCCCACTCCGAGGTGTTCATCGTCGGCGCGTACGGCGTCGTCATCACCCTCACCTCGCTGGGCTTCGGCCCCTCCATCCCGAACCTGTCGCTCGCGGCGATCATCGGGGACATCCTCCTGGCGCTGCTCGTCGGCATGGTGGCCTCGGCCGTCACCGCGTTCCTGCTGGAACGCATCGCATACCGGCCGTTGCGAAGACGCAACGCGCCACGATTGGCGTTCCTCATCACCGCGATCGGCGCGTCGTTCGCCATCCAGTCGCTGATCTTCGTGATCCGCGGCGCGAACGCCGAGCCTGCCGTGACGATGTTCAAGCCGATCCCGGTGTTCGACGTGTTCGGCACCATCATCAACAGCCAGTCGATCATCATCGTCGTTGCCGCGGTCATCCTGATGATCGTGACCGACATGTTCATCCGGCGCACCCGCACAGGGCGCGGCATCCGTGCCGTCGCCCAGGACCCGGACACCGCGACCCTGATGGGGGTGAACAAGGAGCGGATCATCGTGATCACATTCGTGCTCGGCGGCATCCTCGCCGGTGCGGCCGCCCTGTTCTACGTGATGCTCGTGCCGTCCGGCGTGATCTACACCGGAGGCTTCGTCCTCGGCATCAAGGCGTTCGCCGCCGCGGTGCTCGGCGGCATCGGCAACGTGCGCGGAGCGCTCCTGGGTGGACTTCTGCTCGGATTGATCGGAAACTACGGACAGATCCTGTTGGGCGACTCCCAGTGGACAGACGTCATCGCCTTCGTGGTGCTGGTGCTCGTCCTGCTGGTCAAGCCGACGGGCATCCTCGGTACCTCACTGGGGAGGAGCAGAGCATGAGCACGACAGACGGACCCAAGGTCCTCCCGGATGCGCGCAGCGAGCAGGCGGCGGATGCTGCGGAGGCAAGGCGCAAGAGAGGCGGCCCGCTGCAGGGCTTCCGCGACCGCTGGAACGGCCTGCCCCGGCAGGTGCAGTGGCTGTGGATGCTCATCGTGGTGGCGCTCGCCTTCGCCCTGCCGTACCTGAACTTCTTCCCGCTGACCACCGAGCCTGGCAACGACTGGCCGCTGGCCTGCTTCGCGATGGCGGTGTATGCGCTGATCGCGGTCGGCCTGAACGTGGTGGTCGGCTACGCCGGACTCCTCGACCTCGGCTACGTGGCGTTCTTCGCGGTCGGGTCGTACACGGCGGCCATGCTGACCAGCCCGGACTCGCCGTTCACCAAGATCCCGTATCTCTGGACGATTCCGGTGGCGATGGCGGTCGCGATGATCTTCGGCGTGGTGCTCGGCGTTCCGACTCTCCGGCTCCGCGGTGACTACCTGGCGATCGTGACGCTCGGCTTCGGTGAGATCGTGCGCATCCTGGCCACGATCATCCCGGCGCTGAAGGGTCAGGTCGGCTTCCAGAACGTCGGCCACCCTCCGGGGGAGACCGACAAAGGCATCCCGATCTTCTCGAACTCGAACGGCATCCCGTGGTACTGGCTGACGCTCACGATCATCATCATCGTGCTGCTGCTGGTCGGCAACATGGAGCGCAGCCGCGTCGGACGCGCCTGGATCGCCATCAGGGAGGACGAGGACGCCGCGGAGATCATGGGCGTGCCGACCTTCAAGTACAAGGTGTGGGCGTTCGCGATCGGCGCGGCCGTCGGCGGTCTCTCCGGGGCGCTGTTCGCCGGTCAGGTCGGCTTCGTGAACAACCAGAAGTTCGACGTGCAGACCTCCATCCTGTTCCTCGCGGCCGTGGTGCTGGGAGGCACGGGCAACAAGGTCGGTGCCCTGCTCGGTGGCGCGATCGTGGCGTACATCCCGCTGCGATTCACTGCCATCGCCGACTACAAGTACCTGATCTTCGGCGTCGCCCTCGTGGTGCTGATGATCTTCCGCGCGAAGGGCCTGGTGCCGGCGAAGCAGCGCCTGCTCGCCTACGGCAGGAACGCATACAAATATCTGGTGACGAAACCGACGCCGCCGCCCAGCACGGGCAGCACACCGGCCCCGCCATCGTCGCCTGCGCCCACGACGCCGGTGACCCCGCCAGCAACGCCGAACGGAGGCGCATCATGACCGACGCCCGCGACGCGAACGCAGAACGGCCGGCGAACGCCGACCTGCCGGAGGGCGCAGACGCCGAGGCCCTCGCCGACCTGGATGTGGACCTCGAGGTCGCGGCGGCGGCTGCGCCAGACCGCGAGATCGCCGTGGAGGTCGGGGACAAGCTCGTCGAGGTGAAGAACCTCACGGTCAAGTTCGGCGGGCTCCTCGCCCTCGACGACGTGAGCTTCGACATCAAGCGCGGGGAGATCCTCGGCCTGATCGGCCCGAACGGCGCAGGGAAGACCACCTGCTTCAACGCCATGACCGGCGTCTACAAGCCGACCAGCGGCGACGTGCTGCTCGAAGGCACGTCGATCAAGGGAAGGAAGCAGCACCAGATCACCAGGCTCGGACTCGCCAGGACGTTCCAGAACATCCGCCTGTTCGGTGAGATGAGCGCACTGGAGAACGTGGTGGTGGGGCTGGACGCCAGGCACCGCACCAGCGTGCCGGGCGCGTTGGTGCGCTCGCCCAGGCACATCCGGGAGGAGAAGAGCGCCATCGAGCGCGGGATGGCGCTGCTCGAGTTCGTGGGGATCGCCGACCTGGCGAGCACCGCATCCCGTCAGTTGCCGTACGGCTACCAGCGGAGGCTCGAGATCGCCAGAGCGTTGGCCACCGACCCGAAGGTGCTGTGCCTGGACGAGCCGGCCGCCGGCTTCAACCCGGCGGAGAAAGAGGACCTGATGGACCTCATCCGCACGATCAGGGCCGATGGATACACGGTGCTGCTGATCGAGCACGACATGCGGCTGGTGATGGGCGTCACCGACCGGATCGTGGTGCTCGAGTTCGGGCGCAAGCTCGCTGACGACGTTCCGACCGCGATCCGCAACGACCAGCGCGTGATCGCCGCCTACCTGGGAGAGCCTGAAGATGACGTTGCTTGAGCTGAAGAACGTGAGCGTCTCGTACGGCCGCATCGAGGCCATCCACGACATGTCGTTCTCGGTGGATGAGGGTGAGATCGTCAGCCTGATCGGTGCGAACGGTGCAGGCAAGTCGACCACGATGAAGACGATCTCCGGCATCTTGAACCCGTCGCAGGGGTCGATCACCTTCGACGGCCAGGACATCACCAAGATGAAGGCGCACATCCGGGTGATCCGCGGCATCTCGCAGGCGCCGGAAGGCCGGGGCATCTTCCCCGGCATGACGGTGCTGGAGAACCTGGACATGGGCGCTTTCGGCCGCAAGGACCGGAGCGGGATGGACGCCGACTTCGAGCGCGTGTTCGCGCTTTTCCCCCGGCTCGCCGAACGCAAGACGCAGGTCGGCGGCACGATGTCCGGCGGCGAGCAGCAGATGCTCGCCATCGGTCGCGCGCTGATGTCCGCTCCGCGGTTGCTGCTGCTCGACGAACCGTCCATGGGGCTCGCCCCGCAGTTCATCAAGCAGATCTTCTCGATCATCACCGAGATCAACAAGCAGGGCACGACGATCCTCCTGGTCGAGCAGAACGCCAACCAGGCACTCGCCCGCGCCCACCGCGGCTTCGTCCTGGAGACGGGCTCCATCACCCACTCCGGCACCGGCAAAGAGCTCCTCGCCAACCCCGCCATCAAAGAGGCCTACCTCGGCGTCGGCTGACCCGCCCGTCGCCCTCCCGTCGCCCGCCCAGCCATCGAGCCCAGGCTTTTTCACCGCAAACGCGCGTTTTGAGGTGAAGAACCCTGGGCTCGATCGCGTCGGTGGCGGGGTGCGGGGGTGTGGTCGGGTAAATTTGGGGCGAACGACGCGACAGACGGACCAGAGAGAGGGCGAGCGGGTGTATCTGAAGAGCCTGACGCTCAAGGGATTCAAGTCGTTCGCGCAGCCGACGACGTTCGCCTTCGAGCAGGGTGTCACCTGCGTGGTCGGGCCGAACGGCTCCGGCAAGTCCAACGTGGTGGATGCGCTCGCCTGGGTCATGGGGGAGCAGGGCGCCAAGACCCTCCGCGGCGGCAAGATGGAGGACGTCATCTTCGCCGGGACCTCCACCCGCGGTCCTCTCGGCCGCGCCGAGGTCACCCTCACCATCGACAACTCCGACGGCGCCCTGCCGATCGAGTACTCCGAGGTCACCATCTCGCGCACGCTGTTCCGCAACGGCGGGAGCGAGTACGCGATCAACGGCTCCGCCTGCCGCCTGCTCGACGTGCAGGAGCTCCTCAGCGACTCGGGCCTCGGCCGCGAGATGCACGTCATCGTCGGCCAGGGCCAACTGGATGCCGTGCTGCACGCGAGCCCAGAGGACCGGCGCGGCTTCATCGAGGAGGCCGCCGGAATCCTCAAGCACCGCCGCCGCAAGGAGAAGACCCTCCGCAAGCTGGAGGCGATGCAGACCAACCTCACCCGTCTGAGCGACCTCGCCGGGGAGATCAGGCGGCAGCTCAAACCGCTGGGCCACCAGGCCGAGATCGCCAGGGAGGCGCAGTCGATCGCGGCCGTCGTCCGCGACGCCCGAGCCCGCATCCTGGCCGACGACGTGGTGGCGCTGCGCACGGCGCTCGACGACCACGGCCGCACGGAGTCCGAGCGGCACAGCGAGCGGATCGTGCTGCAGGAGCAGTTGGAGCAGAAGCAGCTTCGCGTCGCGCGCCTGGAGCAGGCGCAGGTCGGCGACGAGGTCGACATCGCCAGGCGCACCGCGTTCGGGCTGGAGTCTGTGCAGGAACGCCTGCGCAACCTCTACACGATGGCCAACCAGCGGCTCGCCCTGCTCGGCAGCCAGGCCGACGCTCCGGATGCGGGCCCTAGCGTCAGCCGGCAGATGGTGCAGGATGCGCGCGACGAGGTCGACAGACTCCGCACGGTCGTGACGGACGCGGAGGCCGCGTGGACCGCCGCGCAGGCCGCAACGCGCTCCGCTCGCGGGCGGCTCGACGCGGTCGACGACGAGATCGCCGCGCAGAGCGCCCTGGTCTCGCGCCACGACCTCGAACTGTCCAAGCTGACCGGTCAGGCCGACGCCGCAGCGCAGCGGCTCGCCGCCGTGCGCGGCGAAGTGCTGCGCCAGCAGAACGCTCTGGATGCGGCGACCGACCGCCGCGAGAAGGCGCGTGCCGAGTTCGCCTCCCGCGAGGCGGAGGCCGCGACGGCCGATGTCGGAGAGGGCAACCTCGACGAGGCGTACGAACTGGCGCAGGCCGACGTGTTCGAAGCCGAGGGCGAGATCGAGCGACTGCGCGAGGAGCTGCACACGCTGGAGCGCGAACGCGACGCCCTCGCCGCGCGCACGAGCGCGCTCTCGATGGCGCTCGACCAGAAAGACGGCTCCGCCGCGCTCGTCGCCGCCCGCCTGCCTGGCGTGCGCGGCCTCGTCGCCGAGCACATCCGCGTGCATCCCGGGTTCGAGGCGTCGATCGCCGCTGCCCTCGGGTCGCTGGCGGATGCGGTGCTCGCCGAGGACCGCTCCGCCGCCTTCGACGCGGTCGCTCAGGCGTCCTCGGACGACCTCGGCAGGGTCGAGGTCATCATCGCTGACGCCGCGGCGTCGGAGGTCGACCTCGGCGGCGTCTCGGGGGTCGTCGCCGCCCGCTCGGTGGTGGAGGCTCCGGACGGCGTGCTGGGCATCCTCGCGTTCACGGCCATCGCCGACGACCTGGATGCGGCGCGCGCTGCAGCGACGGCGTTCGCGACCCGCGCGCTCGGCGGCCCTGTCACGATCATCACGAAGTCCGGCGACGTGCTCACCGACTACGTGCTGCGCGGCGGCTCCGGCGCCAAGCAGAGCCGCATCGAGCTCATCGCCGACCGGGATGCGGCCGCCGACCGCCTGGGCGAGGTCACCTCCCTGATCGACCGCGCGAAGTTCGCCCTCGCCGAGCAGCGCGGTGTGCTGCAGGTGGCGAAGGAGCAGTCGCAGGCCGCCCTCGCCTCGCTCCGCGAGTTCGACGCGAAGCTGGCGGCGCAGACCGAACAGCTCAACCGGCTCAAGGTGCAGTTGGAGGCGTCTCAGGCCGAGTTCGACCGTCTCAGCACGGCGCTGTCGCTCGCCGCGGAGCGCGTCGCAGACGCGGAGGCGGCGGCCGAGAGGGCGAAGGCGGAGCTGGAGACGGCCCGCTCGCGTCCGCGTCCGATCCTGGATGTGAGCGCCAGGGATGCGCTCTCCACCGAGCTCGAGGCGGCCAGGGAGGCGGAGGTCGAGTCCCGGCTCGCCGTCGAGACCGCGAAGGAGCGCGTGCGCGCTGAGCAGGCCAGGGGAGAAGCCCTCGCCAGACAGCTCGACGCCGAGCGCGCCGCCGCAGAGGAGGCCGCCCGCCGCGCCGTGATCCGCCGCAGGCAGATCGACGCGGCCACCGGCGTCATCGAGGCGCTGCCCGCCGTGCTCGACTCCGTCGATCGCTCCGTCGCGCAGGCGCGCCTCGAGCTCGCCGCCGCAGAGGCGAAGCGGTCGAGTCAGAACGAGGAGCTTGCGACGCTGCGTCGCGAGGAGAACACGGTGCGCGACCGCTTGCAGGTCATCACCGAGAGCGTGCACGGCCTCGAACTGCAGATCTACGAGAAGAAGCTGCACCTGTCGAGTCTGCTGGAGCGTGCGGGCAGCGAGCTCGGCCTGGTGGAGGACGTGCTGGTGGCCGAGTACGGCCCGGAGGTCCCCATCCCGGTGGACGGGCCGGCGCCGGAGCGCGACGACGCGGACGCCGACGCACGCGACGCACGCGACGCAGACGACGCCGACGATGCCGACGATGCCGACGCCGCTGCTGCCGCCGAGCGCGAGACCGTCCCGTTCAACCGCGAGCAGCAGCAGAAGCGCCTCGCCGCCGCGGAGCGCAAGCTCGCCCAGTTGGGCAGGGTCAACCCGCTCGCGCTGGAGGAGTTCGCCGCTCTCGAGCAGCGCCACAAGTTCCTCACCGAGCAGCTCACCGACCTCACGAACACTCGCAAGGACCTGCTGACGATCATCGAGGAGATCGACGAGAAGATGCAGACCATCTTCGAGTCGGCGTTCGAGGACACCAAGGAGGCGTTCGGCTACGTCTTCCCGATTCTGTTCCCCGGT
This sequence comes from Leifsonia lichenia, assembly GCF_054780215.1. Taxonomy (NCBI): domain Bacteria; kingdom Bacillati; phylum Actinomycetota; class Actinomycetes; order Micrococcales; family Microbacteriaceae; genus Leifsonia; species Leifsonia lichenia. Next base: position 183,846 of record NZ_BAAGWT010000002.1, read on the forward strand.
GGCACGGGCAGCATCTCGCTGACTGACCCGGAGAACCTGCTGACCACCGGCATCGAGGTCTCGGTGAAGCCCGCGGGCAAGAAGATCGAGCGTCTGTCGCTGCTGTCGGGCGGCGAACGGTCGCTGGCGGCGGTCGCGCTGCTCATCGCGATCTTCAAGGCGCGCCCCAGCCCGTTCTACATCATGGACGAGGTCGAGGCCGCCCTCGACGACGCGAACCTCGGCCGCCTGCTGACGATCTTCGAAGACCTGCGCGAGTCCAGTCAGCTCATCGTGATCACGCACCAGAAGCGCACCATGGAGATCGCCGACGCCCTCTACGGCGTCTCGATGCGTCAGGACGGCGTGTCAGCGGTGGTCGGCCAGCGCGTGGCGCAGGAGCAGGCGTCCTAACCGGAGCTCCGGTCGGCGGCCATGGTCAGCGGTCGCGGTCGCGGTCGCGCGTCGCCTCCTCCACCCTCTCCGGGTAGCCGCGGGTCGTGAGCTGGTAGCGGATGCTCGACGCCAGCTTCGTGGTCATCGTCGCTTCCCCGCGCGTGCCGCTGTAGTCGTAGATCTGGAACACGCCGCAGTCCACCACGCGTTCCGGTGTTCCGAGCTCGGTGAGCGCTTGGGCGCGGCGGGCGGGCGCATCCACGATGAAGTAGCTCGGGATGCGGTCGTCGAACGACGCCAGGTCGGTCATCCAGGCCCGTGCGCCGAGCGTGCTGTCGACCTGCAGCACGTCGACGCGGCGGGTGCCGTAGAGGTCGAGGGCGCGGACGGCCCAGTACGAGCCCTCCCCGGTGAGCGAGCGGTCGCCGATCCAGTTCTCCAGGCAGGTGAGCCCCGGGCTGCCGGGGGCGGCGGTCACCGCGCGCAGGCTCCCTGCCGCGGGCGCGGCGGCCACGATCGCGGCGACAGCGACGGCGATGGCCGCAGCAGCGCCCACTGCGCGGACCCGAACAGTGCGGACACGAACAGCGCGGACCCGAACAGCGCGCACACCGACCGCGCGCGCTCCCGCCGCACGCACCCCGGATGCGCGCGCGGGCCACCGGAAGCGCGCGAGCACCTGCATCCTGCGCCAGAGCAGCGGGTGCACCAGGATCAGCAGCGGGAACACGAACACCGGTCCGAGATACCGGGTCGCCGTGCTGCCGACGAGCACGGTCCCGACGAGCGTGACCGCCACGGCGCACAGCACGAACAGGGGGAGCACCGCGTCGCCCGCGCCTCGCGCCGCCCGCAGCACCGCCACGCACGCGCCGAGCAGCAGCGCGAGCACGGCCGCCTCCGCGATCCCGCCCGGCGCGCTCAGGAACGAGACAGCGACCCCGGAGAAGAAGCGGATGCTCTCCGGAATCTGGTTCAGGTGCACGTAGCTCGTCGCGCCGGGCAGCAGGTAGCGGCCGAGCGCGAACCGCGCGGCGTACCCGACGACCGCCGCCGCGGCGAGCGGCGCGAGCACGACCGCCGCCATCCGCCACGGCACCCAGCGCAGCACGACGGCGAGACAAAGCGCGAGCCCGAGCGGCACGGCGAACTGGAACACCACCAGTGGATTAGACACCGTCTCGACAGCCAGGAGCAGACCCGCCGCGACCGCGTAGCAGGCGTAGCCGGCCGACCGGATGCGCGGCCTCGTCCGCAAGCCGCCGGTCGCGTGCAGCGCGAGTGCCAGCACGGCGAGCGCGACGAACGTCGCGCCGTAGTAATACGTGGTGAGCACGGTGAAGGTCGCGATCGACTCGTTCGTCTGCGCACCCCGCACATCCAGCAGCAGGAACGCCACGAACAGCAGCGAGGCGACGAACGGGGCGCCGAGCCTCGCCCACGGGCTGCTCCAGCGCAGCCGACCGGAGGCGGCGCGTAGCAGCAGCGAGAGCACGACCGCGTTGAGGATCGCGTTCAGCACGAGCGCTGCTTTCACCGCTCCGCCCGCGACGAGCGAGCAGAGCAGGTAGAACGGCAGCTCCGGCAGCAGGAAGAGCTGAGAGGACATCACCCACTGCAGCGGTTCGCCGCGCGCGAGCGACTGCTGGAACAGCGGGAGCACGAGCGAGTCGCCGTCGTAGAAGAACTGGTGCTGACCGTGCGCGTCGAGCGCGACGGACAGCGCTCCCGCGGTGAGCAGGGCGATGACGATCGGCGCGGCGACCTCGGCCGCGAGGCGCAGGGCGACAGTGCGGCGGTCCACTCCTCAGACGCTAGCTCCGGATGCGGTGGGCGCCCTGGGATGCGGATGCGGAGTCGTTCAGAGTGCGCGAGCCACCGCGTCGACCAGGTCGTCCAGCCCGGACAGGTGCTCCTCTGCGCGCTCGTCGCAGCGGGAGGCGAGTCTCGCGATCCCTGCCGCCGCCGCCGGGCCGAGGTCGGCGTCCTCCGCCTTCTGCCGCAGGTGCGCCGCGAGCAGCACCAGGTCGCGGTGGTCGCCGAGCGCGTTCTGCAGGGCCTCTGCCGCTGCGGCGACGCGAACGGCGTCGCGGCCGAAGGTGTCGGAGACCGCCTCCGCGGCGTAGCGAAGCCGTCTGGCGGCCTTCCTGGTGGCGTGCCTGGCGTCGAGCGAGTCGCCATCCTGCTCCAGCAGGCGCCCACCCGCGTGCGCCAGGGCCTTCCTCGCCGTCCGCTTCGGATGCTTTGCGCCGCGCGCACTGAGCGGCGGATTCGCGGCGAACGAGACGACGTCGGCGAGGAGCTGGCGGTGCGCGCGGCCGTGCAGGTCGCCGACGAGCGCGGTGACGGCCGCCGCGTGCGCCGCGCGGGCGTCGGCGGAGAACGCGGTGACCGCATCCACTGTCGCCTGGTCGATGTCGTCGGCACCGGCACCGGCGTCGGTGATCAGGGCGGCCAGAGCGTTGGCGCGCACCTCCAGATCGCGGACGGTGCCGAGCTGGGAGCCGAGAACGCCGAGCCTCCTCCTGAGCCGCTTCGCCTCGTCCTTCTCGAACGCGCGCCGGTCGACGCTCAGGATGCTCCGCAGCCGCCGCACTCTGATGCGCGCCTGATGCACCGCGTCGTCTCCGCCCGCCTCGATCGCGACGAGCCACTCGGCGAGCTCCGCCGACACTGCCACCAGAGAGAACATGGTCACACGGTAACAACTAGTCTGAGAGCTATGGCAGAACGCACCCCCTGGTCTTTGTCCGGCGCGCTCCGCGGCATGTTCGCGAAGAAGACGATCGACGACACCACCTGGGACGACCTGGAGACGGCGCTGATCACCGCCGACTTCGGCCCGGACGTGACGGAGGCGATCGTGGACGACCTGCGCGCCAAGGTCGACAGGTACCACACCACCGACCCCGCGGATCTGCAGCGGATGCTCAAAGAGAGCCTCGAAGAGCGCCTGTCCAAGCTCGACACCACGCTCAAGCTGAGCGAGCGTCCCGCGATCGTGCTCGTGGTCGGCGTCAACGGCGTCGGCAAGACCACCACGATCGGCAAGTTCGCGAAGTTCCTCCGCACCTACGACCGCACCGTCGTCGTCGGCGCGGCCGACACCTTCCGCGCGGCGGCCGTCGAGCAGCTCGCCACCTGGGCGGAGCGCGCCGGCGCCGACATCGTGCGGCCGCAGCAGCAGGGCCAGGATCCCGCATCCGTCGCCTTCCAGACGGTCGAGAAGGCCAAGGCGGACGGCACGGAGATCGTCATCATCGACACGGCGGGACGCCTGCAGACCAAGGGCGGCCTGATGGACGAGCTCTCCAAGATCAAGAGGGTGGTCGAGAAGCAGGCTCCGATCTCCGAGGTGCTGCTCGTCCTCGACGCCACCACCGGCCAGAACGGGCTGGCGCAGGCCGAGGCGTTCATCGAGCACGCCGGGGTGACCGGCCTCGTGCTCACGAAGCTCGACGGCTCCGCGAAGGGCGGCTTCGTGCTCGCCGTGCAGGAGAAGACGGGCATCCCGATCAAACTGGTCGGCCAGGGCGAGGGCATCAACGACATCACCGGCTTCACCCCGCACGTCTTCGCTCAGCAGTTGGTCGGCTAGGGTCGCGGACATGGCCATCGAACACGATTTTTTCGGCGTCATCGACGAGACCGCATCCGGTGGGCTCGCGTGGAATGACACGGCAGACCTCTCCGAACAGGTGGTCGAGGTCGATCTGCTGGCGGACGACGAGTCCGCCGTGCCCGAGTTCGCGCTGGACGCCGCCGCGGCCATGATCCAGGCGATCGACGGCTTCGACGCCCGGGCGCGGGATGCGCTGATCGCCGAGCTCAGCTCGCGCCAGTCGGCGACCGTGGCGTACATCGACGAGCACGTCGACAAGCTGGGGGACAGCCTGATCGATCTGCTGGTGCACAACTCCGGCGACATCGCCGTGGACGTGCTGCGCTCCCTGCAACTGCTGCGCATCCTGCTGCAGCCGGACCACTCGGACGAGGACGAGGTCTTCGCCACGTTCGACTACTCGATCAGCCCCGACGAGTCGGATGCGCTGCTCACCGTGTCGTTCGACATCCGGGGCGACGTGGTCGCCGTCGACACGCAATCCTGACGCACAGCATCCGCCCGGTAAACTGGCACGATCATGGCTACTTTCGGATCGCTGTCTGACCGCCTGGCAGATACCTTCAAGAACCTCCGCACCAAGGGCAAGCTCTCCCCGGCAGACGTCGACGGCACGGTGCGCGAGATCCGTCGCGCCCTGCTCGACGCCGACGTCGCGCTCGACGTCGTCAAGGAGTTCACCGGCAAGGTGCGCGAGCGCGCACTGAGCGACGAGGTCAACAAAGCCCTCAACCCGGCCCAGCAGGTCGTGCAGATCGTCAACGAGGAACTCGTCGCGATCCTCGGCGGCCAGCAGCGCCGCCTGCAGTTCGCGAAGAAGCCGCCGACCGTCATCATGCTCGCCGGTCTCCAGGGAGCGGGAAAGACGACCCTCGCGGGCAAGCTGGCGAAGTGGCTCGTCAAAGACGGCCACACGCCCGTCCTCGTGGCCGCCGACCTCCAGCGACCGAACGCTGTCACGCAGCTCCAGATCGTCGGGGAGCAGGCCGGGGTGCCCGTCTACGCTCCCGAGCCGGGAAACGGCGTCGGCAACCCGGTGCGCGTCGCGAAAGACGCTCTGAAGTTCGCCGAGACCAAGCAGTACGACACGGTCATCGTCGACACCGCGGGCCGTCTCGGCGTCGACGCCGAGCTGATGAAACAGGCGTCGGACATCCGCAAGGCCGTCGACCCGGACGAAGTGCTGTTCGTGATCGACGCCATGATCGGTCAGGACGCTGTCGCGACAGCCAAGGCGTTCCAGGACGGCGTCGACTTCACCGGCGTCGTGCTCTCCAAGCTCGACGGCGACGCCCGCGGCGGTGCTGCGCTCTCCGTCGCCTCGGTCACCGGCCGCCCGATCATCTTCGCCTCCACGGGTGAGGGACTGGACGACTTCGAGCCGTTCCACCCCGACCGCATGGCCAGCCGCATCCTCGACCTGGGTGACATCCTCACCCTCATCGAGCAGGCCCAGGAAGCCTTCGACGAAGACGAGGCGCGCAAGGTCGCCGAGAAGTTCGCGACGGACAGCTTCACGCTCGACGACTTCCTCAAGCAGATGCAGCAGCTCCGCAACATGGGCTCCATCAAGAAGATGATGGGGATGCTGCCGGGCGCAGGCGCCATGAAGCAGCAGCTCGACAACTTCGACGAGAAGGAGATCGTGCGCACGGAGGCGATCATCCAGTCGATGACCAAGGCGGAGCGCACGACGCCGAAGCTGCTCAACGGCTCGCGCCGCCTCCGCATCGCGAAGGGCTCCGGCTCCACGGTGACCGAGGTGAATCAGCTCGTCAACCGCTTCGAGCAGGCCGCGAAGATGATGAAGACCGTCGCCAAGGGCGGCGTGCCGAACGTGCCGGGCATGGGTCCGATCCCGGGCGCCAGCTACGGCGGCAAGGCCAAGCAGCAGCCCAAGAAGAAGGGCTCACGCTCCGGCAACCCGGCCAAGCGTGCGGCGGAGAACGCCGCGATCACCTCCGGGACGAAGCCGTCGACCGGCACGCCGGGCGGCTCCGGCTTCGGTCTGGGCGGCGGCGCAGGCAAGCCGGGAGGGCCGTCCGAGGAGGAGCTGGCCTCGCTCCAGAAATTCCTCGGCCGCTAGCCCCGGCCCCTCGCCCTGGCCCATCGCCCTTCCGCTCCAACGAGTGGTCCCGAATTGCCGCAGGCGCGCCTCAGCGCACGGCGATTCGGGACCACTCGTTGCGCGTTAGGGGGTTAGAGGGCGAGGGCGTTTGGGGCGAGCTTGGCCTCGATCGTCTTGGCGACGACCTCCTGGCCTGTGGGATTCGGGTGGATGCCATCCGGCTGCACCCAGTCCGCGTGGCCGGCCAGCGGGAAGCCGATGTCGATGAGCGTGCCGTCCACGCCGTCGATGGCGGCTGCGAACGCGTCGTCGACCATCGTGATGGTCGCCGGCGGCTTGTCTGCTCCCCAGATCGCCGTCACGCCGATGATGTGCGCGTGCGGGAACGTCGAGCGCAGCCTGCCGAGAAGCTCCGTGCTCTTCTGAGCAAGCGCGGCCGGGTCCTCCAGCCGGTCGTTCCTGGTCGCGGCGATCAGGATGTAGTCCGGCTTCAGCTTCACGGCCTGGTCGACCTGCTGCTGGAACGTCGTGCCGTTCCAGCCGGGGTGCAGGAAGCCGGAGCCGGAGACGGCGAGGTCGGTGAGCTGCCACTTGTGGGTCTTCGCCACGAGCGACGGCCAGGCCTGATCCTGCCGGATGCCCTTGCCGAACGCGATCGAATCGCCGATCGCGACCGCAACGGGACGCTCAGCGACCTGGGGTGCTGGGGCGGCGGAGCGCAAGCCGGCGACGGGTTCCTGCGGGGCGCCGGCCGAGCATCCCGTGAGGACGACGACGGCAGCCGTGGCAGCGGCGAGAACGGCCACTCGGAGGCCACGGGTAGACAGACGCACGGAGCGAGAGTAAGGGCACGAAGCTGCGTGAAAGCTGTGTATTTCGGAAGGTTCGGTTCTCAGCGCGAGACGGCGGTGTCCGTCTTGGTCGTGATGCGCGCAGCGGCGATCTTGTCGGCGATCAGTCCGGCGAGCAGATGCTGGCCGTCAGCGGTGGGATGCACGTTGTCCTTCTGCACCAGATCGGCGCGGTTCTGGAACGGCTGGCCCACATCCACCCAGGTGCCGTCGACGGCCAGGACGGCGCTGCGGACGATGCTCGCGACCACCGGAGTGGCCGGTGTCGGAGTGCCTGCTCCCCAGATCGGCCCGACGCCGATGATGACCGCGTCCGGCAGGGCCGTCCGGAGTCGCTGGAGCTGCGTCGTCGCGGTGTTCTTGAGCTCGATCGTCGAGCCGAGAGTGTCGTTGCGCGTCGCCGCGATGATGACCACCTGCGGGCGGAGTGCGATGGCCTGACTGACCTGCGCCTCATAGGTGTGGGTGTTGAGCCCGGGGGCGATGAAGCCGGAGGCGCTGTCGGCGAAGTCGTTGAGCGTCCAGCCGAACTGGTCGGCGACCAGGAACGGCCAGGCATCGTCGTACGGGACGCCGTTTCCGATGGCGATGGAGTCGCCGATTGCGGCGGCGCGTACGGGCGCGCCGGACGTCGCCTGCGGGGTCGGGGTCGCTTCCGGCGCTCCTGTGAAGGTGGTCTCGCCCGATAGGGCGGTGCATCCAGCGGTCACAGCAATGACGATGGTGGCGATGGTGACGGCGGCGATTCGGGCTATCGGTCGGGCGAACACAGTTAGACAGCATACGGTGCCGTCTCCCTGCGGATGCTGAGGGGACGGGGTCGCCGCAGGTCAGCTCCGGTCGAGCCCGTCGCGCAGCTCGTGGGTGAGCGAGCTGACGACGGCCTGCAGACTGCCGCCGTTCGACTCGGCCACCCGGAGCTGTCGCTGATAGCTGGCGCCCTTCGACAGGATCACGTCGACGGTCTCGAGCTCGGCGAGGCAGCCGAGGCGTTCTGCCGTGGGGGAGAGATCCACGATCAGGTCGCGCAGCGAGTCGGACACCAGCCGTTCGCTGCCGTCCGGCGCCGTGATGATCTCGGCGTCGAGCCCGTAGCGTGCCGCCCGCCACTTGTTCTCGCGCACGAACCACGGCTGGAGCGTCACCGGCTCCTCTCCGTCGTCGAGCTGGCCGGACATCCGGTCGGTGAGGCAGTGGATGAGCGCCGCGACGGCCCCCACCTCGTCCGCGGTCGACAGCCCGTCGCAGGCGCGCATCTCGACCGTGCCCCACTTCGGCGACGGCCGGATGTCCCAGCGCACCTCGCTGTGGTCGGTCACCACGCCGGTCGTCACGAGATCCTGCACGTACTCCTCGTAGTTGGCCCAGCTTCCGAACTGCCAGGGCAGGCCAGCGGTGGGGAGCTGCTGGAACATCAGCGCCCTGTTCGACGCGTACCCCGTGTTCGCCCCCGCCCAGAACGGACTCGACGCGCTCAGCGCCTGCAGGTGCGGATAGTAGGTGAGCAGGCCGTTGACGATGGGGAGCGCCTTGTCCCTGTCGTCGATGCCGACGTGCACGTGGATGCCCCAGATCATCATCTGCCTGCCCCACCACTGCGTGCGGTCCAGCAGGCGGTCGTAGCGCTCGTTCGGCGTTACCTTCTGGTCGAACCACTGGGCGAACGGGTGCGTGCCCGCGCACATCAGCTCAACACCGAGCGGGTCGATCACCTCACGGACGAGGCCGATCAGCCCCTGGAGGTCCTCGATCGCATCCGGAACAGTGCGGTGCACTCTGCTGACCAGCTCGACGGTGTTGAGGAGCAGTTCGTGGGTGATCTGCGGATGCTCCTCGCCGTCCGTCGAGAGCGCATCCAGCACTTCCTGGGCGATCTGGACGAGGTCTCCCGTGGACGCGTCGACCAGGGCGAGCTCCCATTCGACTCCGACGGTGGAACGCTCGGATTCCGAGAATTCGATCTGCATAGTGGTCGTCCCAATCATCCGATTGTTCAAAGGGCGGCGTTGTCTGACAGAATAGCTAGTTGAGTTCCCTCGTACCCGACCCTCTAATCAGGTGCGATGGAACACCATAGACCTCCTGCCGAGTGTGCCCCCACGCTCACGGCAGACAGTTCGTCACGTCACTCATACACACAGGAGAATTTGTGTCTGTCAAGATCCGTCTGAAGCGCCTCGGCAAGATCCGCGCACCGTACTACCGCATCGTCGTCGCCGACTCGCGCACCAAGCGCGACGGCCGCGTCATCGAGGAGATCGGTCTGTACCACCCGACCGAGGAGCCCTCGGTCATCCAGGTCGACTCCGAGCGCGCGCAGTACTGGCTCAGCGTCGGCGCACAGCCGACCGAGCAGGTCCTCGCCCTCCTCAAGCTCACCGGCGACTGGGGCCAGTTCAAGGGCGACAAGAACGCCACGAGCACGGTCAAGGTCAAGGAAGCCAAGGTCGAGTTCCAGGCCGACGAGAAGAAGAAGCCCGTCCTGAAGCCGAAGGCTGAGAAGCCGGTCGTCGCCGAGGCTGAGGCCGTCGTCGAGGCCGAGGTCGAGGCCGAGGAGGCCGCTGAGGCCGAGGTCGTCGCCGAGGCTGAGGAAATCACCGACGCTGCCGCCGACGGCGAGAAGGCGTAACACCTTGCTCGCACCCGCACTCGCGCACCTCGTCAAGGGGATCGTGGATCACCCGGACGACGTGCACGTCGTTGCAAAGAGTTCGCCCCGTGGCGAGGTCCTCGAGGTTCGTGTGAACCCCGAGGACCTCGGCAGGGTCATCGGCCGCTCTGGCCGCACCGCCAAGGCGCTGCGGACCCTGGTCGGTGCGCTGGCCGACGGCCGACGCGTCCGCGTCGACGTCGTCGACGACTGAGGTGGCCGACCACAAGCTGCCCCGCAAGGACGCCGCTCCACGACCGGATGAGACCCAACTGCGTGTCGGCAGGCTCACCAAGGCCCACGGCCTGAAGGGCGCGATCAAGGTCGAGCTCTACACGGACGAGCCGGAGAAGCGGTTCGTTCCTGGAGCGGTCTTCACCCTGCAGGTGCCGACCGCATCCAAGTGGCACGGCAAGACCCTCGAGCTGACCGAGCTGCGCTGGTACAACGGACACGCCGTGGCGTTCTTCTCCGGCGTCGACGACCGCTCAGAGGCGGAGACCCTCATCAAGGCCATTCTCTGGGTGAGCCAGGATGTGAAGGAACTGCCGGACGAGGACGACGCCTGGTACGACCACCAACTGGTCGGGCTGGATGCGATCCGCGACGGCGCGAAGGTGGGAACGGTCGCCCGCGTCGACCACCTTCCGGCACAGGACCTGCTCGCGATCAAGACGGCGAACGGCGAAGTGCTGGTTCCGTTCGTCAAGGCGATCGTGCCCGAGGTCGACGTGACGGCGGGAACGGTCACGCTCACCCCGCCGGCCGGACTGTTCGAGGAACTGCCGGACGACGAGCCGGAGACGGACGCACCAGCCGCCGAGTGACGCACTCTGACAGAAGAGCCCCGACCGGGAGTCGGGGCTCTTTCTGCGTCCGTGTCGTCAGCGCTCGTATCGTCAGCGGACGATCGCGAGGCCGCGGGCGCGCAGAGAGCGGGTGTCCGCATCCAGTGCCGCCATCAGGCGTTCGTGGGTGCCGATGATGTGCCGGTGGATGCTGTCTGCCGCCGCGTCCGCATCCCGTGCCGCCAGCAGAGTCAGGATGTCGCGGTGCTCCTCCCAGGCCGTGCGTCTGGCGTCCTCGGTCCGCACCTCCAGCCAGCGGGTGCGGGCGAGGCGCGTCATCGCGGCGTCGACGCTGTCGGCGAAGAAGTGGTTGCCGGACAGGCTCGCCAGCTCCACGTGGAAGTGCGTGCCTGCGCGCATGGCGTCGTCACTCGGACGCTGCAAGTCGAACTCGCCGAGCCTGTTCGTGAGCGAGGCGATGGCGTCGTCGGAAGCGCGGGCGCAGCTGTGGCGCACAGCAGCCGACTCGACCGCATCCCTCAGCTCGCTGAGCCTGGCGATCTCGCCGAGGTCGATCGGCGTGATCTGCCAGGCGCGTCCGTCGCGCTCCACCAGGCCGTCGCCCTCCAGGCGCATCAGTGCTGCGCGCAGGGGAGTGCGGGATGCGCCGAGGTCGGTCTCGAGGCCGCGCTCGGTGAGGCGGGCGCCCGGCATCCGCTCCAGGTCGAGGATCTGCGCGCGCAGGCGGTCGTAGACGGTCGATTGCTCTGGCACGCGGACTCCTTTGGTATACCAAGACGGTATACCGCTAGGGTATACCTCGTGATCTCCACCGTACAACGCACACCGCGACCGTGGCTCATGCTGACCTTCGGCGTCATCGCCCAGGCCAGCTCCACCGTGTTCGTCTCGACGCCGGCGTTCCTCATCCCGCTGCTGCACACCGAGCGCGGACTCAGCCTCGCGCAGGCCGGTCTGCTCGCCTCCGCGCCGACGCTCGGACTCGTCATCACCCTGATCGGGTGGGGAGCGCTCAGCGACCGGATCGGAGAACGCTGGGTGATCGCCTCCGGCCTCGCGCTCACGGCGGCGGTCGCCTTCGCCGCGATGTTCGCCAGCGACTACCTCAGCCTCGGAGCGCTGTTCCTGATCGGCGGCATGGCCTCCGCGAGTCCCAACGCCGCCAGCGGGCGCGTGGTGATCGGCTGGTTCCCGAAAGAGCGCAGGGGACTCGCGATGGGCATCCGGCAGATGTGCCAGCCGCTCGGCGTGGCGGTCGCGGCACTCACCATTCCGCAGCTCGCCGCCTCCGGAGGGATCGCCGCCGCACTGGCGGTGCCTGCGGTGCTCTGTGCCGTGTCCGCCGTGCTCTGCGCCGTCGGGATCGTGGACCCGCCCCGGCCTCCGAAGGTGACGGGAGGGGAGGCGCATCCCCAGGCCGTGTGGAAGCCGTACCGGGAGACCTCGCTGCTGTGGCGCATCCACGGGGTGTCGATGCTGCTGGTGATCCCGCAGTTCACGGTGTCGACGTTCGGGCTGGTGTGGCTGGTGACCCAACTGCACTTCTCCGCCCTCGCGGCCGGGATCGTGATCGGCGTGAGCCAGTTCGCCGGGGCGCTCGGCCGCATCGGCGTCGGCCTGCTGAGCGACAGGGTCGGCAGCCACCTGCTTCCGCTGCGCTGGGTGTCCGTCGCCGCCGCCGTCGTGATGCTGCTGATGGCCGCGGCGTCGGCTCTCGGCGCGGTGTGGGCGGCGGTGATCCTGATCGTGGCGGCGATCGTGACCGTGGCGGACAACGGGCTGGCGTACACCTCGGTGGCGGAGATCGCCGGACCGTTCTGGTCCGGCAGGGCGCTCGGCACGCAGAACACCGGACAGTTCCTCGCGGCCTCCGTGGTGGGGCCGGCAGTTGGCGGGCTGATCACGCTGCTCGGCTATCCGCTCGCGTTCGCGGCCGTCGCGCTGTGCCCGGTGATCGCGGCGCCGCTCGTGCCGCGCGACAGGGAGCTCGCCGTCGTGCCGCAGTAGCAGCGCTCGAATAGGCTGGGGGGATGCGCATCGACATCGTCACGATCTTCCCCGAGTTCTTCGATGTGCTCGACATCTCCCTCCTCGGCAAAGCCCGCCAGACCGGCCTGATCGACCTCGGGGTCCACAACCTGCGCGACCACGCCCACGACAGGCACCGCACGGTCGACGACACCCCGTACGGCGGGGGAGCGGGCATGGTGATGAAGCCGGAGCCGTGGGGCGAAGCGCTCGACGGCATCCTGGAGGCGACGCCGGGCGACCCCCTGGTGATCTTCCCGTCGCCGGCCGGGGAGGTGTTCACCCAGCGGATCGCGCGCGAGCTCGCGGAGGAGAAGCACCTGGTCTTCGGATGCGGCAGGTACGAAGGCATCGACCAGCGCGTCTTCGACGACACCGCATCCCGAGCCCGCGTGCGCCTGATGAGCATCGGCGACTACGTGCTCAACGGGGGAGAAGTGGCGACGATGGCGATGATCGAGGCGGTCGGCCGCCTCATCCCCGGGGTGGTCGGCAACCCGGAGAGCCTCGTGCAGGAATCGCACGAGGACGGCCTGCTCGAATATCCCAGCTACACCAAGCCGGCCACCTGGCGCGGCCACGAGGTGCCGCCGATCCTGCTCTCCGGCAACCACGGAGCGATCGCCGCCTGGCGCCGCGAGCAGCAGCTCGCGCGCACCAGCGCCGTCCGCCCCGACCTCCTCCCGTAGCAATCGAGCCCAGGCTTTTTCACCTCAAAACCGCGGTTTGAGCTGAAAAAGCCTGGGCTCGACGGCTACGGGGCGGTGAGGACGAGCGGGCCGGACTCGGTGATGGCGACGGTGTGCTCGGAGTGCGCGCCGCGGGAACCGTCCGCGCTGCGCAGGGTCCAGCCGTCTCGGTCGGTGTAGATCTCGTCGGTCGACTCGAGGAACCACGGCTCGATCGCGATGACGAGACCGGGGCGCAGGGGATAGCCCCGGCCGGCGCGGCCGTCGTTGGCGATGTGCGGATCGCCGTGCATCGTGCGCCCGACGCCGTGCCCGCCGAACTGCAGGTTCACGGTGTATCCCTCCGCGTGGGCGACGGCGCCGATCGCGGCGGAGATGTCGCCGACGCGGCCGCCGGGCTGCGCGGCCTGGATCCCGGCCGCGAGTGCGCGGCGAGTGGTGTCGATGAGGTGGAGGTCCGCATCCCGTGGCTGCCCGACCACCAGGCTGATCGCGGAGTCGGCCACCCAGCCGTCGACGGATGCGGCGAAGTCGAGGGTGAGCAGGTCCCCGTCCTCCAGGCGGTAGTCGTGCGGAAGGCCGTGCAGCACGGCGTCGTTCACCGACGTGCAGATCACCTTTCCGAACGGGCTCGCCCCGAACGACGGGTGGTAGTCGATGTAGCAGGACTCCGCTCCGGCCTTCCGGATGAGGTCGTGTGCGATGCGGTCGAGCTCCAGCAGGTTCACGCCCACCTTCGCGGCCGCCGCCGTCTGCTTCAGCACATCGGCCACGAATCGGCCGGCCGGCCGCATCTGGTCGATCTCGGCGGGGGTCCTCAACTCGATCACGCTGTCTCCTTCATATTGCCACCAGTGTTCCACAGTAGTTGCACGCGCGGCGCATTCGGTGTGCGGCTGGCGTGCATCCGCCGGTATTCGGCCCTCGGCGAACCCGCAGCCGCTGCACAGGCGCGCGCCGCTACGCTGATCCCGTGATTCTCCGCAAGGCGTTCTACTGGTGGTTGTTCCCGTCCGCCGTGATCCTGCCTGTCTGGCTGCTCATCGGCTGGGCGATCTTCGGCTCCGGCGGGTGGAGCTTCATCGGGCTCCTGATCCTCTGCCCTGTGCTGTTCATCGCGATGCTCGCCATCGGCGGCATCATCATGGCGCGCAAGACCGTGCGCGACACGAAGGCGGTCTCCTGGTGGGATGTCGGGCTGATCGGCGCGTGGCACGCGTCCATCGTCGTCTTCGGCTGCTTCATCCCCGGCGTGATGAGCTGGCTCGCCGTCCTGGGCATCCTGCTCGGCCTCGCCGCGTTCTGGGTGTCGCTCTGGCAACTGGTCACCGAGGCCAGGATGCGCGTGCAGCAGACCTTCGAGGCATACGAACGCGCGGCGCAACCGCAGCAGGTACGCCGTCCGGAGCCGCTGTTCGAGGAAGGCTCGGAGGTCATCGTGATCGAGGAACGGCGGGACGAGCGCTGACCGCTTTGGCAAACGCATCCCGTTCATGGCAGAATTGATCTTTGTGTCGCGGCCAGGCTCTGCCACAGGGGAGCCAGCACTTCTCGCGCACACCCCATACCGTTGATTCCCGGTCGTCGCCTGCGCTCAGCAGGGGAGGGCCCCAAGTCCGTCCTCGACCTGTGGCGGGTACAGAGAGCGAACACGCAATGCATATCCTCGACCACGTCGATGCCGCTTCCCTGAAGCAGGACATCCCCGACTTCCGCGCGGGCGACACCGTCAAGGTTCACGTCAACATCATCGAGGGCAGCCGCTCCCGTATCCAGGTCTTCCAGGGCGTCGTCATCGGCCGCTCCAACGAGGGCGTGCGCGAGACCTTCACGGTCCGCAAGGTCAGCTTCCAGGTCGGCGTCGAGCGTACCTTCCCGGTGCACTCCCCGGTCATCGACAAGATCGAGGTCGTCACCCGCGGTGACGTCCGTCGCGCCAAGCTCTACTACCTGCGCGAACTGCGCGGCAAGAAGGCGAAGATCAAGGAGAAGCGCGACAACTAGGCTCCGTCCGAGTCGTCGGCTTCTCGACGCGCGCGGCATCGCGTGCGTCTGTCCTGAGCTCCCTGTCCCATACACTTGGCCAGGGAGCTCAGGCGGTTAAATGACGGACGAAGCAGTGCCCACCCGGTCAGACCGCGTGGCGAAGGAACGGCGCGGGAAGAACCGGCGCAGACGGCGCAGCACGAAGCTGTTCTTCCGCGACCTGCTGGTCATCGTGGTCGTCGCCGTGCTGGTGTCATTCCTGGTCAAGACGTTCGTCGTCCGTTCGTTCTACATCCCGTCGGCGTCGATGGAGAACACGCTCCAGATCAACGACAGGATCATCGTCAACGAGCTGGAGCCCGGACTCTTCCCGATCAGCCACGGCGACGTCGTCGTGTTCCGCGATCCCGGGGGCTGGCTTCCCCCGCAGCCGCCGACCAGGCAGAGCCCGATCGCGCAGGCCGTCGACTCCGCACTGACCTTCGTCGGCCTGTCTGCCTCCGACAGCGACGACCACCTGGTGAAGCGCGTGATCGGGCTGCCGGGCGACCACGTCGCCTGCTGCAACGCCGACGGCAGGATCACGGTGAACGGAACGCCGCTGGATGAGCCGTACATCCTGCTCCAGCCCGGCAACGTCAACGCCGCGACACTCGCGTTCGACGTCACGGTTCCGAAGGGCGAACTGTGGGTGATGGGAGATAATCGTTACAACTCCCAGGACTCCTCCCGCAATCAGAGCCTGCCCGGTCACGGGTTCGTCCCGATCGACCATGTCGTCGGTCGCGCGTTCGTGATCAGCTGGCCGTCGAGCAGGTGGACCTGGCTCGACAACTATCCGGATGTGTTCCGGGGCGTGGAGGAGGACAAGCGATGATGGCGCCGGTGACCCCCACCCTCCGCTTCGAGAAGTCCCTCTATCGCTCCGGGGTGACCTCGATCGTCGCCGTCGACGAGGTCGGTCGCGGCGCGCTCGCCGGTCCGGTGGCGGTCGGGATGGTCGTGATCGACACCGCGGTGAAGCGCATCCCGGTCGGGCTCCGCGACTCGAAGCTGCTGGCAGAGCCGGCGCGCGAGGCGATCGAGCCGTTCTGCCGCAAGTGGGTGCTCCACCACGCGGTGGGCATGGCGTCCGCCGCCGAGGTGGACTCGCTCGGCATCATGCGCTGCCTCGGGCTCGCGGGCGCTCGCGCGCTGGCGCTGCTGGAGGAGGGTGGCGCGGAGATCCGCGAGAGCACCCTCATCCTGGACGGCAACTACGACTACCTCAATCCCGCGCTGACGCGCCAAGCGAACGTGATCACCAGGATCAAGGCGGACAGGGACTGCGCATCCGTCGCTGCGGCGAGCGTGATCGCGAAGGTGGCGAGGGACAGGCTGATGATCCAGCACGACACCGAGTTCCCCGGCTACGGCTGGGCGTCCAACAAGGGCTATTCGAGCCGCGAGCATTTCGATGCGATCTCCGAACTCGGGCCGAGCGCCCTGCACCGGCTGACCTGGCTGCGGGACGCGGCCACCCTGCCCATTCCGACATGACCGGCGTTCGCGGCATAGACTTGTCGAACAATGGATGAAGACGAGTTCGACGACTACGACCGCGAGGTCGAGTTGGCTTTGTACCGCGAATACCGGGACGTCGTCTCGCAGTTCAAGTACGTGATCGAGACCGAGCGCCGGTTCTACCTCGCGAACGAGGTGGAATTCGTGCGCAGGGACACCGAGCACGACTTCTACTTCGAGCTGACGATGAACGATGTGTGGGTGTGGGATGTGTACCGTTCCGACCGCTTCGTGAAGTCGGTGCGCGTGCTCACGTTCAAGGACGTGAACATCGAGGAGCTGTCGAGCAAGGAGTTCGAGCTGCCGAAGGAACTCGCGCTCGACGAGTAGTTATCCCCAGCCGGTGGCTTTCCGGCTGTTCTCCACAGATTCTTTTCCGCTGTTCTCCGGCGACGCCTGCCACGTGAGGCTGTCTGCAGGAGGCAGCAATGGCAGCGAAAGACGAGTTGGGGCGCCGCGGAGAAGACGTGGCAGCGGAGTGGTTCGTACGGCGAGGGTTCGTCGTGCTGGATCGCAACTGGCGATGCTCGGCGGGTGAGCTCGACCTGATCGTCCGCGGCGACGGGGTCACGATCGTCGCGGAGGTGAAGACCAGGACCTCGGTGGCGTACGGCCATCCGTTCGAGGCGATCACGGCGACGAAGGCCGCCCGTTTGAGACGCCTGACAGCCGAGTGGTGCCGGGTGCGAGGGCCGGTGCACGGCCCGATCCGGATCGACGCGGTGGCCGTCATCGACGCATGGAGCGCAGCGCCATCTGTCGAGCACCTCGCGGGCGTGGCCTGATGTCCATCGCGCGCACATACGCCGTCGCACTGAACGGCGTCGACGGCGACATCGTGGAAGTCGAGGCCGACATCGCGGCCGGACTCCCGGCGTTCTCGCTGATCGGCCTGCCCGATACGTCGCTGGGCGAGTCGCGCAAACGCGTCGCCTCAGCGGCGATGAACGCCGGGTGCCCGCTCACCACCCGCAAGCTCACCGTGAATCTGTCACCGGCGTCGCTTCGCAAGCAGGGCTCCGCCTTCGACCTCGCCATCGCCGTCGCGGCTCTCGCGGCGGCGGGCGACCTCAGCGCGGAGTCGGCGGCGACCACCGTCCACCTGGGTGAGCTCGGCCTCGACGGGCGGCTGCGACCGGTTCCCGGCATCCTGCCAGCGGTCATCGCGGCGCGCGGAGCCGGATTCTCGCGCGTCGTCGTCCCCACCGCGAACGCCGAGGAGGCCGAGCTGGTCGACGGGATGGATGTGGTCCCCGTCGCCAGCCTGCGCCACGCCGCCATCCACCACGGCAGCTCCCTCGACCCCGTCGACGTGGACCCGGTCGCCCTCGGCGCGGTGGCTGGCGGCGCGGTGTCTGGCGGCGCGGTGGCTGTCGGCGCGGTGGCTGGCGGCGCGGTGTCTGGCGGCGCGACGTTCTCCGCGCCACCCGATCCGGACCTCGCCGATGTCGCCGGCAACGAGGAGGCCGTCGAAGCACTGGTGGTCGCGGCGGCGGGCGGTCACCACCTGTCGATGGTCGGTCCGCCCGGCGCGGGCAAGACGATGCTCGCGTCCCGGCTGCCCGGCCTCCTGCCGGACCTGACGCCGGAGCAGGCGCTCGAGGTCACCTGCATCCGCTCGCTCGGCGACGGCGGGGGAGTCCGGGGGATCGCAGGGGGAGGTCTAATCCGGCGCCCTCCGTTCGAGTCGCCCCACCACACCGCTTCCGCAGTCGCGATCGTCGGCGGAGGCACCGCCAGGATCGTGCCCGGCGCAATCGTGCGCGCCTCCCACGGAGTCCTCTTCCTCGACGAGGCGGCAGAGTTCCCGCCCACCGTGCTGGACGCCCTCCGTCAGCCTCTGGAGTCCGGCACCATCACCATCCATCGTGCCTGCGGCACCGCGACATTTCCGGCCCGCTTCCAGCTCGTCCTCGCCTCCAACCCCTGCCCGTGCGGCCGCTACGGCTCCGTCGACGACGAGTGCACCTGCACCCCGATCGCCCGCCGTCGCTACCTGGCACGCATGTCGGGCCCGCTGCTCGATCGCGTGGACATCCGCCTCACGGTGCGCAGCGTCGGCCTCGCGGCGCTGCGCGTGCGTGCGGACGACGAGGCGGACGGGCGGACGGACGGCGCTGGAGCGGGTGCCGCGGGCGCCGCGCGTGTCGTGCGCGCAGCGGGTGCCACGGGTGTCGAAAGCCCGCGCCCAATCCCGTCCGGCGGGCGGTCGTCACCGGGAACTCCGACCGCCATCCTGAGGCAGCGGGTGATCACCGCGCGAACCGTCGCCGCCGAACGCCTGGAAGGCACCGGCTGGACGACGAACGCGGCCGTCTCAGGCACGTGGTTGCGCACCGGGCCCCTCCGCCTTCCCCGCGCGGCGGTGGGTGCGCTCGACCGCGCCATCGACAGGGGCGCGATCACCATGCGCGGCTACGACAGGACTCTGCGCCTGGCCTGGACCATCGCCGACCTCGACGGTGCAACGTCCCCGACCGGCCACCATATCGGTGCCGCCCTCTACCTCAGACGGGGTGGCGCATGACCGACAACGATCGAGACGACAGGACGACAATGACACGGGACCAGGCAGCCTCCGCCACCAACCCCTCCGCCACCAACCCCTCCGCCCATGCGATCGACGGCGAGCCGCCTCATCCGAAGCGTGAGCGCATCGACGAGCGGATGCGCGAACTGAGAAGCCTCCAGGAGCAGGTGCGGGAACGCAAGCGGGCTCAGCAACAGGCCGCCAAGCAGCGCCGCATCCAGGAGCAGAAGCAGACCCTCGAGCGTCTGCGCGCCGGAGTGGAAAGGCGCAGGCAGCACACCGAAGACACGCGGAGACGCACGCAGCAGGGTGAGCGAACAGCCGGCGAGAACTCTCCCAGGACCAGCCTTCCGTTCCGTACGCTCGAACAGGAACGCCGAGAGCGCCGGGCGCGGGAGCTGACCGCGCACGAGTCCCGCCACGACGGGCGGTCAGCGACCGCCACGTCGGACTCGGGCGCGAGCCACGAATCCGCCTGCACGGCGTGCCCCGTCCAGCTCTTCGCTCGCGGTCGTCCATCGCCGGCGCACGGCTCCGGGGCGCGCGATCTCGCCATCCAAGAGAGGTACGAAGAGAGGTACGGCGAGAGGTTCGACGAGAGGTACGAGGGATGACGCGCGAACTCGCGGGCATCTCGCACCGCCAGATGGCGGAGCTGCTGGCTCCTCTCTCGCGCGAACAGAGCTTCGAACTCACTGGCGACCGCGTGGAGACGAGGTTCGCGTGGGCTACCTTCTCCACCCTGGTCGAGCCGGGCGACACGGACGCCCGCGCGCTCATCGAAGCACTCGGCCCCACCGCGGCGCTGCGCGCGGTCGTCGACGGCAACGAACCGGACGTGATAGTCGACCGGTTGCACGAAATCGACCAGGCCGCCGCCCACAACCTGAGCCCCCGGCTGGCATCCGCGTTGGCCCGCTGGAAGCCCCGTGTCGCTCTCGCGACGGCCACGCGAGCCCTGACGTCGGCCGCCCACCTGCGCGCTGTCCTCCTCACGCCGGACGACCCGGCGTGGCCCGAAACGCTGGATGCACTGGGCGACGGCGCTCCACTCGCCCTCTGGATGCGCGGCGATCCCGCGCGCCTTTCCGAACTCAGACGGTCCATCGCCCTGGTCGGCGCCCGCGCTGCGACCGGCTACGGCGAACACGTGGCGATGGAGAGCGCAGCGGGGCTGAGCGACCGCGGCTTCGCGATCGTGTCCGGAGGGGCGTACGGAATCGACGGTGCCGCGCACCGCGCAACGCTGGCGAGCGAGCAGACGACGGTGGCGTTCCTCGCCGGAGGCGTCGACCGCCTGTATCCGGCGGGTAACAGCCGCCTTCTCCAGCGCATCGCGGACCGGGGTCTGCTCATCGGCGAACTCCCGTGCGGTTCGCCGCCGACGCGGTGGCGTTTCCTGCAGCGCAACAGGTTGATCGCGGCTGTCGCGACGGCCACCGTGGTCGTCGAGGCCGGACGCCGCTCCGGTTCGCTCAACACCGCAGGCCACGCTGCGACGATGGGACGCCCTCTCGGCGCCGTCCCCGGCCCGATCACGTCGCCGGCGTCGTCCGGCTGCCACCGCCTCATCCGCGAATACGACGCGGTCTGCGTCACCTCCGCTGACGAGATGGCCGAGTTGGCTGACACGGACGCGACAGCCCAAGCCATTGGTCACGCGCCCCCGTCGACGCCCGCAGACGATCAGCGAACCCACGCGACGGTGACCGTGGACGCCGAGGAGACGCGCCTCAGGGATGCCCTCACCACGCGACGGCCCCGCACCATCGCCGACATCGCCGCCCGATCCGGCCTCGCCACCGCCGACGTCATGGCCGCCCTGGGCCGCCTCGAACTCGCCGGCTGGGTCAAGGAAGAAGAGGGCCAGTGGTACAAAGTCCACTGAGCGGAAGGTCGCGTGCCGGGGTGCGTCGCGTCGATCGGAGGTGGATTCATCGAGGTGGATTCATTGAGGCGGGGCGTCGCGACCGGTGTTCGGGCGGTCGTGGTGGAGGCTGGAGAGGTGGAGATCGAGCGCGCTATCGAGGGGTTTGCGGTGCACCTCGCGGTGGAGCGCGGGTATTCCCCTCAGACGGTTCGCGCGTACCGGTCAGACCTGAGTGCGCTCGCCGCCTTCGCGGGGACGAGGGAGGTCGCTGACACGGCCGGGTTGACGCTCGACGTGCTGCGCGACTGGCTGTGGGAATCGTCGCAGCGCGGACTGTCCAAGGCCACCCTCGCCAGGCGGTCTGCTTCGGCGAAAGGGTTCAGCGCGTGGGTGGCGCGCCAGGCGGGGGATCTCAACGACCCTGCGGTGAGACTCAAAGCGCCCAAGCCGGACAAGATGCTTCCGAGGGTGGTCAATCGCACCCAGATCGATGCGCTCCTCGGACGGCTCGGTGCGCTCGCCGAAGAGGGTGACGCCAACCGCGTGCGCGACCTCGCCGTGATCGAGCTGCTCTATGCCACCGGGATTCGGGTGTCAGAGCTCACCGGGCTCGACGTGGACGACGTCGACCTCGAACGGCTGACGGTTCGCGTGCTCGGCAAGGGGGCCAAAGAGCGCGTCGTCCCGTTCGGGGTCCCGGCGAAGACGGCGATCGTCGACTACCTCCGACGAGCACGCCCCCTGCTCGCGTCGGAGCGGTCGGGCCCCGCCCTGCTGCTCGGGCCTCGCGGAGCGCGGCTCGGACCGCGTGCCGTGTACGGGCTGGTGGCAGGTCTGCTTGCGGACGTCCCAGGCGGGGGACCGGCGGGACCGCACGCGCTCCGCCACACGGCAGCCACCCATCTGCTCGACGGCGGTGCGGACCTCCGCGCCGTGCAAGAACTCCTCGGCCACGCCAGCCTGGGCACCACGCAGATATACACGCACGTCTCCACGGAACGCCTCAAGGAGAGTTACCGCATCGCTCACCCTCGCGCCTGAGCTCGCGCCCGCTGCCGCGCCCGCTGCCGCGCCTGCTGCCGCGCCTGCTGCCGCGCCCGCTCCCGCGGCGGAAGGTGCGCCCCAACGGGTTCCAGGGGGAGCAGCACCGCGCGCGGCACCCTGTCGAAGAAGAGCAGGGGAGAGACGTACTGCCCGTCGATGCGAACGCCGACGTGGAGACAGCCCGCGGCGCAGTGTCCTCCCTCAGAGACGCGGCCAAGCGGGGCACCGGCCGAGAGCTCGGCGCCGACCTCGAGGCTGGACGCGAGCGGTTCGTAGCTGGAAAGGACACCGTCCCCGTGGTCCAGGGTCAGGACCGGGCGATCCACCACGACGCCGACGAACCTCACCGTCGCCCTCGACGGGGACGAGACAGCCGCGCCGGGAGACGCGGCGAGGTCGATGCCTCGATGGCCGGCCGCGTAGGGCGCCGGGGGAGCGGCGTACGCGTTCGAGACGACGACGGGAGCGACGGGCCACCGCCACCGCGGCTCGCGCCCAACCGCGTCGGCACCCGACGCGCGTGCAGGGAATGAGGCTCCGGCTGCCCCTGCTGCTCCGGCCGCTCCGGCTGCTCCGGCTGCTCCGGCCGCTCCGGCTGCCCCGGCACAGACAGCCAGGCAGGCGAATCCCATCGCTGCCGCGAGGGCAACCCTCCAGCGCACCCGAACCCGTCGAGCCCCCACCCCGCACATCCGCACCACCGTCCCTTCCGACGCACGTCTGCGACGCGCGCACGCGACGCACGCCCACACAACGCGCGCCCACGACGCACGCCCACAACCGCGAACGACGCATCGCGTCCGCTCACCACCCACTCTCCGACGCCTGCCCCGTCACCGGCTCCGCGCATCCCGAACCAGTGGACAACCCGCCCACTGCCGCGCCTGTGCAGAACCACCGGCACCCCGATCGCCCCGCGCGCCCGCACCCACCTCACGACGAACCAGCCGTGCTCTTGCCCGTTGTCGGCTTCGGAGTATCGTGTGGGTCGCCGGTCCGCCGCAGCCAGCGGTGCAGCCTTCACCAACAACCGAAAAGGTCTTACATGTCTGATCAGCAGAGCGCGTCGTCGTCCTCGTCGTCCGCCGCAGCCTCGTCGGAGTCCGACGCACACATCCCGACGCCGACAGGGGCCATGCGCAGGAAGGTCATCGGGCTGGCGGTCGCCGCGGCCGTCGGCGGCTTCCTGTTCGGATTCGACTCGTCCGTGGTCAACGGCGCGGTCGACTCGATCCAGAAGCATTTCGCGCTCAACGCGTTCGTGACGGGATTCATCGTCGCCATCGCCCTCCTCGGCTGTGCGGCGGGCGCGTACATCGCCGGACGGCTCGCCGACCGGTGGGGGCGGCTCAAGGTCATGCTGCTCGGCGCCGTCATGTTCCTGGTCAGCTCGATCGGGTCGGCCCTCGCGTTCTCCGCATGGGATCTGGGCATCTGGCGCATCATCGGCGGCCTCGGCATCGGGATCGCGTCCGTCGTCGCTCCGGCGTACATCGCCGAGATCGCGCCGAAGCAGTCGCGCGGCAGCCTCGCATCGCTGCAGCAGCTCGCGATCACCATCGGTATCTTCGTGGCGCTGCTCTCCGACGCCCTGCTCGCCGGGGTGGCAGGGTCCGCATCCAATCAGCTCTGGCTGGGGCTCGAGGCGTGGAGGTGGATGTTCCTGGTCGGAGTGATCCCGTCGGTCGTCTACGGCGTGCTCGCCTTGACGCTGCCGGAGTCTCCGCGCTATCTGCTGGCGACCGGCAAGCACGACGAGGCGCGCAAGATATTCGCCACGCTCGTGCCGGAGAGCGACGTCGACCGTCAGATCTCCGACATCGAGCGCGCCATCGCCGAGGACAAGGAAGGCAAGAAGGCCACGCTCCGCGGCAACAGGTTCGGGCTGAAGCCGATCGTCTGGATCGGCATCATCCTGTCGGTCTTCCAGCAGTTCGTCGGCATCAACGTGATCTTCTACTACTCCACCACCCTGTGGCGCGCCGTCGGCTTCACGGAGAGCAATTCGCTGCTGATCACCGTCATCACCTCCGTGACGAACGTGGCGGTGACCATCGTGGCCATTCTGCTCGTCGACAGGGTCGGTCGACGTCCGATCCTCCTCACCGGCTCGATCGGCATGACCGTCTCGCTCGGCGTCATGGCGCTGGCCTTCGCGTTCTCGGAGAAGACGGACGGCGTCGTGAGCCTGCCTGGCGCGTGGGGGCCGGTGGCGCTGGTGGCCGCCAATCTGTTCGTCGTCTGCTTCGGCGCATCCTGGGGTCCGCTGGTCTGGGTGCTGCTCGGCGAGATCTTCCCGACCAAGATCCGCGGGAAGGCGCTCGGCGTCGCGGCGGCGGCACAGTGGATCGCCAACTTCCTGGTCACCATCAGCTTCCCGCCGATGTCCGACTTCTCCCTGCCGTTCACATACGGGATGTACGCCATCTTCGCTCTGCTGTCGTTCTTCTTCGTGTTCTTCAAGATCCCGGAGACCAACGGAATGGCGCTGGAGCACGCCGAGACGCTGTTCACCAACGCGGGCAAGAATCGCGGGCCGCAGGTGCGGTCGACCGGCGACACCGTCTGAGGCGGGACCGCGCATCCACAGGCGAGGGTGGATGCGCGCCGGGCCCGCAGTTCCTGGTAAGCTTTCCTGAGCACTCCGCCCGTCGGAGTGACTACGCGTGCCCATCTGGCCCTCACGGGCCGGCGCCGCATCCACCGGTCTTCCTTATCCAGCGGTCATCCGCACGGTGAGCGAAGCGGATGTGCGCGCAGGGCGCCAGGAGCGGCGGCCACTCGGTCGTCACTGACAAACCGCAACGCGCATCCGCCTGCCAGGACGAACACTCCTGCTCCGGATGCCCAGAAAAGGAGAACGGCACAATGGCCGTTGTAACCATGCGCCAGCTGCTCGACAGCGGCGTCCACTTCGGACACCAGACCCGTCGCTGGAACCCGAAGATGAAGCGCTTCATCCTCACCGAGCGCTCCGGCAGCTACATCATCGACCTGCAGCAGTCGCTCGCGTACATCGACAAGACGTACGAGTTCGTCCGCGAGACGGTCGCCCACGGCGGCACCATCCTCTTCGTCGGCACCAAGAAGCAGGCTCAGAACGCGATCGCCGAGCAGGCGACCCGCGTCGGCCAGCCATACGTCAACCAGCGCTGGCTCGGTGGTCTGCTGACCAACTTCCAGACGGTGTCGAAGCGTCTTGCTCGCATGAAGGAGCTCGAGGAGCTCGACTTCGAGGGCACCACGAGCGGCTTCACCAAGAAGGAACTGCTCATCAAGAAGCGTGAGCTCGACAAGCTGCACAAGTCGCTCGGCGGCATCCGCAACCTGACGAAGACGCCGAGCGCGCTCTGGGTGGTCGACACCAAGAAGGAGCACCTGGCGATCGACGAGGCCAAGAAGCTGGGCATCCCGGTCATCGGCATCCTCGACACCAACTGCGACCCGGACGAGGTCCAGTACCCGATTCCGGGCAACGACGACGCCATCCGCTCCGTCGGCCTCCTCACCCGCATCGTCGCCGACGCCGCGGCCGAGGGCCTCATCCAGCGTCACCAGAAGCCGGAAGAGGGCACCGAGCCCGCCGAGCCGCTCGCCGAGTGGGAGCAGGAGCTCCTGAAGGCCTCCGGCGAAGAGGTCCAGGCCAGTGCAGAGACCGAGAAGGCCGCTGACGCCGACCTCGCAGAGGCCAAGGCTGACTCCGCCGAGGTCGTCGCCGAGGGCGAAGCAGTCGCAGAGGCAGTCGCCGAGACCGAGGCTGCCGACGAGGCCGCCGCTGTCGCGACCGACGACGCCACCGAGGCGGTCGTCGAGGCCGAGACCGAAGCCAAGTAGTCCGCTTCCTCTCCAAACAGTTTCAAAAGACAAGGGTTCTCAACGAACATGGCAAACATCAGCATCGCTGACATCAAGGCCCTGCGCGAGCAGCTCGGCACGGGCATGGTCGACACCAAGAAGGCGCTCGAGGAGGCCGATGGCGACATCGACAAGGCCACCGAGATCCTGCGCCTGAAGGGTGCGAAGGGCAACGCGAAGCGCGCAGACCGCTCCACGAGCGAAGGTCTCGTCGCGGCCAAGGAGAACGGCACGTCCGCCACGATGATCGAGCTCGCGTGCGAGACCGACTTCGTCGCCAAGGGCGAGAAGTTCGTCGCACTCTCCGAGAAGGTTCTCGACGCGGTCACCGCAGCGGGCGCCACCACGGTCGAGGAGGCCCTCGCGGCCCCCGCCGGCAGCCAGACCGTCGCCGAGGTCATCGGCGACGAGGCGGCCATCCTCGGCGAGAAGGTGGAACTGCGTCGCGTGGCCGTCGTCACCGGCGAGCACTTCGCGATCTACCTGCACAAGACCTCCAAGGACCTGCCCCCGCAGGTCGGTGTCGTCCTCGGCTACGCCGGAGACGACGCGGAGACCGCTCGCAGCATCGCGCAGCACATCTCCTTCGCCAACCCGGAGTACCTCACCCGTGAGGACGTCCCGGCCGAGGC
Source organism: Leifsonia lichenia (assembly GCF_054780215.1). Taxonomy (NCBI): domain Bacteria; kingdom Bacillati; phylum Actinomycetota; class Actinomycetes; order Micrococcales; family Microbacteriaceae; genus Leifsonia; species Leifsonia lichenia. The sequence continues at coordinate 210,418 of NZ_BAAGWT010000002.1, forward strand.
GGTCGAGAACGAGCGTCGCATCGTCGAGGAGATCTCGCGCAACGAGGGCAAGCCGGAGGCCGCGCTCCCGAAGATCATCGAGGGTCGCCTCGGCGCATACTTCAAGCAGGTCGCGCTCCTCGAGCAGGACTACGCCAAGGACAACAAGCTGAGCATCAGCCAGGTGGTCAAGGATGCGGGAATCACCGTGTCCGGCTTCGCCCGGTTCAAGGTCGGCGCCTAGCACCACCATGAAGGAGTCCGGATCGTCTCGTACGATCCGGACTCCTTTTCTGTGCGCACCCACTGCGCGCACCCAGTAGCTTTAACGAGATCGCTCACGGAAGGACTCAGTACGCATGTCGGAATCCAACAAGAGGCGCAGGGTCCTTCTCAAACTCTCCGGTGAGGCGTTCGGCGGAGGCCAGCTCGGCGTCAACCCGGACATCGTCAGCGCCATCGCCCGCGAGATCGCGCAGGCGGCTCAGGATGTCGAGATCGCGATCGTGGTCGGCGGAGGCAACTTCTTCCGCGGCGCGGAGCTCTCGCAGCGAGGCATGGACCGCGGACGCGCCGACTACATGGGGATGCTCGGCACCGTGATGAACTCGCTCGCCCTGCAGGACTTCCTCGAACAGGCAGGCGCCGAGACCCGCGTGCAGTCCGCCATCGCCATGACCCAGGTGGCTGAGCCCTACATCCCGCGTCGCGCAGAGCGGCACCTGGAGAAGGGTCGCGTCGTCATCTTCGGCGCCGGCGCAGGTCTGCCGTACTTCTCCACCGACACCGTCGCCGCCCAGCGCGCCCTCGAGATCGAGGCCGACGTGGTCCTCGTCGCCAAGAACGGCGTCGACGGCATGTACGACGACGACCCCCGCACCAACCCCGACGCGCGCAAGATCGACCAGATCAGCCACCAGCAGGCCCTCCAGCAGAATCTCAAGGCCGTCGACTCGACCGCGCTCAGCCTCTGCATGGACAACGGGATGCCGATGCGCATCTTCGGCATCGAGCCGGCAGGCAACGTGACGGCAGCGCTGCTCGGCGCCGAGATCGGCACCCTGCTCGGCTGACACCGGCGCCCTGCCGCCCGGCCGTCCCCATCCGGGGCTCTAGACTAGAAACCGATTCACCGACTGAAGGAGAGACCGTGATCGCGGATGTGATTTCCGACGCCACCCAGCGCATGAGCAAGACCGTGGAGTCGGCGAAGGACGACTTCAGCACGGTGAGCGCCGGGCGTGCGAACCCCGCGCTCTTCCAGAAGGTGCTCGTCGACTACTACGGCTCTCCGACGCCGCTCGCGCAGCTCGCCGGGCTCCAGAACCCCGAGGCCCGCGTTCTCCTGGTCACGCCGTACGACAAGTCGGCGCTCAAGGAGATCGAGAAGGCCATCGTGGCGATGCCGAACCTCTCGGCGAACGTCGGCAACGACGGCGACATCGTGCGCGTCACCCTCCCGGAGCTCACGGAGGATCGTCGTAAGGAGTTCGTGAAGATCGTCCGCACCAAGGGCGAGGACGCCAAGGTCGCGATCCGCAACATCCGTCGCAAGGCGAAGGATGAGCTCGACGCACTCAAGAGCGAGGTCGGGGACGACGATGTCGCCCGCGGCGAGAAGGAGCTCGAGAACGTCACCCGCGCGCACGTCGACGCCGTCGACGAGGCGTTGAAGCGCAAGGAAGCCGAACTCCTCGAGGTCTAGGCGCTGATGACTGACGGCACACCGGGCGATCCTGAGAAGCCGATCCTCCCGAAGCGGAACCGGTCGGCTTCGAAAGCCGAGTTCCGGGCTCAGGTGCAGGCCACCAGGGCCGATTTCGAGCGACAGGTGCTCGCCAGGAAAGCCCAGTTGGATGCGACGAACGAGCGCATCGCCGAGCGCACCGGCCGCAATCTGGTCCTCGCGATCCTGATCGGCGTCGGTGTCGGAGCCCTCCTGCTCTTCAGCCTGATCTTCATCAAAGAGATCTTCCTGGTGTTCGGCATGGCGATGGTCGGCTTCGCGTCCTTCGAACTCACGCAGGCGTTCCGTGGCGCAGGTCACCGGGTGCCGCGCACGCCGACGCTGATCGCGGCCCTCGCGATCGTGCCGGCGTCGTTCTTCTTCCACTCGGGCGGCCAGCTCGTGTCGCTCGCGGCCGGGATCGTGTTCGTCGTGGTCTGGCGGCTGATCGAAGAGGCCGCCAAACCGGATGCGCGGCGCGGGGGAGCTGCGCTCGCACGCGACCTCACCTGGAGCGTCCTCGTGCAGCTCTACGTGGTGCTGCTCGGCAGTTTCGCGATCCTGCTGCTCGCGGAGGACGGCGGAGAGTGGTGGGTGCTGGCGTTCATCATCCTGGTGGTCGCCGTCGACACCGGCGCGTACGTGAGCGGCCTCTCGTTCGGTAAGCACCCCATGGCGCCGACGATCAGCCCGAAGAAGACCTGGGAGGGTTTCGCGGGCGCCGCGGTCACGAGCATCATCGCCGGGGTCCTGCTGTCGCTCTTCATGCTGCACATGACGTGGTGGTTCGGCGTCGTCTTCGGTATCGCACTGCTCCTCACCGCCACACTCGGCGACCTGGCGGAATCGCTGATCAAGCGCGATCTCGGCATCAAGGACATGAGCTCCTGGCTGCCCGGCCACGGCGGTTTCCTCGACAGACTCGACTCGATCCTGCCGTCCGCGGCGGTCACCTACGCGCTCTTCCTCATCTTCGGATGACAGAATGGGGGAGTGAGCACCTTCCCCCGCACTCGCAAAGCCGAGCTCGGCTATGACACCGAGCAGGTCGACGAGTTCCTGCAGACAGCGCGCCGCGCATACGACGGCGGCGCCGACGCCGCCTCGGACAGCACCCCGACGCTGACGGCGGCCGACATCCGGCACACGGCCTTCTCGATGAAGAAGGGCGGATACTCGACCTCGCACGTCGACGCGGCTCTCGAACGCCTCGAGGACGCCTTCGCCTCCCGTGAGAGGGAAGCCACGAGGGCCGACATGGGTGACGCCGCGTGGTTCGAGCAGGCGCGCACCACGGCGCAGGTCATCCTCAACCGGCTGGAGCGGCCGGTGGGCGAGCGGTTCGAGCGCGTGAGCTTCCTCACCTACGGTTACAACAAGGGCGATGTCGACCGTTTCGCCACCCGGTTGTCGCGGTATTTCCAGGACGGACGGCCGATGAGCGTGGAAGAAGTACGCACCGTGACGTTCCGCCCGCAGCGCGGCGGATACCGCGAAGTCCAGGTCGATCTGCTGCTCGACGGCGTGACGGATGTGATGCTGGCTGTTCGCTGAGTATGGGTGGGCTGTGTTGGCAGTTCGTCAATTGTTCGTTATGGTTCTGTGATCGTGGGTAGACGAGAAGCAGAGATCATTCCGCTGTCTCCGGCCAACCCGGTCGGCGTAGCGTTCAAGCGACCCCGGCGTCCGCACATCCGGTCGCGTGCAGCACTGTACGGTTTCGCCTTCACGGCGGCCGTCGGCTTCGCGCTCGTGAACGTGGTCGACCCGTACTCCGGCTCTGCCGCGACGCCCGCGTACGCGGACACCGGCCAGCAGGCCACCAGCAGGTTCGGCGACGCCCCCGTGCAGTCGCTCACCGCTCCCGGCTCATACACGGCGACCATCACGCGCGAGGCGATGACCGTCAAGCCGAAGCCCAAGCCCGTCGTGACCGCGGCTCCCAAGCCGGCGGCGACGTCGAGCGACTCCGGCTCGGGCGGCGGTGGCGGTGCACCAGCTGCCGGAACGCCTGACCCCGGCTCCGCCCAGGCCATCGCCTACCAGATGCTGCAGGCTCGCGGCTGGGGCGACGACCAGTACAACTGCCTCGTCTCGCTCTGGAACCGCGAGTCCGGCTGGAACGTCTACGCGTACAACGCGGGAAGCGGCGCATACGGCATCCCGCAGGCCCTGCCGGGCAGCAAGATGGCATCGGCGGGTCCCGACTGGCAGAACAGCGCCGCCACCCAGATCACCTGGGGCCTCGGCTACATCTCCGGGCGCTATTCGACGCCGTGCGGCGCGTGGAGCCACTCGGAGAGCTCCGGCTGGTACTGATCCCGTTTCGCGCATCCTGAGCGTTCTCCGGCGCGCTGAGCGCCGCACGACGTGCGGAGGCGTCCGCGGGGGATAGCGTTGAGCCATGGAGTTCGCGCTGATCGGGGTCATCGGGGTGATCGTCCTCGTCGTCGTCTCGAAGTTCTCGAAGCAGCTCGGCGTCGCAGCGCCGCTGATCCTCGTGCTCGTGGGCGTCGCGAGTTCGTTCATCCCCGGGCTGCCGTCGCCGATCGAGGTCCCGCCGTGGGTGATCCTCTCGGCCGTGCTCCCTCCGCTGCTCTACGCGGCGGCGATCCAGGTTCCGCTGATGGACTTCCGGCGCAACCTCGGCACCATCTCCGTCCTCTCCGTCGGGCTGGTGATCGTGACGGCGGTCATCGTCGGCATCGTGCTGTCCGCGCTGCTTCCCGACTTGTCTCTCGCCGAGGGCATCGCGCTCGGGGCGGTCGTCAGCCCGACGGATGCGGTCGCGGCCACCGCGGTCGCCAAACGTCTGGGGCTTCCTGCCAGGCTCGTCACGGTGCTCGAGGGGGAGAGCCTCGTCAACGACGCGTCGTCGCTCGTGCTGCTGAAGTCGGCACTGGCGGCGACCGCCGCCGCAGTCAGCATCGGCTCCGTGGCCTGGAACTTCGCCTTCTCCGTGGTGGTCGCCATCGTGATCGGGCTGGTCGTCGGCATCGTCACCGTGTTCTTCCGGTCGCGGCTCAACGACTCGGTGCTGGAGACGGCGATGTCGTTCGCTGTGCCGTTCATCGCGTACATCCCGACCGAGGAGCTCGGCGCATCCGGAATCCTCGCCGTCGTCGTCGCCGGCCTGTACACCGGTCACAACGCCGCCAGGAAGTTCAGCGCGCAGGCGCGCATCGCCGAACGGCTCAACTGGCGCACGGTGCAGTTCGTGCTGGAGAACGGCGTCTTCCTGCTGATGGGGGTGCAGCTCAACACCATCGTGCGAAGTGTCCAGTCCGATCGGGAGTCCATCACGGTGGTGACCGCTGTGGCGATCGGGCTGCTGATCTGCGTCCTGCTGCTCTTCGTGCGCGCGGCGTTCATGGCGCCGGTCGTGCTCTCGCTGCGCGCCGCTCAGCGTCGTGCGGAGCAGATCGGCGACAGGGTCAGCGACGGGCTCGACCGGGTGCGAAACCGCGACGAGCCGACCACGGAGCGCGGCCACCGGCGCTGGCGCCGCCTCACCCGCTACCTCGAACGACGCTCGGCCGACATCACCGAGCTGCAGGACTCGCCGGTCGGCTGGCGCGGCGGCGCGGTGCTCACCTGGGCCGGGATGCGCGGGGTGGTCACACTCGCGGCCGCACAGTCGCTGCCGGCGGACGGGAGCATCCCGTACCGGGCTGAGCTGATCCTGATCGCGTTCACGGTCGCGCTCGTCACACTGCTCGTGCAGGGCGGAACGCTCCCGCTGGTGATCCGCCTGCTGCGGGTCTCCGGCACGGATGCGGCCGCCGACCGGCGCGAGCTGGCCGGACTGCTCGAAGAGCTCAGCGAGGCGGGCATCGCGGCGCTGGAACGGCCGGAGATCCCTCTCGCAGAGGGCCAGAAGCTGGACGACGACGTGGTGGAGCGGGTGCGACAGGACACGCTGCTGCGGGTCGAGGCGGAGTGGGAGCGGGTCGAGCGCGACGAGCAGGAGGCGGAGACGGTTGGGCCGCACCAGCAGTACCGGGCGCTCCGGGCCGCCGTGCTGGATGCGGAGCGCGCCGCCCTCCTCGAGGCGCGCAGCAGGGGCAACTATTCGTCGCGCATCCTGAGCAGGGCGCAGACGATGCTCGACTTCGACGAGTCGCGGATGGCGCAGCGCGAGGACCGGCCGTAGCCGGTCGACGGCAGGGCCGCAGCGGTCGGTCGGGCGTTTAGACTGGACGAATGCCGCGCAGCAACCGTCCCCGAGGTCGTCAGGGCCGGGTGCCGGACGACGACGAGGAGAACGGTCTCGGCCGCCTGCTCGCGGGCTGGCGGCACACCGAGACGCGCCGCGGCATCGTGTGGAACGTGCAGCCCGTCTCCGCCGTCCAGGCGCAGAAGAGCTACGTCTGCCCCGGCTGCGGCAAAGACGTGGCCCCCGGCGTCGCGCACGTGGTCACCTGGCGCGCAGACGGCGTGATGGGCGACGCGGCCGACATCGCCGCCAGGCGGCACTGGCACGCCCACTGCTGGAAGATCAGCTGACGAGAGAGGTCACCCGACGTGACGACTGCCCCCACAGAGATCCGTGGCGCCATCGAGCTGCCGGCCAGGCGAGAGGACATCGAGCTGCACACGCGCGACGGTCTGACACTGGTCGGTGAGCTGGCCAGCCCGCTCGACCGGCCGCCCGTCGCGACACTGGTGACCCTGCATCCACTGCCGACGGGCGGCGGGTTCATGGACTCGCACATTCTGCGGAAGGCCGCCGGCCGCCTCCCCGCCCTCGCCGACATCGCCGTGCTGCGCTTCAACCTGCGAGGCACGACCTCGCCGCGGGGCACCAGCCAGGGAGCCTTCGGACACGGCGTGGACGAGCGATACGACGTTGAGGCGGCGATGGACTTCGTGGCCGAGCGAGGACTGCCGAACCCGTGGCTGGTCGGCTGGTCGTTCGGCACGGAGCTGGCGCTGATGTACGGCCGCCAGTACCCCGTCGCGGGCGTGATCCTGCTCTCGCCCCCGCTGCACAGGGCGAAGCCGGAGGACCTGGCGGCGTGGGCGGGGGACACCCGCCCGATCGTCGCACTCATCCCGGAGCACGACGACTACCTGAAACCGGATGCGGCCGCCGAGCGTTTCGCGCCGCTGCCGCAGATCGAGCTGGTCGATGTCGCGGGCGGAAAGCACCTCTGGGTCGGCGAGACCCAGACGCGCCGCGTGCTCGACGAGATCGTCGCCCGCGTCAATCCGTCCGCGCTGCCGCTGCCGACCACCTGGTCGGCCTCCTAGCAATCGAGCCCAGGTTTTTTCACCGTACGACGCGCTCTTACGGTGAAAAAGCCTGGGCTCGATGGCTTCAGAGCTCGTTCTGGCGGGGGATGACGACCTGCTTGATGATGAGCAGGATGGCGGCGGCGAACGGGATGGCGACCAGGGCGCCGAGGATGCCGAGCAGGGTGCCGCCCGCGAGCGCTGCGACCACGACGAGCGCGCCTGGCACGGCGACCGCGCGGTTCATGATGCGCGGGCTCAGCACGTACGCCTCGACCTGCATGTAGATGATGTAGTAGATCGCCGCGGCGATGGCGGTCGGCGGACCGGCCAGCAGGCACACCAGCGTGATGATGATCGAGCCGGTGATCGTGCCGACCAGCGGGATCAGCGAGAAGAAGAACGCGACGGACGCGAGCAGGATCGGGAACTTCGCGCCGATGATCGACAGGAAGATGGCGCTCAGGATGCCGTTGACCAGCGCGAGTGCGACCTGCCCCATCACGTACTTGCCCACCGAGTCGGTGATCTGGTCGCCGAGGTCGGCGAACCGCGACCGCTTGGAGGCGGGGACGAGCTGGTAGGTGGCGCGCTTGATGCTCGGCAGCGACGCGGTGAAGTAGATGGTCAGGATGATGATGATGATCCCGCCGAAGACGCCGCTGACGATCCCGATGCCGGTCTGCAGCACCTGCGAGGTGATGTTCGGCAGGTTCTGCTGCAGCCACTTCGTGACCGCGTCGATGTTGTCCTGGTTGACGATGGTCGGGAACTGGTTCTGCAGCCCCTCGAACCACTTCTCCGCATCCCCGTGGTTGACCCAGCCGATGATGCCGTTGATGAGCTGCGAGAGCTGATCGACCGCGACCGGCACGATCGCCCAGATGAGCAGGGTGACCAGGCCGATGATGACCACGAGCGTGACCGTGAGTGCTGCCCAGCGCGGGAACTTGCGCCGCTCCAGGAACGAGATCAGCGGCTCGATGCCGAGCGCGATGAACAGCGCGGCACCGATGTAGGTGATGATCGTCGCGAGGTTGACGATCGACGTCAGCAGCAGGAAACCGAGCCCGACACCGAGGGTTCCGATCAAGCCGACGCGGAACGGGTTCTGGATCTTCACGCGGCGGCCCCCTGGGTGCTCATGGTCAGTCTCTGTCGGTTGTCACCTTCTCCGCCTGCTGCAGCACGCCGCGCAGGTTCTCGAAGTAGCCGGCAACGGCTTCGCGCTCAATCCTAATCTGGGCCAGCCGCTCCTCGGCGTCCGCCACCAGGCGGCGTGTCCGATCTTCGGCGTCCTCGATCAGCGCAGCAGCACGTTCCTCGGCGTCGGCGACGATGGTACGCCCTGTTTCGTCCGCTTCGGACTTGGCGGACTTAATCGTGGCGCGGGCCTCGTTCTCCGCCTTCTCGGCTTCGGCGCGCGCCTGCGCTGTGCGCTTGACGGCGTCGGCGAGCTGGGTGTTGGCCTCGTCGAGGTATTTCTGGGTCTGAGCGACGGCCTCCTGGTGGCGCAGGAGGTAGTCCTTCTCCGCTTCGTCGCGCCTGGCCTTGAGTTCGACGTCGAGGTCGATGCGGGCCTGCTCGATCTCGCGGGTGCGCGCATCCACGGTCTCCAGGACCTCGGTGCGCATGGTGGTGAGTTCGGTGTCGAGCGCCGCTCTGGCCTGCACGGACTCCTGCTCGAACGCGCTCCGGAGCGAGGCGAGTTCCGCCTCGAGGGCGGTGCGAGCCTCCGCGACCTCGGCGGCGAGCGTCGCGCGCGCCTCTGCCGTCTCACGTTCGAGGGCGACCCTGGCCTGTTCGGTCTCCGCGGCGAGCTCGACCCTGGTCTGCTCCGACTCGCGCTGCAGGGCGAGGCGCTGCTGCTCCCTGTCGTTCTCCAGCTCGTTCGCCGTGGCCTCTCGCTGGTCGGCCAGGTCGACGCCGGTGCGGCGGGTGTCCTCCGCAAGGGTGCTCTGGATGCGCTGGACCTCTTCGTCGAGGCTCGACTTGGTCTGCTCGACCTCTGCGGCGAGGGCGGATTTGGTCTGCTCGACCTCGGCGGCGAGGGCGGATTTCGTCGTGGTGACCTCGGTCTCCAAGGCGGACTTGGTCTGCTCGACCTCGGCGGCGAGGGCGGACGTGGTCTGCTCGACCTCTGCGGCCAGCTCGGCCTTGGTCTGCTCGACTTCTGCGGCCAGCTCGGCCTTGGTCTGCTCGACCTCTGCGGCCAGCTCGGCCGTGGTCTGCTCGACCTCGACCGCCAGAGCCGCCTTGGTGGTGCTGACCTCGGTGTCGAGGGCCGATTTCGTCTGCTCGACCTCCGTGGCGATGGCGGACTTCGTGGACGTGACTTCCGCGTCGAGCTGAGAGCGCGTGTTCGCGACCTCGGCGGCGAGAGCGCTACGCTCGCGGGCGAGTTCGTCGGCGAGGGTGCTCCGTGCGGTGTCGACCTCCGCAGCGAGGGATGCGCGAAGCTCGGCGGCCTCCGCCTCCAGCTCACGACGCTGCCGCTCTGCGTCTGCCGCGAGGGCCGCCCTGGTCTGCTCGACCTCCGTGGCGAGCGAGGACGCCGTCTGCTCCCTGTCGGCCGCGAGCGACGCTGCCGTGGTCGCGCGGTCGGACTCGAGCTGGGCGCGCGTCTGGGTCGCCTCCGTCCCGAGGGCCGTCCTCGTCTGCAGCACCTCGTCGGCGAGCTGCTTCCTGGTGCGCTCGACCTCCTCTGCCAGCGCACGCCGCGCGGTGGACGCCTCGGTCGCGAGTGCGCTCCTGGTGGTGCTGACCTCGGTCTCCAGCGCGCTCTTGGTCGTGCTGACCTCTGTGTCGAGTGCGCTCTTCGTCGTCGTGACCTCGTCGGTCAGCGCGCTCGTGGTGCGGGTGACCTCGTCTGCGAGTTCCTGCTTGGTGCGGGTGACCTCGTCCGCCAGTTCACTCTTCGTCGCGGTGACCTCGTCGGCCAGCGCGCTCCTGGTCTGCTCGACCTCCGCATCCAGTGCGGCCTTCGTCTGCTCGACCTCGACGGCGAGGGCCTTCTTGGTCTGCTCGACCTCCGTCTGCAGAGCGAGGCGCGTCGTCTTCGACTCGTTGTCCAGATCGGCCCTGGTCTGCTCGGTATCCGCTGCGAGCGCAGCGCGCTGCTGCTCGACCTCTGCAGCGAGGTCGGCGCGTGCCTGCGCCGCCTCCGCTGCGAGCGCGTTGCGCGTGGCGGTCTGCTCGGCCTCCAGCCGGTCCGTCGTCTCCGCGACCTGGCGGGCGAGGTCGAGCCTGGTCTGCTCCGACTCGCGCTCGAACGCCGCCCTGTCCTCGGCGAAGGCGCCGGCGAGCTCTGCACGTCTGGTCTCGATCTCGCGGTCGAGCTGGGCGGCCTCTGCTCTGGCCGCCTCTGCCTCCCTGGTGGCGACGGCCTTCAGCTCCGCGGCCTCCCGGTCGGCCTCCGCACGGACGGCTGACGCTTCGCGCTTGCTCGTCGACCTGACCTCCGCCGCCTCGGTGGCGACGGCGCCCCGGATCGCGGCCGCCTCGCGCATCGCGTCGGTGAGGAGGGTCTCTTTGTCTGCCCTGGTCTTCTCGAGCAGCTCGGCCGACTCGATCTGGGCGTCCTCGATCGCTGTGGTCGCGCGAGCGCGGGCGTCCGCCAGGATGCGCTCCGCCTGCTGGGATGCGGCCGTCTTGATCTTGTCGACCTCGGCCGCGACACCCGCGCGCAGCTTCTCCGCGTCGATATCGGCCTGGGCGATCAGACGGGTGGACTGCTCCTCTGCGACCCTGAGGGTGTTCTCCAGTTTGGTGCCGAGCCCGGAGAAGGTGGGGCTGCCGACCTCTTCGATCTCGGAGTTGAGCTCCTCGACGCGCACCTGCAGGCGCTTGATCTCCTTCGTCGCGTCAGCGGCCTGCGTGTTGGACTTGATCAGGTCACGCCGTAGCTCCTGCAGGGCCTTGTCGACTTCGTCCTTGTCGTATCCGCGGAAGACCTGGGTGAAGTTCGATTCGTCGGTGGCCACTTCTTACTCCTGAAAGCTCGGGGGGTGCGGCGCCTGGCGTGCACCTCGACGATCCTACATTTCGCAGGATGGGCGCGCACCGGTGGACAGCGCATCCGTTGAGGCAACAGTTAGACGGCTCCCAGGGTCACCCGGTATCTTTGGGTAACTGTGCCTCCCGTCGTCTCCGGCACAGAAGGAGCTTGCTTGCGTTTCGTATTCGCCATCGTCGCGTTCGTCGTGGCGGCCGTCATGATCGTCGCGGGGATCGCCCAGCGCACCGTTTTCGCGCCCCCGTCGCAGATCGCCGCCACCACGACGGTGAAAGGCGACCCTCGATACATCGTGATCGACGGCGCCGTGCTGAACGCCCATCCCGGCCAGCAGACCCTGTCCGTCGGCGGTGGAGACACCAAGTCCCAGGTGGTCGCATACGGCAGGACGGCCGACGTCAAGGCGTGGCTCGGCACGGAGAAGTACGTGAGTCTCGGGCTCGACAAGACCACGGGCGACATCACGATGAAGTCGGTCACCACGAAGGCGACGGACGGCGGCTCCACCTCGACGCCGTCTCCCACCAGCACACCCGCAGCGCCCGCCGACCCGGCGACCACGACGCCGGCCGAGGGAGCGACGACAGGAGACGCTGTCGCCACCCCGAACCCGAACCCCGCCGGTTCCGACCTCTGGCTCGAGGAGTTCGACGGCGAGGACGCGCAGGTCACCAGGATGAACGTGCCGGACAGCATCAGCGTGATCGTCGCCGGCGACGGCACGAAGGCCGCTCCGAACCAGATCCGCGTCACCTGGCCTGTCGATTCGTCCACCCCGTTCGCGTTCCCGCTCATCATCGGCGGCCTGGTGCTGCTGGTGGTCGGCATCGGCCTGTACCTCTGGGGTCTGTACGCGATCCGCAAGTCGCGTGGACCGCGCAGGAAGGGCGGCCCGAAGATGCCGAAGCTGCCGAAGGCGCCCAAATACAAGCCGTCGAAGGCCGTCGAGGCGACGCCGAAAGGCCGCAGGTCGGTGAGGCGTTCGATGGTCGCCGTGCCGATCACCCTCGTCGGCGCCCTCGCCCTCAGCGGATGCTCGATCGGAGCAGCCCCGTCGGCGTCCGTTCCCGTCCGCACGGCCAGCCCGATCACCACCGAGCTCCCCAAGGCCAAGGATCAGCTTCCTCCGGCCGTGACCGTGCCACAGCTCGAGCGCATCGTGAAGCGCATCTCCGCGATCGCGACGACGGCGGATGCGAAGGCCGACCCAGCGATCGCCAAGCAGCGCTTCACCGGACCCGCGCTGCAACTGCGCGAGGCCAACTATGCCATCCGCGCGAAGAAGGCGGACGAGCCTGCGCTCCCCGCCATCCCGGCGAGCCCGATCATCCTCTCCCTTCCGCAGGCGACGGACACCTGGCCGCGCACCGTCACAGCGGTCGTCGAGACGCCGAAAGACGCCAACGGCGCGGCGCAGGCGCCGCTCTCGCTGACGCTGGTGCAGGAGACGCCGCGCGACAACTACCTCGTCACGTACGCGGTGTCGCTCGAACCCAAGGCGAAGGTCCCCAACCTGGCGCCCGCGAGCATCGGCTCCGCCGTCGTCCCTCCGGACTCCAAGCTGCTGAAGCTTCCGCCGAAGGAGTTGGCGGCCGCGTACGGCGACGTGCTGATGAACGGCGACGCGAGCAAGTCGGCCGCCCTGTTCAGCGCGGAGGGCGACACCCTGCGCACTCAGGTCGGCTCCGACTGGAAGGCGCAGCAGAAGGCCGAGCTCCAGCAGAAGTACGGCGCAACGTCGTCGCTCGACTTCACGAGCGCCGTCGGGGCGGGGCCGGACATCGCGATGGCGACGAACGACTCCGGTGCGATCGTCTGGGTCAACCTCGAGGAGACGCAGACGCTGAAGGTCGTCGAGGCCGGCGCCGAGGTGGACGCAGGACCGACCTCCGCCGCGCTATCCGGAGTAGCGTCGTCCAAGACGGGCATCGCATCCACCTACGGATACCAGTTGGCGTTCTACGTTCCGCCTGCCGGCTCGTCCGCCAAGATCACCCTCCTGGGCTTCGCCCAGGGACTCGTCTCAGCCAAGGAAGTCCAATGAGCCAGATCCCGCCGAGCCCCACCAACTTCCGTGGAGCCGTCGACCTCACCTCGCTCGTCAACAGGGCCATGACGGCCGGTCAGCCGCCGGCGGCCGGCGCTGACGCTGCGCCGACGGGGGAGCAGGGCGGCGACGTCGCCCTGCCGAGCCTCTATTTCGAGGGCACGGACGCCAACTTCAACGACTTCCTCGACCTGTCGATGAGCGTTCCGATCGTCGTCGACCTGTGGGCGGAGTGGTGCGAGCCGTGCAAGCAGCTCAGCCCCATCCTCGACAAGCTCATCGCCGAATACGCCGGCCGCCTCGTGCTCGTCAAGGTCGACGTGGATGCGAACCCCCAGCTCACGCAGGCGTTCCAGGCCCAGTCGATCCCCGCCGTCGCCGCCGTCATCGGCGGGCGCCCCGTGCAGCTCTTCCAGGGAGCGATCCCCGAGCAGCAGGTGCGCGATGTGTTCGAGCAGCTCCTCCAGCTCGCAGCGCAGAACGGCGTTACGGGACGCGCGGCCGTCGACGGCGCGGAGGCTCCCTCGGCCGACGACGCCGAGCAGGCAGAGCCGGCCCCCGAGCCGTTGCCGCCGCACCACGCCGAGGCGTACGAGGCGATCGAGCGCGGGGACTTCGCGACCGCCATCGCCGAGTACAAGACCGCTATCGCTCAGGACCCGCGCGATTTCATGGCCGTGGCCGGTCTCGCGCAGGTGAGCCTGCTCGCGCGACTCGCAGGGAAGTCGCTCGACGAGATCCGATCGGCCGGCGCCTCCGCTCCCGACGACGTCGACGCTCAGCTCCTCGTGGCCGATCTCGACATCTCCGGCGGACACGTGGACGACGCGTTCGACCGCCTGCTCACCCTGTTCCCGAAGCTCGACGCAGCGGGCAAGGATGCGGTCCGCACGCGCATCCTGGACTATTTCGAGATCGTCGGTGTGGATGACCCGCGCGTCGTGAAGGCGCGGGCTAGGCTGGCTTCGCTGCTGTACTGAGCCGACTCACCGGCCGCGGCGGCGACGCTCCTTTCCGCATCGCATCGATCAGCCGGGAGGCCCCTGCATGACCCGCGTTCTCGTCGTCGGAGGCACCGGCCTGGCCGGACGCGCCGTCACCTCGGAAGCCATCGCCCGCGGACACGACGTGGTGGTCGCATCCCGCAGGGTTCCCGACGACGACAGCGAGCAGTATGTCGACGGCGCGGTCTACGAGACGGCGGACGTGGTCTCCGGCGACGGTCTGGAGGCGGTGCTCGACGGTGTCGACGTGCTCGTGGACACCACCAACGGCAGCGGCCGCACGGCCGCGCACGTCTTCGCGCACGGCTCGCAGAATCTGCTGCACACGGCCGCCAGGTTCGGTGTGCACCAAGCCGTGCTGCTCTCCATCGTGAACGTCGATCGGTCGACGTATCCCTACTACCGCGCCAAAGCGGCTCAGGAGCGGGTCTACCGCGAGTCGCCGCTGAACACCCGCATCCTGCGCACCACCCAGTTCCACGACTTCGTGTCGGCGATCTTCGCCCGCGGGACGGCCGCCATCGTGCCGGCGCCGACCAAGACCAGCTTCCAGCCGATCGCCGTCTCCGACGTGGCCAGGCTGCTGGTGGATGCGGCAGAGGGCCAGGGCGAGGCGGACTCGACGCTCACCGTCGGCGGGCCCAGGGTGGAGACGGCCAGGGCACTCGCCGAACAGTGGAAGGCGGCGACCGGCGCCCGCGGCGCGATCGTGCCCGTCCGCCTCGGCGGCGCGCTCGGCAGCTTCCTGCGCGCGGGAGAGAACCTGATCCCCGGCAACGCCCTGCCGGGGATCGACTACGGCACCTGGCTCAGCTCGAACGTGGCTTGAGCCACAGTCCGCCGAGCGGCGGCAGCGTCACCAGGGCGGACGCAGGGCGGCCAGCCCACGGCTCGTCCACGGCCACCACGGCTCCGAGGTTGCCGACACCGGAGCCGCCGAACGCCTCCGCGTCCGTGTTGAGCAGTTCCTCCCACTCGCCGGCGAACGGCAGACCGACCCGGTAGTCGGTGTGCGGCGCGCCCGAGAAGTTCATCACGATCGCGATCGGCGAGCCGTCCACGTCCTTCCGGAGGAACGCCACGACGTTGCCTGCGGCGTCCGAGCCGTCGATCCACTCGAAGCCCGCCGGGTCGCTGTCGAGCGCCCAGAGGGCGGGGTTTGCCTTGTAGACGGCGTTGAGCTGCGCCACGAGGTCCCAGAGGCCGCGGTGCGACGGCTGGTCGAGGATCCACCAGTCGAGGCCGCGCTCCTCGCTCCACTCGGAAGGCTGGCCGAACTCCTGCCCCATGAACAGGAGCTGCTTGCCGGGGTGCGCCCACATGAACGCGAGGAAGGCGCGAACGTTCGCGAGCTGCTGCCAGTGGTCGCCGGGCATCTTGCCGAGCAGAGAGCCCTTGCCGTGCACGACCTCGTCGTGGCTGATCGGCAGCAGGAAGTTCTCGCTGAACGCGTAGACGAACGAGAACGTGATCTCGCTGTGGTGGTAGCTGCGGTACATCGGGTCCTCGTGGATGTACTGCAGGGCATCGTGCATCCAGCCCATGTTCCACTTGAAGCCGAAGCCGAGTCCGCCAGACGAGGTCGGCTGGGTCACACCGGCCCAGCTCGTCGACTCCTCGGCGATCATGACCGTGCCGGGATTGCGCTTGTACGAGGTGGCGGTGACCTCCTGCAGGAAGCCGATCGCCTCCAGGTTCTCCCGGCCGCCGTGGATGTTCGGAAGCCACTCGCCGTCCGCGCGGGAGTAGTCCAGGTACAGCATCGAGGCGACGGCGTCGACCCGCAGGCCGTCGACGTGGAACTCCTCCAGCCAGTACAGCGCGTTGGCCACCAGGAAGTTGCGCACCTGCGAGTTGCCGAAGTCGAAGACGTATGTGCCCCAGTCCTTCTGCTCTCCGCGGCGCGGGTCCGCGTGCTCGTACAGCGCCTGCCCGTCGAAGCGGGCGAGCGCCCAGTCGTCCTTCGGGAAGTGGCCGGGCACCCAGTCCATGATCACGCCGAAGCCCGCCTGGTGCAGCCGGTCGATCAGGTAGCGCAGGTCGTCGGGGGAGCCGAAGCGGCTGGTCGGCGCGTAGTAGCCGGTGACCTGGTAGCCCCATGACCCGCCGAAGGGATGCTCGGACAGCGGCAGGAATTCGACGTGCGTGTATCCGAGGGCGCCGACGTAGTCGATGAGCTGGTCGGCCGCCTCCCGGTAGCCGAGGCCGGGGCGCCAGCTTCCGAAGTGCAGTTCGTAGATGCTCATGGGACCGGAGTGCGCGTCGCGGGAGGCGCGGTCGCGCATCCACTGGTCGTCGCCCCAGGCGTGCTCGGACGCGGTGACGACGGATGCGGTGGCCGGGGGAGTCTCCGCCGCCCGCGCCATCGGGTCGGCCTTGCGCACCCAGGCGCCGTTCTGGCCGAGCAGGTCGAACTTGTAGATCGCGCCGACCCCGATGCCGGGCAGGAAGATCTCCCAGACGCCGGAGGAGCCCATGCTGCGCAGGGAGTGCCGTTCGCCGTCCCAGTCGTTGAAGTCGCCGACGACGCGCACGGCGCGGGCGTGCGGCGCCCACACGGAGAACGCGGTGCCGCTCACGCCGTCGATCTCGCGGACGTGCGCACCGAGGGCGGTCCAGAGCTGCTCGTGCCGCCCTTCGCCGATCAGGTGGATGTCCAGCTCCCCGATGGTCGGAGCGAACCGGTACGGGTCTTCCGCGTCCCAGACGCTGCCGTCCGGGTAGCGCGCCTCGATCGTGTATGCGTCGGCGCCGACGATGTCGATGCCCTGCCAGATGCCGTGGCCGACGTGGGCCAGCTCGATGTGCGCTCCCGTCGTGAGCACGGCGGCGACCTCGCCGGCCAGGGGCCGGAGCGTCCGGATGACCGTGATGGGGTCTGCGATGCCCTCAGCGCTGACCGCGTGCTGGCCGAGGATCGCGTGCGGGTCGTGGTAGCTGCCGGTCGCGACAGCGAGCAGCAGCCCGTCGTCGAGATCGGGGAGCACGACGGCGGCCGCGCCTTCGGGGATGGGGCTCATCAGGAACCTGCCTTCACGGGTGGCTCTGCTCTCACAGAGAGGATGTGCACGGGTTCGGTGAACGCGTCGAGCCGGACGTAGTCGTCGGCGCCCCAGGTCCACTTCGCACCCGTGACGATGTCTTTGACCTCGAACAGCGCGCCCGGCTCGACGCCGAAGGCCGTCACGTCGAGGTGCACCATCGTCTCGCGCACGGAGTGCGGGTCGACGTTGGCGACGACGATGACCGCATCCGGTTTGCCGCTGCGGGTGAACTCGCCCGCGAGGTATTTGGAGTAGACGAGGATCGAGTCGTCGTCGCTGCCGTGCACGCGCAGGTTGCGGAGCTGGCGGAGCGCAGGATGCTCGCTGCGCGCCCGGTTGAGCATGGTCAGGTACGGCGCGAGCGACTGGCCGAGGGTCTGCGCCCTGGAGTAGTCGCGCGGACGGTACTCGTACTTCTCGTTGTCGATGTACTCCTCGGCTCCCGGGCGTGCGACGTTCTCGTACAGCTCGAAGCCGGAGTAGACGCCCCAGGTCGGCGCGGCGGTCGCCGCGATCGCAGCGCGCACCTTGAACGCGGCCGGCCCGCCGAACTGGAGGTACTCGGTGAGGATGTCCGGCGTGTTCACGAACAGGTTGGGCCGGAGGAAGTCGGCCGTCTCCGTGGCGAGCCCGGTGAGGAACTCCTCGAGCTCCTCCTTCGTGTTCCGCCAGGTGAAGTAGGTGTACGACTGCTGGAAGCCCGCTTTGGCGAGCGTCTGCAGGATCGCGGGGCGTGTGAACGCCTCGGCGAGGAACACCACATCCGGGTCCGTCGCGTTGATCGTGCGGATCAGCCACTCCCAGAACGCGAGCGGCTTGGTGTGCGGGTTGTCGACGCGGAAGATGCGGACGCCGAGCGACATCCAGTACCGCACGATCCGCAGGATCTCCTGGCGCAGGCCCTCCGGGTCGTTGTCGAAGTTGATCGGGTAGATGTCCTGATACTTCTTCGGCGGGTTCTCCGCGTATGCGATGGTGCCATCCGGCAGGGTGGTGAACCACTCGGGATGCTCGGTGACCCACGGGTGGTCGGGCGCGGCCTGGAGCGCGAGGTCGAGGGCGACGTCGAGACCGGACTGCTTGGCCTTGCCGACGAAGTAGACGAAGTCCTTCTCTGTGCCGAGATCGGGGTGGATCGCGTCGTGACCGCCCTCCGCGGAGCCGATCGCCCAGGGGGAGCCGGGGTCGTTCGGCCCGGCGACGAGGGTGTTGTTCGGTCCCTTGCGGAAGGCGTGACCGATCGGGTGGATGGGGGGAAGGTAGACGACGTCGAAGCCCATCGCCGCGACCTCCGGCAGTCGCTTGGCCGCCGAGCGGAAGGTGCCGGACTTCCAGGAGCCGTCCTGCTGCTTCTTCGCGCCCTCCGAGCGTGGGAAGAACTCATACCAACTTCCGACGCCCGCTCGGGTGCGCTCCACCTGGATGCCGAGCGTGGCAGACAGGGTGGGCAGATCGACGACCGGCCGCACGGTGAGGATTCCGGCGACGCGCGGTTCGATGGCCGCCGCGAAACGTTCATCCACTGTTCGTGTCGTGTCGGCGACCACCTTCGCCGTCTCGGTGAGGTGGCGGCGCTCCGCGGTGCTGCGGCGCTTGTCCGTCGCGGCGCGGGTGAGCAGTTCGTGGCCGATGGTCAGCATCAGGTCGGTGTCGATGCCAGCGGGGATCTTCACCTCTGCGTTGTGCCGCCAGGTCGCGTACTCGTCGGCGTACGCCTGCACGCGGTACTTCCAGAGGCCCTCGGTCTCCAGTTGCACGAGCACTTCCCAGCGGTCGGTGCCAGGGTCGACCGGGTGCATCCTGTGCTCGGTCTGCACACCGTTCGGGTCGAGCAGCAGGAGGTCGACGCCGATCTGGTCGTGACCCTCCCTGAACGCGGTCGCCCTGAACGGGATCACCTCGCCGCTGAATGCCGCCGCGGGCCAGAGGCCGTCGTCCACCTGGGGGGAGAGCCCCAGGATCGGGATGCGCCCCAGCAGGGGAACGTAGTCGGTTTGCGCCGGTGCGCCGCCGTCCGCACGGGATGCAGGCTGTCCGGCCGATGCTGTCTTGGTCGCTGCACTCTTAGCCACACCCCGACCGTACACGCATTAACGTGCAGGACATCAGGCTCCCCTAGAGTGGCACCGTGAAGGCAATCCGTAGGTTCACCGTCCGTGCCGTCCTGCCGGAGAATCTCTCCGCACTCGAAGAGATTGCACGTAATTTGCGCTGGTCGTGGCATGAGCCGACCCGCCAGTTGTTCGCGAGGATCGCGCCGGAGCTGTGGCAGCAGGTCGGCCACGATCCGATCGCGCTGCTCGGCGCAGTCGAGCCGTCGAGGCTCGCCGAGCTGGCGGCCGACCAGGGATACGTCGACTGGGCCGCCCACATCAGGGACGACCTGCGCGCGTACCTGAGCGACCCGCGCTGGTACCAGTCGCTCGACGACTCCGCGCCGAAGTCCATCGCGTACTTCTCTCCGGAGTTCGGAATCGCTGCCGCCCTGCCGCAGTACTCCGGCGGTCTCGGCATCCTGGCAGGCGACCACCTCAAGGCGGCGAGCGACCTCGGCGTCCCGCTCGTCGGCGTCGGCCTGTTCTACCGCTCCGGCTACTTCGCGCAGGCGATCACTCCGGACGGCTGGCAGCTCGAGAGCTACCCCGTGCTCGACCCGGACGGCCTCCCGCTGTCCGTGCTGCGCAACCCGGACGGCACGCCTGTGCAGATCAGCCTCGCACTGCCGGACGGGGTGCTGCACGCCCGCGTCTGGCAGGTGGCCGTCGGGCGGGTGACGCTGCTGCTGCTCGACACGGACATCCCGGAGAACGAGGAGCGCCTGCGCTCGGTGACCGACCGCCTCTACGGCGGCGGGGGAGAGCACCGCCTGCTGCAGGAGCTCCTGCTCGGCATCGGCGGCGTGCGCGCGGTCAAAGCCTGGACGGAGCTCGCCGGCGCGCCCGCGGCCGAGGTGTTCCACACCAACGAGGGACACGCCGGTTTCCTGGGCCTGGAGCGCATCTCCGACCTCATCGGAGAGGGTCTGACCTTCGACGAGGCCTTGCAGGTGGTCCGCGCAGGCACCGTGTTCACCACGCACACACCCGTACCGGCCGGGATCGACCGGTTCGACACACCGCTCGTCGAGCGGTACTTCTCCACCGACCTCCTGCCGGGCGTCGACCCCCAGCAGGTGCTCGCCCTCGGCGCAGAGGACTACCCAGGCGGCTCGCCGGACGTCTTCAACATGGCCGTGATGGGACTGCGCCTCGGCCAGCACGCCAACGGCGTCTCCCGGCTGCACGGCGAGGTCAGCAGGCAGATGTTCAACGGCCTGTATCCGGGGTTCGACGCGCGGGAGGTGCCGATCGACTCTGTCACCAACGGCGTCCACGCGCCCACCTGGACCGACCCGATGCTTCTCGCCCTCGCCGAGGAACGCCTCGGCACGGACGACACCACCGTCGCGGACTGGGCCAACAGCGGAGCCGTCAGCGACCTCGACCTCTGGTCGGTGCGCACCAGGATGCGCGAACAGCTCGTCGGCGACGCCCGCCGCCGTCTGCAGGCCGCCTGGGAGTCGCAGAACCCCGGCGGCATCGCACCGGCGTGGATGGACGAACTGCTCGACCCGTCCGTGCTGACCATCGGCTTCGCCAGGCGCGTGCCGACGTACAAGCGCCTCACGCTGATGCTGCACAGCCCGGAGCGGCTGCGCGCGATCCTGCTGAACCCCGAGCGGCCCGTGCAGATCGTGATCGCCGGCAAGTCGCACCCGGCGGACGACGAGGGCAAGCGCCTCATCCAGAAGCTGGTGCAGTTCGCTTCGGAGCCGGACATCCGCACCCGCATGGTCTTCCTGCCCGACTACGACATCGGGATGGCGCAGCTTCTCTATCCGGGCACGGACATCTGGCTGAACAACCCGCTGCGCCCGCTCGAAGCCTGCGGAACCTCGGGGATGAAGGCGGCGCTGAACGGCGCGCTCAACCTGTCCATCCTCGACGGCTGGTGGAACGAGTTCTACGACGGCGAGAACGGCTGGGCGATCCCGTCCGCCGACGCGGCCGGAGACGGCGCAGAGCGCGACGCCCTCGAGGCGGAAGCGCTGTACGACCTGATCGAGCACCAGATCGCCCCGCGCTTCTACGACCGCACCGTCGACGGCGTGCCCGCCGCGTGGGTCGGCCAGATCCGGCACACGCTCTCCACGCTGTCGCCCGAGCTGAGCGCCGGTCGCATGGTGCGCGAGTACGTCAACCGCCTCTACGTTCCCGCCGCGTCGTTCGAGCGCAGGCTCGCGGCAGACGGCTTCGCCGACGCGCGCAGCCTCGCCGCCTGGAAGTCCCGCGTGCGCGCGGCGTGGCCGGGCGTGAACGTCGCCCACGTCGACGCCGGAGGAGTGGATGCGGTGCCGCAGGTCGGCGACGAACTGCACGTCCGCGCGCTCGTCCACCTCAACGGCCTCTCGCCGGAGGACGTGGAAGTGCAGGTGGTCTACGGCCGCAGCCACGAGGGCGATGAGCTGACCGACGTGCGCCACGAGGCGCTGACCCTCGACACTGCTGCTCCCGGCACGGACGACCCGTCGGTCGCCCGCGAGTACCGCGGGACGGTCAAGCTGCAGATCGCGGGCGGCTTCGGCTACACCGTGCGGATCGTGCCGAAGAACGCGCTGCTGATCTCGGACGCCGAGCTGGGACTCGTGGCTGTCGCCTCGTAGCCCTCAGGCGACGCCCGACGGCTGGCCCCTCCGACGACTGGCCCCTCCGACGAGTGGCCCCGAGACGAGTGGTCCCGAATTGCCGTATGGATCTCGGTCCGCACGGCAATTCGGGACCACTCGTTCGCGTTTCAGGCGGCGATGACCGCGAACGTGCCGCCGGTGGCGGTGAGCAGGTCGGCGGGGGAGAGCTCCACATCCACGCCCCGCTTGCCGCCGGAGACGAACACCGTGTCCCAGAGCTGCGCCGTCTCGTCCACGACCGTCACGTGGCTGGTCTTCTGGCCGATCGGGCTGATGCCGCCGACCACGTAGCCGGTCTTGCGTTCGGCGACGGCCGGGTCGGCCATTGTGGCCCGCTTCGCGCCGACCGCGGCCGCGAGAGCCTTGAGGTCGAGCATCCCGGTCACCGGGACGACCCCGACCACCAGGCCGAGCTCGGTGGCAGCGAGCAAGGTCTTGAACACGCGGTCTGGCTCGACGCCGAGCGCTGCGGCGGCTTCCAGGCCGTAGGAGGCCGCGGCCGGATCGTGCTCGTACGCGCGGACGGTGAACGGGATGCCCGCCGCGCTGAGCGCAACTGTCGCCGGGGTGCCGGCGGTCGGCTTCGCAGCGGTGTTTTTCGCAGCGGCGCCCCTCGCGGCCGCGCGCTTGGACGCCGGCACTAGCTCTGCGCCTCCACCTCGGACGGGTGCTGCTCCACGGCCGTCTCCGACGGCTCGAGTCGCGGCCCGTTCGCGCGGAAGAGCTGCATCGACGCCCCGCCGACCAACCGCGTGGCGCCCGGCGCGAGCGTGTCGCTCTCCTCGTCGATGGGCACCTCGGTGGCGCTGTCCCAGAGCAGCCGGTACGAGTCGACGCCCGGCGCGACGGGAAGCCGCACCTCCACGTCGTCCTCCACGCCATGCACGATCAGCAGGATGCGGTTGAACTCCTCCCTGTCGGGAGTGGAGGCCGCGAGGTACTGCAGCGTGCGGTTCTCCGGGGAGTTCCAGTCGTCGTCGTCCATCAGCGCGCCCGTGGCGTCGAACCAGTCCATGTGGCTGGCGTTCTTCGTGGTCTCGCCGAACACGGCGTACTTGCTCGGCCGCAGCGCCGGGTTGTCGCGGCGCAGCTCCAGCAGTCGCTTGGTGGTGTCGTACATCTCCCGCTGGTCGCGGGTGCGCAGCCAGCTCAGCCAGGTGAGCTCGCTGTCCTGGCAGTACGCATTGTTGTTGCCGCGCTGGCTCCTGCCGAACTCGTCGCCCGCCGTGAGCATCGGCACCCCCGCGCTCAGCAGCAGGGTCCCCATCAGGTTGCGCATCGCCTTGTGACGGTCGAGCAGCACCGCCTCGTCCGTCGTCACGCCCTCGACGCCGTGATTGAACGACCGGTTGTTGTCCGTGCCGTCGCGGTTGTTCTCGCCGTTTCCGAGGTTGTGCTTGACGTCGTACGCGGTCAGGTCGGCCATCGTGAAGCCGTCGTGCGCCGTCACGAAGTCCACCGACGCCAGCGGGCCGCGCTCCGGGGAGAACGTGTTGGACGAACCGGCGAGCCGTGTGGCGAAACCGCCGATGCCCACCGGAGCCTGCCCGTTCCTCCGTGCGTCGGCGATGTCGGCCAGCCAGAAGTTCCGCACCCTGTCGCGGTAACGGTCGTTCCACTCCGACCAGCCATGCGGGAAGTTCCCGGTCTGCCAGCCGCCCATGCCCACATCCCACGGCTCGGCGATCAGCTTCACGTCGACGAGCGCCGGGTCGTGCAGCACGCCCCGCAGCAGGGGATGCTCCGGGCTGTACTCCACATCGGCTCCGCGCCCGAGCGTGGCAGCCAGGTCGAACCGGAAGCCGTCGATCTGCACCTCGTTCGCCCAGTAGCGCAGCGAGTCCTGAACCAGCCGGATGGGGACGGGGTGCCCGAAGTTCAGGGTGTTCCCGCATCCCGTGACGTCGATGTACGCGCCGTGCTCGTCCTGCCGGTAGTACGTGGCGTTGTCGATGCCGCGGAAACTCGTCCGCGGGCCGCCGAGGCCCTCCTCGGCCGTGTGGTTGTAGACGACGTCGAGGATGACCTCGAGCCCGGCCAGGTGCAGAAGCTTCACCATGCCCTTGAACTCGGCGAGCACCGCATCCGGACCAGCAGCCTGCGCCGCACGCGACGCGTACGGAACGTGCGGGGAGAAGAAATTGAGGGTGTTGTACCCCCAGTAGTTGGTGAGCCCCTGCTGCAGGAGCCGCTGCTCGGACACGAACGCGTGCACAGGCAGCAGCTCGACGGCGGTGACGCCCAGGTCTTTCAGATAGCCGATGGTCGACTCGTGCGCGAGCCCCGCATACGTGCCGCGCAGCTCCTCCGGCACGTCGGGGTTCAGCTTGCTGATGCCCTTGACGTGCGCCTCGTACACCACGGTGTGATCGAGCGGAGTGTTCGGCTTGCGCGCATCCCCCCAGTCGAAGCCGTCCGCGACCACCGTGCCGCGCCAGCCGTCGGAACCCACCCGCACCAGTCCACGCGCGTACGGGTCGAGCAGCAGCGTCTCCGGGTTGAACACGTTGGTGGGGGAGGCCGGCCCCGAGACCCGGATGGCATACCGGCTGCCGACCGTGAGAGAGCGCGACCTGCCCACCCACACGTTGTTCGCATCCTTGGTCATGGTGACGGTCTTCACCAGCCAGTTCGGGTCCTTCGCATCGAACAGGCACAGCTCCATGCCGTCGGCGTGCTCGGACCACACCCGCAGCTCACCGCCGTGAGTACCGACGCGGACGCCCAGATTGCGCAGAGGATCAGCGGAGGTCATGCGATCTACAGTAGTGAATGCGGGTGACGATCCCGCTGAGAGGGAAAGGAGGGGCAGGTGCCGGTCTACCTCGACCACGCGGCCACCACACCCATGCGACCGGACGCCATCGCGGCATACGCGGAGGCGATGGGCGTCGTCGGCAACCCGTCCTCCATCCACAGCCAGGGCCAGCAGGCCAAACGGATGCTCGAAGAAGCCCGCGAGACGGTCGCGGAAACGCTCGGCTGCGACCCGATCGAAGTCGTCTTCACCTCGGGAGGCACCGAAGCGATCAACCTCGCCATCAAAGGCCTGTACTGGCAGCGCAACCCGGACGGACGGCGACCGCGCATCCTCGCCCCTGGCGGAGAGCACCACGCAACGGCCGACACGATCGACTGGCTGACGCACGCGGAGGGAGCGAACGCCGACTGGCTCCCGCTCGACCAGGAAGGACGCATCCGGCTCGACGCCGCTGCGGACGCGCTCGCCGCGCACGCGGACGACACCGCCCTTCTCACCTTCCTCTCCGTCAACAACGAGGTCGGCACCATCCAGCCGGTGTCGGCGCTCGCGGCGCTCGCCGCGGACGCCGGGGTTCCTGTGCACGTCGACGCGGTCGCAGCGTACGGCCACCTGCAGATCGACTTCTCGTCCCTCGGCGTCGCCGCCCTCAGCGTGTCAGCGCACAAGATCGGCGGCCCTGTCGGCATCGGGGCGCTCGTGCTCGCCCGCACGGCGAACGTGGTGCCGCTGGTGCACGGCGGCGGCCAGCAGCGCCAGGTGCGCAGCGGCACGCAGGACGTCGCGGCTGCGGTCTCGTTCGCGGTGGCGGCGAGGGCGGCGGCGACCGAGCTCGCTGGGGAGAGCGCGCGGCTGACCGCGCTGCGCGACCGGCTCATCCGGGGTGTGCTGACCTCGATCCCGGAGGCGCGACTCAGCGGACCGGCCTCGGACGGCACGGAGCGCGTCGCCTCGAACGTCCACGTCACCTTCCCCGGCGCGCAGGGAGACTCGCTGCTGTTCCTGCTCGACCTCGCCGGTGTGTCCGTCTCAACGGGGTCCGCCTGCCAGGCGGGAATCCCCGAGCCGTCGCACGTCCTCCTGGCGATGGGGCGCACAGAGGACGAGGCACGCAGCGCCCTCCGCTTCACCCTCGGCCGCACCACCACAGACGCCGACGTGGATGCGCTGCTCGCCGCCCTCCCAGGCGCCTACGCGCAGGCCACCCGCGCCGGCCTCGCCACGCGCGCCCCGCGCCTGGCCTGACGCTGCGCGCCGCGCATCCACGAGTCGTGCGAAAAGTGCGGTGGGCGCGGCAGGCACCGCGCGTTTTGCACGAGACGTGCCCGCGCCCGCATCCACGAGTCGTGCGGAAGGTGCGGTGGGCGCGGCGGGCACCGCACGTTTTACACGAGGCGTGCGGGCGCAGACGGACGGGTGTGGCGGGGGCGACCGCACGAATCGTGCGCTCAGAGTGGGCGCGTACAATCGCCTGGTGAAGATTTTGGCAGCGATGAGCGGTGGCGTCGACTCCGCGGTGGCGGCGGCGCGCGCCGTCGACGCCGGGCACGAGGTGGTCGGCGTGCACCTGGCGCTCAGCAGGATGCCAGGAACGCTGCGCACCGGAAGCCGCGGCTGCTGCACGATCGAGGACTCGATGGATGCGCAGCGCGCGGCCAACATCATCGGCATCCCGTACTACGTGTGGGACTTCTCCGAACGCTTCAAGCTCGACGTCGTCGACGACTTCATCGCCGAGTACACGGCGGGCCGCACGCCCAACCCGTGTATGCGCTGCAACGAGAAGATCAAGTTCGCCGCCCTGCTGGAGAAGGCGCTCGACCTCGGCTTCGACGCCGTGTGCACGGGGCACTACGCCACGATCCTCACCGACGAGGACGGCAACCGCGAACTGCACAGAGCGAGCGCGTGGGCCAAGGACCAGTCGTATGTGCTCGGCGTGCTGACCTCGGAACAGCTCGCGCACGCGATGTTCCCGCTCGGCGCTACGCCGTCCAAGGCGGAGGTGCGTGCTGAGGCGGCCGAGCGCGGTTTCAGCGTTGCCAACAAGCCGGACTCGCACGACATCTGCTTCATCCCGGACGGCGACACCCGCGGCTGGCTCGCGGAGCGCGTCGGGGCGGAGACCGGGGACATCCTGGACCGCGAAGGCAACAAGCTCGGCGACCACGGCGGCGCGCACGCATTCACGGTCGGCCAGCGCAAGGGCCTCAACATCGGCTACCCGTCGGACGACGGCAAGCCGCGCTTCGTGCTCGAGGTGCGCCCGAAGGACAACACGGTGGTCGTCGGCCCCAAGGAGGCGCTGGACATCGCCGAGATCGCCGGATCACGCTTCACCTGGGCCGGCCGCGCTCCGGAGAACGCGGGCGAGGAGTTCGCCTGCGACGTGCAGATCCGCGCACACGCCGACCCCGTTCCCGCCATCGCTGTGGTGCGCGACGGCGAACTGGTCATCCGCCCCGACGTGCCGCTCAACGGCGTGGCTCCAGGCCAGACCGCCGTCGTCTACGTCGGCACGCGCGTGCTCGGCCAGACCACGATCGACCGCACCGTCTCCGCCGTCCCCGTCGTCCGCGTCGCGTAGCCGTCGAGCCCAGGCTTTTTCACCGATAGACACACGCTTACGGTGAAAAAGGCTGGGCTCGATCGCTTGGTCGGTGGTGGCTAATAGGCTGTCGGCGTGGCAGACGACACCAGCACGGCAGACGACAGCACGGCAGATGACACCAGCACCAGCGGCGAGATCGCGTCCAGCGACGCGCAGAGCGACACGGACGCCCGCGCGGAGGCGGCGGAGCTGACAACGCGCATCCTGAAGCTGCGGGATGCGTACTACGAGCGCGACACCGTGCTCGTCAGCGACCAGGACTACGACCGCATGATCCAGCGGCTCGAAGAGCTGGAACGGCTGCACCCGGAGCTGCAGAGCCAGGACAGCCCGACCCAGACCGTCGGCGGCCGCGCCCAGACCACCCTGTTCGCGCCGGTGGAGCACGCGGAGCGGATGCTCAGCCTCGACAACGTGTTCTCGATCGAGGAGTTCGAGGCGTGGGCGGCCAAGGTGGAGCGCGATGCAGGGCGGAGCGTGCACTACCTCAGTGAGCTCAAGATCGACGGTCTCGCCATCAACCTGCGCTACGAGAACGGAACGCTCGTCACGGCGGCCACCCGCGGCGACGGCGTGGTCGGCGAAGACGTGACGGAGAACATCCGGTACATCCCCGCCATCCCCACGAGGCTGTCCGGCACAGGGCACCCGCCGCTCGTCGAGGTGAGGGGCGAGGTGTTCTTCCCCGTCGTCGAGTTCGAGGCGCTGAACGCCGCCCAGCTCGAACAGGGCGAGAAGGTGTTCGCGAACGCGCGCAACGCCGCGAGCGGTTCGCTCCGCCAGAAGGGCGAGAACAAGAACGCCGCTCAGCTCGCGCTGATGCGAGCGCGCCTCGGCCGGCTGCACATGCTCGTGCACGGCATCGGCGCGTGGGCCAATCCGCCTGTGGCCAGCCAGTCCGAGGTGTACGACCTCCTCAAGCAGTGGGGTCTGCCGACCTCGACCCACTACCGCGTGTTCGAGAGCGCGCACGAGGTGGCCGACTTCATCCAGTACTTCGGCGAGCATCGCGCAAGCGTCGAGCACGAGATCGACGGCATCGTGGTCAAGGTCGACGAGCTAGCGCTGCACGACGAGCTGGGGGCGACCAGCCGTGCCCCACGCTGGGCCATCGCGTACAAGTACCCGCCGGAGCAGGTCAACACCAAGCTGCTCGACATCGTCGTGAGCGTCGGCCGCACCGGGCGCGCCACGCCGTTCGCGGTGATGGAGAAGGTGAAGGTCGCCGGTTCCGAGGTGCGCCAGGCCACACTGCACAACCAGGAGGTGGTCAAGGCCAAGGGCGTGCTGATCGGCGACACGGTCGTGCTGCGGAAGGCGGGCGACGTGATCCCCGAGGTCCTCGGCCCTGTGGTGGAGCTGCGCGACGGAACGGAGCGCGAGTTCGTCATGCCGGAGAACTGCCCGGAGTGCGGCACGAAGCTGGCCCCGGCGAAGGAGGGCGACATCGACCTCCGCTGCCCGAACTCCGAGTTCTGCCCTGCCCAGGTGCGCGGTCGCGTCGAGCACATCGGCTCGCGCGGCGGACTCGACATCGAGGCGCTCGGCGAGGTGGCGGCGGCGGCCCTCACTCAGCCACTGCATCCGTCGACCCCTCCTCTGCCGACGGAGGCCGGGCTGTTCGGCCTGGAGATGGCCGACATCTTCCCCGTCGAGGTGGTCGTGCGCGACTCAGAGACGGGGCTGCCCAAACTGACCGACTCCGGCGCGGAGAAGACCGACACCCCGTTCCGCAGGCGCAGGCAGAAGAAAGACGGCGCGTTCGACCCAGAAGCGGCGGAGTTCGACGGCGACGCCGACTTCGTGCCGTCGAAGAACGCCGTCGAGCTGCTGGCGAACCTGGCCGCCGCACGGGTGAAGCCGCTGTGGCGCATCCTCGTCGCGTTGAACATCCGGCACGTCGGGCCGGTTGCGGCGCGCGCCCTCGCCAACCACTTCGGGTCGCTGGATGCGATCCGCTCGGCCACCAGAGACGAACTCGCGGCGGTGGACGGCGTCGGCGGGATCATCGCGGATGCGGTGCTCGCCTGGTTCGAGGTGGACTGGCACCGCGAGATCGTGGAGCGCTGGGCGGCGGACGGCGTGCAGTTCGCGACGCCAGGGCATCCAGGGCCAGGCGCGGCCGCGGAGGCCGGAGGGGTGCTCGCCGGGCTCACCGTCGTCGCCACCGGCTCGCTGGAGGGGTACACCAGGGAGGGCGCGCAGGAGGCGATCATCGCCGCCGGCGGCAAGGCCGCATCCAGTGTGTCGAAGAACACCGACTTCGTGGCGGCGGGGCCGGGAGCCGGGTCCAAGCTGGCGAAGGCCGAGGCACTCGGACTGCGCATCCTCGACGCGGAGCAGTTCCGCATCCTTGTCGAGCAGGGGCCATCGGCTCTGGACGATTCGACCGATTCCGAGGCGCCCGAGGCGCAATCCTGAGCCGAGAACGGTTCTTCTACTCCTGAACAGGGGGTAGAATGTCCGGCCTGACACGATCGTGCTACCGATAGCATCGAAGAGTGCGCTCGCCCGGGGCGCACTGCAAGGGCTTAGCTCGTCGCTCTCGGAGGGACCCGGACGGAGTGCTGGTCGGCTTTGCAGCTGTTATCGCTATAACCTCGGTCGCCAGTGGGCTGACCGGGGCTTTTGTCGCGCCTGCAGATGCTGCCCCCTTCGTCGCCTCGTCCTACCACTCGGTGATCGCCGACGCCCCGTCGGGGAGCGGCACCGCGGCCGTCGCTCCCGGCTCGCTGCTCGGCTCGATCGCCGGTCTCAGCAGCTCCGCGGTGCCGGGATTCATCAGCGCCCATCGGGCAGACCTCGACCGGATGCTCGTCACCCCACCGCGCGCCGGTGACGTCTCCGCCGTGTGGCGGCTGCTCGACCCTGTCAAGCAGGCGGCCCTCGTCAACGAGGCGCCGCACGTCATCGGGAATCTGGAGGGCGTCCCGTACTCGGTCCGCGGCACCGCGAACGCACTCGACCTCAAGCGCACGATCGCGTCGACCACCGAACGGCTCGCGACAGAGAACGGCAAAGCCGTCCGTCTCGAACTCGAGCGCAGACTGACCACGCTGGACAACGTGAAGAGGGCGCTCACCGTCAGGGACGGCGTGAAGCGCACCCTCGTCAACCTGGACACCTCGGACGATGCCCGCGCATCCATCGTCGTCGGCGACCTCTCCACCGCCCGCTATGTGAGCGTGCTGGTGCCGGGGATGTACATGTCGGTGGGGGAGCAGATCGTGGACTGGGCGAAGGTGGCGCAGAACCTGCACGACCAGGAGACCTCGTTCCTGCACAGGCTCCTCGGCCCTCGGTCGTCCGGCGGCACGCCCGGTGTCGCCGTCGTGGCGTGGATCGGCTACCAGACACCCGTGCTCACGAACATCGGCGGCACGCAGCTCGCCATGGACGGCGCCGACAGCCTGGAACGCACCCTGGTCGGCATCCAGGAGCTGCGGAAGGAGAACCCGCCGTACCTCAGTGTGTTCGCGCACTCCTACGGGTCGACCGCCGCGCTGCTCGCGCTGGAGCGCAAGACGGTGACCGTGGATGCGCTGGCCCTGATGGGCTCGCCGGGAAGCGACGCGCAGTCGGTCGCCGAGCTCAGCGTGCGCGACGGCAACGTGTTCGTCGGGCAGGCGGACCTCGACCCCATCGTGCACAGCGCGTTCTTCGGAAGCGACCCCGGCTCGCCGTCGTACGGCGCGCAGCGGATGGATGTCGGCGGCGCGGTCGACCCCGTCACCGGTCGGACGCTCGCCGGTTCGTCCGGTCACAACGAGTACTTCTCCGCCGGCACGGAGTGTATGCGCAACCTCGCGATGATCGGCATCGACCAGGGTGGCCTGGTGATCAGCGGCACAGGGTCCTCCGGCGCGGTCGTGACGGCCGCCGAGCGCTGATCCGGTGCGGCGCCCTCTGCGGAACGCCGATGCGCGCATAATGGAGGGCGATGCAGCCGGATGACGACGAGCCTGCCGCGGCTCAGCCCGCAGGCGACAAGCCCGCAGGGGACAAGCCCGCAGTGGACGGGCCAAAAGGGGACAAGCCAACCCGGGATGCGGACCGCCCGGCCGCCCCATCC
The DNA here is from genome assembly GCF_054780215.1 of Leifsonia lichenia. Lineage (NCBI taxonomy): Bacteria > Bacillati > Actinomycetota > Actinomycetes > Micrococcales > Microbacteriaceae > Leifsonia > Leifsonia lichenia. The sequence goes on from NZ_BAAGWT010000002.1 coordinate 241,638, forward strand.
CGTCGTGCCTTCCTCAGGACCGCAGGCATCGCGGCGGCGGGAGCAGCGGTCGGCGGGGTCGTCGGCGGGGTGATCGGCGCATCCGTCGCCTCGCACCCGGAGGACGAGGTCGAGCACGAGACCGGCGAGGAGTACCCGCCGCTGCCGGCGCCGGCGACGCCGGGCTTCGAGCACCTCATCGTGCTGATGTACGAGAACCGCTCGTTCGACAACCTGCTCGGCTACCTCTACGACGAGAAGTCGCTGCCGAAGGGGAAGCGTTTCGACGGGCTCGCGTTCGGCGAGTACAGCAACCCGGACCCCGCAGGCGGGGTCGTTCCTGCGCACCCGTACGAGGGCACCACCGACTTCGTCATGCGCCAGCCGTCGCCCGACCCCGGCGAGGCGTACCCGCATGTCAACACGCAGGTGTTCGGCTCCGTCGATCCCGCCTCGAACGCGACGGCCAGGGAGCGCGACATGCTGCCGCCGTTCAACGCGCCGCCGGCCGGGACGGAACCGCGGATGCAGGGCTTCGTGCGCGACTACGTGGACGAGCTGCGCAAGGATCTGCGTCGCGAGCCCGTCGCCGACGAGTACCGCAGGGTGATGGGATCGTTCACTCCGGAGATGCTCCCGGTGTTCTCCACCCTCGCCAAGCAGTTCGCGGTCTACGACGACTGGCACTGCGCCGTGCCGTCGCAGACGTTCTGCAACCGCTCGTTCTTCCACGCATCCACGTCGCACGGCTACGTGACGAACGGCGGAACCGAGGGCCTGAAGAAGTGGTTCGACGCCGAGAACTCGTCGCCGACGATCTTCAACCGGCTGGAGGAGGCGGGGGTGAGCTGGCGGGTCTACTTCGACGACCGGCAGATCATCTCGCTCACCGGGTTCATCCACGCGCCGGTGCTCGAACCGTACTGGCACACCAACTTCCGCACGATGACGGACTTCTACAAGGACGTGGCGGAGGGCACCCTCCCCGCGTACGCGTTCGTGGAGCCGCGGCTGCTCTACGACCACAACGACATGCATCCGCCCGGCGGCCCGATGACCGAGGTGGATGTGGACGGCCAGGTGATCGTCGGCGGTGCGATCTCCGACGTGCGGGCCGGGGACCTACTGCTGCACCAGGTGTATTCCGCCGTGCGCTCGTCGCGCAGTGCGAAAGGCTCGAACGCGCTCAACACCATGCTGCTCGTGACGTTCGACGAGCACGGCGGCACGTACGACCACGCTGTTCCTGGGCCTGCGACGCCCCCGGATGCCAGCGGTCCCGGCGAGATGGGCTTCACCTTCGACCGCCTCGGCCTGCGCGTCCCTGCCATTGCGATCTCCGCGTACACGGAGCGCAACACCATCATCAACGAGGAGATGCATCACGCCGCCGTGGTGAGCACGCTGGTGAAGAAGCACAAGCTCAAACACCTGACGAACCGCGACAGGGGCGCGAGGACCATCGACAACGCCGTCAACCGGCGCACGCCGAGACAGCCGGGGACCTGGCCGGACACGCACCCGCAGTACCTCCCCGCCAACCCGGAGCAGCAGGCGCCGGCGGCGGGCGACGACGACCGGCCGCTCAGCCCGCCCGGCATCGGATTGGTCGGTCTGCTGCTGGCGCGCTACGGGCTGCCGGACGATCAGACACCCCGCACATACCGGGAGGCGTACGAGGCCGTGGACCGTCTGGGAACGGGACTGTTCGGCTCGCCCTAGAATTGAGGAGTCCACCCTCGAGTCACCACGGAGACGTATGTCCGAAATCAGTGCAGAGCAGGTCGCGCACCTGGCGAACCTCGCCAGGATCGACCTCAGCCAGGAAGAGATCGCGAGCCTGACCAGCGAGCTCGGCCAGATCGTCGAAGCGGTCGCCAAGGTCACAGAGGTGGCTGGACCGGACGTTCCCGCCACCAGCCACCCGCTGCCGCTCACGAACGTCTTCCGCGACGACGAGGTCGTTCCGTCGCTGACGGTCGAGCAGGCGCTCTCCGGGGCGCCGGACCGCGACGGCGACAAGTTCAAGGTCGCCGCCATCCTGGACGAGGAGTAAGACGCACGCATGACTGATCTGACCAGGCTCTCCGCAGCCGCCCTCTCCGACCTGCTGTCCGCTGGCGACGTCTCCAGCGTCGACGCGACGCGCGCCCACCTCGACCGCATCGAGGCCGTGGATGCGGACGTGCACGCCTTCCTGCACGTCGCGGGGGAGAAGGCGCTCGCCACCGCAGCCGCCATCGACGCGCGTCGCGCATCCGGCGAGAAGCTGTCGCCGCTCGCCGGTGTGCCGATCGCCATCAAAGACGTGCTGGCCACCAACGACATGCCGTCGACCTCCGGATCGAAGATCCTCGAAGGCTGGCTGCCGCCGTACGACGCCACCGTGGTGCGCAAGCTGCGCGAGGCGGACCTCGTGCCGCTCGGCAAGACCAACATGGACGAGTTCGCGATGGGCTCCTCCACCGAGCACTCCGCGTACGGCCCCACCCGCAACCCGTGGGACCTGGAGCGCATCCCCGGCGGTTCGGGCGGTGGGTCCGCCGCCGCGGTCGCCGCGTTCGAGGCGCCTCTCGCCCTCGGCTCCGACACTGGGGGATCGATCCGTCAGCCCGCGGCCGTCACCGGCTCCGTCGGTGTCAAGCCCACCTACGGCGGCGTCAGCCGCTACGGCGCCATCGCGCTCGCCAGCTCGCTCGACCAGGTCGGTCCCGTCTCGCGCACCGTGCTCGACGCCGGTCTGCTGCACGATGTGATCGCCGGGCACGACCCGCTCGACTCCACCTCGCTCAGCGACACCTGGCCGTCGATGGCGGATGCCGCGCGCGCCGGTCTCGTCGACGGCGCCCTCAGGGGCATCCGCGTCGGCGTGATCAAGGAGATCTCGGGCGACGGATTCCAGGCCGGCGTGAAGCAGCGCTTCGACGAAGCCCTCGCGCTGCTGGAGGCCGCCGGAGCCGAGATCGTCGAGGTCAGCGCCCCCAGCTTCGAGTATGCGGTCGCCGCGTACTACCTGATCCTGCCCGCGGAGGCATCCAGCAACCTGGCCCGCTTCGACTCCGTGCGGTTCGGCCTGCGGGTGAACCCGGAGGACGGCCCCGTCACGGTCGAGCGCGTCATGTCCGCCACCCGCGACGCCGGGTTCGGCCCGGAGGTCAAGCGCCGCATCATCCTCGGCACGTACGCGCTGAGCGCCGGGTACTACGACGCATACTATGGCAGCGCCCAGAAGGTGCGCACGCTCATCCAGCGCGACTTCGCCTCCGCCTTCGAGAAGGTGGATGTGCTGGTCAGCCCGAGCGCGCCGACCACGGCGTTCAAGTTCGGCGAGAAGCTGGCCGACCCGATGGCGATGTACCTCAACGACATCACCACCATCCCGGCCAACCTCGCGGGTGTGCCCGGCATGGGGCTTCCGATCGGCCTCGCACCGGAGGACGGCCTGCCCGTCGGGCTGCAGCTGATGACCCCGGCGCGCGCCGACGCCAGGCTGTACACCATCGGCGCGGCGCTGGAGCAGCTCCTGGAGCAGAAGTGGGGTCGCACCCTGCTGAGCCAGGCTCCCGACCTGAGCGCCACCGAGATGTTCGCGAGCGAAGAGGGAGCCGTCTGATGGCCAAAGCGGAACTGATGGACTACGACAAGGCTCTCGAACTGTTCGAGCCGGTGCTCGGCTTCGAGGTGCACGTCGAGCTGAACACCAAGACGAAGATGTTCTGCGGCTGCGCCAACGAGTTCGGCTCCGGCGCCAACACCAACACCTGCCCCACCTGCCTCGGCCTGCCCGGCGGTCTTCCGCAGGTGAACAAGAAGGCCATCGAGTCGAGCATCCGCCTGGGCCTCGCCCTCGGCTGCGAGATCGCGGAGTCGAGCAGGTTCGCCCGCAAGAACTACTTCTACCCCGACACGGCGAAGAACTTCCAGACCTCGCAGTACGACGAGCCCATCGCCTTCGAGGGCGCCGTGACGATCGAGCTGGAGTCCGGCCGCCGGATCACGGTCGACATCGAGCGCGCGCACATGGAGGAGGACGCAGGCAAGCTGACGCACGTCGGCGGAGCGACCGGCCGCATCCAGGGCGCCGACTACTCGCTGGTCGACTACAACCGCGGCGGCGTCCCCCTGGTCGAGATCGTCACCAAGATGATCGAGGGCGCAGAGCACGACGCTCCGGAGATCGGCCGCACCTACGTGCACGCCATCCGCGACATCGTGAAGGCGCTCGGCGTCTCCAACGCGCGGATGGAGGAGGGCAACGTGCGCTGCGACGCGAACGTCTCCCTGCGCCCGCGCGGCTCGGGAAAGCTCGGCACCCGCACAGAGACCAAGAACGTCAACTCGCTGCGCTCCGTCGAGCGCGCCGTGCGCTACGAGATCCAGCGCCAGGCGGCGATCCTCGCCGCAGGCGGCACGATCGTCCAGGAGACCAGGCACTGGCACGAGGACACCGGCACCACGAGCGCCGGACGTCCGAAGTCCGACGCCGACGACTACCGCTACTTCCCCGAGCCCGACCTCGTGCCGGTCGCCCCTGCGCGCGAGTGGGTCGAGGAACTGCGCGGAACGCTTCCCGAGCAGCCGTCGCTGCGACGCAAGCGCCTCATCGAGGCGTGGGGTTTCACCGCGCTGGAGTTCCAGGACATCGACAACGCCGACCTGCTCGACGAGGTCGAGGCGACCATCGCCGCGGGAGCGACGCCCGCTGCCGCCCGCAAGTGGTGGTCGGGTGAGATCGCCCGCCTGGCGAACGCGCAGGGCGTCCCGGCCGGAACGCTGGTCAGCCCGCAGCACGTCGCCGAGCTGGCGGCGCTGGTCGACGCCGGCACGCTCACCGACCGGCTGGCCCGCCAGGTGCTCGAAGGCGTGATCGCCGGAGAGGGCGGACCCCAGCAGGTGGTGGATGCGCGTGGCCTCGCCGTCGTGTCCGATGACGGCGCGCTCATCGCGGCCATCGACGAAGCCCTCGCCGCCCAGCCCGATGTGCTCGCGAAGATCCGCGACGGCAAGGTGCAGGCGGCGGGCGCCGTGATCGGTGCCGTCATGAAGGCGATGAAGGGCCAGGCGGACGCCGCCCGCGTCCGCGAGCTCGTGCTCGAACGGGCGGGCAGCGCCGAGTAGGTCCGCAGGTACGCAACACAACTCCGTCCGGCAGGAGAACCCGGCCTCTGGCCGCGGATTCTCCTGCCGGACGGAGTTCTTTGTGGCGTGTCGTCGCGATTCTCCTTCCGAACGGAGAGTCGGACGGAGCCGAGGTTGGCTTTCCGGCGCCGCGTGTTGCAGATTAGAGAGTATGGGCGTCTTCACTCTCGGCGGGCTGACCACAGCACCCGCCTCCACTGCCATGGAACTGCTCGCGCCGACGACGGCCGGCGCGCTGACCGCATCCGGCTGGCTGGACGACGTGGGCGTGGTGGAGATCGATCCTGCCGTCTCCGACACCGCGGCCACCCGTGAGCAGTTCGGGCTGGACGCGTCGACCCTCGCGAACTGCGTCGTGGTCGCAGGAAAACGCGAGGGCGTCGAACGGATCGCCGCGTGCGTCGTGCTCGCGACCACGCGCGCCGACGTCAACAACACCGTGAAGCGGCTGCTGGATGTGCGAAAGGCCTCGTTCCTGTCGATGGAGCGCGCCGTCGAGCTCACCGGGATGGAGTACGGCGGGATCACCCCGATCGGGCTGCCGGCGGAGTGGCCGGTGTTCGTGGACAGCAGGGTGGCGGAGACGGACGTGGTCATCATCGGCTCCGGCGTCCGCCGCTCCAAGATCCTGCTTCCCGGCAGGCTGCTGGGCGAGCTGCCGAACGCGACGGTCGTCGACGGACTCGGCCAGGAGTCATGAGGCACGACGCATGACCGGCATCCTGCAGCCCGTCCGGTCGAGGCTCATCGAGACGCTCGCCGGACGCTCGGACGAGGTGCCGCGCTGGGTGCTCGCGCTGGAGGACGGCGACGACGAGGGCTTCTTCCCCGCCGGAAGCGCTCCGTGGGTCGTGCACGGCGGGATGCCGACCCTCGTGGCCGGTGTCCGGGCGCTCCTGCTGCAGGCGCTGCATCCGGGCGCACTGGCCGGCGTGCGGGACTTCTCGCGGTTCCGCGAGGACCCGCTCGGCCGTCTGGCCGGCACCATCCAGTGGATCCACACGGTCACGTTCGGGAGCACGGGTCAGGCCGTCGCGAGCTCGCGGATGGTGAGAGCGATGCACAAGCGGGTCACCGGCACGTTCGTGGACGGGCACGGTGTCACACGCCCATACGCGGCGAACGACCCGGAGCTGGCGGCGTGGGTGCACATCGCGTTCTCCGACGCCTTCCTCACCGCGCACGAGCGCTGGGGGAGTCCCATCCCCGGCGGCGCCGATGCGTACGTCGGCCAGTGGGCGACAGCCGGCGAGCTGATGGGCGTCGAACGGCCACCGCGCAGCGCGGTCGAGCTGCGGGCGCAGATCGACGAGTACACCGACGCCGGCGAGCTGCGCGGCGGGCCGGAGGTGGAGGAGATCGTGCGGTTCATCCGGCGCCCGCCGCTGCGCAGGATGCTGCGGCCGTCGTACCGGGTGGTCTTCCGGGCCGCCGTCTCGAGCCTCGAACCGCGCCACCGGGCGATGCTCGGCTTCCGGTCGACGCCGTTCGACAGGGCGTTCCCTGTGCACGGGGCGACGGCCGCCGTCTTGAAGGGCGCGGGCGTTCTCCTCGGGCCGCAGACGCAGGCGGAGCTCGCCGCACGCCGCCGCTTGGTGCGCCTCGCCGCCGCCTGAACCGATTCTCAGAGGCAGCATCGGCGTCGCCTGTGGCGCATTTGCACCGTTTTGGGATTAGCCTGTGTCCAGCCGGCCCGCTCAGTGGTGAGCGGACCCGAGTCGGTGGGAGCAGCAGAATGACAGCGACCGTCCCCTCCAAACCGGAGGATGTGGAATCCAAGGGGCTGAAAGGCGGAGCCCTCGGCCTCGTCTCCAGCGTCGTCGTCGGAGTGGCATCGACCGCTCCCGCGTACAGCCTGGCCGCGAGCCTCGGCTTCATCGTCGTCGGCGGCACGGTCGTCGCCGGCGTGAAAGCGCCCGGCATCGTGCTGCTCGCGTTCATCCCGATGTATCTGATCGCCGTCGCGTATCAGGAGCTCAACAAGGCGGAGCCGGACTGCGGAACCACCTTCACCTGGGCCACCAGGGCCTTCGGACCGGTGACGGGCTGGATGGGCGGCTGGGGCATCATCGTCGCCGATGTGATCGTGATGGCGAATCTGGCGCAGATCGCCGGGTCGTACTCGTTCACGTTCGTCGGCAGCTTCGGACTGCCGGCGGTCGCCGACCTCGCCACCAACACGGTCGCGACGACCATCGCCGGCCTGCTCTGGATCGCGATCATGACCTGGATCTGCTATCGCGGCATCGAGATCTCGGCCCGGCTGCAGTATGTGCTGCTGTCGTTCGAGGTCGTCATCCTGATCTTCTTCGCCGTGTTCGCGCTCGTGAAGGTGTACACCGGCAACGCCGAGCCGTACTCGCTCATCCCGCAGTGGGACTGGTTCAACCCGTTCACCCTCGACTTCAGCAAGACGATCGCACCGGCCATGCTGACCGCGATCTTCATCTACTGGGGCTGGGATACGGCCGTCTCGGTCAACGAGGAGACGAAGGACCCCGGCAAGACCCCCGGTCGCGCCGCCGTCATCAGCACCCTGCTCCTCCTCGCCACCTACGCGGTGGTCACGGTCGCGACCGTCGCCTTCGCCGGGGTCGGCGAGAAGGGGATCGGCCTGGCGAACCCGGCCAACTCCGGCGACGTCTTCTCCGCGATCGGCCCGACGCTGTTCGGCGGCGGACCTGTCGGGGCGATCCTGATGGCCCTGCTCGGGTTCTCCATCCTGACCTCGGCGTCCGCCTCCACCCAGACCACCATCCTCCCCACCGCGCGCACGGCGCTCTCGATGGCGGCGTACAAGGCGATCCCCGAGCAGTTCGCGCGCATCCACCCGCGGTTCCTCACGCCGACCTGGGCCACGCTCGGGATGGGGATCGTCTCCGCGGTCTTCTACCTCATCTTCACCTTGATCAGCCCGGCGCTGCTGCTGGCACTGATCGGCTCCATCGGCCTGATGATCGCGTTCTACTACGGGCTGACGGGGTACGCCTGCGTCTGGTACTACCGCAAGACGCTGTTCCGCAGCTTCCGCAACGTGGTCATGCGCGGCCTCTTCCCGCTGGTCGGCGGCGTCATGCTCACCTACGTCTTCATCTACGGCCTGATCAACTTCGCCGCCGTCGACTGGCTGGTGGACGACAACGGCAAGAACGTGACCATCTTCGGTATCGGCGCCGAGGCGGTCGTCGGCGTCGGCGGCCTGCTGATCGGGCTGGTGCTGATGGCGATCTGGTGGTGGCGGAGGCCCGACTACTTCCGCGGCAGGACGCTGCCGAGGCGGTCGGACGACCTGGTGCTGTCCGCGGAGGGCGTCGTCCCGGCGTTCGGCCTGCCGGACTCGCGCATCCCGCCGACCATCATCGCGCCGGACTTCTCCAACCTCCCCCCTGGACAGATCCCCCTCAACGCGGAGACACTCGAACGGGTCGAGCACCCGTCCGAGCTCCCGCCAGACGACCCCGGCCTGCCCAGAAAGGACACGGAGTGAGCGAACGCCAGCGCCTCGTCGAGTGGGAGGACCCGGCACCCGGTGTGGCCGTGATGCCCACCATGAGCGGCCTCGACTACCTTCGGTCGATGCTCGCGGGCGAGTTGCCTCCGCCGCCCATCACCAACCTGATGAGTATGCGGCTGACCGAGGTGGGGCAGGGAACGGCGACGTTCGTCTGCGAACCGGACGAGTCGCACTACAACCCGATCGGCACGGTCCACGGCGGCCTGGTCTGCACGCTGCTCGACTCGGCCCTCGGCTGCGCAGTGCAGACCACGCTTCCGCAGGGTCAGGGATACACGTCGATCGAGATCAAGGTCAACTACCTACGGCCGGTGCTCGCCGGCGCGGGCCCGCTGACCTGCGTCGCGCACGTGACCAAGCCGGGGAACCGGGTGGCCTTCGCCGACGGCGTGGTGACGGACGGCTCAGGCAAAGCGGTCGCGACGGCGACGGGATCGCTGCTGGTCTTCGCGCTCTGAGTGCTAGCGCTTCGCGACGCTCCCGTGCTTCGCGGCGAGAAGCTGATCGCGCACCTTGCGCCTGATCACCTTGCCGACGATGGAGCGCGGGAGGTCGTCCACCTGCGTGACGTGCTTCGGCACCTTGTATGCCGTCAGTGTGTCCCTCGCGAACGCCCGGATGGCCGCCTCGTCGAACGAAGCGCCCGGCTTCATCACGACCGCGGCGACCACATCCTCGCCTCCGCGCTCGTGCGGGACGCCGACCACGGCCACGTCGGCGACGCCATCGAACGCCCGCAGCGCATCCTCGACCTCGGTCGGCGAGACATTGAAGCCGCCGGTGACGATCAGCTCCTTGATGCGGTCGACGATGCGCACGAAGCCGTCCTCGTCCATCGTGACGATGTCGCCGGTGCGGAACCAGCCGTCGTCGGTGAAGACCTTGGCCGTCTCGTCGCTCTTGTGCCAGTATCCGGAGAAGACCTGCGGGCCCTTCGCCAGCAGCTCGCCTTCCTCGCCGAACGCCCGAACCGACGCGGGGTTCTCCGGGTCCACCACGCGCAGCTCCGTGCTCGGAAGCGCGAGTCCGACCGTGCCGTCCCTGCGCGTCGAGCCGACCGGGTTGGCCATCAGCACGGGGGAGCACTCGGAGAGCCCGTAGCCCTCGACCAGGTAGCCGCCTGTCTTGCCCTCCCAGAGCTTCACGATGCTGTCCGGCAGGCTCATCGCGCCGGAGATCGCGATCTCGATGCCGGAGAGCGACACCTTCCGCTTCTCCGCCGACGTCACCAGGCGCTCGTAGATCGGGGGCACCGCAGGCAGGAACGTCGCCGGGTGCTTCTTGACCACATCCAGGACCAGGTCGGGGTCGAACTTGGGGAACAGCACCAGCCGGGAGCCCATGCTCATCGCGAACGTGAGGCAGAGCGTCAGCCCGTATGCGTGGAACAGGGGGAGGACAGCGTAGACGACCGAAGTGCCGCGCTCGATGGTGGGCACCCACGCCCGCGCCTGTGCCGCGTTCACCCCGAGGTTGAGGTGGCTGAGCATCACGCCCTTCGGCTGCCCAGTCGTGCCGCTGGTGTACTGGATGAGGGCCAGGTCGTCGCGCTCCGGCCGGGGATACGACGCCTTCAGCTTGCGACCGCCGATGAGCGTCTCCCAGGGGATCGTGCCGCTGACCTTCGCGGTGAGCTGCTCCCTGGCCTGCCGCGCTGCGCGAACGGGCAGCCTGAGCGCGACCCGCTTGGATGCCGGCATCGCCCTGGTGATGTCGATCGAGATCACCGTGGTCACCCCGAGGTCGGCCGGCAGCTCCTGCACGGTCTTCGCGACCTTGTCCCACACGATCGCGACGGTCGCCCCGTGGTCCTCGAACTGGTGCCGCAGCTCGCGCGGCGTGTAGAGCGGGTTGTGCTCGATCACCACGGCGCCGAGCCGCAGCGCCGCGTAGAAGGCCACGACGTGCTGCGGGCAGTTCGGGAGCACGAGCGCCACCCTGTCGCCCTTGCGCACGCCGCGCTTGCGCAGCCCCTCCGCCGCTCGGGCGATCTGGTCGCCCAGCTCGGCGTAGGTGGTGGTCGCGCCGAAGAACTCGAGAGCGACGTTGCGCGGGTAGCGCGCGACGGACTCGTCGATGAGGTGGGCGAGGGAACCGGTCGGCAGCTCGACATCGTCGGGGACGTTCGGCGCGTAGCTGCGCAGCCAAGGCCTGCCAGCGTAATCGCCGGGAGTGTTTCCCTGGGCGGTGCCGGCGGCGCCGGTGCTGTCGGCTGGCGGGGTGTTTTCGGCGGCGGCGGCGTCGGCTTCGGAACTCACGGTCGCAAGCCTACGCGGCGGCGACCTGCGCGCGCACGGCGTCGGCGATCGGCGTCGAACCGGAGACGACCTCCCAGGTGTGCCCGATCGTCGCCGGCTCGTCGATGCAGGCGCTGATCAGCCGGGCGACATCCTCGCGGGGGATGCTGCCGCGCTCCACGCTGTCACCGAGCGCGATGAGGCCTGTGCCTTCGTCGAAGGTGAGGCCGCCCGGCCGGAGGATGGTCCAGTCCAGTCCGGACTCGCGGAGCACAGCATCCGCGTCGCGCTTGGCCTCGACGTATGCGCGCCAGACCGGCTCGGTGTCCTCCGGCAGCGGGGTGTCGACGCCCCAGGCAGACACCTGCACGAATCGGCGGACTCCCGCGATCACGGCGCCCTGCATCGACTTCACCGAGCCTGCGTAGTCGACCGTCCGCTTGCGTTCGATGCTCGACCCTCCTCCGGCCCCCGCCGTGAAGACGACAGCGTCCGATCCGGTGAAGGCCGCTGCCAACTGCTCCGGCGTCGCCTGCTCGATGTCGAGCAGCACGCCCTCGCCGCCCAGACGGTAGACGTCGTCGGCGTGCTCCTCCCCGCGCACGATGCCGACGAACTCGTCCCCGTTGTCGTAGAGGACGCGCATCAACTGCTGGGCGACTTTTCCATGGGCACCGACGATCACAACACGAGTCATGCATCCATCATGGACCCGCTGGACGTGGATGCGCCCACGGCGAACACCTCCAGCGAATCGGCGGGGAATTTGTTACGGTCAACACCATGCTGACGTTCTTCGAGCTTCTGGGGCGGCTTTTCGCCACCTCGCTCGAGAGCGTGCTCTCTGCATCCACACCGGCCAGCATCATCGCTCTCGCCGGTATGGCGGGCGCCATCGGGCTCGTCGCGGTCGTCGCGGCCGCCGGCCTCCGGTCGATCGTCGCCAATGCGGCATCGCTGCGGGTGCGCGCACGCCTGGAACGCCCGGTCGAACCGGCGGACAAGAGCGCCATGCTCAGCCAGTCCGATCCGGATGCGGACGGCCGCCCCCGCCCGCGAGCGCCCGGCATCGCCCTGCAGACCGCGTAGCAGGCGCCCGCCCGTTCAACACGACACGGCTCGGCGCTGCCGGGCAGGCCGATGCCTGCCGACCGCGGTCAGACGGAATCCACCCATCCGTTCGACAGCAGGGACACCCTCTCGTGGACATCTTCTCCTTCGGCCCCATCGCGGCCGTCCTCGACGCGACGTACGGTCTCGTCACCGGCCTCTCCGACGCGCTCGCGCCGGTCGCCGGAACCCTCGGCGGCCTGCTGGCCGTCGTCGTGCTCACCATGATCGTGCGCGCTCTGCTCATCCCCGTCGGGATGAGCCAGGTGCGCGCCGAGTACAACCGCAGGCGCCTCGCGCCCCACCTGGCCGAGCTGCAGCGCAGGCACGGCAAAGACCGCGAGCTGCTCACCAGGAAGACCATGGAGCTCTACCAGCGGGAGAAGGTGTCGCCCTTCGCCGGGATGCTGCCGCTGCTGGCGCAGCTCCCGGTCATCTCCCTCGTCTACGCCGTCTTCACGCATCCGATGATCTCCGGTCACGCCAACGCGCTCCTCGGCGAGCACGTTTTCGGCGCTCCGCTCGGCACGAGCTTCGTCGGGCTGACGAGCGCGGGTGCGGCTGTCTGGCCGGCGATGCTGGTCTACCTCGTCGTGCTCGCGCTGATCGCGATCGTGACAACGGTGTCGCGTCGCGTGCTCGCCCTTCCCCAGCCGGAGGGCACCGCCGCCCAGGCTCCCGGTGGGCTGCCGAATGGCGGGCTGCTCCGGGTGATGTCGTTCCTCCCGTACGTGACCGTCGTCTTCGCGGCGTTCGTGCCGCTGGCCGCCGCCGTCTACATCCTCACCTCCACGGCGTGGACGGTCGCTGAGCGGTTCACGCTGCGTCGCCTTCTCGATCCGGCGCGGCACCGGCCGGACGGCAGGATCGAGCCGTCGGCGGCGCGCTGACCCGGCGCGTGTCGTCCACGGGCGCGAGTGGGATGCTTGACGCATGAAGAACCGCAAGACCGCCGTCGACGCCGCACCGGGGTTCGGCGTCGGCGTCCAGGTGTACGTGACCGAACCGCAGACCGAGAGCGGCGAGGACTGGGTGGGGGAGCCGACCGGCGTCATCATCGCCCCCGGCGCCGCGAGCCTCCGCAGCGTGAACCTCCCGGCGGGCGACGTGACCTCGTGGCTCGTCGCGTTCAGCGAACCGCAGCACCGCCGCGACGGCAGAGGGCCGTACGAGCAGGCGACCATCGCCCAGGCGCTGCTGGTGACCGCAGACCCGATCGACGGCTAGGGGATGCACGGGGTCGGGCTGGTCCGCGGCATCAACGTCGGCGCATCCACTCGGGTGGCGAAGGCCGACCTGGCTGCGGCGTTCTCCGAGGCGGGCTTCTCGGGTGTCGTGACCTTTCTGCAGAGCGGGAACGTGGTGTTCGATGCCGACGCCGCCCCTGCCGCTGCCGCTGCGGCGGCCGTGGAGGCCGCGATCGAGCGGCGTTCGGGGGTCGCAGCCCGCGTCGTCCTGCTCACCGAGCGGGAGTTCCGCGCTGTCGCGGCCGCCAATCCGCTGCTGGAGGAGGCCGACGATCACTCGAAGCTGATGGTGACCTTCCTCGACCATCCCGTGCCGGCATCCATCGCGATTCCGGAGGCGGACGCGATCCGGCCAGAGCTGGTCAGGCTCGGCGAGCGCGCCGTCTATCAGTGGTGCCCGCTCGGGGTGTCGAAGTCGAAGCTCACGCCAGCCTTCTGGCGCGAGGTCGGCTCGGTGGCGACCGGCCGCAACTGGCGCACGGTGCTGCGCCTGATCGAGGAGTTGGACGCCAGAACCTGAACGTTCTCCGCGAATAGTGCAGAACTGCATTGTTGCAGTTTAGAAAAGTTGCAGTTGATGCAATAATAAGAGGGTGATATCGGAGACCCTCGGACTGCGCGAGCGCAAACGCCACGAGACACGGGCGCAGCTCGAACGCGCCACCGTGCTCCTCGTCGCAGAGGTCGGGATCGAGAACGCCACGGTCGACGCGATCTGCGCCAGCGTGCCCGTCTCGCCCCGCACGTTCTTCAACTACTTCGAGAGCAAGGAGGACGCCATCCTCGGGATGCGCGACCTCCCCATCGACGACGCATTCCTCGCGCAGCACAGGGCCGAGACCGCAGGGCAGAGCGCCGTCGAGCAGATCGTCGGACTCCTGCTGCACGTGATCGGCCCCGCCATCGGCGACACCGAGCTGCACGACGCGCGCAGGGCGATCGTCAAGGAGCACCCTGAGCTGCTCCGTCGGCAGTTCGCCCAGATGACCAGGATGGGGGAGCAGCTCGTCGCCGGCGCCTCCGGCCTCCTCTCGCACGACCAGGCGTTCTCCGCGTTCGACGCGGCGGAACGCGCATCGCTCGCCGAGCTGATCCTGCCGTTCTGCGGCGGCGCCATCCGCGCCGCCGTCGCAGAGTGGGTGGCCGACGGCACCGAGCGCGACACAGACGAACTTCGGAAGCGGGCCGTCGAGCTCGCAGGAAAGGCGATTCAGGCACTCTCATGAGCCAGACAGCAACGCAGCAGGAGACCGCGGGCGCACCGTCCGCCGGGTCTCCTCAGAAGAAGACCATCCTCCTGCTCTTCGCGGGCCTGATGGTCACGATGCTCCTCGCATCCCTCGACCAGACGATCTTCTCAACGGCCCTGCCGACCATCGTCGGCGAGCTCAACGGCGTCGACCACATGCTGTGGGTGACCACGGCGTACATCCTCGCCTCGACCATCATGCTGCCGGTGTACGGCAAGCTCGGCGACCTGATCGGCCGCAAAGGACTGTTCATCATCGCCATCGGCCTGTTCATGGCGGGCTCCGTCATCGGCGGGCTCGCCGGCGACATGACCTGGCTCATCGTCGGTCGCGCCGTGCAGGGTCTCGGCGGCGGCGGCCTGATGATCCTCTCGCAGGCGATCATCGCCGACGTGGTCCCCGCCCGCGAGCGCGGACGGTACATGGGCATCATGGGCGGCGTCTTCGCCCTGTCGAGCGTCGCAGGCCCGCTGCTCGGCGGCTGGTTCACCGAGAGCATCGGCTGGCGCTGGGCGTTCTGGATGAACATCCCGCTCGGCATCCTCGCCATTGCATCGGCCGTCGCCTTCCTCCGCCTGCCCAAGAACGCTCAGCGCAAGCCCCGGATCGACGTGGCGGGCATGGGGCTCCTGGCCATCGCATCCACCTGCCTGGTGCTCGTGACCACCTGGGGCGGCACGACGTACGACTGGAACTCGCCCGTCATCCTCTCGCTCATCGTCGGCACACTCGTGGCCGGTGTCGCGTTCGTGTTCGTGGAGCGCGCCGCCGCCGAGCCGATCATGCCGCTCGCGCTGTTCCGCGACCGCAACTTCAACCTGACCACCGTCGCCGGTCTCATCATCGGGATCGCGATGTTCGGAGCGCTCGCCTACCTGCCCACCTACCTGCAGATGGTGACGGGAGCGAACGCGACAGAGGCCGGGTTCCTGATGATCCCGATGATGGCCGCGCTGCTCATCACCTCGATCGTCTCCGGTCAGCTCGTCAGCAAGACCGGCAGGTACAAGTGGCTGCCCGTCACCGGTACCGTGATCGTCGCCGGAGCCCTGGTGCTGCTGTCGACCATGACTCCGACGCTGCCGATCTGGGTGCTCTGCAGCTTCCTCGCAATCATGGGCGTCGGGCTCGGGATGAGCATGCAGATCCTGGTGCTGATCGTGCAGAACTCCTTCCCTGTCAGCCAGGTCGGCACGGCGACGGCGTCGAACAACTACTTCCGTCAGATCGGTGCGTCGCTCGGCTCGGCGATCGTCGGAAGCCTGTTCGCCACGCGGCTCACCCAGCTCCTCACCGAGCGGATGCCCGCAGGAGCGCAGGCGGGCGGCGGCAGCAACTCGCTGACCCCGGCCATCGTCAAGGGCCTCCCCGCGCCGATCCGCGACGTGATCGTCGGGTCGTACAACGACGCGCTCACCCCCGTCTTCCTCTACATGGTGCCGCTGCTGCTCGTCGCCGCCGTGCTGCTGCTGTTCGTGGTGGAGAAGCCGCTGGCGACCACCATCGAGCGCGACGCGGTCGCGACGTCGATCGAGACGGACGGCTCCACGCATCCCGTGCTGGATGCGGTGGCCGCCGAACAGACGGAGGCCGCGTCCGACACGGCGACGGCCCCCTTGGACGATGAGCGGGACGGCACTCTCATCCGGAGCTGACCCGCTGGACGTCCGCGGCCCGCCCTCCCCGGCTTCGGGAGGGCGGGCCGTTTCCGTCGCCGCGCTGCCCCGCCGGGCGGTCTCGCCGGCTGGCGCCTGGGGCGTCGTCGCGGCCGGACACTGGCCACGCGCGGCCGACGCTCCTACAATGACGGCATGTTCGTCGAGGGCACCCTTCGATGGCAGGTCACAGAGGACTGCCCCTGGGACCTGCTGATGGCGCTCGCCCTCCGCGACCTCGGCCGCCTCGACGGGATCGGCGATCCGGTCATCCCGCGCCTGTCTCCCGCGGTGGCACCCGTGCTGCATCCGGCGACGGGTGTGCTTCCCGTGCTTCCCGTCCGGCGCCCGGCCGTGCGTCCAGGGCAGGGCCGCGGCTCGCTGGAGGAGCAGTGGCTGGCGTGGTTCGAGTTCACCGTCGACAGGGAACGCAGAGCGGCGGGTTCACTGCTGCAGCCGCCGCACTTCGCGGCGTTCGACCGCGCGATCGAGCTGCAGGACCTCATCCTGGAGCACTTCGACGAAGCCCTGCTGTGGGCGACGGAACGGCACGACGAGTACGCGCGGGCGAGCATCGAGACCCACGCCAGGCGGGCGGCCGACATCGTCGACGTCGTGCGCGACCGCGAGCACGAGCTGCGCAGGCAGGCGGGCTACTTCCGCCTCGACCTCGCTGTGCTTCCGCTCGAAGAGAGCGGCGCCTGGATCGTCGGCCCGCACTCCGTCATCCTGAGCACCAGCCTCCGCGACGACTCGCGCGCGTTCCGCGCCTGGTTCGCCCCTGTCGTCGCCGCCCTCGTATGACAGCAATCGAGCCCAGGCTTTCTCACCTTAAAACGTCGTTTTGCGATGAAAAAGCCTGGGCTCGATGGCTAGGGGTCAGGCGGGGCGGTGTGCGGGGGAGACGGTCTCGGCCGGGTCGGTGACGGCGACGTCGCCGACGGCCTCGTCGATGCGGGCGAGCACGTCGCCGGAGAGGCGGATGCCGGCGGCCGCGGCGTTCGAGGCGACCTGCTCCGGCTTGGATGCGCCGACGATGGCACCGGCGACGTTCGGGTTCTGCAGCACCCACGCCACGGCGAGCTGTGCCATGGTGATGCCGAGCTCGTCCGCGATCGGGCGGAGGCGCTGCACGGCGGTGAGCACGTCGTCGTTCATGAACGACTTGATGGCGTTCGCCCCGCCCTTGCTGTCCGCTGCGCGGCTGCCCTCCGGCGCCTCAGCGCCCGGCAGGTACTTGCCGGTCAGCACGCCCTGCGCCACCGGCGACCAGACGATCTGCGAGATGCCGAGTTCGGCGGAGGTGGGTACGACCTGGTCCTCGATCACGCGCCAGAGCATGGAGTACTGCGGCTGGTTGGAGATGAGCTGCACGTTCAGCTCCTTCGCCAGCGCAGCACCGGCCCGGAGCTGCTCGGCGTTCCACTCCGAGACGCCGATGTAGAGCGCCTTGCCCGCGCGCACGACGTCGGCGAACGCCTGCATCGTCTCCTCGAGCGGGGTCTCCGAGTCGTAGCGGTGCGCTTGGTAGAGGTCGACGTAGTCGGTGCCGAGACGCTGGAGCGACCCGTCGATCGACTCGAAGATGTGCTTGCGGGAGAGCCCGACGTCGTTGTGGCCCTTGGGGCCGGTGGGCCAGTAGACCTTGGTGAAGATCTCCAGCGACGCACGTCGCTCGTTCTTGAGGGCGTCGCCGAGCACCGTCTCCGCCGCCGTGTTGGCGTACGCGTCTGCCGTGTCGAAGGTGGTGATGCCCGCATCCAGTGCGGCGCGCACGCTCTGCAGCGCGATGTCGTTCTCCACCTGGGAACCGTGGGTGAGCCAGTTGCCGTAGATGATCTCGGAGATCTTGAGTCCGCTGTTGCCGAGGTACCTGAATTCCATAGTGTTCACGCTACCCCGGCCGGCGATCCTGCGCCGCTGTCGGCGGTGCGTGGCAAGCTTGTGGAGTGGGACGAGCAGACGGCAGCGACAGGCGGGTGACGACCGAGCCGGTCGACGACTCGTCCGCCACCATCCTGCACGTCGACATGGACGCGTTCTTCGCCTCCGTCGAACTGCTCGACCGGCCGGATGCGCGCGGCAAGCCCGCCATCGTCGGTCACCCCGGCCCGCGCTCTGTCGTGACCAGCGCGACCTACGAGGCCCGCAAGTTCGGCGTGCGGTCGGCGATGCCGATGTCGCAGGCCATCCGGCTGTGCCCGCAGGCGATCATCCTGCCTCCGCACATGCACAAATACAAGGAGTACTCGGAGAATGTCATGGCGATCTTCTCCGAGGTGACTCCGCTGGTCGAGGCGCTGAGCATCGACGAGGCGTTCCTCGACGTCTCGGGAGCCAGACGGCTGCTCGGCTCGCCGAGACGCATCGCGGAGCTGGTCAGGGCGCGCGTGCTCGAAGAGACGGGCCTCACCTGCTCCGTGGGGGCGGCGCCGACCAAGTTCATGGCCAAGCTCGCCTCCGGCAGGGCCAAGCCGGACGGCGTGCTCGTCATCCCGGAGTCCGCGATCATCGACTACCTGCGGCCGCTGCCGGTCGGCGCGCTCTGGGGTGTCGGCGCCAGCACCCAGCAGGCGCTCGAACGGCTCGGGATGCGCACGGTCGCCGACCTCGCGGACGCTCCCCTGTCCGTGCTGCAGAAGGCGGTGGGAGACGCCTCGGGCCGCAAGCTGCACGAGCTCGCGAACGGCAGAGACCCGCGCTCGGTCGTGACGGAGACGCGCGAGAAGAGCGTCGGGCACGAGATGACGTTCGAGACGGACGTCTCCGATCCCGACCGGCTGCGCCGCGAACTGCTGCGGCTGTCCAACCAGGTGGGGGAGCGCCTTCGCAAGAACGGTCTCGAGGGGCGAACGGTCGCCCTGAAGCTCCGGTTCTCCGACTTCCGCACGGTGACCAGGTCGCGCACCCTCGGTGAGGCCACCAACGTGGGCAGGCGCATCTTCGAGGAGGTGTGGCAGGTCTACGAGGGGCTGGACCTCGGGCGCACGCCCATCCGGCTCATCGGCGTGCGCGCTGAGCAGTTGCTCGAAGCGGGCGGGGACAGCCTCGCCCTCTGGGACCCGGACGACGAGTGGCGCGAGACGGAGCGCACCCTCGACGCAGTCAGCGCGCGGTTCGGCCGCGGGATGATCGGGCCGGCGTCGCTGGTGAAGCGCCAGCGCGACGCGGAGGCGGCCGCCGACGACGGGCGCAACCCGCGATGGCTGAGCGACTGAACGGCTGAGCACGTCCCGCCGGGCCGCTCAGCGTACGCCGACGAGGATGCCGCGGTGGTCGCTGCCGTTGTCGGGAAGGACGTCGCTCGTCACGTTGGTGAGGCCGCGGACGAGAACGTGGTCCAGCCGGGCGACGGGGAACTCCGCCGGCCAGGTGAAGCCGAAGCCGAGCGTGTTGTCCGGCGCCTCGGTGAGGGTGGAGAGAAGCGGCTGGAACTTCCGATCCGTGCTTGCCGTGTTGAAGTCGCCCACGACCACCAGCCTGGGCGAATCGTCCGCCTTCACCGTCTCGGCGAGCTGAGCGAGCATCGTGTCTCTCGACTGGTACGCGCCCGGGCGCACGGACGCGATGTGCACCGCGTACACGCGGGTCGGCGTGCCCGGTGTGTCGAGGTCGACGCGCACCGCTCTGTCCCAGCCGAGGCCGAGGTCCAGCCGCTGCTCGTCGCTGATCGGGTACTTGCTCCAGACGCCGACCGTGCCGACGATCGCGCTGTGCGGATACCCGGGTGCGAGCACCGCCGACACCGTCTCGCGCGACGTGGCGTCCAGCTCCTGCAGCGCGATCACGTCCGGCGCGCGGTCGGCGAGGTCTTTCGCGATGGCGCCCGCAGCGCTGTTCTGAGCGTGGATGTTCTCGCTCGCGACCGTGAGCGACGGCGCGCCCGCGTGCATCCCCGGCAGGAACGACGGCAGGAACAGCGTGCCCCAGACAGCGGCGGCCGCAGCGACGCAGAGGGTTCCGAAGACCGACAGCCGCACGAGCGCTGCGACGCCGAGCACCAGGATGAGGACGCCCAGCCAGGGCAGGAAGGTCTCGACCAAAGACGCTGAGCCCGCGATGTTCGGCAGCAGATCGTGCCAGAGCAGCAGGGCGCCCGTCATCAGGGCGAGCAGGCCGACGACGATGCCGCGCGGGCCACGGCTGGAACGGATCATCGACACTCGCACGATTATTCACGGTCGACTCCTGAGAACCCGCCGCAAACGCTGGACGCAGCCTGGGGACTGCCCTGGTGACGCTGGGAGGGGAAGGGTACGGTGGCTGCATGACGAACATCTCCCTGAAGCTCGCGGAAACGATCAGCTCAAACGGCATCAAGTCGGTCTACGGCGAGCCCGTGGAGATCGACGGGACCACCATCGTCCCCGTCGCTGCCGTGCAGTACGGCTTCGGCGCCGGTTCCGCGGGGGAGGGCGAGGACGCCGACGCTCCTGGCGGCGCTGGAGGCGGAGGCGTGAGCATCCCGTTCGGCGCATACATCAACGACGAGACCGGTGTGCACTTCCGGCCGAACATCATCACGCTGCTCGCCGTCGCCATCCCGTTCGTGTGGGTGGCGGGTCACGCGTGGGCGCGCATCATCAGAGCCCTCAAGAAGTAGCGCGACCCGAGTGCGCCGAACCGCACTAGACTGAACGCGAACACGGGAGTCCGGTGAGCCGGGCTGAGAGGAAACTTCTCAAGTTTCGACCGTTGAACCTGATCTGGATCATGCCAGCGCAGGGAGACATTCTCGATCCCGTGCCTCTTTCCACGAACGAAAGGGCACGAACAGTGCACGCAACCATTTCTCCGAGCACCACCTCCGATCGCGGCACCCGCGTCCTCCGATGGCGGGTCGTCGACATCGTCGTCGCCAGTGTCGTCGCGGTCGCCGCCGGCGTCGTCTTCTGGGTGTGGGGTCAGGTGGACAACCCCATCTCCGGTCCGGTGAGCGCCGTGCTCCCCGGCTTCCAGGGCATCCTGAACGGCCCGTGGCTGTTCGCGGGCGTCCTCGGTGCGCTGATCGTGCGCAAGCCGGGCGCAGCGGTCTACACCGAGCTGGTGGCCGCGACCGTCTCCGCGCTGATCGGCACCCAGTGGGGCTTCGCCACGCTCATCTCCGGTCTCGTGCAGGGGCTCGGCGTCGAGATCGTCTTCGCCCTGTTCCTCTACGCCAACTGGCGTCTCCCCGTCGCGCTGCTGGCCGGCGCGGGGGCTGGCATCGCGGAGTCGATCCTCGATCTCCTCTACTGGTACCCGGGCTCCAAGCTCGGCTTCGTCGTGACGTACACGATCACCACCACCATCTCGGGCATCGTCGTCGCCGGTCTCCTCTCCTGGCTGCTGGTGCGCGCCATCGCCAAGACGGGCGCGCTCAGCCGGTTCGCGTCCGGACGCGAGGCGACAGGCAGGGTCTGATCATCGGACGCGCCATCGACGATGGGCGGCACGGACCGCCAGCCCCAGCCGCCGTTCGGGTCGACGATTGGGGCTGGCGCTACTCCGGCCGGAACGCCTGGGCCGTCCGCGGGCTGAGTCTGAGCATCCAGCCGGGTGAGCGCGTGCTGCTGCTGGGGGCCTCTGGCGCCGGCAAGAGCACGGTGCTCGCCGGGCTGGCCGGTGTGCTGGGCGGTGAGGACGACGGCGAGTCGACGGGCTCGCTGACCGTCGGCGGCCGACGACCGGTGGATGCACGCGGAGCGAGCGGCCTGCTGCTGCAGGATCCCGACTCGCAGGTGATCCTCGCGCGGGTCGGCGACGACGTCGCCTTCGCCTGCGAGAACCTCGGCGTGCCGCGCGAGCAGATCTGGCCCAGGGTGCTGGCGGCCCTCGAAGCGGTCAAGCTGCCGGTGTCTCTCGACCACCCGACCGCCCAGCTCTCCGGCGGCCAGAAGCAGCGGCTCGCGCTCGCGGGGCTGCTGGCGATGCGTCCCGGTCTGCTGCTGCTCGACGAGCCGACAGCGAACCTCGATCCGGACGGCGTGATCGAGGTGCGCGAGGCCGTCGGATCGGTGCTCGCCGCCACGGGCGCGACGCTGATCGTCGTGGAGCATCGCGTCTCGGTCTGGCGCGGGCTGGTCGACAGGGTGATCGTGCTGGCCGCCGACGGCGGCGTGCTCGCGGACGGACACCCGGATGCGGTGCTCGCCGACACCTCGAACGAACTGCGCCGAGCGGGTGTCTGGCTGCCGGACGAACCGGTGCCGGTCGCATCCGAGGTCGTCGAAGGCGCACCGCTCCTGACCGCGGAGGCACTGGCGTTCGGCCGTGGCCCGGGCATCGCCCGCCGTGCGAAGCGGGGGAGCAGGCGCGCCGCGCGCTCCGCTGCGCAGGACGCGACAGCCCTGCCGGACCGGGTGGATGCGCGCATCCACGGGGGCTCGGCGCTCGCGCTCGTCGGCCGCAACGGTGCAGGCAAGTCCACGCTGGCGCTCACGCTCGGCGGCCTGCTGCCGCCGCTCGGCGGCGTTCTCCGTGCCGAGTCCGCCCTCGCGGGCGAGGCAGGGCCGGAGCCGTCCGCGTGGCGCTCCCGTGACCTGCTCACGCGTGTCGGCAGTGTGTTCCAGAATCCGGAGCACCAGTTCGTCGCCTCGACGGTCCGCGACGAGCTCGCCATCGGGCTGCGCGCCATGCGCGAGCACGACGACGCGATCGCGGCACGAGTGGACGAGCTGCTCGACCGGCTGGCGCTCGCACCGTTCGCCGACGCGAACCCGTTCACCCTGTCCGGTGGCCAGAAGCGGCGCCTCTCGGTCGCGACGGCGCTGGCCACCCGGCCGACGCTGCTCGTGCTCGACGAACCGACCTTCGGGCAGGACGCCAACACCTGGGCGGGACTGGTCGAGATGATCGCGGAGCTGCGCGCGGACGGGCACGCCATCGTCGCCGCAACGCACGACGACGAGTTCGTGACCGCCATCGGCGCACGACGGCTGCTCCTCGGCGCGTCGTCGGAGGTGGCGGCATGAGCATCATCGCCCCCGTGCGGCACGGGCCGCTCGCCGCGCTCAACCCCGTCGCCAAACTCGGCGCCGCCCTGATCGTGACGGTGGTGCTGCTGTTGTCGATCGACATCGTCTCCGCCGCCGTCGCGCTCGGCATCGAACTGGTGCTGCTCTGCTTCTCGCGCATCCCGTGGCGGGTGCTCCTCGTGCGCACGGCGACGATCTGGATCGCCGCACCGCTCGCCGGAATCACGACGGTGCTCTACGGGCGCACCAGCGGCACCGTCTACGTCCAGTGGATGTTCGTGGAGATCAGCGACGGCTCCATCCAGCTCGCCGTCGCCACGACGCTGCGCATCCTGGCCATCGGGCTGCCGGCGGTGCTGCTGTTCATCACGATCGACCCGACCGACCTCGCGGACGGGCTCGCGCAGGTGCTGCGCCTGCCGGCGCGGTTCGTGCTCGGCGGTCTGGCCGGGCTGCGGCTGGTGGGCCTGTTCGCCGATGACTGGCGGGCGCTCACCCTCGCCAGGCGGGCCCGCGGGATCTCGGAGAGCGGGGCCATGCGCCGGATGCTCGGCCAGGCGTTCGCGCTTTTCGTGCTGTCCATCCGGCGCGGCACCAAACTCGCCACGGCGATGGAGGCCAGGGGCTTCGGGTCGTCCGGCGCGCGGACGTGGGCGCGGCCGAGCGTGTTCCGGGCGCGCGACTGGGTGACACTCGTGGCCGCGGCGGCGGTGGCCGCCACAGCGGCGGGCGCGGCCATCGCAGCGGGGACGTGGCATGTCTTCGGCGCGTGAGGCGGAGCTGCGGCTGCG
Source organism: Leifsonia lichenia (assembly GCF_054780215.1). Lineage (NCBI taxonomy): Bacteria > Bacillati > Actinomycetota > Actinomycetes > Micrococcales > Microbacteriaceae > Leifsonia > Leifsonia lichenia. The sequence continues at coordinate 265,516 of NZ_BAAGWT010000002.1, forward strand.
CGAGGCCGTGCAGCGGGCGATCGAGGATGCGGCGGCACGCGAGGCGGCGCCCGTCGTGCTGATCGACGGGCCGAGCGGGGCGGGGAAGAGCTCGCTCGCCGACGTGCTCGTCGCCGACTGGCCGGCAGACGCGACCCCGCGGCTGGTGCGGATGGACGACCTCTACCCCGGCTGGGGCGGGCTGGATGCCGGCAGCGCCGCGGTCGGAAGGGACCTGCTGCTGCCGTTGCGCGCATCCGGAGCAGGACGCTGGCGGCAGTGGGACTGGGCGGCGGACGCTCCGGCCGACTGGCACACCGTCGACGGGCGCGCGCCCCTGATCGTCGAGGGATGCGGCACCTTGGCTCCGGCGAACGTCGCCCTGGCGGACCTCGCGCTCTGGCTCGACGCCGACGATACGCTCCGCAAGCAGCGCGCCCTTGCCCGCGACGGGCTTTCCTTCGCCACCCACTGGGACCAGTGGCAGCACGATTTCGAACGCTACCTGGAGCGCGAACGGCCGAGAGAGCGCGCGTCGCTGGTGCTCGACGTGACCGACTGGCCGCTCGACACAGCGCGACAGCGCGCGCTGAGGGCTAACGTTGGTACATGACCGCTGCAGAACAGACTGAGACCGAATACATCGTCGAGTACGTCGACGGCCCGCTGGCCGGCACGACAGAGCGGCGCCTCCTGATCGGTGGCACGGTCGACGAGCGGATCGGCGCTGTCGCGGCGATCGAGGGCCTCGAGTCGCTGTTCTGGTATGTGGCGGGCGCGGAGCGCACGGTCAACGGCGAGAAGTACGTGTCGTACTCCTTCGACGCTCCGGACAGCGACCCCGTCGAGACCGAGAAAGAGGAAGAGTCCCTCTAAGCGCACGCCACGGCGTCGCCTCGTGCGAGAGGTGCGGTGTCGCAGTGCCGCACCGCACGTTCGGCACGAGTCGTGCGGGCGCAGCGGCGCGGGCTAGGCCCAGCCGAGCTCGTGCAGGCGGTCGTCGTCGATGCCGTAGAAGTGCGCGATCTCGTGCACGAGCGTCACGTGGATCTCCTCACGCAGCTCGTCGATGCTCTCGCTGATGGAGAGCAGCGACTCGCGGTAGAGGATGATGCGGTCCGGCATCTCGCCGAAGCCGTAGCTGTCCCGCTCCGTGAGCGCCACACCGTCGTAGAGGCCGAGCAGGTCGAGGGAGCCGTCCTCCGGCCTGTCCTCCACCACGAACACCACGTTGTCGAGCCCGTCGACCATCTCGTCGGGCAGCTCGTCCAGTTCGTCGGTGACCAGTGCCTCGAACGCGTCGGCGTCCAGGTGGATGGGCACGGTCACCAGGCCTGTGTGGTCGCGGCGTGCAGGTCGAGCAGTTCGGCGGTGCGCTCGCTCGGGCCGCGGCCGAAGCCGCACTCGGTCGCGACGCCGAAGCGCGGCTGAACAGCGGTCGCAGCCGCGATCCTGCGCTCGGCGCCCTCGACACCGTCCTCGTGATGCAGCAGCCCCAGGTAGAGCTCCGTCTCCTCCGGCAGGTCGACCGCCGCGAGCGGCGCGAAGAACGCGGCGTCGTCGCGCTCGATCGGCACGGGCAGGTGGAACCAGGCGATCGGACGGGTCGCCCCGGCGAGCACGCCCGAGAGCACAGCTGCGAGGTGACCTGCGTCGGTCGGCTGCACGAAGTGCGCCTCCTCCACATCGCCGTAGCAGAGGTGATAGCCGACCTCGACGTCCGACGGCACAGCCGCCGCCTGACGCACGGCGCGCTCGATCACGCCGCCGAGCACATCGTCGAACCACGGCACGATGGCGTGGTGCGACCGGATGTTCGCAGACTCCAGCAGCGCGAACTCGACGGCCGTGTCCCACTGGATGGCGAGGCTGTCGTGCGGGATGCCGTCCACGATCCGCTGCAACTCGCCGAACAGGGCGCGCTCGTACGCCGGTTCGAACGCTGCGCGGTGCTCGGCGACGACGAACGCGCCGACGATGGCGGCGGGGGTGGGAAGCGACACCTGGAAACGGGTGCCATCCGCGATCTCCCCGGCCGCGCGCATCCTGTCGAACGTGGCGTACGACTCCAGGGCGGCGTCCGCGTAGCCGAGGCTCGGGAAGACGAGGTCGTCGGCGGTCACGCCATCGTCGATGACGAACGGGCGGCCGTCGAAGACACCACGGATGTAGAAGGGTTCGACCGGGATGCGGGAGAGCCCCGCCATCGAATCGAAGCGCTTGGTCTGGAACTGGATCCAGTAGAACCGTTCGCCGACCTCGCCATCCGGGATGCGGTGCATCCGGTCGCCGAGGTGGGTGCTGACAGAGCGGAAGACGCTCTCCGCGTCCGGCAGGTTGACGCTGCCGACGAGGTGGGCTCCCTGAATCGCTTGGGTGTTCACCCGCGCGAGTCTACCGGGAGCCCGCCTCGCAGCCGATCAGTACCAGTTGACGGACTGGGAGTGCGACCACGCGCTGCACGGCGTTCCGTACGAACGGGAGATGTAGTCGAGTCCCCAGGCGATCTGGGTGGCCGCGTTGGTCTGCCAGTCCGTGCCGGCAGAGGCCATCTTGCTGCCGGGGAGCGCCTGCGGGATGCCCGTGGCGCCGCTGCCGGCGTTGTACGCCTGGTAATTCCAGCCGGACTCCTTCTGCCACAGGTTGCTGAGGCAACTGAACTGGTCGTCGCCCCAACCGTGCTGGGCGAGCTGGGAGCGCGCGACGGACTTTGCTCCGTCTGGCGTGTTCGCGTTGGCGAGCGCTGCTGCCGCGGCCGCCGCTGCCTGACGGTCGGCCTCTGCGGCTGCCGCTGCGAGGGCATCGGAGGCCGCCTTCGTGTTGTCGATGGTGCTGCGCAGTTTGGAGTCGTCGAGCTTCTGGTAGCTGTCCAGTCCGGCGATGGCGGTCTTCGCGGCGGTCGGGTCCGCCTTGGCGGCGTAGGCGGCGACGGTGCGGCTGGCGCCGACGATCGTGGTCTTCGCCTCGTCTTCGAGACGGTTTCGCACGATGCTCTCGTAGACGCCGAGCTGTTCGTGGTGCATCCCCGTGGACTCGGAGAGTTCGCGGGTCTGCTTCTCGCTCTGCTGCTGAGCGATGGTCGGGGCGAAGAGCGACGCCGTCATGAGAGCGGCGGTCACCCCGGTGACGATGTGGGTGAGCGAGATCGAGGATTTCTTGAGGGTGAAGAGCATCTGGTTCCTGTGTTCGGGCTTCCCCGCCTGCACCCGGGCGCGCATGGCGCGGGGATGCACGGACCGCGATCTGGGAAGGTCACGGCCCCGGGCGGGCTGACGACCGCGCGAGCACGTGCGTGATCCAGCGGTGACCCGGAGGTCCGATGGCGTGCGGCGTGCAGCGCGGGTGTGCCGCACGAAACGAAGGCGGGCATCCGAAACGATGGGGGTGGATGCGCAGCGGGCGCGCGGCACGACGGCGTACAGTGCCGTCGACCCGACTACGTTAGGTGGTCAGTCTGGACGGTTGAGGCGTAGAGCCTGGCAAAGTCGTGTGTGCGGGGGCGCCGGTCGGCGCCCGGCAGGTCGTCGGTCGGCGCGTCGCGGGTCCGTCGCCGGTCCGTCGCCGGTCAGTGGCCGGAGGGCGGCTCTGAGACTGTGCCGGCTGCCGCCTCCGCCGCTGCGCGGTGTGCCAGCTCGGCCGCCTCGTCCGCCGCGTCCATGCGCTTGTCGGTGACCCAGAACATCCCGAGCAGCAGGCAGACGACGACGACCCCCATCGTGAGGAACACTGCGGGGAGGCCGAAGAACTGCGCGATCACGCCTCCGAGGGCAGCCCCGAGCGGCATGGTGCCCCAGGCGACCAGGCGGTACGCGCTGTTCAGTCTGCCGAGCAGGCGGTGCGGGGTGATGCGCTGGCGGAGCGAGACGGTGATGACGTTCCAGATCGACACGGTGATACCGCCGAGGAAGAACGCGACGCCGATGATGACGGGGTTCGTCGTGAACGCCGGGGTCGCGACCGTGAGCACGCTGCCGAGGATGGTGAGCGCCAGCGCCGTTGCGCGGCCGAGCCACCGCTCCGCACCCTCCGCCGCGAACGAGCCGAGCACGCTGCCGAGCGCGGAAGCGGTGAGCAGGAGGCCGTAGCCGGGATCGGTGAGCTTCATGGCCGAGTTCGGGCCGACGGCGTAGAGCACCAGCACGGTGAAGGTGGCGCTCGACGCGAGGTTGAACACGCCGACCATGATCGCCAGGATGCGCAGGATCGTGTTGCCCCAGAGGAACCGCAGCCCTTCTGCGATGTCGGCTCGGATGGTCGTGGACCCGGTGTGGCCGGTGCTGAACCGGCCGCGCACGAGGAGGAGCATCCCGATGGCGAGCACCCAGAGCAGGACGGGCGCGCCGAAAGCGACCGCGATGCCGGAGGCGACGAGGAAGCCGCCGAGGGGTGGCCCGACGAACTGGTTGGTGGTGAGTTCCGCCGCGTAGAGGCGGCCGTTGGCGCGGGAGAGCGCATCCCTGCTGACGAGCTGGGGGAGGATCGACTGCGACGAGGTGTCGTAGATCGTCTCGGCGACGCCGACGCACAGCGCGATGGCGTAGAGCATCCAGATGGACCCCGCCCCGAGGATGGCGATGACGACGAGCACGGAGAGCAACAGGGCGCGGGCGGTGTTCGCCCACAGCATCAGACGGCGGCGGTCGAACCGGTCGGCCAGTGCGCCGGCCGTGAGCGCGAACAGCAGCCACGGCAGGGTGAAGGCGAAGCCGAGTCCGGCGATGAGCGCCGGCGACTCCGTGTAGCGGATCGCGACGAGCGGGAGGGCGACCTTCATGACGCCGTCGGCCAGGTTGGAGAGCGCGGACGACGTCCACAGCTTCCAGTACGGAGCGCCGAGCCGGATGGTCATGAATGTACGATTGCACATCGATTGAGAAAACTCAATCGATGTGAGAAAGCTTGATTCGGCGGTAGGCTGTGCGGATGAGTGAGAGCGAGAGCGCACCTGGCGTGCACCCCGTCGACGCCAAGCGCCGCCCGGCGACCGCCAAGGAGGCGAAGGCGTTCGCGCATCCCCTGCGTGTGCGGATGGTGCGCCTCTGCGGTCAGTACGAGCTCACGAACAAGCAGCTCGCCGACCGTCTGGGGGTCGACCCCGGCACCGCCCACTACCACGTGCGCCAGTTGGTGGATGCGGGCTTCCTCGAGCCGGCGCCGGTGCGAACGGGGGAGAGCGGAGCGCTGGAGAAGCCGTATCGCTCCACCGGCCGGAGTTGGTGGCTGTCGGATGCGCTCGACGCGTCGGACACCAGCGAAGGCTTCGCGCCCGTGGAGGCGTTCCAGCAGGAGCTCGCCGAGGCCGGCCCGTCGTCGATCGCGACGTACGCGCGATTCTCGCTGCACCTCTCCCCGGAGGACATCGCCGAGCTGGATCGCCGCATCGTCGCCGTGATCGACGACTACGTCGAGACCGACGACGAGCGACGCGACCAGCCGGTGCACGGCGGCATGTTCCTCCTGCACCGCTCCGCCGACTAGCGCCCCGCCCCTGCCCCCGCCCCCCCTGCCCACCCCATCGAGTGGTCCCGAATTGCCGCATGGCTGCAAGCGTCACGGCAATTCGGGACCACTCATTGTGGGTGGCTGGGGTGGCTGGGTGGGTGTGCGCTTGGGCTGGTGGGTCGCGTCAGCTCCAGTGTGACGGCGCCGGGGGTGCGACCACCGGAGGCCGGTCGTCGCAGGTGATCGTGTTCGGCAGCTCCCACGGTGCCAGCCACGGCCCTGTGGTGCCGCCGCCGTCGTTGCCGCCCAGATCGGCGATCGAGAACTCCGACCCTGCCGGCGTGAAGTTGAACGAGCCGCAGTTGTTCACGCCGACCGCGCCGACGTTCCGCGCATCCACGTTCTGGAAGGAGGCGCTGCCTGCGCTGCGAGCGCTCAGCACCGAGGTTCCCGTGCCGTCGACCCGGATGTCCCGGAAGTGCACGTTTGTTATCGAGAACTGGTCTTTGACGGGGAAGTCGGTGACCAGCATGATCGCGTTGTACGTGTTGTCCAGGAAGCTGTCGCCGACGACCTGGATGTCCGCGTCGATGTTGCGTTCGAGCGCGTAGAACCAGATGGCGCCGAGCCCGATGTTCCAGTTCAGCTCGTACGTGCCGGCGCGCACCGTGGTGTTGTCCGTGATCCAGAGGTGTCCGGTGAACGGTTCGGCTCCGAAACGCGAGCCGACCTGGATCGCGCTTCCCTCGCGCAGCGGGTCGGCGACGAGGTTGTTGGAGACGGTGTTGTCCGCGCCGCCGTAGATCGCGATCCCGTTGGCGAGCGTCGGGGTCTGGACGGTGTTGTGGTCGAACGTGTTGCCGCTGTCCGCCGTCTTCTCCGACCACATGGCCAGGCCGTCGTCCCCGGTGTTGCGGATGAGGGTGTTGCGCACGATGGATGCGGTCACCCCGGTGTGGAAGTTGATCCCGTCGGCGATCTGGTCGGCGATCACGGAGTTCGTGATGCTGAGGTTGTGCATCGGCCCGTCGAGCCAGATGCCGACCTTGGTGTGGTGCAGGTAGAGCCCGTCGATGGTCGAGTCGCTGAGCGCACCGCCGATGGCGTTCACCTGGTCGATGTCGATCCGTTCGCGCACGTCGCCCTGCACCGTGAACCCGGACAGGTGCACGTTCGTCGAGCCTCCGGCGGACGCATCCTTGCCGTAGAAGCCGACGCCGGTGTGGGTGGAGCCGTCCGGTGCAGGGGTGGCCAGGGCGACCTCGTGGCCGGTGATGATCGTGTACCAGCTTCCTGCGCCCTCGATGGTGACGTCGTCCACGATGATGTGCCTGTTCACCTGGTAGGTCCCCGGCGGCACGTACACCTTCAGGTGCGCCTTCTTCGCGAAGGCGATCGCCTTGTCGAACGCGGACGCGGAGTCGCGGCGGCCGAACGGGTCGGCTCCGAACGCGAGCACGTTCGCGGCGATGAGCCGGATGTGCGGGGCGGCGACGAGTTGCGAGTCCAGCAGGTCGATCGTGGTGGTCGCCGCCGGAGTCCCTGCAGGAGCGGTGAGCCGGATGCGGTCGCCCGCCTTGTACGTGCGCCCGAGGAGCAGGCGCTGCTCGTCGTAGAAGTGCATCGGCCGGAACGGCTTCTGGATGACCGGGGCCGGCGTCGTCGCGCTCGGCACACAGCCGCACTCGGTGATCCACCAGTCCGGATGCAGGAGGTCGGCGTTCGGGTCGTTGGTGAACGAGTACTGGTTGTAGAGCCAGGAGTATTGCGAGGTGAGCGTCATCGTCTGCTTCGCGCCGCCGTTGACGGTGACGGCGAGCGGCGCGGTGATGCCACCGCCTGTGGGGGAGTCGGGGATGCTGTACCGCACCGTGATCGCGTTGGTCGCGGCCGGGAGAGTGAACTCCACGAACTGGCCAGGTGCGAGCGACACCGCGGAGCGGCCGGACGCCTCGGCAGGCAGAGTGTACGCCGAGCGGTCTGGGCCGATGACCGTTCCGGTGGTGGATGCGTTCTCCGCCTCCTGCTCGGTGATGCCGAGGTCGGCGCCCCTGCCGGCGCTGAGCGCCGGGGAGAGCGCGGCGCGTGTGACGGGGGTCGGTGCGCCGGGTGCGCCGGGCGCGCCGTGCGCGCCTGCGGCCGCTGCCGGCGCAGTGAAGCCGACGAGGGAGGCGGCGACCGCGATGGCTGCTGTCGCCGCGAGTGCAGTGAAGGCTGGGCGCATCCCGCGCGCTCGATGGGCGCGGGATGTGGTGGAGGTGCTGGTCATCGTCGACGGTCCTCTCGTTGGATTTGCCCGACGATACGACCTCGCCGCCCGCCGTCACAAGAGAAACATGAGAATTGTCTGAGAAAAGTCGAGAACTTGCAGCAAGAGCGCAAACGACCGCAAATCTTGCGTCGTGCGAGGCGAAAACACGAAACCTCCGCGCTGAGGCGGAGGTTTCGTGTTTACTGCGTGGGGTGAGTAACGGGGCTTGAACCCGCGACCTCCTGGACCACAACCAGGCGCTCTACCAACTGAGCTATACCCACCATGTTTCTGTTAGCCGATGTTCGGGACTCGGTCCCGAACAAAGCAACTCGACGATTCTATTACATCTGAGCCGCCCATTTTTCCACTACGCCCGCCGACACGCTCTGAACGTGCTCCGTGGTGGGTCCAGGCTCGTCCACGAACGCGGCACGGCGGTAGTAATCGAGCTCCCGGATGGATTCGAGAATGTCGGCGAGAGCGCGGTGTCCGCCGTGCTTCTCGGGCGCGTTGAAGTAGATGCGCGGGTACCAGCGGCGGGAGAGCTCCTTGATGGAGGAGACGTCGACGCTGCGGTAGTGCAGGTGGTTGTCGAGGCGCGGCATGAACTTCGCGATGAACATCCGGTCGGTGCCGATGGTGTTCCCGGCAAGCGGAGCGGTGCGCGCGGTCGGTGCGAACTTGAGCACGTATTCCAGAACTTCGTACTCCGCCTCGGCGAGGCTCTTGCCTCCGGGGATCTCTTCCAGCAGGCCAGAGGTGGTGTGCATGTCGCGCACGAAATCGTTCATGTGCTCGAGCGCGGACGAGTCCGGCTTGATCACGATGCTGAGGCCGGGGTCGAGCACGTTCAGTTCGAAATCGGTGATGACCACCGCGATCTCGACGAGTTCGTCGACCTCGAGGTCGAGTCCGGTCATTTCGCAGTCGATCCAGACCAGACGATCCGAGGAATTTGCCATGCTAGAAAGTCTAGTGCTGGCCTCCGACGGGCTGCGGCACCGGCCGTTTCGCCGGCATCCCGTCTCCGGCGGAGATGCGTCGCATCCGTCTGGCCGCCCAGGGGATGGCGTACACGCGCAGCCAGGTGCGCAGCGGGATCTCCTCCGGTGGCGGCGCCGGATGCTCGGTCGCGGTGGTCGCCGCGATCTCCGCGTACGGAACGCCGAGCGTGTGCGCGGCGTGCGCGGCGAGCAGGCGGTGGCCGCGCGCGCTGAGGTGCACGCGGTCGCTCGCCCACATGCTGTTGTCCTGGAAGTCGCGGACGCCCCAGACGTCGAGCACGATCGCCTGGTGGTCGCGGGCGATGCTCCAGATGTTGGCGTTGAAGACGGCGGCGCGTCCGCGGAAGGGCTTGAGGAAGAACGCGAACTGCGGGTCGAACAGGTTCGCGAGCAGCACGGTCGCCCCCGCTGCCCGAAGCGATCTGATGCCGGTGTCGAGGCGGGAGGCAAGTGCATCCGGGTCTGCGGCGGGGCTCATCAGGTCGTTTCCGCCGACCATCACCGAGACGAGATCGGGGCCGAGGCGCAGCGCTTCCGGCACCTGGTCGTCGACCACGTCGGCGATGCGACGGCCGCGCACGGCGAGGTTGGCGAACTCGAACGGGTGGCCGGCGAGGCGGGCGTCGCCGTCGAGGATGGCGGCGAGGCGATCGGCCCAGCCGATCCACCCGCCGGCAGGCACGATGCCGTGCGGTGGCGGGGCGTCGCAGAGGCCCTCGGTGATCGAGTCCCCGAGGGCGACGTACCGGGTGAAAGCGGTTCGGCTCACACCCCAGATTCTGCCGACCGCGCGTTGCCGATGCGCAGCGACAGCGGGGGATGCGCCCGATGGTCTCCTGATGTTCCCCGGACGTACACTGAGATCGTGGATTCGACATCGCCCGTTGGCCGTCCCGTCATCGACGAGAAGGCCGTGCGGCTCACCCTGTACACCTCGGCGTTCTGCGAACCGTGCATGCAGACCCGCGCTGTGCTCGCCGAGGCGGCGAGGCTCGTACCGCTGGTGACCGTGACGGAGCTGGACGTCGCCCGCAACATCCAGAGCGCGGAGGCCGACCGCATCCGGGTCACGCCGACCGTGATCGTGAGCACGCCTGCCGGGGATGAGGTCTTCCGCGCCGAGGGCGTCCCCACGCTGCAGCAGGTGCTGGTGGCGGCCGCCAAGGCGGTGTGACGGCGTGACGCCCAGCGGCGTGATCGGCATCGCCCTCGCGCCCTTCGCCCCCCTCGCGCCCTGCGCGCCCGCCGCCTGCCCGCCCGCCGCCTGCGCGCCCGCGCGCATCCTGAGCTGCCCGCCCGCGCGCATCCATCGGCCCCAGGCTTTCTCGCCTTAAACGGCCCATTTGCGGTGAATAACCCTGTGCTCGATGGCCGCGGCGGTGCGGAGACGCAGTGGTGCCCCCGGCAGGAATCGAACCTGCGACCAAGAGATTAGAAGGCTCCTGCTCTATCCGCTGAGCTACGGGGGCGTGGTTTCCACGATACCGTAGCCGCCTGGTTCAGAGCGTCGCGCCGCTCTTGCCCGCCCTGTTCACGATGGCGATGGTGGGGCGGCGTCCGCGGAGGCCGAAGCGGAGTCGCAGGCTCGCGCTCCTGGCGATCAGCAGTGCGATCACGATGGCAGCGATCGTGGGGACGATGCCCGAGATCATCATGGCCGTGTGCGGCCCGACCGACTCGACAACCCAGCCCATGAACGGTCCGCCCAGTGCCTGACCGCCGAGCAGCACCAGGATGTACAGCGAGATGACCCTGCCGCGGATCTGCACGTTCGACGACATCTGCACGAGCGAGTTCGCTGCGGTGATGAACAGCAGGTTCCCGACGCCGATGCCGATCAGCAGCACCCCGAACGCGATCTCCGACGGCGCGAAGCCGGCGAGCGCCTGCACGATGCCGAGCGCAGCCGCCGTGCCGACCACCATGCTGAGCCGCACACTGGTGCGACGCGTGGATGCGAGCGCCCCCGCGAGCGCACCGGCGGCGACGAGCGCGTTGAACATCCCGTAGCCCTGTGCCCCGACGTCGAAGACGTTGTTGGCGTATGCGGCGAGGAACACCGGCATGTTGAACGCGAACACGGCGAGGATCGCGACCATGACGACGGTCCAGAAGATCACCGGCTTGCGGCGCACGTACCGGATTCCCTCTGCGAGCTGTCCCTTGGCGCGCGGCACTGACGGGGAGTGGTGGAGCTGAGCACGATTGAGCGAGAGGAGCGCCCCGACGACGGCGAGGCACGCCACGGCGTTGATCACGAACGACCAGCCGCCGCCGACAGCGGTGATGAGGATGCCGCCGACCGCGGGGCCGATGAGGCCGCCGAGCTGGAAGATCGACGAGTTGAGGCTGATCGCGTTGCGCAGGTACATCGGCCCGACCAGTTCGTTCACGAAGACCTGGCGGGTGGGGTTGTCGACCACCGTCACGAGGCCGAGCAGGAACGAGATGAGGTAGACGTGCCACACCTGGGTCACCCCGGTGAGGGTGAGGGCCGCGAGCACTCCCGCGAGGAGGGCGGCGCAGGACTGGGTGACCACGAGGATCTTCTGCTTGTTGTACCTGTCGGCGATGACCCCGCCGTGCAGGCCGAGCACGAGCATCGGCATGAACTGCATGAACACGGTGATGCCGACCGCCGCGACGCTGCCGGAGAGCTGCAGCACCAGCCAGTCCATCGCGATGCGCTGCATCCACACCGCCGTGTTGGCGACCAGGTTGCTCGCGGCGAATTTGCGGTAGTTGGGGACCCTCAGCGAGACGAACGTCTCCCGCCACGGCGGGCGGGTGCTGAGGACGGGCATAGGGCCGGTGGGTGGGGCTGCTGCGGTGGAGTTGGCCACGTGTATTCCTGCGTATCGAGTTTCGTATGAGGTTTCTGCACCTTCGACGTTACGCAATCTGAGCTATTCTTGCTGCGAATTGAAGCTATAACTCCTATTGGATAAACGAATGGATGCGTGATGTTCGACCCCGTGCTCCTCCGCACCTTCCTCGCTGTGGCCGACACGCACAGCTTCACGAAGGCGGCCGCGAGGATCGGCATCAGCCAGCCCACCGTCAGTCAGCACGTGCGCCGCCTGGAGACCGCGGCCAAGCGGCAGCTCGTCGCGCGCGACACCCGCGATGTGCGCCTCACCGACAACGGGGATGCGATGGCCGGGTTCGCGCGCACCATCCTCGCCGCCCACGCCGAAGCCGACCGCTACTTCAGCGGCTCTGCGATGCGCGGGCGGCTGCGGTTCGGGGCGGCGGACGACCTCGCGATCACGACGCTCCCGCGCATCCTGCGCCATTTCCGGCAGCAGCACCCGCAGATCAACCTGGAGCTCACCGTCGACCAGTCCGGCCCTCTGCACAGGCGGCTGCAGGCGGGTCACCTCGACCTCATCTTCATCAAGCAGAACCCCGGCACGACCGAGGGAACGGTCGTCGCGACGGACGAGCTGGTCTGGATGGGGCAGGAGAAGACCGTTCTCGAACCGGAGCAGCCCGTGCCGCTGATCGCGTATCAGGGGCCGAGCATCAGCCGTCAGATCACCATCGACGCGCTGGAGGCGGCGGGTCGCACCTGGCGCATCACCTGCAACACGCGCGAGGTCAACGGGGTGCTGGCGGCGGTGCGGGCCGGCATCGGCGTGGCGGTGTTCCCGCGGTCGCTCATCCCGACCGACCTCATCAAGGTCACCAACCGGTTCGCGCTGCCCGACCTCGGCCACGTCGACTTCACGCTGCTCTCCAACCCCGCCGCCGCCCGCGAGCCCGTCGACGCCCTCACCACCGCCATCCTCGCGCGCGCCGTCACGCGCATCCCCTAGCCCCTCCGACGCAATCGAGCCCAGGGTTTTTCACCGCAAACGGGCGTCTTGCGGTGAAAAACCCTGGGCTCGATTGCGTCGGGCGCGGGTCAGCCGACGATCGGGATGCGGTCGGGGTCGGCCGGGCGGATGCCGCCGTCCGCGGAGCGCTTGCGCAGCGCGAGGGCGATGATCGGGAAGGCGAGCACCGACAGCATTCCCGCGCCGACGAGCGCGGTGGCCGTGCCCTTCTGCAGGTCGCCCTCTTCGAGGCCGATGTTGGTGACGGCGACGATGATCGGCAGACCCGTGGCGCTGAACAGCGTCAGAGCGCTGCGGTCGGCGAACGTCGATCCCGTTGGCGCGGCGATGGAGCCGGGCAGGCCGCGCACGATCAGCATCAACAGGAGGAAGATCGGCAGCAGGAGCAGCGCGTGCGGGTCGGTCACGAGCGCACGCAGGTCGAAGCCGATGCCCGTGTTGATGAAGAACACCGGCACCACGACGCCGAAGGCCACGGCCTCCAGCTTCCCCTCCACGAGTTTCGCGTCCTCCTTCTTCGCCCCGGAGAGCAGGATGCGGCAGATCACTCCGGCGGCGAACGCGCCGAGCAGCATGTCGAGGCCGAGGGCGAGGCTCAGCCCCACGAGGGCGGCGATCACCATCACGATGAAGCGCACCGCGAACTGCCCGCTGGTGTGCAGCGTCGCCCGAACCAGGCCGTGGAAACGCTCGTGCCCTCCGCGGGAGGCGAACCACACCGCGGCCCCCGCGATCACCGCGAAACCGATCAGCACCAGCGCGGCGGCGAGCGGCTTGCGTCCGCTCAGGAACAGCGAGATCGCCAGCAGCGGCCCGAACTCGCCGACGGCGCCGACCGCCGTCACGGCGCGGCCGAACGGTGTCCGCAGCTCCCCGGCGTCCCGCAGCACCGGCATCAGGGTCCCGAGCGCGGTCGAGGTGAGCGCGATCCCGACGAACACCCCCGCCGAGACGGTCGGCGACAGCACGATGCCGAGCACGACGCCGACGACGAGGGAGATCAGCCAGCCGAGGGATGCGCGTTTCAGCGGCCGCCCCTTGATCGACCCGAAGTCGATCTCGTTCCCCGCCATGAAGAACAGGAAGGCGAGGCCGAAGTTGGCGAACGAGTCCAGCGCGTCCGATTTCGGCACCCAGCCGAGCACCGCCGGGCCGATGAGAAGTCCGAGGACGATCTCGAACACGACGAGCGGGATCTTCGCGACCCTGCCCACCGCCGTCGCCAGCAACGACGCGAGCACGGCGAGGACCGGAACGAGGACGATGCTTGCGACGGCAGGCTCCATGCGGCGATGCTACTCGCGGCGCACCCTCGGCGGTCGTTCACACGGCGGAAACGCACCGGGGATATGGTGATGACCATGCGTGAACTCCAGGCCAGAATCATCGAAGAACTGAACGTGAGCCCCACCATCGACCCCGCCGCAGAGGTGGAGAAGCGGGTCGGGTTCCTGGTCGAATACCTGACGACGACCGGCGCATCCGGTTTCGTCCTCGGCATTTCGGGTGGACAGGACTCGTCGCTCGCCGGGCGGCTGAGCCAGCTCGCAGTGGAGCGGCTGGCCGAGCGTGGCGTCGACGCCGAGTTCATCGCCGTCCGCCTCCCATACGCCGTGCAGCACGACGAGGACGACGCGCAGCTCGCCCTCTCGTTCATCAAGCCGCAGCGCACGGTGACGTTCAACATCCAGCGCGGCGTCGACGGCATCGAGGACGAGTACCTGGATGCGATCGGCGACGATATGTCCGACTTCAACAAAGGCAACGTCAAGGCGCGTGCGCGGATGGTCGCTCAGTACGCGATCGCGGGGCAGCGCAAGCTGCTGGTGGTGGGCACCGACCACGCGGCAGAGGCTGTCACCGGCTTCTTCACCAAATACGGCGACGGCGGCACGGACGTCCTCCCGCTCTCCGGCCTCAGCAAGCGACAGGGCAGAGCCCTCCTCGAACACCTGGATGCGCCCGCCCGCCTCTACACGAAGGCCCCGACCGCCGACCTCCTCGACCACAACCCCGGCCAGACCGACGAGGACAACCTCGGTCTGAGCTACGCCGACATCGACGCCTTCCTGGAGGGCGAGGACGTGCCGGACGACGTCGCGTCAGCGATCGAGGCCCGCTACCTCGCGACGGAGCACAAGCGGCGTGTGCCCGCCAGCATGTTCGACGAGTGGTGGCACCGGCGCGGCGACTACTCGCGCTGAGGCGTGCTGCCGCGGTCGGCGCCACGGCCCAAATACGAGTGGTCCCGAATTGCCGTGCACGCACTGCGCACACGGCAATTCGGGACCACTCGTCGTATGGCCGGCCCGGGATCAGACCGGCTGGTTGAGCTTCGAGGTCGGGGCGGTGTCGGAGCCGACCGCGTCGTACGCCGGGACGGGCGTGGTCGCGGCGGCGGGTGCATCCACTGTGCCCGCGGACTGCCCGGGGGAGAACTGCTCGTGGTGCTGCTGGGCGACCCACGCGTCCTGCTGCGCGATCAGCGTGCGGTCGGTGTCGGTGTTCTCGAACCGCCAGCGCTCCAGGTCGCCCTGGAAGATCTTGCGGGCGCGGCGCGGCTTGTTCTGCCACTCGATGAGGCGGTCGCGGAACTCCGCGATGGCCGGGTCGAGCTGGTAGCCGAAGGTGGCCGACGCGCGCTTCATCTCGGCGAGCTGGTGCCCGGCCCAGTTCGCGGCGATGCCGGAACCCTTGATCGGGAGCAGCCGCACCATGATGTCGGCCTGGCCGACGGCACGGTCGGAGAGCACCTGCTCGCCCGGCGTGAGCGAGTTCCAGACGGATGCCTCGGTCGCAGCGTCGACGAGCGCCGCGATGGCGGACGCCTTCTGCTGGCGGTCGGTACGGGAGAGCAGGCCTTTGACCGCGCTGCGCGCGATCCAGGCGCCCAGCAGCCCGGCAATGATCACGGCGACGGCGAGGACCGCCGCGTTGAAGACCACCGGCTGCGCGTCGGACGAAGTGAGCCAAGCCACGAAATCATTCCACCACTGCATGTCGTGATGTTAACCTCGACGGACTCTCATCTCCGGCACGCCGCACCGGGTGTCGCGGACTCGTGACGAACGCCGCGACCGTCTCCTCCGCCTAGCGGTCTTCGAGGTGTTCCGTTCCGTGCACCGCGAACGGCTCGATCCGCTCGATCTCCTCCGCGCTGAGGGCGGGCGCTTCGAGCGCCGCGACGTTCTGCTCGAGCTGTCCGATACTGGATGCGCCGATCAGCGCACTCGTGACGCCCGGCTGCCGCAGCACCCAGCTCAGGGCGAGCTGCGCGAGCGACTGGCCGCGCGACGCCGCGATGTCGTTGAGCGCCCTGGCGCGTTCGAGGTAGACGGGGCTGAGCTGCTTCTCCGACAGGAAGTGGCTGGTCGCCGCGCGGGAACCGGCGGGCACGGTGCCGTCTAGGTAGCGGTCGGTGAGCATCCCCTGGGCGAGCGGGGAGAAGACGATGCTGCCGGCGCCGACCTGTTCGAGCACAGGGAACAGGCCGTCCTCGATGTGCCTGTCGAACATCGAGTACCGCGGCTGGTGGATGAGGAGCGGCACGCCGTGGGCGGCGAGGGCGTCTGCCGCCGCGCGCGTCTGCTCCGGCGAGTAGTTGGAGATGCCGGCGTAGAGCGCCTTGCCCTGCTTCACGGCGGTGGCGAGCGCGCCCATCGTCTCTTCGATCGGGGTCTCAGGGTCCGGCCGGTGGGAGTAGAAGATGTCCACGTAGTCGAGGCCGAGACGGCCGAGACTTTGGTCGAGTGACGACAGCATGGACTTGCGGGAGCCCCATTCTCCGTACGGGCCGTTCCACATGAAGTACCCGGCCTTGGTGGAGACGACGATCTCGTCGCGGTACGGCGCCAGGTCTTCGCGCAGGATGCGCCCGAAGTTGGTCTCGGCCGACCCGGCAGGCGGCCCGTAGTTGTTGGCGAGGTCGAAGTGGGTGATGCCGAGGTCGAACGCGCGCCGGACGATCGCGCGCTGCGTCTCGATCGCCCGCTCGTCGCCGAAGTTGTGCCAGAGCCCGAGGGACAGGGCGGGGAGTTTCAGTCCGCTGCGTCCGCTGCGGTTGTACGTCATCGTCTCGTAGCGGTTCTCCGCTGCTCCATAAGCCATGTCTTCATCGTAGGAGAACGACGGGTGCCGCCCGCTCCTCCCTGCACAGGCAATGGCGCGCACGACTTCTCCACAGATTCCGTACGGCCGGGTCGGCGGGGTTCCTCCTCACCCAGACTCGAACCACCAACCGAGCCAGCCACGTCCGTCAGGAGAAGCATGAACGACACGATCACGGTGAGCGGCGTTGTCGCGACCGACCCCCGCCACCTCGTCACCAACGAGGGCCTCTCCGTCACGAGCTTCCGCCTCATCACGTCGAGCAACGCCGACCAGGTGGATGCACGTGCCGACCCCCGCACGAGCTCCAACTGGTACACGGTCACCGCCTACCGCCAGCTCGCCTCCAATGTCGCCGGGTGCGTGAGCCGCGGCGATCCGATCCTGGTGTCCGGCCGTCTGCGAGTGCGCGAATGGTCGGAGGACGACGCCGAGCCCGGCTGCATCGGCGTGTGCGCGGAGATCGAGGCGGATGCGCTCGGCCACGACCTCGGCTGGGGGAGCGCGGCGTTCGTGCGCACGGTCGACGTTTCCTCAGCCGCGGCTGCCTAGAATGAGAGATAACGATTTGAGCGCTGCCGTCAGGCAGCGGCCCGCCAGGGCCGACAGTCCAGCGACGGAGAGCGATGCCCCACCTGACCAGTCCCCACTCGGCCGGTCCTCACGACATCCGGCGCGTCGGCACGCCCAGGCGGCTCCTCGTCGCGGCGGCGGGCGCGCTGGTCGTCGCCGGAGCCCTCGCCGGGTGCGTCGGCGGCACGCCGTCCCCAGCCACGACCGCGGCGACAGCGTCGCCGACCCCGACCTCCAGCGCAACCCCTCCCGCCGAGCCTGCCCTCGTTCCGGGTGGCACCGCTGAGCAGAACCTGCCGTTCTTCGACAAGGTCAACAGGGCCACCCTCGCGGCCAACCCCTCGGCGAAGGGACGCGACTTCATCGACGCCCTCGTCGCAGCCGGGTTCGACAAGTCGACGATGCAGCTCACGGTCGACACCACCACGATCGGCCTCGCCGCCAACTCCATCCAGTTCTCGATCAAGCTCGGCGACACCTGCCTGATCGGCCAGAACGGCGCGGACGCCGGCGGCTACAACAGCATGACCACCCCGGTGCTCGGCAACGGCGGCTGCCTGATCGGCCAGACCCGCGCGATCGACTGGTAGCGGCGAGCGACGCTCCCGCGCTCGCCAGCGCCTGCCCTCACCCTCTTCATCCTCCGAATAGACTGGACCTCATGGCCGAATACATTTACTCGATGGTGCGCGCCCGCAAAGCGGTCGGCGACAAACTGATCCTGGACGACGTCACGATGGCGTTCCTGCCCGGCGCGAAGATCGGTGTCGTCGGACCGAACGGCGCCGGTAAGTCGACCATTCTGAAGATCATGGCGGGGCTCGACACCCCGAGCAACGGTGAAGCCAAGCTCACCCCTGGGTACAGCGTCGGCATCCTGATGCAGGAGCCCGTTCTCGACGAGAGCAAGACCGTTCTCGAGAATGTCCAGGAGGGTGTCGGCGAGATCAAGGCCAGCGTCGACAGGTTCAACGAGATCTCCGGCCTTCTGGCCGACCCCGATGCCGACTTCGACACGCTGCTCGCCGAGATGGGCACCCTGCAGGAGCAGATCGACGCCGCAGACGCCTGGGACCTCGACTCGCAGCTCGAACAGGCGATGGATGCGCTCCGCTGCCCGCCAGGAGACTGGCCGGTCAACACGCTCTCCGGCGGTGAGAAGCGCCGCGTCGCGCTCTGCAAGCTGCTGCTGCAGAAGCCGGACCTCCTGCTCCTCGACGAGCCCACCAACCACCTGGATGCGGAAAGCGTGCTGTGGCTGGAGCAGCACCTGGCGAAGTACCACGGTGCCGTCCTCGCCGTCACCCACGACCGGTACTTCCTCGACCACGTCGCCGAGTGGATCGCCGAGGTCGACCGCGGCCACCTGTACCCGTACGAGGGCAACTACTCCACCTACCTCGAGAAGAAGCGCGAGCGTCTCGAGGTCGCGGGCAAGAAAGACGCGAAGCTCGCCAAGCGCCTCTCGGAGGAGCTCGACTGGGTGCGCAGCAACGCCAAAGGCCGTCAGGCAAAGTCGAAGGCGCGTCTGGCCCGCTATGAGGAGATGGCCGCAGAGGCGGAGCGCACCAGGAAGCTCGACTTCGAAGAGATCCAGATTCCGCCGGGCCCGCGCCTCGGCCAGGTCGTCATCGACGCGAAGAACCTGGAGAAGGGGTTCGGGGAGCGCAAGCTCATCGACGGCCTCACCTTCACGCTGCCGCGCAACGGCATCGTCGGCGTCATCGGCCCGAACGGCGTCGGAAAGACCACGCTGTTCAAGACGATCGTCGGCCTCGAACCGCTCGACGGCGGCGACCTGAAGATCGGCGAGACGGTCCAGATCTCCTACGTCGACCAGTCCCGTGGCGGCATCGACCCGAACAAGACGCTCTGGGAGGTCGTGTCCGACGGGCTCGACTACATCCAGGTCGGCAAGACCGAGGTGCCGTCGCGTGCGTACGTGTCGACCTTCGGCTTCAAGGGTCCGGACCAGCAGAAGAAGGCGGGCGTGCTCTCCGGTGGTGAGCGCAACAGGCTCAACCTGGCGCTGACCCTCAAGCAGGGCGGCAACCTGCTGCTCCTCGACGAGCCGACCAACGACCTCGACGTGGAGACCCTGTCGAGCCTGGAGAACGCTCTGCTCGAGTTCCCCGGCTGCGCTGTGGTCATCACGCACGACCGGTGGTTCCTCGACCGCATCGCCACGCACATCCTCGCCTACGAAGGCACGGAGGAAGACCCGGCGAA
Organism: Leifsonia lichenia; assembly: GCF_054780215.1. NCBI lineage: Bacteria > Bacillati > Actinomycetota > Actinomycetes > Micrococcales > Microbacteriaceae > Leifsonia > Leifsonia lichenia. The sequence goes on from NZ_BAAGWT010000002.1 coordinate 284,943, forward strand.
CTGGTACTGGTTCGAAGGCAACTTCGAGGCGTACGAGGAGAACAAGGTCCAGCGCCTCGGCCCGGACGCCGCCAAGCCGCACCGTTCCGCGTACCGCAAGCTCACGCGCGACTGATCCGCTCGACCAGCACCAGTTCTCGACCAGCACGAAGGAAGGGCTGCCCGCGATGCGACTGCATGTTCCGATCAAGCTCAGGTGGAGCGACCTGGATGCGTACGGGCACGTCAACAACGCCGAGATGCTGCGCCTGCTCGAAGAGGCGCGCATCGAGGCGTTCTGGATCACGGACGACGCAGAGGAGGCGGTCGGAGGCTCGACCGCCGTCCTCGACGGGCGCCCTGGCGCGGACACGCTCACGCTGATCGCGCGGCAGGAGATCGAATACCTCGCTCCGATCCCGTACCTGCGGCAGCCGCTCGACGTGCAGCTCTGGCTCGGGCGGCTGGGTGGCGCGAGCCTGGAGGTCTGCTACGAGGTCAGGTCGCCGGTGGGCACCGAGCCGGACACCCTGTTCTCGCGGGCGGCGACGACGATCGTGCTGGTCGATGCGGCAAGCCAGCGTCCGCGCCGCATCAACGAGCGCGAGCGCGCGGCCTGGACGCCGTACCTGGACGAGCCGGTGCAGTTCACCAAGCGCGCCTAGCGCGTCCGACGGGCGCGACGAGCGGCGCTGAGCGCGTTCCGCCCCGCTACGTCGTCACGGTCACCGACGAGCCGGAGACGGTGGCGGTGAGCTTCGGCAGCGGCTTCTGCGCTGGGCCGCCCAGCACGTCGCCGGTGGCGGCGTCGAAGCGGGAGCCGTGGCACGGGCAGTCGAACTCCGTGCCCTGCGGGGCGACCGTGCATCCCTGGTGGGTGCAGACCGCGCTGAACGCGACGACCTTTCCCGCGGTCGGCTGGGAGACGACGATCGGCGCAGACCCCATCTTCGCCGAGACCGCGCCACCGACCGGGATCGACGAGAGCGGCACCGTCACCTCGCTGTCCGACCCGGACGCCACCGGATCGGCGCCGGCGCCGCCCGGAGTGCACGCCGTGAGCAGCAGCGCTCCGGCGCCGACGACGGTGGCTCCGCCGATCGAGACGATGGTTCGGCGGGTGAGCGGTGTCGAGTCGTTCATGCGGGTTCCTCCCGGTCGGCGTAGCTTTCTCTTACGGTATGCACGATCCGGCTGTGCGTTTCGGTTCACAGGCCAGTGTCGCGGATGAACCTTTTCGCAGCCTGTCCCGTGTCTGTGGTGGAGGTGTTCATGCCGAACGAGGATGCGCGGTTGCTGCGCGAGCTGCACGACCAGCACGCGCAGGCCGTCTGGCGATACGTCGTGCACCTCACCGGCGACAGGGCCATGGCCGACGACATCGTGCAGGAGACGCTGCTTCGGGCGTGGAAGAAGCCGTCCGTGCTCGACCAGTCGCAGTCGTCGGCACGCGCGTGGCTGTTCACGGTGGCGCGCAACCTGGTCATCGACCAGAAGCGCAGCGCCCACAACCTGCACGAGTACGGCACCGACGTGCTCCCCGAACGGGCGAACGACGCAGCCACCAGCGAGTCCGATGCCGTCCTCGACGCCTGGCTGGTGTCCGACGCGCTGGCCGAGCTGTCCGTCGAGCACAGAGCCGTGATCGTGCACGCATACTACGGAGGACGATCGATCGCCGAGATATCTCGAGAGCTGGACGTTCCGGAGGGGACGGTCAAGTCGCGCATCCACTATGGTCTGCGAGCGCTTCGTCTCGCCCTGCAGGAGAGGGGAGTGACGGAGCGATGACGAATCACGAGGAGTTCGCCACCTGGGACGGCGCGTACGTGCTCGGCGCGCTGTCGCCGGCTGACAGGCGAGCGTACGAGGAGCACCTGCGCACGTGTCCGCTGTGCACCGGCTCCGTCTCCGAGCTCGCAGGGCTGCCCGGGCTGCTGCGCCAGGTGACGGCGGAGGAAGCCTTCGCGCTGCTCGACACCGCCCCATCTGCCGAGCGACCGTCCGCGCCGGACGAGACGGCTCCGGATGTGCTGCCGGCGCTCCTGAGCGCCGCACGCCGCCGCCGCACGCGCACCCGCTGGTGGACGGCCGGGTCCTTCGCCGTCGCGGCCGCGATCGTGGCCGTCGCGGTGTTCGCCCTGCCCGCACTGTTCGCGCCCGGTGCCGCACACGGCACGAGCGTGACCATGTCGCAGGTGGAGCCGAGTGCGCTGTCCGCCGACCTCACCCTGGTCACGGAGCCGTGGGGCACGCGGATCGAGTCGCGCTGCAGCTACGCCGAGGTGAGCGGCAGCGAGGACAAGACCTGGGCGTACGCGATGGTCGTCACCGACCGCTCCGGCAAACAGACGCAGGTCGCCACCTGGAACGCCGAGTCAGGAAGCACGGTCGAGCCGACCGGCACGACGAGCGTGGAGAAGGCGGACATCGCATCCATCGACATCCGGTCGGCGACCGATGGGACGGTGCTGCTGAGGAGCACGTTCGGGTAGCGGCGCCCTACGGCGTCGGCACCCGCACCATCGCCTCCTGCGCCACGCTCGCCACCAGTCGGCCGTCGCGGCTGTAGATGCGGCCGAGCGCGAGTCCGCGCCCTCCGCTCGCGCTCGGGGACTCCTGCACATAGAGCAGCCAGTCGTCGACCCTGGCGGGGCGGTGCCACCACATCGCGTGGTCGAGGCTCGCCGCCTTGAGCCCCGGGGTGGCCCAGGCGACGCCATGCCTGCGCATCACGGACTCCATGATCGTGTAGTCGCTCGCGTACGCCAGGGCGGCACGGTGCAGGTCGGGGTCGTCCGGCAGCGAGCCGATCGACCGGAACCACACCGCCTGATGGGCGACGTGTTCGCCCTCCACCTTCAGGTAGATCGGCGACGTGATGTGGCGGATGTCGAACGGCCGTTTGCTCGCCCAGTACTGGGCCACCGGATGCTCGACGTCCTCCAGCGTGTCCGCCGAGTTCGGCAGCGTGTCAGGATCGGGGATGTCGGCGGGCATCTCCACCTGGTGGTCGAGGCCCTCGTCCTCGTCCTGGAACGACGCGATCATCGACAGGATCGGCTGACCGCCCTGGTACGCCTGGGTGCGGCGAGTCGAGAACGACCGGCCGTCGTGGATGCGGTCCACCGAGAACGTGATCGGCAGGTTCACGTCTCCCGGGCGGAGGAAATATCCGTGCATCGAGTGGATGGCGCGCTCGTCGGCGACGGTCCTGGATGCGGCCACGATCGACTGTGCGAGCACCTGCCCGCCGAAGACGCGGCCGAGGGGCATCCACTGGGAGGGGCCGGTGAAGATGTCCTCACTGGTCCTCGCTCCGGTGTCGGTCAGATCGAGCGCGGTCAAAAGGGATGCCAGGGGCTCGGTCACAGTGCCTCCATCGAGTTCTCTCTTGGTAGTTTAGACAGCAGAATGAGCCAGTCATTTTCTCTCGTGGATTCCCTCGCCGTCGCCGACCTGCAGACATACCTGTCCAGGGCGGCCAGAGTCGAGGAAGGGTCGGTGCGTCTGATCGGTGGATCGGGGGTGCTCGCCGTCTATTCGGCGATCCTGTATCCGCGCGGTCTGCTCGACCAGACCCCGACCGTTCTCGGCCTCCGCACCTTCGCGATCGTGCAGGGCGCCGACTTCGACGCCGTCGTTCCGATCCGGTCGCTGCTCGACCGGTTGGCGCGCATCGCGGAGGCGATCGAGCCTGCGCCGGGCGTGGGGCCGGTGGAGATCCGGATGCCGCTCGAGGTCTCCACGGTGACCTGGGCCGGCATCTCTCCGCCGCGCGGCGGCTGGCGTCCGGTGGGGGAGACCACGTTCGAGCTGCTGCAGCGCACGGCGCGGGACGGCATCGCCGAGGTGGCGGAGTCCATCCCGACCGGTACGGGCGAGCAGCTCGTGCAGCGGGTGCGTGCCGAGGTGTGGGGACGCCCGATCGACACGCTGGAGTACGTCCCGGCCGGTGCCGCGTTCGCCGCGGAGAGCCTCGGCTTCCTCGCGGACGGCGAGCCGGTGAGCATCCTCGAGACGGGTCCGTGGACGCGTCTGACGACCAAGCGCGGACACACCCTGGTGCGCCGCCAGGCCTGGAGCCTGCGCGCCTGAGGCGCCCATCGCGGTTCGGCAGGAGTTCCCGCCCGACACGCCGCGCACTCCTCCGTTCGGAAGGAGATACGTCCGAATCGGCGGCCGTTCTCCGTTCGGAAGGAGACTCGGTGGACGGCTGCGCGTCTCCGTTCGGAAGGGGATTCGGGGCGGGACGCCGCTGTTCTCCGTTCGGAAGGAGGAGTTGGCGGCGTGTCGGGTGGGAAGTCCTGGCGAACGGAGAGGGGCGCGGCTATGCCGCGGCTGCGGCGCGCCCTGCCTGACGGCCGCTGAACAGGCAGCCGCCGAGGAACGTGCCCTCCAGCGCGCGGTAGCCGTGCACGCCGCCCCCGCCGAAACCGCTGGCCTCGCCCGCCGCGTACAGCCCGGGGATGGGGGAGCCGTCCGAGCCGAGGACGCGCGCATCCAGGTCGGTCTCGATGCCGCCGAGGCTCTTCCTGGTGAGGATGTGCAGCTTGACCGCGATCAGCGGCCCCGCCTTCGGGTCGAGGAGTTTGTGCGGACTGGCGACCCGGATGAGCTTGTCGCCTCTGTACTCCCTGGCGCCGCGGATCGCGGCGAGCTGCAGGTCTTTTCCGAAGTCGTTGTCGAGTTCGCGGTCGCGCTCCCTGATGTGCTTGGCCACCAGGTCGAGGTCGAGCGGAACATCGGCGAGCTTCTGCATCCCGGCCAGGAGCTCGTCGATGGTGTCCGCGACCACGAAGTCGGCGCCCTTCTCCTTGAACGCCTCCACCGGGCCAGGTGCGCCCGGCCCGACACGCTTGGCGAGCAGCCGAACGTCTTTGCCGGTGAGGTCGGGGTTCTGCTCGCTGCCGGAGAGCGCGAACTCCTTCTCGATGATCTTCTGGGTGAGCACGAACCAGCTATAGTCCGAGCCGGTCTTGCGGAGGTGTTCGAGCGTGCCGAGCGTGTCGAATCCGGGGAACAGCGGCACGGGAAGGCGGTCGCCGCGGGCGTCCAGCCACAGCGACGACGGGCCCGGCAGGATGCGGATGCCGTGCTGCGCCCACACCGGGTCCCAGTTCTGGATGCCCTCGGTGTAGTGCCACATCCTGTCGCCGTTGATGAGGTGGGCGCCTGCCTTCTCCGCGATCCCGAGCATCCTCCCGTCGACGTGCGCGGGCACGCCGGAGAGCATGTGCCCCGGCGGGGTTCCGAGCCGCTCCGGCCACGCGGCGCGGACGAGGTCGTGGTTGCCGCCGATGCCGCCGCTGGTGACGATCACCGATCCGGCGCGCAGCTCGAAGTCGCCCACCTGGTCGCGGTTGCTCGCCGCGCCGCGCGCGGCGCTGTCGTCCGCGAGCACGGCGCCGCGGACGCCGGTGACTCTGCCGTCCTCGACGATCAGCTCGTCCACGCGGTGCCGGTGCAGAACCGTGGCGGCTCCTGTCGCCACACCGTCCGCAAGGCGCGCGGCGAACGGCGCGACCACTCCTGGACCGGTTCCCCAGGTAATGTGGAATCGCGGGACCGAGTTGCCGTGGCCACCGGCGCCACCCGAGCCGCGCTCCGCCCAGCCGACTACGGGGAAGAAGCGGACGCCCTTCTCGTGCAGCCACGCCCGCTTCTCTCCTGCGGCGAACTGCAGGTACGCCTCGGCCCAGCGGCGCGGCCAGTGATCCTCGTCGCGGTCGAAGCCCGCGCTGCCGAACCAGTCCTGCCTCGCGAGGGCGAGCGAGTCGTGCACGCCCATCCTGCGCTGCTCGGGCGAGTCGACCAGGAAGAGGCCGCCGAACGACCACCAGGCCTGCCCGCCGAGGGAGGCTGCGGGCTCCTGCTCCACGATGGTGACGGTCTTGCCGGCGTCGAGGAGCTCACCGGCGGCGACGAGCCCGGCGAGGCCGGCTCCCACGATGATGGCGTCCGGCTGCGACGGGGTTCGGGTCATCCTGTGTCTCCTTCGGCACGATTGTTCCGAGAGTACCGAATTCAGTCCTCGAAGGTGTTCACCATCGCGTGTGCGGCGCGCTCCAGGTACGACCACAGGGTCTCTTCGGCCAGCGGAGGCAGTTCGAGCTCGTCCACGGCCGCGCGCATGTGCAGCAGCCAGCGGTCGCGCGCATCCGGATTGACCGTGAACGGCATGTGCCGCATCCGGAGCCGGGGATGCCCGCGCTGCTCGCTGTACGTGCCAGGGCCGCCCCAGTACTGCTCCAGGAACATCGTGAGCCGTTCGGCGGCAGGGCCGAGGTCGTCCTCCGGGTACATCGGCTTCAGCACAGGGTCGTCGGCGACGCCGCGGTAGAAGGCGTCGACCAGGCGACGGAACGTGTCGCGCCCGCCCACCTGCTCGTAGAACGTGGATGCGGTCTCCGCGCCAGGGTCCGAGGTGGGACGAGGGGGCGTCGGCTGGATGGGGATGGTCATGTCACTCCGCCGGTGGCTTCGTCTTGGGGGCGTCGTCGTCTGTGGCCGCTTGCGGCCTGGCGGCGCCGGGGGTCTTGGGCGTCTGGCCGGTGGCAGGCTTGGCGGCACGTGGGGCCGTTGGCGTCTCGCCGGTGGCGGGCTTCGCGGCGCCCCGTGTCGTGGTGGCGCCGGTCGCCTTCGGCGTCTGGCCGGTGGTGGGCTTGGACGCCTTCGCGTCTGGCGTGGTCTTCGCCTCTGGCGTGGTCTTCACGCCAGCGATCCGCAGCGCCCTCGGGTCGGCTGGAGCGACGCCGGAGCGCTTCGCAGCCGCTCGCGCCTTGCGGCCCTTGAGCGCCGGTGCCTCCGGCACCACCGGTGTCGGGCGCGTGCGCGGAGGGTGCGCTCCCGTGACGCTCGCCGCGCTGTCGAAGCCGCTCAGCACGATGGCGTTGAGCGACGGAAGCTTCACCTCCATCTCGTCCAGAGCGTTCTTGAGGCGTACGCGCAGTTCGCGGGACACGTCGTCCTTCGCCGTGGTCCTGGTCTTGATGACGATGCGGATCACCATCGCGTCCGCCGAGATCGATTCGAGCCCCCACAGCTCGGGCTTCTCCAGGATGCGCGACCGCCACTTCGGGCTGGTGGCCAGCGCCGTCGCGGTCTCCATCATCTTCGCCTCGACCGCATCCACATCCACGTCGTACGGCACGGCGAGGTCGATGATGACCCGCGACCAGCCCTGGGACATGTTGCCGACGCGCAGGATCTCGCCGTTGCGCACGAACCAAAGGGTTCCGTTGACGTCGCGAACCTGCGTGATGCGGATGCCGACCGCCTCCACGACTCCGGTCGCCGATCCCAGGTCGACGACGTCGCCGACGCCGAGCTGGTCCTCCATCACCATGAACAGGCCGTTGAGCACATCCTTCACGATGTTCTGCGCGCCGAAACCGAGGCCGGCGCCGATCGCCGCCGACAGCAGCGCGAACGAGGTGAGAGCGTTGGGGGCGAGCTCGCCGATCACCAGGACGATCGCGATGATGCCGATCGTCACGTTGACGATGTTGCTCAGCACGGAGCCGAGCGTCCGCGTGCGCTGCACCACACGCACGGCGGCGAGCGGAGAGGCGGGGAGCGCCTGCGTGTCCGTGACGTTCTGATTCTTCTTCACACCGGTGACGATCTGCCGGACAACCCGACGGATGACCACGCGCAGAATCCAGCTCAGCACGAAAGCGCCAACGATGATGGCTGCCACCCGCAGTAGCACCCAGCCGCTCTCGACGGCCCACGTACCGATGTTCGTCCAGAAATCCATCTTCACCATAGGAATGCAAGCCTACCGAGCAGCGCCTTGGCGCCCCCTGGACCTCCGCTGCGTCAGCGCTCCACGAGCCCGTTGTCGTAGGCGAAGATCACCGCGTGCACTCTGTCGCGCAGGTGCAGCTTGGCCAGCACCCGGCCGACGTGCGTCTTGACCGTCGACTCGGTGAGGAAGAACTTCGTGCCGATCTCCCCGTTGGACAGGCCGTCAGCGATGGCGAGCAGGATCTCGCGTTCCCGCGGGGTCAGCGCCGCTGTCGGGTCCGCTCCGCCGCTCTGGGCAGTGGATGCGGCGGGCAGCCGGTCGGCGAACAGCTCCAGCATCGACCTGGTCACCCTCCCCGACACCGCCGCGTCACCGGCTGCGACCGCTCTGATCGCATCCGTGAGCTCGCTGGGCCTGGCGTCTTTGAGCAGGAAGCCGCTCGCGCCCGCGCGCAGGCCGCCGAAGGCGTACTCGTCGAGATCGAACGTGGTGAGGATGATGATGCGCGCCGCCGGGTTGGCCGCGACGATGCGCCTGGTGGCCTCGATGCCGTCGAGCGACGGCATACGCACGTCCATCAGGATCACGTCTGGCCTGGTCTCGACGGCGAGGCGCACGGCCTCGAGCCCGTCGGACGCCTCCCCGACGACGTTCAGGCCGCTGTCGGCTTCGAGCACCATGCGGAAGCCGAGACGCACGAGCGCCTGGTCGTCGACCAGCAGGACGCGGATCGGGTTGTCGTCGGTCACGGAGTGTTCTCCTCGGTCGGGCTGGTCGGGGTGGTCGGGGTGGTCGGGGTGGTCACAGGCGTGGCCTTCGGAGCCACCGGCGCCGGCGGGATGGCGTCGAACACCGCCCGGAGCCGCCACCCGCCTCCGTGCTTCGGGCCCGCCTCCAGTCTGCCGCCGTAGAGCGCCACACGCTCGGTGAGTCCGAGCAGCCCGCGACCGGAGCCCTGGCCGGTCGCGCCGTGCACGGCCGCGTCGTCCTCGACCGTGATCTCGATGGTGTCCGTCCCGAACCGGATGCGCACCTCCACCACGGTCGCGAGCGCCGCGTAGCGCAGCGCGTTCGTCAGTGCCTCCTGGACGACGCGGAAGATCGTGAGCTGCTGCCCGGTGTCGGTCGGCGGGATGCCGTCGACCGTCACGCGCACGGGGAGCCCAGCGGCGCGGAAACGCTCCACCAGTTCGCTCAGCTCGCTCACGCCCGGCTGCGGGGCGCGCTCCTCGCCGTCGCCGTCGGTCGCGCGCAGCACGCCGAGGAGCCTGCGCATGTCGCCGAGCGCGCCTCGCCCGGTCTCTGCGACCATCCGCATCGCCTCGGCGGAGCGTTCGGGCGAAATCGCCGCGAGCCCGGCAGAGCCGTCTGCGAGCGTGATCATCACGGTGAGGCTGTGCGAGACGATGTCGTGCATCTCCCTGGCGATCCTGTTGCGCTCGGCCGTGGCCGCGATGACCGCCTGCTGGTCGCGCTCGCGGGCGAGCTGCTGCGCCCTGTCGATGAGGGCCACCAGGTAGCGGCGCCGGTTGCCGATGTTGTTGCCGATCAGCACGAAGAACAGTGCGAACGAGATCACGGTGAACGCCGATGGCACCACCGCCGTCTCCAGGGGAGAGAACAGGGCGGCGTGGTCGACGACCACGGAGACGCTGAGGGTCGCGATGGCGACAGCCGAGAGCACCCCGAACGCGATCCAGGCCGCTCGTGCGGAGCGGTAGACCGCGAGGGCATAGAGCGCGTAGAGCGCTGGGACCACATCCACGTCGTGGCCGAGGAAGACGCTGATCGCCATGACGACGGCGCCGACCGCGAACACGGCGACGGGGTTGTGTCTGCGCAGGAACAGCGCGGCACCGGCGATCGCGGCGAGTCCGACGCACACGCCGAGCTGCCAGCTCGGCTCGACCACCATCCCCACGACCCCGGCGACGAGCGACGGGACGAGGTAGGTGCCGGCCACCACCGCATCCACCGCCACGGGATGCGCGGCCATCGTGCGCCGGATGACGCCGGGAGGCCGGGGGAGCTGCAGATCACCCCCGGCCGGAGTGGTCCGGCCGGGGGTGAGCTGTTCGTCTGTCATGTGGTCGCGTTGCCGATGGTGGTGGCGCGGCTACGCGTCGCGGCGCTTCAGGATGATCGCGCCGACGATGAACGCCACCGCGGTCCAGCCGAGCACGATGAGCACGTTCGCCCACGGCTCGAATCCGCCGTTGTCCGACCCGGCCATCCCGGCACCCGCCGCGCTGATCAGGTAGTTGCTCGCCTTGCCGATCCACTCGATGTTGGTCAGCGAGTGCACGAGGTTGACGATGATCGGCAGCAGAAAGACCACGCCGAGCGCCGCAGCGATGCCGCCGGCGCCCGCGCGGAGGATCGTGCCGAGGCCGAGCGCGAACACCGACACCAGGCCGAGGTATGCGCCGGCGCCGACGATCGCCCAGAGAGTGTCGGACGACCAGAAGTCGGCTGTGAAGCCCTTGCCGGAGAGCACAGGAGCCGCGATGGCCCACGAGCCGGCCACGGTCACGACGCCGACGACGAACGAGGAGATGAACAGCACGATCGCCTTGGCGGCGAGCACGGGAAGCCGCTTCGGCACGGCGGCGAACGAGGAGCGGATCATGCCCGTGGAGTACTCGCCGCTGATGGCGAGCACGCCGAGGACGGCGACGGCGAGCTGGCCGAAGGTCACGCCGAACGACGCGGTGTTGACCACGAAGGCGGAGTGCTGGGCGGCCGGGATCTGCTTCGCGATCGTGTCCGGGATCGAGAAGGCGACCAGGCTGGTCATGCCGAGTCCGAGGATAACGACGATCGCGTACGTCCAGAACGTGGATCGCAGCGAGCGCAGCTTGATCCACTCCGAGCGGATGACGCGGGCGAAGTTCAGGTGCCCGAGCGAGGTGTGCCTGACGGGCATGGTTGCTGTTGCGGTGCTCATCGGGAGACCTCCGTGCGGTATTCGACCTCGTCCTGTGTCAGTTCGAGGTAGGCCTCTTCGAGCGAGGCGTTGAGGGGGGTGAGCTCGTGGAGGACGATGCCGAACTGCGCGGCCGCCTCTCCGACCTGGGCGCTGGTGAGACCGGAGACCTCGAGCAGGCTGGCCTCGATGCCGGTGATCGTCACGTCGGCTCCCGCGATGGCGCGAGCGAGCTGCTCCGCCTGCGGGGTGCGCACGCGCACGGCGTTGCGGGTGGCTCCGGCGAGGATGTCGGCGACGGGAGCGTCCGCGAGGATGCGGCCGCGGCCGAGCACGATGATGTGGTCGGCGGTCTGCGCCATCTCGCTCATCAGGTGCGAGGACAGGAACACGGTGCGTCCCTCGGAGGCGAGGTGCCTGGCGAACTGACGCACCCAGAGCACGCCCTCCGGGTCGAGGCCGTTGACCGGCTCGTCCAGGATGAGGGTGGCAGGGTCGCCGAGCATGGCCGCCGCGATGCCGAGGCGCTGCCCCATTCCGAGCGAGAAGCCGCCGACGCGCTTGCCTGCGACCGCTTCGAGTCCGGCGAGGCCGATGACCTCGTGCACGCGCCGCTTGGGGATGCCGTGCGTCGCCGCCATCGCCAGCAGGTGGTTGTATGCGCTTCGGCCGGTGTGCACGGCCTTCGCATCGAGCAGGGCGCCCACCTCGGTGAGAGGGGACTTGTGGTCGACGTAGCGCTTGCCGTTGACGATGGCCGTGCCGTGCGTCGGCCGGTCGAGTCCCATGATCATGCGCATGGTGGTGGACTTTCCTGCGCCGTTCGGGCCAAGGAAGCCGGTGACCTTGCCCGGTTGGATGGTCGCCGAGATGTCGTTGACGGCGGTCTTGGAACCGTACGTCTTCGTGAGGCGCTCGAGTTGAATCATGCTACGACCCTATTGAACGAGCGGCGTTTGCAACATCGGCGCGTGGTCTGGTCCCGCATCCGGGGCCCGTCGTACCCCGGTACGAGGTGAATGTCCCCGCACGAACGAGTGGTCCCGGCTCGCCGTGCGCACGGGGCGCATACGGCGAGTCGGGACCACTCGATGGGGTGCGGCCGGGCGGCAGGGCTAGCGGGCGTCGCGTTCCTGGGCTGCCAGGGCGCGCTCGACACCGGCCAGGTTCTCGACGACCAGGCGACGAAGCGCGGCGGGCTCTGCGTTCGCGTCCAGCCACGCGCGGGTCGCGTCCCGCAGCTCGGCATTCGCCAGCGGGGCCGGGTACATACCCGTCACCAGGTACTCGGCGATCTTGTAGCTGCGCGACTCCCACACGCTCTGCAGCGACGCGAAGTACGGCTCGACGAACGCGGCCAGCACGCTCTTGTCCGCCGCGCGCTGGAAGCCGAGCCCGGTGAAGCGCACGATCGTGTTCGGCGCGGTGTCCGTGGCGAAGACCGAGTCCCACGCGGCCTGCTTGCCCTGCTTCGTCGGGATGCTCGCGGCGGCCTGGGCGGCGAACTGCGCGCCGTTGGCCGTGTTGTCGGCGGCGAGCGCAGCATCGATCTCCGCGGTGCCTGCCTTGCCGCCGGCGGCGAGGGCGATGAGCAGCTCCCAGGCCAGGTCGGTGTCGACCTCGAGGCCCGGCAGCGTCACGGTGCCGTCGCGCAGCGCTGCGACGGTCGCGAGCTGCTCGTCGGTCGAGGAGGCGGCTGCGAAGAACTTGACGAACTGGAACTGCGCGTCGCTTCCCGCCTCCGCCTGAGAGGCCAGCGTCCACAGGGTGGATGCGACCTCCTCCACGGTGGCCTGCTGACGCTCCGGCGCGACGTACGAGCCGGCGGCGAGCAGCAACTGGCTGAGCGTCGTGCGGATCGTGGTCGACTCGGTCTCCGGCGCGATGTTGCCGAGCACGAGGCGCACGTAGTCGCCGGCCGGGGTCTCCGCATCCCGGGTCGCATCCCAGGCTGCGCCCCAGACGAGCGAGCGGGCGAGCGGGTTCTCGATGGACGAGAGGTGCTCGATCGCAACCTGCAGGGACTGCTCGTCGAGACGGATCTTCGCGTATGCGAGGTCGTCGTCGTTCAGCAGCACGAGGGCGGGGCGGGCGAGGCCGACGAGCTCGGCGACGTCGGTGCGCTCACCGTCGACGTCGAGTTCGACGCGGTGGTCGCGCACCAGACGGCCGTCGAACAGATTGTAGAACCCGATGGCGAGGCGGTGCGGGCGGATGGTGGGGTAGTCGGCCGCCGCGGTCTGCAGCACGGCGAACGAGGTGATGACGCCGTCGGCATCCACCTGGATCTCCGGTCGGAGGGTGTTGACGCCGGCGGTCTCCAGCCACTTCTCCGACCAGTCGGTCAGGTCGCGGCCGCTCGTGGCCTCCAGCTCGACGAGCAGGTCGCGCAGCTCGGTGTTCGAGTGCGCGTGCTTCTTGAAGTACTGGGCGACACCGGCGAGGAAGTCGTCCTGGCCGACCCACGCCACGAGCTGCTTGAGCACGGATGCGCCCTTGGCGTACGTGATGCCGTCGAAGTTGACCTGCACGTCTTCGAGGTCGTTGATGGTCGCGACGATCGGGTGCGTCGACGGAAGCTGGTCCTGCTTGTACGCCCAGCTCTTCTCCATCGCGGCGAACGTCGTCCACGCCTCGTGCCACTCGGTGGCCTCAGCGGTGGCCAGAGTGGATGCGTACTCGGCGAACGACTCGTTCAGCCAGAGGTCGTTCCACCACTTCATCGTGACCAGGTCGCCGAACCACATGTGGGCGAGCTCGTGCAGGATCGTGACGACGCGGCGCTCCTTGATGGCGTCGGTCACCTTCGAGCGGAAGACATAGGTCTCGGTGAACGTGATCGCTCCCGCGTTCTCCATCGCGCCGGCGTTGAACTCGGGGACGAAGAGCTGGTCGTACTTCTCGAACGGGTACGCGTAGTCGAACTTCTCCTCGTAGAACGCGAAGCCCTGGCGGGTCTTCTCGAAGATGTAGTCGGCATCCAGGTACTCGGCCAGCGACTTGCGGGCGTAGACGCCGAGCGGGATGACGCGGCCGTCGCGGCTGGTGAGCTCGCTGTGCACCGACTCGTACGGGCCCGCGATGAGCGCGGTGATGTACGAGGAGATGCGGCTGGTGGGCGCGAACGCCCAGGTCTTCGTGCCGTCGCCGGCGTCGGTGGGCTCCGGGGTGGGGGAGTTGCTCACGACGGCCCAGTGCGCCGGAGCGGTGACGGTGAAGGTGAACTCCGCCTTGAGGTCGGGCTGCTCGAACACGGCGAACATGCGGCGCGAGTCCGGCACCTCGAACTGGCTGTAGAGGTACACCTCGCCGTCGACGGGGTCGACGAAGCGGTGCAGTCCCTCGCCGGTGTTGGTGTAGATCGCGTCGGCGACGACGGTCAGCTCGTTCTGCGCCTCGAGGCCGTCCAACTGGATGCGCACGCCGTCACTGACCTGTGCAGGGTCGAGCTCGACGCCGTTGAGCGTCACAGAGTGGACCGTGCGGGTGATCGCGTCGATGAACGTCGACGATCCCTCTTCTGCGTCGAAGCGCACGGTGGTGGTGCTGAGGAACGTCTCCGGCCCCGTCGTCAGGTCGAGGGCGACCTCGTACGAGTTGGTGCTGACGAGCGATGCACGCTCCTGGGCTTCGACGCGGGTGAGGTTTTCTCCTGGCAACGCTGACTCCTTGAAGATTCGACGGATTGTGTCCGTGGACAACCCTAGACGCATCGGCGGCGGAGGGTCCTGCGGCGTCGGTGGCTCTCCCTAAACTGGTCCCATGCGCATCCACATCGCCACCGACCACGCCGGTCTGGACTTCAGCACCCACCTTCAGGCCCACCTCGCGGAGGCCGGTCACGACGTCGTCGACCACGGCCCGCAGAGCTACGACCCGATCGACGACTACCCCGCGTTCTGCATCAACGCGGCCAAGGCGGTCGTCGCCGACCAGCAGGCGGGCGTCGAGGCGCTCGGCGTGGTCTTCGGCGGCTCTGGCAACGGCGAGCAGATCGCGGCCAACAAGGTGATCGGCGCCCGTGCCGCCCTCGTCTGGAACGAGAGCACGGCGCAGCTCGCCCGTCAGCACAACGACGCCAACGTCATCTCCATCGGCGCCAGGCAGCACACGGTCGAGGAGGCGACGCGCTTCATCGACGTGTTCATCGCCGAGCCCTTCTCGCTGGAGGAGCGGCACGTCCGACGCATCGCCCAGCTCGCCGAGTTCGAGGCGACGGGAGACATCGCGGGCAAGAACGTGGATCACTGATGCCCGAGGGTCACTCCGTCCATCGCATCGCCCGCCAGTTCGCCACCAACTTCGTCGGGCACCGCATCGCCGTGTCGTCGCCGCAGGGGCGGTTCGCCGAGGGGGCTTCGCGTATCGACGGTCAGGTGATGACCGACGCCCGCGCGGTGGGCAAGCAGATGTTCCTGGAGTTCGACAACGGGCTCTGGCTGCGCATCCACCTGGGCATCTACGGGGCGTGGGACTTCGCGGGCGACATCAGCGTCGACCCGACCATCGCGGCGGCGAACGGCCGGATGGGGCAGACCAACCAGCGCGGAACGGTGCTCGACGACGCGGGCGAGAACTCCCTGCAGAGCATCGGAGCTCCGAGGCGCACGCGGCTGCGCATGGCGGAGTCGGAGAAGGTGGAGGACGAGATCACCACGTTCCCGCCGGAGCCCATCGGGCAGGTGCGGGTGCGCCTCCTGAGCGACACCGCTGTCGCCGACCTGCGCGGACCGACCGCGTGCGAAGTCCTCGACCCTGCGCAGGTGGATGCGGTGATCGCCAAACTCGGCCCCGATCCTCTCCTGCAGCACGACCAGGCGGCGGAGGACCGTTTCGTCTCGGCCGTCCGGAAGAAGCAGACCTCGATCGCTCTGCTGCTGATGGACCAGAACGTCGTGGCCGGCATCGGCAACGTCTACCGGGCAGAGTTGCTGTTCCGCGCCCGCCTCAACCCGCACACCCCGGGCAAGCTGGTGCAGGAGGACACGGCCCGGGCCCTCTGGCGCGACTGGGCGACGCTGCTGCGGATCGGCGTCGAGACCGGTCAGATGATGACCATGGACGACCTCGACCCCGAGAGCTATCGCAAGGCGATGGCGAGCCGCGAAGACCGGCACTGGGTGTACAAGCGCGAGGGCCTGCCGTGCCGGGTGTGCGGAACGCACATCGTGATGGAGCTGCTGGGAGGGCGCAAACTGTACTGGTGCCCGAAGGACCAGGCCTGACCCCGCTGACAGTGCCGGCCGCGCTGATCCCGCTGACCCCGACCGGAGACCGACGATGAGACAGAACCCGAGCTTCGCCCTCGCCGACGTGGAGGAGATCAAGCGGCTGATCCGCCTGAACCCGTGGGCGACGATCGTGAGCGACACCGCGGAGGGGCTGGTCGCCTCGCACTACCCGATCCTGGTGGACGAGACGCGCGACGAGCTGTCCATCGTCACGCACGTCGGGCGCCCGGACGATCTGCTGCACGAGCTCGGGCAGCACGAGATCCTCGTGGTGGTGCAGGGTCCGCACGGCTACATCTCGCCCGGCTGGTACGACGCGAACCCCGCCGTGCCCACCTGGAACTTCACGGCGGCGCACCTGAGCGGCGTGCCGGAGATCCTCAGCGACGAGGAGAACTTCGAGGTGCTCGGCAGACTGGTCGACCACTTCGAGGACAGGGTGCCAGAACCGCGCCGGATGCTCGCCGCACCGGGCGATGCGGCGTACGCGCAGCGCATCTCCTCCGGCACGGTCGGGATGCGCCTGACGCCATCGAAGATCGTCGCGAAGAGCAAGCTCAGCCAGAACAAGCCGGCCGATACGGTCGACAGGATCATCGGAGAGCTCGAAGGCGACGGCGTCTACGCCAGCCGCGACCTGGCCGCGGAGATGCGCAGGGTGCACGACCGGATGCGCGCGGCGCGGTGACGCGGCAGGGGAGCGTGCCGACGAGCCCGCCGGGGTCGCGGCGCGCGGCGCGGGCTCCGGGACAGGAACCGCTGCTCCTCTCCGGCGCACGCCTGCCCGGCGTGGACGGCGAGCACGACGTGCTGCTGCGCGACGGGGCGATCGCGGCCGTCGGCGACGTCGGCACTGCGCCTGTGCGGGAAGCAGGTTCCGGGGAGGCCGTTCGGCGGGTGCGACTCGACGGCAGGTGGATCGTGCCCGGGCTGTGGGACCAGCACGTGCACTTCACCCAGTGGGCGCAGACCGCCAGGCGGCTCGACCTGTCGCGTGCGAGGTCGGCGGCGGAGGCGGCCGACCTCGTGCGCGCCCGCATCGCGGCGGAGGACGCGGAGCGCGCGCAGGCGGAGCCGCTGGTCGGCTTCGGGTTCCACGACGCGCTCTGGACCGATCAGCCCACCCGCGAGCTCCTGGATGCGGCGGCGGACGGCCGCGCTGTGGTCCTGATCGCCGGCGACCTGCACTGCTCGTGGCTGAGCACGGCGGCGGCACGCCGGTTCGCGCCCGGCACCGCAGACGACCCGTCCGCGGCCGTGTTGCGCGAGGACGCGAGCTTCGCCGTCACCACCATGCTCGCCGCGGCCGACGACGCCACCGTCGACCGGTGGGCCGCCGAGGCGGCTGCTGAGGCCGCGGCGCGCGGCGTGGTGGGGATCGTCGACCTCGAGTACGGCTGGAACCTCGAGGTCTGGCAGCGCAGGATGGCGGCGTGGTCCGCATCCACCGGTTCGGGCGCATCCACCGGTTCGGGCGCGGCGCTGCGGGTCGAGTTCGGGACCTACCCGGACGACCTGGAGCGCGCCATCGCGGCCGGTCTGCGCACGGGCGACATCGTCGACGGCACCGATGGCCTGCTCACGGTGGGTCCGGCGAAGATCATCAGCGACGGCTCTCTCAACACGCGCACCGCGCTGTGCGTGGACGCGTACCCGGATGGCGGCCACGGCGTCGCCAACCTCACCAACGCCGAACTCGTCCAGTGGATGCGCCGCGCATCCTCCAGCGGCATCGAGCCGACCGTTCACGCCATCGGCGACCGCGCGAACACGCTGGCGCTGGACGCTTTCGAGGCGGTCGGCTGCCGTGGACGGATCGAGCACGCGCAACTGGTCTCGGTCGCCGACGTTCCGCGCTTCGCCCGGCTCGGCGTCACGGCGAGCGTCCAGCCGGAGCACGCGATGGATGACCGTGACGTCGCGGACGCCCTCTGGGCTGGTCGCACCGACCGCGCGTTCCCGCTGGCAGAGCTGCACGCCTCCGGCGCCGCCATCGCGTTCGGCTCCGACGCGCCCGTCGCGCCGCTCGACCCGTGGATCGCGCTGTCGGCCGCCGTCACCCGCTCACGCGACGGCAGGGCGCCGTGGCACCCGGAGCAGGCGCTGTCCAGGGAGGCGGCACTTCGCGCATCCACCCGGTCGAGCATCCGCGTGGGCGAGCCCGCCGACATCGCCGTGCTCGACGCCGACCCGTTCACCTGCCTGGCCGCCGAGCTGCGCGGGATGCCCGTGGTGGCGACGCTGCTGGCCGGGCGCTTCACGCACGACACGCTCGCCTGGGCGTAGCCGGCCGGTTGCGTCACGCACGGCGCCGGTCACGAGATGCCGGCAACTGCGGCCACCACGCCGCGCGCGCTCGCAGTTCCTGGCATCTCGTCGTGCCGTCGCATCCCGGGACGCGGAACGGCCCCGGATCGTCGGGCGATCCAGGGCCGTTCCGTGCGCGTGAGCCGCGGGCGGCTTCGCGCTACTTGCTGATGTGCGCGAACAGGAACCAGCGGTCCTTGTCGAGGCCGCGCGCGATCTCGATGGCGATGTCCTGGCTGGTCTGGTCGAGTTCGTCGAGCTCCTTGACGGCGGCGTTCACATTGGCGAGAGCCGCATCGATCTGGCCGATGACCTCGGCGATGGTGTCGTTCGACTGGCGGAAGCCCGCGGTGAGCTCGGTCGTGCTTGTCTTGGCAGCGACCGTGCCGAGGCGGGCGTCGACGGGAAGGCCGAGAGCGACGATGCGCTCCGCGGCGAGGTCCGCCCACTCCTGGGCGTGGTCGACGATGACGTCGAGCAGCTCGTGCACGCCGATGAAGTTGGCTCCGCGCACATGCCAGTGGGCCTGCTTGCCGTTGACGACGAGGGCGGTGAGGTCGATGACCACGGGGCTCAGGAACTGGGCGACTCCGGCGGCGACGTCGGGGTTCGAAACACTCTGGGTTGCGGCGATGTCCGTCATGGGTTGGCGTCCTTTCTGCTGACTGGTGACAACGCTACGCGTCCACGAGAATTCCGCAACGAAGCTGAGCCTCCGCTAACTAAGGGTGGGATAACCCCCGCACCGGTTCGGGCGGCCGCCCGATACCTGCGACGGCGCGGCTTCGGGAGGCTGGAGGAACACGAAGGAGACCACACCATGAGCACCGACACCCCTCCCGTCCGCGCCGCCGCGACATCTGGCACTCTGGATGCTGTGAGCACCCCCGACCTGCGGCCGACCGCATCCACAGCTCCCCGGCGGGGCTACGGCGCCCTCTGGCGCGGCGTTCCGCGCGAGCTGGGATTCCTGCTGCTGACCATGCCCATCGCGATCGTCGGCATGTCCGTCGGCCTGACCCTGTTCTGGACCGGCGTCGGCACCATCGTCATCTATGTCGGGCTGTTCGTGCTGATCGCCGCCTTCTACGTCGTCCGCGCCTTCGGAACGCTGGAGATCGTGCGCCTGCGCTGGGCCGGTCGCCCGGCGATCGCCGAGCCGCAGTGGACGGAGCCGAACCGGCCGCAGACCTTCTGGCGCGCGATGTTCGGGCCGTTCGTCAATGGCCACTACTGGCTGTACCTGCTGCACACCCTGATCATCAACCCGATCGTCAGCATCGTCTCGTGGACGCTCACCGTCGTCTGGGCGTCTATCGCCCTCGGCGGACTGACGGCGTGGTTCTGGGAGCGGTTCATCCCGAACGGCGACCGCGACTTCTTCCTCTCCCGCGTCGTCGCCGACTGGACGTTCGGCATCCACTCGACCTTCGACCCGCGCGTCGGCGACGCGATCCTCGAACTCATCGTCGGTGTCGTCTTCGCCGTCACCCTGCCCTTCGTCACCCGCGGCCTGACCGCGCTGCACGGGGTCATCGCTCAGGGGATGCTCGGGGCGTGGCGTTCCGAGGCGCTGCAGCGAGAGGTGGCAGACCTGTCCGCATCCCGTGGTGCAGCCGTCGTCGCCGAGGACCAGGCCCTGCGCCGGCTGGAACGGGACCTCCACGACGGCCCGCAGCAGCGGCTCGTCCGGCTGCAGATGGACATCGCGGCCGCAGAGCGCAAACTCGACGACGACCCGGACGCTGCCCGCGCCATCCTCGCGGAGGCCGGCCAGCAGGCGCACGACACCCTGGAGGAGCTGCGTGCGCTGTCCCGCGGCTTCGCCCCGCCGATCCTGCAGGACAGGGGACTCGTCGCCGCGGTCGACTCGCTCGCAGCGCGCAGCCCCATCCCGCTGCGGGTGGAGTCGACGCTGCAGCCTGGCACACGGTTCTCGCCCGAGCTGGAACGCAGCGTGTACTTCGTTGCCGCCGAACTGTCCGCGAACCTCGCGAAGCACTCCGGTGCGACGGAGGCGCGGCTGTTCCTCGACCGCACGGTCGACCAGGCGACCGGGGCGGCGTGGCTGAGCGTGTGGCTGACGGACAACGGCTCCGGGGGAGCGTCCGCGGTCGCAGGCCACGGGCTCGCGGGCCTCGACGAGCGGGTGCGCGGGCTGCGCGGCGAGTTCGTGGTGGACAGCCCGGCGGGCGGGCCGACGCGGATCGGGGCCCGCATCCCGGTGTAGGGAGCGACGTGCTGGCGGCGGCGTGCATCCACTGGGTGCGCGCCGCCGCCGCGCTTGCCGCCGCCGCGCTTGCCGCCGCCGCGCTTTCCCGCCGCCCCGCTTGCCGCCGCCCCACTTGCCGGCTCTAGGCTGGTGGGGTGACTCCGAGTGACCGCACCAGCCTTCGCCTGGTCATCGCCGACGACTCCGTGCTGCTGCGCGAAGGCCTGGTGCGCCTGTTCGACGAGGCCGGTTTCGAGACGGTCGGCGCCTACGGAGACGCGGATGCGCTCCTCGCGGCTGTCGGCTCGCTCGCCCCGGACGTGGCGGTGCTCGACGTGCGGATGCCGCCGACCTTCCGCGACGAGGGCGTGCGCGCCGCGCTCGCGCTGCGGGCCACGCATCCGGAGATCGGCGTGCTGTTGCTCAGTCAGTACGTCGAGGGCACATACGCCCAGGAACTCCTCGCGAGCGGCCAGGGCGGCACAGGCTACCTGCTGAAAGACCGCATCGCCTCCCTTGACGAGCTGCGGGATGCGGTCACCCGCGTCGCAGACGGAGGCACGGTCCTCGACCCCCAGGTGGTGCGGGAACTTCTCGTGCGGCGCACCAACCCGCTGGAGTCGCTGACACCGCGCGAACGCGAGGTGCTGCAGTTGATGGCCGAGGGCAGGACGAACGCGGGAATCGCCCAGCGGCTGGTGATCGGCGTGGGAGCGGTGGAGAAGAACGTGACGTCGATCTTCCAGAAGCTCGCCCTGGAGGATTCGGGAGACGACCACCGCCGG
The DNA here is from genome assembly GCF_054780215.1 of Leifsonia lichenia. Classification (NCBI taxonomy): domain Bacteria; kingdom Bacillati; phylum Actinomycetota; class Actinomycetes; order Micrococcales; family Microbacteriaceae; genus Leifsonia; species Leifsonia lichenia. The sequence continues at coordinate 306,136 of NZ_BAAGWT010000002.1, forward strand.
GTGCTGGCGGTGCTGGCGTTCCTGCAGCGCTGACGCGGCGCGGAGGCGGCGCTGACGCTTGCCGTGCGCGGACAGCGGCACCAGAATGAAGGCACTTCGATCCCTCGGATGAAAGTAGGTGCCCCATGGCCGGACTGGACGACATCACCAACAAGGCGAAAGAGTTCCTCGACAGCGACCAGGTCAAGAACGCTCTGAAGAGCGAGCAGGCCGAAGACATCAGCGACAAGCTCCTCGACGGCGTCGCCGACGCGGCCAACAAGGTCACGGGAGGCAAGTTCGAGTCGCAGATCGATGGAGCCCGCGACGCGGCCGACAAGGCGGTGGGGACGGAGTAGTCCCGCCGCGCTGTGCACGTGCGAAGCGGTCGGTTCCCTTTACAGGGACCGGCCGCTTCGCACGTGCGTGGATGCGGCCCCGCCCACGACGAGATACCAGTAACTGCGGCTAAACCGTGATTCGCGACGCAGATACTGGCGTCTCGTGGACGCGAGGCGCGCTGGCTGTGGAGAACCGTGTGGACACGACGGCGTGAACTCAGTCAGAACGCCTCTAGAGAGGGGATGACGGGAATCGAACCCGCGTAATCAGTTTGGAAGACTGAGGCTCTACCATTGAGCTACATCCCCGTTCCCATCTCGCGATGGGCACCAGAACATCGTAGTACAGGTTCGGGCCCGGTTCCGACCGCCACGCCAGCGCCGCGCGGTGGTCACGGTGGCGGCGCGCGGCGATGTACGCGCGTGCAGTAGACTCGTGCGTGGTCTTTCGCCCCCGGCGCGTTTGTTCGCGTCGTGGTAACGGACCGGGCGGGTTGTGGCAACGAACCCGGGGCGTAGCTCAGCTTGGCTAGAGCGCCCGCTTTGGGAGCGGGAGGTCGCAGGTTCGAATCCTGTCGCCCCGACCAGTCATGTCCGACGAGAACATCGTTTCAATTATCAGGAGAAGCCAACAACGTGAAGACCACGGTCGAAAAGCTGAGCCCCACTCGCACCAAGCTCACCATCTCGGTGACGCCGGAGGAGCTCAAGCCGTCTATCAAGCACGCTTACGAGCACATCGCTGAGCAGGTCAACATCCCGGGCTTCCGCAAGGGCAAGGTTCCGCCGGCGATCATCGACCAGCGGGTCGGCAAGGCCGCCGTCCTCGAGCACGCCGTCAACGAGGGGCTCGACGGGTTCTACCGTCAGGCCGTGGACGAGAACGACGTTCGTCCGCTCGGACGCCCGGAGGCCGACATCACCGAGTGGCCCAACGAGAAGGACTTCTCGGGCGACCTGCTGCTCACCATCGAGGTGGATGTGCGCCCCGAGATCGAGCTCCCGCCCTACAACGACCTGAAGATCACGGTCGACGCAGCAGACATCTCCGACGCGGACGTCGACCAGGAGCTCGACAGCCTGCGCAGCCGCTTCGGCACGCTCGTCACCGTCGACCGTCCCGCCAAGAAGGGCGACTTCGCGCAGATCGACCTCGTCGCCGTGATCGGTGACGAAGAGGTCGACACCGCCAACAGCATTTCCTACGAGATCGGCTCCGGCGAGCTCATCGAGGGCATCGACGAGGCGCTCGACACGCTCACCGCCGGTGAGACCACCACGTTCGAGGCTCCGCTCATGGGTGGAGACCACGAGGGTGAGAACGCGCAGATCACCGTGACCCTCACCGCCGTGAAGGAGCGCGAGCTTCCGGAAGCGGACGACGACTTCGCGCAGATCGCCAGCGAGTTCGACACGATCGCCGAGCTGCGCGAGAGCGTGCGCGAGCAGGTCGAGCGCTCCAAGACCTTCGGTCAGGGCACCGCCGCACGCGACCAGCTTCTGGAGCAGCTTCTCGGCCTCGTCGAGATCCCCGTCCCGACCCAGCTCGTCGAGGACGAGGTGCACCGCCACCTCGAGCAGGAGAACCGCCTCGAAGACGACGTGCACCGCGCAGAGGTCGCCGAGTCCAGCGAGAAGACCTTCCGCACCCAGATCCTGCTCGACGAGATCGCCCGCGTCGAAGACGTCAAGGTCAATCAGGACGAGCTGAGCCAGTACCTCATCCAGGGCGCCGCCCAGTACGGCATGGACCCGAACGAGTTCGTGAAGATCCTCAGCGAGAACGGCCAGATCCCGTCGATGGTCGGAGAGGTCGCCCGCAACAAGGCCCTCACCATCGTCCTCAGCCGCGCCGAGGTCGTCGACTCGAACGGCAAGAAGGTCGACCTCAGCGAGTTCACCATCACGCCGGAAGACGCCGAGACCGACGCCGAGACCGAGACCGCCGCTGCTGACGAGGCCGCCGACGAGGCTGCCGCTGCTGACGAGGCTCCGGCCGACGAGAAGCCCAAGAAGAAGGCTGCTCCCAAGAAGAAGGCAGCTACCGAGAAGAAGTAGCACCACACGCGCGGGCCGGGCACACAGTGCCCGGCCTTTCGCGTACCCGCGAGCGAGTGGTCCCGAATTGCCGCACCAACGCGTGGATACGCGGCAATTCGGGACCAGCAGATGGTCCATTAGATGTGACGGCCGAGGGAGGAACCATGGACGAGTGGCAGCACAGGGTCGACGCGGTGTGGGATGCGGCGGCCGAGACCTCCGACGAGGAGACCGTCGCGCGCATCGACGCACTGGTCGCCGCGCGTCCGACAGGCGACCCCTCCGCGCTCTTCGAGGCCGCCGGCGCGCGCGATTACGCCGGGCGCGAGGCCGACGCCGAGCCGCTCTACCGCGCATCCATCGCCGGCGGTCTCGCCGACCCGCAGCGGGCTCGAGCCGTCATCCAGCTCGCGAGCACCCTCCGCAACCTCGGTAGGGCGGGGGAGAGCGTGGAACTGCTGCGCGCGGAGCTGGCCGCGCATCCCGAGCACGAACTGGCGGATGCGGCACGCGCATTCCTCGCCCTCGCCCTGCACGACCTGGGCAAGCACGACGAGGCGGTGGCGGTCGGCGCCCTCGCGCCACACCTCCCGCTGTACCGACGCGCGGTCGCGAACTATGCGCGCGACCTCACCACCCGGTAGCGTTGACCTCGACAGTGCCTAGGGTTCCGTTCCCCGGAGGAGTTCGCGGGAGGTCTGGTCCGAGCGGCACCACGGCAGCGCACAGCGCCGCCGTCATCTGACAGGACAAAAGCCCGGAGGATCCCTTCGCCGTGCCATCGCGGCGAACGAAAGGATCCTGTGTCGCCCGTCGCCCTGTCCCTCGTCGTGATCGCCGCTTTCGCGCACGCCACCTGGAATCTCGCCTCCAAGCGGGCGAGCGCCAGCGGGTTGCCGTTCATCCTGCTCGGCGCCATCGCATCCACGGTGCTGTGGCTGCCGATCGCGGGGGTCGACCTTGCGATCAACGGCGCCGATCTGCGCTGGATGCTCCTCGGCTCCGGCGTGTCCGCGGTCATCCACGTCGGGTACATGTGGGTGCTGCAGCGCGGGTATGCGCACGGCGACATCTCGGTGGTGTACCCGATGGCGCGGGGGACGGGGCCGCTGCTGTCCGTGGTGTTCGCGATCGTGCTGTTCCACGAGCATCCATCGGCGCTCGCCCTGGCGGGGGCGGCCGTGGTGGTGGCCGGCATCGTCGGCATCGGGCTCAGCACGGGACGGCCGGGCCTGCGCGGGATGCACGGTGCGGGGATGCGCGGGATGCGCGGGATGCTCGGAATGCGCGGGATGCTCGGACCCGGCATCCTCTACGGCCTGCTCACCGGCGTCACGATCGCCGTCTACACGCTGTGGGATGCGTTCACGGTCAACGACCTCGGCGTCTCGCCGGTCGCGTTCATGGTGGGCTGCAGCCTCGGCGAGGTGGTGCTGCTCGCGCCCGTGCTCCTCCGGCGCAGCGCGGAGGTCGTGGCGGTGTGGCGGCGGTTCCGCTGGCAGGTGGTCGTCGTCGGCGTGCTGTCTCCGTTGTCGTACATCCTGGTGCTGAGCGCTGTGCAGCTCGCTCCGGTGTCGCTCGTCGCCCCTGCGCGGGAGCTCAGCGTTGTGCTCGTGAGCCTGGCCGGGTGGCTGATCCTCCGCGAACCGAAGCCCGCACAGCGGATGGCGGGAGCCGTCGTGGTGCTCGGCGGCGTGGCGATGCTCGCCCTGAGTTGATCGGCGCGCCGCCCGGCACGCACAGACCTGCACGCACCGCCCGACACACGCCGCACTCGTCTGCCCACGGCGAACAGGCCGGAAATGCATCACGGGCTCCGATAGATTCATGTTCGAAGCGACAAGGAAATGGAGCGACACATGGCCGACATGGGCATGCAACCCAGTGTTTTTGACCGACTGCTGAAGGACCGCATCATCTGGCTCGGGTCCGAGGTCCGGGATGAGAACGCGAACGAGATCGCCGCAAAGCTGCTTCTCCTCGCCGCGGAGGACGCTCAGCGCGACATCTACCTCTACATCAACTCGCCCGGTGGGTCGATCACGGCCGGCATGGCCATCTACGACACCATGCAGTTCGTCCCGAACGACATCGTCACCGTCGGCATCGGCATGGCGGCATCGATGGGGCAGTTGCTCCTCACCGCAGGCACCAAGGGCAAGCGGTACATCACCCCGAACGCACGCGTCCTGCTGCACCAGCCGCACGGCGGCTTCGGCGGCACCGCGAGCGACATCCAGACTCAGGCGCAGCTCATCCTCGACATGAAGAAGCGCCTCGCGGAGATCACGGCGGCCCAGACGGGCAAGAGCGTCGAGCAGATCAACGCGGACGGTGACCGCGACCGCTGGTTCACCGCGCAGGAGGCCCTCGAGTACGGTTTCGTCGACCACATCCGTGAGACGGCGACCGAGGTCGTCGGCGGCGGCGGAACCGCGGACGAGAAGTAAGACCTCGGAAGGAATAGGAATCGACATGAACATCCCCAACTTCGGCGGTCAAGCGTTCAACGGGGTCCAGGCTCCCGGCTCGCGCTACATCCTCCCGAGCTTCGAAGAGCGCACGGCGTACGGCTACAAGCGCCAGGACCCGTACGCCAAGCTGTTCGAGGACCGCATCATCTTCCTCGGCGTGCAGGTGGACGACGCATCGGCCGACGACATCATGGCCCAGCTCCTCGTGCTCGAGAGCCAGGACCCGGACCGCGACATCGTCATGTACATCAACTCGCCCGGTGGCTCGTTCACCGCGATGACGGCGATCTACGACACGATGCAGTACATCCGCCCGCAGATCCAGACGGTCGTGCTCGGTCAGGCGGCATCCGCCGCGGCCGTGCTGACGGCCGCGGGAAGCCCGGGAAAGCGTCTCGCGCTGCCCAACGCCCGTATCCTCATCCACCAGCCCGCCGTCGGCGAGGCCGGTCAGGGGCAGGCGTCCGACATCGAGATCCAGGCGAACGAGATCATGCGGATGCGCGTCTGGCTCGAGGAGACGCTCGCGCGCCACTCGAACCGTTCGCAGGAGCAGGTCAACAAGGACATCGACCGCGACAAGATCCTGTCGGCGGCCGAGGCCCTGGAGTACGGCCTGATCGACCAGGTGCTGACGAGCCGCAAGACGCTCCCGGCGCTGGTCAAGTAAGACAGCATCCCGAGCCTGCTGCGATGAACGAATGGGGCGATCGTCTGGACGACGGTCGCCCCGTTCGCCGTGTCAGGGCATACGCCGACGCCGCATACGATCCGGATGCGTGGCCGGCGAACATCCCGGCGGTCGCGCAGCTCCTCCGCACCGGTCTGGAACTCGCGCCCGGCGTGACGTTCCTGGTGGGGGAGAACGGCAGCGGCAAGTCCACCATCGTGGAGGGCATCGCGGCCGCGTACGGCCTGCCGCCGGAGGGCGGGAGCAACCAGGGATCGCACTCGACGCGCCCGAGCGAGTCGCCGCTCGGCGACTGGCTGATGGTCGAGCGCAGCCCGTCGGCGCCGCGCTGGGGGTTCTTCCTGCGAGCGGAGACCATGCACGGCTACTACTCCTACCTCGAAGCGCTGCCGGACAGCCCGGACAGGCACCTGCACTCCCTGAGCCACGGCGAGTCGTTCAACGACCTGCTGGAGAACAAGCTCAACCACCCGCAGTACGTCGCCGGGCTGGTCTGCCTCGACGAGCCGGAGGCCGCGCTGTCATTCGAGTCGTCGCTGCGCTGGCTGGCGAACCTCAACGAGATGGTCGATCGCGGCACGCAGGTGCTGTGCGCGACACACTCGCCGATCCTCGCCGCGCTGCCGGGGGCGCGCATCCTGGAAGTGGGCGAGTGGGGCATGAGGACGAGCACCTGGGAGAAGCTGGAGATCGTGCAGCACTGGCGGTCGTTCCTCGACGCGCCAGGGCGCTACTTCCGCCATCTGCTGTAAGCAGAACGGGATGCGCGTGGCGCGCGTGACCAAATGCGGCCAGGTGCGCGCCAATGTCGCTTCCACAGGTTAGGCTCGACGGGAAAGACCCTGAGAAGGAGGGGAGAGGGATGGCACGCATCGGGGAAAGCGCCGATCTGCTCAAGTGTTCCTTCTGCGGCAAGAGCCAGAAGCAGGTCCAGCAACTGATCGCCGGACCGGGCGTGTACATCTGCGACGAGTGCGTCGAGCTGTGCAACGAGATCATCGAAGAGCGACTCGCCGAAGCAGGCGAAGAGGCGGCGGGCGAGTTCGACCTGCCGAAGCCCAAGGAGATCTTCGGGTTCCTCGAGGAGTACGTCATCGGCCAGGAGGCCGCGAAGCGCGCACTGGCGGTGGCTGTCTACAACCACTACAAGCGCGTTCGCGCCAAGTCGTCGATCACCTCGGCGGACGCGATGGACGACGTCGAGATCGCCAAGAGCAACATCCTGCTGATCGGCCCGACGGGCTGCGGCAAGACCTATCTGGCACAGACGCTGGCGAAGCGGCTCAACGTGCCGTTCGCCGTCGCCGACGCGACAGCCCTCACTGAGGCGGGCTATGTCGGCGAGGACGTCGAGAACATCCTGCTGAAGCTCATCCAGGCCGCGGACTACGACGTCAAGCGGGCAGAGACGGGCATCATCTACATCGACGAGGTCGACAAGATCGCCCGCAAGGCCGAGAACCCGTCGATCACGCGCGACGTGTCAGGAGAGGGCGTGCAGCAGGCGCTGCTCAAGATCCTCGAGGGCACGGTGGCTTCCGTCCCGCCGCAGGGCGGCCGCAAGCACCCGCATCAGGAGTTCATCCAGATCGACACCACGAATGTGCTCTTCATCGTGGCCGGTGCGTTCGCCGGACTGGAAGACATCATCTCCCAGCGTGCGGGCAAGAAGGGCATCGGCTTCGGCGCCCCACTGCACTCGAAGGGCGACGACGTCAACCTGTTCAGCGAGGTGCTGCCGGAAGACCTGCACAAGTTCGGGCTCATCCCGGAGTTCATCGGCCGTCTGCCTGTCGTGACCACGGTCACGCCGCTGGACCAGGATGCGCTGATGCAGATCCTCACGGTGCCGAAGAACGCCCTGGTGCGGCAGTACCAGCGCATGTTCGAACTCGACGGAGTTCAGCTCGACTTCGAGCAGCCCGCCCTCGAAGCGATCGCCGACCTCGCGGTCCTCCGCAAGACCGGCGCCCGCGGACTGCGCGCGATCATGGAAGAGGTCCTCGGGCCCATCATGTTCGAGGTGCCGTCGAGCGCTGAGGTCGCCCGTGTCGTCGTGACCCGCGAAGCGGTGCTCGAGAACGCGGCGCCGACGATCGTCCCGCACCGCCCGCGGCGCGAGGAGAAGTCGGCGTAACAGCCGGTTCCGTTGCGGAGGAGATTCTGGCGACACGCCGCGCCGATTCTCCGTTCGGACGGTGTTTCGGCTGCCGTGCGACGGTTTCTCCGTTCGGACGGAGATTCCGGAGCGACGTGACTAGCCGACTCCGGCCTGCGCTGCTGGTTCGTTCGGAGTGCGGATGAGCATCTGGGGCGCCTTGGTGATCATCAGCCAGGTGGGCAGGATGAGCAGGCAGAGCAGCGGCAGAATGGTCGCGTTCTGGGTGACGGCGAGGGCGATGAAGATCGCGATCCACCCGTCGCGTGAGATCGCGAACGTGAAGCCGAAGACGCCGGCGCCCACCGCGATCACCGGCGGGATGCTCGGGACGACGGCCGTCGCCAGCAGCCCCACCGCCGCGCCGAGGAACACCGCGGGGAAGATGCGGCCGCCGCGGAAGCCGGAGCCCGCCGAGACCAGCAACGCGACGAGCTTCACGGCGAGGATCCCGAGCAGCGCCGACGCCGAGTACTCGCTGCGATGGGACACCAGCTCGCCCATCTGCTCCAGGCCCTTGAACAGCGTGATCGGGCCGCCGAGCGCGCCGAGCAGCCCGAGGACGATGCCGCCCGCCGCCGTCATCAGCAGCGGATGCCGGAGCGTGTGGAACAGGCGGTGCACGGTCGGGAACACCCACGCGCCGAGCAGGCCGATCCCCGTGGCCAGGATCGCGACCACCAGCGCGGCGAGCACGTCCGGCGGTGTGAGGGCGCCGTAGGCGGGCAACGGGATGCCGAACTGCGGATGCTGCAGGAGCTGCATCGTGAGCGACCCGCTCCCTGCGGCGACCAACGGGAGGAACAGCCGGTCCCACAGCACACCGGGACCCTTGGCCGCGGCGACCACCCCGGTGAACACCAGAGCAGCCGCGACGGGCGTGCCGAACATCGCGCCGATCGTGCCCGCCGCGGCGACCAGCAGCACGACCTGGGCAGGCACCGTCTTCCAGAGCCGTGCGACGACGGCGACCAGCAGACTCGCGTTGATGGCGATGATCGGGTTCTCCGGTCCCAGGCTGACGCCACCGGCGAGCGAGAGCACGGTCGCCAGCATCAGCGAGGGGAGAGCGGTGAGCTTCATGGGCGTCGAGACGAGCTCCGTGGTCGCGGAGTCTGGCCCCGCGTGCCCGGGCAGCAGCCAGACCGCGAGCCCGACGGCCACGCCCGTGAACGTCAGGACCGTGAAGATCCACCAGCCGGAGTCCGCGTCGAGGTGCAGCAGCGACGGCAGCCAGGACCACAGGCCGGTCTGCAGCAGAGCGGCCGCCTCGTCCAGGGCCCAGAGCACCAGCGCAGACACCACGCCGATCAGCAGGGCCGGGATGCTGAACGCCAGCAGCAGCCGCAGCGGCGACTCCTCCCGCTCAGGAACAGTCGACGTCATCCGGTACCCCTCCCCGCGCTGGCCTCAGCGTATGGCAGAGCGCGGGGAGAGGACTAGGGCCGGAAAATCAGCCGGCGAGCCCCCGGCGCTCGAGCAGCGGCTCGATCACCGCGTCCCGTCCGCGGAAGTCGCGGTAGGCCTCCAGCGGGTCCTTCGAGCCGCCGACGCCCAGCAGGCGCTGACGGAAGCGGTCGCCGTTCTCGCGGCTGAGGCCGCCGTTCTCGGTGAACCAGGCGACCGTGTCCGCATCCAGCACCTCGCTCCAGATGTAGGAGTAGTACCCGGCGTCGTAGCCGCCGGAGAACGTGTGCGCGAAGTACGTGCTCGCGTAGCGCGGCGGCACGGCCGGGTTGTCGAGGCCGACGGCCGCGAGGGCCTTCGCCTCGAAGGCGGCGACGTCGTCGACGGTGTCGTCTGCGGTGATCGCGTGCCAGGCCTGGTCGAGCAGGGCGGCGGCGAGGTATTCGCTGGTCTGGAAGCCCTCGTTGAACGCCTCGGACTCGTGCAGCTTGTCGACGAGCTCCTGCGGCATCCTCTCGCCTGTGACATTGTGCACTGCGTAGTTCTCCAGGATCTCCGGCCAGAGCATCCACATCTCGTTGACCTGGCTGGGGAACTCGACGAAGTCGCGGTATACGTTGGTGCCGGCGAACTTCGGATACGTGACCCGGGCGAACAGCCCGTGCAGGGCGTGGCCGAACTCGTGGAACAGCGTGTTCGTCTCGTCGTAGCTGAGCAGGGTCGGCTCGCCGGCCGCCGGCTTCGGCACGTTCAGGTTGTTGACGACGATCGTCGGGTAGTCGAGCAGTGCCGACTGGGAGATCAGGGGATTCATCCACGCTCCACCGCGCTTGGAGTCGCGCGTGTAGAGGTCGAGGATGTACAGGCCGAGCTCCGAGCCGTCCTCGTTGCGAACTTCGAAGACGCGCGCCTCCGGGTGGTACGCGACCAGGTCCGGCCGCTCCTCGAAGGTGATGCCGTAGAGCTTCGTCGCGGCGTAGAAGACGCCGTCGCGCAGCACGCGCTCCGCCTCGAAGTACGGGCGCATGGCCGCGACGTCGATGTCGTACGTCGCCTGGCGCACCTTCTCGGTGTAGTAGGCCCAGTCCCAGGCGGCCAGCTCGCTGCCGTCGCCGAGCTGCCGCTGCAGGTCGGCCTGCTCGGTGAGCGCGTTGCGGGCGGCGGCGGGCGCAAGGCGGCCGAGCATCGCGGCGACGGCCTCCGGCGTTTTGGCCGTCTGGTCGGCCGTGACGTACGCCGCGTGCGTCTCGAAGCCGAGCAGGCGGGCGCGTTCGGCGCGCAGCCGGGTGATGTCGAGCACGAGCTGCCTGTTGTCGTTCTCGCCGCCGCGGATGCCGCGGGAACGGGATGCGGTCATGATGCGCTCGCGCACGTCGCGGTTCGTCAGCCCGGCGAGGAACGGGTGCCCGGTGGGGAGCACGAGGGTGACGACGTACTTGCCGTCCAGGCCCCGCTCCTTCGCCGCCTCGGCGGCAGCGGAGATCGCGCCGTCGCCCAGGCCGTCCAGCTCTGAAGGGTCGTCGAAGACAACGGCGAGGTCGTTCGTGTCGGCGAGCAGGTTCTTCTCGAACCGGGTGGTGAGGGTGGAGAGCTGCTGGTTGTACGCGCGCAGCTTCTCCTTGTCCTCATCGCTGAGCCCTGCCCCGGCCAGCGTGAACTCGTCGTAGTATCGCTCGACCAGGTAGCGGGACTCGGCGTCGAGGTCCAGCGCATCCAGGCTGTTGTGGACGGCCGTGATGCGGCCGTAGAGCACGGGGTCGAGGCGGATCGCATCCTGGTGGGCCGCCAGCAGGGGAGCGATCTCTTCCTCGAGTGCGTTGGTGAAGTCGCTGGAGTCGGACGAGCTCTTGTTGAAGAAGACCTCGGCGACGCGCTGCAGGGTCTGACCGGACCGCTCCAGCGGGATGAGTGTGTTCTCGAAGGTGGGTTCCGCGGTGGATGCGGTGATCGCCGCCACCTCGGTCAACTGCTCCTCGAAACCTCGGTCGAAGGCGGGCCGGTAGTGCTCGTCGCGGATCTCCGCGAACGGCGGCAACTGGTACGGGAGGGTGCTGGGGGAGAGGAACGGGTTCGTGTCTGCCATTGATCCAGCCTAGGGCCGCCGAAGCCCGGCGTGCAAAGAACTCTATGCAAACAAACTGTTGCAAAACTACGGTTGCAAAGAAGTGCTTGCAAAGAAGTCTTTGCATTGCTAGTCTCTCACCATGGCCACCGACGAAGAGAACGCAGCCCAGCAGACGGAGAAGCCCCCGGCGATCTCCCACCCCATGCACGACGCACTGGGCATGGAGGCACTGCGGGCGCTCGCGCATCCCCTGCGGGTCGAGATCATGAACGAACTCTCCGACTTCGGCCCCGCCACCGCGAGCGGCCTCGCCGAGCGGCTGGGGGAGTCGAGCGGCTCCACCAGCTACCACCTGCGCCAGCTCGCCAAGCACAGCATCATCGTGGAGGACGCCGAGAAAGGGTCAGGCCGCGAGCGCTGGTGGAAGATGGCGCCGGGCGGCGTCACCATCGGTTCGCTGGAGACGCTGGCCACCCCGGCCGGCCGCGAGGCCAACGAGCTGATCTCGCGCGAGTGGCAGCAGAACAACGAACGCCGCCTCACCGCGTTCCTGCGCCGCGGCCTCGACGTCTACGGCACCGAGTGGATGCAGGCCAGCACCCTCTCCACCTCGCACCTCCAGCTCACCATCGACCAGCTCGCCGAGTTCGGCCGCGAGTACTACGACATGCAGGCCAGGCTGCGCGAGAAGTGGCGCGCGACCGGCGGCGCAGACACGAGCGGCGGCGGCGAGAGCCCGGAGGGCAGCCTGCGCGTCCAGGTGCAGTTCAACGCCTTCCCGCTTGTGGAGGCGAGTGAGCGATGACCACCGCGACGGAGCAGAAGATCGCGCGCGCGCCCATGAGCGCCGGGTTCAACCGGCTCTGGACGGCGGCCATCGCCAGCAACCTCGCCGACGGCATCGGCCGCACGGCCGTTCCGCTGATCGCGACGACACTCACCCGCGACCCCGCCCTGATCGCGGGGCTCAGCGCCGTGACGTTCCTGCCCTGGCTGCTGTTCGGCATCCCGGCCGGTATGCTGCTCGACCGGGTGGACAGGCGGATCGCGATGGCGGTCGCCAACTCGCTGCGGTTCGCCGTCGCCGCCCTGCTCGCCGTCCTCATCTCCACAGACGCGCTCACGATCTGGCTGCTCTACGGCTGCGTGCTGCTGTTCGGGCTGGGGGAGACCGTGTTCGACAACGCGACCACCACGGTCGTCCCGAGTCTGGTCACCCGCGATCAGCTCGACAGGGCGAACGGGCGGATGCAGTCGGCCGAGATCGTCGTGCAGAACTTCATCGCGACCCCGATCGCCGGCTTCCTGTTCGCCGCGGCCATCGTGTTGCCGGTCTGGCTCACCGGAGGCGGATTCCTGATCGCCGGTCTCCTCGCGCTCACGATCCCCGCCGCCGCTGCCAGCGCATACCGGAGGGGTGCGGAGGTCGACGGCGAGGCCGTTGCCGACCGTCCGACCTTCCGCGCCGTCGTCTCGTTCCTCGTACACCACCGGTTCCTGCGGACCATGATTGTCCTCACCTCGATCACGGCATCCGCGCTCGCGTTCGCGCAGGGCAGTGTCGTCCTGCTCCTGCTCCAGACGTTCTCCGTCCCCGCCGCGCTCATCGGTGTGGTGACGGCGGCCGTCGGCGTCGGCGCGCTGGTCGGTGCGCTCATCTCCAGCCGCCTGGTCGAACGGTTCGGCCGGGGGCGCGTGATGTTCTGCTCGATGCTCGTCAGCGGCACAGGCATCCTCTGCGTCGGCGTGACCGGGAACGTCGTCTTCGCCATCGGCGCGTACGCGGTGGGAGCCTTCGGGGTCGCCGTCTGGAACGTGCCGTGGGGCGCGCTGCGTCAGGCCATCGTGCCGAACGACATGCTCGGCCGCGCGATGGGGATCGTGCGCACCATCGGCTGGGGACTCACCCCGATCGCCACGGTGCTCGGCGGCTTCGTCGCCCGCATCGATCTCCGGCTGCCGTTCGTCATCGGCGGCGCCGTCGTCATCGCACTGACGCTCATCGCAGTGCGGCTCCTGCTCTCCGCCGGCTCACACGTGCCAGCGCCCGAAACAGCAACGGAAGGAACCGGATCATGACCGCCTTCGCAGTCACCGTCCCCAGCATCCACCAGGCCACCTGGACCCAGCGCACCGCCATCAGGTTCGGCAGCGCCCTCACCGCGTGGGGCGTGCGCAGCGCGATGCTCCGCACCGCGCCGCACTACGCCGACCAGCTCGCAGCGGTCGAGCGCACGCGCGATGGCGCCGCCCGCGCCCTGCCGCAGCTTCCGCGCTAGCCGCCGCGAGGCCGCAGTCGCAGCCGCAGTCGCAGGCCGTGCCGGTCGGGCTCAGCCTTCGAGGTCGAACTCGTCCGGCTCCTGCTGGACCGGCTGCGTGATGGTCGCCGAGTCCTCCTGGCGGTTGAACCGGATGACCGTTCCGTCGTCCAGCTCGACCACCGGGCTGCCCTCCAGCCAGGTGAGCGTCCATTTCCAGCCGTCGGTCACCACATCCGTCGCCACGAGCTCTTCCTCCACGGTGGTGACCGCGTACGCGACCACCTCGGGGAGCGTGCTCGGAGCGTCGGCGCCGACCGACCAGCGCGTGCCCAACTGCATCAGGCGCTCGCCTGCGCTGCGAGAAGGTCGATCTCGTAGGTGACCCACGACGTGCGGCTCGCGACCGAGTCGTAGACCTGCTGGGCCTCGGTGTTGTCGCGGGCGGTGATCCACTGCACGACGCCGAGCCCGCGTTCCTGAGCGCGATCGCGCGTCGCAGCGATCAGAGAGCGTCCGACGCCCTTTCCGCGCTGATCCTCCGCCACGAACAGGTCGTCGAGGAACAGGCCGCGGTCGCCCTCCAAGGGCCGGGCGAACTCGCGCATGTGCGCCAGGCCGACGATGCGGCCGTCGTCGACGGCGACGAGGCCGTCCTCCTCGTGATCGGGGGCGGTCAGCCAGGACCAGAGCAGCAGAGCCTTCTGGTCGGTGAGCGTGGTCTCGTAGAACGCCGCGTACTTCTCGTACAGGTCCAGCCAGGCGAAGAAATCGCCGTCTGCGACCGGTCGGATCTCAATCGACATGGGTGCCTCCGTTCGCCTTCCCCGCACGGCTGTGTCTCTGTGCGTGTTTCGACCTTATCGCGCGCATCCCGAGCGGTCGATGCCGCCGGGGGTTCGGGATGCGCACGAGCGCTTCACGGTACGAGGTCGTACGTGACCCACTTGGTCTTCTCGGCGACGCGATCATAGACGCGCCGAGCCGTCTCGTTGTCCTTGGCGGTGATCCACCGCACGACGGACAGGCCATGCTCGCGAGCGCGGTCGCGCAGCGCTTCGAGGAGCGCTGTTCCCGCGCCGTCTCCGCGCGCATCCTTCGCGACGAACAGGTCGTCGAGGTAGAGGCCGCGGCTGCCGTCGAGGGGCCGCACGAACTCGCGGACGTGCGCGAGCCCGATCGGGGTGCCCTCCTCGTTGACGGCGAAGTACGCCTCCAGCTCATTGTCGGCGTCGGTGATCCAGCTCCACACCAGCAGAGCCTTCTCATCCGTCAGCGGCTGCTCGTAGAACTCGCCGTACCCCGCGTAGAGGTCGAGCCAGGTGAAGAACTCATTGTCTTCCACACGTCGGACCGTCACGGTCATCGTTCCTCCTCGCTCGGGGCCTGGGCCAGCAGGATATCGGTCACTGATAGTTCATCGGCTGCTGCGAAACGCAGTTCGGCGATCTTGCCCACCGAACGCAGATCGCCTGCCGCGCTCTCGATGGCGGCGATCTCGGTCTCAGGACCCGCGATGACGGCCGAGTCGACCGCCGTGCGCTGGGACGCCTTGGCGGTGGTCTTCGCGCCGCGGATGGCGGTCAGCGCGCGTCCGACGATGCCGAGGACGGCAGCGTCTGCGCTCCAGTCTCCCGCGACCTCCGAGGCGGCCGGCCACGCCGCGGTGTGCACCGATCCGTCGTTGAACCAGCTCCACGCTTCCTCCGTGGCGAACGGCACCACCGGTGCGAACAGGCGCAGGAAGGCCGACAGGGCGATGCGCAGGGCGACGACCGCGGAGGTCTGCTCGGCGCTCGGCTCGCCGTACGCACGCTCCTTGACCAGCTCGAGATAGTCGTCGCAGAAGGTCCAGAAGTAGGTCTCGGCGATTTCGAGCGCACGTGCGTGGTCATAGCCGTCGAGCGCCGTGGTGGCGTCGGAGACCACCGTCGACAGGTTCTGCAGCATGCTCCGGTCGAGCGGGCTGGTGACGAGCGCGATGTCGTCCGCTCCCGTCGCCTCGAAGCCCAGGATGAACTTCGCCGCGTTCAGGATCTTGATCGCCAGCCGGCGCCCGATCTTGATCTGCGTCGGGTTCTGCGGGTCGAAGGCTGCGTCGGTGCCGAGCCGGGACGACGCCGCCCAGTAGCGCACAGCATCCGATCCGTGCTTCTCCAGGATGTCGGCGGGGGTGACGACGTTGCCCTTGGACTTGGACATCTTCTTGCGGTCAGGGTCCACGATGAAGCCGGAGAGCGCGGTGTGCGCCCACGGTGCGACCTGGTTCTCCAGCTCGGAGCGCAGCATGGTCGAGAAGAGCCAGGTGCGGATGATGTCCTGGCCCTGTGGACGCAGGTCGAACGGGTAGACGGCGTCGAAGAGCGCGTCGTCACGCTTCCAGCCTCCGGCGAGCTGCGGAGTGAGCGAGGAGGTCATCCAGGTGTCCATCACGTCGTGCTCGCCGACGAAGCCGCCCGGCTGGTTGCGCTGCGCCTCGTCGAACCCGGGGGCCGCATCCGAGGACGGGTCGACGGGAAGCTGGTCGTGCGCCGGGAGGATCGGCTCGTCGAACAGCGGGTTGCCGTCCGCATCGAGCGGGTACCAGACCGGGATGGGAACGCCGAAGAAGCGCTGGCGCGAGATGAGCCAGTCCCCGGTGAGGCCGCCGACCCAGTTCTCGTAGCGCACGCGCATGAAGTCGGGGTGCCAGTCGATGCTCCGGCCGAGCTCGATCAGCCGGGCGCGCAGCACCTCGTCGCGGGCGCCGTTCTTCACGTACCACTGACGGGTCGACACGATCTCGAGCGGCTTGTCGCCCTTCTCGAAGAACTTGACGGGGTGCTGGATCGGCTTGGGGTCGCCATCCAGGTCGCCGGATGCCCGGAGCAGCTCGACCACGGCCTGCTTGGCCGAGAACACCGTCTTGCCTGCCAGGTCGGCGTACGCGGTTTTGCCTGCCTCGGTCTCGATGGCGAGCGGCGCCTCCGACACGATGCGGCCGTCGAAGCCGATGATCGCGCGGTTCGGCAGGTCGAGCTCGCGCCACCAGGTGACGTCGGTGATGTCGCCGAAGGTGCAGATCATCGCGATTCCGGAGCCCTTGTCCGGCTGCGCGAGGTGATGCGCGAGCACGGGGACCTCGACGCCGAACACCGGCGTGGTGACCGTCGTGCCGAACAGCGGCTTGTACCGCTCGTCATCCGGATGCGCGACCAGGGCGACACACGCGGGCAGCAACTCTGGGCGGGTGGTCTCGATCCAGATCGGGCCGTCCGCGCCGTGGAAGGACACCCGGTGGTATGCGCTCGGCTGGTCGCGGTCCTCCAGCTCGGCCTGGGCGACGGCGGTGCGGAACGTGATGTCCCACAGCGTCGGCGCCATGGCCTGGTACGCCTCGCCGCGCTCGATGTTGCGGAGGAACGCGAGCTGGGAGGTGAGAAGCGCCTCCTGGCCGATGGTGCGGTACGTCTGGCTCCAGTCGACCGAGAGGCCGAGCGAGCGCCAGAGCGCCTCGAACTGCTTCTCGTCCTCGACGGTCAGGCGCTCGCACAGCTCGATGAAGTTGCGGCGCGAGATCGGCTTCTGGTCTGCCGCCTTGCTGCTCTTGTTGTCTCCGCCTTCGAACGGAGGGACGAAGTCCGCGTCGTACGGCAGGGTCGGGTCGCAGCGGACGCCGTAGTAGTTCTGCACGCGGCGCTCGGTCGGCAGGCCGTTGTCGTCCCAGCCCATCGGATAGAAGACGTGCTGTCCGCGCATCCGGTGGTAGCGGGCGACGACGTCGGTGTGCGTGTAGCTGAAGACGTGCCCGATGTGGAGCGAACCGCTCGCCGTCGGCGGCGGCGTGTCGATCGAGTAGACGCACTCACGGTCGGCGGCGAGGGCCGCATCCCGGGGGAAGAGGTAGGTTCCCGCGGTCTGCCAGTGGGCGCCCCACTTGGCTTCGAGGCCCTCGAGGGCTGGCTTCTCCGGCACCGGGTTGGCGGCGTTCATCGTTCTCCGATTCGCTATATGCGGCACCGTGTCGATGGTGAGGTGCCTGAGTGTGCAGTCCTTCCAGGGTAGCCGAGGCTCACTCAGGCGCGGCGACCTCGTCGATGATCGGCCTGCGGCGGGCGGCGAACACGGCGGCGACGAGCGTGATGACGCTCATGATGCCGAGCACGATGCCCGGGTGCCACCAGGCGTTGCCCGTCGCGTTTCCGAGGATCAGGGTGAGCGCTGGCACGAACGCGGTCAGCAGCGCGGCGATGCTGTATGCGACAGACAGGCCGCTGTACCGCACGTCGCTCGGGAACAGGTCGGACATGAGTCCGCCGAGGCCCGCCCAGGAGAGCGTGGGCAGAATCCCGCCGACGATCATGCTGCCGACCAGGATGGGGAACGTCGCGTACTGCAGCAGGAAGTACATCGGGAAGGCGATGATCAGCGTGCCGACAGCGCCGATCGCCACGACGCGGGCGGAGCCGATCCTGGTGGCCCAGACACCGAACAGCGGGATGGTCACGAGCTGCAGCAGGCCGCCGACCGTGGTGGCGATGAGCAGGTCGGAGAAGCTGAACTTCAGCACTGCGGTGCCGTAGTCGACCATGTAGGTGTTCATCAGCGAGTACGAGCCGATGCCGAGGATCGCGGCGCCGATGGCGATCACGAAGCCGGTCGGGGCCTTGCGGAAGACCTGCAGCACAGGGAAGCGGTCGCGCTTTCCCGTCTCCAGGAGCTGCTTGAACACCGGCGTCTCGTCGATCGACCAGCGCAGGTAGAGCGAGACGAGCAGCAGCGGGATGGCCGTCAGGAACGGGATGCGCCAGCCCCAGGCCGCGATGTCCGCCTGGCTGAGCAGCGTCGACATCAGGATGAAGACCACAGCGCTCAGGATGCTGCCCACCGGGGAGCCGAGCTGGGGGAGCGCGGCGTAGAAGCCGCGCCGCTTCGGGTTGGCGTACTCGGTCGCGAGCAGGATCGACCCTCCCCATTCGCCGCCGAGGCTGAGACCCTGCACGAGGCGGAGCACGACGAGGGCGATGGCTCCGAACCAGCCGGCGGTGGCGTATGTGGGCAGCACGCCGACGAGCCCGGTGCCGATGCCCATCATCAGGATGGTGATCAGCAGCGTCGGGCGGCGGCCGATCCGGTCGCCGAGGTGGCCGAAGACGATCGCGCCGATGGGCCGGATGACGAAGCCGGCCGCGATGGTGAGGAACCCGGCGAGCACGCCGCCGAACACGCCGAGCGGCGCGAAGAACAGCGGGCCGACGAAGAACGCGCTGAAGTACGCGAACAGGTAGAAGTCGTACGACTCGAGCGAGGTGCCGACGAACGAGGCGATGGTCACCCTGCGCGCGGTGCCCGGGGTGATGCCTGGGCGGTCTGTCTCGCTGCGGACGATGGTGTCGGTGGTCACGGGGTTCCTCTTCTGACGGGAGATGTTCGGTCGGGTTAATATATGGACCGGGTCCAATAATAGGCGTGAGGAGGTAACGCATGACGCAGGGCGACCATTCCCGCTCCGGGCGACCCCGCGCATCCTCGCGGCTGATGATCGCCGAAGCGGCGGGCGAGCTGTTCCTGGAAAGGACATACGACGGCACGACCGTCGACGACATCGCCCGGCGCGCAGGGGTGAGCAGGGCCACCTTCTTCAACTACTTCGGCGCCAAGAGCGACCTGCTCTGGCTGGAGGTGGACGAGAGCCTGCGCGGCTTCGACCGGATGCTGGCCGAGACCGATCCGGATGCGCCGCCGATGACGGCCGTCCTGGATGCGGTCACCGCTCTGGCCGGCGAGTTCGGCCCTGCGCGTCTGCCGCTCGCTGTGACGCAGTACGAACTGATGGGCACCGACGGCGAGCTGGAGGCGTCCGCCCTCCCGCGCTTTCTCGCGCTCGTGCGCCAGTTGAGCGCGTTCCTCGCGACGCGCCTCGGCCAGCACAGGGACGCGCTCCTCCCGCGCGCCATCGCGACCGCCGTGATCGGAGCGGCCGGCGCCGCAGCGGCCGTGTGGGCGCGCAGCGGTGTGCGACGGGGACCGCTCGCGCCGGTCATCGCAGCGGCGGTCGGACCCGTCTGCGCCGGGTACGCGTCCGCGCTCGACGAACAGCCCGAAATCCGCTCGTAAACCAGTTAGAATCGTGGGTACAGACATCGACCCGGCGATCACCGGCGAGTCTTCGGAAGAACAGCGCACCGCGAGGGGCGCCCAGTAGAACCGAACGGGTCTGGCCCGTCACAGCCAACGAAAGAGCGGTCGCAGCCACACCGAGAGTGGCCGCGGCAAGCGGGGTGGTACCGCGGCGGACGAGTCACACGTCCGGCGTCCTCGTGCAGACGAACGACCTGCCAGGAGTGAGATGCCGTACCCCAAGTCCCCGGAAGAACCGTCGGCGAGCGCATCGGCGGCGCGTGATGCCCAGCCGGGCGTCAGCCCGAGCCCGAGCTTCCCGGACATCGAGACCGACGTGCTCGCGTTCTGGAAAGAGGACGGCACGTTCCGCGCATCCGTCGACAACCGGCGGGATGCGCCGGAGTGGGTCTTCTACGACGGCCCGCCCTTCGCCAACGGCCTGCCGCACTACGGCCACCTGCTGACCGGGTACGCCAAGGACGTCTTCCCGCGCTTCCAGACGATGCGCGGCAAGAAGGTCGAGCGCCGGTTCGGCTGGGACACCCACGGTCTGCCGGCAGAGCTGGAGGCTGAGCGGCAGCTCGGGCTCACCGACAAGAGCCAGATCGAGGAGATGGGCATCGCGGCCTTCAACCAGGCCGCCAAGGACTCGGTGCTGCACTACACCCGCGAGTGGCAGGAGTACGTCACCCGCCAGGCGCGCTGGGTCGACTTCGACAACGACTACAAGACGCTCGACGTCACCTTCATGGAGTCGGTCATCTGGGCGTTCAAGCAGTTGCACGAGAAGGGCCTCGCCTACGAGGGCTACCGCGTGCTCCCGTACTGCTGGCGCGACCAGACCCCGCTGTCCAACCACGAACTCCGGATGGACGACGACGTCTACAAGATGCGTCAGGACCAGACGGTCACCGTCACCTTCCCGCTGACCGGCGCGAAGGCGGAGGCGCTCGGCCTCACAGCAGTGCGCGCCCTCGCCTGGACGACGACGCCATGGACGCTGCCGACCAACCTGGCGCTGGTCGTCGGCCCCGACATCGAGTACGCGGTCGTGCCCGCAGGTCCCAACGGGGCGGCGGACGCGCACGGCGAGCCGGACGACGAGGTGCTGAGCGGCGAGTACCTGCTCGCGGTCGACCTCGTCGGCAACTACGCCAAAGACCTCGGCTACGAGTCGGCGACGGATGCGCTGGCCGCCGTGAGCCGCCGCATCCGCGGTGCTGAGCTCGAGGGCGTGACGTACGACCGGCTCTGGGACTACTACGCGGACACCGAGGAGTACGGCACGCAGAACGCGTGGCGCATCCTGGTCGACGATTACGTCACCACCGAAGACGGCACCGGCATCGTGCACCAGGCTCCGGCATACGGCGAGGACGACCAGCGGGTCTGCGAGGCGGCGGGCATCCCCGTCATCATCTCGGTGGACGACGGCGCCCGGTTCCTGCCGGTGGTCGAGGACGTCGCCGGCCTGCAGGTTTTCGAGGCGAACAAGCCGCTCACCAAGCTGCTCCGCGAGAACGGGCGACTGCTGCGCCAGGCGAGCTACGAGCACTCGTACCCGCACTGCTGGCGCTGCCGCAACCCACTGATCTACAAGGCGGTGTCGAGCTGGTTCGTGCGGGTCACCGACTTCCGCGACCGGATGGGCGAGCTCAACCAGCAGATCAACTGGGTGCCGGAGAACGTCAAGGACGGCCAGTTCGGCAAGTGGGTGGGCAACGCCCGCGACTGGTCGATCTCGCGCAACCGCTACTTCGGCTCGCCGATCCCGGTGTGGAAGAGCGACGATCCCGCGTACCCGCGCATCGACGTGTACGGCTCGCTGGCCGAGCTCGAAGCCGACTTCGGAACGGTGCCGACGAACGCGGCGGGGGAGCCAGACCTGCACCGTCCGTTCATCGACGACCTCACCCGGCCGAACCCGGACGACCCCACCGGCCGCTCCACCATGCGCCGCATCCCGGACGTGCTGGACGTGTGGTTCGACTCGGGGTCGATGCCGTTCGCCCAGGTGCACTACCCGTTCGAGAACCGCGAGTGGTTCGACGGCCACAACCCGGCCGACTTCATCGTGGAGTACATCGGGCAGACCCGCGGCTGGTTCTACATGCTGCACACGCTGTCGACGGCGCTGTTCGACCGTCCGGCGTTCACGAACGTGATCAGCCACGGCATCGTGCTCGGCAGCGACGGGCAGAAGATGTCGAAGTCGCTGCGCAACTACCCGGACGTCAACGAGGTCTTCGACCGCGACGGCTCGGATGCGATGCGCTGGTTCCTGATGGCGAGCCCTGTGCTGCGCGGCGGCAACCTGATCGTCACGGAGGAGGGCATCCGCGAGGGCGTTCGCCAGGTGCTGCTTCCGCTGTGGAGCACCTGGTACTTCTTCTCCCTCTACGCGAACGCGACCGGGTACGAGGCGAAGCGCCGCACCGACTCGACGGACGTGCTCGACCGCTACCTGCTGGCGAAGACCCGCGACCTGGTCGAGGACGTCACCGCCGACCTGGAGGCGCTCGACAGCACGCTCGCCGCGGCCAAGCTGCGCGACTTCGCCGACATCCTCACCAACTGGTACGTGCGTCGTTCGCGCGACCGGTTCTGGCAGGGCGTGGATGCGGCAGGCAGCGGCACAGAAGCGTTCGACACGCTCTACACCGTCCTGGAGACCGTCGCGCGCGTTGCGGCTCCGCTGCTCCCGCTCGTCACCGAGCGGGTCTGGCAGGGGCTCACCGGCGGACGCAGCGTGCACCTCACCGACTGGCCCGACGCCGCCGAGTTCCCGGCAGACGACGCCCTGGTGGATGCGATGGACCGCATCCGGGGCATCAGCTCGACCACGCTGTCGCTGCGCAAGCAGGCCGGGCTCCGCGTCCGCCTTCCGCTCGCCTCGCTGACCATCGTCGCCGAGAACGCGGATGCGCTGCGGCCCTTCGAGGGCATCCTGCGCGACGAGCTCAACGTGAAGGCGGTGGAGCTGGTCGAGCTGCACGAGGACAGCGCGGCGGCATACGGCATCACCAGCAGGCTGACCGTCAACGCCCGCGCGGCAGGGCCGCGCCTCGGCAAGGACGTGCAGAAGGTCATCCAGGCCGCGCGTTCCGGCGACTGGTCGGAGAGCGGCGGCGTGGTGACCGCGGGCGGTTTCGAGCTGGCCGACGGCGAGTACGAGCTGGTGCTGGAGACGGCGCAGGCGGACGGCGAGTCCACCGCGGCGCTCGCACTGCTGCCGGACGGCGGCTTCGTGCTGCTGGACACGGTGACCACGCCCGAGCTGCAGGCGGAGGGGCTGGCGCGCGACATCGTCCGGGCGGTGCAGGACACCCGCAAGGCCGCTGGGCTCGACGTGAGCGACAGGATCGAACTGTCGCTCAGCTTCGACGACCAGGGCGACGGGCTCGCCGTTGAACGCGCCGCTGCCTCTGTGGACATCGGAGCGGAGACGCTCGCCACGGTGGTCGGTATTGCGTCCGGCGGTGTCGCCGAGGTCGACGGCGAGTTCAGGAAGAGCTTCGCCGCCGGGCAGTTCGCGAATGCGGGCGCATTCACGGTGGGCGTGGCCAAAGCGGAGGTGACGGTCTGATGAGCGACAGCATTCCCGAGGACGAGTTCCGCGACGCGGCAGACGCCGTCTACCAGGCGCTGCTCGCGCGCATCGGAGAGGGTGCGCCGGAGCGGCGACTGGATGCGACCAGGCGCGCTGTCGAGCTGCTGGGCGACCCGCAGCGCGCGTACCCGATCGTCCACATCACCGGCACGAACGGCAAGACGTCGACCAGCCGCATCATCGAGAGCATCCTGCGCGCGTACGGACTGCGAACGGGGCTGCTGACCAGCCCGCACCTGGTGCGCTTCAACGAGCGCATCGTGATCGACGGTCAGCCCATCTCGGATGAAGACCTGGTGCGCAACTGGGAGGATGTCCAGCCGTACATCGAGATCGTGGACAGCGAGCTCGCCGAGGGCGGACATCCACCGCTCACGTTCTTCGAAGCGCTGACCGTGCTGGCATACGCCGCCTTCGCCGACGCGCCCGTCGACGTCGCCGTGATCGAGGTCGGCATGGGCGGCGAGTGGGACTCCACCAACGTCGGCGACGGCCAGGTGGCAGTGTTCACGCCCATCTCGCTCGACCACACGAAGGCGCTCGGCGACACGGTCGCGGAGATCGCGCGCACCAAGTCGGGCATCATCAAGCCGGCGGCCGATGTCGTGAGCGCAGCGCAGACGCCGGATGCACTAGCCGAGCTGAAGAACGCCGCAGAGCTCACCGAGTCCACCATCTCGACCCAGCCCGGCGCGTTCGACGTCGCATCCACCTCGGTCGCCGTCGGCGGTCAGTTGGTGAGCATCCGGGGAAGGGCAGCGACGTACGACGAGCTGTTCCTGCCGCTCTACGGCGACCACCAGGCGCAGAACGCGGCCGTCGCCGTCGCCGCCGTCGAGACCTTCCTCGGCAGGGGAACCCAGCCGCTCAAAGCCGACCTGCTGGAGGAGGGCTTCGCCACGGCCACCTCGCCGGGGCGGCTTCAGCTCATCGGCGTCGACCCGACCGTGCTGGTGGATGCGGCCCACAATCCGGCGGGCGCGCAGACCCTCGCGGACGCGCTGCGCCGCTACTTCGACTTCGACGAGCTGACCTTCGTGTTCGGGTCGCTGGCCGACAAGGACGCGCGCGGCATCGTTCGCGCCCTCGCGCCCGTCGCCACGCAGTTCTACGTGACGGAGCCGCGGTCCGACCGTGCTCTGCCCGCCGACGAACTGGGGGAGATCGTGCTCGACGAGGTCGGCGACGAGGCGACCATCGTCTACGGCGACCTCGGCGAGGCGCTCGACGCCGCCCGCGAATGGGCGGCAGAGGAACCGAGGCGCGCCGTGGTCGTCACCGGCTCGATCGTGCTCGTCGGCGACGCGATGGCCATCGCGGACGCCGCCGAGTGGAAGCAGGCAGGCGCGTGAGCGGAGCGCAGCAGGACGGCGCCGACGGGCCCGCCGCCGACAAGGCGGCTCCCGCGCGGAAGCCGCGGCGCGAGCGCACCGTCCGCGAAATGCTCGGCTCCATCGTGCTCGGCTTCGAACTGCTCGTCGTCTTCCTCGGTGCCCTGGTGCTGTTCGGGCTCGGATCGCTTCCCGCCGCCGTCGCTCTGGGCGGCGGAGCGGTGGTCGTCGTCCTGATGATCGTCGCGATGGGCACCCTGCGCTCCCCGCTGGGGATCGTGCTCGGCTGGTTCGTGCAACTGGTGGTCGTCGCCGCCGGTTTCCTCGTGCCGGCCTTCTTCATCGTCGGCGCCATCTTCACGGCCATGTGGGCGTACTGCATGATCGCCGGCGCCCGCATCGACCGCAACAAAAAGGCCGCGAACGCGACCGCAAACGGAACGGAGAATCCATGACCACCCCCGTCGAAGAGACCCTGGTGCTCGTCAAGCCGGACGGCGTCGCTCGCAACCTCACCGGCGAGATCCTGCGCCGCATCGAGGCGAAGGGCTACTCGCTCGTCGACATCCGGATGCTGCAGGCCGACCGCGACCTGCTCGCCGCGCACTACGCGGAGCACGAGGGCAAGCCCTTCTACGAGCCGCTGGTCGAGTTCATGGAGTCCGGCCCCATCGTCGCGATCCGCCTCGCAGGCAACCGCGTGATCGAGGGCTTCCGCTCGCTCGCGGGCACCACCGACCCCACCACCGCGGCCCCCGGAACCATCCGCGGCGACTTCGCCCGCGACTGGGGACTCAAGGTGCAGCAGAACCTCGTGCACGGCTCAGACTCGCCCGAGTCCGCCGCTCGCGAGCTCGCCCTCTGGTTCGCCTGACCCCCACGCCCCACGCAATCGAGCCCAGGCTTTTTCACCGTAAGACGCGTTCTTTCGGTGAGAAAGCCTGGGCTCGATGGCGTCAGGGGCTAGACGAAGACGTTGTTGATCCAGTCGAGCTGGATCTGGGCGAGGATCGCGACGATGGCGTACGAGATCACCGTGATGAGCGGCACCCAGGAGTAGAGCTTGCCGAAGAAGACACGCCCGGACTCCGGGATGGGGATGTTGCCCGTCTTGAGGTTGTAGAGGGTCACCGCCCAGAACGTCGGGATGGTGACCAGCCAGGTGACCATGCACCAGGGGCAGAGCACGTTGAGCACAGTGATCGACTGCGTGATGAGGAAGATCACGAGGGCCATTGCACCGATGACGCCCAGGTTGAAGAGCATCCAGAACCACTTGGCGAAACGTGCGCCGGCCAGGATGCCGACGCCGACGGCGATGGTCGCCGTCCAGCCGATCAGGCCGAGAAGCGGGTTCGGGAACCCGAACAGCGAGCCCTGCCAGGAGTTGAGGTTCTTGGTGCACCCCACGAGCAGGCTGAAGTTGCACGACAACTGCGCATCGGGGTTCTCGAGGAGGTGGAACTTGTCCATCGTGAGCATGAACGCCGCCCAGAGCCCGACGGCCCCTGCGACGATCAGGAAGATGGCGAGTACGGTCGGGCGGCGCTCGGCTGTAGTGACTGACACAGTCGGATTATGGCATGAGCGTTCGCGTGTCGACCTGGGAGGCAACCGCGTTCCCGGTACGGTCATGCGATAATCGTTGCAACTGGTTCTCCGGCAACGTGCCGGAGAGACGCCAGCGAAGGCTTGAGGGCGTTGCGACGCCCAGAACGGTCGGCCGAAGTGGTCGACGCACAACGAACGTAAGACGAAATGAGATCGCTGCGGACCGCGCCACGAGCCGACCGCACGCGTGAAGGATTAGCGGTGGCGGGCGCAACGCGTCCGCTGCCCTCATGAAAGTACCCGGTGCGCGGGAGACCGCCGCCGGTCGAGGAGTGCACCAGCGATGGTGGAAAACGAAAATACTGACAACACGCAGAACAACGGATCGGAAGCGGGGCCCAGGAAGCGATCGCGCCTCTTCGGCTCCAGGAAGAGCGCCAAGAAGAGCGCCTCCGCCGTGCCTGCGAACGATTCGCGTGAGGCCATTGCGTCCTCCGCGCCGACGGTGGCCGGGCACGCCTCGACCGAGCCTGCCGTCCAGGAGAGAACACCCATGGACGAGAACATCACCCACGACGGCCACGACGACATCATCGGCGCGGGTCCCTTCCCCGCCGGTCAGCCGGCCGTGACCACGCAGAGCGCACTGGATGCGGCCGCGGACGCCGTGCCGGCAGCTTCCGACGCAGCGGCCACTGCCGCCGCCGATGCCGAAGGCGCGGACGCGCTGAGCACCGACGCGCTGAGCACCGACGCGTCGAGCACAGACGCGTCGCTTCCCGGCCTCCCGCCGACGACTCTGCTGTTCCAGGCGCCGGACATCATCCCGCTGCCCCCGCTCCCGCACGACGAGTACGACGACGAGCCGAGCACGGTCCGCCGCCGCTCGCGCCGTCGCGCAGGCGAGGAGAACCGCTCCGGCTCCAACGACCCGGCCAACACCGTCGTCAAGGTCAGGGCGCCGCGTGAGCCCGAACTCATCACCGAGCCACAGAAGGTCAAGGGCTCGACCCGTCTCGAAGCCAAGAAGCAGCGCCGCCGCGACGGTCGCGACGCCGGTCGCCGCCGCCCGGTCATCACCGAGGCGGAGTTCCTCGCCAGGCGCGAGTCCGTCGACCGCCAGATGATCGTGCGCGAGAAGGGCGGCCGCATCCAGATCGGCGTGCTCGAGGACAAGGTGCTCGTGGAGCACTATGTCGCCAAGTCGCAGGAGGCGTCGCTGATCGGCAACGTCTACCTCGGCCGCGTGCAGAACGTGCTGCCCAGCATGGAGGCGGCGTTCGTCGACATCGGGCGCGGCCGCAACGCCGTGCTCTACTCCGGCGAGGTCGACTGGGATGCTGCGGAGACCGGCAACCAGCCCCGCCGCATCGAGCTGGCGCTCAAGCCGGGCGACCGCGTGCTCGTCCAGGTCACCAAGGATCCTGTCGGCCACAAGGGCGCCCGCCTGACCAGCCAGGTCTCGCTTCCCGGCCGCTACCTCGTCTACGTTCCGAACGGCTCGATGAACGGCATCAGCCGCAAGCTTCCGGACACCGAGCGCGCTCGCCTCAAGAAGATCCTCAAGGAGGTTCTTCCGGAGAACACCGGCGTGATCGTGCGCACCGCCGCCGAGGGGGCGACGGAGGAGCAGTTGACGCTCGACGTCACGCGCCTCACCGCGCAGTGGGCGGACATCAGCAGGCAGGTCGAGACCGTCGGCGCTCCCGCGCTCCTGCACAGCGAGCCGGACCTGCTGATCAAGATCGTCCGCGATGTCTTCAACGAGGACTTCCAGAAGCTGATCATCGCCGGCCAGGATGCGCAGAGCACCATCGAGAACTACCTGCGCCAGGTGGCTCCCGACCTCCTCGACCGCGTCGAGGCGTATGCGGGCGACCGGGATGCGTTCGACGAGTTCCGCATCACGGAGCAGATCGAGAAGGCGCTCGACCGCAAGGTCTGGCTGCCGTCCGGTGGCTCGCTGGTGATCGACCGCACGGAGGCCATGACCGTGGTCGACGTCAACACCGGCAAGTTCGTCGGGTCAGGCGGCAACCTCGAAGAGACCGTCACCAAGAACAACCTGGAGGCTGCGGAGGAGATCGTCCGCCAGCTCCGCCTGCGCGACATCGGCGGCATCATCGTCGTCGACTTCATCGACATGGTGCTCGAGTCGAACCGCGACCTCGTGCTCCGTCGCCTGATCGAGTGCCTGAGCCGCGACCGCACCAAGCACCAGGTCGCCGAGGTCACCTCGCTCGGCCTCGTGCAGATGACGAGGAAGAAGCTCGGCCTCGGACTGCTCGAGACGTTCAGCGAGGCCTGCGAGGTCTGTGCAGGCCGCGGCGTGATCGTGCACCACGACCCGGTCGTGAAGCACCGTCAGACGCCGCAGCAGCAGCCGCAGAGCGAGCGCCGTCGCGGTCGGGGCAACCAGCAGTCCGGTGGCTCGGGCAACGGCTCGTCGAACGGCAACGGAAACGGCAACGGCTCCTCGAACGGCAACGGCGGCTCGAACGGGAACGGCGGAACGCCGACCGGCGTGACGCACGCGATCACCGACGACGCCAAGAACGCGCTCGCGCAGATCGCTGCGTCGACGCTCGCCCACCCGCACGACGAGCACCAGCAGCCGGTGGATGCGGACGCAGCGGCGACCGAGGCGGCTCACGGCAAGCACGTGGCCGACGAGCAGCAGCAGGATGCGCCGAAGAAGTCCCGCCGCAAGAACGGCAAGCGCGACAGGGCCAAGGCCGCTGACGCAGAGCAGTCGGTCGGCGAGTCCGTGCCCGCCGAGTCGGCGCCCGCCGAGCGGGCGGCAGCGCCTGCGGCGGAGGCAGCTCCCGAGCGTTCAGCAGCCGCTGAGAGCCCCGCTGCGCGACGCGAGCCCGCCGAGGCGGCCGTGCCCATCATCGAGCTGCCGGAGCCCGCTGCGGCGCCCGTGACGCGCCGCACGCCCACCAAGGAAGCCGAGCTGCTGCTCGACTCCGTGCTCGACGCGCTCCCGCAGCCGAAGCAGCCGGGTCAGGGCCGTGGCCGCAGCCGCAGGGTCAGCACCGCGGCGATCGTCGGAGGCGACACCGCGCCGGAGATCACCCGCTCGGAGCAGGCCGAGTAACCGACCGCATCCCTGAGCGTCCGAAGGCGCGGGGTCAGTGCTTGCGCACTCGATCCC
Source organism: Leifsonia lichenia (assembly GCF_054780215.1). Taxonomy (NCBI): domain Bacteria; kingdom Bacillati; phylum Actinomycetota; class Actinomycetes; order Micrococcales; family Microbacteriaceae; genus Leifsonia; species Leifsonia lichenia. The sequence continues at coordinate 335,300 of NZ_BAAGWT010000002.1, forward strand.
GCGCCTTCACGCGTAGTCCGCTCGCGCGCAGCCGGATGACGAGCTCCTTGCCGTCCACGGCCGTCGCTCCTGCCGCCACCAGTTCGTCGTAGCGCTTGTCCGGCACGTCGTAGTGGTCGAGGTCGAAAGCGCGCGGTGCGATGCCGTTGGCGGCCGCGAAGGCGTGCAGTTCGTCCAGGCTCGCGTCGCTGACCAGGTGCGACCACAACATGCCGTGGGCGGGCCATGCCGGGGGATCGATCAGGACCGTCATACAATGATTGTAGGAACCGGCGCCGTCGATGGCGCCGATCGGTCCCGGAGCCCTCTCGTTGAATTGACGATCGATGGGTCGTCGGGTAAAGTTGACCGTTGGTGTGTGTCGGGCGTATCCCGCTCGACCATCATGGTTTTCTGAGAGCCGATCCGTTGCACACTGCGACGGAGACGGACTCGCCAGTAACTTCCTGAAGAGTAAACAGACAGGACCAGGTCCGCGGCTCATCGAGCCGAGGGGAGCTGTTCCCCGAAGAAAAGGTACGTAAAAGTGGTTTACGCAGTTGTGCGCGCCGGAGGCCGGCAGGAAAAGGTCGAGGTCGGCACCATCGTGACGATGGACCGGATCAAGGCCGATAAGAACGGCAACGTCGAGCTGGCTGCTGTGCTGCTTGTCGACGGCGACAAGATCACGTCCGACGCCGGGTCGCTGGCGAAGGTCAAGGTCACCGCTGAGGTCCTGAACGACCTCCGTGGCCCGAAGATCGTGATCCAGAAGTTCAAGAACAAGACCGGCTACAAGAAGCGCCAGGGGCACCGTCAGGACCTCACGCGCGTCAAGATCACCGGCATCAAGTAGCCGATCGACCTCAGGCTTAGGAGAAGAAGCAGATGGCACACAAAAAGGGAGCGAGCTCGACTCGCAACGGTCGTGACTCGAACGCACAGCGCCTCGGCGTGAAGCGCTTCGGTGGCCAGGTCGTCGGAGCGGGCGAGATCATCGTCCGCCAGCGCGGCACCCACTTCCACCCCGGCGTGAACGTCGGGCGTGGCGGCGACGACACCCTGTTCGCTCTGGCTGCCGGCTCGGTCGAGTTCGGCAACAAGGGCGGCCGCAAGGTCGTCAACATCGTGGCCGCCGAGGCGTAAAGCCCCGCACCACGCACCAGCATTCGAGGATGGGCGGGCTTCGGCCCGCCCTTTCTCCATTTACAGACTGAGAAGTCGTCTACAGACTGAGAAGTCAGGAATCGAGGGACCCCCATGGCAACGTTCGTGGATCACGTGACGTTGCACCTGCGCGCCGGTAACGGCGGCAACGGGTGCGTCTCCGTCCGGCGAGAGAAGTTCAAGCCGCTGGCAGGTCCGGACGGCGGCAACGGCGGCAACGGTGGCGACATCGTGCTCGTGGCCGACCCGCAGGTCACCACGCTGCTGGCCTACCACCGCGCTCCGCACCGTTCGTCCCAGAACGGCGGCTTCGGCATGGGCGACCACCGCAGCGGGCACCTGGGCGAGGAGCTCGAGCTCCCCGTGCCCGTCGGCACCGTGGTCAAAGACCCGTCCGGCGTCGAGCTCATCGACATGAACGAGCCGGGGATGCGCTACGTCGTCGCCCCCGGCGGCATCGGCGGTCTCGGGAACGCAGCGCTCTCCAACCCGAAGCGCAAGGCTCCCGGCTTCGCGCTGCTCGGCACGCCGGGCTGGGAGGGCGATGTCCTCCTCGAACTCAAGACGGTCGCAGACATCGCGCTCGTCGGCTACCCGTCCGCCGGCAAGTCGAGCCTGATCGCCGCGCTGTCTGCCGCCAAGCCGAAGATCGCGGACTATCCGTTCACCACGCTGCACCCGAACCTCGGTGTCGTCCAGGCCGGCGACACCCGGTTCACCATCGCCGACGTCCCCGGTCTGATCGAGGGCGCGAGCGAGGGCAAGGGCCTCGGCCTGGAGTTCCTGCGCCACGTCGAGCGCTGCAGCGCGCTGCTGCACGTCCTCGACTGCGCGACGCTGGAGCCCGGCCGCGACCCGCTGAGCGACCTCGACGTGATCCTGGGCGAGCTGGGCGCATACCCGGTCCCGGAGGGTCAGACGCCGCTGCTCGACCGTCCGCAGCTCATCGCGCTGAACAAGATCGACGTTCCGGAGGCGCGCGAGCTCGCCGAGTTCGTCCGGCCAGACCTCGAAGCCCGCGGCTACCGCGTGTTCGAGATCTCGACCGTGAGCCACGAGGGTCTTCGCCAGTTGTCCTTCGCCCTGGCAGAGCTTGTGGAGGAGTCGCGCGTCGCGCAGGCCGCCGCGGAAGCGGAGCGCCCGAGGATCGTCATCCGCCCGCAGGCCGTGGACGACGGCGGTTTCGTGGTCAAGGTCGAGGGCGGCTCCGACGGCCCTGTGTACCGCATCCTGGGTGCGAAGCCGGAGCGCTGGGTGGCGCAGACCGACTTCGCCAACGACGAAGCGGTCGGCTTCCTCGCCGACCGGCTGGCGAAGCTCGGCGTCGAGGACCGGCTGTTCAAGGCGGGAGCCGTCGCCGGTTCCACCGTGGTCATCGGCCGGAACAACGGCGTCGTCTTCGACTGGGAGCCGACGCTCACCTCCACCGCGGAGCTCATCACCTCGCCGCGCGGAACGGACGTGCGCCTCGACGGCAACGACCGCCCCACCCGCAACCAGCGCCGCGAAGACTACTTCGACCGCATGGACGCCAAGGCGGAGGCCCGCGCAGAGCTGCTGCGCGAGCGCGAGGCAGGGCTCTGGCAGGATGACGACTACGCCGACGCTGTGGAAGCGCTCGACAGTGCGGACGGCGCGCAGGGCAACCAGAACAGGGAGACCGATTCGGAATGACCATCGACGACCGCAGCCAGGTCCCCACAGCGCGACGCGTCGTCGTCAAGGTGGGTTCGTCCTCCATCAGCGGGGAGAACGCCGGGCAGATCGGTCCGTTGGTCGATGCTCTCGCCGAGGCGCACGGGCGCGGCACCCAGGTGATCCTGGTGTCGTCCGGTGCGATCGCCACGGGCATCCCGTATCTGGCGCTGCAGGAGCGCCCGACCGACCTGGCGACCCAGCAGGCGGCGGCGGCGGTCGGGCAGAACGTGCTCATCTACCGCTACCAGGACAGCCTCGACCGGTACGACATCGTCGCCGGCCAGGTGCTCCTGACCGCGGGCGACATGGAGACGCCGACGCACCGCATCAACGCCAAGCGGGCGATGGAACGGCTGCTCGACCTGCGCATCCTGCCCATCGTCAACGAGAACGACACGGTCGCGACGCACGAGATCCGGTTCGGTGACAACGACAGGCTCGCGGCGCTGGTCGCGCTGCTCGTCGACGCCGACCTGCTCGTGCTGCTCTCGGACGTGGATGCGCTATACACCAAGCCTCCGCAGGAGCCGGGTGCGGAACGCATCGACGTCGTCGAGTACGACGACGCCCTGGAGGGTGTGGAGATCGGCTCGACCGGGCTGTCCGGCGTCGGAACCGGCGGCGCGCTCACCAAGGTGTCCGCCGCCCGCCAGGCCGCGGAGAACGGCACGGCGGTCATCCTGACCGCCACCGCCAACGTCTCCGAGGCGCTGGCAGGCGTCGCCGTCGGCACCTGGTTCGCACCAGCACGGGATGCGGTCACCGCGTCCTAAACTTGACGCATGGTCGACACCATCACCGAACCCCTCTCGCTTGTCGAGAAGCTCGCAGCAGCCAAGCAGGCGTCCATCGCGCTCGCCACGGCGAACACGGATGCGAAGAACGCGGCACTGCTCGCCGTCGCGGCCGGGCTGCGGTCGCAGGCTCCGCGCATCCTGCAGGCGAATGAGCTCGATCTCGCCAACGGCAGGGAGAACGGGCTGAGCACCGGGCTGCTCGACCGTCTGACCCTCTCGGAGGCGCGCCTGGACGCACTGGCCGACGCCGTGCGCGAGGTCGTCGGGCTGAGCGACCCCGTCGGGGAGGCGGTGCGCGGCAGCCACCTGCCGAACGGCGTGTCGATCACGCAGGTGCGGGTGCCGTTCGGCGTCGTCGGCGCGATCTACGAGGCGCGCCCCAATGTCACAGTCGACATCGCAGCGCTGGCGCTCAAAAGCGGGAACGCGGCCGTGCTGCGCGGAGGGAGCGCAGCGATCAACACGAACCGCGTGCTGGTCGAGGTGATCCAGGATGCGTTCGGCTCCGTCGGCCTCTCTGCCGACGCCGTGCAGACCATCGACGAGTTCGGCCGCGACGGCGCCACCCAGCTCATGAAGGCCCGCGGATACGTGGACGTGCTGATCCCGCGGGGGAGTGCCGACCTGATCCGCACGGTCGTGACGGAGTCGACCGTTCCGGTGATCGAGACCGGCGCAGGCGTCGTGCACATCGTGCTCGACGAGTCGGCCCGCGAGGACTGGGCCGTCGACATCGTGCGGAACGCCAAGGTGCAGCGCCCGAGCGTGTGCAACGCGGTGGAGACCCTGCTCGTGCACCGCGCCGCCGCCGACCGGCTGCTGCCGCCCGTGCTCGCCGCGCTGACCGCGTCCGGTGTCACCGTGCACGCCGACGAGCGCGCCATCGGATACTCGGCAGCGGCCGTTCCCGTCACGGAGGAGGACTGGGCGACGGAGCATATGAGCCTGGACATCTCCGTGAAGGTCGTCGACGACCTCGACGAGGCGATCGACCACATCCGCCGCTACTCGACCCAGCACACGGAGTCGATCATCACGAACGACCTGGCCAACGCCGACCGGTTCCTCGCCGAGGTGGACTCGGCGGTGGTGATGGTGAACGCATCCACCCGGTTCACGGACGGAGGCCAGTTCGGCTTCGGGGCGGAGGTCGGCATCTCGACGCAGAAGCTGCACGCCCGCGGCCCGATGGGACTGCCGGAGCTGACCAGCACCAAGTGGATCGTCCGCGGGTCAGGGCAGATCAGGGCCTGACACGCCACTAGACTGATTCGCAGGCGTTCGCGCGCCTTCGGAAAGGAAGAAACTCGATGACTCACCTGACGCTGCTGCTGGCCGAGGCCGAAACGCACGTTGAACTCCCCATGCCGACATGGGCGTACGGCGCGATCGCGATCGTGATCTTCACCGTCCTCGGTTTCGTCATCTGGTCGTACCGCGACGTCGCGAACCGCCACAGCCACAAGGCGGGCCCCGGTGCCGCATCGCACGCGGGCGCACCCGGCGCCACGCACCACGGCTCCGGCCACCCCACCCAGGGTCACTGACCTCTGCGCGACGAATGCAGTTGACGGAGAAGCGTCGCACACGCATCGGCGTGATGGGCGGCACGTTCGACCCCATCCACCACGGTCACCTGGTCGCGGCCAGCGAGGTCGCCCAGTCGTTCGACCTGGATGAGGTCATCTTCGTCCCCACCGGCCACCCGTGGCAGAAGGGCGAGGTCACCCCGGGGGAGCACCGCTACCTCATGACGGTGATCGCGACCGCCTCGAATCCCCGCTTCACCGTGAGCCGCGTCGACATCGACCGCGAGGGTCCGACGTACACGATCGACACCCTCCGCGACCTGCACGAGTCGCGGCCGGACGCGGAGCTGTTCTTCATCACCGGGGCGGACGCCATCGCGCAGATCCTCAGTTGGCGGGATGTGCAGGAGCTCTGGGACCTCGCTCACTTCGTCGCTGTGAGTCGTCCGGGACATGACTTGAGTATTTCTGGATTGCCAGCGCAGGACGTAAGCTTGTTGGAAGTTCCGGCCTTGGCGATCTCGTCAACCGACTGCCGGACCCGGGTGAGCAGGGGATTCCCGGTCTGGTACTTGGTGCCGGACGGGGTTGTTCAATACATCTCCAAACACCATCTGTATCGGAGTGTGGCATGACTTTGTGGCAAGACCCGCCGCCACAGACACGGCGACAGGCGCGTGAGAACGAGCGTTCAGCGGCACAGGCCGCCGGTCAGGCGTCCCGTCGTGCAGGCACGGCAGAGCCGACACCGGCCGGGGAGATCCCGACCATGACGACGCCGTACACGTTCTCGTCCGGTCGCGACGCGGCAGAGACAGTGGACGGCGCAGAGCCGCCCGCGATCCCCGCGTCCGCGTTCGAGGAGCCGGGCGTCACACCGCCGAGTCGTCCGCACCTGCCGACGTTCGGCAACGCTTTCGACCTGCCTGCTGCGCCTGCTGCGCCTGTCGCGGAGGCGCAGGCGGACGACGCGCTGTTCAAACAGTCGACCGACGCATCCCAGTCGGAGCCTGTGACGGTTCCTGTCGCCGTGGTGAAGCAGGAGACTGCCGCTCCCTCTGTTCCGGCAGCGGCGGTTCCGGCGGCTTCGGTTCCGGCCGCCGCGCCGACTCCGTCGCCGGAGCGCACGCTGACGCGCCGCGAACTGCGCGCCATGCAACAGGCGCAGGAGGCCAATCAGCAGGCAGGGCACCCGGATGCGGTGATCCCCGTCACCTTCACGCCCCCGCCCGAGCCTGCTCCCGCCCGCCCGTCCGCAGGACCGGAGGTGGAGTCCTCCGCGCCGAGCGCGTGGCCGTTCGCACCCCTCGGGTCCGCGTCGCCCGCAGCATCCACCGCCGCGACCGGCGAGACGGAGACCGAAGCGGCCGCCACTCCGGCGTCTGAGAACGACGAAGCGGACAGCTCGCTCGAGCGTCAGCCGTTCACGCCGCCGACAGGCCACTGGTCGACCGCTGCCGAACGCGACGACAAGAACCAGCCGTTCGATCAGATCATCTCGCGCAACGTCGGCCAGCCCGGCTCCGCGACCACGACCAACGCCCTCATCCTCCCCGTGCTGCCGACCGCGGACGCCACCGGCCCGCTCACCGCGACGGGGGAGATCCTGGTCACAGGGTCCATCGACCTCCCGCGCGGCCTCGGCTCGACCGGCGCTCACCCCGACCGCATCGACTCGTCCGACCTCGACCGCCTGCTGGAGGGCGACGAGAACGAGTTCAATACGTCCGAGGTCGCGCCGATCCGTGCATCCAGGGCCATCAGCTCGCACACGTCCACCCGTGGCGTCATCGCCCCTCCGAAGAAGCGCGGCGGCAAACTGCCGGTCGTGCTCATCGTCACCGCCGGCGTCCTCGCCGTCGGCGTCATCGGCCTGCTCATCTCCGCATACGTCTTGAAGGTGTTCTGATCATCCTTTCCATTCCGTCCCAGCCAGCCGTCCCCACCAGGGAGGCAGGCGCGTGACCGCGACAGACCACGCCAAGCAGGTCCTGCAGCTCGCCGCACGCGCTGCCGACTCCAAGTCCGGAGAGGACCTGGTGGCTCTCGATGTCTCCGGGCCGCTCCCGCTCACCGACGTGTTCCTGCTGGTCAGCGGCCGCGTCGAGCGCAACGTGATCGCCATCGCAGGCGAGATCGAGGACCAGCTCAACGAGGCGGGTGTCAAGACGCTGCGCCGCGAGGGCAAGGCGGAGGGCCGCTGGGTGCTGCTCGACTTCGGCGATCTGGTCGTGCACGTCTTCCACGAGGAAGACCGCATGTACTACGCCCTGGAGCGCCTGTGGAAGGACTGCCCCGTGGTCCCGCTCGAACTCCCCGTGCACGAGGGCGCCGAGTAGCGCGTTCGGATTGGCGGGGTTCTCCCTGCGCTGTGTGAGAGTTCTCTCATGAACCGCTGGTTGACTGGCGGAATGAGATGCCCGACAGACAACGCCACCCTCGTGATGAGCGAGCGCAGTGGGATCGAGATCGACTACTGCCCTGAGTGCCGTGGAGTGTGGCTCGACCGCGGAGAGCTCGACAAGATCATCGACCGCGCGCAGCCTGCCCTCCCTGCGCAGCAGGCCGCCCCGTATGCGCAGCCCGTGGCGCCCGCGCACCCGCAACAGCCCGCGCAGCAGCACTACGGCCAGCAGCAGGCATACGGCCAGCAGCAGTACCCGCACAAGAAGAAGCGCGAGAACTGGCTCAGCGAACTCTTCGACTGACCGCGGCACGCCCGAGCGTCGCGCTGGTTTCTTGCAGACCTGGATCATGTAGTACGCTAAACGAGTTGTTTCGGAGAGATCGGGAACAGCGTCTGGGTCTGTGGCGCAGCTGGTAGCGCACCTGCATGGCATGCAGGGGGTCAGGGGTTCGAGTCCCCTCAGATCCACCAAAAACCCCCGGAGTTCCACGGAACTCCGGGGGTTTCTTCGTTGAATGGGGCCTCGACCGACGACCTGGATGCGTCAGTCGAGCCGGGTCTCCATCACGGTCATGTCCGGATGCTCGGGGTGAGGTCCCCGCTCGACGAAGCCGAGCGAGCGGTACGTCGCGATGGCCGCCGCGTTCCCGTCGACCACGTTCAGTGCGAGACGGTGGATGCCCGCGGTGCGTGCCGCATCCATTGCCGAGACGACGAGGTGCCTGCCCAGGCCGCGCCCTCGCTGCGCCGGATCGAGGAGGACTCTGGCGATTCGGGCGGTGGCCCGGCCGGTGCTGACGAGTTCGATGTGGCCGACGGGCACGCGGGGGTGTGCGTCGAGCTCCGCGGTGTACGCCGTGGTGTCTGTTGCGGTGAGCCAGTCCGTCATGGTCGCGTCGGTGAGCGGCCAGAGGCGTGCCGATCCGGCGAACAGGTAGACGTCCGCCGAGGTCGGCGCCCACGAGCGCAGCAGCGGGAAATCGGTGCTGTCGAACGGCCGCAGTACGAGCATCGCCCTATGCTACCGAACTGTTACGAATGTAACAATCACGTGAACAACTTGCATACTTGTATCGTTTGATACCAAGATGGGCGCACTGAGTAACGCACCTCGTGTGCCGACAAGTGAGGTAGTCAATGAAGAGAACCACTCGCATTGCCGTAGGGGCACTGGTGAGCGCGGCCGCCCTGGTCCTCGCGGGCTGCAGCGCCGGCGGAACCTCGTCGTCCACGGCCGCGAAGGGCGGCGATCTCGTGATCGCACGTCCGGCCGACGCCGTCTCGATGAACAACACCACCACGTTCGACAACCCGTCGATCTTCACGTTCGAGCAGATCATGGAACCGCTCTTCACCGTCAGCGACGACGGCCAGAAGGTCAAGCCCTGGCTCGCGACCGGATACACGGTCTCGGACGACAAGCTCACCTATACGATCAAGCTGCGCTCCGGCGTGAAGTTCTCCAACGGCGCTCCGCTCACCGCGGACGACGTGAAGTTCTCCATCGACGCCGACACCGCGACCGCCGACACCGGGTGGGGATACATCAACGCCGCCATCGACTCGGTCTCCGTCGTCGACAAGCAGACCGTCGACATCAAGCTCAAGTACGCGTGGGCCCCGCTGATCGCCGACCTGTCGCTGTTCAGCAACGCGATCGTTCCCGCCAACTACGGCGGCAAGACCGCCGACGAGTTCTACCAGGCTCCCGTGGGCACCGGCCCGTTCTCCTGGGGCGAGTGGAAGAAGGGACAGTCCCTCAAACTCGTCAAGAACCCGAACTACTGGCAGAAGGGCAAGCCGTCCCTCGACAGCGTGACCTGGAACGTCGTGCCGGACGCGAACACGCGCAAGCTGCAGCTTCAGGGCGGCCAGATCGACATCGACGACACGCCGGACTGGTCGAGCTTCGCCTCGCTGAAGAGCTCGCCGGGCATCGTGGCGCACGCCTTCCCCTCCACGCAACTCGACTACGTGGCGTTCAACCAGCAGCGCGCGCCGTTCGACGACGTGCACATCCGCCGCGCCATCGCGTACTCGATCGACAGGCAGGCGCTCGTGAAGGCCGTGCTGTTCGGCAACGGCACGGCGGCGAACTCGCTGCTGTCGCCTGGGACGCCCTTCTACGACAAGAACGCGAAGGGCCCGACGTACGACCCCGCGAAGGCGAAGGCCGAGCTCGCTCAGTCGTCCAAGCCCAGCGGCTTCACGACGAGCCTGCTCATCCGCTCCGGTGACGCCAACCAGGCGTCTGTCGCGCAGATCCTCCAGTCCGAGCTCAAGAAGATCGGCATCACGATGGAGATCCAGCAGCTCGACCCCACCGCGAACAAGCAGGCGAGGCTCAAGTCGGACTTCGACACGACGCTCTCCGCGTGGACGATGGACATCCCCGACCCCGACGAGTGGACCACCTTCGCGGTCGACCCCGACGGCGGCGCGAAGTCTGCCTTCACCTTCTACAACAACCCCGAGGTGATCGCGCTCAACAAGCAGGCGCAGCAGGAGATCGACGCGACAAAGCGTCAGGACCTCTACGACCGGTTGCAGGAGCTGACCGGCCAGGACGCGTTCCTCGCATACACCTACTACTCGCCGTACGCATACGCGACGACGGACAAGATCAAGGGCTTCGCTGTGACGCCGCTCGGCAACTACCACGTCGAAGACATCACGAAGTCCAAGTAAAAGCCGGGGGCGGGGTGCTCTGTGCGACGCCCCGCCCCCTGACCACACCCCGGGAGGTGAACCATGTTCCAGCGACTTCGCTTCGTGCCGGCCAGGCTGCTGCAAGCGGTGCCCGTGATCTTCGGCGTGACTCTGCTCGTCTTCTTCATGGCGCACCTGCTGCCAGGCGACCCCGCCGTGGCGATCCTGGGGGAGCACGCCACCGCTGCGCGCGTGACCGAGCTGCGCAAGCAGCTCGGTCTCGACCAGCCGATCTGGACGCAGTACTTCCTCTTCCTCGGCCGTCTCGTCCAGGGCGACCTGGGAACGAGCCTGACCTATCAGCAGCCGGTGTCCGGGCTGGTGCTCGGCGCCATCCCCGTCACCCTGTCCCTTCTCTTCTTCGCCGTCGTCCTGTGCCTGGTGATCAGCATCCCGCTCGCCGGGATCGCCGCGACAGCGCCGGGCAAGGGCCGCGACCTCGGCGTGCGCATCTACACGCTGCTCGGTCAGGGGATGCCGCAGTTCTGGGTGGGCATCATGCTCATCCTGCTGTTCGCGGTCAACCTTCGGATCTTTCCCGTTGGCGGCTTCGGGGACACGCCGCTCGACCACGTCTACTATCTGGCGCTGCCCGCCCTCACGATGGCCATCGCGATGTCGCCGACGATCATCCGGAGCCTGCGGTCCTCGACCATCAACGTGCTCGGCTCCGAGTACGTCGCGACGGCGCGCTCCAAGGGCGCAGGCGGTATGCCGCTGTTCCGCGGACACGTGCTGCGCAATGCCGCCATACCGACCGTCTCCATCCTCGGCGTCAACCTCGGCTACCTGGTCGGCGGCTCCCTGGTGATCGAGAAGGTCTTCGCACTCCCCGGTCTCGGCTCGCTGATGATCAACGCGATCTTCACCCGTGACTTCCCGACCATCCAGGCGGTCGCGCTGTTCGTCGCGCTGTTCGTCGTGATCGTCGGCATCCTGACCGACGTGGTCTACACGCTGCTCGACCCCCGGGTCGACCTCAGCTCGAAGGTGGCAGCATGAGCACCCCGACCGCCGTCCTCAACGGCTTCCAGACCAGGCGGAGGGCCGCGAGGTCCCGCGTGCTGAAGCCCTGGTATCGCAACGGCTCGCTGATGGCCGGGATCGGGGTGATCGGCTTCCTCGTCCTCGTCGCGATCCTCGCGCCCGTGATCGCGCCGTACGATCCGATCAAGCAGGACCTGCAGAACGCGCTCGCGTCGCCCGGCCCTGCGCACTGGCTCGGCACCGACAAGTACGGCAGGGACGTGCTGTCCCGCCTCATCTGGGGAGCACGCGTCGACCTGCGCATCGGGTTCCTCGCCGTCATCATCCCGTTCGTGGTCGGTTCCGTGCTCGGCGGGCTCGCCGGATACTTCGGCGGCTGGTTCGACACCATCGTCATGCGGATCGTCGACATCTTCTTCGCGTTCCCGTTCTACGTCATGGTGATCGTGCTGGTGTTCGTGCTCGGTTCGGGCGAGGCGAGTATCTACCTCGCCATCGCGGCGGTCTCGTGGGTGTCGTACGCGAAGATCGTGCGGGGCGAAGTGCTGGTGGCGAAGAAGCAGGACTGGGTCACGGCGGCCAAGCTCGGCGGAATGTCGGATGCGCGCATCCTGACCAGGCACATCGGCCCGAATGTGTTGTCGCAGGCGATCATCTACGGCACCAGCGACGTGGTCATGGACATCATGGCGATCGTCACTCTCGGCTACCTCGGCCTCGGCATCGCACCGCCGACGCCCGAGTGGGGATCGATGATCCTCGACGGCCAGGAGTTCATCACGACGCACTGGATGCAGGCGACCATCCCCGGTCTTGTCGTGGTCCTGGTCAGCCTCGGGATGTCCTGGCTCGGCGACGGGCTGTCCGACCTGCTCAACCCGGAAAGGCGGAAGTGACGTGAGCGACACCATCCTCGAGGTCTCGAACCTCACGCTCGGCGTGCGCAACGGCAACCGGCCGCCGACGGTGATCGTCGACGACGTCTCGTTCCGGATCGCCAGAGGCGAGCGCTTCGGCATCGTCGGCGAATCGGGATCGGGGAAGTCGATGACGCTGCGCTCCATCGTCGGGCTGCTGCCGCGCGGAGTCGAGATCCTCAGCGGATCGCTGCGCTACGGCGACATCGACCTCGCTGCGACGACGGGTGCCGCACGGCGCGCGCTGATGGGACCGGAGATCGCGATGATCTTCCAGGAGCCGATGACCGCCCTGAACCCGGTGCTCCGCGTCGGCGACCAGATCGCGGAGGGCTCCCGCCGCCACCTCGGGCTCTCCAAGGCCGCTGCGTGGGAGCTCGCCGTGAGCATGATGGCGAAGACCGGGATCCCCGACCCTGCCAGGCGGGCGCGGGCATACCCGCACGAGCTGTCCGGAGGACTGCGGCAGCGCGTGATGATCGCGATGGCGCTCTCCTGCAAGCCGAAACTCCTGCTCTGCGACGAACCGACCACCGCGCTCGACGTGACCGTGCAGCACCAGGTGCTTCGTCTGCTGGAGGACCTGTGCGAGGAGGTCGGCGCATCCCTGCTGTTCGTCACGCACGACCTGGCCGTCGTGAACCAGACCTGCGACGAGCTCGCCGTGATGTACGCCGGCAGGATCGTGGAGCGTGGCACGGTCGAGCGCGTGTTCCGCAGGCCGGAGCATCCATACACCGCAGGGCTGCTCGCATCCGCTCCCGACTTCGACCAGCCGGATCGCGCCCTCGTCGCGATCCCGGGATTCCCGCCCAACCTGGCACACCGCACGGACGGCTGCGCCTTCGCGCCCCGCTGCGCGTTCGCGCAAGAGCACTGCCACGTGGCGTCCCCGCCGCTGGAGGAGCACGAAACCGGGCACGCCTCCGCGTGCTTCGAGGTGGGCAGACTGCTGGAGGCGACGGCATGACCGACGTGCAGGAACGCGAACAGACCACGATCCTCCGGGTCGCGGACATCACGAAGACCTACGACCTCGGCGGCCGGGGACCGTGGTCGCGCGGACCCAGAGCAACGCTCACCGCGCTCGACGGCGTCGACCTCGACCTGCGGCGCGGCGAGATCCTCGCGCTGGTCGGCGAGTCAGGTTCAGGGAAATCGACGCTCGCGAAGATCCTGGTCGGGAGCCTCACGCCCACCGACGGCAGCCTGGACTGGGATGCAGCAGCCGGGGCGCCGCGCGGACGCCATGCGGCACGACGGGTGCAGATGGTCTTCCAAGACCCGTACTCCTCGCTGAATCCGCGGCTCAGCGTTCGGGCGATGCTCAGCGAACTGCTCCTGCTGCACCGCATCGTCCCGCGTTCGGAGGTCACGGCGGAGTGCCTCCGCCTGCTCAACCAGGTCGGGCTGGACGCCGACGCGCTCGACGCATACCCCAGCCAGTTCTCCGGAGGGCAGCGACAACGGCTCGCCATCGCGCGTGCCCTGGCCGTGCGACCGGACGTCCTGATCGCCGACGAGCCGGTCTCCGCGCTCGACGTGTCCGTGCAGGCGACCATCCTCGATCTGTTCGGCACGCTGCAGCGGGACCTCGGCCTGAGCATCCTGTTCGTCGCCCACAACCTCGCCGTGGTCCAGCACCTGAGCCAGCGGGTCGCGGTCATGTATCTGGGGCGCATCGTCGAGGTGGCCGACACCGCAGAGCTGTTCTCGAACCCGCGGCACCCGTACACCAGGGCGCTGATCGACTCCATCCCGAGGATGAACCCGGGCAGCAGGAACAGTATGCCGATCCTGGACGGCGAGCCGCCGAGCCCGTTCGATCTGCCGACCGGGTGCCGGTTCAGCCCGCGTTGCGCCTTCGCGTCGGAGGAGTGCACCACCATCGACCCACCATTGATCCAGGTGGCGACCGACCACAGCGCCGCCTGCATCAAGTCCGCGGCACTACCGAGCATCGCCCCGACCGGCGAACAGAAGGAGAAGCAATGAAGGTCTGGATTTCGTTCGACATGGAAGGCGTCGCCGGCATCGTCGACTGGGACCAGTGCCGCCCGGGGAGCGGCCCGTCGTACGCGCTTGGATGCGACCTGCTGCAGGACGAGGTCAACGCTGCGATCACCGGCGCCATCGCCGGGGGAGCGACCGAGATCGTCCTGAACGACTCGCACAGCCGCATGGCCAACCTCGACCCGCGCAAGATCGCCGGTGGGGCGAAGTACCTGTCCGGCCGTCACAAGCCGCGCTACATGATGCAGGGCCTCGACGACACGTTCGACGCGATCTTCTTCGTCGGCTACCACGGTTCCATCTCCGGCCGCCCGTCGACGCTGTCGCACACATACAACCCGGAGGTCTTCACCAGAGCGGCCGTCAACGGCGTCGAGGTGGGGGAGAGCGGCATCAACGCGCTCGTCGCAGAGCACTACGGCGTTCCGATCGCGTTCCTGTCCGGGGATGCGGTGGTCCAGGAGGAGACCCGCCCGTTCGCTCCCGATGCGGTCACCGTCACCACCAAGGAGTCGATCACGCGGTTCAGCGCGCTGAACCTGCACCCGACGGAGTCCTGCCGCCTCATCGAGGCAGGAGCGAAGCAGGCCATGGAAGCCGTCGCCGCCGGACGCGTTGCGGGAACAGGGATCACGTCGCCGGTCGCCCTCGACCTCGAGTTCCAGACCGGGGACATGGCCGAGGTTGCCACGTGGGCGCGCGGTGTGGAGCGCACGGCGGAGCGGGCGGTGCGCATCCAGGGCGGCGACCTGCTCTCCGCGTTCGAGTCGTTCGTCGCGGTCAACTACATCACCCGTCAGGCGGGTGGCCGCTGATGACGACCAGGATCATCGACGTCGACCCGGGCGAGAACGGCTACGCCCTCGTGCTCCACGGAGGGGCAGGAGGCCGCCTGGAGGAGCTGTCCCTCGAAGCTCAGGGCCAGTACGCGCGCGGGCTGTCGGAGGCGCACGCGGCGGGAAGCGCCATCCTCGCTGCCGGCGGATCGGCGCTCGACGCGGTCTGCGAAACCGTGCGGCACCTCGAGGACAACGCGCTGTTCAACGCCGGGCGCGGAGCCGCGCTCACCGCATCCGGTGCAGCGGAGCTCGACGCCTGCGTGATGACGGGCGACGGGCGGGCGGGCGCGGTCGCCGTCTCCCGTGCGGCGAAGAACCCGGTGTTCCTCGCCAGAGCGGTGCTCGAGGAGTCGGGCCATGTGCTGCTCGTCTCTCCCCGGGACGAACAGGTCGAGGAGTGGGGACTCGAACTGGTGAGCCCTGACTACTTCGTGACGCCGGCGAGACAGCTCCAGCTCACGAACGTCCAGGCGCGCAAGCTGGAGGCGTCCAGGCACGGCACGGTGGGCGCCGTCGCCGTCGACCGGAGCGGTCGCGTCGCGGCGGCGACCTCGACGGGCGGCATGGTCAACCAGCGCGACGGCCGGGTGGGCGACACACCCGTCGTCGGAGCGGGCACATACGCCCGCGACGGCGTCGTCGCCGTCTCCTGCACCGGCGAGGGCGAGTCCTTCATCGAGGGTGTCGTCTCGCACGACATCTGCGCCAGGATGCGGTACACCGGCGCCGACCTCGCCACCGCTGTCGCGGCAACGATCGAGAGCGAACTCGACAGCAGGGGCGCAAGCGGCGGCATCATCGCCGTCGGCGCGGACGGACGGGTCGTCGTCGCCCACAACTCACCGGCGATGTTCGCCGCGTACCGCACTCCGGCCGAACTCGTCGCGCTGACGTAATACTGAGAGCACGCGCGACGAACTTCCACTGGAGGAAACACCCATGACACCGATCAAAGACGAGATCTTCGCCAGGATGGACGAGCTGAGCCCCGCCGAGCGCAAAGCCGCTCGCACGCTGCTGGCCGACTATCCGAGCGCCGGTCTTTCGAGCGCGGCGTCTCTCGCCAGGGCGGCAGGGACGAGCACGCCGACGGTGCTCCGGCTGATCGCCCGCCTGGAGATCGGCGGCTTCGCCGAGTTCCAGTCCCGCCTGCGCGCGGAGGTGTCGCACCAGCTCAACGCACCGGTGACGCGGGCGCAGCAGGTGCTGCCGCCCGGGACGGAGGAGAGCGTGTTCCGGCGATCGGTCGAACAGCGGGCCGGGCTCGTCGACCGGCTCTATTCGAGCATCCCGCCTGCCGAGTTCGACAGGGCGGTGGCCGCGCTCGGAGCCAAGCCGAAGTCCGTGCTGCTCTCCGGTGGGTACTTCTCGCGCCATCTCGCAGACATCCTGGCGATGCAGCTCGACCAGCTCATCCCCGGGGTCGAGTACGCGCCGGAGCCGCTCGGCCGCGACATCGGCAAGTACCTCGCGCTCAAGAAGGACGCCGTGGCGATCGTGTTCGACCTGCGCAGGTACGAGCTGGCGAGCAAGCAGGTCGCCGAGCTCGCCCGTGAGCAGGGGGCCACCGTCATCGTCATCACCGACGAGTTCCTCTCGCCGAGCGTCGAGGACGCGGACATCGTGCTGCCGGTGGCGGTCGAGGGCATTCCCTTCGACTCCTTCGCCGGTCTCATGGTGCTGATCGAGGCCCTGGTCGAGGGCGTGTTCCACGAGGTGGGGGAGCGGGCGATTCGCCGGATGAGCGCGTGGGAGGAGAAGGTGCACATCCACCGCTCCTTCCGCGCGAGTGAATATCAGAACCAACAGGACGGAAACTTCAGTGCAGACGGGTGAAACGAACGAGTTCGAGGGCCTCACCGCCGTCGTGACGGGCACCGCGCAGGGAATCGGCCAGGCCATCGTGGCCGAACTGGAGGGTGCAGGCGCGACAGTGATCGGCGTCGACCGCGACACAGTGGACCTCTCGAACACCGCGGCGGCGACCGAGTTCTTCGACCGGCTGCCGTCCGTGGACATCCTGGTCAACAACGCGGGCGGGGTCGTCGGTCAGACCCACACCCCGATCGACGAGCTGGTCGACTCCGACTGGTTCGCCGTGCTCGACGCCAACCTGCAGACCATGTTCCAGAGCACCAGAGCTGCCGCGGGCCGGATGAAGGAGCAGGGCTTCGGACGCATCGTCACCATCTCGTCCGGCGCGGGCCGCAGCGTGAGTCTGACAGGCATCCAGGCGTACACGACGGCCAAGGCCGCGCAGATCGGCTTCACCAGA
The DNA here is from genome assembly GCF_054780215.1 of Leifsonia lichenia. Taxonomy (NCBI): domain Bacteria; kingdom Bacillati; phylum Actinomycetota; class Actinomycetes; order Micrococcales; family Microbacteriaceae; genus Leifsonia; species Leifsonia lichenia. Next base: position 352,617 of record NZ_BAAGWT010000002.1, read on the forward strand.
CAGCTCGCGCACGAGCTCGGCCCGTTCGGGGTCACGGTGAACTGCATCGCACCGGGGTTCGTGCTCTCGAACCCGTCGTCGCGGGCACAGTGGGCAGGCTACGGAGAGGACGGACAGCGCGCCATCCTCGAGAGGATCGCCACCCGCAGGGTCGGCGAGCCCGCCGACATCGCCAGAGGGGTCCGGTTCTTCGCGTCTCCCGACGCCGGCTGGATCAGCGGGCAGACCCTCTCGATCGACGGCGGCCACTCGCTGTTCTGACCAGCGTTCCCCGCGCCTGTCCACCCCATCGAACCCAAGGAACACCGTGAACGACAGCTCCACCGCGGCCTCCGCCGCGCTCTCCGACCTCGGCCGCCGCTACTTCACCACCCAGCACACCTTCGACCCGTACAGCGCGACGCTGCTCGGCATCCAGGACTTCGATCACCTCAGCAACGATCCGTCGATCGAGGCCAGCGAGCGGGCGGCAGCCGAATTCCGCGCCATCGCCGCCGAGCTCGATGCCATCCCCACCGGCGGGCTGAGCCAGGCGGAGCAGGTCGATCACGCGGTGCTCGGCACCCTCACCTGGGGCGCTGAACGGGATGCCCACCACGCGCAGTGGGCGGCGAACGCCTCGGCCAAGAGCTACGTGAGCAGGCAGGCGCTCATCTTTCAGGCGCTTCCCGCGATGACCATCGTGGATGCAGACGGCGCCGACCGCTACCTGTCGAGGCTCGACGGCGTCGCTGGATCGCTGAGCGCGCTGGCCGACCGCTACGACGTCGAGGCCGCCAGGGGCAGGGTCGCGCCGGCCGTCGGCATCGCGCACGCCGTGCAACAGCTCACCGGATACGCGGCGCTGCCGCTCGACCAGGACGTTCTGCTCAAACCGACCAGGAGCGCTGCGGGCGCCGGGGTGCGCGAGCGCGCAGAGCGGATCGTCGCCGACAGCATCCGGCCGGCCATGCTCGCCCTCGCCGAACGGATGCGCGACGGGCTCCTTCCCGGCGCCCGCGACGACGAGCACGTCGGCATCCTGAACGTGCCAGGCGGGGAGGACATCTATCGCGATTCCGTGCGCAGGCACACCACCACCGCGATGGATGCGCCGAGCATCCACCAGCTCGGGCTCGACATCATCGCAGAGCAGAGGGAGAGCTGGCGAGCGCTCGGCCTGAGCGCGCTCGGCACGAGCGACTTCGACGAGATCCGCCAGCGGCTCCGTGACGACCCGGCGCTGCGCTTCCGCACCCGCGAGCAGATCATCGACGTCGCGGAGAGGGCGCTCGCCAGGGCAGAGGCCGCGCGACCGCTCGCGTTCCCCCCGTTCGACATCGCGGACTGCGTGATCGAGGAGATCAACCCGATCGACGCCGAGCACGCTGCGCTGGCATACTACCGTCCGCCCGCGGCGGACGGCAGCCGTCCCGGCGCCCACTGCCTGCTCACCACGGACCCGCCGAGCAGGTACTCCTACGAGTACGAGGCCCTCGCGTTCCACGAGTCGACGCCCGGCCATCACCTGCAGCTCGCCACGGCGCAAACCCTCGACATCCCGCGTTACCGTCGCTACCTCGACACCGAGCTCTGCGGCTTCATCGAGGGCTGGGGTCTCTACGCGGAGAAGCTCGCGGACGAGCTCGGGCTGTACACCGACGACCTGCAGCGCCTCGGGATGCTCTCCTTCTCCTCGCTGCGTGCCTGCCGGCTGGTGATCGACACGGGCATCCACCACTACGGCTGGTCGCGGGAACGCGCCATGCGGTTCATGTGGGAGAACACGGTCACCACCGAGGCGAACGTGCGCAATGAGATCGATCGCTACATCGCCTGGCCAGGGCAGGCCCTGGCGTACATGATCGGGCGTCAGGAGATCGTGCGGCTGCGGTCGGAAGCCGAGCGCACGCTGGGCGACCGCTTCTCGCTTCCCGGCTTCCACGGCGCCGTCCTCGGGAACGGCGCCGTGCCCCTGTCCGTCCTGGCGGGCGCTGTTCAGCGCTGGCAGGCAGACATCACCACTCAGAAAGGTCACGCATGAACGTCACGATCAATGGCTGCAGGCTGAACGTCGAGGTCTTCGGGCCGGAGGACGGGCCCGTGCTCATCGCCCATCACGGCGGTGGAGGCATCGGGTCGCTGGCCGAACCGCGGGCGACCTTCGGCCCGCTGGCCGACCGGTTCCGCGTCATCGTCTTCGACGCGCGCGGGTGTGGGCTGAGCGAGGGCGTCCCGCCGTATTCGCACCAGCAGTGGGCCGCCGACGTGGATGCGATCCGCGAGTGGGCAGGAGTGGAGAAGGTGGTCGTCGCCGGCGGTTCGTACGGCGGGTTCATCGCGCTCGAGTACGCGGTCGCATACCCGGAGCACGTCTCGGCGATCATCCTGCGCGACACCTCGGCGGACGGCAGCAACCTCGCGCTCGCCTTCGAGAACGCGCGCACCCAGGACAGGGTGGAGATCAACTGGGACAACTTCAACAGGTACTGGGGCGGAGAGATCCGCGACGACGCCGATCTGAAGGCCTGCTGGGCAGAGCTCATCCCGCTCTACGACTTCGACTACGACGCGGAGAAGTCCGCAGCGCGCGTCGAGGCCGGCATTTACCGCCACGAGTCTCACAACTGGTGCTTCCAGCAGAACTGGCCGATCTACGACGTGAAGCCCGCCCTCCCGGACATCGCGGTGCCGACCCTCGTGACCGTCGGACGCAAGGACTGGGTGACCCCGGTGAGCGCGTCCGAGACGATCGCCTCCCTGATTCCCGATGCCGAGCTCGTGATCTTCGAGAAGTCGGGCCACTCGCCCCAGGTGGAGGAGGCGGAAGAGTTCCAGCGGGTGCTTCGCGCGTTCGTCGATCGCGCTGTTCCCGCTCTGGCGGTGGCGCGATGAGGATGCACATCATCGGCGCGGGGGCCATCGGCGGCACGATCGGCGCCCTGATGACCCTCGATGGCCACGACGTCACCCTCTGCGACGCCGACGCGGCGCACGTCGACGCGATCAATCGGGACGGTCTGCGGATCGAGGGCCCGGTGAACGAGTTCACCGTGCGCATCCCCGCCATTCTGCCCGACCAGTTGCCCGCTGTCGTCGACCGCGCCATCGTCGCCGTCAAGAGCCACCACACCGGCTCTGTCGCCGACCTGCTCGCGCCGCGCCTCGCCGAGGACGGCTACGTCCTCACGGTGCAGAACGGTCTCACCGCCGACATCCTCACCGGTGCTCTCGGGCGCGACAGGGTGGTGTCGAGCTTCGTGAACTTCGGGGCCGACGTGATGGGCCCTGGGCGCATCATGCAGGGCAACGTCGCGACCTTCCGGGTCGGCGAGCTCGATGGAGGACGCATCACCCCACGCGTGCGAGAGCTCGCGGACGCCCTCCCGTATGCGGAGGCGACCGACAACGTGCTCGGCTATCTGTGGGGAAAGGAGGCGTACGGGGCGATGCTGTGGGCAGGGGCCGTCTCCGACCTCTCCATCGCGGACTCGCTCGAGGACCCGCGCTATCGCCCCGTGATGATCGCCATCGCGTCCGAAGTGCTCGCGCAGGCCCCGGTGACGGTCGAGAGCTTCGACGGCTTCGTGCCGGACGACCTCGAAGGCTCCCTCGACCGCCTCGCGGCCTTCAACCGCCGCAGCGCCAAGACGCACAGCGGCATCTACCGCGATCTCACCGTGCGGAAGCGCAAGACCGAGATCGATGAGATGCTCCGCGATGTCGACGGGCCGATCTTCCGAAAGGTCGGTGACATCATCCACGACATCGAGAACGGCGATCGCGTGTGCGAGACCGCCAACCTCGACGAGCTCGCCGACTTCGTCAGCCGATCCGCTTCTTCCACCGCGCAGCGTAGCTGAGCGGAACGAAGCCGATGACCTCGTTCACGTCGAGCATCGGGCGGTTGTCCTCGGCGTTCATCGTCTCCACGATCCTGGCGTCGGGGAAGCGGGCGCTCAGCTCGCGCAGATTGGTGAGCTTCAGGAGCATCCCGAGGCGGTGGCCGCGGTGGTCGGCGAGGACCAGCGTGTCCATTTGCTCGACGGGGCGCTCCGGTTCGGTCGGGACGCCGAGTTCCGTGTAGCCGGCCGGGCGTCCCGTCGCGGTCTCGACCGCGATCGTCGTCAGCATGGCCATCGGGCTCTCCGCCCAGACGTCGTCGAACGCGCGGATGCGGTCCGCGGTCCAGACGTCCTCGGTCTGCTCCATGCCGGCGTTCGGGGTGTCCGTGGTCATCCGGGTGCGCATCAGCGCGAATGCGTCCACCCAGTCGTCGGGCGTCCTGCCCTCCCAGGTGACCGTGTGGTAACCGGAGGCGGCGGTCCGCGCTGTGCCGAGGCTCGACGCGGCGAGCTGCGGATCCAGGGGGAGGGTGAGGCCGCTCATCCTCCCGACCTGCTCCAGGGTGAAGCCGTAGCGGATCAGGAACCGGGTGGATGCGAGACCGGCGGGCACAGACCCGAACCCGGTGGGGGCCGGGATGCTGTCTCCGCCGAGACCCGCGGGGAAATCGGTCTGGTTCTGGATGGTGCGGCGTCCGGCGTCCCGCGCCATCTGCTCCAGGCGCTCGTACAGCGCGGAGCCGATCCCTGCCGCACGGTATTCGGGCAGCACGGACACCGCCGACCAGCATTCGGGGGCGTCGCCGGGCAGGGCCAGCGTGCCGCGGCCGACGACACGGCCGTCGACGGTGGCGATGAGGCCGCGCGAGAGGGTCGCCTGGTCTTTCCACTGCGGGAGCAGCTCGGCGGCGGCGACCTCGGGGGCGGCGGCGGGGAAGTTGTCTCCGCGCAACTCCGCCTCCACGATGCTGCGCACCGTGGCCATGCCGATGAAGCCGGCGGCGTCTGGGGCGTCGACGCTGTCGGGAACCGTGACCGTGGAGATGGTGAAGGCGTGGCCGGTGGCGCTGGCGCGATCGGGGGAGGAAACGGACGCGGAAGAGTATTCAGAAGATGACATGGTGACCTCGGTTTGCAGGATCGATCGACTCACCCACGGTCGTGGGGAGGAAGGGAACCACTGCTAACGGATCACGATGGACAGTGTTGCACGACGGCGACACGGAGGGCAAGAGGGTTCTTGTGCTCGGTCGCCGGATGCCGATTGAATGACGGGATGAGCACCGTGGACCCGACCATCGCCCGCCGCGAGCGAGCCGCACGGCGGCCGTCCAACGTCCGGGTCGCGGTCGTGCTGCTGCTCCTGCTGGTCGGGGGTCTGGCGGCCGGGTACGGCTGGGGCGGGTTCGGCACGATGATGCAGGAGCAGCCGGAGGAGCCTCCTGTGCTCGTGCTGGTGGCGATCCCGGTCGGGATGCTGCTGGCGATCGCCGCATCCATCGCGTGGGCTGCGATCGTGCTGAAGCGCGGCGACCTCGGCATGATGTACGGGAACGCCACCGTGCTCCTCGGTGCCGGTGTCGGGGCGATCATGGTCTCTGCGGACAGCGGCCCCGCGCTCGTCACGTACATCGGGTACGGTCTGCTGGCCCTGGCCGCGGTGTGCCTGCTGCTCGGGGTCGCCGCAGCCGGTGCGCGCAGGAGGCGCGCCGGCGCTGAGGAGTCGGCCATGCGGTCTGGCACCCAGGTCGCCGCCGTGGTCACCGACAAGGGATACACGGTGTTCCATGAGAGCGACCGGATCTTCACAACGGTCACCTTCGGGTTCACCGACCTGCAGGGCGTGCAGCGCTGGGTGCAGCGGCCGATGGTGGTGCGGGCGGAAGACCCCATCCAGGACGGTCAGCAGACGCGGCTGTGGTTCGACGCCGCGAATCCGGGCGACGACAAGGCCATCGTGGTCGAGCTGGCACACGCGTCGCCGCTGCGGGCGCCTCTGCCGCGCCGGTGAGCGGCGTGAGCGGGCTTTCAGGACACTCAGTGCGCCTCCAAGCTGACCGATAGGTCTTATAGCTAGTATTTCGACATTCCTGCTTACGCCTCACCTCCGAAGGACCCTCGATGACCGACTTGCCGCGTCGGCACCAGCGCGCCAAGGGGCCGACCGCCGTGCGGCACGGCCGTCTTCCCCGCCGCCGCGCCGTCGGCACGATCATGCGGATCGTCGCAGCGGTGGTCGCCGTGGCGGTGGTGAGCGCCGGCGGGATCGCCGCGTACGCGGTCTGGGACGTCGCGCGCTCGGTCAAGACCGGCGTCGTCCTCGCGGCGCTGCCCGGGCACACCAAGCAGGCCATCCCGAACGTCGGCGCCATCCAGGGCGGCGTCAACCTGCTCCTCACCGGCACAGACAGCCGCAGCAACCTCGGCGGCGTCTACAACTCGGCGGACGAGCAGGATGCGAGCAGCGGCGAGGGCAACAACGACGTGACGATGCTGCTGCACATCGCCCAGGACCACAAGAGCGCGATGGTCATCAGCTTCCCGCGCGACCTGATGGTCGAGATCCCGGACTGCCCTGCGCCGACCGGCGGCGGCACCGTCGACGGATCGAGCAGCGCGATGTTCAACACGGCGCTGTCGCGCGGCGGCCTGCCCTGCGTCGTCCTCACCGTGGAGAAGATGACGGGAGTCGACATCCCGTTCGCCGCCGTGATCAACTTCAACGGCGTGAGCGCCATGTCCAACGCGATCGGCGGCGTCACGGTCTGCCTCGCCACGCCGGTCACCGACGACTACACGAACCCGCCGCTCGACCTGCCCTCCGGTGAGAACACCCTGGTCGGCGATGTCGCGTTGTCGTTCTTGCGCAGCAGGCACGGCGTCGGCGACGGCAGCGACCTCGGCAGGATCAGCAACCAGCAGGTGTTCCTGTCCGCGCTGGCCAGGAAAGTCGTCTCCGGTGGTGTGCTCGGGAACCCGGTGCAGCTCTACGGGCTGGCGAAGGCCGCGGTGGAGAACATCACGCCGTCCGACACACTGACCAACCCGACCACGCTGGTCGAGATCGCCCTCGCGCTGAAGGACACCGGGCTCGACAACATGGTGTTCATGCAGTACCCGGCCGTGACCGACCCGGACGACGTGAACCGTGTGATCGTGGACGACACGGCGGCGCAGGCGATCAACACCGCCCTGGTCAACGACCAGCCGGTGAAGCTCACCGGCACGACGGGACGCGCTGCGGAGGACCAGGCGGGCACGGGGACGCCGACGGCGCCCGCAGCGCCGGGCACGACGACGGCGCCGGATACGACGGCACCGGGCACGACGGCACCGGGCACGACAGGGCCGTCGCCCGGCGACACGTCCACCCCGCCCGCGACGTCCGGCCCGATCGAGCTGCCCAGCAGCATCACCGGCCAGACCGCAGCGCAACAGACCTGCACGAAGGGCAACAACTAGCAGGGAAGGTCACGGCATCGGCGGCACCACCAGGAAGTGCCAGCCGAGCCACCACCAGAACAGCAGGATGGTGAAGCGCGCCGCGCGGTCGGCGAGCACCACGTCGAGCAGGGTGGAGAACCTCGCGATCCGCAGCGGGTCACGGTGGGACTGCAGCACCAGCGCGGCCATCGCGACACCGCAGAGCAGGAAGCCCGCGATGGTCACCTCCCTCATCGTCGTCCCCGTCTGATCAGGGCGTAGCCGCCCGCGAGCCAGAGCACGACGAGCGCCGCGCGGGCGGGTGGCCAGGCGACGGCAGGGTCGACGAGGTCGGAGAGGGCGGGGAAGTCGTTCTCGGCCGTGGGTGAGGGGCGCCCGAGGAAGAAGACCGCGATCTCCCACGCGCATCCGGCGACGATGACGGCCGACCACGCGATGGCGGCGCGGCGCACGGCCGCACCGGCGCTCGCATCCGCGGCTCCCGCTTCCACTGCTCCGGATGCGCGCGCCCGATCCGTCCACACCACCGGCAGCAGAAGCACGCCCAAGCCGACCACGATCGCCGTGTCGATGCCGCCGTAGAGCGGGGCGAACGCGAAGGTGACCGCCGCGACCCCGATCAGCGTGTATGCCACGATGCGACGGGACAGCGTCTCCCTGTCCGGCAGCGCGCGCAACGGGATGCGCAGCCAGCCCAGCCCGTCCAGAGCGATCACGACGGCCCCGCCCAGGAAGATCCACGCATCCACCGGAGCGCCGCGGAGAAAGTGGAACACCGCGGTGAGGACGAGCACCAGCAGCCAGGCGAGGCGCGTGACGATGGCGATCCGGGTCGCCGCGGGCCCCGATCGCGCGGAGACTGGGCGCGACTCATCGGACATCTCGAATACAGGCTACGCCCGGCGCAGGGCGGGAGCCCCCTGGGAGCCCGCTGCTGTTGCTATCCGGGCGCGCTCCCCGTTTACTGAGAACATGGTATCCGAGCGTATGTCGCCGACGCAGCGCAGGGTGCTGCTGATCGCGATTCTGGCGAGTTTCGTCGCCTTCCTCGACGGCGCTGTGATCAACGTGGCGCTCCCCGCGATCTCGAAGGAGCTGGGCGGCGGGCTTCCTCTGCAGCAGTGGGTGGTCGACGCCTACCTGGTGACGCTCGGCTCGCTCATCCTGATCGCCGGGTCGCTGTCCGACGTCTTCGGGCGGAAACGGGTGCTGTACGCCGGCCTCATCGGCTTCCTGATCACCTCGCTGCTCTGCGCGTTCGCGCCGACCGGGGTGTTCTTGGTCGTCGCCCGCGCGCTGCAGGGCGTCGCCGGGGCGCTGCTGGTGCCGAGTTCGCTCGCGATCATCATCTCGACGTTCTCCGGTGCGGCGCAGGCGAAGGCGATCGGCCGCTGGACCGCGTGGACGGGTGTGGCGATGATCGCCGGTCCCGTGCTCGGCGGCATCTTCGTGGACACGCTCTCCTGGCGCTGGGTCTTCGTGATCAACGTGGTGCCGATCGGCATCACCCTGGCCATGATGCTCGGCCTCAAGCAGAGCGACCACGGGATGGGCGGCCGCGTCGACGTGCTCGGCGCCGTCCTCGGGTCCGTCGGTCTGGCGGGCACCGTTTTCGCGCTGATCGAGCAGGGCGTGTACGGCTGGGGGAGCCCGCGTGTCTTCCTCCCGCTGATCCTTGGCCTGGTCTCACTCGCCGCGTTCTTCTTCTGGCAGACCAGGGCGAAGCAGCCGATGCTGCCGCTCGGGCTGTTCCGGGTGCACAACTTCTGGGTGGGCAACATCGCCACTGCTCTCGTCTACGGCGCGCTCGCGTTCGCGCCGCTCACCGTCACGCTCTACCTGCAGCAGGTGGCAGGGTTCGCGGCGACGGCGGCAGGGTTCGTCTTCATCCCGTCGACGCTGTGCATGTTGCTGCTCTCCGGCGTGTTCGGCGGACTCGCGGGGAAGTACGGCCCGCGGCTGTTCATGGCGATCGGCCCGGTCATCGCGGCGTGCGGGTTCCTCTGGCTACTGACGATGGGGGAGGACGTGAACTTCTGGACGAACCTCCTGCCCGCCGTCCTCCTGTTCGGGGTCGGGCTCTCGATCACGGTGGCGCCGCTGACCAGCGCGATCCTCGGGTCGATCCACCCCGCACAGGCAGGCATCGGCTCGGCGGTCAACAACGCGGTGTCGAGGATCGCCGGGCTGGTGACGGTCGCGATGATCGGGCTGATCGTCGGCGGCACGCTCGACAGGGCAGGGCTCGACAGGGCGATGATCACCGCTGCCGCGCTGATGCTGGTGGGCGGCGTCGTCTCGGCCATCGGCATCCGCAACCATGAGCCTGCGGCGGAGAAGGTTCAGACGGTCGTCGACTGACCGGCGAACGCGAGCATCAGCACGTCGACGATCGCGCATCCCATGATGAACTGCATCAGCAGGCGCGTCGGCGAGCGGCGCAGCAGCAGCACGACTCCGGCGACGGCGATCCCGATGCCGATCACCAGACCGATCAGCAACGGGATGCGCGGAGGCCAGCCGGGCCCGAACGCGATCAGGATGCTCGCAGCGGCGAGACACGAGAACGCGAGCAGCCCGCTCGGCACCGCCCCCATCCGGTGCGGCAGTCCCCGGATGCCCGTGCGGTCGTCGTCCGCAAGGTCCGGCAGCACGTTGGTCACGTGGGCGGCGACGCCGAGCAGGGCTCCCGCTGCGACGACCCAGGCGGCGGCGAACCGCGGCGGTTCGAGGCCGAGCGTCGCGATGGCGGGCAGGAGCCCGAAGCTGATCGCGAACGGCAGGAACGAGATCGCGGTGGCCTTGAGCCCCAGGTTGTACGCCCAGCCGCCCGCGATGGCGATGGCGTGTGCCAGGGTCGCCAGCGGCCCGAGCAGCAGGGTGACGAGGATCGCGGCGAGCAGCGCGGCGAACGACCAGGCGCGGACCGTCGTCGCGCGGATGGCCCCGCGCGCCGCCGGTTTGTCCGCGCGCTCGACCTGCGCATCCCGTGCGGCGTCGAGCCAGTCGTTCGACCAGCCGATGGAGAGCTGGCCGAGCAGGATCGCCAGAGCGAGCAGCAGCAGCCGGCCGGGCGGATAGCCGAGACCCGCCCCGAGCACGGTGGCGACGACTGTCACGACGACGCTCGGGCCGGGGTGGCTGGCGAGCAGCAGCGCCGACACGGAGCGCGCCCGTGGCCTCGCCGTGCCGACCGCACCGGCCTTCGTGCGCTGTGTCATGAGCGCCATGCTAGGCCGATCTGCTGTCTTGCAAAAGACTTGCGCTGTCTTGCAAGGAATTGCGTATGCTGAGCGCATGTCGAAACGTCTCGCCGAGGTCGCTCGCAAGGTCGGAGTCAGTGAAGCGACGGTCAGCCGCGTCCTGAACGAGAAACCGGGTGTGTCCGAGGCGACCAGACAGGCGGTGCTCACGGCCCTGGATGTTCTGGGCTACGAACGCCCGACCAAGTTGCGCGGCGAGCGTGCCCGCCTGGTCGGACTGGTGCTGCCCGAGCTGCAGAACCCGATCTTCCCCGCGTTCGCGGAGGTCATCGGCGGAGCGCTAGCGCAGAACGGATACACCCCCGTGCTCTGCACGCAGACGGCCGGGGGCATCTCCGAGTCCGACTACGTCGAACTGCTGTTGCAGCAGCAGGTGTCCGGAGTCGTCTTCGTCGGGGGCGCGTACGCCCAGCAGGATGCGTCGCACGAGCACTACGCCAGGCTCACCGACCTGAATCTGCCGACGGTGCTGGTCAATGCACCTGTCGACGACCTGCACTTCGCGACGGTGTCCTGCGACGACACGGTCGCCACAGCCCAGGCGCTCGGCCACCTGCGGTCGCTCGGGCACGAGCGGATCGGCCTGCTGCTCGGGCCGAGGGATCACGTCCCGTCGCAGCGGAAGCTCGCGGCCGCCAAGCGCATCGTGGCGAGCTGGGGCGACGAGTTCGACGACGAGCTGGTCGTGCACTCGCTGTACTCGCTGGAGGCAGGCCAGGCGGGGGCCGCCAGGCTTCTGAAGGCCGGGGTCACCGCGATCGTCTGCGCGAGCGACCCGATGGCGCTCGGCGCGATCCGGGCGGTGCGCCGCGCCGGTCTCTCGGTTCCGGCGGACGTCTCCATCGTCGGCTACGACGACTCGGCGCTGATGAACTGCACCGAGCCCCCTCTGACGACGGTGCGCCAGCCGATCGAGCCCATGGGGCGAACGGTGATCGAACTGCTGCTGCGTCAGATCTCGAGCGATTCCGCGATCTCGGACGAGCTGTTCTTCGAGCCGGAGCTGGTGGTTCGCGGGTCGACGGGACCGGCTCTGCAGACGTAATTGTTATGCAATTCGGCGCAAATGTACGCAAACGAATTACTCTCTGTCAGTTTCTTGCAGTGAACTGTCATTAACGCTACATTCGGCTCAACGACGACGGAGCCGGCTGTTCGGGCACGTCGACGTGACGACCGAACCGCCGACCAGGGCGGCGCGGACGCGCCCCCGACGATCGGAGCGCACCGCTCCGCCGGAGGTCGCCCGACCGAAGGGCACATCCGTGGACCTCCCCGTGCTGACCGTGCACTCCAGCGCTCCGTCGACCGCCCAGCCCACCGCATCCGGCCTCTCGCCATCCACGGCCGACCCGCTCTGGTGGAGGAGCGCGGTGATCTACCAGATCTACCTGCGCAGCTTCGCGGACGGCAACGGCGACGGCATCGGCGACCTCGCGGGCGTTCGGCAGCACCTCGGCTACCTCAAGGAGCTCGGGGTGGATGCGATCTGGTTCACCCCCTGGTACGAGTCCCCGCTCGCGGACGGCGGATACGACGTGGCCGACTACCGCACGATCCACCCGGCGTTCGGCGACCTGACCGAGGCGGAGACGCTCATCCAGGAGGCCCTCGCTCTCGGCATCCGCACGATCATCGACGTCGTCCCCAACCACATCTCCGACCAGCACCCCTGGTTCCAGGCGGCCCTCGCGGCAGGGCCGGGCTCCCCGGAGCGCGAGCGATTCTGGTTCCGCCCGGGCCGCGGTGAGCACGGCGACCAGATGCCCACCGACTGGGTGTCCAACTTCTCCGGCGAGACCTGGACCCGCACCACGAACCAGGACGGGACGCCAGGCGAGTGGTACCTGCACCTGTTCACCCCGCAGCAGCCTGACCTCAACTGGAACCATCCGGACGTGCGGGCAGAGCACGAGGCCGTGCTGCGGTTCTGGTTCGACCGCGGCGTCGCAGGGGTCCGGATCGACTCTGCCGCTCTGCTGGTCAAGGACGAGAACCTGCCGGAGGTGCCGGAGCATCCAGGTCCGGGGGAGCACCCCAACCAGGACAGGGACGAGCTGCACGAGATCTACCGGGGCTGGCGCGCCATCGCGGACTCGTACCCCGGCACGCGCGTGCTGGTCGGCGAGATCTGGCTGCCGGAGATCGACCGGTTCGCGATGTACCTGCGGAAAGACGAGCTGCACACCGCGTTCAATTTCGACTTCCTGGCGCGGCCGTGGGATGCGCGCGAGCTCCGCGCATCCATCGACGAGACCATCGCGGCGCACGCCCCAGTGGATGCGCCGAGCACCTGGGTGCTGTCGAATCACGACGTCACCCGCCCCGTCACCCGCTACGGCCGCGCCGACTCGTCGTTCGCGTTCCTGAAGAAGCGCGTCGGCACACCGACCGATCTCACGCTCGGCCGCCGCCGCGCCCGCGCCGCCGCCCTGCTCACCGCGGCTCTGCCCGGCTCGCTCTACCTGTACCAGGGCGACGAGCTCGGCCTGCCAGAGGTCGAGGACATCCCGGCCGACCGGCTCGAGGACCCGATGCATTTCCGCTCGGGCGGCGTCGACCCCGGCAGGGACGGCTGCCGGGTTCCGCTGCCCTGGCGCGGCGTGCATCCGCCGTTCGGGTTCAGTCCGGCCGGCGCCTCCGCAGACCCGTGGCTGCCGCAGCCGGAGAACTGGGCACCGCTGACCGTCGAGGCCCAGCAGTCCGACGCGCACTCCATGCTCCGGCTGTACCGGGAGGCGCTGCGGTTTCGCCGCGCAGAGGACGGCCTCGGCGACGGGCCGCTGCGCTGGCTCGACAGCGCGGACGGCACCCTGATCTTCTCTCGCGGCGACGCCTTCGTCAGCGTCACCAACCTCTCCTCCGACGCGATCGAGCTTCCCGATCACGTCGCCATCCTGCTCAGCAGCGACCCGCTCGACGGCGGGCTGCTGCCACCGGACTCCACGGCGTGGCTTAGAACACAGCACGGTCCGCCGGAGGTCGCGTAACGCACCGCGACACAGCACACCGCACCTCACCACACCATCGAAAGGAACCGACAATGAGGTCACCACGTACGATCGCGGCCGTCGCCGCGATCACGATCGCCGGGGTCGGCCTGCTTGCAGGATGCTCAGGCTCCGGCAGCGGCGACTCGAGCGACGGCAAGGTGCACATCACCGTTGCCAGTCTCATCCCCGGCAGCGACAAGGCCGCTTTCAAGGCATTCGACGACCGGGTGAAGGAGTTCGAGAAGGCCAACCCGAACATCGTCATCAAGTCGGAGGAGTACCAGTGGACGGGGCCGACGTTCGCGACCCAGCTCGCCGGCGGCACGCTGCCCGACGTGTTCAACGTCCCGTTCACCGACTCGCAGTCGCTTCTGCAGGCCGGTCAGCTCGCCGACATCACCAAGGAGGTCAAGGCGCTGTCGTACGCGGGCAAGTTCAACGAGAACGTGCTCGCCGTCGCCAAGAGCGGTGACAAGATCTACGGCATCCCGTACGGCCCGTACGCCATGGGGCTGTCGTACAACCGAGAGATCTTCCAGAAGGCCGGCCTCGACCCAGACAAGCCCCCGACGACGTGGGACGAAGTCCGGCAGGACGCAAAGACCATCTCGGAGAAGGTGCCTGGCGTCGCCGGCTACATGCAGATGACGCAGGGCAACACCGGCGGCTGGGAGCTGACCACCACCACGTACGCACGTGGCGGCCGGATGGAGACCACGGACGGCGACAAGACCAAAGTCACCACGAACAACCCGGTCACCAAGGAGGCGCTGCAGTTCCTGCACGACCTGCGCTGGGAGGACAACTCGGTCGGCAGCAACTTCCTGCTCGACTGGAGCGGCATCAACCAGGCCTTCGGCGCCGGCCAGATCGCGATGTACCCGTCCGGCTCCGACGTGCTCACCTCGCTGGTGCAGCAGAACAACGTCGACCCGAAGAACTACGGCCTGACGATGCTCCCGATCGACTCCAGCAACAAGGATGCGGGCGTCCTGGTCGGCGGCAACGTCGCGGCGGTCAGCCCGAAGTCCACCGAGGCGCAGAAGACGGCCGCGGTCAAGTGGATCGACTTCTACTACATGCAGAAGCTGCTCAACGAGGACCAGGCCATCGCGGACGCGAAGGTGCTCGCCAAGTCGAACCAGCCGGTCGGCGTCCCGACGCTGCCGGTCTTCGACAAGGCCACCTACGACCAGACGATGTCGTGGATCAAGCCGGAGGTCAACATCCCGCTGGAGAACGTCGCACCGTTCACCGACAAGATCTTCGACGCGAACCTCGTGCCTGAGCCGAACAAGCACACCCAGGAGCTCTACGGAGCACTGGATGCGGTGGTCCAGGCCGTGCTGACGGACAAGAACGCGAACATCGATCAGCTCCTGACGAAGGTCGACTCCGACATTCAGAAGCTCGTCGACGCCGACAAGTAAGTCACCGGTCCGGCCGACGGGACGCCTCGCGCGCCCCGTCGGCCGCGCCGCACGTTTCCGACCACGACAGAAAGCACTGACCCCATGACAGCGATCGACCGCCAGCGAACGAGTTCGCGCCGCGTCGTGCGACGCACCCCGATGACCTGGCTCCGCGGAGGCGGGCTCAGCAACCTCGTCTTCCTGCTGCCGATGCTCGTGATCTTCGGCGTCTTCTCCTGGTGGCCGATCGTCCGCAGCGTGGTGATGAGCTTCCAGCACACCAACCTCGTCACCGCGCCGACGTTCGTCGGCTGGGACAACTTCGTGCAGGTCGTGAACGACCCGCTGTTCTGGACCGCGATCGGCAACACCGCCTGGTTCGCGTTCCTCGCCCTCATCCTCGGCTACCCCATCCCGCTCATCGCCGCCGTGCTGATGAGCGAGGTCAAGCGCGCGAAGGGGCTGTACAGCGCGCTCGCATACCTTCCGGTCGTCGTGCCCCCGGTGGTCGCCGTGCTGCTGTGGAAGTTCTTCTACGACGCGAGCCCCACCGGCGTGTTCAACACGATCCTCGGCTGGGTGGGCATCCCGCCGCAGCCGTGGATCCAGTCGGCGACCCAGGCCATGCCGTCCCTCGTGGTCGAGGCCACCTGGGCTGCAGCGGGAGGGACGATCATCATCTACCTCGCCGCCATCACCGGCGTGGCTCCGGAGCTGTACGACGCCGCGGAGGTGGACGGGGCGAACATCTGGCAGAAGATCTGGCACGTCACGATGCCGCAGTTGCGCAGCATCCTGCTCATCACCCTCATTCTGCAGATCATCGGCACAGCGCAGGTGTTCCTCGAGCCGTATCTGTTCACCGGAGGCGGACCGGTCAACTCGACCGTGACCGTGCTGCTGCTGATCTACCGCTACGCGTTCCAGAACTCGCTCGGCGGCGACTACGGAGCGGCGACCGCGCTCAGCCTGATGCTCGCCGCCTTCCTCGCCGTGCTCTCGCTCGTGTACTTCCGCCTCACCAAGTCCTGGAGCCAGAATTGACCACCTCGACCGACTACACACCCGAGGTCATGAACGTCATGACCGACGAACTCGACGAGACCGGCATCGCGCCAGGCGGCCCGGGCGGCCGCAAGCGCAAGCGCCGTTCCCGCAGGCCGAGCGAGCCGTCGGGCGACCGCGGCATCCTGTCCCCGTCCGACTGGCGGAAGCCGGGCATCCGGTGGGGCACCCGCGCCACCCACCTCGTGCTGCTGCTCCTGCTGATCGTGCTCGGCCTCGGCCCGCTGCTGTGGCTGGCGAAGTCGGCCATCACGCCGACGCAGGACACGCTCCGCACTCCGATGGCGCTGTTCCCGAACGGCGTCGACTGGGCCAACCTGTCGACGGCGTGGTCGACGGTGCACATCGACGTGCAGTTCATGAACACGATCTGGGTGGCGCTCGGCTCCTGGATCATGCAGATCGTGGTGGCGACGACGGCGGGATACGCGCTGAGCGTCCTGCGGCCGAAGTACGGGAAGGTGATCTACGGGCTCATCCTCGGCACGCTGTTCGTGCCGTCTGTCGTGCTGCTGGTGCCGCTCTACCTCACCATCCTCAACCCGCCGCTGCTCGGCCAGTCGCTCATCAACACGTTCTGGGCGGTCTGGCTGCCCGCCGGCGCGAGCGCGTTCAACGTGGTGCTGATCAAGCGGTTCTTCGACAACCTGCCGCGCGAGGTCTTCGAGGCGGCGCGCACGGACGGGGCAGGGCCGTTCCGGCTGTTCTGGTCGATCGTGCTCCCGATGTCGAAACCCATCCTCGGTGTGGTGTCGGTGTTCGCGATCATCGCGGCCTGGAAGGACTACCTGTGGCCGCTCCTGGTGCTGCGCGACCCGGCGATCCAGCCGCTGTCCGTGCGGCTGCCCACCCTGCAGGCGGCGATCCAGCTCGACGTGTATCTGGCGGCGCTCGCGATCTCCACGCTCATCCCGATCGTGCTGTTCCTGGTGTTCCAGGGGCTCTTCCTGCGGTCGGCCGGGCTCGGCGGTGCGGTCAAGGGCTGAGCAGGCGGCGGTTACCATCGATGGATGCGATGGATGAGGAGTCGACGCGGAATCCGGACGGCGGCGCTTGCGCTGGCGGTCGCGACCGCGTCGGCCCTCGCCCTGACAGGCTGCGCTGCGGGAGCTCCGCGCACGGCCCAGCACAGCGCATCCGGTAGCCCCGCCACGCCGCGACCGACGAGCACGGTCGATCCGGCCACCGCGTACGTGAACGCGCGTCTGGCGAACATGACGCTGCGCCAGAAGGTCGCGAGTCTGCTGATGCTGCACCAGCCGGGCACGGACGGCGTCGCTCTGCGCGGCTTCGTCGACCGCTACGGGGTCGGCGGGATGATCCTGATGGGCGACAACGTGCCAGGGAGCCCTGCCGCCCTCGCTGCGCAGAACGCGGCGATGACCGCCTCCGACCCCCAGCTCCCTCCACTCGTCGCCATCGACGAGGAGGGCGGCGACGTGACCAGGCTCCCCTGGGACGGCCTGCCGGGCGCTGACGTGCTCAAGGCTCAGCCGCCCGCGGCCACGCAGACCGCGTTCGCGCAGCGCGCCGCCCTGCTGAAGCAGGCGGGCATCACGGTCAACTTCGGAACCATCGCGGACACGACGGCGGACCCCGGCTCGTTCATCTACGACCGGGTCCTCGGCACGACGCCGTCCTCCGCGGCCGACAGGGTCGCCGCCTCGGTCACGGGGGAGCGCGGTCAGGTGCTCAGCACGCTCAAGCACTTTCCCGGCCACGGCGAGACGGAGGCGGACTCGCACACGAGCATCCCCACCACCGCGCTGAGCGTCGCCGACTGGCGGTCCAGGGATGCGCCGCCCTTCGGCGCCGGCATCACGGCCGGCACCGAACTGGTCATGTTCGGCCACCTCGTCTACAGCGCAGTGGATGCGGCGCCCGCCTCGCTCTCCGCTCCCTGGCACCGCATCCTGAGCGACACCCTCGGCTTCCGCGGGGTGACGATCACCGACGACATGCGGATGCTGCAGGACTCCGGTCTGCCGCAGTACGCCAACCCGTCGGAGAACGCCGTCCAGGCGCTGGCGGCGGGCAACACGATGCTGCTCTACGTGCTGCCAGCGGATCCTGCCGCAGCCGGCCTCGATCCCGATGCGCTGATCGACGCGGTCGTCGAAGCGGTCGGTTCCGGCCGGATTCCCGCCGCCCAGATCGACGCCGACGCCAGGAAACTGCTGGAACTGCGGCACTCGCTCGCCACGAAAGAGTGACGCGTCAACTTTTTTTCCGATTTCCGGAATAGGACAGCGGTCCATACGCTTGCATGTACCTGTACGGCGTGTGGAGCGCCGCCATCCATACTTCAAGGAGATCACGAATGACCATCGACATCCCCGGCTACAAAGCAGGCACCTGGACCATCGACCCCGCGCACTCCGAGGTCGGCTTCAGCATCCGCCACCTCATGATCAGCAAGGTGAAGGGCGTGTTCGAGAACTTCGACGCCACCTTCGTCACCGCCGAGAACCCGCTCGAGTCGACCGTGACCGCGAAGGCGGACGTCGCCTCGGTCAACACCAAGGACAAGAACCGCGACGCGCACCTGCGCACCGGCGACTTCTTCCTCGCCGACGAGTTCCCGACCATCGACTTCGTGTCGACCGGCGTCCGCCACGACGGCGGCGACTTCCTCGTCGACGGCGACCTCACGATCAAGGGCGTGACCAAGCCGGTCACCTTCGACTTCGACTTCGGCGGCTTCGGCCAGGACCCGTACGGCAACTACAAGGCCGGTGCGACCGCGAAGACCACGATCAACCGCGAGGACTTCGGCCTCACATACAACGCGGCCCTCGAGACCGGCGGCGTGCTCCTCGGCGAGCAGGTCACCATCACGCTCGAGCTGCAGGCGGTTCTCGCCAACGCGTAAGCGGCACGAACACCAGGCAGGGACTCCGCGCGAGCGGGGTCCCTGTTCTCGTTGACCCGCTCAGTGGTGGCGCCTGCGCACACCGGGTGGACGCGGTGCCCTGAATCGGTCGAAGACGGGGTTGAGGAACTGCACCAGGAACGCCAGCGAACCGAACCACGGCGCGAGCACGACGGTCAGTGCCGCAAGGCCGAGGGCGACGAGCGTGCCGGCGCGGGTCGAGCGCACACCGGCAGGGGAGAGACCGGAGACGAGCCCGCGCTTCGGCGAGGTGAGGTAGTACCAGTGAACGGTGGTGATGCCGATCACGAACAGGAAGTTGAGCGGCAGCAGCAGCCGCCCGGCGAGAAAACCGTTGTACTCGCTGATGAGGCTCGTGGTGAACGGGATGAGCACCACCCCGAGCAGCCGGAGGGTGTTGAGGAGCGTCGCACGCGCATCCACCCTGACCACGTACTCGAACTGCCAGACGTGGATGCGCCACAGCGTCGCCAGCAACAGGAAGCTGATGACGAGGCTGAGGAAGCCGAACGACTGATCGCCGAGCGCCGACCAGAGCTGCGCATCCGTGTGGATGTCGCCGAGCTTGGTGACGTCGAGGTCGAGGACCAGCAGCGTCGCCGCGATGGCGAACACGCCGTCGGTGAACGCTTCGAGCCGTCTGGTCGACACCGGCGCGTTGTCGGTGTCGTCGACTCCTGCTGCGGGTCCTGGCGGGGAGCTGCTGTCGGCGGACATGCGGCCATGCTACGACGAGCGGTGCGGCTCAGACGCTCTCTTCCCCGGTGATCTCGTCGTGCACGCGACGCAGATCCTCCATCAGGGAGCCGATCAGCACCCAGTGACGCGGGTCGGGCGTCGAGATGACGAGCGGCGCCGTCAGCACAGGAAGACCGGCCGTGTCCGTCGCCGGTTCGACAGCCGGCGCATCCGGGTCGCGCGACAGCAGACGCAGATCGTGCGCCGAGCGCCGCAGCTCCTCCGCGATGGCCTGCAGCGTCGGTTCTCCGGCAAGCGTGTCGTCGTAGTGGTCGCGGAAGGCGCGGGTCATGCCGAGTGCGCGGGTGATGATCGGACGGAACCGGGCGAACAGCTCGGCGTCGTGATCGAGGGCGACACGGTGCCTGCTCTGCCGCGGGTTCAGGGTCAGGCTCTCCTCCGCCTGGACCAGCGCCGCGTCCGCCTTCTTCTCCATCGGTCGCAGCAGCCGTGCCTCGATGAGCAGCGCGTTGAGCTGCGCGGTCGTCTGCGGCGTGGTGATCGCCGTCGCCAGCCGGTCGAGGGTCGCCGCGAGTTCGTTTCCGAGGGCGAGGATCGCCTTGTGCGCAGGCTCGCGCTGCACGGGAGGCACGATCGCGATGTTGATGATGACCCCGATGACGGCGCCGATGATCGTCTCCACGATGCGCGCGAACGCATACTCGGGATTGGATGCGCCGACCGCGAGCACGAGCATGGCGGTTATCGGCACCTGGTTGGCGGTGCCCGGCGTCAGCTTGAGCGCCCAGGCCAGCAGGATCGAGATGACGACGGCGACGAGCACGATCCAACTGTTCGTGCCGAAGGCGAGACCGATGCCGTATGCGATGAGTACGCCGACGATCACCCCGATGCTGCGCTCGATCGCCCGGCCGACCGACTGGTTGACACTCGGCTGCACCACGAGCAGGGCCGCGATGGTCGCGAACACCGGAAGCTCGCCCGGCAGCAGCAGGCTCGCCAGCACCCAGGCGAGGATCATGGCGACCGCGGTCTTCGCCACCTGCAGGAAAGGAACCCTGCTCGTCGTCCTGATGTTGGCGGGAAGGCTGATGTTGGCTGGAAGGCGGAGCTTGGCGGAAAATCGTGGAGCCACGGATCAAGGCTACCGGCGTCGGCCCTCTGCGGTCACCGGCGCCGTCACCGGCGCGGTCACCGCAGCCGTCAGGCCGAGGAAGCGGCCGTACGCCGTCGCCGTCCGGCGCACCCCCGCATTCTCCGCCCCCGTCGGCCGCCCGAACGGCAGCGGCTCGACCGTCACAGCCGACGACGTGGATGCGCGTCGCCAGGTGCCGACGACCCGACCCTTCGAGACCAGGATGGGCGCGAACACGCCGTTCTTGCCCGGCACGACCACGGTGAAGTGCTCGTCGTCGATGACTGGCGCGCGGTCCTGGTAGCCGAGCAGATACTCGTCGAACGCCGGCAGAAGGTCGACGCCCTTCTGGGCAGCGCCGAGGTCTGCGTCCGCCTGCTCGGTCGTCACCAGGTATTCCACGCCGTCCACCTCGAGCGTCCTGATCCTGTCGCCGAGCACCGCGACGGCCGTCTTCGCACCGGCCACGGTTCCCTTGGTCCACCACACGAAGTCCTTGAGCGTCGCCGGTCCGTGCCCGGTCAGGTAGCGCAGCAGGAACTCGCCGAGCGCCTCATCCGGCTCCAGCTCGCGGCGCTCCGGCGCCCACTCGTCGAGCAGCACGAGCGACTGCTGCGTCTTGTGCGTCGGCCCCCAGCACAGCAGGCCGTTCTGGGCGAAGAAGTAGACGAGGTGGTAGCCGCGCTGCCCCGCCGTCGCGATGCCGTTGGCCTCCCACAGCGCCATCAGCTCCGCCCTGCCGATGCTCCGGCCGCCGGACAGTGCATCCGTGACGATGTCGCGCGCCCGGGTGAAGTCCGCGGACTCCAGCTCGAGCTGACGGTGGCGCAGGGCGAGACCGGCGATCATTCGGGTGGTCGTGACCCCGAGCATCCAGCGCAGGTCGGCGGGCGGCACGAAGTGGAGGGTTCCGCGCATCGGCCAGGAGCGCACGATGCTGCCGTCGTCCAGGGCGGCGAGCACGTCGTCGCGCGTGCTGGCGGCGCTGCGCGCGCCGAGCGCCCAGCAGGCGGCGCCGAAGTCCTGTGCCTGCACCGCCAGCATCCGCTGGACGACGGCGGCGGGAGTCGGAGCGGACCGATCGTCGAGAAGCTGGGCGCTTCTGCGCATCCTGAGCAGGTCGGCGCGGCGTGCTGGCATGGGTTCAGTATCCCGGATGCCACCGACACCCTCGCAGGGCCGCGCGCTGCTCTAGTGCAGCAGCCCGAGGTCGTTGAGCTGTTCGCTGAGGCTGGCGCCGTCGGGCGCGTACACCCACGGCGCACCGCTCAGCTCGGTGTGCTTCGAGGCCTTCGAGCGGCCTCCGGCGAGCACGGCCTCGCTGTTCGAGAGCTGCCGGATCGCCACAGCGGAGACGCTCTCGGGGTGCGCGACGGTGAACTCTCCATAGAGCGTCTCGTCGTGCTGCCCGTCGTCGCCGATCAGCAGCCACTTGAGGCCGGGGAACTCGCCGGCGAGGCGCTCCAGGCTGATCCGCTTGTGGTCGCGGCCGCTGCGGAACCAGCGGTCGTGCGTCGGACCCCAGTCGGTCAGCAGCAGCGGGCCGGCAGGGAAGAGATTGCGGGAGAGGAACCTGGTGAGCGTCGGCGCGACGTTCCACGCCCCTGTCGACAGGTAGATCACCGGGGTGCCAGGATGCGTGGCGGCGAGCCGTTCGAGCAGCACGGCCATGCCGGGCGTCGCGACCCTGGCGTGCTCGTCCAGGACGAACGTGTTCCAGGCGGCGAGCAGCGGACGGGGGAGCGCGGTCACCATGACGGTGTCGTCCACGTCGGAGATGATGCCGAAGGTGGCCTTGGGGTCCACGACGAACACCGGTGACTCGAAGACGCGCGTCGACTCGTGTGTGGACATCCGGACGGTGTGCCAGCCGGGCGTGAGCTGCACGGGGATGACCGTGTCGATCACGCCGCCGCGGTCGGGCATGACGGTGTGCGTGTCGCCCTCGAGCTCGATCGTGACCGGTGTGTCGGCGACGGGGACGCTGGTGAACGACCGCCAGCCCCTGATGCTCTCCTCGCGTTTGCGGTGCTTCCGCTCCGCCCTGCTGCCCGGCTTCGGCTCCTTCGCGAGCACGACCCTGCCCAGGACGCGGACCCAGGTGGGCGCTCCGTAGCCGGTATACGGCAGAACGGTCGCCAGATAGCCGCGCTTGCGGGCTCGGCGCGCGCGGAACTCGTGGAACGCATCCTCGATGCGCGCCGCGCGATGCATGATGGGCTCGACGCTCGCGCCGCGTTTGTCAGGGGTGGCGGGCATATCTGTCTAGTTTCGCACGGACGCTGAACACCTGCGCGCGCATCCCCCAGATCTGGGGATGCATCCTGCGGCGAGTCGGAGCGAATTCCCCGGCATAAATGAGGTTTCCCCGAATATGATCCGAGTATCACGGTCGTGGGGACCGTGGGGCTGGGGACCCGACAGACGTATTGTTGAGCTGCAGGAAAGAAGGAGTAGCCCTCGTGCCCATCAACGACCTCGTGGCCGGTCAGAACACATCCGGAGCACCGCTGGTGCGAACCGAACCGATTCAGGAGCGGAGCGCAGCGCGCATCGACGCCCTGCTCGACGCTGCGGCGGAGGTGGTGGACGAGATCGGCTTCGACCGGCTCACCACCGCGATGGTCGCCGAGCGGGCTGGAGCGTCCATCGGCACCGTGTACCGGTACTTCCCCGACCGCATCGTGCTGCTGCAGGCGCTGCGCGACCGGGCAGTGCTCCGCTATCGCCAGGCTGTCGTGCAGGGCATCAGGGAGCAGGAGCCCGCGCACTGGTGGATCGCGGTGGAGTGCGCGATCGACGCCTTCGTCGGCATGTTCCGCACCGAGCCTGGCTTCCGCATCATCCGGTTCACCGACGCAGAGCGCGCGGGAGCACCGGAGGACGAGCCGACGCCGGACGAGGACTTCTTCGCGCACCGCTTCGCCGAGATCCTCTCCGACGAGTTCGGGCTCCCCGCCGGAGACGAGCTCACCTTCCACCTCGAAGTGGTCGTGGAGATGATGGACTCGCTGATCAACCGTGCCTTCGTGCTCGACCAGGCGGGCGACGAGCGCTTCATCGCCGAGGCCAGGGTCGTGGCGCGCGAGTACCTCGAAAAGCGGTACGGCGGCGACGCCTGAGCCGCTGATACCGGTGCCGCTGATGCCGGTGCCGCTGAGTCTGGTCAGGACGCCCGGCGCCTGACCAGGCAGAACGGGTGACCCACCGGATCCCGGTACACCCGGAAACTGTCGCGCACCCCCGCGGGAGACGCAGGATCGGGCAGGCCCATCTTCGTGGCGCCGAGCGCGATGGCGTGCGCCTCCGCCTGCTCCAGATCGTCGACCCCGAAATCGAGGTGCGACTGCTGCGGCACAGCCGCGTCCGGCCAGGTGGGCGCGCGATAGTCCGGCTCGCGCTGGAACGCGATGCCGTTCGCCCCGAGTGCCGGGCGCGTCTCCGCCCAGGCATCCTCCGCTTCGGTCTCGACGACCTGCCAGCCGAGCATCCCCGCGTAGAAGCGAGCCAGCTCCGCGGGATGCGGTGCGTCCAGCACCACGACGTCGAACCCGATGGCCCCGGCCCCGATGGCCCCGAACCTGGGAATGTCGGTGGCTGGTGGCATGTTGCCATCCGATACGTCCTCCATACCGAAGAGAGTATTCAGAGCCACCGACACGGAAAGGGGGTTCGGTGTTCCGAACCGCCCGCGCCACAATTCGACGCAATCCTTTGCCAAAGCGAGCCAATCGTGTTTGGGTGAAAGGACAGGCCTGTGTCGATCCGATGCCCACTTCGAGGAATGAGCCGCACCAATGATCGAGTTCCGCTCGGTAACGAAGCAGTTCCCCGACGGCACGGTCGCTGTCGAGGACTTCTCGCTCGTCATCCCGTCGCGTGAGATCACTGTGCTCGTCGGGTCGTCCGGCAGCGGAAAGACCACGATCCTGCGGATGATCAACCGCATGGTCGACCCAACGAGCGGAACCGTCGAGATCGACGGAGAAGACGTGATGTCGCTCAAGCCGGTGCAGTTGCGGCGCAGCATCGGCTACGTCATGCAGAACTCCGGACTCCTGCCGCATCGGAAGGTCGTCGACAACATCGCCACCGTGCCCCTGCTCCGCGGGGAGAAGAAACGGGATGCGCGTGAGCGCGCCCTCGAACTGATGGATACGGTCGGCCTGGAGCGTTCGCTCGCCGACAAGTACCCCAGCCAGCTCTCTGGCGGCCAGCAGCAGCGCGTCGGCGTGGCACGCGGGCTCGCCGTCGACCCGAACATCCTGCTGATGGACGAGCCGTTCGGCGCCGTCGACCCGATCGTGCGGGACGAGCTCCAGAACGAGCTGCTGCACCTGCAGCGCGAGCTCGACAAGACGGTGGTGTTCGTGACGCACGACATAGACGAGGCCTTCCGGCTCGGCACCCAGGTGGTCATCTTCCGCAAGGGCGGCATCGTCGCGCAGAAGGGCACGCCCGCGGAGATCCTGTCCAACCCCGCCGACGAGTTCGTCGCATCCTTCATCGGGGCGGACCGCGGCAAGCGCGCGCTGCACATCGAACAGACGTCGACCGGCAGCGTGCTCGTCGACAGCGACGGCCGCACGGCCGGTGTGCTCTCCGGCGCGCCGACCGGCACGACGTCCGGCACCTCAGAAGCAAAGGCCACGACCCCTTCGGTCGTGGGTGCTCCGGCGCAGGGTGAGGAAGCGTCGTGAGCTGGCTGTGGTCGAACCTCGGCCTGGTCTGGGACCTCACGGTCGCTCACGTCACGCTGAGCGTCTTCCCGATCGTGATCGGGTTCATCGTGTCGCTGCCGATCGGCTGGGTGGCGAACCGCTACCGGGCGAGCCGCGGCGTGGTGCTGACACTCGGCGGCATCCTCTACACGATCCCGTCGCTGCCGCTGTTCGTGGCGATGCCCGCGCTGATCGGCACGCAGATCCTCGACCCGAAGAACGTGGTCGTGGCGCTGAGCCTCTACGCCCTGGCGCTGATGGTGCGCACGACGGCGGATGCGCTGGCGAGCGTCCCCGGTGACGTGATGCAGTCGGCGACCGCCATCGGGTTCAGCACCTGGCGCCGGTTCTGGGCGGTCGAGCTGCCACTCGCGGGACCCGTGCTTCTCGCTGGTCTCCGGGTGGTGTCGGTGAGCACGGTGAGCCTCGTGAGCGTCGGCTCGCTCGTCGGTGTGAGCAACCTGGGCACGATGTTCATCCAGGGCCTCAACCAGTACAACAATGCCGAGGTGGTGACAGGGATCGTCGCGATCATCATCATCGCGCTGATCTTCGACCTCGCCCTCGTGCTGCTCGGGCGGCTCCTGATGCCGTGGACCAGGCTCGGCACGAACAAGCGCGCCACCCGCAGAGCGGCGCTGAAGGCGGTGACCGGCGCATGACCGACATCCTCGCGGCGTTCGCCTGGATCTTCGACCCGGCCAACTGGGCAGGGGCGGGCGGCATCCCCGTCCGCCTGGGGGAGCACCTCTGGTACTCGCTGCTCACCCTGCTGCTCGCCGCGGTGATCGCGCTGCCGATCGGCTTCGCGATCGGGCACACCGGCCGGTTCCGCGGGCTCGCTGTCGGCATCTCCGGCGCGCTCCGCGCCATCCCGACCCTCGGTCTCGTCGTCTACCTCGCGCTCATCACGCTCAACCTGACCATCGTGCCTCCGCTGATCGCGCTGACCATCCTGGCCATCCCCCCGGTGCTGGCCGGGGCGTACTCCGGGCTCGAGTCCGTCGACAGGCGCACGATCGACGCGGCACGGGCCATGGGGATGACCGAGCTGCAGATCCTGTTCAAGGTCGAGCTTCCGCTGTCGCTCCCGCTGATCATCGGCGGCCTGCGTTCCGCCGCGCTGCAGGTGATCGCCACCTGGACGGTGGCGGCGATCCTGCCGGTCGGCGGCCTCGGCCGCTATCTGTTCGACGGCCTCGCCGTGCAGAAGTACGACGAAATGCTCGGCGGCTCCATTCTCGTGATCGTCCTCGCGCTCGTCGCAGACGGCGTGTTCGCGATCGTGCAGCGTCTCGTTGTGCCTCGCGGGGTCACGGCGGGCAAGATCCAGGACGTCCGCACCAAAGACCCGTGGCGTCGGATCGGCCTGTCCCTGCCGAACCACCCGTTCGGAACCTGACTTTTCCTTCCCACAGTCCCATAGCACCCACCGAAAGAGAGAAAATCACATGTTCGCATCGAAGAGAGGCCGCATCGCGGCCGGCGTCATCGCGGCGGGAGCCCTTCTGGCTCTCAGCGCGTGCTCGTCCGGCGGCGGAGCGCTCGGCGGCAACACGTCATCGTCGTCCAGCGACAGCGTCACCATCGGATCTGCCGCGTTCGGCGAGTCCGAGATCCTCATGCAGATCTACGCGCAGGCCCTGGAGGCCAACGGCGTGAAGGTCAGCCTGAAGCCCAGCATCGGCCAGCGCGACGTCTACCTGAAGGCGCTGCAGGACGGCTCGATCGACCTCATCCCCGAGTACTCCGGCAACCTGCTCCAGTTCTACGACAAGTCCGCCACAGCCACCTCAAGCGACGACGTGTACACGGCGCTCGGCAAGGCGCTGCCGTCCGGCTTCGAGGTGCTCGACCAGGCGAAGGCGCAGGACGCGGACTCATACAACGTCACCAAGGAGTTCTCGGAGAAGTGGGGCGTCAAGAGCCTGTCCGACCTCTCGAAGGTCACCGAGCCGTTGACGGTCGGCGCCAACCCGGAGTTCCAGGAGCGCCCGTACGGCATCCCCGGCCTCAAGAGCGCGTACGGCGTGACCGCCACGCTCAAGCCGATCAGCGACTCCGGCGGACCGCTGACCGTCGCAGCCCTGAAGAACGGGGATGTGCAGCTCGCTGACATCTACACCACGACGCCCGCGATCAAGGACAACGGCTTCGTCACCCTCGAAGACCCGAAGAGCCTGATCGCCGCGCAGAACATCGTGCCGCTGATCAACTCGAAGAAGGCCAGCTCGACGGTCAAGGACGTGCTGAACAAGGTCTCGGCCGAGCTCACCACGGCCGACCTGATCGACCTGAACGGCGAGAACCAGGGTGCGAGCAAGACCCAGCCGGATGCGCTGGCCAAGGAGTGGCTGGCCAAGCACCCCATCAAGAAGTAGTGCGGAACGACGGCGAGGTCTAGGCCTCGTCGGGATGCGGCGGTTCGGGTTCCCGGACCGCCGCATCCATGTGTTTGGCCTCGCGCTTCTGCAGCACTTTCTTGACGATGTATGCGAGCACGATGAACGCGGCGATCATCGCCACGAACACGTAGCCGGCGCCGTGCAGCTCCCGAGAGAGCTCGCGGTAGCTGCCGGCGGCCGCCGAGCCGACGGAGACGTACGCGAACGCCCAGATCACGCAGGCGGGAGCCGTCCAGGCCATGAAGGTGCGGTAGCGCATGGGGCTCATCCCCACCGTGAGCGGGATGAGCGAGTGCAGCACGGGCAGGAAGCGCGACAGGAACACCGCGATTCCGCCCCGCTTGGCGAGGTAGGCCTCCGCCCTGTCCCAGTTGTTCTGGCCGAGCTTCACGCCCAGCCTGCTCGCGCGGATCTTCGGTCCGAAGTACCGGCCGAGCGCGAAGCCGATGCTCTCACCGGCGAGGGCGCCGAGAATGACGACGACCACGAGCGCGAAGTACTCGAACGGACCGGACACGGCCGTGCTCGCCACGAGCACGATGGTGTCGCCCGGCACGATCAGGCCGATGAGGATCGAGGTCTCCAGCAGGATCCCGACACCGGCGAGCAGCGTTCGCAGCACCGGGTCGACGCTCTGGACGATGTCCAGGATCCAGGTCAGGGCCTCGTTCATGTGGCGGCTCCGCGGCGGATCATCGAGAAGAAGTATTCGAGGGTGGTCGCCATGTCCGCTGTGCCGTCGAGCATCCACTGCACCTGCATCCCGTCGGCGACGGCGATCGCCAGTCGGGCGACCTGCAGCGCGTCGAGCGACGGGTCGATGCGGCCGGCGCCCTGCTCGTCGCGCACGTGCTCCTCGATCGCTCGGATCAGGGTCGCGTAGCGCTGGACGAAGTAGTCGTGGCCGGGGTGGTCCTCGTCGGCGGCCTCCGCGGAGATGGTCGCGTAGAGCTGCACGAGCCCGGGGACGTCCGCGTTGTGCCGCACGATGTCGACCAGCGTGTCGAAGCCGCGGACCGGACCCCCTTCTGGATGCGCGTGCTCGTCCACCTCGTCGCGCTTGCGCAGGACCTCGGCGAACAGCTCCTCCTTCGACGAGAAATGGTGCAGCAGACCGGCCTGGCTGAGGCCGACCGACGACGCGATCTCGCGCAGGGACGCCCCGCGGTAGCCCTTCAGCGCGAACACCTCGAGCGCCGTCGTCAGGATCTCCTCGCGCTTGGCGATTCCTTTGGCGTACGACCCCTTTTTCGTCCCGGTCTTCGACCCGGCACTCGACCCCGCAGTGGACATGGGGAAATGCTACTGTGCGTCGCCTGTACGAACGCGCAGCGTCAACTGGTGAGCACCAGGACGGGCGGAACGATCACCAGGGCGGCGGTGATCACGACGATGATCAGGCGGAGCGCCGGGCCGACCGTCGGCTGCTCTGCCACGAGTCGCGCCTCGCGCGCCGCGATCGCGTGGCGGCGCTGCTCCGGAGTGCGCCTGTCTTTGGGCGCGCCGAGCACGGCCCCGGCTGTTCCGGTGTCGTCGACGACCCGGATAGCGTCGGCGAGCACCAGGTCCCCTGAGGTCTGCCGCGCGGCATCGTCGGCGAGCATCTCGATCAGCAGTGCGACAGCATCCTGGGCCCTCGTGGCGATCGGGAACCAGGGGAGTGCGCGCTTCCAGGAGCGGAACGCGTCGAGCAGCAGGTGGTGCTTCTGACGCAGGTGGGCGTGCTCGTGGGCGACCACCGCATCCAGTTGCCCGGGGGTCAGCAGGGCGATCATGCCCTCAGAGAGCACGGTGACGCTCTTCGCGCCAGGCAGGCAGTATGCGGCGGGAGCCGGGTGGTCGATGATGCGGGTGCTCGGGGTGTCCGGCAGCGGTTCGCTGAGCAGGCTGAGCAGTTCGCGGTGCCGGTGGCGCTGCCGTCTGCTGCGCTCGGAGGTGAGCGCCAGGTTCAGCAGCAGGTGGATGGTGAGCAGCACGGCGGCGCTCAGAGCGAACGTGTTGAGCAGCGACGCGTCGGCGGGAAGCGGCCCGGAGAACACCGTGGATGCTGCCCCTTGGATGCGGGACCAGAGGTCGTCCCCGAACGGCTGCAGCCCGAACAGCAGCAGGGAGCCGATCATCGAGATGCCCCCGGCGAGCGCGATGGACTGCCAGAGCGCGAGGGCGAGCACGGGGGCGGTGGCCGGCCATTGTGCGCGCGCGAGCAGCAGCGGCACCGGCCAGGCCAGCACGATCGCGAGGACGCCGAGCAGCAGTGCGACGTCGTTGACGGGCGTCACTGTCTGGCTACGGTGTGCGCGCGTCGAGGAGGCGGCGGAGGGTCTCCGCCTCCGACTCGTCGACGGAGCCGATGAAGTATGCCAGCGCCGCGCTGCGGTCGCTGGAGGATTCGAGCACCTCGTGCATCAGGTCGGCGACGTGGCCGGCGCGGGAGACGGCGGCGGAGTAGAGGTGCGGGCGCGCATCCCTGTCCCGCTCTGCGAAGCCCTTCTGCTCGAGGCGGGAGAGGACGGTGAGCACGGTGGTGAGCGCAGGAGTCTTGCCGTCACTGCGGGAAGCCGCTAGCTTGTCGCGTAATTCATTGGCGGAGATCGGGGCTCCGCTGTTCCACAGAGCGTCCATGATCGCTCGTTCGAGTTCTCCGAGATTCGCCACGGATCAAGCGTACCGCGGCGTGGCTGAGAATGTTCTACACTTTGTAGAAGTTGAGTTCTACAGAGTGTAGAAATCACTGGGAAGGTGGAACACACCGTGCACGAACTTCTCGATCCCTTACTGCTGTCGCGGTGGCAGTTCGGGCTGACGACGATCTATCACTTCCTGTTCGTCCCGCTGACCATCGGACTGGTGACCTCGGTCGCGATCTTCCAGACCGCCTGGTACCGCACCGGCAAGGTGCACTACCTCCAGCTCACCCACTTCTTCGGCAAGCTGTTCCTGATCAACTTCGCGATGGGCGTCGTCACCGGCATCGTGCAGGAGTTCCAGTTCGGGATGAACTGGTCCAACTACTCCCGCTTCGTCGGAGACGTCTTCGGCGCACCGCTCGCCCTCGAGGGCCTGCTCGCCTTCTTCCTGGAAGCGACCTTCATCGGCCTGTGGATCTTCGGCTGGGACAAACTCCCTCGCGGCCTGCACCTCGCGACCATCTGGGTCACCGCGGTCGGCAGCATCCTCTCGGCGTACTTCATCATCGCGGCCAACGCGTTCATGCAGAACCCGGTCGGCTTCAAGCTCAACGAGGCGAAGGGGCGCGCCGAGCTGACCGACATCGGCGCCGTGCTCACCAACAAGGTCGCCCTCGCCGCCTTCCCGCACACGATCTTCGCCTGCTTCATGGTGTCCGCCGGCCTCATCATCACGGTGGCGGCCTGGCACCTGTCGCGCAACCAGCACCTCGACACGATGCGCCCCGCGCTGAAGTTCGGCCTCTGGATGATGGTGGGCGCCGGTGCGTTCACCGTGCTGAGCGGCGACCAGCTCGGCCTCGCGATGGTCGAGACGCAGCCGATGAAGATGGCGGCGGCCGAGGCGCTGTACAAGACGTCGACGGGCGCGGACGCGTCGTTCTCGATCTTCACCCTCGGCACACCGGACGGTGTGCACGAACTGTTCTCGATCCGCATCCCGTATCTGCTGTCGTTCCTGTCGACGCACACCCTCAACGGGACCGTCGAGGGCATCAACGACCTGCAGGCGCAGTACGTGCAGCTCTACGGTCCAGGCGACTACACCCCGACCATCTGGATCACCTACTGGGCCTTCCGCTGGATGATCGGGCTCGGGATGCTCCATGTCCTCGTGGCCGTGGTCGGGCTCTGGCTCACCCGCAAGGGCAGGATGCCGACGAACCGGTGGGTCTGGAAGGCCGCGATCTGGGCCTTCCCGCTGTCGATGCTCGCCATGATCGTCGGCTGGGTGTTCACCGAGATGGGCAGGCAGCCCTGGATCGTGTTCAGCCTGATGAAGACGGAGGACGGCGTCTCTCCCGGGGTCACCGGCCTCACGGTGCTGATCTCGCTGATCGCGTTCACCGCCGTCTACGGCGCCCTCGCCGTCGTCGAGTTCTCGCTGATGAAGCGCGCCGCCCAGAAGGGCCCCGCGCCCGCGGAAGAGCACGTGGACGAAGACGGCAAGCATGTCCCTGTCACGACGGTCTACTAGGAGGCTCTGATGGATCTCGCAATTCTCTGGTTCGGCATCGTCGCGTTCTTCTTCGTCGGCTACTTCGTGCTCGACGGCTTCGACTTCGGCGTCGGGATGGCGATCCCGTTCCTCAGCAAAGACGACGTCGACCGCCGCGTCATGATCAACACCATCGGCCCGGTCTGGGACCTCAACGAGACCTGGGTGATCGTGGGCGGCGCCGCCCTGTTCGCGGCGTTCCCCGAGTGGTACGCCACCCTGTTCAGCGGCTTCTATCTGGCGCTGCTGCTCATCCTGCTCGCCCTGATCGTCCGCGGCGTCTCGTTCGAGTACCGTCACCAGCGGCCGGACTCGCGCTGGAAGAAGTGGTTCGACGGGATGATCTTCGTCGGCTCGTTCCTTCCGGCGCTGCTGTGGGGCGTCGCCTTCGCGAACATCGTGCAGGGCGTCGCACTGGATGCGCACTACAACTACACCGGAACCCTCTTCGACCTGCTGAACCCGTATGCGCTGCTCGGCGGCGCGACGACGCTGCTGCTGTTCTTCACGCACGGTGTGGTGTTCATCTCGCTGAAGACGGACGGCGAGATCCGGGCGCGGGCGAGGAAGCTCGCCGCGCGCTCCGGGCTGCTCGCGATCGTGGTCGCAGCGGCGTTCCTGCTCTGGACGGCCATCGCCCACTTCTCGGTGGTGTTCCTGATCCTGGCCGTGCTCGCTGCTGTCACGCTCATCGCATCCTGGGTCGCCAACCTGCGCGGGGCAGAGGGCTGGTCGTTCGCGTTCATGGCCGTCACGATCGCGCTGGCCGTCGTGTCGCTGTTCGCCGCCCTGTTCCCGAACGTGATGCCGTCGTCGCCGAACCCGGAGAACAGCCTGACGATCGCGAACGCGTCGAGCTCGGAGACGACGCTGACGGTGATGACCTGGGTGGCGGCGATCTTCCTGCCGCTGATCCTGCTCTACCAGGGGTTCACGTACTGGATCTTCCGCAAGCGCGTGACGCGGGCGAGCATCCCGGCGGACCCGCCGGCCGAGCCTCCCGTGCTCGCCGAGGTCGGCTGACCCGTGCGTCCTCTCGATCCCCGGCTCCTGCGCTACGCTGCGGCGGCGCGCGTCACCCTCGCGGCGGGCGGCGTGCTCGCCGTTGCGCGAACGGCGTGCATCGTGCTGTTCTCCTGGCTGGTGGCGCAACTCGTGGTGCGCGCCATCGCGGGGGAGCCGCTCGCCTCGCTCGGCGGGCTGCTCGGGATGCTCGTGCTCGTCGTGCTCCTGCGCGGCGCGGTCGGCTGGCTCGCCGAGTCGGTCGCCGCGCGCGGCGGAGCGACGGTGGTCGGCCAGTTGCGCAGCGCGCTCGTGGCGGCCATCGGGCGGCTCGGCCCCGCGTGGCTGCGCTCCAGGAGCACGACAGACGTGACAGTGACGACGGGTCGCGGACTGGACGCGCTCGACGGCTACTTCACCAGCTACCTTCCGCAGTTGATCGCCACAGCGGTCGCCACGCCCATCCTGCTCGTCGCGATCTTCTGGCAGGACCCGACCAGCGGCCTGATCGTGCTCGTCACGCTGCCGCTCATCCCGGTGTTCATGATGCTGGTCGGCTGGGCGACGCAGGCAGCGCAGGCCAAGCAGTGGTCGGCGCTGTCCGGGCTGTCGCGCGGGTTCCTCGATGTGGTCGACGGGCTCTCGACCCTGAAGCTGTTCGGCCGTCAGCACCGCCAGGAGGCGCGCATCCGGTCGGTGAGCGAGGACTACCGCGTGAACACCATGAAGGTGCTGCGCATGTCGTTCCTGTCCGGCTTCGTGCTGGAGCTCGCCGCGAGCCTGTCGGTCGCCCTCGTCGCCGTTGCCATCGGGCTGCGGCTGCTGAACGGTCAGCTCGACCTGTCCGTCGGCCTGTTCGTGCTGCTGCTGGCGCCGGAGGCGTTCCTTCCGCTGCGGAATGTCGGGGCGAGCTTCCACGCGGCGACGGAGGGGATCGAGGCGGCCCAGGCTGCGTTCGCGATCCTCGACGACGACCGGGCCGCACGGGATGCGGTCGCGGCCCCGCCCCCGGAGACCACCTCGGCCGCCGGCCTGGTTTTCGACGACGTGACGGTCGCATACGGCGACCGCGAGGCGGTGCGCGGGTTCTCCGCGAGGGTGCCGCCTGGGACGTTCGCCGTGCTGACCGCGCCGAGCGGGAGCGGCAAGACGTCGCTGCTCGGCGCCGTGCTCGGGTTCGCTCCGTTCACCGGCGCCATCGCAGCAGGAGGGGCAGTGGATGCGGCCGGTCGCCGCGCCGCCGTCGCCTGGGCGGGGCAGACGCCCGGCCTGATCGCGGGGACGGTGGCGTCGAACGTGGCGCTCGGGGACGCGCATCCCGAGCCGGAGCGGGTGGCGGAGGCGTTGTGCCTGGCCGCGGCCGACGAGGTGGCGCAGGAGACGGTGCTGGGGGTCGGTGGCGCAGGACTGTCCGGCGGGCAGGCGCAGCGGGTGGCCGTGGCGCGGGCGCTGTACCGGCTCCGCGCATCCGGGGCTGCTGTGCTGCTGCTCGACGAGCCGACCTCCGCGCTGGACGCGGGAGCCGAAGCGCGGTTGCTCGCGACGCTGCGGGGCGTCGCGAACGCCGGCGTCGCCGTGCTCGTGGTGAGTCACAGGGAGCAGGTGGCCGATGCCGCCGATGTCGTGCTGAGGATGGAGGTCGGCAGTCGTGTCGAATGAGCTGCTGGAGAGCGGAACGCTGCCAGGGGACCCGGCCGGGGGCGCTGGCGTCCACCGGGCGTCGCCCGGCGCCCGCCGCGTGCTGCGGCTGGCGCTTCCCCCGGTGCGGCGACTGTGGGCGGCGATCGCGTTCGGCGTGCTGAGCGGCGGGAGCGCCGTCGCGCTGCTCGCCTCGTCCGCGTGGCTGATCGCGCGCGCCGCCGAGCAGCCTGCACTGATGTACATCTCGCTCGCCGTGGTCGGGGTGCGAGCGTTCGCCCTGGGGCGCGCGTTCTTCCGCTACCTGGAGCGGCTGTCCGGGCACGATGCCGCGTTCCGTCAGTTGCCGGAGGTGCGCACGGAGCTCTACGCGCGGCTGGTGCCGCTCGCCCCGGACGGCCTCGGCGGCACCCGCCGTGGCGACCTGCTCTCGCGCCTGGCGAACGACGTGGACGAGCTGCAGAACTACCCGCTGCGGGTGGTGCAGCCGCTGGTCGCCTCGGGCCTGATCGCGCTGCTGACCGTGGTCGGCGCCTTCCTGCTGCTGCCGGGGGCCGCCGTCGGGCTGCTGATCGCCCTCGTGCTCGCGTTCGCGGCAGGCACGCTCGTGAACACCTGGGCGTCGGGTCGCGCCGAACGTCGGCTGTCCCCGCTTCGGGCGGAGCTCAGCGACGCGGTCACCGACCTCGTGCGCAGCCTCGACGTGCTCACCGCGTTCGGCGCGCTCGACACGGCGCAGCGACGGGTCGACGAGGCCAGCGCACGACTCACCGCCGCTGTGCGTTCACGGGCGGTCGGTGTCGCGCTGACCGGCGCTGTGGTCTCCGTGCTCGCCGGGGCGGCGACCGCGATCACCCTGACCGCCGGCATCCCCGCCATCGGCGCAGGCCGCCTCGACGGCCCTGGCCTGGCGGTCGCTGCCCTGCTGCCGCTGGCCGTCTTCGAGGTGTTCGGAACGGTGCCGCTCGCCCTCGGCGCGTGGCGCCAGGTGGTCGCGAGCGCCGAGCGGATCGCGTCGACGGCCCCGGCCGAGCTGCCGCCCGGCATCCCGGTGGACCCGGCGTCTCCGAGGGAACTCGTGGTGCGCTCGGTGCCCGAGCTGGAACTGCGCGGGCTCGGCGCGCGGTGGCCGGGCGCATCCCGTCCCGTCCTCTCCGATGTGGCCATACGCATCGAGCCGGGGGAGCGCGTGCTGCTCACCGGGCCGACCGGCGCTGGCAAGACGGCGGTCGCGCACGTGCTCACCCGCCTGGTCGACTACACCGGCAGCTACACGATCGACGGTATCGAGGCGGCGACGGTCAGGCAGGACGAGGTGCGCCGTATCGTCGGACTGTGCGAGCAGCAGCCGTACCTGTTCGACGCCGACCTGCGCCAGAACCTGCTCTTCGCCAAGGACACGGCGACCGACGACGAACTCCTCGCGGTGCTGGAGCGCGTCGGCCTCGGCGCGTGGACGGCGGACCGCGGCGGGCTCGACGCCGCCGTGGGCGAGCGCGGCGCGCTGGTCTCCGGCGGTCAGGCGCAGCGGATCGCGCTCGCGCGGGCGCTGCTGGCCGATTTCCCCGTGCTCGTCGTCGATGAGCCGACAGCGAACGTCGACGGCGCCGTGGCAGACCGCGTGGTGCGTGACATCCTCACGACGGCGGGGCAGGACGGCAGGAGCGTGCTGGTGATCTCGCACACGAGCGTGCCGCACGAGCTGATCGACCGGAGTGTGCGGCTGGAGGACGGGCGGGTCGTGGGGTAGAGCGTCAGAGCGGCCGCGCCAGCGCCGTCAGCCGCGTCCGCCACGCCGCCGTGCGCGCGGCGTCCTGCGCCACGTGCGGGCCGTCCAGCCAGCCCGTCACCGCGCGGATGCCGTGCAGCGCGTTCACGGCCCACACCACCGCGCCTTCCAGCTCGGCGGGCGTCACCGCCTCCTCGTCCACGGGGATGCGCATGGCCGCAGCCACCCCGCGCACGGTGCGCGCCGCGACGCTGTCGACCTTCGCGAAGGTCAGCGGGGGAGTCGCGAGCGTGTCGCCTCGCCACCAGAGCAGCGCGGTGGTCGTGCCGTCGGAGATGAGCCCGTTGTCGAGGATCACCGCCTCGTCAGCTCCGGCCTGCTGCGCCCGCTGGCGGAGGACGTCGAGCCGTTCGAGGTCGGGACCCTTGATGTCGGGGACGCGACGCGGATCGCCGTCCGCCGTCGCGAGGACGACGGAGCCGGTCAGCGCAGGCGCGGTGCGCAGGCGGAGCCGGAGGAGGCGAGCATCCTGGATCGTCGCCAGTTCGAACCGGGGAAACCAGGCGCCGTCACGCGGAATGGCCGCCACGGCTGCATCCCAGAAGCTGTCGGCCGCGGCACGATCGCGGAAGCCCTGCTCGCGCACCGAGTCGAGGAACCGTTCGCGGTGCAGAGCGAGGGCGAGCACCCGGCCGTCGGCGACCAGGAATGAGTCGGCGACATCGAGGGCGTTCGCGGACGCCGTGTCGTCGGTGCGCGTGTCCTGCTCGGCTCCGTCGCGGTCAGCGGTGACGAGTTCGCCGTCCCGCCAGTCGAAAAGGGTGGTGCGCGCATCCATTCGCCTAGGCTAATGCAGTGCCAACCCGCCTTCGTGTGCAGCAGTTCGACGGGCGACCGGACGTTGCCGACGCCTTCGTCGCACTCTTCGCCGATGCTCCGGATGCCGTCTGGCTGGATGCGGGTCCCGACGCCGAGGATGGCAGGAGCATCATCGCCACCGGCGCGGTCGTCGCGGCATCGTCGCTGGTCGACGGCAGCGTGCGCGTGAGCGACGGCGACGTCAGCGCGACCAGGCAGGGCACGATGCTCGCGTTCCTGCGCGCCGACCTCGCAGCGCGCGAGCGCGTGCCCGCCCGCACGCCGGAGCCGTCGTTCGCGCTCGGCTGGGTGGGCTGGCTGGGCTATGAGTCCGGCGCTGCTGCGCTCGGCGTTCGCGCCCCTGCGGAGGACGGACCGGCTGCGGCGATGCTGTTCGCCGACCGCGCGGTGGTCTTCGACCACGGGGCGGGGACGGTCGAGTTGCTGGTGCTGGAGGAGGAGTCAGGAGCGGGTTCGGCGGCCAGACAGGCGGCCAGGGACGTCGGCAGGGACGGGGTCGGGGACGCGGACGCGGACGCCTGGCTCGCCGCCGCCGCCGTCCGCCTCCGCAACGCGGACGGCGCCGCCGCCGAATACGCTGCCGCGCATCCACTGCCCGCCGCCGCCCCGGCCACCTGGCGGCACGACGACGAGGCCTACCTCGCCATGATCCGCTCCTGCCAGGACTCCATCCGCGCCGGCGACGCCTACCAGCTCTGCCTCACCAACCGGGCAGACGCCAGGTCTGCCGCCG
Organism: Leifsonia lichenia; assembly: GCF_054780215.1. Classification (NCBI taxonomy): domain Bacteria; kingdom Bacillati; phylum Actinomycetota; class Actinomycetes; order Micrococcales; family Microbacteriaceae; genus Leifsonia; species Leifsonia lichenia. Next base: position 390,637 of record NZ_BAAGWT010000002.1, read on the forward strand.
ACCCGCTCGCCGTTCACCTGCGCCTCCGGACGGCGAGCCCTGCGCACCACGCCGGGTTCCTCCGCATCGCGGGCACCACCCTGGTGAGCTCGTCTCCCGAGCAGTTCCTCGCCGTCACCGCCTCCGGCAGCGTGCGCAGCAAACCGATCAAAGGAACCCGTCCACGCGGTGCCACCGTCGCCACCGACCTCGCACTCCGCGCCGAACTGGAGGCCAGTGAGAAGGAGCGCGCGGAGAACGTGATGATCGTCGACCTGATGCGCAACGACATCGGGAGGGTCAGCGAGATCGGCTCGGTGGGGGTGCGGCACCTGCTCGCCGTCGAGAGCTACGCCCAGGTGCACCAGCTCGTCAGCACGGTCGAAGGCCGCCTGCGTGACGGGCTCTGCGCCGTCGACGCGATCGAGGCGTGCTTCCCCGCCGGGTCGATGACCGGAGCGCCGAAGCTGAGCGCCATGCGCATCCTGGCCGGACTCGAGCGCGGGCCGCGCGGCGTGTACTCGGGATGCTTCGGCTACCTCGGGCTCGACGGCGCAGCCGACCTCGCCATGGTCATCCGGACCATCGTCTACCGCGACGGCAGGGTCGGCATCGGCGCGGGGGGCGGGATCACAGCGCTGTCCGTGCCGGAGGAGGAACTCGAGGAGGTGCGCGTCAAAGCGAGGGCGTTGTTCACCGCAGCCGGGCTGTTCGCAGCGGGTGCACAGGACCACGGGAACGGATCGCAGCACCGCAACGTTTAGTAGTGTGGATGTTCGGGCGGACGCCGCCCGGAGACTTCCCGACCGCATCCACTCGATTCGCGGTCAGCACCTTCAAGAATGAGAGTCACGTGGCACACGAGCACGATTCAGCGAACGCGCCGGCCGAGGGCGCGCACTACGACTTCGCCGCCATCCAGGACAAGTGGCTTCCGGTCTGGGACGACCTGAAGCCGTTCGCCACGGACGACCCGACGGACACCCGTCCGCGCAAGTACGTGCTCGACATGTTCCCGTACCCGTCGGGCGATCTGCACATGGGACACGCCGAGGCGTACGCGCTCGGCGACGTCATCGCGCGCTACTGGCGTCAGCAGGGCTTCAACGTGCTGCACCCGATCGGCTGGGACTCGTTCGGCCTGCCCGCCGAGAACGCGGCGATCAAGCGCGGCCTCGACCCGAACGGCTGGACCAACGACAACATCGCGCAGCAGAAGGCGAGTATGCGCCGCTACGCGCCCAGCTTCGACTGGGACCGCGTGCTGCAGACCAGCGACCCCGCGTACTACCGCTGGAACCAGTGGCTGTTCCTGAAGCTGTACGAGAAGGGGCTGGCGTACCGCAAGGCATCCCAGGTCAACTGGTGCCCGTTCGACCAGACGGTGCTGGCCAACGAGCAGGTCGTCGGCGGCCGCTGCGAGCGCTGCGACAACCTGGTCACCAAGAAGAAGCTGACCCAGTGGTACTTCCGCATCACGGACTACGCCGACCGCCTGCTGGACGACCTGAACCAGCTCGAGGGCGCCTGGCCGTCCAAGGTGCTGTCGATGCAGCGCAACTGGATCGGCCGCTCGACCGGTGCGGACGTGACGTTCGCCATCGAGGGCCGCGACGAACCGGTGACCGTCTACACCACGCGCCCCGACACGCTGTACGGCGCGACGTTCATGGTCGTCGCCCCCGACTCCGACCTCGCAGCAGAACTGGTCGTGGATGCACGCCCAGAGGTGGCGAAGCGGTTCAACGACTATCTGGATGCGGTGCGCGGCACCACCGAGATGGACCGCCTGAGCACCGAGCGCGAGAAGACCGGCGTGTTCCTGGAGCGCCACGCGATCAACCCGCTGACCGGGGAGAAGCTGCCGATCTGGGCCGCCGACTACGTGCTGGCCGACTACGGTCACGGCGCGATCATGGCCGTGCCGGCGCACGACCAGCGCGACCTGGACTTCGCGCGCGCGTTCGACCTGCCCGTGCGCGTCGTGGTCGACACCAACCAGCCGGTCACCGGCGCCATCCCCGTCATCCACACGGACCCGGAGACAGGCGAGCCGATCCTGCCGGACGACCTGCCGCTGCAGAACCCGTCGGAGACCGGCGTCGCCCTCACCGGCGAAGGCCGCCTGATCAATTCGGGGCCGTTCGACGGCCTGAGCAAGTCCAACGCGATCCGTCGCGTCACCGAGGCGCTGCAGGCGAGCGCGCTGGGTGTGCCGGCCAAGAACTTCCGGCTGCGCGACTGGCTGATCTCCCGTCAGCGCTACTGGGGCACCCCCATCCCGATCATCCACTGCGAGACCTGCGGCGAGGTGCCGGTCCCCGAGGCCGACCTGCCTGTGCTGCTGCCTCCGGCCGAGGGCCTGGACCTGCAGCCGAAGGGCACCAGCCCGCTGGGCGCCGCAGCGGAGTGGGTCAACGTGGCGTGCCCGAACTGCGGTGCTCCCGCCAAGCGCGACACGGACACGATGGACACGTTCGTCGACAGCTCCTGGTACTTCCTGCGCTTCCTGTCCGCCCGCGACGACACCCAGGCGTTCGACCCGGCAGAGGCGGAGAAGTGGGCGCCTGTCGACCAGTACGTCGGCGGGGTGACCCACGCCATCCTGCACCTGCTGTACTCCCGGTTCATCACGAAGGTGCTGTTCGACCAGGGCTACCTGAGCTTCACCGAGCCGTTCACGGCGCTGCTGAACCAGGGCATGGTGCTGATGGACGGCTCCGCGATGAGCAAGTCCCGCGGCAACCTGGTCAAGCTGTCCGACCAGCTCGACGAGCACGGCGTGGATGCTGTCCGCCTCACCATGTCGTTCGCCGGGCCGCCGGAGGACGACATCGACTGGGCAGACGTCTCGCCGTCCGGCAGCGCCAAGTTCCTCGCCCGCGCCTGGCGCGTCGCGCACGACGTGACCAGCACCCCGGATGCGGTCTGGAAGAACGGGGACACGGCCCTGCGCCGCGTCACCCACCGCTTCCTCGCCGACGCGCCTGGACTGGTCGAGGCGTTCAAGTTCAACGTGGTCGTCGCGCGCCTGATGGAGCTGGTGAACGCCACCCGCAAGACCATCGACAGCGGCGCCGGCCCCGCCGATCCTGCGGTGCGCGAGGCGGCAGAGGTCACGGCGATGGCTCTCAACCTGTTCGCGCCATACGCGGCGGAGGACATGTGGTCGCTGCTCGGCTACGAGCCCGCGGTCGCTCTGGCGCAGTGGCGCAAGCCGGACCCGACGCTGCTGATCGAGGAGTCGGTGACCGCGGTGATCCAGGTCGACGGCAAGGTGCGCGACCGCCTGGAGGTCTCGCCCAAGATCTCGACCGACGAGTTGGAGGCCCTCGGGCGCGCCTCGGAGGCGGTCGTCCGCTCGGTCGGCGACCGCGAGATCGTGAACGTGATCGTTCGCGCGCCGCGGTTGGTGAACATCGCGACGAAGCCGCGCGGGTAGCGGGGGTTCGCAGGCTGCACTGCGACAGTTCGGCGCTTGACGGCCGTCCTCCACAGGAGGGCGGCCGTTGCCGTTCTCCACGGGTTTCGGGATGCGGGACCGCGGCGATGCGGCCGTTCGTAGCGTTGGGGGATGCGAGAACGGGAGCAGGGTGCGGCGGGAGCCGCGGCAACGGATGGCGCGGCGTTGGATGGCGCGGCGGCGGTTGGCGCCGCGTTGGATGGTGCGGCGTTGGATGGCGCGGCGTTGGATGGCGCGGCGTTGGATGGCGCGGCGTTGGATGGCGCGGTGATGGATGTTGCGGCGACGGTTGGCGCTGCGACGGATGCTCGGACGTTCGACGGCGCTCCAGGCGCTGAGGATCGGACCGAGGTGCCGCCGCACTCGCGTCGGGTGCGGTTGGGAGTCGGCGCAGCCGTGGTGCTCCTGCTCGGTGCGCTGGTGGTCGCCATCGTCGTGTCCGCTCTCGGACAGCGCGGCGCAACGGCGATCGTCGCACCCGTGTCGACCAGCGTGCCGTCCCTGGCCCCGGCCGCCGCCGCTGTCGCATCGGCCGCGAGCGGCCGAGACGTCGTGCTCGTCCACATCCTCGGGGCGGTGAGCGTCCCCGGCCTGGTTTCGCTGGCGTCCGGCGCCCGCGTGATGGACGCCATCGCCGCAGCCGGCGGCCTCGCCGACGACGCCGATCTCAGCAGCGTGAATCTCGCCCGCCCTGTCTCGGACGGCGAACAGCTCTCCGTCCCGCGCGTCGGCGAAGCGGTCCCTCCACCCGCCGCGTCCGGCACGACCGGCGCTTCCGGTTCGGTCGCAGCCCCCTCCGGCACCGTGAATCTCAACACCGCAACTCAGGCCGACCTGGAAACCCTCCCGCGCATCGGCCCGACCCTCGCAGCCCGCATCCTGGACTGGCGCACCGCCAATGGCCGTTTCGCCGCACCGACCGATCTGCTCGCCGTGACCGGCATCGGCCAGAGACTCTTCGACGGCGTGAAAGACCTGGTCACGGTATGACCCCCGATCTGCGCCTCGTCGGGCCCGCCGTCTCGCTCTGGATGGCGGGCGCGCTCACCATCGGCGCTCCGGATGCGGCGCGACCCGTCGCCGTCACCTGCTGGCTCCTCGCCGCAGCGGCGTTGGCGGTGGCGTTCCTGCTTCGGCGGCGTGAGCGAGCAGGTGCGGGTTCGCGCGCGTGCGCGCGCACACCGAGGCGTGCTCAGTCCCGCCCTCGACGCACACGCTCCTCGCCACTGCTCGCGGCCACCATCGCGTGCGTCTGCCTCGCCGCCATTGCGCTCATCACCACCACCGTCGCTGCCCAGAGCCCTGGCAGGAACCCACCCGAACTCGTCGCCGCGACCTCGAGCGGAGCACACGTCACCGTCACCGTCCGCACCCAGAGCACGCCGCACGCGCTGTCGCCTGGCTTCGACGGCTCCGCCCGCTGGCGCTGGCGGGGCACGACGGAGTCGGTCACCGCGGGCCGGGCAGGCGCAGCGTCGTCCACCGCGGGCCGGGCCGATGCAGCGTCGCCCACCGCTGTCGCCGCATCAGCCCCCGTGACGATCGTCGCGACCCTCCCCACCCCCTCAACGCGCCCACCCGCATTCGGCACCCTCCTCCGCATCACCGGCACCATCGCCCTCAACCCCGCTGGCGAGCAGACCACCTTCACCATCTCCGCGACCAGCGCCGTCGAATTCCTGGATGACCCGCCCTGGTGGCTCGGCTGGACCGAACAGGTCCGCGAGCGCTTCGCCGCGGCCGCCGCGACCACCCCCGGCCACGGCGGTGCGCTCCTCCCCGGTCTCGCGATCGGCGACGAGAGCGCCGTCCCGTCCGCCCTGGACGGCGCGATGAAGACGAGCTCGCTCAGCCACCTCACCGCCGTCTCCGGCGCCAATTGCGCGCTCGTCACGGCGGCCGCCTTCTTCGCCGGCACCCGCATCGGCCTGGGCAGGCGCACCAGGGTCGCCGTCGCGCTCGTCGCCCTCGCAGCGTTCGTCGCGCTGGTCACGCCGGGCGCGAGCGTGATCCGCGCGGCCACCATGGCCGTCGTCGTCCTCGTCGGCATCGCCCGCGGGCGACCGTCGCACGGCCTGGCGCTGCTCGCTCTCGCCGTCATCGTGCTGCTCGTGCACGATCCGTGGCTCGCCAGGGACTACGGCTTCGCGCTCTCCGTCCTGGCCACCGGCGGGCTGGTCGTCCTGGCTGCGCCACTCACGCGCATCCTGAGCCGGTGGCTGCCGAGGGCGCTCGCGCTGGCGGTCGCCGTGCCGCTCGCCGCCCAGGTGGCGTGCCAGCCCGTGCTGATCATGCTCACGCCCACCCTCCCGCTGTACGGCGTCGTCGCCAACCTGCTCGCGGGGCCCGCCGCACCGGTCGCCACCCTGTTCGGCTGTCTCGCCTGTATCGCTCTGCCGTTCGCCCCGGTGCTCGGGCAGACGCTGGTGTGGGGCGCCTGGCTGCCGTCCGCCTGGATCGCTCAGGTGGCCACGACCACGAGCGTGCTTCCCGGCAGCGCCCTGCCCTGGGCGGACGGTCTCGTCGGCGTGCTGCTGTGCGTCGCCGTCCTGCTGGCCGTCGCCGTGCTCGCACTGACGCGGAGGCGAGTTGGCCGCGGAGTGCTCGCCACCGTCGCCGCCTCCTCCCTTGCGCTCGGAACGACCGGCTATCTCGGGATGCTCGGCGGCAGCACCATCGGCCGCCTGACCACCCTGCCTGCCGCCTGGCAGATCGCCGCGTGCGACGTCGGGCAGGGCGACGCGCTCCTCGTCCGCGACGCCGGTCAGGTCGCCATGATCGACGTGGGACGCCACCCCCACCTCGCAGCCGCCTGCCTCGACAGGCTCGGGATCGCGCGCATCGACCTCCTGGTGCTCACCCACTTCGACGTCGACCACGTCGGCGGCCTCTCCGCTCTCGATGGCCGAGTCACGCGGGCGATCGTGGGGGAGCCCGGCCGCGACCTCGACCGCCATGCGATCAACGCCGTGCGGCAGTCCGGGGCACAGCTCGACCAGGGCTTCGCCGGCATGGGCGGGATGCTCGGCGCGCTGCGCTGGCGCATCCTCTGGCCTCCCGTGCCCGGCGCCGGTCGCTCCGCCCTGAGCGGCAACCCCGGCAGCGTCGTCGTCGCCGTCGACGGGGCGGCCATCCGCTCCCTCTTCCTCGGCGACCTCGACGAGGACGCCCAGAACTCCCTGCTCGCGGCGGGCGTCATCGAACAGACAGACGTCGTCAAGGTCGCCCACCACGGCTCCGCCGACCAGAGCGGGCGGCTGTACACCAGCCTGAACGCCGGGCTCGCCCTCGTCTCCGTCGGGCGCGAGAACGGCTACGGGCACCCCACCCCCACCGCACTCGGGATGCTCGCCGCAGCGGGCGCCATGGTCGCCCGCACCGACACCTCCGGGCTCCTCCTCGTCTCACCGGGCCCAGAGCCCGGCAGCCTGGAGCTCTGGACGGAGCGCGGCGAACCCGCCGCGCCAACCGCATCCGCTCCGACCACCACGTCCGGTGCTTCCCGATCCACCTCCCTATCCACCTCCCTATCCACCTCCCGTGACGGTGGCCGCCCGTACACTGGAACAGACCGAGGAGGAACGTGGCGGCACGAGGCGGCAGCAGGGCGAGCGCGAGCAAGGGGCGGGCGCCGAGCGCCGTCATTCCGCAGCTCGCGTGGAATCAGATCAGAACGGCGCCGGTCGTCCTCGTCTCCGGCACCGAAGGGTTCCTCGCCGACCGTTCCATCCGGATGCTGCGCGACACCCTCAAGGCGGAAGACCCGAGCCTCGAGATCAGCGACATCAACGCTGGCGACTACGCGCCGGGGGAGCTGCTCACGCTCGCGAGCCCCTCCCTGTTCGGCGAGCCGAGGCTGATCAGGGTCGAGGCCGTCGAGAAGTGCAACGACTCCTTCCTGAGCGACATGCTCGACTACCTGTCCGGCACCGCAGACGGCACCGTCGTCGTGCTCCGGCACGCGGGTGGTGTGCGCGGCAAGAAGCTGCTCGACGCCATCCGTGCCGGGACGGGCGGCGGCATCGAAGTGGTCTGCACCGAGCTGAAGAAGGACTCCGACAAGTACGACTTCGCCCAGGCCGAGTTCCGGAGCGCCGGCAAGAAGATCACTGCGGGAGCGCTGCGGGCGGTGACGTCCGCGTTCGCCGACGACCTCGCCGAGCTCGCGGCGGCGTGCCAGCAGCTCATCTCCGACACCGCGGCGGAGGTCACCGAGGCGACGGTCGACAAGTACTACGGCGGCCGGGTCGAGACGAACGCCTTCCACGTCGCCGACGCCGCTATCGCCGGGCGGTACGGCGAGGCGCTGGTGACGATGCGCCACGCTCTGGCGTCCGGCGCCGACCCCGTGCCGATGGTCGCCGCGTTCGCCAGCAAGGTCCGCACGATGGCCAAGCTGTCCGGCGCCCGCGGCGGTTCCGGCCAGCTCGCGCAACAGTTCGGACTCGCCCCGTGGCAGGTCGACCGCGCCAAGCGCGACCTTCAGGGCTGGACGGAAGACGGCCTCGGCCGCTGCATCGAGGTGCTCGCCGAAACCGACGCGAACGTCAAAGGCGGCGGCCGCGACCCCGTTTTCGCGCTGGAACGCATGATCCGCATCGTCAGTTCCCGCGGCCGCGGCTAGCCCGCGCAGCGAGCGACCCCCCCCGTCAACGCGAAGAGCCCCCGTCCGGAGACGGGGGCTCTTCGCTGCCGGACCTGGTCCGGGATGCTGGCGCTGCTTAGAGAGCTGCAACCTGCTTGGCGATCGCCGACTTCTTGTTGGCGGCCTGGTTCTTGTGGATGACGCCCTTGCTGGCGGCCTTGTCGAGCTTCTTGGTAGCGAGCTTCAGCGCCGAAGTCGCCTTGTCCTTGTCGCCTGCCGCGACGGCCTCGCGGGTTGCGCGAACGGCGGTCTTGACCTCGCTCTTGACAGCCTTGTTGCGCTCCTGCGCCTTCTTGTTGGTGCCGATGCGCTTGATCTGCGACTTAATGTTTGCCACGTGGTTACTTTCGTTAGAAGTGAGTTTCGGATGAGCCGCTCAGCGAGAGAGGGCGCCTTGCGGCAGTCGTGCGGACGAACCCACACGCAAGCCAACAAACAACTTTACCAGTGCGCCGCCTCAGCGCCAAACCGGACCGAGGATGCGCCGGACCCGGTCAGGCAGGCGGCGCATCCCCGGAGTTGCGGCCGAGCGTGCGCAGCACCGACCGGCCAGTGACTACTCCGCACCGACCGCCTGCGGTGCGTACGAACCGCTCGCGATCTCCTCGAGCAGCGTCGGGCCGTTGGGCTCCCAGCCGAGGTCGATCCGCGCCCTGGTCCCTCTGGCCTGCTGGTCGAGCAGCAGGGCGTCCGCGAACGCCGCGCCGAGACGGTCGCGGCTGTCGGCCGGGGTCTCCTCCTGTACGCCGCCGGCAAGGCCTGCGGCAGCGGAAGCCGCCTCGCCGAGCTCGCGCACGGTCGGGTTCTGGCCGCTCGCGCCCAGGTACACCGCACCGGCGTCGCCGTTCTCGAACGCGAGCACATACAGGGCCGCGAGGTCGTCGACGTGCACCGTCGTCCAGTGCTGCGTGCCGTCGCCGACCAGGCGGAGCGCCGGGGCGACACCGGTGCCGCGGGGCGCATCCACGATCACGGTCGGGATGCCCGCGCCGCGTCCGTAGACCACCGCGGGAACGACCACGGCCGTGCGAACGCCCTCTGCCGCGAGCACGCGCGCCTCGGTCGCCCCGCGCCACGCGGTGAGGGCGGGCGGGGCGGCAGGGGAGTCCTCGACGATGTCCGCGTTGGAGCCGTACGTCCAGATCCCGCCCGTGTGCACGAACGGCTTGCCGCTGCCCGCGAGTCCGGCGAGCACCGCCTCCACGAAGCCGGGGTCCACGTCCTTCGCCGATGCCAGGTGGATGACGCCGTCGCTCTCGCGAGCCGCCCGCTCCACCAGTTCGACGTCGGTCGCGTCGCCGATGAGCGCCGTCGCGCCCGCTGCCTCGACCTGGCCCGCCTTCGCCTCGTCGCGGACCAGCGCCGTGACGCTGTGTCCTTCCTCGATGAGGAGGGGGAGGACGGATGATCCGATGAAGCCGGTCGCGCCGGTCAGAAGAATGCTCATGCAGACCACAATCGCGCATCCACCCGATCCATTCCCGGGTACCATCGCCAGCACCTCCCGCACCACCCGGGCGTAGGCTCGAATCCATGACCACAACCTCTTCCGTCGCCATCGTCAACGCCTACATCGTCCCGGTCGCCGGTGACCCGATCGAGAACGGCACCGTCCTCATCCAGGACGGCACGATCTCCGCCGTCGGCACGGAGGTCAGCGTTCCCGACGGCGTGGAGACCGTGGATGCGGCGGGCAAGTGGGTGCTCCCCGGCTTCATCGAGTCGCACGGTCACGTGGGCATCCACGAGGAGGCGAACGGTCCCGCTGGCGACGACACGAACGAGATGACCACCCCGAACACCGCGGCCGTCCGCGCCATCGACGCCATCAACATCGACGACGAAGGGTTCAGGGACGCACTCTCCGGCGGGGTCACCTCCATCGTCGTCAAGCCGGGCTCGGGCAACCCGATCGGCGGCCAGACCGTCGCCATCAAGTCGTGGGGCGGCCGCACCATCGACGAGCAGGTGCTACGGGAGGCCGTCAGCGTGAAGTCAGCGCTCGGCGAGAACCCGAAACGGGTCTACGGAGGCAAGAACGTCATCCCGAGCACGCGGCTCGGCGTCGCCATGATCATCCGCGAGGCGTTCGTGGATGCGCAGAACTATCGTGCCCAGCGCGACGACGCGCAGAAGGAGGGCAAGCCGTTCGCCCGCGACCTCGGCAAGGAGACGCTGGTGCGGGTGCTCGACGGCGAGCTCGCCTGGGACCAGCACACCCACCGCCACGACGACATCGCCACCGCGATCCGCCTCGCCGACGAGTTCGGCTACCGCCTGGTGATCAACCACGGCACCGAGGCGCACAAGATCGCGGACGTGATCGCCGAGCGCGACATCCCGGTCATCTTCGGCCCGATGTTCACCTCGCGTTCCAAGGTGGAGTTGCGCGACCGCGCCATCGGCAACCTCGCGAAGATCGCCGCCGCAGGCGTCCGCGTCGCGATCACCACCGACCACCCGGTCGTGCCGATCAACTTCCTCGTGCACCAGGCGTCCCTCGCTGTGAAGGAGGGGCTGCCGCGCGAGACCGCCCTCGAAGCGCTGACCGTCAACCCTGCGTCGTTCCTGCGGCTCGACGACAGGGTCGGCTCGCTCACCCCCGGCCTCGACGGCGACGTCGTGATCTGGTCAGGCGACCCGCTCGACGTCAACTCCCGCGCGGAGCGCGTCTTCATCGAAGGCGCAGAGGTCTACCGCTGGGAGAACGGCGCGGGAACGGTCGTCGAGCGCGCCGAGCGCTTCGCCTGACCGCGCATCCACTCGTGCCGAAACGCCGTGCGCGCCCGCGCCGCACGGCGTTTCGGCACGAGCTGTCGGCTCGTCGCCGGCCCCGAATAGGAGACGCGCCCGTCGGCGTGGGAGAATCGCAGCACAATGTCACCACGAGCTCTGAAGGCCCTTGAGCCCGCCGCGACCGATCCGGCGTTCATCCGCAATTTCTGCATCATCGCCCACATCGACCACGGCAAGTCCACCCTGGCCGACAGGATGCTGCAGATCACCGGCGTCGTCGCCGAGCGCGACATGCGCGCGCAGTACCTGGACCGCATGGACATCGAGCGCGAGCGCGGCATCACGATCAAGAGCCAGGCGGTCCGGATGCCCTGGGCGGACGACGACGGCCAGGCGTTCACGCTGAACATGATCGACACCCCCGGTCACGTCGACTTCACCTACGAGGTGTCCCGGTCTCTCGCCGCGTGCGAGGGCGCGATCCTGCTGGTCGACGCCGCGCAGGGCATCGAGGCGCAGACGCTCGCGAACCTCTACCTCGCGCTCGAGAACGACCTCACGATCATCCCCGTGCTGAACAAGATCGACCTGCCGGCCGCCGACCCGGACAAGTACGCCGCCGAGCTCGCCAGCCTGATCGGCGGCAAGCCGGAGGACGTCCTGCGCGTGTCCGGCAAGACCGGCATCGGCGTGGATGCGCTGCTCGACAGGGTCGTGGACCTCATCCCCGCTCCGGTGGGCGTCAAGGACGCGCCTGCGCGCGCCATGATCTTCGACTCCGTGTACGACAGCTACCGCGGCGTCGTCACCTACGTGCGCATGATCGACGGCCAGCTCTCGCCGCGCGAGCGCATCCAGATGATGTCGACCAGGGCCACCCACGAGATCCTCGAGATCGGCGTCTCCGCCCCCGAGCCAACCCCGTCGAAGGGGCTGGGCGTCGGCGAGGTCGGCTACCTGATCACCGGCGTGAAAGACGTGCGCCAGTCCAAGGTCGGCGACACGGTGACCTCGGCGGCCAAACCGGCGACGGATGCGCTCCCCGGTTACACCGAGCCCAAACCGATGGTCTTCTCCGGCCTGTACCCGATCGACGGCAGCGACTACCCCGAACTGCGCGAGGCGCTCGACAAACTCAAACTGTCGGATGCGGCCCTCGTCTACGAGCCGGAGACCTCTGTCGCCCTCGGCTTCGGATTCCGCTGCGGCTTCCTCGGCCTGCTGCACCTGGAGATCGTCACCGAGCGCCTGGAGCGCGAGTTCGGCCTCGACCTCATCACCACCGCGCCGAGCGTGATCTACGAGGTGACCACGGAGGACAAGAAGGTCATCACGGTCACCAACCCGAGCGAGTTCCCGGGCGGCAAGATCGCCAAGGTCGAGGAGCCGATGGTGAAGGCCGCGATCCTCGCGCCGAAGGACTACGTCGGCGTCATCATGGAACTCTGCCAGAGCCGCCGCGGCTCGCTCCTCGGCATGGAGTACCTCGGCGAGGACCGCGTGGAGATCCGCTACACGATGCCGCTCGGCGAGATCGTCTTCGACTTCTTCGACCAGCTCAAGAGCCGCACGGCCGGATACGCCTCACTCGACTACGAGCCCACCGGCCAGCAGGAGGCCGACCTGGTCAAGGTCGACATCCTCCTCCAGGGAGAGCAGGTGGATGCGTTCAGCGCCATCGTGCACCGCGACAAGGCGTACGCGTACGGCGTGCTGATGACCGGCCGTCTGCGCGAGCTGATCCCGCGCCAGCAGTTCGAGGTGCCCATCCAGGCGGCCATCGGCGCGCGCATCATCGCCCGCGAGAGCATCAGGGCGATGCGCAAGGATGTGCTCGCGAAATGCTACGGCGGCGACATCACCCGCAAGCGCAAGCTCCTCGAGAAGCAGAAGGAGGGCAAGAAGCGCATGAAGATGGTCGGCCGCGTGGAGGTCCCCCAGGAGGCGTTCATCGCTGCGCTGTCGGGCGACGTGGAGAAGAAGGACAAGAAGTAGGTTGGCACGCCGAACCCCGCCGGCGGACGAATCGTGACGGAGCCGTCGGACGCGGACAGCCGTGCTGGTCGCGTCCGGGGAGGGACGCCACTGCCGCTTCGACTGGCGGTCGCGCTCCTCACTGCGAGCGGCGTCGTCTCCGCGACGATGTTCGTCGTGGGTCTGGTGTCGCAGGACTGGGCCGGTTTCGTCGCCAGGGCGTCCAGCGGTCTGATGGCGAAGGGGGTGCCGGACGACCGGATCCCCGGAATGGTGGCGACGACGGTCGTGCTCGCTCTGGCGACGCGGCTCATCGCCTTCGCGATCGTCGAACTGCCGGTGCTCTTCGGCTGGCTGGCGATCCGTGGGCACGCGTGGGCACGCGTCGTCGTGACGGTTCTGACGGCGCTTCTCGCCGCGCTCTCCCTCGGCGACCCGTCTCCGGCTCTGCTTCTCGACGCACTGAGCGTAACGGCGACCGTGCTGCTGTGGCTGCCGTCGTCCAGCGCGTTGATCCGTGATAGGAGCGTGCAGCGGAAACGTTCGAAGGATCGCGATGCGAATGCCCTCATTCCTCCGAACGGGCGCGGGCTCTAGTCCGCACGCTCCCGCCGGTACACGTTCACCACCACGCCCGACGCCAGCGCTCTGCTCTCCGCCAGCGTCAGCCGTGTGGTCGGGAACCCCTCCGGGAACAGCTTCTTCCCCGAGCCGAGCACCAGCGGATACACCAGCAGCCGGTACTCGTCCACCAGGTCTGCCGCGGCCAGTGTCCTCACCAGCCCCGTGCTGCCCCACACCCGCAGCTCCCCGGAAACCGTGTCGCGCACCGACCGCACCGCCTCCGGCACATCCTCGCCGAGCAGGTGCGCGTTCTGCCACTCCAGCGTCGTCAGCGTCCGCGACGCCACGTATTTCGGGATGCGGTTGTAGCGTCTCGTGAGCTCGCCCATCATGCCGTCCGCGTTCTCGTCCCAGACGCCCCACGCACCTGCCCAGATGTCGTACGTCTTCCTGCCGAGCAGCAGCGCCTCCGCCTTCGACTCCCAGTCGGCGACCAGGCTGTCGCCCTCGTCGCCCTCCGAGCCCTCCGAGCCCTCCGAGCCGTTCGCGTCGCCCTCCATCGCCCAGCCGCCGAGGTCGAAGCCGCCTTCCCTGTCCTCGTCCGGCCCTCCGCCGCCCTGCACCACCCCGTCGAGGGTGATGAACTCCTGCACCACGATCCTGCCCATCGCCGGTCCTCCTCGTCCGTCGCTCGTCCGTCGCTCGTCCGCCCCACGCCCGCCCCGTGCATCCCGCATGGTACGCGCCAAGTAGAGTTGTCGTCTGGCTCCGTCCGTTGCAAACTGGGACCGCTCGCCCGAGGAAGAGAAACAGCACCCATGCGTCGCTCAACGTTCACCGATCAGCCCGTCACCTACGGTGCGGTCGGTGGCACGCAGGCTCCCGACCTGCTCTACTACCCGCCGAAGGGCTACAAGTCGTTCATCCGTCAGGCGAGGATCGGCAGCGGCGAAGAGCGGTTCGCATCCACGGTCACCGCTCTGATGACGTGGGGGGTGCAGCGGGGGAGCGGCATCAAGGTCACCGAGACCCACGAGGGCACCGGCGTGCAGTACGAGGGCGTCGTTTTCAACGCGGACGGCACCCCGGCGAAGATGCAGGAGCACCGCCCGTCCGAGGCGATCTTCGCCGATGACGGCTCGCCGTACATCGCCAACGGCATGACCGCCGTGCTGAAAATCCCGTTCTGGCCGGTCCATGTGTCGGCGCCGGTCCGCGTCGTCTACGTCATCGACGAGCCGCACCGTGCCGGGTTCGCGTACGGGACGCTGCACGGGCATCCCGAGTCCGGCGAGGAGGCGTTCCTGGTGGAGCTGCGCGACGACGGGTCGGTGTGGTTCGTTCTGCGCGCGTTCTACCGTCCGTCGACCGCGTTCTACCGGTTCGTGTCGCCGATCCTGCGGCTCGCCCAGCGTCACTACACCGCGAAATACCTGCGGTCGCTGCTTCCCGCCAGGGCGGCCTGAGGTGCCGAGCGCTCTTCCCCTCGGCGACCCTGCTCCCGCAGACGGCCTCCTGCCCGGCTCCGTGCTCGACGGTGTCGCCGAGCGCGCGTTCGGCGTGTACCTGCACGTCCCGTTCTGCCGTGTGCGCTGCGGGTACTGCGACTTCAACACCTACACGGCCACCGAGCTGCGCGGGGTGTCGCAGTCCGAGTACTCCGGTCATGCCCAGCGCGAGGTCGGCTTCGCTGCAACGGCGCTGCAGCAGAGCGGCCTTCCCGCCCGCGAAGCATCCACGGTGTTCTTCGGCGGCGGCACCCCGACGATGCTGCCCGCCTCCGACCTGGCGGGGATGCTCGCCGCCGTCCGGGATGCGTGGGGCCTCGCGGCCGGCGCGGAGGTCACCACCGAGGCCAACCCGGACTCCGTCGACGCCGCCTACCTGCGCAGCCTCGCCGACGCCGGATTCACGCGCGTCTCGTTCGGGATGCAGTCGGCGGTGCCGCACGTGCTGGCCACCCTGGAGCGCACCCATGACCCGGAGCGGGTTCCGCTGGTGGTCGAGTGGGCGAGGGATGCGGGACTTCAGGTGAGCCTCGACCTCATCTACGGCACACCGGGAGAGTCGCTGGACGACTGGGCGCGGTCGCTGGACTCCGCCGTCGCCTGCCGCCCCGACCACCTGTCTGCGTACTCGCTGATCGTGGAGACGGGGACGAAGCTGGCGAGGCAGATCAAGTCCGGCCAGGTCGCCGAGCCGGACGAAGACCTGCAGGCCGACATGTACGAGCTGGCGGATGCGCGGCTCGCCGACGCGGGATACGGCTGGTACGAGGTCAGCAACTGGGCGCGTGACGACGATCACCGGTCGCGCCACAACCTCGCGTACTGGCAGGGCCACGACTGGTGGGGCGTCGGACCGGGCGCGCACAGCCATGTCGGCGGCGTCCGCTGGTGGAACGTGAAGCATCCCGCCGCATACGCCGGCCGCGTGCTGGCGGGGGAGTCGCCCGCCGCCGGCAGGGAGACCCTGGATGCGGAGACCAGGCGGGTGGAGCGGGTGCTGCTGCTCACGCGCATCCGGGACGGCATCGCTATCGCGGAGCTGGACCAGCACGGCCGCACGGCCGTCGCCGGTCTCATCGCCGACGGACTGGTGGATGCGCGTGCCGCCCTCCGCGGGACGATCGAGCTGACGCTCTCCGGCCGCCTCCTGGCCGACGCCGTCGTCCGCCGCCTGCTCGACGACTGACCAGACGCAACGAGTGGTCCCGAATCGCCGCGGGTGCAGGAGTGCACACGGCAATTCGAGACCACTCGATGACGGAACCGACCGGTCGTGCTAGCTGACGAACTTGATCGCCACCGGGTAGACGTAGTACTGACCCTGGTTGGCCTTGATGGCGGCGATGATGCTGAAGACGATGTTCAGCACGGCCGCGGCGGCGATGATGATCACGCCGACGAACACGATCGACAGGATGCCGCCGACGATGTATGCAATGAAGATCGTGATCTGGAAGTTCAGTGCGGTGGCGGTGTGCGCGCGGACGAACGGTCCCTTGTCCTTGAGGACGAGGTAGCCGACGAGCGCCGGGATCCAGTTGAAGATGATGCCACCGATGTGGACCAGCGTCGCCCAGAGCTTCTCATCCGAGGGGCTGAGCTGCTGGGACTGGCCTCCGTACGGTGCGCTGGGCGGCGGCGGGGGCGTTGCGGACATTGTTCTCTCCTTGGCTTCGCCCGACTGGGGCGGGCGGGGTCGTGGACGGGATCGTCAGCCACAACAGTAGGGCAAACGTGCCGAAACTGGGAAGACGCCGAGAGACGCGGGGTCTCTCGGCGTCTTCGACGCGGCCGGATCGACTACTTGATGAACCGGAAGTTCACCGGGTAGCGGTATGTGCCGCCGCCGTTGACCTTCACGAACCCGAGGATCGAGAAGATCAGGTTGACGACGTAGAGGACCCACGGGATGAGCAGGCCGAAGATCAGCCAGCCGAAGCCGGTGAACGCCAGCACGGCGCCGACGATCTGGGAGGCGACCCAGACGATGATCCAGGTGATCTGCCAGTTGAGCGCTTCCTTGGACTCCTGGTTGGTCAACTGCCCGCGGTCCTTGAACACGAGGAAGATGATCAGCGACGGCAGGATCCAGAGGATTCCGCCGAGGTGAGCGAACGAGGCCCACTGCTTGTCCTGCGCGGGGTCGAGCGGCGCGGCGGGGGCCGCGTACGGCTGGCCGGGCTGCTGAGGCTGCCCGTACGGCTGGCCGGGCTGCTGCCCATACGGCTGGCCGGGCTGCTGGGGCGGCTGCTGACCGTACGGCTGCTGCGGAGGCACCTGCCCGCCGTACGGCTGCTGCGGCTGCTGAGGAGGCTGCGGCGCCTGCGGCGGCACCTGGCCTGTCGGCTGCTGCGGTACGTTCGGCTGTTGCGGTGGGACGCCGCCGCCTGCCGGATCGACCGGCGGTTGGTTCGGGTCACTCATGGTCGGAGCCTTTCGTTCGCGGATCGTACGAATCGAACCTGTGCGCATACCGTACTGCCGCCGCTCGCGGTGGGGCAATGGTCGCGTGGGCGTGTCAGCGCGTTATGATTAGCACTCAGGTTCAGTGAGTGCTAAGGGTCTTCGGGAGGCGGGTCGGATGGTTTCTGAGCGGAGCCTCGAGGTGCTGCGCGTGATCGTGCAGGACTACGTCGCCTCGCGCGAACCGGTCGGTTCCAAGAGCATCGTCGAGCGTCACTCGTTCGGCGTCTCCGCCGCGACGATCCGCAACGACATGGCGGCCCTGGAAGAGGAAGACCTGATCGCCGCGCCGCACACCTCCTCCGGTCGGGTGCCGACGGACAAGGGCTACCGCCTGTTCGTCGACCACCTCGCGGAGGTGCGTCCGCTCAGCCAGGCGCAGCGGCAGGCCATCGAGGTGTTCCTCGGCGAGTCGGCCGACCTGGACGATGTGCTCGCGCGCACCGTCCGGATGCTCTCGCAGCTCACCAACCAGGTCGCTCTCGTGCAGTACCCGTCGGTGTCGCGGTCGCGCATCCGGCACATCGAGCTGGTCACGCTGGCGCCGCGGAGGCTGCTCAGCGTGCTGATCACCGACACCGGCGCCGTCGAGCAGCGCACCATCGAACTCGCAGCCGATCTGTCCGACGAGGAGGTCGCGGAGATCCGCGGCGCCATCAACGGGGCAGCGGCCGGGCTTCCCCTCGCGGACGCCGCCGCCAGGCTCGCCCAGCTTCCGGATGCGCTGACCGAGCGCACGCAGGCGCTGGTCGCTCCCGTCGCCTCCGCCCTGATGGAGCAGATCGCTGCGAACCGTCAGGACAAGCTGGTGATGGCAGGAGCCGCGAACCTGGTGCGCACGGAGCACGATTTCTCCGGGAGCATCTACCCCGTCCTCGAGGCCATCGAGGAGCAGGTCGTGCTGCTGAAGCTGTTCGGTGAGATGGCGGGCGATCAGCACGGGGTGGCGGTGAGCATCGGGCGCGAGAACGCGTCGTTCGGGCTCGCCGAGACGTCCGTGCTGTCGAGCGGCTACACCGCATCCGGGTCGGAGCTGGCGCGTCTCGGCGTGCTCGGCCCGCTCCGCATGGACTATTCGAGCAACATGGCCGCCGTGCGAGCGGTGGCCCGCTACCTCTCCCGCCTGCTCGGCGAATAAGACAACGAACACGAAGGATAAGCCGTCTGTGGCCGACCACTACGAAGTTTTGGGCGTTGAGCGCAACGCCACCCCCGATGAGATCAAGAAGGCGTACCGCCGCCTCGCCCGTGAGCTGCACCCGGATGTGAACCCGTCCGCCGAGGCGTCCGAACGCTTCAAGCTGGTGACCCACGCGTACGACGTGCTGAGCGACCCGCAGCAGCGCGAGCAGTACGACCTCGGGCCGCAGGCCGGGTTCGGCGGAGCCGGCCAGAACTTCGGCGGCTTCGGCGACATCTTCGAGACCTTCTTCGGCGGCGGCGGGCAGTCCCGCGGCCCGAAGTCGCGCCGCGAGCGCGGCCAGGACGCGCTGCTGCGCGTGGAGGTGGACCTCGACGAGGTCATCTTCGGCACCCACCGCGACCTCGAGGTGGACACCGCCATCGTCTGCGAGACCTGCAACGGCTCGTGCTGCCAGCCGGGCACCGCTCCCGTCACCTGCGACATCTGTCACGGGACAGGAAGCATCCAGCGCTCTGTCCGGTCGCTTCTCGGCAACGTGATGACGTCCACGCCGTGCGGCACCTGCCGCGGATACGGCACCGTGATCGCGACGCCGTGCGTCACCTGCATGGGTCAGGGCCGCGTGCGCGCCCGTCGCACCGTCCCCGTCGACATCCCCGCCGGTGTCGACACCGGCCTGCGCCTGCAGATGCCGGGCAGCGGAGAGGCCGGTCCGGCCGGCGGCCCGAACGGCGACCTGTACCTCGAGATCAAGGTGAAGCACCACGACGTGTTCAGCCGCGACGGCGACGATCTGCTCTGCACGCTCGAAGTGGCGATGACGGATGCGATCCTCGGCACCACGGCGACGGTGAAGGCACTCGACGGCGACATCAAGCTGGAGCTGAAGGCCGGCATCCAGAGCGCCGACATCATCACGGTGAAGGATCGCGGCATCACGCACCTGCGCGGCAACGGCCGCGGCGACCTGCGAGTGGGCATCCAGGTGGTCACCCCCACCAAGCTGGACCACAAGGAGCGCGAGCTGATCAAGCAGTTCGCCAGCACGCACAAGCAGGGCGAGCCGTCGCTCGCGCGGTTCCAGCAGGGCCTGTTCGCGAAGCTGCGCGACCGCTTCCTGAACGTCTGAACCTGCGATGAGCTCCCTCTACCTGCGCGAAGACCTGGCCGAGGTCTCGGTCGGCGAACGCCTGTCGATCACGGGGCAGGAGGCGAAGCACGCGGCGACGGTGAACCGCACCAGGCCGGGCCAGACCGTGATGATCGGCAACGGCCGCGGCCTGGTGGCGGGCGGCGAGGTGGTCGAGGCGACCAGCGCCGAGCTCACCATCGACGTGGCCGACGTGCAGCGCGTCGAGCGGCAGGCTCCGGCGATCACGCTCGTGCAGGCGCTCGCAAAGGGCGACCGTGACGAACTCGCGATCCAGGCGGCCACCGAGCTCGGTGTGGATGCGGTGGTCCCGTGGGCCGCGAGCCGTTCGGTCTCCCGGTGGGAGGGGCAGAAGGTCGCCAAAGGCCGCGAGCGCTGGTCGACCATCGTGCGCGAGGCGGCGAAGCAGTCGATCCGCGCCTGGGTGCCGGAGGTCGGCGAGCTGGCCACGACGAAGCAGGTCGCCGCGCTCTGCGCCGACTCCCGAGTGCTCGTGCTGGAGCCCGACGCAGAGGCGAAGCTCACCGATGCGGTGCGCGAGGCGAGCAGCGATGCGCGCCCGCTGGTGCTCGTCGTCGGCCCTGAAGGCGGCATCGCACCGTCCGAGCTCGACGCGTTCCGCGCTGCGGGGGCCGAGCTCGTGCGCCTGGGCGCGACGGTGCTGCGCACCTCGACGGCCGGGCCCGCCGCTCTGGCCGTGCTGAACGCATCCATCGGTCGTTGGTAGTCGGCGCTTAAGATGGAACACATGGAAACCGAGCAGCCCTCGATCTTCTCGCGCATCATCGCGGGGGAGATCCCGGCCGACATCGTCTACGACGGCGAGCGCATCATCGCGTTCCGCGACATCGCGCCCAAGGCGCCCGTGCACCTTCTGGTGGTGCCGAAGACCGAGGAGTACCGCGATGTCGTCGAGCTGGCCGCCGGCGATCCCGCGCTGCTCGCCGAGCTGGTCGCGACGGCGAAACGACTCGCCGAGGAACACGCGGACGGCGATTTCCGTTTGATCTTCAACACAGGGGCGAACGCGGGGCAGACCGTGTTCCACGTCCACGCCCACGTTCTGAGCGGAGAGCTCGAGGAAGGAAGCCTTGCCGACTAGCGAATCAACGCCTGCAGCGGAAGAACCGGAAGCCACGGATTCGGCGGACACGTCCGAGGCGCGCCTGCACGTCGACGGCGTGCAGATGGTGCGGCTGCTCGGCCCGCAGGACCGCCTGCTGACCACTCTGGAGCGGCAGTACCCGCAGGTCAGCGTCCACGTGCGCGGCAACGAGATCTCGCTCACGGGCGACCCGGCCCAGGTGGATGCGGCCCGCCGCCTGATCGAGGAGCTGCTGCTGATGGTGCGCAACGGCCAGGAGATCAGCCCGGCCGAGGTGACCAGTTCGGCGAAGATGCTCGACACCGGTCTCGGCCTGAGCCCGTCCGATGTGCTGAGCCAGGCGATCCTGACCGCCAGGGGAAAAGCGATCCGGCCGAAGACGCTCGGTCAGAAGCAGTATGTCGACGCCATCGATCACAATACGATCGTGTTCGGCATCGGTCCGGCCGGCACGGGGAAGACCTACCTTGCGATGGCGAAGGCCGTTCAGGCCCTGCAGCGCAAAGAGGTCAACCGGATCATCCTGACGCGCCCGGCCGTCGAGGCAGGAGAGCGCCTCGGCTACCTTCCCGGCACGCTCACCGACAAGATCGACCCCTACCTGCGTCCGCTCTACGACGCCCTCAACGAGATGATGGACCCGGACATCGTGCCCAAGCTGCTCGCGGCAGGAACGATCGAGGTCGCGCCGCTGGCGTATATGCGCGGGCGCACCCTCAACGACTCGTTCATCGTGCTCGACGAAGCGCAGAACACCACGCCGGAGCAGATGAAGATGTTCCTCACCAGGCTCGGCTTCGGCTCGCGGATGGTCGTGACCGGCGACATCACGCAGGTCGATCTGCCCACCGCGGCGAGCGGTCTGCGCCTGGTGACACGCGTGCTGAAAGACATCGACGACATCCACTTCGCGCGGCTCACGAGCGACGACGTCGTCCGGCACACGCTGGTCGGACGCATCGTGGACGCATACACCGAGTACGACGCGCAGAAGCAGGCGCTGCACTATGAGCGCGAGCAGGCGGCCGAGTTCGCCAACCGCGCCGAGCGCCGCTCCTCCGTCCCGCGCGACCGCTTCCCGAAACGACGTTAGGCCCGGCCCATGAGTATCGAAGTCAACAATGAGTCGGCCATCGCGGTGGACGAGGCGGCGCTGCAGCGCCTCGCGGGGTACGCGTTCGACATCATGCACGTGCATCCGGATGCCGAGCTCGCCATCGTCCTGGTCGACGAGGCGGCGATGGAGCAGTTGCACGTGCAGTGGATGGACGAGCCAGGTCCGACGGACGTCCTCAGCTTCCCGATGGACGAGCTCCGCCCAGGCACGGAGGAGGAACCGGCACCGGCAGGGCTCCTCGGCGATGTCGTGCTCTGCCCGCAGGTCGCCCAGGCTCAGGCCGAGACGGCCGGGCACTCCCTGATGGAGGAGTTGCTGCTGCTCACGACGCACGGCATCCTGCACCTGCTCGGCTTCGACCATGCCGAACCGGCTGAGGAACGCGAGATGTTCGGCATCCAGCGCGACATCCTGGTGGGGTTCTCCCGCTACGACCGACAGCGATAGGCGCCGGATGCTCGCAACGCTGTTCTTCATCGTCGCGTTCCTGCTCGTCGCTTTCGGCGGCCTGATGGCCGCTGTGGACTCCGCGCTGTCCGTGCAGTCCAGGAACGACATCGCCGAGCTGGCGGAGACGTCGCGGGCGAAGAAGTCGCTGCTCGCCATCGCCGCCGACCCGGGCGCGCACTTCAACGCGATCAACTTCAGCCGCATCACGGCGGAGACGACAGCGGCTGTGCTCGTCACGCTCGCGTTCGAGCAGATCTTCGAGGAGTGGTGGATCTCGCTGCTGCTGTCCGCCCTCATCATGACGGCGGTGTCGTTCGTGCTGGTCGGCGCGAGCCCGCGCAGCGTCGGGCGCGCCAACTCCACCATGCTGCTTCGGCTGACCGCTCCGCTCGTGCGGTTCATCCGGGTGCTGCTCGGTCCGATCGCAGGCGGCCTGGTGGCGCTCGGCAACCGGGTGACCCCATCCCGTGCCCGCTCGGCGCCGGTCGCGAGCGAGGAGCAGTTGCTCAGCATCGTGGACGAGGCCACCGAGTTCGACGTGCTGGAGGAGGACGACCGCGAGCTCATCCACTCGATCTTCGAGTTCAACGAGACCGTGGTGCGCGAGGTGATGATCCCGCGCACGGACATGGTCACGGTCGACAAGACCGCAGGTCTCGGCACCGCGATGGGCCTGTTCTTCAGCAAGGGCGTCTCCCGGATGCCCGTGATCGACGGCGACCCGGACGAGGTCGTCGGCGTGCTCTACCTGCGGGATGTGGCGAAACTGAGCTTCGAGAGCCCGCTCGGCGCCGACCAGATCACGATGGGCGACATCGCTCGCCCTCCGCTGTTCGTGCCGGAGTCGCAGAAGGCAGACGCGCTGCTGCGGCAGATGCAGCTCGAGTCCAACCACTTGGCGATGGTGGTCGACGAGTACGGCGGGATCGCCGGGCTGGTCACTCTGGAAGACCTGATCGAGGAGCTGGTCGGCGACATCTCCGACGAGTACGACCACGAGGTCGAGCTGGTGCAGCAGATCGGCGACGGCCGGTACCGGGTGAGCACACGCCTGCCGCTCGACGACCTCGGCGAGCTGTTCGATGTCGAAATCGAGGACGACGACGTCGACAGCGTCGGCGGACTGGTCGCCAAGGCGCTCGGCCGCCTTCCCGATGTCGGCTCCACCGCCTCCAGCCACGGCCTCCGCTTCACGGTGGACCGCACTGAGGGCCGCCGCAAACACGTCACCACCGTGCTCGTCGAACGCGACGCCGCACTGATCTCGGCGCCAGGGGCGTCGGAAGAGGAGAACCACTCGTGAACGACTTCCATGCCGGCTTCGCGTCGTTCGTCGGCCGCCCCAACGTCGGCAAGTCCACCCTGACCAACGCACTCGTCGGCGAGAAGGTGGCGATCACCTCCTCCAAGCCGCAGACCACTCGCCGCGCCATCCGCGGCATCGTGCATCAGAAGAACGGCCAGCTCATCCTGGTCGACACCCCGGGCATCCACCGGCCGCGCACGCTGCTCGGCGAGCGTCTGAACTCGCTGGTGCAGTCCACCCTCGGGGATGTGGACGTGATCGGTTTCTGCGTGCCCGCCGACGAGAAGATCGGCCCGGGCGACCGCTTCATCAACGAGCAGCTGGATGAGTACCCGCGGGCCAAGAAGGTCGCGATCGTGACCAAGATCGACGCGGCGAGCAAGGCGGCCGTCGCCGAGCAGTTGCTCGCGGTGTCCGCGCTGCGCGAGTGGGAGGCGATCGTTCCGCTGTCGGCGACCAGCCGCATCCAGTTGGACACGCTCACCAGCGAGCTGATGCGCCTGCTGCCGCTCTCGCCTGCCCCGCTGTACCCGTCGGACGCCGTCACGGACGAAGGGCTGGAGGACCGCATCTCGGAGTACATCCGCGAGGCCGTGCTGGAGGGCGTCGAAGACGAACTGCCGCACTCGCTCGCCGTCACCATCGACGACATCATCGAGCGCGACGACAAAGACCTGGTCGAGGTCTACGCCAACCTGTTCGTGGAGCGCGACAGCCAGAAGGCGATCGTGATCGGCAAGGGCGGCAGCCGCATCAGGGAGGTCGGTGCGACGGCGCGCGTTCCGATTGAGGAGCTGCTCGGCAAGCACGTGTTCCTGTCGATCAGGGTCAAGGTTGCGAAGGACTGGCAGCGCGACCCGAAGCAGCTCGGGCGGCTGGGGTTCTGAGCGCTGGGGTTCTGCGCGCCGCGGTTCTGCGCGCCGCGCTTCCGGACTGCGCGTACATCCCTGGGATGAAATCCGCGTCTCGGCGCGGCGTCCTGCCCGTGCGCCCCGTAGCGTAGAGGGATGCCGAACCGTTCCAGCCTGGTCGAGAGGATCGTCCCGTATCGCTGGGTCCTCGAACCGGCGCTCGGTGTCGTCCTCTTTCTCGCCTGGCTGATCACCGGGCTGCCGTTCGAATTCCAGTCCGCGCTCGCGCTCACCTTCTACAGCGCCGCCGTGGCCATCTCGCGCGTGCTGCCGCCGCTGTCGCTCGGGATGCTCTGGCTGGCCGTGCTGACGGAGGCGACCGAAACCGTCTCAATGCCGATGCCCTTCCGGGTGATCTCGGCCCTGGCGGTGCTGATCGCGGTGTTCAGCATCGCCGCCCACGCCGGAAACGTTGTCCGCTGGCTCGACTTCGCGTCGGCGATCCTGATCTCCCCGATGCTCGCCTACCTGTTCACGGTGCGCGGCGAGCTCAAGTTCCCGCTGATCGGGCCGGTGATCGGCGGGTACTACACCAGCCAGGGCGTCGGGCTGCTGCTGATGAGTCTGCTGCTGGCCGTGACGTTCGTCGCCGGCTGGCTGCTCGGCTTCCTGGTGGCCAGGCAGCGCGCGAGTAGCGCGGCGGGAACGGGTGCCGCCGACCACTCCGTGCTCGTCTGGCTCGCATCCTCGGGTGGCACGCCGGTGTCGGCCAGCGACCCGAACAGGACGGGGCTGGTGCGCCGCCTCACCGGGCGGCAGCTCACCTTCGACATCGCGGGCGCCGTGCTGTTCGCCGTGCTCTGCCTCCCTCTGGACTCCGCCGGCCTGTTCGGGGTCGGCGGCGACGGGGGAGCGCGCTCCGCGATCGTCGTCGTGATCGGCTTCACGGTGGCTGTGGCGGTGCGGCGGATCTCGCCCGCGGTCGCGCTCGCCATCGCCTGGCTGACCGCCGTGCTGCAGATGACCACAGGGCACAGCATCCAGTTCAGCGATGTCGGCATCCTGATCGTGCTGTACGCGACCGCGGCGTACGGCGACCGCATCGTGCGCTGGTCTGGCCTCATCTCCGCGGGCCTCGGCGCTGTCGTCGCAGCCCTGTACCTGTCGCTCACCGCCGCACTGAACCAGAGTTACCTCGACCTGCTGTCCGGCGCGATCTCCCGGCTGGCGCTGGAGTTCTTCTTCCTCGTCGTCGTCAGCGCCACGGTCCTCGGCCTGTCGTGGGTGCTCGGCCTGCTCATGCGCACCTGGCGCAACGCGCGCGTGTCGCGCAGGGCGCAGGTGGTCGCCGAGTTCGACAGGGCCCGCGCCGTGGAGGACGTGGTGGTGGAGCAGGAGCGCACCCGCATCGCCCGCGACATGCACGACGTGGTCGCCCACTCGCTCGCCGTCGTGATCGCTCAGGCGGACGGCGCCCGGTACGCCAGGCACGCCGACCCAGACTCCGTCGACGAGGCGCTCAAGACCATCGCATCCACCGCCCGGTCGGCGCTCGGCGACGTGCGCGTGCTGCTGGCCGAGCTGCGCCACGCCCAGCCGGAGGGCCCGCAGCCGTCGCTCGACGACCTCGACCGCACCGTCGAGCAGGTGCGCGCAGCAGGGCTCGACGTCACCGTCGAGCGCATCGGCGGCTACGGGATGCTCGGCTCCGCCCAGCAGATCGCCGCATACCGCATCGTGCAGGAAGCGCTCACCAACGCGCTCCGGCACGGAGACACCAGCCAGCCGGCCACCGTCGTCCTCGCCGAAGTCGCCCAGGGCGACCGCGGACGCGGTGACGGCAGCGCCGGCGTCGCCATCACCGTGAGGAACACCATGAAGACCGTCACCATCGACACCCCCTCCAGCGGCGCGCTGCCGCGGATCGGCCACGGCCTGCCGGGGATGCGCGAGCGCGCGTCCCTCGCGGGCGGCAGTCTCGCGGCGGGGCCGGCCGGCGCCGACTTCCTGGTGAGCGCGTTCCTTCCTGCGGGGGAGACGGCGTGAGCGGCGACGGCGCGAGCGGCGACCGCGTGCCGGGCGCGCACGGCGCCACCGAGCGCATCCGGGTGCTGCTGGTGGACGACCAGCCGCTGTTCCGAGCGGGGGTCAGGATGCTCGTGGGCTCCCAGGCCGACCTCGAGTTCGTCGGAGAGGCGGCCAACGGTGCGGAGGGCGTGCAGCTCGCTCGCGAGACGGCGCCGGACGTCGTGCTGATGGACATCCGGATGCCCGTGATGGACGGGATCGCCGCCACCACGGAGATCATCGAGAGCGCCGCGAGGGAGGCACGCTCCGCGCCGCGCATCGTGGTGCTGACCACGTTCGACCTCGACGAGGCCGCCGCCCGCGCCATCCGCGGCGGCGCGAGCGGGTTCGTGCTGAAGGACGCAGAGCCCGAGTTTCTGCTCGCGGCCATCCGCACCGTGCACGCGGGAAGCGCCGTGATCGCGGCGGGGGCGACGCGCGAACTGTTCCAGTTCTTCTCCTCCAGCGTGCCGGTGAAGCCGGAGCCGGAGGAGTTCGGCAGCCTCACCGCGCGCGAGAAGGAGATCTTCGTGCTCGCCGCCCGCGGCCTCAGCAACTCGGAGATCGCGGCGACGGAGTATCTGAGCGAGGCGACGGTGAAGACGCACATCAGCCGCATCCTGAGCAAGCTGGGCCTCCGCGACCGCGTGCAGATGGTGGTCTATGCGTTCGAGCACGGGCTCACGTCCGCCGAATAGCGCCCCAGAGATCATCCTGAGGGCTGATAGCGGATAGCCCCACCGCCCGATTCGGCGCCCCGGCCCGGCTCTCTAGCGTGGGGAGTATGGACAACATCACCACCGAGACCGTCACCTCAGCCAGCTCGACCATTCCGCCGGAAGAGCCGCTGGTGGCCCGCGTGGTGGATGCCACGAAGTCCTACGGCACCGGCGCAGGCACCGTGAACGCGCTGGACGGCGTCTCGCTGGGCATCCCCGCCGGACGCTTCACCGCGATCATGGGGCCGAGCGGCTCCGGCAAGTCGACCCTGATGCACGTCATGGCCGGGCTCGACACCGTCACCGGCGGTCAGGTGTTCCTCGGCGACACCGAGATCACCAGCCTGGGGGATGCGGAGCTCACCGTCCTGCGGCGCCGTCGCGTCGGCTTCGTGTTCCAGTCGTTCAACCTGGTGCCGACGCTCGACGTCGCCGCGAACATCCACCTGCCGTTCGAGCTCGACGGGCGCCGCCCGACCAGGACGCAGGGGGAGTGGATCGACCACCTCATCGACTCGCTCGGCCTGCGCTCACGGCTCACCCACCGCCCGCACGAGCTGTCGGGCGGGCAGCAGCAGCGCGTCGCCATCGTGCGAGCGCTCGCCACCCGGCCCGACCTGATCTTCGCGGACGAGCCCACAGGGAATCTCGACTCCCGCACCGGCCGCGAGGTGCTCGCGCTGCTCGCGGAGGCGAGTCGCACATACGGTCAGAGCATCGCGATGGTGACGCACGACCCGATCGCCGCGAGTTACGCCGACCGCATCGTGTTCCTCGCCGACGGCCGCGTCGCGGCGGAGCGTCCACGCTCGGCCGCCGAGGACATCTCGTCGTACATGCTCGGCATGGAGCAGCGCGCGTGAGCCGCCCGTTCTCCGCGTTCCGCGCGAACGCCAGGGACCACCGCGCGAGCATCCTGGTCGCCGCCCTCAGCGCGGCCTTCGGTGTCGCGCTGCTCTCCACCACGGGCGTGCTGTCGGCGTACATCGCCGCCAGCGAGGTCGGCGCGTACTCCTCAGTGGGCGTTGCGCTCGGCATCGTCGCCGGGGTGTTCTTCGTCATCGCCGTCTATGTCGGGGCCATCGTGACCACCAACACGTTCGCGACCGTGATCGCCGGTCGCACCAGGACCATCGCACTGCTGCGGCTGATCGGATCGAGCGCACGGACTCAGCGTCGCTCCGTCGCGAGCGAAGGACTCGCGGTCGGTCTGATCGGGGCCGCCATCGGCGGGGTGACCGCCGCGGTGCTCTCGCTCGCCGCGGTGCGGCTGTTCGTCGCCGTCGGCGTGCTGCCGGATGTGCTCTACCCGGTCATCACGCCCCCGTTGCTCGCCCCCGTGGCCGTGGTCGTCGTGACCACCTGGCTCGCCTCGTGGGTCGGCAGCAGGCGCGTGCTCACCGTCACGCCCGTGCAGGCGCTCGGCGCCGCGGAGGAGCGGCCGCCCGCCGCCGTGCGGCAGCGAGCGCGCATCGTCGTCGCCGCCGCGCTGCTGGTCGCTGGGCTGGCGCTGCTCGTCTTCGGGCTGCTGCTCGGGCTCGGCGTGTTCGCACGAACCGGCATCCCGATCGCCAGCGGGTACGGCGTGCTGATCGCCATGCCGGGCGGCGTGCTGTCGTTCACCGGCATCGTGCTGGCCGCTCCGTTCTTCATGCCCGCCGTCCTCCGCGGAGTCGGGATGCTGTTCGGCCGGGGAGCGGCGGGCAAGCTCGCCGCGGCGAACGCGGTGCGCAACCCCGAGCGGAGCTCGCGCACCACGATCGGGCTGGTGATCGGCGTCACGCTCATCACGATGTTCGTCGTGGCCGCCCAGTCGTACCTCCAGATGATCCGGCAGGCGTCGCAGAACGAGCCTGAGCTGTATGCGGGAGCTGAAAGTGTGCTCACGGTCACCATGCTGGTGTTCAGCGTGCTGGTCGGCTTCTCGGCGATCATCGCGGCGGTCGGGGTGATCAACTCCCTCTCCCTCAGCGTGCTGCAGCGGCGACGCGAACTCGGCCTCCTGCGGGCGCTCGGATTCAGTGCGTCGCAGGTGCGCAGGATGATCCTGGCCGAGAGCGCCCAGCTCACCATCGCCGCCGTGATCACCGGGCTGGTGCTCGGAACCGCCTACGGCTGGGTGGGCGCGCAGTCACTGCTGGGGAGCATCCCTGGCGGTGGGCTGCAGGCGCCAGTGGTCCCGTGGTCCTTCATCGGGATCATCGTGGTGGCGGCCGCGATCCTGGCCCTCCTGGCGTCGCTCGCGCCGACCAGGCGGGCGACGGCGGTCGCTCCCGTTGCGGCGCTCGCGGTCGACTGACCCTGCGACGGGTCCCGGCGCACGCTCGGAGTCAGCTGAGTGTCAGCCCGGCCTCAGCCTTCCAGAGCCTGAGTGCTCGATAATCGAACCGCTTTTGCACGCATTGTGAGAGGAACCGCTCTGAACTGGCTCATGACCCTGCGCATCGACAAGCCGCCGTTCCTGGTGGCCGTCGATGTGCTGGCCGCGGTCCTCGCGCTGTACCTGCTGGTGCGGCCGACCGTCAGACGCACGCTGGCCGGACTCGCCGCAGCCGCGGTGGGAGCTGGGCTCGGCTGGCTGGCGACCTGGCTCCTCGTCGACGTGCTGGACGTCTTCGGCGTCGCGCTCACTCCGGTGACCCGGATGTGGGCGGTGCTTGCGTTCGCCGGGATCGGGCTGGCCGTGGCCAACCTGTTCCGCTCGCGCTGGTGGAGGAAGCTCGTCGCCGTGCTGAGCATCCCGGTCTTCGTGGTGGTGGCGGCCGCGGGCATCAACGTCGACTTCGGCGAGTACCGCGACCTCAACGACGCGCTTGGCGTCGTGCCGTACCCGGCGCTCTCCTTCCACGCTGAGCGCGGTGAGGTGGCCGACGTCGGCACCGACTACGGCTCCACCTGGACAGCGCCGGCGAGCGTCCCAGCGAAGGGCACGATCGGCACGGTGCGCATCCCGGCCACCGAGTCCGGATTCGCAGCCAGGAAGGCCGTCGTCTACCTGCCGCCGGCCGCCCTCACGCCGAAGCCGCCTGTGCTGCCCGTGCTCTACGCCTTCTCCGGCCAGCCTGGCGCCCCGGCCGATGTGTTCACGGCGGGAAGGATCGGCCAGACGATGGATGCGTTCGCCGCGGCCCACCACGGCATCGCGCCCATCGTGGTCGCCGCCGACCAGCTCGGCGGACCCGGCCGCAACCCGATGTGCGTCGACTCGGCCAAATTCGGCAACTCGGCCACCTACCTTCTGAAGGATGTGCCGGCCTGGATCAAAGCCCACTTCCGGGTCAGCAGCGACCCGGCCGCCTGGAGCGTGTTCGGCTACTCGCAGGGAGCCACCTGCGCCGTGCAGTTCCTCACCGGGCATCCGACCGTCTTCGGCTCGGCGCTCGCGTCGTCGAGCGAGCTCGGCCCGACACTGGGGGACCGCGCATCCACTGTCCAGTCCGGCTTCGGCGGATCGGTGACGGCGTTCGAGGACGCGCAGCCCGCGCACTTGATGACCACGCACGCTCCCTATGAGAACTCGATGCTGATCCTCGGCGTCGGCCAGAACGACGCGAAGTACACTTCGTTCGCCCGAACACTCGACGCCGATGCGACACAGGCCGGAATCCGCACGCGGCTCCTCATCTCGCCCGGCACGGCACACGATTGGAACACCGTGCGGTACACCCTGCGGAACGGCTTCCCGCTCATCGCAGCACACCTGGGGCTCACCCAGTGACCGCCGTGACGGCCTGGCTCGCGCGCGTCGCCCGCCGCACAGGAACGCTGATCGCGACGCACCCGTTCACCGCGGCGATGACCGCGCTGATCCTGGTGCTCGCTCTCGCGACCGGCCCCATCCACGGGCCGAGACGGCCGCTGCACATCTGGCTCGGCACGGGGCCGGGTCCGCTGGTCGACGGCCACTGGTGGACGCCGGTCACCTCCGTGCTGTTCACGGACAACCTGGCAGAACTGATCGTCGCCCTCATCCTGACCGTGCTGCTGGTCGGAACTGCCGAGCAGCTCATGGGCACCTGGCGCACGGCGCTGTCGTACTTCGCCACCGCGTTCGTCGGCACAGTCGGCGGCATCGGCCTGCAGCTCCTCGCCTCCACCACGGGAGAGATGTGGGCGAGGAACGTGCACAACCTCGTCGTGCTCGACGTCTTCACCGCGCTCGGCGGCACGATCATGGCCGCGAGCGCGTTCGCCGGCGCCCTGTGGCGCAGGCGCATCCGGGTGCTGACGGTGCTGATCGCCGTGATGTACGTGCTCTACTCCGGGATGCCCTCCGACGTCTACCGGCTGCTGGCAGTGCTCGCCGGGCTGGGCCTCGGCGTGCTGCTGCGGCCGCGTGCACGCCTCGCCGGGTGGGTTCGCAGCTCCCATCACGAGATCCGGGTGCTGCTCGCGTCCGCGGTGACGATCACCGCGATCGGGCCGGTGATCGGGCTGCTCACCACAGCGCGCTACGGTCTGCTGTCGCCGATCGCCCTGCTGTTCACCTCCGACGTTCCGGACAAAGGCTCCGTGCTCGAGCGCTGCCAGGCGTTCGCGGTGACCAGGCAGTGCGTGCACGATCTGACCATCGAGCGGATCAACGGCCTCGGGCCGATCCTGCTCTCTGTGCTCCCGCTGCTCGTTCTGCTCGTCGCGGCATACGGGCTGCTGCGCGGCAACCGGTTCGCGCTCTGGCTCGCCGTGTCGGTGAACGCGCTGCTCGCCGTGCTCTCTGCGCTCTACTTCGGCATCCTCCCGCTCGGTTCGGCCCCGCACCCGCACGTCGGCGCGCGCTACTGGGAGGTGACGGCCATCCTGGCGCTTTCCGCGCTGCTGCCGCTGGCCATCGCCATCCTGCTGATCGCGTTCCGGCAGCACTTCCCTGTGCGCCCTCCCGCGCGGTCGGTGCGGCGCTACGTGCTCACGGTCCTCATCTCCGGCGTCGTGCTCGCCGCACTGTACGTGCTGGTCGGCTACCTGCAGAAAGACACGGGGTTCACCAGGCCGCTCGACCTGAGCGACCTCCTCGACGACGTGCTCGAACGGTTCGTGCCGGTGAGCTTCCTGCGCCGCGAGCCGGTGCAGTACCTGCCGACCACCCCGCTCGCGATCTTCGTCTACCGCAACATCGGCACCGTGTTCTGGCTCATCGTGATCATCGGGGCGATCCCGGTGATGCGCGGCAGGGCGTCGTGGCGCAAGGGGACGAGCGATGCTTCGCGCGTGCGCGAGCTCCTGGAGCGCGGCGGGGGAGACCCGATCTCGTTCATGGCCACCTGGCCGGGCAACGACTACTGGTTCGACCCGACGGACGGCCGGGCCATCGCATACCGGGTGGTGGGCAGGATCGCGATCACCACAGGCGGGCCGTTCGGCGCGCATCCACCGCACGACCGGTCCATCGACCGGTTCGCCAGGTTCTGCGACGACAACGGCTGGACACCCGTGTTCTACAGCGTGGACGCCGGCCTCCAGCCGCTGTTCGAGCAGATGGGATGGTCGACGATGGTCGTGGCAGAGGAGACCGTCATCCGCCCGCAGCAGTGGGAGACCACCGGCAAGAAGTGGCAGGACGTCCGCAGCTCGATCAACCGTGCGCAGCGCGCAGGCATCCGCGCGGAGTGGACGACGTACCAGGCGCTTCCGCTCAGCTCCGCCGTGCAGCTCTCCGACATCTCCGAGCAGTGGGTGGCAGAGAAGGACCTCCCGGAAATGGGCTTCACGCTCGGCGGTCTCGACGAACTGCGCGACCCCGCCGTGATGCTGATGCTCGCAATCGACGAGTCGGGGCGCATCGAGGGCGTGACGAGCTGGCTGCCCAGCTACCGCAACGGCCTTGTCGTCGGCTGGACGCTCGACTTCATGCGCAGGCGACCAGGCAGCATCAACGGTGTGATGGAGTTCCTGATCGCCGAGGCAGCCACCCGGATGCGCGACGAGGGCGTCGAGTTCATGAGCCTGTCCGCCGCGCCGCTCGCCCACACCGCGAGTGCGGGAGGGCAGGGAGGCGAAGGGGAGTCGCGCGGCATGGACCGCATCCTGAACTTCCTCAGTGTGTCGCTGGAGCCGGTGTACGGCTTCCGGTCGCTGCTCAACTTCAAGCGCAAGTTCCAGCCGGAGCTGCACCCGCTGATCATGGCGTACCCCGACCCTGTGGCACTTCCCGCCATCGGGATCGCGCTGGTGCGCGCCTACCTGCCGCAGCTGTCGGTGCGGCAGGCGGTGGCGCTGGCGAGCGGGCGCGGGTGACCGCACGCTGACGGGGTGCTGACCGCTCGCACGCCCCGTGCTACCCTGTTTTCTGTGTACGGTCTGCTCCTCCTTAGCTGCCGCGACGAGTCCTAGTTCTGGGCCTCACTCGTCGCGGAGTTCGTCGTTGGCTCTCCACCACACCTCGCGAGGAGAAGACAGACCATGAAGAACACTCAGGCGCCGAGCGCCATGCCGATCCACAAGTACCGCCCGTTCCATGAGCAGATCCGGGTGGAGCTGCCCGATCGCACCTGGCCGGATGCCCGCATCACGGTCGCCCCGCGCTGGTGCGCCGTCGACCTGCGCGACGGCAACCAGGCGCTCATCGACCCGATGAGCCCAGAGCGCAAACGCATCATGTTCGACCTGCTGGTCCGGATGGGCTACAAGGAGATCGAGGTCGGCTTCCCGTCGGCGAGCCAGACCGACTTCGACTTCGTGCGCAGCCTCATCGAAGAGGGCGCGATCCCCGACGACGTCACCATCCAGGTGCTGACCCAGGCGCGCGAACACCTCATCAAGCGCACATACGAGTCGCTGGTGGGCGCCAAGCAGGCCATCGTGCACCTCTACAACTCCACGAGCATCCTGCAGCGGGATGTGGTCTTCCGCACCGACCAGCAGGGCATCGTCGACATCGCGCTGGAGGGCGCTCGTCTCTGCAAGCAGTTCGAGGCGACGGTCCCCGGCACCGAGATCTACTACGAGTACTCGCCGGAGAGCTACACCGGCACCGAGCTGGAGTTCGCTGTCGACATCTGCAACCAGGTGCTCGACGTCTTCGAGCCGACGCCGGAGCGCAAGGTCATCATCAACCTGCCCGCCACGGTCGAGATGGCGACGCCGAACGTCTACGCCGACTCGATCGAGTGGATGTCGCGCCACCTGAACCACCGCGAGAACGTCATCCTGTCGCTGCACCCGCACAACGACCGCGGCACAGCCGTCGCCGCTGCGGAGCTCGGCTACATGGCGGGCGCCGACCGCATCGAGGGCTGCCTGTTCGGCAACGGAGAGCGCACGGGCAACGTCGACCTGGTGACGCTCGGCGTCAACCTGTTCACGCAGGGGATCGACCCGCAGATCGATTTCAGCGACATCGACTCCGTCAAGCGCACGGTCGAGCACTGCAACCAGTTGCCGGTCGGCGAGCGCAGCCCGTGGGGCGGCGACCTGGTGTTCACCGCGTTCAGCGGCTCCCACCAGGATGCGATCAAGAAGGGCTTCGAGGCGATGGCCGCCGACGCGGAGCGTCAGGGCACGACCGTCGACGAGCTGGTCTGGGCCGTGCCGTATCTGCCGGTCGACCCCAAGGACCTGGGTCGCAGCTACGAGGCGGTCATCCGCGTCAACTCGCAGTCCGGCAAGGGCGGCGTCGCCTACCTGCTGAAGAACGACCACGCGCTCGACCTGCCGCGCAAACTGCAGATCGAGTTCTCCGGGGTCGTGCAGGCCAAGACGGACGCCGAGGGCGGCGAGGTCTCCAGCGACGACATCTGGGCGATCTTCCAGGACGAGTACCTGCCGGCGCCCGTCGACGAGGCCGACGCCAAGTGGGGTCGCTTCGAGCTGGGCAGCACCAGCACCACCAACGAGACCGGCGACCACGTCGCGCTCACCGTGACGCTGCGCGACGGCGACACGGTCGCCAAGGCGTCCGGCGAGGGCAACGGCCCGATCGCGGCGTTCTTCGACATCCTCAACGACCGCGGCATCAACGTGCACCTCTACGACTACTCGCAGCACACGCTGTCGGCGAGCGAATCGGCCCTGGCCGCCGCCTACGTCGAGGTGGATGTGGACGGCACCCGTCTCTGGGGTGTCGGCATCGACGCGGACACGACCACGGCCTCCTTCAAGGCCGTCGTCTCCGCCGTCAACCGCGCCATCCGCGCGACCGCCGGCTCCGCCGCCCCCGCCGCCCTCGTCTCCGCCTAACCCCCGTCCCCAAGCCATCGAGCCGGGACTTGTGCACGCGACACGCCGCTGTCGGCGTGCACAAGTCCCGGCTCGATTGCTTCGGCGGGCGGGCGAGACGGGCGGGCGTCAGTCGGGGCGGTCGAGTTTGTAGCGGGGGATGGATCCGGTCTCGGTGCGTTCCTCGGTGCGGGCCTCCACCCGGCGACGGAGGGGGATGCGCGGCCATCGCGGGCGCGGGATGCGGCCGAGCTCGCGCTGCTCCGGCAGACTCCAGCCGAACCGCACCGCCAGCAGCCGGATGATGAGCGTGACGGCCACGCACACCGCGGCGGCCACGCTGATCGGAACCCCGAGGTCGACCAGCACGACGAGCACGACGGTGCCCGCTCCCGCCGCGACGGCGTAGAGCGAGCCGACGTGCATCAGCGCGATCGGCAGGTTCAGCAGCATGTCGCGCAGGATGGACCCCCCGACCGCCGACACCACCCCGACGAACACCGCCGGCACCTCCGGCAGGCCGAGCGCGAGCGCCTTGGTCGCGCCGATCGCGCCGAACAGCCCGATCGTGAGGGCGTCGAGGAAGGTGATGATCGGGTCGAGCCTGCGGAACAACCGGATGAGGAGCATCCCGAGCAGTGCGGCGACGACGGTGGTCAGCAGATACCAGTTGGACAGCAGCGCCACCGGCCGTGTGACCAGCAGCAGGTCGCGCAGGAGACCGCCGCCGACCCCGGTGGCGACGCCGATGATGGCGACGCCGAGCAGGTCGAGCTTGCGGTCGCGGAAACCGGAGGCGAACATCGCGCCCTGCAGGCTGCCGACACCCACGGCCACCAGATCGGCCCACAGCGGAATCGTGAAGGCCGTCGTGCTCATAGGTCACTTGTACCATGCGCGGCTTGACGGAACTGTCGGCGTTACGCGGGATACTGGAGTGTGCCTGTCTACCGTGATGAAGCCGTCGTGCTCCGCACCCACAAGCTGGGGGAAGCCGACCGCATCGTCACCATGCTCACCAGGCAGCACGGCAAGGTCCGGGCGGTCGCGAAAGGGGTGCGGCGCACCGCATCCAAGTTCGGGTCGCGGCTGGAGCCGTTCATGGTCGCCGACGTGCAGTTGTACGAGGGCCGCAGCCTGGATGTGGTGACGCAGGCCGAGTCGCTCGGCGCGTACGGCGCGCTGATCGCGGACGACTACGCCAGCTACACGGCGGCGAACGCGATGGTCGAGACCGCGGACAGGCTCACCGAGGCGGAAGCGTCCCTGCAGCAGTACCTCCTGCTGGTCGGCGCGCTCCGTTCGCTGTCGAAGCGCGAGCACGGCGCATCCCTCACCCTCGACTCGTACCTGCTGCGGGCGCTGTCGCTCGCGGGCTGGGCGCCGAGCTTCCTCGACTGCTCCCGGTGCGGCACGGCGGGCCCGCACGACCATCTGGTGGTGCAACTCGGCGGCGTGGTCTGCGACGACTGCGCGCCGCAGGGGGCGCCCCGGCTGGATGCGCAGACCATCGCGCTGCTCGGCGCCCTGCTCACCGGAGACTGGGCGGCGGCGGACGAGACGGACGACAACACGCGGTCGAAGGCGAGCGGCGTCGTCGCCGCGTACACGCAGTGGCACCTGGAACGCGGGCTGCGCTCGCTCCAGCACGTGCAGCACGAACGGAAAGCGAACGGATGAGTCCCAAGCCATACACGCACAAGGACGCGGTGGAGTTCCGCCCGCTCGACTGGACAGGCGTGTACCCGCCCGCGATCCCGGTCGCCGCGGTGCCCGATCACGTTGCGATCGTGATGGACGGAAACGGCCGCTGGGCCAACGGCAGAGGGCTGACCAGGATCGAGGGCCACAAGGCAGGGGAGGCGTCCCTGCTCGACGTGGTCGCCGGCGCCATCCAGATCGGCGTCAAGCACCTCAGCGTGTACGCGTTCTCCACCGA
This sequence comes from Leifsonia lichenia, assembly GCF_054780215.1. Lineage (NCBI taxonomy): Bacteria > Bacillati > Actinomycetota > Actinomycetes > Micrococcales > Microbacteriaceae > Leifsonia > Leifsonia lichenia. The sequence goes on from NZ_BAAGWT010000002.1 coordinate 427,968, forward strand.
GAACTGGAAGCGCTCACCCGACGAGGTCCGCTTCCTGATGGGCTTCAACCGGGATGTGCTGCACCGCCGACGCGACCAGCTCAACGAGTGGGGTGTCCGCGTGCGCTGGGCCGGGCGGAAGCCGCGACTCTGGTCGTCGGTGATCAAAGAGCTGCAGTTCGCCGAGAAGCTCACCGCGGGCAACGACGTGCTCACCCTGACCATGTGCGTCAACTACGGCGGCCGCACCGAGATCGCGGATGCGGTGCGCAGCATCGCGGAAGACGTGGCGGCCGGGCGGATGAAACCGTCCGCGGTCAGTGAGAAGAGCATCCAGCGTCACCTGTACGCCCCCGACCTGCCGGACGTCGACCTGTTCGTGCGCAGCTCGGGCGAGCAGCGCACGAGCAACTTCATGCTGTGGCAGAGCGCGTACGCCGAGATGGTGTTCCTCGACACCCTCTGGCCCGACTTCAGCCGCGCCGACCTGTGGAACGCGATCGACATCTACGCCAATCGCAACCGCCGCTTCGGCGGGGCAGTGGATGCGCCGGGAATGAAGGCGTGACCGCATCCGTTGGCCCTGGTGTGAGTGAACCCATCAAGATCGACATCTGGTCCGACATCGCCTGCCCGTGGTGCTACATCGGCAAACGCAAGTTCGAAGCGGGAAGCGGCCTGTTCGCCGGTGGCGGAGACGACCGCGCCGTCGAGGTCGAGTACCACTCGTTCGAGCTCTCGCCGGACACCCCCGTCGACTTCGACGGCAGCGAGATCGACTTCCTGGCCGGGCACAAGGGGATGCAGCCAGAGCAGGTGCAGGGGATGCTGGAGCGCGTCACCGGCATCGCGTCGTCGGTCGGACTCGACTACGACTTCGACGTCCTCAAGCACACCAACACCGTCAAGGCGCACGAACTGTTGCACTTCGCGAAGGCGAACGGCAGGCAGCTCGAGCTCGCGGAGCGCCTGTTCAAGGCGTACTTCGTCGAGGGCAAGCACGTCGGCCGCATCGAGGACCTGGCCGATCTGGCCGCCGAGGTCGGACTCGACCGTGCTGCGGCCGTCGCCGCTCTGGAATCGAACGAGTTCCTCTCCGACGTGCGTGCCGACCAGTCGCTGGCGCAGGAGTACGGCATCCAGGGCGTCCCGTTCTTCGTGATCGACGGCCGCTACGGCGTCTCGGGCGCGCAGGACGCGGCGACGTTCGCGCAGGTGCTCGAGCAGGTCTGGACCGAGCGCGCCGAGGTGACTGCGTGAGCGCGGTGGATGCGGGTGCGCCCGCTGCGCCCGCTGCGCCTGCCGTTCCGGCAGCCCCGTCCTTTCCGCTGATCGCCCTCGGCGACGTGAACGCGGCCGCATGCGAAGGCGATGCGTGCCTCATCCCCAGCGCTGGTCCCGCGGCGGAGGCGCCCGCATCCTGAATCGAGTGGTCCCGAATTGCCGTGCGACCGCACGTGCACACGGCAATTCGGGACCACTCATTCGCTGAGGGCGGCCCGCACGCGCCGGACTGCTTCGACGCCGCCGTCGCGAAGGTGGGAGCGGTTCACGCGGATCACCCTCCACCCGAGGCTCTCGATCCGCCACAGCCGGTCGACGTCGGCGGCGTATTGCGCTGCATCCAGCCTGTGCTGCTCGCCGTCGTACTCGATGACGATGCCGTCCCGCTCGTACACGAGGTCGCCGAAGGCGACGAAGGCGCCCGCCGCATCGGTGAGCGGTGGGTTGACCAGCGGCTCCGGAAGCCCGGCTCGGACGAGCGCAAGCCGGAGGACGGTCTCCATCGGAGAGTCCGTCCGCGGACGGATCAGCGCGAGCGCGTCGTGCATCCGCCGCACACCGGGACGGTGGCGCGCGCCGCGGACGGCAGACTCCAATTGGTCGACGTCGGAGAGAGGCGCGTTCCTGCGCACGAGCGCGTCCCCGGCCTGAACGAGCTCGTCGAGCGCGAGCGTGGCCGCGAGTTCGCACCACACTTCGACGGCGCCCGGGATGCGGAGCCCGCCGCGCTCCCGGATGCTCGCGGGGTCGACCCGAAGCTGGTGGCCGATGACCCCCTCGCTCTTCGGCGCGCGAAAGGGCGGGACGACGGCCACATGGAGAGTGGATGCGTCCTCCTCGCGGGCCGGCAGCGGCAGTCCGAGGATGCGCGCCGCAGTGGTGTGGCTGAAGAAGTGCCGCTCATCGAACCGGGTCTGCGCAGCCGCGCACCGTTCGGAGAACGTGTCGTCCGACGCGGCCCGCACGCCGTGGAAGGGTTTTGCCAGGTCGCGTCGTCGCAGCCGGGAGTGGCGCATCCCGGCACGGAGCGCATCCGTCGTCGAGAATGCTCGGTCGCGGAACGCGAGAGGCAGTGGTGCGGGCGTCGGCATCCACACACCGTGCCACAGTCGCGCACCCGCTCGCAGAAGTTGTCCACAGCCCTGCGTTGAGTGGTCCCGAATTGCCGTGCGCCCCCGCGCTCGCACGGCAATTCGGGACCACTCAATGCTTTGTGAGGCGGGTGGGGGAACGCTTAGCGGCGTGCGGGGGTTGGCTACTCCGGGTCGGTGATGTCGGCGACGGTGGCCTCGTATGCGGCGACGAGGTCGTCGGCGTCCACGAACAGGGAGTAGCCGTGCTGGCCGGCGCCCATCGAGACGGTGCGGCCGGGGATGGACGCGTCGGCGACGACCGGCCAGGCCGTGCGGCTCCCGAACGGGGTGATGGTGCCGCGTTCGTACCCTGTGGCTTCGAACGCGACGGACGCATCCGGGAGCTGCAGCTTGTTGACGTGCAGCACGGCGCGGAGCTTCGGCCAGGAGATCTTGCGGCCGCCCGGCACGAGGGCGAAAACGAAGGTGTCGTCGCTGCGCTTGACCACGAGTGTCTTGACGATGTCGGACGGCGCGATTCCGAGGAGCTGCGCCGCCTCCTCCAGGCTGCGGGCGGCCGGGCGTTCGATCACCCGGATGCTCACCCCGCGGGCCTCCGCGTCCGCCTCGACGCGCGCCCTGCCGCTGTCCGCGGGTGCTCCGTCGAATGCTGTGTCGGGTGCTGCGGCGTTGTCCACAGCCAGCCTTTCGCCCTGATTCTCCCCAGCTTCTGGTCGCTCGGTCATGCTGCTCCGCTCTATCTGGGAGAATTGAGGAAATGACTACTACAGCAACGATAAGCCACGCGCCACAGTTGACCATCGGTCCGCTGGCCCTCGACGTGCCCGTCGTGCTGGCGCCCATGGCCGGGATCACGAACACCGCGTTCCGCAGGCTCTGCCGCGAGTTCGGCGCCGGTCTCTACGTGAGCGAGATGATCACCTCGCGCGCCCTCGTCGAGCGCACCCCGGAGTCCCTCCGTCTCATCACCCACCACGAGTCGGAGACGCCGCGCTCCATCCAGCTCTACGGAGTCGACCCGAAGACCGTCCGCGAGGCGGTCACCATGCTCGTCGCGGAGGACCGCGCCGACCACATCGACCTCAACTTCGGCTGCCCGGTGCCCAAGGTCACCCGCAAGGGCGGGGGAGCCGCGTTGCCCTGGAAGCTCGGGCTGTTCCGCGAGATCGTCGAGGGAGCAGTGGATGCGGCGGGCAGCATCCCGCTCACGGTCAAGATGCGCAAGGGCATCGACAGCGACCACCTCACCTATCTCGAAGCGGCGAAGGCGGCCGAGGGCGCGGGGGTCGCATCCATCGCCCTTCACGCCAGGACGGCGGCCGAGTTCTACTCCGGCCACGCGGACTGGTCGGCCATCGCCAAGCTCAAGCAGACCATCACCGGCACGCCGGTGCTCGGAAACGGAGACATCTGGTCGGCGGCCGATGCCATCCGGATGGTCGAGGAGACGGGCTGCGACGGCGTCGTCGTCGGTCGCGGCTGCCTCGGTCGTCCGTGGCTGTTCAGCGACCTGGCCGCGGCGTTCCGTGCGCGAGCGGGCGAGATCGACGCCGCGGAGGCCGAGCGGGCGCAGGCGCACCCGTCGCTCGGGCAGGTCGCCGCCACCTTCCGCCGCCATGCCGAACTGCTCGTCGAGTTCTTCGACAGCGAGGAGCGGGGCTGCCGCGACATCCGCAAGCACGTCGCCTGGTACTTCAAGGGCTACCCGGTGGGCGGCGACCTGCGGGCGAGCCTCGCCACTGTCGACACGCTCGCGCACCTGGACGACCTGCTCGCCACGCTCGACTGGGATCAGGAGTACCCGGGAGAGGCCGCGGAGGGCCAGCGCGGACGAGCGGGCAGCCCGAAGAAGCCGGCGCTGCCGGACGGCTGGCTCGCCAGCCGCGACCTCGACGGGTTCCAGCGCGCAGAGGTCGCCGACGCGGAGGTGCACAACAGTGGTGGATAGCCCGGTGGTTCATGGCGTCGGGCACGATGCCGATCACGCGCACGGCGATGCTGCGGGCGCTGGGCTCGCGGGCTCAGTGGCCGCGGGCTCAGTGGCCACCGGCTCAGGGGCCACCGGCTCAGGGGCCACCGGCGGGGGCTCGGGCTCCGGGTACAGCGAGCACGATCGCGAGCGCTGGCTGCCTGAGCAGCACTCCAGCAGGCGCAGCGACTTCGCTCGCGACAGGGCGAGGCTGCTGCACTCCAGCGCGCTGCGGCGTCTCGCGGCCAAGACGCAGGTGCTCAGCCCGACGGCGGGGCTCGACTTCGCCAGGAACAGGTTGACGCACTCGCTCGAGGTCGCCCAGGTGGGGCGCGAGCTCGCCAACAGCCTCGGTCTCGACCCGGACATCGTCGACACGGCCTGCCTCGCACACGACATCGGCCACCCGCCGTTCGGGCACAACGGCGAGAGAGCGCTCAACTCCTGGGCAGACGACATCGGCGGCTTCGAGGGCAACGCGCAGACCCTGCGGCTGCTCAGCAGGCTCGAGCCGAAGGTGTTCGGCCGCGACGGGCGCCCGTACGGCCTCAACCTCACCAGGGCCAGCCTCGACGCGAGCTGCAAGTACCCCTGGCCGGACAGCTCGTCCGTCGCCGACCCCAGCGGTCGCGCCAAGTTCGGCTTCTACCGCGACGACAACGCGGTGTTCGAGTGGATGCGCGCCGGCGCTCCCGACCGCGTGCGCTGCATCGAGGCCCAGGTGATGGACCTGAGCGACGACATCGCGTACTCGGTGCACGACTTCGAGGACGCGGTCGTCAACGGCTACATCGACGTCGCCGCGCTCGGCAGCAGGGTCGACCATGACGACCTGGTGCGGTCGATGTACGACTGGATCGGCGGGGAGTTCAGCCACGACGAACTGATTGCGGCGTTCGACCGGCTCGACAACCTCGACATCTGGCTCGATGGCTGGGACGGAAGCCGCCGCTCGCAGGCCAGGCTGAAGAACCTCACCAGCCAGCTCATCGGCCGGTTCGCGCACGCCGCCGTGCACGCGACCAAGGAGAACTCCGGCAGCACGAACCTCATCCGGTTCGGCGCCGACGTGGTGGTCCCCGCCCCGATCCAGGCCGAGATCGCCGTGCTCAAGGGCATCGTGGCGACGTTCGTGATGTCGAAGAACACGCGCCAGCCGATCTACGCGCAGCAGCGCCAGATCCTCACCACGCTCGCCGACCTGCTCTACTCGCGCGGCCCGGCAGAGCTCGACCCCGGTTTCGCCGAGGACTGGAAGGATGCGGGGGACGACACGCAGCGCAAGCGCGTGATCGTCGACCAGGTCGCAAGCCTCACCGACCAGTCTGCCCTCAGTTGGTACGAGCGGCTGGTGCAGCACTGAGCGGCGCCGATGAGTTCACTCAGCGGGCTTGAAACGCCGACCCCAGTGCAGAATGCTGGAGTTCTCGGCATCGAGAGGAAAAGATGAGCACCCCACTACCCCCGGCGAACGGCGACCAGCCGACGCCCGACGATGCCACCAGCCCGGTCGAGCCAGCCCCGGTCGAGCCTGCCGCGGCCGCGCCTACCGCTGACGCGGCCGCGCCCGGCGCTGACGCTGTCGAGCCTGGCACTGACGCTGACGCGGCCGCGACTCCGGCCAAGCGCGCGACGACGCGCGCCACACGCGCCGCGGCGAATGGCACGGCGAAGAAGCCGGCCGCGGGCGCTGCGGCTCGGAACGCGTCTGCCGCGGATGCGACGGCTCCGAAGACGCCAGCGCGGAGGACTGCGTCGAAGACGCCCGTCGCACCTACGACTCCCGCCGCCAAGGCCGTTTCGAAGACGCCCGTCGCACCTACGACGCCCGCCGCACCTACGACTCCCGCCGCCAAGGCCGTTTCGAAGCCGCCTGCCGCGCCTACGACGCCCGCCGCTTCCAAGGCCACCGCCGCTTCCAAGGCCGCCTCCGCGGCGAAAACCACGCCGACCGCGCGCACCAAGCGTGCGGCGGCGAACAAGCCAGCCCCCGCGGCCCCGAACGGGGAGGCTCCGTCGATCATGGATGCCGCGCTCGGCGCAGCGAACCCGATCGCGGCTCCCGTCGAGACCCAGGCACCAGCCTCTGCTGCGACGCCCTCGGAAGCGGCGACTCCTGCAGCCTCCGCCACACCCGCGGTGGAACCTGCGTCAGCAGTGATCGATCCCACCGCCACCGCTCCCGCTTCCAGTGCCACCGCCGCCCCCGACGCCACTGCCACCCCCGCCACTCCCGCCACCGCCGCCACCACCGCCGAGACCGTGCGCCTTCCGGAGAGTGTCGTCGGCGGGCAGGGCATCCCCGGCGGGGCGACGCCTGCGCCGCCGCCGTCCGCACCGGCGTGGCCGGGCGCGCCCTCAGCGGCGGACGCTGCCGCCGGCGCTCCGGTGGCCGGGCACGGTCGCACCGTCTCCGACTTCGCAGACCGGCTCGATGACACGCGGTTCTTCTCGTCGCTGTTCGACTTCACGTTCACCAACTACGTCACGCGCAAGCTCGCCGGGCCCGTCTACGTGGTCGGGCTGGTGCTGATCGGGCTGAGCACCCTGCTCTCGCTCGTCTACAGTCTGACGCTCGCCATCGGCACGCACTCCGTCGTCGGCGCGTTCGTGTTCCTGTTCGGCGTCATCATCACCCTCGTCGGCGCCATGCTGAGCGTGCTTCTGCTGCGGGTCGGGATCGAAGTGTTCGTCGCGATCATCGAGATCGCCCAGAACACCAGGAAGCGCTCGAAGCAACGCGATTGACGCTGCCAGTCAGCGGCCAGTCTGACCGCCGCCCAGCCAGGCGCCGGCCCGACCGCCTTGCGGATCGCCGCCCAGCCAGGCGCCGGCCCGACCGCCTTGCGGATCGCCGCCCAGCCAGGCGCCGGCCCGACCGCCTTGCGGACCGCCGCCCAGCCAGGCGCCGGCCCGACCTCCTTGCGGACCGCGTTTCCGGCCGCCCCTCCGAGCATCAACCTGGCCGCTGGGCCACGAGATACCACGACACGCGAGAAGAGTCGCTGCGGCTCAGTAGAATCGTTCTATGGCCGGCCGAATTCGACAGAGTGACATCGAAGAGGTCAAAGCCCGCACCAACATCGCCGACATCGTCGGCGACTACGTGAGCCTCAAGTCCGCCGGTGTCGGGTCGCTCAAGGGTCTCTGCCCCTTCCACGACGAGAAGAGCCCGAGCTTCACCGTCCGTTCCGCCGTCGGGCGCTACCACTGCTTCGGGTGCGGCGAGGGCGGGGACGTCTACGAGTTCCTCCAGAAGCTCGACCACGTCTCCTTCACCGAGGCCGTCGAGCGACTGGCTGCTCGAATCGGATACCAACTGCGTTACGAGGACGGCACGGGCGGCCCGTCCGAGCACGGCAACCGCGCGCGCATCCTGGCCGCGAACGGTGCAGCAGAAGAGTTCTTCCGCGACAGGCTCGGCTCGCCGGAGGCGGAGATCGGTCGGCGGTTCCTGGGGGAGCGCGGCTTCGACGCCATCGCCGCCGGCCGCTTCGGCGTCGGCTTCGCCCCCAAGAGCTGGGACGAGCTCACCAAGCACCTGCGCGCACAGGGCTACACCACCGAGGAGCTCACCACCGCCGGGCTCGTGTCGCAGGGTGACCGGGGAGTCTATGACCGGTTCCGCGGGCGACTGATCTGGCCCATCCGGGATGTGACAGGCCAGACCATCGGATTCGGCGCGCGCCGCCTGCTCGACGACGACAAGGGCCCCAAATACCTCAACACCCCGGAGACACCGGTCTACAAGAAGGCGCAGGTGCTCTACGGACTCGACCTCGCCAAGCGTGACGTGTCGAAGCTCGACCAGGTGGTCGTGGTCGAGGGATACACCGACGTCATGGCCTGCCACCTGGCCGGCATCACCACCGCTGTCGCGACCTGCGGCACCGCGTTCGGCGTCGACCACATCAAGGTCATCCGGCGCATCATGGGCGACGACAACAGCACAGGCTCCGTCATCTTCACCTTCGACCCGGATGCGGCCGGTCAGAAGGCCGCGACCCGCGCGTTCGGCGAAGAGCAGCGCTTCTCCGCCCAGACCTACGTCGCTGTCGGCCCCGACGGGCTCGACCCGTGCGACCTGCGGCTCGCGAAGGGCGACGATGCCGTGCGCCGGATGATCGACGCCAAGAAGCCGATGTTCGAGTTCATGATCAGGCAGGTGGTCGATAAGTACGACCTCGACACTGTGGAGGGACGCACAGCGGCCATGCGCGGGGGAGCACCGATCGTCGCGACCATCCGCGACCCAGCCTCCCAGAACGGGTACGCTCGCGAGCTCGCGCGGCTGTCCGGCGCCGACCTGCAGGACACGCTACGAGCCGTGCAGGCCGCCCGCCGCGGCGAGCAGCGCGCAGAGCAGAACGCGGGACGGGCAGGGCAGCGACCGGCGGGGGGAGCCGAGCAGCGCGGCCAGCAGGGCGAGCTCGGCCAGGACGGGACCGCATCCACTGCTGTCGTGCATCAGGCCGATCTGCGCGATCCGACGCAGCGCACTGAGCGCGAGTCGCTCATGGTGCTGCTGCAGCTTCCCGCCGAGGTCGGGCAGGAGCGAGCGGCGCGCGCCGTGCAGGTGCCGTTCGTGAACCCCACGCACGCCGTCATCAAAGACGCGATCGCCAGCCAGCTCACCACCATGACAGAGCCGGGCTGGGTCGACCGGGTGCTCGCGGAGGTGCCCCAGGGCTACGGGCCGACCGTCAACGCCCTCGCCGTCGGCACCCTCCCGCAGGCGGCGGGCGACGTCTCCCGGTACGCCCGCTCGATCGTCGACGGCCTGATCGACCGCGATCTGCTCCGCGAGAAGGCAGAGCTCACCAACAGGCTCGCTCGCACCGATCATCAGGAGACAGAACTGCGCCGCTCGCTGCAGGTCGCGATGGCGTCGATCGACGCCGAACGGATGCGGTTGCGCGGAGAATAGGGCATCAAAGCACTTTTCGTGTGCATCATGCGCACATGAGCGCAGTTATGTTGCACTAACGTAAAGATCTCGCTACGAAGTGCATTCGGATGCATCCACCGCGCGCATTTCGTGTTAGGACATACCTACGCGATTCGGCACCGCTGCAGATCTCTGCGCGCCGAGTCAGTGACCCCACACCAGGAAGAGGTACTCGGATATGAGATCCGCACACATCAGCGGCAAGCGCCTGCTGGCCGTGTCCGCCGCACTCGCGGCGACGGCCTTGGTGCTCGCCGGCTGCTCCGGGAGCAACAACAACAGCTCCGGCGGCAGCGGTGGAACGTTGACCATCGGCACCACCGACAAGATCACCTCGATCGACCCGGCCGGTTCGTACGACAACGGTTCGTTCGCAGTGATGAACCAGGTCTACCCGTTCCTTCTGAACTCGCCGTACGGCAGCCCGGACGTGAAGCCCGACATCGCGGCGAGCGCCGACTTCACCTCGCCGAACGAGTACACGGTGAAGCTCAAGCCAGGACTCAAGTTCGCCAACGGCCACGACCTCACCTCCTCCGATGTGAAGTTCACCTTCGACCGTCAGAAGAAGATCAACGACCCGAACGGTCCGGCGTCGCTGCTCGCGAACCTCGACAGCGTGTCGGCCCCGGACAAGACCACGGTCGTGTTCAAGCTCAAGGTCGCCAACGACCAGACCTTCGCGCAGGTGCTCTCCAGCCCCGCCGGCCCGATCGTCGACGAGCAGGTCTTCTCGGCCGACAAGGTGACGCCCGACCAGACCATCGTCAAGGGTCACGCGTTCGCCGGTCAGTACGACATCACCAGCTACGACTTCAACAACCTGATCGCGTACAAGGCCAACCCGAACTACCAGGGCCTCCTCGGCAAGCCGGCCACCGACAAGGTGAACGTCAAGTACTACGCCGAGTCGTCGAACCTGAAGCTCGACATCCAGAAGGGCGCGATCGATGTCGCGTTCCGCAGCCTCACGGCCACGGACGTCGACAGCCTCTCCACCGACAAGAACGTCAAGGTCGTGAAGGGCCCGGGTGGCGAGATCCGCTACATCGTGTTCAACTTCAACACCATGCCGTACGGTGCGACCACGCCGGAGGCCGACGCGAAGAAGTCGCTCGCCGTCCGTCAGGCCGCTGCCGACCTCGTCGACCGCGCGACCATCGCCAAGCAGGTCTACAAGGACACGTACACCCCGCTCTACTCGTTCGTCCCCGAGGGCCTGACCGGCGCGACCACCGTGCTCAAGGACCTCTACGGCGACGGCAACGGCGGACCGAGCCTCGACAAGGCGAAGGCTGCGCTGCAGGCCGCTGGCGTCACCACGCCCGTCGCGCTCAACCTCCAGTACAACCCGGACCACTACGGCCCGTCCTCGGGCGACGAGTACGCGCTCGTGAAGGAGCAGCTCGAGGCCGGTGGCCTGTTCAAGGTCAACCTGCAGTCGACCGAGTGGGTGCAGTACTCGAAGGACCGCACCGCGGACGTGTACCCGGCGTACCAGCTCGGCTGGTTCCCCGACTACTCGGACGCTGACAACTACCTGTCGCCGTTCTTCATCAAGGACAACTTCCTTGCGAACCACTACGACAACCCGGAGGTCCAGTCCCTCATCGAGCAGCAGCTCGGCGAGACCGACGCGGCCGCCCGCACGAAGCTGATCGAGGAGATCCAGGCGAAGGTCGGGGCCGACCTGTCCACCCTGCCGCTGCTGCAGGGCGCCCAGGTCGCCGTGGTCGGAAAGACGGTGAACGGCGCCGACAAGACGCTCGACCCGTCGTTCAAGTTCCGCTACGCTGCCCTCTCCAAGGGCTGATATCAGCAGGCTAGCCAGCTAGCCGACCGGGGGCGGTCCGCACAGCGCGGGCCGCCCCTCTCCTCGAACCACCCACGATTGGCTTCCATGACAGCGACTGTCACCGGCCCGGCCGCGCCAGCAGCGCCCGGTCCAGAACGAACCAGGACGAAGCAGCGGCGATCGGGAGGCGGCCTCGGCCGGTACATCCTGGTCCGTGCCCTCCTGATCATTCCGACGATTTTCATCCTCGTCACCCTCGTCTTCTTCCTGATGCGCTCGACGGGCGACCCGATCACCGCGGCGCTCGGCGGCAAGCTGCCTCCCGCGCAGTTGCAGCAGCGCATCCACGAGGCCGGATACGACCGGCCGCTGCTCGTGCAGTACTTCGACTACCTCGGGCAGATCCTGCGCGGTGACTTCGGCACCAGCTTCACCGACCACCAACCGGTCACGCAGATCCTGCTCACCTACGGTGCGGCGACGCTGGAGCTCGCGTTCTACGCGCTCATCGTCGCCTTCATCGTCGGCATCCCGCTCGGCATGGTCGCCGCGTACTTCCGCGACAAGGGCCAGGATGCGTCCCTCCGCGTCTTCGCGATCCTCTGCTACGCGACGCCGGTGTTCTTCGCGGGCCTCCTGCTCAAGCTGGTGTTCTCGATCTGGCTGAACTGGCTTCCCGTCGCTGGGCGCGCATCCACCAGCTCAGAGCTGGAGATGCAGCTCCTGCCCAACAAGACGGGCATCTACCTGATCGACGCGTTCCAGACCGGCGACCCCGCTGTGGTCGGCGACGTGCTGACGCACGCGATCCTTCCCGCCGTCGCGCTCGGACTGCTCACCGCCGGCGTGTTCCTGCGGCTGGTGCGCACCAACGTCATCGGCACCCTCTCCACCGACTATGTGGATGCGGCCAGGTCGCGCGGCGTCAGCGAGTTCCGGCTCGTGCGCAAGCACGCATACCGACCGGCTCTCATCCCGATCATCACCGTGATCGGCCTGCAGATCGCGCTCCTCCTCGGCGGCGCGGTGCTGACGGAGACCACCTTCGAGTGGAAGGGCCTCGGCTTCCAGCTCGCGCACTACCTGCAGGCGCGCGACTTCGTCGCCGTGCAGGGCATGGTCGCCCTGCTCGCGGTGGTCGTCGCGCTCACCAACTTCATCGTCGACATCATCGCGGCGCTCATCGACCCGAGAGTGAGGTACTGAGATGGCGAAGCGCAGCATTCTGGACAGGCTCCCCATCGTCCACCAGCTCCGGCAGAGCGTCGGACTGCAGCGTGGGATGCTCGTGGCCGGTCTGGTCATCACCGGCGTCTTCATCCTGGTCGCGATCTTCGCCCCGCTGATCGCGCCGTACGGTTTCGCTCAGTTGCGGGATGCGAACGGCCAGTTCGGTTCGCAGCAGCCGCCGAGCGGCGCGCACATCTGGGGGACGACCGTCGGCGGCTACGACGTGTTCTCGCGCACGATCTGGGGAGCGCAGACCGCGATCTCCGTGATCATCGTCGCGGTCATCCTGTCGATCTTCGTCGGCATCTTCCTCGGTCTGGTCTCCGGCTACTTCGGCGGCTGGCTGGACAGGGTCCTCGTGGTGGTCTGCGACGCGATCTACGCGTTCCCGTCGCTGCTGCTGGCGATCGTGATGGCCATCGTCATCAGCGGCGGCCAGTCGAACCTGTGGGGCGGCATCCTGGCGGCGGCGATCTCGATCACCGTGGTGTTCATCCCGCAGTACTTCCGCGTCATCCGCGCGGAGGCCGTGCGGATCAAGGCGGAGGCGTACGTCGAGTCGGCGAAGGTGGTCGGCGCGAGCAACAGCCGCATCATGTTCCGCCACGTGCTGCGCAACTCGACCCGTACGCTGCCGCTGATCTTCACGCTGAACTCGTCCGAGGCGATCCTGACGCTCGCAGGGCTGGGCTTCCTCGGGTTCGGCATCGAGCCGACCGCGGCCGCCGAATGGGGCTACGACCTCAACAAGGCGCTGTCGGACGTGACGAGCGGCATCTGGTGGACCGCGGTGTTCCCCGGCGTCGCGATCGTGCTGGTGGTGCTCGGCATCACGCTCGTCGGTGAGAGCCTGAACGACCTGGCCGACCCGCGGCTGCGCGGTCGCCGTGCCGTCGCTCAGGCGGCGGGAACGGTCGCGGAGACCTCTGTGGTCCCCGGCGGAACGCTGGAGGCCGGTCCGGGAGGGCTTGACGGCCTCGAGGGCGGGGAATCTTTCGACGAACACGGAATCGAGGTCAAGCCATGAGCGACGTCGTACAGATCGACAACCTGGTGGTCTCGTTCTCCACCGACGCCGGCGCCGTGAAGGCCGTCGACGACGTGTCCCTGCGGGTCGCACCCGGCGAGGTCCTGGCCATCGTCGGCGAGTCCGGCAGTGGCAAGACGGTCACGGCCAAGACCATCCTCGGGCTGCTGCCGGAGACGGCCACGGCCTCCGGCGCTGTGATCCTGCGCAGCAAGGACGGCCAGAGCGAGGCCGACGTCATCAGCCTGAGCAAACGGCAGCTCCGCGAGGTGCGCGGCACGGACGTCGCCATGGTGTTCCAGGAGCCGTCCACCGCGCTCAACCCGGTGTACCCGGTGGGCTGGCAGATCGCCGAGGGCCTGCGCGCCCACAGCAAGATCTCCAAGAAGGCCGCGCAGGCGCAGGCGGTCGAGATCCTCCAGCGGGTGGGCATCCCGGAGCCGGAGAAGCGGGTCAAGTACTACCCGCACCAGTTCTCCGGCGGGCAGAAGCAGCGCATCGTGATCGCGATGGCGCTGGTGCTGAACCCCGGGCTGATCGTGGCGGACGAGCCGACGACGGCCCTGGATGTGACCGTGCAGGCCGAGATCCTCGACCTGCTGCGCCGCTGCCGCGACGAGTTCGGCGCTGCCATCGTGCTCATCACGCACAACATGGGCGTCGTCGCCGACCTCGCCGACCGGGTGGCCGTGATGTACCAGGGCAAGCTCGTCGAGGAGGCGGATGCGCGCACCCTGTTCGCGTCCCCGCAGGCCGACTACACCAAGAAGCTGCTCGCGTCGGTGCCGAAGATCGGGCAGGGGCTCTCGTCCACCCAGGACAGGGCCGCAGCGCGCGGGACGGACTGGGACCAATCCGTTCCCGTCGTGAAGGCCGAGGGGCTGCGCATCCAGTATCCGGGGCGGCTCGGCCGGCCCGGCTTCGTGGCTGTGGACGGCGTCGACTTCGAGATCCGCGCCGGGGAGGTGCTCGGCCTCGTCGGGGAGAGCGGATCGGGCAAGACGACGATCGGACGCGCCATCGGCGGCCTCAACCGGGTCACGGGCGGTTCGCTGCGGGTGCTCGGTCACGAGATGAACGGCGTGAAGGAGCGGCAGTTCAAGCCGGTCAGAAGCGACATCGGCTTCGTGTTCCAGGACCCTGCGTCGAGCTTCAACCCGCTGCTGACCATCGCGGACTGCGTGGCCGAACCGCTCGTCGTGCACGGTCGCGCATCCAGTCCGGCGGATGCACGGAGCAGGGTCGACGACCTGCTGGAAGCCGTGCAGCTCCCCAAGAGCTACGGCGACCGCTTCCCGCACGAGCTGAGCGGCGGGCAGCGCCAGCGCGCCAGCCTCGCCAGGGCGCTCGCCCTGGAGCCGACGCTGCTGATCGCGGACGAGCCGACCTCCGCACTCGACGTCTCCGTGCAGGCGCGCGTGCTGGAGCTCTTCGCCGAGCTGCAGAGGGAGTTCGGGTTCGCGGCGCTCTTCATCAGCCACGACCTTGCGGTCGTCGACATCCTGGCCGACCGGATCGCGGTACTGCACCGCGGCAAGCTCGTGGAGGAGGGGACGGGCGCGCAGGTGCTCGGCAACCCGCAGCAGGCGTACACCCAGCGCCTGCTCGCCTCGCTGCCCGTGCCTGATCCGATCGAACAGGCCGACCGGCGGGAGACCCTGCGCGCTTTGCGAGCGGAGAGCGCCTAGGGTCGTTGTGTGAGTTCCAACCCCGCGATCGTCGTCAGCGACCTGTCCGTCGAATACCCAGCGCGGGGCCCGAGCGCCTCCTGCGTCGCCCTCCGCGGCATCAACGTCCGCGTGGAGACGGGGGAGGTGCTCGGCGTTCTCGGGGAGACCGGCTCCGGCAAGTCGACACTGGCGGCGATCCTGGCCGGCCGTGGTCTGCCGCTGCGCGCTTCTGAGCCGGGCCCGCGGATCAGCGGAGGAGACGCGACCGTGCTGGGCAAATCGCTCCGCAAGGCCAAGAAGCGCGATGTCGCCGAGGTCACCTTCCACGTCGGCTATCTGGCCCAGGATGCGGCCAACACCCTCGAGCCGTCGCTGACCATCTCCGACAACGTCGCCCTGCCGATCTTCGAGCGCGACGAGCACTACAGCAGGCGCGCCGCCGGGGAGCGGGCGGCGACGATGCTCGACACCGTGCACCTGCCGCTCAGCGTGCTGAACAAGTACCCGTACGAGCTGAGCTCCGGGCAGCGACAGCGCGTTGCGCTCGCGCGTGCACTGGTGCTCGGTCCGTCCGTGCTCGTCGCCGACGAGCCGACCGCAGGCATCGACGCGACGGTGCGGGATGCCGTCATCGACCTGCTCGCGCAGCTCCGCGACCACGAGGGATTCTCCGCCGTGCTGGTCAGCCACGACCTGTCGGTGCTCCGGAGGGCGAGCGACAACACCATGGTGCTGCAGGGCGGCCGTGTCGTGGGCTACGGGCCGATCGAGGACGTGCTCGCCGACCCGCAGCATCCCTTCGTCGACGGGCTCGCGAAGGCACTGAAACCACCGCAGCGCCGCACGGAGCGACGCCCGAGACGTTCGGAGAAGAACCGATGACCGCCGAGAACACTGCCAGCACCGCCGACACCGCAGACACCGCCGCAGCGTCCGCCGCCGTGCGGCAGCACCGCGCCGTCCTCGCGGTCGAGGCGGAGCCGCTGCCCGACGACAAGCGGCCAGAGCCCGGCCCCATCGCCATCATGCCGACCGAGGAGCAGACCTTCGCCGACGCCGTGCACGCCGGCGGAGGGACGGTCGCTGCGCTCTCCGACGCGACGCGCGGCTTAGTCTGGCTGACCTACCGGGATGCGCACGGTCTCGCGGAGACGCTGGAATCGCATCCTCAGATCGGTTGGGTGCAGTTGCCGTACGCCGGGGTCGACGCCTTCGCCGACATCCTGGCCGCCGAGGACAGGCCCGGCCTCGTCTGGACGAGCGCGAAGGGCGCGTACGCGCAGCCGGTGGCCGAGCACGCCCTCGCGCTCACGCTGGCGCTTCTGCGTGTGCTGCCGAAGCGCGTCGTCGCCCGCTCCTGGGCCACCGAGCAGGAGGGCCGCTCACTGTACGGCCTGCGCGTCGTGATCGTCGGCGCAGGAGGCATCGCGCTGGAGTTGATGAAGCTGCTGGAGCCGTTCGGGACGGACATCACGATCGTCCGCCGTTCCGCCGACCCCGTCGCCGGCGCGAGCCGCACGGTGACGGCGGACCGTCTCGCCGAGGTGCTGCCCGACGCCGACGTGGTGGTGATCGCCGCCGCGCTCACCGGAGGCACGCACCACCTGTTCGGCGAACGGGAGTTCGCCGCGATGAAGGAGACCGCCTACCTGGTCAACATCGCCCGCGGCGGCCTGGTCGACAGCGACGCGCTCGTGACCGCGCTCGCCTCCGGCGTCATCGCGGGAGCGGGGATCGACGTGACCGACCCCGAACCGCTGCCGGATGGGCACCCGCTCTGGGAGGAGCCGAACTGCCTCATCACGCCGCACCAGGCGGACACGCCGGAGATGACGGCGCCGCTGCTGGCCGAGCGCATCCGCCTCAATGCGCGCGCGTTCCTCGACGACGGCCGGTTCGTCGGCGTGGTCGATCCGGCGGAAGGTTACTGACGATCGGTGCTTCCGCGAGCGACGCGCGCGGGCGTCCCGGCCGATTTTTGTTGGCCGAGGATTCCTTGCTAGAGTAGCTACGCTGATTCAAGCATTCCTCGATAGCTCAATTGGCAGAGCAGCCGGCTGTTAACCGGCAGGTTCTTGGTTCGAGTCCAAGTCGGGGAGCGTTGAACCCCCGAACTTCCCCGGAAGTTCGGGGGTTTCCTCGTTAACCATCACGCATATGTCCTGTAAGGCATACACGACGCGCACCCGTGTACTCCCGGGGGAGTAACCGAGAACCTCCTCCCGGCGGTCGTCGCTTTCCGTCCCGCTCGTTAGCATGGACGGATGGCCTGGAGCGCGGATGAGCAAGCACGGCTCGCGCGCGCCGAACGGGGCTGGACAAACCGCCCCCGGCCCCCCGCCGCCCGCTGGTTCCCGGTCGTCGTCGCCGCCCTCATCCAAGTGCCCGGCCTCGTCATCGCCTTCCACGACGCCAGACGGGATGCACTCTCGCTCGCGTTCGTGCTGGTCGCCTTCGCGTCGTCGTTCGTCCTCCTCGCCGCCAGGAAGCATCCGGGTGTCGTCGTCGCGGTGATCGGGCTGCTGTGCGCGCCCGCCATCGCTGTGAGCGCCGGCCCGCCGTTCGCGGCGGTGCCGCTCGCCTTCGCCGTGGTCAGCGCCGTGGTGCGCGGAGCGCGGGTGTGGGCGTGGTGGACACTCGCCGGGCTCGCCGTGCTCGGGCCGCTCGCGGCATACCTGCTGAGCGTGCAGCCCACCGCGATCATCCGGCCGTTGATCGTCGCGCTCATCCTGCTGCTGCTGGTGGGCGTCGGCGAGGCGATCCGCAACAGACGGGAGCGCTACCGAGAACTGTCGCGCACGATCGCGGCCAGGCGGGAGTCGGCCGCGGAGGCGGAGCGGCTGCGCATCGCCAGGGAGCTGCACGACGTGCTCGCGCACTCGCTCTCGCAGATCAGCGTGCAGGCCGGTGTGGGGCTGCACCTGTTCGACTCCCGGCCGGACAAGGCGCGGGAGAGCCTGGAGGCGATCAGGTCGACCAGCGGGCAGGCGCTGGAAGAGGTCAGGGGAGTGCTCGGCTTCCTGCGCTCTGAGGGCGACGGGGCCGCACGGGCGCCGGAGCCGGACATCGACCGCATCCCGGTGCTGGTGGAGACGTACCGGCGGGCCGGGCTCGAGGTGCGGTACGAGAACACGCTCAGCACCGTCCCCGCGCCCGCGATCCAGCTCGCGGTCTACCGGATCGTGCAGGAGTCTTTGACGAACATCGGCAGGCACGCCCAGGCGACCCATGTCTGGATCGCGCTCGGCCAGGACGACCGCGAATACGTGGTCTCCATCATCGACGACGGACGCGGCCTTCCGGACGACGATGACCTCGGCGGCGGGATGCTCGGGATGCGCGAGCGCGCCGAACTGCTCGGCGGCCGGTTCGAGGCCGTGTCCGAGGAGGGCGGGGGAGTCACCGTGACCGCCCGCATCCCGATCAGGACGGCGGGCGCCGCGTGATCCGGGTGCTGCTGTGATCCGGGTGCTGCTGTGATCCGGGTGCTGCTGGCCGACGATCAGCACCTCGTGCGCGCGGGCTTCCGCGCTCTGCTGGAGGCGGAGGACGGCATCGACGTGGTGGGCGAGGCGGCGACAGGACAGGCCGCCGTCGCGCTGGCGAAACAGCAGCGGCCGGACGTGGTGCTCATGGACATCCGGATGCCGGACGGCGACGGGCTGTGGGCCACCGAGGAGATCGTCCGCGACGCAGAGCTGGCGGACACGCACATCGTGATCGTGACCACCTTCGAGCTCGACGAGTACGTCGCCCAGGCGATCACCGCCGGCGCGAGCGGGTTCCTGGTGAAGGACACAGAGCCGGTGGATCTCATCCGGGCGGTGCGGGTCGCAGCCGCGGGGGATGCGCTGCTGTCGCCCGGCGTGACCAAGCGGCTCCTCGAACGCGTGGCGGGCGGGCTGCGACCCGCGCCGCCGACCACGGCCCTGGATGCGCTCACCGAGCGGGAGCGGGAGGTGCTGGCGCTCGTCGGCCAGGGGCTGAGCAACGGCGAGATCGGCGAACGGCTCTACCTCAGCCCGCTCACGGCGAAAACCCACGTCTCCCGGATCATGCAGAAACTGGATGCGCGCGACAGGGTGCACCTCGTGGTGCTCGCCTACGAGAGCGGGCTCGTGCAGCCGGGGTGGCAGTAGCGGGAGCTGCGCTCGGCACTCGTTCGTCCCGCGGGAGTACGCGGAATCACTCCGCCCGGCCGATTCGCTCGGCACCGCATCCGACGAGGCTGATGGTGACGGTTCGCATCCGACGCGAACCGCAGTCACGATTGGAATCATCATGCTCAGCACCATCGCCGCGACCACCGTCGCCGCCCACTGGGTCGGCCCGTGGGCGGGAGGGTTCGGCTTCCTGTTCCTCCTCATCCCGCTGTTCTGGATCGCCGTGTTCGTCCTGATCTTCGCGTTCGCCGGACGCCGCTGGCGTCGAGCAGCCGCCGCGGGCTACGGCCCTGGTTACGGCCGCGGCTGGGGCGGCCCTGGCGGCACCAGGTCGGCCGAGGCCACCCTCGCGGAGCGCTTCGCACAGGGCGACATCGACGAGGTCGAGTACCGCGCCAGGCTCGAAGTGCTCCGCGCCAACCGCCCGTCAGGGCAGTAGCACGCGGGACGGCGACGGCGGCACGAGAAGCGGGCTGTCGGGCGGGCGGATATGATCGTCCGGGCCGACGACCCCCGTCACGGCCGGAAGGATGAGGCTATGAACGCTCTGTCAGCGGCGGACGCCAGGAGCCTCGCGCTCGTGCTCGCCATCGCCGGAGCCGCGCTCCTCGTCGCCGCCGTCGTCTTCCTCGTGCTCTGGCTGCGCTCGCGCCGTTCGCACGTCCGGCTGAGCGGCCAGCGCGAGGAGAGCGAGTGGGACCGCATCGACAGAGAACTGGAGCTGGCGGAGCAGGCCGGCCGGTTCCGCATCGTGCGCGAACTCGGCGACGTCGCCATCCAGTCGGTGTCGCGCCTGGCGTCGCAGGCGGAGGGCATCCGCTACGCCGCCGCCTCCGACCCGGACGCCGCAGCACGTTCCGTGGCGGCACTCGAGACCTCGGCGCGGGATGCGCTCGGCGACCTGCGGCGCATCCAGACCGTCGTCCGCGACGGCGAGAGCGCCGCGATGCCTCAGCCCAGCCTGCACTCCGCCCGCGACCTGTTCCGGGTGATGCGGGACGCGGGACTCGACGTCACGTTCACCGAGTCCGGCGACCGTTTCGACCTCCGCCAGGGCGCGGAGCTCGCGGTGTTCCGCATCCTGCAGTCCAGCCTGGAGAACGCGCTCAAGCACGGCGGCCCCGGCACCGCGGTCTCGATCGGCTTCACCTGGACGGGCGACGGCCTGCAGGTCAGCGTCGACGACGACGGCATCCGCTCGGCCGCACGCCGGATGGGGCTCGACGGCGCCGCGGTCGACCAGGCGACGCAGTACACGATCGAGGAAGACCTGCGGGCTCTCACCGAGACGTACGACGGGGCTGGACTCACCGGGATGCGCGAACGTGCTGCGCTGTTCGGGGGCGTGCTCAACGCATCCACTGTTCCCGGCGTCGGGTTCTCGCTGTCGGTGGTCTTCCCAGCACTGAAGTTCCACAACGGGGTGCACGGGGTCGACCTGGGGCGGTGACGCTGGCTCGCGCCCGCTCGGCCCGGCAGCCTGCGCTCAGTCGTCCAGGTGGTCGCGGCCGGGCAGCCAGCTCAGCCCTGGCACGCCCCAGGAGTTCTTCTTCTGCACCTTCTTCGCCGCCTTGGCGAACGGGTGGCTGAGCCTGTCGACGTAGAGCACGCCGTCCAGGTGGTCGAACTCGTGCTGGAAGATGCGCGCCAGCCAGCCGTCGGCGCGGATCTCGAACGGCGTGCCGTCGAGGTCGACGGCCTCCAGGATGACGCTCTCCGCGCGCCGCAGCGGGAACCGCTCTCCGGGGAACGAGAGGCAGCCCTCCGCCTCGGCGTCCTCGTCGAGCTCGTCGATGCCGGTGGGGCTGATCCACAGCACGGGGTTGATGGCGACGCCGCGGTGCAGCACGTCGTCGTCGTCCGTCCAGCCGAACACGAACAGGCGGAGGGGCACACCCACCTGCGGGCCGGCGAGCCCGACGCCGGGGGCGGCGTCCATCGTCTCGAACATGTCGTCGATGAGGGTGCGCAACGCGTCGTCGAACTCCGTGACGGGAGAAGCTGGTGCGTGCAGGACGGGGTCTCCGGTGATCCGGATGGGAAGGACGGCCATTCAGCAAGAATATCGGGGGGAAACTGGATAGGGTCGTGGGGTGGGTACGGAACTGATGGATGCGCTCGACCTGGCCTATGAGCCGAGTCAGCTCCTGGGCATCCCGATCGCGCTCATCGGCGCGTGCTTCCTGTCCATCGGAGCTCAGCTCCAGCACCACGGCGTCGCCAAGGTCGAGGCCAACACGCAGGATGCGCAGTCCGGCCTCAACCTCCGCCAGCTCGGGCTGCTGCTCGCCCGCCCGTCCTGGGTCATCGGCACGGTGCTGCTCGGGCTCGCCATCGTCTTCCAGCTCGTCAGCCTGAAGCTGTCACCGATCATCCTGGTGCAGCCGCTCGGCGTGGTGGGACTCGTCATCACGAGCATCCTGAACGCCAGGGTCAGCGGGGTGAAGCTCAACCACCGGTCGGTGATCGCGGTGAGCCTCTGCGTCGGCGGTGTCGGCGCGTTCGTGCTGATCGCCGCGGTGTACGCCCGCGACCGGCCGGTGACGACGCAGGCGCTCGTGGAGATCCTGATCATCCTCGCGGTGGTGCTGCTCGCCTTCGGCGCCCTGTTCTACTTCCTGCGCGCCAGGTTCAAGGCGATCATCTACATCATCGGCGCCGGGGTGCTCTACGGCTTCGTCGCGACGCTCGCCAAGGTGGTCATCGACCGCATCTCCCGGCAGGAGTGGGACTGGCTGCTGGTGCTCTGCATCGTGGCGCTGCTGGCGGCCGCGATACTGGGCGCGTACTTCGTGCAGAACGCGTACTCGTCCGGGCCTCCCGATCTGGTGATCGCGGGCCTGACAGTGGTCGACCCGCTGGTCGCGGTGACCATCGGCATCGTCATCCTCGACGAGGCGGCAGGGGCGCCCTGGTGGGCGATGGTCGGCTTCGTGCTCTCCGGCGCGGTGGCGATCTACGGCGTCTTCCAGCTCGCGAAACACCACCCGCAGGCGGCCTCCGCCGCGCCGGTCGCGGCAGCGGTTGCCGACAAAACAACGGATTCCGGCTTAGACTAGGCCGTTGAATCAGCCGGTCGGGCCCCGATCGGCGAGCGAACACCGTCGCCGGATTCACCATCCCGGCCCACTAACGTAGGGATCCACCACGTGCCCGATACGAGCGGACAGCCGAGCAGTACGCCCGCCCAGCCCCCCGTTCCGGCCAAGAAGCCGCTGACCGTCGTCATCGGGGCCGACACTTTCGCCCCCGACGTCAACGGCGCCGCGCGGTTCGCGGAGCGTCTTGCAGCCGGGCTCGTCTCCCGCGGGCACAACGTGCACATCGTCGCTCCGGCCGCGAGCCGGAAGCACGGCACGTGGGTGGAGGAGCACGAAGGCCAGAAGATGACGGCGCACCGGCTCTACAGTTGGCGCTGGTACCCGCACGACTGGCTGCGGTTCGCGATCCCGTGGCGGATCAAGCAGAACAGCGCGCGCATCCTGGACGAGGTGAAGCCGGACGTCGTGCACTTCCAGTCGCACATCGTCGTCGGTCGTGGACTGTCCCAGGAGGCGCAGAAGCGCGGCATCCGAATCATCGGCACGAACCACTTCATGCCGGAGAACATGCTGGAGTTCACGCTGCTGCCGCGGTTCATCCAGGACTACGCGATCGGGCTCGCCTGGAAGGCGGCGCGCCGCACCTTCGGCCGTGCGGAAGCGGTGACGACGCCGACGGCGAAGGCCGCCCAGTTCCTCGAGAAGTACACCGGGCTGCGCAACGTTCACGCGATCTCCTGCGGCATCGAGGCGCACAACTACACGCCGGACTTCACGCCGCGCACGGCCAACCGCATCCTGTTCGTCGGCCGGGTGACCGGCGAGAAGCAGATCGATGTGCTGCTCAAGGCCGTTTCGCTGCTGCCGTCCGACCTGGATGCGCAGCTCGAGATCGTCGGGGGCGGCGACCAGCTCAAGAACCTGCAGTCGCTCGCCGAACAGCTCGGGATCGCCGACCGGGTGACCTTCACCGGCTATGTGACCGACGAGGAACTGCGGCAGGCGTACACCAGGGCCACCGTGTTCGGGATGCCGTCGATCGCCGAGCTGCAGTCGATCGCGACGATGGAGGCGATGGCGTCAGCTCTGCCGGTGGTGGCGGCGAACGCGATGGCGCTCCCGCACCTCGTGCACGACGGCGAGAACGGCTACCTCTTCGAGCCTGGCAACGCGCAGCACCTCGCCGACCGCCTGGAGCACGTCCTCACCCTGCCGCAGGACGAGCTCGACGTGCTCAAGAACGCGTCGCTCCGCATCGTCGCCGCGCACGACATCCAGACGACGATCAGCACGTTCGAAAGCCTGTATCGTGGTGAGCCGGTGGCCGATCCGGTGACGGAATCGGCCCCACCAGTGCCCAGCACCGACTGAACGGGCACACGGGGCGGTAGCTCAGCTGGTTAGAGCATCGGACTCATAATCCGCCGGTCACGGGTTCAAGTCCCGTCCGCCCTACCGACGCCGACCGCGCGCGCCGACCGCGCGCCGCCTACCGACGCCGCACCGCGTCCCGCCGTGATCCGATCGGTTAGGGTCGCCTCTATGGCCATGCACGTCGACGAGATCCCCATCGACGACGCGATTGTGCGGCGGCTGATCGTCGAGCAGTTCCCCGAGTGGCGACACGAACCGATCCGGCGTGTTGCGAGCGTCGGAACCGTGAACGCGATCTACCGGATCGGGGCCGATCTGGCCGCACGCTTCCCGCTGCGAGCCGACGACCCTGCTCACGTTGCGGCCCAGCATGACCGGGAGGCCGAGGCGATGCGGGAGTTGGGCGGATGCTGCCCGGTCCCGACGCCCGTGCCCGTCGCGATGGGTGCGCCCGGCCACGGCTATCCGCTGCCCTGGTCGGTGCAGACCTGGCTCGGCGGGGAGGTCGCGACCCCCGATGGCCTGGCCGGGTCGCAGCGCTTCGCCAGGGATCTCGTCGCGCTTCTCTCAGCGTTTCGTGCCGCGGACACCGGAGGGCGCGGGTTTCCGGGAACGGGCAGAGGCGGTCTGCTGCAGGACTCGGACGACTGGATGGAGGTCTGCTTCCGCGAGAGCGACGGTCTGCTCCCTGTCGGTCGGCTCCGAGCGCTCTGGAGCGGGTTCCGTTCCCTTCCACGTGCGACCGCGGTCGTCATGAGCCACCGCGACCTCATCCCGGCCAATGTCCTGGTCGATGGCCAGCGGCTCGTCGGGGTGGTGGACGGCGGCGATTTCGCACCAGCCGACCCTGCGCTCGACCTCGTCGCCGCCTGGCACCTGCTCGACGGCCATGCCCGTGGCCTCCTGCGCTCCGAGCTGGGCTGCGACGATGCCGAGTGGCTGCGTGGGGCGGCGTGGGCGTTCCAGCAGGCGATGGGCCTGCCGTGGTACTACCGGGAGTCCAATCCGGGGATGAGCGCCCTCGGGCGGAGCACGCTCGCCCGGATACTCGACGATGAGGACATCGCCATGGCGTTGAGGCGGACGGACCGCCGCTGAGCGCGGCGCTCCGGCGGCCCTGGTTCGTCAGTGTCGCGCATCCCGTGCACGGCCGATGCAGGCCGCCATGTCAGCGGCGGCGGTGAGCCCTGATGCCATCGCGGTGACGACCGCGGCAGGGATGCGCGGATCGGCGCGCCGCGCGACGTCGCCGGCGGCCCAGACGTTCGGTGCGCTGGTGCGTCCGAGCGCGTTGACGTCGATGCCGTCTGCGCTGGAGATCGCTCCGAGGTCGTGCGCGAGGGAGGAGCGCGGTGATGCATTCGGCGGGATGAACACGCACGACGCCTCCACCGTGGCGCCGGTGCGGAGGGTGATCGTCACGCCTGTCCCCGAGCGCGTGACAGCAGCGACCTCGTCGGGGTCGAGCACGGGAACCGTGTCGGAGATCCCGCGGAGGAGGGCCCCGACATGGTTCGCGTGATCGCCAATGGAGATGATGGCGATCGGACCAGGTGAGAACTCGTGGCCGTGGCAGTACGGGCAGGGGAGCACCACGTCGCCCCACAGCTCGTGCAGGCCGGGGATGGGCAGCATGGCGTCGTCGACGCCGCTCGCGATGAGCAGGTTGCCGACCAGCCACTCCGACGTCTCGGCCGTGAGCACCAGGCCGGTGTCGGCGGCGAGGGCGGACGTGACGCGTTCCTCCACGACACGCACCCACGGGTATGCGGCCAGCTCTGTTCGTCCTGCGGCGCGCAGTGCGGCCGGAGTGGCGCCGTCCCAGCCGAGCACGTTGTGCATCCGCGCCGAGGACGCGTTGCGGTAGCGGGCGTCGTCGAACAGCACGGTCTCGACGTGCATCCGCCCCAGGGTGAGCGCCGCCTGCAGACCGGCTGGGCCGCCTCCGACGACCGCGGCAGGGAGAACTGTGGTCATGGCATCCATTCTGGGTGACGGTCGACGGCCGGGCGAGGGGGACTTCCCACGATGCGGGGTCGCGTCTGCAGAAGGGACTGACGCGCCGCCGATCCATGACGCGTCTGTTGACGAGGCGGCGGCGGCGCACCAGGCTTGACGGCGTACATTCAGTCCGTGGACGTGCACCCGTTCAGGACGCGCGGGCATCCGGATGCTCGTGGGAAAGAAGGCGGCAATGACCAGCAACCAGCACGGCGCAGACACGGCAGCAGACGGCTCTCCGTTGCCGGTGGCCATGACGGGCCGGGCGAGCGCTGCCCCCGCCAAGGACGGCGACGCGCCGGTCTTCGCATACATCGCCAGCCTGCCGCAGCCTCAGCGCGGTATCGCCGAACGGGTGGATGCGCTGGCGGCGGCGACCCTGCCCGGCCTGCAGCGGTCGGTGAAGTGGGGGATGGCGTACTACGGCGTCGGCGACGGCTGGTGCTTCAGTTCGGGAGGGTTCGCCGGTCACGTCAAGCTCATGTTCATCAACGGGACGGCCCTCGACCCTGTGCCCCCGGTGACCCCGGTGGGGATGGGCAAGGCCACCCGCGGTGTCGAGCTCGCATCCGAAGACGACATCGACGAGCCTCAGCTCGCCGACTGGATGCGGCAGGTCACGTCCGTGCCTGGCGTCGGCGGCAGGAAGCGCTGAGTGCGGCGAA
The DNA here is from genome assembly GCF_054780215.1 of Leifsonia lichenia. NCBI lineage: Bacteria > Bacillati > Actinomycetota > Actinomycetes > Micrococcales > Microbacteriaceae > Leifsonia > Leifsonia lichenia. Next base: position 454,208 of record NZ_BAAGWT010000002.1, read on the forward strand.
CGCCTGATCAGCCCTTTGTGAGATCCTGCGCGAACATCACGATGATCCCGCTCGGCCCGCGCAGGTAGGTGAGCTTGTAGACGTCCTCGTACGTCGCCACGCCGCGCAGCGGGAAGCAGCCGTGCTTCGCGGCGATCGCGAGGGCGGCATCGATGTCGTCCACCGAGAAGGCGACGCGGTGCATCCCGATCTCGTTGGGCAGGGTCGGCTCCGTCTCGATCGCGTCCGGGTGGATGTACTCGAACAGTTCGAGCTGGCCGCTGCCGTCCGGGGCCTGGAGCATCGCGATCTTGGCGTGATTGCCGTCGAGGCCGACAGCGGTGTCCGCCCACTCCCCGCTGACCGTGTCGCGGCCGAGCACGGTGAGACCGAGGTCGGTGAAGAAGGAGATGGTCGCTTCGAGGTCGCGCACGGCGATCCCCACGTTCTCGAACTTGATAGCCATGCTGCATGGTATCCAGGGCGGCCGACGCCGGTCGAGGGCGGGGGAGGAGCCCGCCGAGAGCGCCGGGAGCCGTGCCGTCAGGAGAACGCGAACGACAGCGCAACCCCGACGACGATGGCGACGCCGATGTAGACCAGGTTCGGGAGCTGGAACGAGTGGTCGACGACGAACCGTCCCATTTTGGTGGTCCCTGTCTGGTCGAACGCCACTGTCGCCACCTGGCTGCCGTTGGCCGGCAGCGTGTAGATGCCCATCGTCGCCGGCCAGAGGCCCACCAGAAGGGCTGCCGGCAATCCGATCGTGATGCCGATCGGCACGATGGCGTTGGTGGCGCTCGACTGGCTGGTGGTCAGCATCGCCACCGCGAACAGCGCGAGGGCGAAGAGCACAGCCCCGAGGAACGCCGACGAACCGGACACCACGGAACCGAGCCCGTCGACGATGAGCTTCTGGTTCGCCGCGACGAACGTGTTGGCGAGCCACGCGATCCCGAACAGCGCGATGGCGCCCACCATCCCGGCCGGGAACGTCGCCTGCTTCGGCACGTCGGACGCCTTCACCCTGCAGAGCACGAAGATCAGCGCGGCGATGACGCCCATCGTCACCTCGATGATGACCGTCACGCTGAGCCGGAGCGGACTGCCGTCGTCGTTCGTCCCGATCACCGGGCGAAGACCCTCGAACAGTCCGAAGAACACGATCACGCCGACCCCGACGAGGAAGATCGCAGCGGACAGGACGGCCTGGCGGGGGAGCTTCTGGTCGTGGGCATCCTCGGTGGGCGGCTGGATCTGACCGTCGGCGAGGCGCTTCTGGAAGACCGGGTCGTCCTCCAGGTTCTTTCCGTGGCGCATCATCACGAGCGCCGCGACGAACAGCCCTGCGATCGAGGCAGGCCACATGATCAGCAGCAGCCCGCCGAGGTCGACACCCTGAGGAGCGAGCAGCACCACCATCGACGCGGTGGCCGCGGAGACGGGGGAGCACAGGATGCCCACCTGAGAGGCGACCGCCGACACCGACAGGGCACGCTCCGGACGGATCTTCTGCTGGTACGACACGTCGTAGATCACCGGCAGCAGCGGGTAGAAGATGTTGCCCGTTCCCGCGCCGACCGTGAACAGGAACGACATCGCCGGAGCGAGGAACACCACGGAGCGGGGACGGCGCCTGATCACCTTGGCCGCGACGGACACCATCCACTCGATGCCGCCCGCCGCCTGCATGGTGGAGGCGGCGGTGATCACCGTGATGACGATGAAGACCGCATCCACGGGTGCACTGCCCGGCGCCTCGCCGAAGCCGAACACGAGCACGGCGACGCCGACGAGACCCCACACGCCGAGCCCGATCCCGCTGGTGCGGGTTCCCATGTAGATCGCGGCGACCACGACGACGAGCTGCGCGACGAGCACCCACACGTTGTCGTTCACGAGGACGGTCCAGCGGTGACGGGCGCAGAGCCGGTCAGGATGCGGGTGGGCAGGGGAGTCTCCACGATCTGGCCGTCGATCGCTTCGACGCGCACGGCGAGCGGCGCATCCACGGGGCTGATGGCGGTCACGAACCCGCCGCCGTCGAAGTGCAGCGATTGGAGGTTGCCGACGGCGTACCCGGTGCTGAGCTCACCGCTCAGGAGTGCGGCGTGGAACAGGGGCTTCCGCTGGTCTTCGGCGTCGTAGTGCGGGCAGAAGCTGCCGTGCAGGAAGCCGAGGCCTTCCGGGAGCACCCGCAGCGGCGGGCCGTAGCTGTCGGTCGTTCCGCCCTCGAACCAGCAGATGCCGCCCGCGCTCCCACCGGTGAAGACGACATTCGACGACGGGTCGTCCCACAGCTCCCGCAGGATCGCGTCGAGACCCTGCCGTCGCCACACGTCGAGCATGTTTGCCGTGTTGCCGCCGCCGACGTGGATGACGTCGAAGCCGCGCACGAACCCCGCGAGATCCCCGACCGCGCGATGGAACAGCGGCAGGTGATGCGGTGCGCAGCGGTCGGAGTCGTAGGTCGAGTAGAAGCTCACGATGTACGCGGCGTCGTCTCCGGTCGCGGTGCCGAGGAACAGCACGCGCGGCCGTTCCTTGCCGGTCAGCCCCAGGATGTAGTCGTGTGTCGGATCGTTCCGCCGATCCATCATGGCCCTTCCGGCCCCCGTCGCCACCACGTGCCCCACAGCCCACCTCCGTGTCACCAGCGATACGTGTGCTCAGGGTAGCGGCGCTCTCGCCGCGTTGTCGAGGAGTCGGATTCCGCGGGGCCGGGCCTCAGCTCTCGCCCGTCAGCTCGCTCACGGACACGGTGCACGCGTCGCCCTTCCACGCCTCGACGCCCTCGCGCACCGCGAACCCGGCGATCACGAGGCCGGCCACCGCATCCGCCCAGGTCCAGCCGAACAGGGCGTTGAGGGCGAGCCCGAGGAAGACGGCGGTCGAGAGGTAGCTGCAGATCAGGGTCTGCTTCGAATCGGCCACCGCGGAGGCGGAGCCGAGTTCGCGTCCTGTGCGGCGCTCGAACCAGCTCAGCACGGGCATCACCGCGATGCTCACCGCGGTGAGCACCAGGCCGACAGGACTGTGTGCGGCCTCGCGCATCCCGAGCAGCGACAGGGCGCTGTCGACGGTCACGTACGCGGCGAGGCCGAAGAACGAGACGGCGATCACGCGCAGAGCGGTGCGCTCGCGGCTCTCGGGGTCGGCGGCGGAGAACTGCCAGGCGACCGCCGCGGCCGACAGCACCTCCACGACGGAGTCCAGGCCGAACCCGATGAGTGCAGCGCTCGACGCCACGGTCCCCGCCGCGATGGCGACGACGGCCTCGATCACGTTGTAGCCGATCGTGACCGCCACGACCCAGCGGATGCGGCGCTGCAGCGTGCGTCTGCGCGCGGGGTCGATGGGACGGCCGGTGGATGCGGTGGTCGCGCTCACGCCGACGCGCCCGGCCCGCAGCACAGGGGCACGTCGCAGTGCTCGTCGGCGCACGGTTCGCCGTCGTCGACCGCGAGGACCACATCCACCAGGCTCGTCAGCGCCCGAGTGAGGTGCGGGTCGGCGATCTCGTAGCGGGTCGACCTGCCGTTCGGCACCGCCACCACGATGCCGCAGCCGCGCAGGCAGGCGAGATGGTTCGAGACGTTCGAGCGGGTGAGCCCCAGTTCGGTGGCGAGCGCGCCCGGGTGCCCCGGTCGGTCGATCAGCGCGAGCAGGATGCGGGAGCGGGTGGGGTCGGCCATGGCCCGGCCGAGACGGTTCATCACGTCGAGTCGGGAAGCACTGGTCAGCATCCACTGACCATACAGCGCACGCTGACCATTCCGCCACCCCATCCCGGCTCCTCCGCAATCGAGCCCAGGGTTCTTCACCGCAAACCCGAGGAATAGCGTGAAAAAGCCTGGGCTCGATTGCTTCGGGGCAGGGGTGGGGGCGGGGTTAAGGCTGGAGGTGCGTGAGCAGCGCGTCGAGGATGGGGCGCTGGCCCTTCGTGAGCTTGGTGCGCGCGAGCTCGATCGGAGTCCAGCGGGCGTCGTCGATCTCGGGGAACGACTGGATGCGTCCCGACCGGGGCGGCCACTCTAGCTCGAACGCGTTGCTCGTGACCGACTCCGGCTCGAACGCCTCGGCCGCAGCAGCGAAGACCGCGACCCTTTTGCCCGAGGAGAGCGGGAAGTCGCCGAGGGCCGCGTACTCCGTGTCCGGTGGGGGCGACCCGATCTCCTCCTCGAATTCGCGTCGGGCGGCGGCGAGCTCACCCTCGACGTCGGACGCCTCCACGATGCCCTTCGGGATCGACCAGGCGCCCTCGTCCTTCCTCGCCCAGAACGGGCCTCCCATGTGCGCGATCCACACCTCCACGCTCGCCCGGCGACGATAGAGCAGGATGCCCGCGCTGCGCACGCCGGGCATCAGGCCGACTTCCGTTCGAGGAGTTCGCGCAGCTCACTGACCTGCGCAGACAGCGCCGTGATCTGCCCGCGGGTGGCGGCCCTGGTGTCGATCTCCGTCTGGGCGACGCGTTCGACGATCCAGGACGCGAGGGTCGCCGTCACGATGCCCAGCATCGCGATCCCGCCGATCATCAACCCGACGGCGACCAGCCGCCCCACCTCGGTGACCGGGGTGAAGTCGCCGTACCCGACCGTCGAGATCGTCTCGAACGCCCACCAGACCGCGCGCGCGAACGTGTTGATGTGCGCGCCGGGAGCGTGGCGTTCCGCGTCCAGTGCCGCGAGCGCCGCCGTGAACACCAGCAGCGCGCCCGCCCCGACCACATAGACGACAACGCGGCCCCTGAATGCGGCGCCCGCCGTTCGTTGCAGCACGGAGAGGATCGTGACGAGCCGCAGAAGGCGCAGCGGTCTCAGCATCGGCAGGACGACGATCGCCAGATCGAACAGGTGCGTGTAGAACCAGCGCCACCGATTCGGTGCCAGCAGGAGACACACGAAGTAGTCGACGAGGAACACGCCCCAGGTGAGCCAGATGACGGTTTCGGCCACGACGAGAGGCGGACCGGAGAGGTCGGCGATGACCTCCCAGGCGTACGCGACGAGGAAGAGGGCGGCCGCGCCGGTGAGCGGCCATTCGGTGGTGCGGTGCCAGCGTTCGAGGGTCATGGCAACACCCTAGAACCGTGACACCGTGTGACAGGAACGCAATAGACGGCGACTAACGTGGAGGGGTGAACAGTGGCGATGCGTGGGTCGAAGGTCCGGACGGTCAGCGGTTCTGGGGCCGTTTCGGTGCGGCCGGTCTGCTCGTCCACGACAGCCGTCGCGGCATCCTGCTGCAGCACAGGGCGGACTGGAGTCACTTCGGCGGCACCTGGGGCCTGCCGGGCGGCGCGCGGCACGACGGCGAGTCCGCCGTCGAGGGTGCTCTGCGGGAGGCCGCTGAGGAGGCCTCCGTGCCGAGGGATGCGGTGGCCGTGCTGTTCACGAGCGTCCTCGACCTGGGGTTCTGGTCGTACACCACCGTCGTCGCCGAGGCCGTCCGCCCGTTCGAGGCGCTGGTCGCCGACCCGGAGAGCATCGAGCTGCGCTGGGTGGAGGTGGGCGGCGTGACGGAGCTGCCGCTGCATCCCGGGTTCGCCGCGGCGTGGCCTGAGCTGCGGGCGCGGTTGGTGGGCCTGGCCGACTGAGCGGCTGACCGTCGGTTCAGGATGCGACCAGCTCAGGATGCGACCAGCTCAGGATGCGACGCGCGGCCAGAGTAGTGAGCCGGCTACGTCCTGGTAGCCGACCGGCACGCTCACGAACGCTGCAGCTCCCGGATAGCTCACCTGCCCTGGGTAGCGCGGCGCGCCCGGGTAGTCCGGCGTCCCGCGGAACGGGTGATCGGTGTCCGTGAGCAGGCGGTCGCCGACGACAGTGCCGAGGTAATGCCCGTCGGGGGTCACCACGTCGTCGTCGTTCCAGGGAAACCAGCCGATCCAGTCTCCGTCCGGATTGAACAGGAATCGTCCTGTGTCGTCCATCCGGTACGCGATCCAGGTGCCTTGGCTGTCGTGCAGGTATGCGGTCATCGTCGATCGCCTTTCGGGTCGGCATCGTCGTTGAGTGAATTATCCTCACGTTCGTCGGCGGTGGCAAGACGCGTCCAGGAGTGTCGTCCGCTGGCCGCAGAATGGATGCGTGCACCTCGTACTCGACCGGCCGTCGCCCGGCAGCATCCTGGCGACCAGGGTCGACGCCGGCGGAGCGGTGGTCGGTGAGGAGACACTCCATGCCGACGCGCTGGTCGACTTCGTCCGCGACGAGGAGCGGGCGAGCCCGCGCTGGGCGTGGAGCGACACACGGCCCTGGTATCCGCCCCTGCTGGCCGCAGGCGTGCGCATCGAGCGCTGCGACGATCTGCAGCTCAATCACACCATCCTGCGGATGTCGTCCCTGTCGTCAGGCTCCGCGCTCGCGACCGCGCCACTCGGACCGTGGGATGCGCTGCCCGCCTTCGCCGAGGAGCATCCGGCCGTCCACACCGCCCTCTTCGACCTCGACGAGCACGAACAGCAGCAGCCGGCCCCGTCCGCTCTGGACGAGTTCCGGTCCCAGCGCGCAGCGGTCGACGGCAGCGCGAGCCCCGGCCGCCTCCGGCTGCTGCTCGCCGCCGAGTCCGCGGGCGCGCTGATCGCCGCGGAGATGCGCTTCGCCGGACTCCCGTACAGCGCCGACCGGCACGACGCCCTGCTCACCGGCCTGCTCGGTCCTCGCCCCGTTGCGGGAAGACCCGCCGTGCTCGACACCCTCGCCGCCGAGCTCCGGGCGCAACTGGAGAGCCCCGACCTCAACCCGGACAGCCCGCCCGAGGTGCTGCGGGCGCTCAAACGCGCAGGCCTCATGGTGACCTCGACGCGGTCGTGGGAGCTGCGCGATGTCGACCACCCGGCCATCCCTCCGCTGCTGCGGTACAAGAAGCTCGCCCGGCTGCTGAGCGCCAACGGCTGGACCTGGCTCGACACCTGGGTGCGAGACGGCCGGTTCCACCCCGACTACGTGCCTGGCGGGGTCGTCACCGGCCGCTGGGCCACGCGCGGCGGCGGAGCGCTGCAGCTTCCCAAGCAGGTGCGGGCAGCGGTGGTCGCCGACCCTGGCTGGAAGCTCGTGGTGGCCGACGCCGCTCAACTGGAGCCGCGCATCCTGACCGGGCTGTCCGGCGACCAGTCGATGGCGGCGGCCGGTCGCGGCAAAGACCTGTACGAGGGCATCGTCGCGTCCGGCGCCGTGGAAGAGCGCGCTCAGGCGAAAGTCGCGATGCTCGGGGCGATGTACGGCGCGACGACGGGGGAGAGCGGGCGACTGATGCCCCGGCTGACCAGGGCGTTCCCTCGCGCGATCCGGCTCGTCGAGGAAGCGGCGCGGGCGGGGGAGCGCGGCGAGGTGGTCACATCGCGGCTCGGCCGCAGCTCACCCAGGCCAGGCGGATCGTGGGCGGCGACACAGGCGGCGGCGTCCGCGCCGGAGTCGACGGCTGCGGACGAGCGCCGAGCCCGCAGCCAGGCCCGCGACTGGGGCAGGTTCACGCGCAACTTCGTGGTGCAGGCGAGCGCGGCGGAGTGGGCGCTGTGCTGGATGGCCGACCTCCGCAGGCGACTCACCGTGCTCGGCGCGGACGGGCCGCTGCTGGAGAGCCCCCACCTGGTGTACTTCCTGCACGACGAGGTGATCGTGCACGCACCGGCGGAGCTCGCGCAGCAGGCAGCGGATGCGGTGGTCGCCTCCGCCGAGGCGGCAGGACGGCTGCTGTTCGGCGACTTCCCCGTCGAGTTCCCCGTGACGGCGGCGGTGGTAGACGACTACGCAGAGGCGAAGTGAGCACGACGGCGCGACACGCGGAATGAAGCTGTGTCGGAGTTGGTTGTGCCGAGTGATCTGACCGAGGATGGAGACCATGACAGACACCGCCACAGCGCCAGCAGACCCCCGCGACATCCTGGCCAGGTACCGCCAACGCCGCGAGCAGGCCGTGACGGCGCCGAAGGGCAACCTGGCCCTCGTGAACACCCAGTGGATCACCGGGGACCCGGAGGCTGCAGCACAGCCGGTATGGGGCGTCCCCGGGCTCTGGGCGCCGCTTTCGAAGGGGCAGTCCGGGCTGAAGGTCGTCGCGACGGCCGCCGACGGCATCGTGGTGGACGGCACCCTGGTCGACGGTGAGGCGATCGTGCGCGGCAAGGACGACGCCGCTCCGAGCGAGATCGTCTTCAGCGACACGGTGACCGGCTTCGTGATCGCGAGCGAGGACGGCGACTACGCACTGCGGGTCTGGGACTCCAACTCGGAGGCGATCCAGGAGTTCGGGTCGATCGACGCGTTCGACTTCAACCCGGAGTGGATCATCCAGGCGCGGTTCTCGCCGATCGAGGGCGGCAAGACGGTCGGCTTCGAGCACCTCAAGGACGACGGCAGCACCAGGGAGAAGGTGATCCCCGGCGAGATCACGTTCAGCAAGGACGGGGTCGACTACAACCTCGCCGCGTTCAAGGCGGGGCGCGCCCTGCAGCTCGTCTTCGCCGACAGCACCAACGGCGATTCGACGTACTCCGTCGGCCGGTTCCTGTTCGTGGCTCCGAATCCGGACGGCACGGTGACGCTCGACTTCAACCTCGCCGTGCTGCCGCCCTGCGCGTTCAGCTACAACTTCAACTGCCCACTGCCGCCGGCGCAGAACCGCTTCGCGGTCCCCATCGAGGCCGGCGAGAAGAACGTCCTCAACAAGGCGGGCCAGCTCCTCCACTGAGCCATCCCCTCCCCACTCCATCGAGCCGGGACTTGTGCACGCTCGCCCTCGGCGTGTCGCGTGCATAAGTCCCGGCTCGATGATCGTGATCGTGCGGGAGGAGCGGATCAGGCGGGGCGGCGGCCCCGACGGGGACGCTCGGCGGAGCGGGCGAGCAGCAGTGCGTCCGGATGCGCGGTGAGCGTCGCGGAGACCTCGTCGAGCCACTCGATGGCCGCGCGTGCTCCGAGCTCGGCCGCGCGGTTCGCGGCGAGGACGGCACGCGAGTCAGCGTCGTGGCTGAGCTCGCGGATGCGCTCGGCGAACGCGGCGCGGTAGTCCGCGACCACGGCCGGCGCGTCCGCTCCCACGAGCGATGCGGCGATCAGCACCTGGTCCTGCATCTCGTCCCAGTCCGGGCGCGCATCCACCGGGCCGGAGGTCAGCCAGTCCTCCGCCGCCGCCGCGCCGTCCGCCGTGAGCGCGTAGAGCGGGAGCCCGTCGTCCGTGGTGCCCGCGGACTGGACGAGACCTTGATCGGCCATCCGGTCGAGCGTCGAGTACACCTGACCGGCGTTGAGCTGACGGCGGTGCGCAGCCCGCGCCAGGAACTCGCCCTGCAACTGCGAGCCGTATGCTGCGCCCTGGGTGAGCAGGGCGAGGAAGCCATTCTGTACCGACATACTCGGTATGCTATTCCGTTGCGCCGCCGTTCGGCCGCCACGCCGCAGCCAAACCGTTGCAATCTTGTGACATGCGGGGTTTCTGCGGCATAATTCACAGGAGTGGCCGTTACGGTCCACAATTTCACACAGTGCCGGTGAGTACCGCCGATTGGTCGTTGGGGAAGACGCATCCAATCGAACGGAGGACATCATGGCGGCACACGCAAGTCGGGGAGTGCTCTACGTGCACTCTTCCCCTGGCGCGCTCTGCCCCCACATCGAGTGGGCTGCGGGACGCGCTATCGGTCGCGCCGTGAACTTCACCTGGGAGTCCCAGCCGGTGCTGAAGGGCTCCCAGCGCACCGAGTTCTTCTGGGAGGGCCCGCAGGGCACCGGAGCGGCCATCGCCTCCGCACTGCGCGGCTGGGAGCACCTCCGCTTCGAGGTCACAGAGGATGCGGGCCTCGGCTCGGACGGCGGCCGGTGGATGCACACCCCCGACCTCGGGATCTTCTTCGCCCAGACCGACACCGCGGGCAACATGGTCGTCCCCGAGGACAGGGTGCGATACGCCATGGAGATCGCGGGCGCCAACGCCAGGGAGCTGCACCGCGAGCTGCGGCTCGCCCTCGGCCAGGCGTGGGACGACGAGCTCGAGCCGTTCCGGCACGCCAGCGACGAGACCAGCGTGGTCTGGCTGCACAAGGTCGGCTGACCGGCAGGCTCAGCGACAGGCTCCCGCGGCGGGCCGGCCCAGGCATCACGCGCTGCCGCCCGCACGCGGTGAAACGAGAAAGGCCCCGACCGGGGTGAACCGGTCGGGGCCTTCGTGCGTGCAGCCTCGGTCCGGATCAGACCGAGCGGAACGCGACGACGGCGTTGTGGCCGCCGAAGCCGAACGAGTTGCTGATGGCCAGCAGGTCGCCGTCGCCGAGTTTGCGCGGCGAGGTGACGACATCGAGCGGGATCTCGGGGTCTTTCTCCGTCAGGTTGATCGTCGGCGGTGCGACGCGCTCGTGCAGCGACATGACCGTGAACAGCGCCTCGATCGCACCGGCGCCACCCAGGAGGTGGCCCGTGGACGCCTTGGTCGCCGACACGGGGATGCCGTCCAGCAGGTCGCCGAAGACGCGACGCAGCGCGTTGTACTCGGCGATGTCGCCGACCGGCGTGCTGGTGGCGTGTGCGTTGATGTGCGCGACGTCGGACAGCGAAGCACCAGCACCCTCGACCGCGGCGATCATCGCGCGGGCGGCTGCCGAACCCTCGGGGTCGGGAGCGGTGATGTGGTACGCGTCGCTGGTGACGGAGCCGCCGACCAGCTCGGCGTAGATCTTCGCGCCGCGGGCCTTGGCGTGCTCCTCGGTCTCGAGCACGAGCGCGGCAGCGCCCTCGCCGAGCACGAAGCCGTCGCGCGTGACGTCGTACGGGCGGGATGCGGTGGCCGGGTCGTCGTTGCGCTTCGACAGTGCCTGCATGGCGGCGAACGACGCGATGGGCAGCGGGTGGATGGCCGCCTCAGACCCTCCGGCGATCACGACGTCGGCGAGGCCCTGCTGCAGGTGGTCGTATGCGTTGGCGATCGACTCCGTGGACGATGCACAGGCGGACACGACGGTGCGGATGCCTGCGCGGGCGTGCAGGTCCATGCCGATCGCGGCGCCCGGGCCGTTCGGCATGAGCATCGGGACCGTCATCGGCATGACACGGCGCGGTCCGCGCTCGCGCAGGGTGTCCCACGCGTCGATCAGGGTCCAGACGCCGCCGATGCCGGTCGCCCAGTCGACAGCGAGCCGCTCCGGCTCGACCTCGGGGGAGCCGGCGTCCGCGTATGCCTCGCGTCCGGCGATGAGCGCGAACTGGCTGGACGGGTCGAGGCGCTTGACCTCGTGGCGTTCGAGCACGGAGGCGGCGTCGACCCTCGCCTGCGCGGCGAACGTGACGGGGAGCTCCAGCTCGGAGACCCACTCCTTCTCGATGGTTCTCGCGCCGGACTCGCCGGCGAGCAGCGCTTTCCAGCTCTCAGCGGCGGTGCCACCGAGGGGCGACGCTGCGCCCACGCCGGTGACGACGATCTTCTTGGTCATAACGGCAACTCTCCGTAGATGGAACACGGCACGCGCTCATGGCGCGGCCAACCGCGGGGGACCGGACATCGGGGGTGCCGAGCCGGTCCCGACCGCGAGGGACGTTTCTCGTGCGGGGTTTAGGCCTGAGCCTTGACGATGAACTCGACGGCGTCGCCGACGGTCTTGAGGTTCTTGACCTCTTCGTCCGGGATCTTGACGTCGAACTTGTCCTCGGCGTTGACCACGATGGTCATCATCGAGATGGAGTCGATGTCCAGGTCGTCGGTGAACGACTTGCCCAGCTCGACAGTGTCGGTCGCGATGCCGGTCTCGTCGTTGATGAGCTCGGCCAGGCCGGCGAGAACTTCTTCGGTGGACAATGCCATGGTGTTTTCTCCTTGAGGGGTGTCGTTTTGACCGTTGAACAGTTTAGGGCAGCACGACGACCTGTGCGCCGAACACGAGGCCCGCGCCGAAGCCGATTTGCAATGCGAGCCCGCCCGACAGCTCAGGATGCTCCTGCAGCAGTCGGTGCGTCGCCAGCGGGATGGAAGCCGCCGAGGTGTTCCCGGTCGTCTCGATGTCACGCGCGATGGCGACGGTCTCCGGCAGTTTGAGCTGCTTGGCGAACTCGTCGACGATGCGCATGTTGGCCTGGTGGGGGATGAACGCGGCGAGCTGATCGGGGGTGACGCCCGCCGCATCCAGTGCCTGCTTCGCGACCTTCGCCATCTCCCAGACCGCCCAGCGGAAGACCGTCTGGCCCTCCTGGCGCAGCGTCGGCCAGGGCTTCTCCCCGTCGCGGAACTCCACGAGGGTGCCGTCCATGCCGACCGCGTCGGCCTTCGAGCCGTCCGAGCCCCAGATGGTCTTCGAGATGCCGGGGTATTCGCTCGGGCCGATGACGACAGCGCCTGCGCCGTCGCCGAGGAGGAACGAGATGGTGCGGTCGGTCGGGTCGACGACGTCGGACAGCTTCTCGGCTCCGACGACGAGCGCGTAGTGCGCGACACCCGTGCGGATGAGGGCGTCCGCCTGCGCGACCGCGTACGCGTAGCCCGCACAGGCGGCGTTCATGTCGTATGCGGCGGCCGGGTTCGCGCCGACCCGGTCGGCGAGGACGGCGGCGAGCGACGGCGTCTGCCGGGCGTTGCTGATGGTGGCGACGATCACGAGGTCGATCAGCGCCGGGTCGACGCCGGAAGCGGCGATCGCCTCCTTCGACGCCTCGGTGGCGAGGTCGACGGCGAGAACGTCGTGGCTCGCCCTGGTGCGGGTCACGATGCCGGTGCGCTGCCTGATCCACTCGTCGGAGGAGTTGATGGGGCCGACCAGGTCGTCGTTGGGCACGACGAGGTCGCCGCGTGCCGCACCGATCGACAGGATGCGCGTGTACTGCGGGCCGTGGGCCTGCTGGAGTGTCGGGTGGGTCATCTGGGTTCTCCTAGGCGGCCTGGTCGATGAGGTCGAACGCGGCCGGCAGGTCGTCCGGCGTCTTGACGGCGACGCTCGGGATGCCTTTCAGGCCGCGTTTGGCGAGGCCGACGAGAGCGCCGGCGGGGGCCACCTCGACGATACCGGTCACACCGGCGGCCTGGAACGCCTCCATGCAGAGGTCCCAGCGCACGGGAGAGGACACCTGGCCGACCAGGAGCCTGAGGAACTCTGCGCCGGAGTCGACGCGCGAGCCGTCCTTGTTGGTCCACAGCGGCAGCGTCGGATCGTTCGTCGGCACCGTGGATGCGAACGCCTCCAGGGCGGGAACGGCCGGCGCCATGTAGCGGGTGTGGAACGCCCCGGCGACCTGCAGCGGAATGACCCGTGCGCGGGCCGGCGGGTTCTCGGAGAGCGCGGCGAGCGCATCCACTGCACCGGCGACGACGATCTGGCCTGCACCGTTGTAGTTGGCGGGGGAGAGGCCGAGGTCGTCCAGCTTCGCCAGCAGTTCGGCCTCGTCTGCGCCGATGACGGCGCTCATGCCGGTGGCGGCCTCTGCTGCTGCGGCCGCCATGGCCGCTCCGCGCTCGCGGACGAACGCGACGGCGTCGGTCTCACTGAGGACGCCAGCGCCCGCAGCGGCGGTCAGCTCGCCGACCGAGTGCCCCGCGATGCCGCCGATGCGGTCACGGCGCCCGTCCGCGAACAGCGCGGAGAGCGTCAGGAGCCCGGCCGAGACGATGAGCGGCTGGGCGACCGCCGTGTCGCGGATCGTGTCCGCGTCGCTCACGGTGCCGTGGGCGACGAGGTCGATGCCGACGGCGTCGGAGATGCCGGTGAGCTGCTCGCGGAACCGCGGCTCGGTGAGCCACGGGTCGAGGAAGCCAGGGGTTTGGGAGCCCTGCCCAGGGCACACGATGACGATCACGGGTTCCAGTCTGCCAATCTTCCGCTCAGCGGATGTGTCGAACGGATACCAAGTATTCCGCAAACGTTTGTCAACGGGTGACAACGGCCGGGCTCAGTAGAACGGGAACCCGACCGCCGTCGGGGTGCCAGGCCGGCGCCGCGAGCTACGGGCGGCGCGGCCCGTCCGGCTCGTTGATGGAGCCGACGATGAGCGCCGCCTGGAGGATGAGGGCCTCGCGGGCGCCCGTCGCATCCCAGCCGATGACCTCGGAGACGCGCTTCAGCCGGTAGCGGACGGTGTTCGGGTGCACGAACAGCTCGCGGGCCGTCGCCTCCAGCGAGCGGCCGTTGTCGAGGTAGCACCAGAGCGTCGTCAGAAGCTCGGTCGAGTGCGCCTGAAGCGGACGGTAGATGCGGTTGATCAGCGTCGCGCGCGCCAGACCGTCCCCGGCGAGGGCGCGTTCCGGCAGCAGGTCGTCCGCGTGCACGGGGCGAGGGCAGTTGCGCCAGGCGCGGGCCACCGCGAAACCGGCCAGGGCGGCCTTGGCGCTCTTCGACGCATCCACCAGGCTCGGCACCTCGTGGCCGAGCACCAGGTGGCCGGCGCCGAAACCGGGCTCCAACTGCGTCGCGATCTCCAGGAAGCTGACCACAGGGGTCGCGCCGATGGCGTCGTCCGGAGTGGATGCGCTCGGCCAGGCCCGTCCGATGACGAGCACCAGCCTGCTGCCCTGAACGCCGATCAGCACGTCCGCCGACATGTGCCGTGCGGTGCGGCGCAACTGGTCGACGTCGAGAAGCTTGGGCGCCGTGCCGACGAGCACGGAGACCTCGCCGTGACCGTGCCAGCCGAGCGCGGCGATCCTGCTGGGCAGCTCGTCGTCGTACTCGCCGGTCAGGATGCTGTCCACCACGAGGGCTTCCAGCCGCGCGTCCCACAGACCGCGAGCCTCGGCGGCGCGCGCGTAGACGTCGGCGGCCCCGAAAGCGATCTCCCTCGAGTAGAGCAGGATCGCCTCCCGGAGTGCTTCTCCGCCGTTCTTGACCCTGTCCTCGACGACCTCGACGGTCACCTTGATGAGCTGCAGGGTCTGCTGCAGGCTGACGCTCCGGAGCAGCTCACGAGGAGCCGCCCCGAAGACGTCCGCTGCGATCCACGGCGTCGACCGCGGGTCGTCGAACCACGAGATGAACGACGAGATGCCCGCCTGCGCCACGAGGCCCACCGCCGACCGCCTGCCAGGAGGCATGTCGCGGTACCACGGCAGGGTGTCCTCGAGGCGCTTCAGGGTTGCCGTTGCGAGCTCGCCGGAGATCTTCCGCAGCCACGCCAGGGTGTCAGCCTTCGACCGTTCCGCTGCTTTCTTCGGCACGGCGTCCGGCTTCTTCGGCGCGGCATCTGCCTTATCGGGCACGGGAGCCGACGTCAGCTCTCGCCGCCGGCGCTGCCGGTGGTTCCCGCGTTCACGTCGTGCAGCAGGTACTTCTCGATCGCCCAGGCCGGAGCGTTCGGGTCGACCTGGCCGCGAGCCGCAAGCAGCTCGAGGGTGCGGACGACCATCGACGGACCGTCGATCTTGAAGAACCGGCGAGCGGCGGGCCTGGTGTCGGAGAAGCCGAAGCCGTCCGCACCGAGCGTCGCGAACTCACCGGGCACGAACTGCCGGATCTGGTCGGGGACCGCGTGCATGAAGTCGGTGACCGCGACGAACGGGCCGTCCGCATCCTGCAGCTTGCGGGTGACGTACGGCACCTGCTTCTCCTGCTGCGGGTAGAGGAAGTTGTGCTCCTCTGCCGCGAGACCGTCGCGGCGCAGCTCCGACCACGAGGTGACGGACCAGACGTCGGCCGACACGCCCCAGTCCTGCGCGAGCAGGTGCTGCGCTTCGAGCGCCCACGGCACGGAGACGCCGGATGCGAGCAACTGCGCCTTCGGGCCGGACACGTCCGACACGCTCAGGCGGTGGATGCCGCGCACGATCCCGTCGACGTCGACGCCCTCCGGCTCGGCCGGGTGGACGATCGGCTCGTTGTACACCGTGAGGTAGTACATGACGTTCGGGTCGGGGTGGTTGCCGCCGTACATCCGCTCCAGGCCGTTGCGCACGATGTGGCCGATCTCGTAGCCGTACGCCGGGTCGTACGAGACGACGGCCGGGTTGGTGTTCGCGAGGACGAGCGAGTGGCCGTCAGCGTGCTGCAGGCCTTCACCGGTCAGCGTGGTGCGTCCGGCGGTGGCGCCGATCATGAAGCCGCGGGCCATCTGGTCGCCTGCCGCCCAGATCGCGTCGCCCGTGCGCTGGAAGCCGAACATCGAGTAGAACACGTACACCGGGATGAGCGGCTCGCCCTGGGTGGCGTACGACGTTCCGACGTTGGTGAACGCCGCGAGAGCTCCCGCCTCGTTGATGCCGACGTGGATGATCTGGCCCTGCGGGCTCTCCTTGTATGCCAGGAGCAGCTCGCGGTCGACCGAGGTGTAGTGCTGGCCGTTCGGGTTGTAGATCTTCGCGTTCGGGAAGAACGCGTCCATGCCGAAGGTGCGCGCCTCGTCCGGGATGATCGGGACGATGCGGTGACCGAAGTCCTTCGCGCGCAGCAGGTCCTTCAGCAGACGCACGAACGCCATGGTGGTGGCGATCTCCTGCGTGCCGGAGCCCTTCTTGGAGATGGCGTACGCCGAGTCGTCCGGGAGGGTGAGCTGCGTGTACTTGCTGCGACGCTCCGGCACGTAGCCGCCGAGCGCGCGGCGACGGTCGTGCAGGTACTGGATCGCCTCGTCCTCCGGACCGGGGTTGTAGTACGGCGGAAGGTACGGGTTCTCCTCGAGCTGCGCATCCGACACCGGGATGCGCATGGCGTCGCGGAACGTCTTCAGGTTGTCGAGCGTCATCTTCTTCATCTGGTGGGTCGCGTTGCGGCCCTCGAAGCTCGGACCGAGGCCATAGCCCTTGATGGTCTTCGCGATGATGACGGTGGGCTGGCCCTTGTGCTCGGTGGCCGCCTTGAACGCCGCGTACACCTTGCGGTAGTCGTGACCGCCGCGCTTGAGGCCCCAGACCTGGTCGTCCGTGTAGTCCTTGACGAGTTCGAGGGTGCGCGGGTCGCGGCCGAAGAAGTTCTCGCGCACGTATGCGCCGTTCTCCGTCTTGTAGGTCTGGTAGTCGCCGTCCGGGGTCTGGTTCATCAGGTTCACCAGGGCGCCATCCGAGTCGCGGGCGAGCAGGTCGTCCCACTCGCGGCCCCAGATCACCTTGATGACGTTCCAGCCGGCGCCGCGGAAGTAGCTCTCGAGCTCCTGGATGATCTTGCCGTTGCCGCGCACAGGACCGTCGAGGCGCTGCAGGTTGGCGTTGACGACGAAGGTGAGGTTGTCGAGCTTCTCGTTCGCGGCCACCTGGAGCTGGCCGCGGCTCTCGACCTCATCCATCTCGCCGTCGCCGAGGAACGCCCAGACGTGCTGGTCGCTCGCATCCTTGATGCCGCGGTTGGTGAGGTACTTGTTGAGCTGCGCCTGGTAGATCGCGTTGATCGGGCCGAGGCCCATCGACACGGTCGGGAACTGCCAGAACTCCGGCATGAGGCGCGGGTGCGGGTACGACGACAGACCGCCGCCGGCGTGCGACTTCTCCTGGCGGAAGCCGTCGAGCTGGTCGGCGCTCAGGCGGCCTTCGAGGAAGGCGCGGGCGTACGGGCCGGGGGAGGCGTGGCCCTGGAAGAAGACCTGGTCTCCTCCGCCCGGGTGGTCCTGACCGCGGAAGAAGTGGTTGAAGCCGATCTCGTAGAGCGTCGCACTGGAGGCGTAGCTCGAGAGGTGGCCGCCGACGGCGATGCCCGGACGCTGCGCGCGGTGCACCATGACGGCCGCGTTCCAGCGGATCCAGGCGCGGTAGCGGCGCTCGACCTCCTCGTCGCCGGGGAATTCCGGCTCGTTCTCGGGGGAGATGGTGTTGATGTAGTCCGTGGTCGGAACCATCGGAACACCGAGCTGCAGTTCTTTGGAGCGCTTGAGCAGGCTCAGCATGATCTCACGAGCGCGCTCGTGGCCATGGGCCGCAACCAGTGCGTCGAGGGATTCCTGCCATTCGGCGGTCTCCTCCGGGTCCGAATCGATGTGATTCACCGAGTACGGGTCCTGGTCGTTTACAGTCACCCTCGACCTCTTTCTTGTGTCGGATAGATGGTAGACGGAGCTGATCGCTGTCGGGTCACAACAAGGGCGATGGCACCATCTGCCAGCCTAGCCTCACTCCGAGGCTCCTGTTGACCGCTCCATTTGACTCCACGGCAAGCGGGTCTAAGCTGTGTCCTCGTGCGTGCGCGGCATTCCGGCGCGCGAGCGTCGAAAGGAAACACCATGGCTCTGGAGAACGACACCCAGGCACCCGACTTCGAACTCGTCGACCAGTACGGCCAGACGGTGAGACTCAGCGACTTCCGCGGCAAGAAGGCGGTGGCGCTCGTCTTCTTCCCCCTCGCGTTTTCCGGCACGTGCACCGGCGAGCTGTGCGCGCTGCGCGACAACCTCAACCTGTTCAAGGACCACGCGGTCGAGCTGATCGGCATCTCGGTGGACTCCAAGTACACACTGCGTGCGTGGGCAGAGCAGGAGGGCTACGACTTCACCCTCCTCGCCGACTTCTGGCCGCACGGCGAGATCTCCAAGGAGTACGGCGTGTTCCTGCAGGAGAAGGGCTTCGCCAACCGGGCCACGTTCGTGATCGACGAGTCCGGCATCATCCGGGCGTCGTTCATCACCGCCCCCGGCGAGGCGCGCTCGATCGAGGCGTACAAGGCGGCGCTGGAGCTGCTGCCGCTGCACGTCGGCTAGGCTGAACGCGCTGAAGGGCCTTTAGCTCAGCTGGTAGAGCGCCACGTTTACACCGTGGATGTCGTCGGTTCGATCCCGGCAGGGCCCACCATTGATGCATTCGTCGCCGGTTCGATGCAGTGCCTGAGGCAGGGCCCACCATTGATGCACTCGTCGCCGGTTCGATGCAGTGCCTGAGGCAGGGCCCACCATTGATGCATTCGACGCCGGTTCGATGCAGTGCCCGAGGCAGGGCCCACCATTGACACCCCACAACGCGGGTGAGCGCGAGTCTCGGCGCCCTTGGTAGCTTTCGAGTGCCAACTAGGACGCCGAAGGAGCCAGATGACAGTGCACGATATTCCCGACACCGCTGAGGTCCGGGAGCGCATGGCGGTCGGCCAGCAGGAGGGCATGACCGCCCTTGGACTCGGACCCACCGTCGAAGCGTGGGAGGACGGCTACCGGGCGGCCGCCGCAGCGGACAGCACATTCGAGTGGTGGTACTTCGACTGCCAGTTCACCGACGGCTCGACGCTCGTTGTCACCTTCTCCAACAAGCCGCACACGGATCCGTCCGGGCCGCTCACGCCGACCGTCCTGATCATCCGGCAGCTCGCCGACGGCACGCGGCTGCACCTCGAGCCCGCGTTCCCGGCGTCGGAGTTCAGCGCGGCGACCGACGGCTGCGACGTGCGCATCGGGAACAACACGGTCTCCGGGGACCTCGACCACTACGTCTTGCACATCGAGGCCGACGGCATCGTCGCTGACGTGACGATCGACCGGGAGGCTCCGTCGTGGCGCCCTGGCGCCGGCATCAACTACTTCGACTCAGCCCGCACGCACTACCTGGCGTGGGTTGTCCCCGTGCCGTACGGCCGCGTCACAGCGACCATCACCGAGGGGGAGACGAGCTCCGAGCTCGCTGGAAGCGCCTACCACGACCACAACTGGGGCAACCATCTCATGGGGTCGTTCCTCGACCACTGGTACTGGGGTCGTGCGCATGTCGGCGAATACACGGTCGTCTACGTGCGCATGACGACGAAGGGGCTGATGGGGTTCGGCGAGCTGAACATCCCGACCTTTTACCTGGCGAAAGGCGATGCGCTCATCACCGACGACCTGCTCCCGCTCCGGTTGGAGACCAGCGGGGAGGTCGCCGGCCCTGGCCACCAGACCTACCCCACGCGTATGGTGTGGTCGTGGGCGTCAGAGCGCGGCACGATCACGATGACGGCGACGGACCCGACGCTTATCGAGTCGCTGGACATGAGCCCCCAGCGGCACGGAATCGCCCGCGTCCTGCACGGCGGCGAGCACCCGATGTACTACGACTTTAACGCGGACTTCGACCTCGACATCGCGCTCGACGACGTCACCGATCACGTCACCGGCCGGACTCTGTACGAGAAGATGATGTTCCGCTGATCCGGGAGAACGATAAAGGCGACGGGTGCATCTCGACCCCGCCGCCTTTGTTCTCGCCTCAGCAGCGGCGCAGACTGCCGACAGAATCCGTGACGACCGCCGGGCCATTTGCAAGGTACTGCTCTGGACTCACACCCAGGTCGTCGGTGATGGCGCCGCTCGCAGGAGTGGAATCGGCCGTGCGCGAGCGAGGTGGAGGCGCGTGTCATTCGTCAAGTGAACCGGCGGATATCGCGTTAAATAGCATGCGTAGGCATCACAGCCAAGCAGGACGGCAGCGCTTGGAGAATCCGCATCGAATCGCAGCTCCGCAAATGATGGTGGTCGTGTGGTGGTCGTGAAACCAACAAACACCCGCAAACCTCCCACACTCGCCGCATCTGCGAGATGCCCGAGTCACGCTCTCGGCCAGCGATTCTCCCTGGTTGCTTGCGATTAGTTGCGAGTAGCTGGCAACGGTAAGCGCGTTTACACCGTGGATGTCGTCGGTTCGATCCCGGCAGGGCCCACCACACTCTTCCTCTGCGTCTGGCGCAAAGTGGCTTCTGTGACGGCGTAAAACGGCTAGCCGCCCGCACGCGGTTTTCCTACGGTGGTTCGCGAACCGACCAGCAAGGAAGCACCGGATGCGCACCCCCGCAGAAACCGCCGTCGACGACACCCTCGTGACCCGCAGCCGTGCGGGAGACACGCACGCGTACGCCGAGCTCTGGAGGCGGCACTCCGGCGCCGGTCTCGCGTACGCCGCAACCGTCACGTCGACGTTCGACGCCGCCGACCTCGTCTCTGAGGCGTTCGTCAAGATCATGATCGCCCTGCGCAACGGCAACGGCCCGCGCAACGGCTTCCGCTCCTACCTCTACGCCACGATCCGCAACACCGCGGCCTCCTGGGGCGCGGCGCGCAACGAGGTCGCCATCGACCATGCGGAGTTCTTCGCCGACGCGCGATTCAGCCAGGAACGCGAGGACATCGTGTGGGAGGGACGGCGCGTCGCCGCGGCTTTCTGCGCTCTCCCGGAGCGGTGGCGTCAGGCGCTCTGGTACAGCGAGGTCGAACGGCTCAGTCCGCCAGAGCTCGGCCGCCTGCTCGGCATCACGGCGAATGCAGCGGCCGCCCTTGCCTACCGTGCCCGCGAAGGCCTGCGCCGGTCATGGGAGTCTGCGGCGGCGTAGCGTCGCTAGACTCCCGCCATGCCCGACGGCCCCTATCGCTGGTTCGTGTACGCCGAGATCGCCCTCGCGGTGGTCACCTTCGTCGCGCTGTGCTTCGTGGTGGCGCCATACGGTCGGCACGGCCGCTCCGGATGGGGGCCGACCGTCCCTGCCCGCGTCGGCTGGGTCGTGATGGAGAGTCCAGCATCCATCGTCTTCCTGCTGTTCTACCTGCTCGGCGAGCACCGGTTCGAGCTGGTGCCGCTGCTGTTCCTGGCGCTGTGGCAGCTCCACTATGTGCAGCGCGCGTTCGTGTACCCGTTCCTGATGCGCACAGGGTCGCGGATGCCCGTGTCCGTGGTGGCGATGGCGATCCTGTTCAACCTGCTCAACGCCTGGGTGAACGCACGGTGGATCTCGGAGTACGGGCAGTACGCGAACACCTGGCTGGCCGACCCGCGCTTCTGGATCGGGGTGGTCGTGTTCCTCGCGGGGTTCGCGCTCAACGTCGGCTCCGACCGCATCCTGCGCAGGCTGCGCGGTGCGCGGTCGGGCGGGTACAGCATCCCGCGTGGTGGCGGCTACCGCTGGGTGTCGAGCCCGAACTATCCGGGCGAGATGGTGGAGTGGACCGGCTGGGTGATAGCGACGTGGTCGCTCGCCGGGCTGGCGTTCGCGCTGTACACGGTCGCGAACCTCGCACCACGGGCGATGGCCAACCACCGCTGGTATCGGCAGACGTTCGACGACTATCCTCCTGAGCGCAAGGCGATCGTGCCGTACCTGCTCTGACGAACGCCATCCAGGCTGCCGACCGCTCTGACGGTGGTGCCGCGTACGCTGGCCGCAGTCGCGTCCAGGCAGGCGTGACGTGTTGACACGAACGGAGTGGAGCGGTGCCGGAGAGCGTCGAGCAGTGGTGGGCGCGCCGCCAGTGGTCGAAAGGCGCGGAGACGCCGTACCCGATCGGGCGGTATCGCACCGACTGGGAGCGCTACCCCATGCTCATCCGGCAGTACCACCCCGACCTCAATCACGGGATCGTCCTCAGTCAGGTGCCTCCCGCCGCCGAGGTCTACCTGCTCTGGGAGTGCGACTCCGGGCACCGCTTCGTCGCGACCCCCGAGGAGCAGCGCTCGCGGCCGGGCGGCACGCGGCGGCGGTCGGCGTGGTGCCCGGCCTGCGCGGAGGGGGCCGCCCCGCGCCGCATCCGGATGCCGCAGCCGGACGACGGGATGCACGCGTGCGGCCACGCTCGCGACCCGCGCCGGATCGAGCACGAGCCCGGCGACGACCGCTGCTACCTGTGTCGCAGACTCGACGGGGCGCGGCTCACGCGCGAGGAGCTGGTCACGCTGGCAGCGCCAGGGTCGCGGGTTGCGGTGTCTGTGGAGAACGGCACGGCACGCACGCACGCGTGGCAGTGCGACAGGGGGCACCCGGCCTACGAGGCGAGCGTCGAGCGCATCCTGGGCGGTCGCCGGTGCCCGGTCTGCCGTCACGCCGCGGCGGGGGCGGACGCTGTGCCTGTCGGCGAGGCCTTCGTGAGCAGGTGGGCGCCGAGCCCGGCGTCCGCGGCGGAGCCTGCGCTGCGGCAGCGCATCGCGGAACGGCTCGAGGTCGACCTCGGCAACAACGCGGTGCGGGTCGCGCGACCGTTCTTCTCGCACCTCGAGGTCTGGCCGGACATCGTCATCCCCGAGCTCAGGATCGCGATCGAGTACGACACGACCGGCAGGCACGGGCTCGAGCACGTCGGGCGGCGGGAGGCGACGGACAGGAAGAAGGACAGGCTGCTGCGGGCGGCCGGCTGGGAAGTGGTGCGCATCCGGTGCGGCAAACTGCAGCCGATCGGGCCGTGGGACCTGACCGCCGGCGGGGTGAGCGCTGTGCTGGTCGACCGCATCCTGGACAGGCTGGGGGAGATCAGGGGCGAACTGATCGTCGGCGCGTACCGGCGCTGACGCCGCGGGGCGGGAATGCACCTGAAATGCACGCAATTCCGCGGAAACTCTGCACTCGTGCAAGGTCGGTGGGCATGGCTACGCTGAACCCGTACCGGCCGACGAACGGCCGGGAGAACAGACAGTAAGGACAGGCCGATGGCTTCGACACTCAACCCCTACCTCAACTTCCGCACCCAGGCGCGCGAGGCGATGGATTTCTACCAGTCGGTCTTCGGAGGGGACGTGCAGCGGAGCACCTTCGCCGAGTTCCAGGTCAGCACAGACCCGGAGGAGAAAGACCTCATCATGCACTCGCAGTTGACCACGCCGTCCGGCTTCACGCTGATGGTGGCGGACGTGCCGAAGCACATGGACCTGGCGGAAGGCTCCAACATCTCGGTCTCGCTGAGCGGCGACGACGAGGAGGAGCTGTCCGGATACTTCGCCAAGCTCATCGAGGGCGGCACCGTCGTCGAGCCGCTGTCGAAGGCGCCGTGGGGCGACAGCTTCGGGATGGCCGTGGACAAGTTCGGCGTCTCCTGGCTGGTGAACATCGCCGGAACGCCGCCGCAGGGGTGAGCCCGGCATGAGCCTGTCGTCGGCTTCCGGACCCGTCGTGGTGGGGGTGTACCCCGGCCAGCCGGTCGCCGTTGTTCAGGAGGCGGCGGCGCTGGCTGCGCTGCTCGAACGCCCGATGGTGTGCGGCTACGTGACCCCGGACAGCTATCTCACCGAGTGGGAGCGTGCAGACCTGCGGCGCGAGGCGTCCCTGCATCCGGAGGGTGTCGCGCCGGAGGACGAACGGCTTGCGATCGACCTCGCCGCTGCGATCACGTCGGCGTTGCCCGGAGCGGCGGCGGGGTCGGGAGCGGCGGGGTCGGACGCGGCGGGGTCGGACGCGGCGGCGGGGTCGGGCGACGAGCCCGGCGATGTGGCTGACGATGTGGCCGACGGGATGCTCGGTGAGGCATCCACGGCACGGCGCGGGGCGGCCGGTGCGCGCGCGCTGCCCGGCGGCTGGGTGCTGCGGATGCTCGCCGGCGACCCGGCGAAGGCACTCGCAAGGGTGGCGGACGAGGTGGATGCGGCGCTCATCGTGGTCGGCACCCACCAGGCGGGGTTCGGGCACGCCGTGGAGGAGTGGCTGTCTGGCTCGGTGGCGGTGCAGCTCACGCGGGCGCAGCAGCGGTCGGTGCTGGTGGTGCCGATCGGGCACGAGACCAGGCGAACGTCCACCTTGGGGTGACGCTGCGCGATGGGTTCGGGGGGCGGTCGGTGAAAGGACGGGCACCGAGCGGGCCGCCGCTGTCGGTGGCCGGGCGTAGCGTCATGGTGGATTGATAACCGGGATAGGGGAGCACATGTCAACGTTGGAGGGGCGCGACGCGTCTGCGCTGCTGGTGATCGATGTGCAGAACGGCGTCATCGACGGCGCGTACCGCCGCGACGAGGTGGTCGGCACGATCCGCTCACTCGTCGAGCGGGCGCGGGACGAGAGGGTGCCGGTGGTGTGGATCCAGCACTCCGACGACAACATCGAATACGGCAGCGAGGCCTGGCAGTACGTCCCCGAGCTGCACCGCGCCCACGATGAGGCGCTCGTTCCCAAGCACTACGCGGACGCCTTCGAGGAGACCACGCTGGAAGAGGTGCTCGCCGCAGCGGGCGTCGGACGCATCGTGGTGACAGGCTCGCAGACCGACGAGTGCATCCGGTCGACCATCCACGGCGGGCTGACCCGCGGCTACGACGTGACCCTGGTGGGCGACGCGCACACCACGGAAGACCTCAGTGAGTGGGGAGCGCCGACGCCTGACCTCGTCGTCGCTCACACGAACCTCTACTGGGGCAACCATCGCGCTCCCGGCCGCACCGCCGAGGTGGTCGCAGCGGCCGACGTCTCGCTCGCGTGAAGGTCGACACCGCCACGCGCCCCGGCGATCGGATCGCGTCGCGCGGTGACGTGAGCATCCATCGCTGGTCGGAGGCGGACCTTCCCGTCCTGCACCGCGCGAACACAGCCGAGATGACGGCTTTCCTCGGTGGGCCTGAGCCAGAGGAGAAGGTGCTCGACCGGCACGAACGCTACCTGCGCTACTGGCAGAACGGCGAGGCGAGGATGTTCACGATCCGCCTCGACGGCGAGCCGGAGCCGGTGGGATCGGTGGGGTACTGGGAGACGGTCTGGCATGACGAACCGGTGTACGAGGCGGGCTGGGGTGTGGCGAGCGGATACCAGGGGCGCGGGATCGCCTCTCGTGCGCTTGCCGCGTGCCTGGGTGATGCGAGGATGCGCGGCGACCGGCGCGCTGTGCTCGCGTTTCCGCGGGTGGACAACGCGGCATCGAACGCGCTGTGCCGGGCGGTCGGGTTCGAGTGCGCGGGGGAGGAAGGGTTCGAGTACCCGAAAGGGCACCCGATTCGCGTGAACGCGTGGGTGTACGAACTCGCGGGTGGCGCGGGTGGCGCGGGTAGTGCGGGTGGCGCACGTAGCGCGATCAGGGCGTGAGCACCACGCGGCTGGTCGTGGCCGTGTCGGCCCAGGCGGTGGCGACGTCCGCGAGGGGGACGGGGACCGCATCCACCTGGAATGCGCCGGCGGCGATCGTGGTCGCCAGCTGCGGGAGGGCGGCCAGGATGTCGCGCGTCGGGACCGAGCCTTGGCCGCTGCCGACGATGCGGAGGTCGGCGGCGCGGAGAGCCGCCGACGGGATGGGGGAGGTGCGGCCGGCGACAGAGCCGATCTCGATCCAGGTGAGCGGGCGCGACCGGTCTCCACGGGCGGTCACGAGGCCGGTGATGGCTGCTGCGGCGGGCTCGCCCCAGAGATAGTCGAGCACCGCATCCACGTCGGATGCTGTTTCGCCGATGGCCCTCGCCACGTCGTCGGGGTCTCCGGCGATCGACGTGGTGGCTGTCGCGCCGAGCGCCGTCAGGGCGGCGAGTTTCGTGCTGTCACGCCCGGCGGCGACGATCCGGTCGGCTCCGAGAAAGCGGGCAACCTGGACGGCGAGGCGTCCGGCGCTGCCCGTGGCGCCGAGGACGAGCACGCTCTGCCCACGCTCGAACTGCATCCGGCTGCGGAGGGCCAGCCACGACGACATGGCGGGGTTCATCGCCGCCGCCACAAGGATCGGGTCGGTGTCGTCCGGCAACGGGATGCTACGGCGGCGGTCGATCACGGTCTGCTGCGCCATCGAGCCGAGGGCGGTGTCCGGAAGGATGAAGTAGCGAAGCGTGCCGGAGGAGTCGCGTCCGACGCCGTCGATGCCGGGCACCAGGGGGAGTTCGTCGGTGCTCGTGTAGTGACTGCCGTCCGCCTGTGAGCGCACTCGCGGATGCAGGGCGGCGGCGAGGACGTCGACCACCAGCTCGTCGGGCCCCGATGCCTTCGGGGCGGGCACGTCGGTGTACACCGGCGCGGAATCGAACGACGAGACGACTGCGGCCTTCATGGCATCCTCCACGATATAGTTGGTAACACGAAATATTATTAGTTCGTAACGCCAACCATGTCAAGGAGAAGCGACCCGTGACAGACGATGCACGCCGCGAAGCGGACGACGACGCCCTGATCGACGCCCTGGTGCAGTTCTCCTACCGCGCGATGGGCGTTCTCAGCCGGCTCGCCGCCGAGAACGACCTGTCGCTGACCCAGTTGCGGGTGCTCGGCATCCTGCGCGACCGGCAGCTCCGGATCACCGCGATCGCCGACTATCTGGGGCTCGAGAAGTCGACGCTGTCCGGGCTGGTGGATCGTGCGGAGAAGCGCGAGCTCGTCGAGCGGACGCCGTCTGCGACCGACCGCCGGGTGGTGGAGGTGCGGCTCACAGCCACCGGGCGGGATCTCGGCGCTCGACTGACGGCGGAGCTGCGGAGGGAGCTGGCGCCGTACACGTCCGCGCTCGGGGCGGCGGAGCAGCGGAAGGTGCGCACACTGGTGGAGCGGATGCTGGGGGCGGGGCCGCGGTAGGCCGACGGCGTCGCACGGGGACGTCGGTGCGATTCCGCGCCGCATCCACCCCCGCCCGGTGAAAGTGGGGGCGGCGCATCGGCGGCGACGGTGGCAGACTGCGGGCATGGGTATCGAGGAGTGGTGGAGCGATCTGTCGGGCTTCGAGCAGCAGTGGCTCATCGCGAACAACGGGGATGCGATTCCGGACGGCATCGTCGCGTCGATCGTGGAGGCGGGAGGAGTGGTCCAGATCGTCGGCGAGGCGGACGATTCGGAGGACGTTCCGCCCGGCAGCTACCTCAGCGATGAGGATGTCGACTGGATCGAAGAGGTCGCGAACGCCGAAGGCGATGACGACGTCGACGACGAGGAAGACGACGAAGACGCTGACGACGACGACGACGACGATGACGACGGCCTCGACGTCGCGCTCGACGAGGCGGAGGGTGCCGACCTCGGCCTCGACGACGAGGACCTCGACGAGGAGGAGTGAGCCGCACGGCCCGCCCGCGCGCTTTCGCGCCGACGAGCCCGGGTGTACCTTGCCTCGCATGAGCGCAGACACCGCCGTCCTCGACTGGATGCTCGACTCCGACCCCGCCCTGCGCTGGCAGGTCGAGCGCGACCTGCTCGGCGCGCCTCCCGAGGTGTGGGCGGCCACCAGGGCGCGCGTCGCCACCGAGGGATTCGGCGCGCGGCTACTGGCCACGCAGGCTGCGGACGGGCAGTGGGCGGGAGGGGCGTACTTCCCCGGCGACATGCAGTTCGACCACCCCGACCAGCGAGACGAGGGCGGGCAGCCGTACACCGCCACCACCTGGAGTCTCAACTCCCTGCGCGAGTGGGGCGTCGACGCCTCCGCCCTCGCCGGCACCGCGGACAGGCTCGCCGCGAACAGCCGGTGGGAGTACGACGACCTGCCGTACTGGGGCGGCGAGGTCGACTGCTGCATCAACGCGTTCACCCTCGCCAACGGGGCATGGCTGGGCGCGGACGTCTCCGGACTCGCGCAGTGGTTCGTCGAGCACCGGATGGCGGACGGTGGCTGGAACTGCGAATGGGTGGAAGGCTCGACCAGGTCGTCGTTCCACTCCACCCTCAACAGCGTGAAGGGGCTGCTCTTCTTCGAGGGCGCCACCGGAGGCAGCGACGCGCTGCGGGCGGCGCGGCACGCCGGGGAGGAGTATCTCCTGGAACGCCAGCTTCTGCATCGCCGGTCGACGGGTGAGGTGGTCGCCCCGTGGGCGACGCGATTCGGCTACCCGTTCCGGTGGCAGTACAGCGTGCTGAACGCTGCGGACTACGCCAGGGCGGCCGCGCTGCACGACGACGCCGAGCCCGACCCGCGACTGGCGGAGGCGATCGAGGTGATCCGTGCATCCCGAACATCAGACGGCAGGTGGATGCAGGAATACCGCCATCCTGGACGCGTCTGGTTCGAGGTCGACGTGCCACCAGGGCAGCCGTCGAAGTGGCTGACCTTCTACGCCACCCGCGTTCTGGAGTGGTGGGACGGGGCGGCAGGAGAGAGGAACACCGCGGAAACGGACGCGCCAGGGGATTGACGAGCGGCCCGCGCAGGGCCACGGTGAGCGGCGAGCCGGATGGCGGGTCGATCTGACAGGGGCGGACGACACAACCGCAGGCCCGGTGTGGCGGCGGCCGTGCAGGACCGCACGGTCGCCGTCCTCGACGTCGGGACCGCATCCCGGTGGCGGGCGGTGGCCGACCTGCGGACACCGAACACGGAAACCGCGAATACGGGACACCCCGGATGCGAAGGCACCCCGAGGATGGACGGAGGACCAGTGACGGTACAGCTCAACAAGGACGCCCTCGCACACGCCCGCGGACTGCTGCGCAGCGGCGACGTGGTTGCGGACGAGCGCGACGACTGGAGCGAGCACGCTCCGTCGGCGGACGACGAGAACGCGTTCATCGACAAGCACGGCATGGCCGAGTACGCGAAGTGGCATCTCGGGGAGGACACCTCGAAGACGGAGGGCACCAAGGGGCGGTACTCGTTCCCGTACGGCGACTTCCGCACACTGCACCGCTGCGCGGTGATCTCGGGCGAGAGCAGGGCGGGCCAGTACGACCATCCGGCCATCGAGAAGGCGCTGAAAGACCTGCTGGGCGGCATCGACCGCGCGCAGCGCGAGGGCTGAGCGCACAGTGGGGGAATCGCGCGAACACGAGATCACTCACGTCGGGACACACAGGAACAGGAGCACAACGATGAGCGACGCACGAGACACAGCACCGGAGACCCCGTCCGGAGAACCGCACGAGACGGCACCGGACGACACGGACCCGGAGACCGAGGAGGGCAAGCTGCTGGACGGCCGCGAGCCGTACGACGCGGACGGCGTCGTCGAACCGCGCGGTAGCGCTGGGGATGACGACGCCGGCACCGACGACATCGCCGCGGAACCGCTCGACGACGACCAGCTCTGACCGGGATGTTCGCCGGGTTCGACACCGACGGCATCGCCGTCGGGGACGGCGTCGTCCACGTCCGGCACGGCGGGGCGGACCCGTCGTCGTCCTGCTGCACGGGCACCCGCGCACCGGGGCGCCCTGGTATCGGGTGGCGCCGGTGCTGGTCGAGCGGGGGTTCACGGTGGTGGTCCCCGATCCGCCCGGCTACGGCGCATCCACTGCCCGCAGCCGGACCACGCGCCGCACTCCGAGCGGGCGACCGCTGACCGCATCCTGGCGGCGATGGATGCACGGGGCCACGACACGTTCGCGCTGGTCGGTAAGAACCACGACGAGTGGCGGCGGGCGATGCTGGAGGACTACCGTGCAGGGCTCGCTGTGGACGTCGATCACGAGAGGGAGGACCGGCGCGCCGGTCGCCGGATCGAGCAGTCGTTGCTGGTGCGCCTGGGAGTGAGCGCCGGTGGCGCGCACCGGATCCGGTTCAGACGCGCGACGGCAGCGGAAGCGGGTCGCCGAACGACGGCGGAGCCGCGACGAGCTGCGCGGCCTCCGCTTTCGTCACGTGGTCGGGGAAGTTGTAGCGGGCGAACCGGCCCTTCGGATCGTCGCGGGAGACCGGCATGGCGATGTTCGAGCCGAGCACCGCAGCCCCGAGTGTGGCGGCGTCCCTGGCGGGCAGGGGTCGATCCCTGGCATCGCGGAGGAGCACGCCCGCGCGCATCCCGTGGCCGTCTCCGAGCATCAGGCTCAGCGTGCGGCGATCGAGGGACGCGCTGACCAGCAACCGGCATTCCACGATGTCGGAGAACGCGGCGACATGGCGCCCGCTCCGGATGCGGCCGCCCGCAACGTCGACCCAGGTGACGGGCGCCCACAGGCGGAACGAGATCACGATCAGGCCGCAGACCACGACGGCGATAGCGACGGCCACGAGGCTGCGCACCAGCAGGGATCCGTCGTCGGGAATGAAGAGCGCCGTCACGAGCCAGTCGAGAAACACGAAGGTCGGAAGCATGGGCGAGGCGAACGCGAACATGGGCCACCACGGCACCCTGCCCAGTCTGGTCCAGGTGCTCTGCTGACTGCCCATGCCAGGGATACTCGTCATCGCCCGCGGCGGTCGGGACGCGCTACGGCGTGCCTTCTTCGCTGTACGAGGTCTGGCCGTCGAAGCCGATATCGCTCTGGTCGTCGCGTGCGTCTGTCATGCCGGTCATCGAACACCGAATCGGCTGATTGGCAAGCCCCGGAGGCCGAGGCGCCGTCAGGCGGAGACGCAGGTTGTCAGGAGCGCAGTTCGAGGGCGAATCGGCCGTCGTGCGTCGGCTCGCCGCCCGCGGCTGCAGCGAACGCGGAGAAGGCGGCGGCGATGCTTTCCTGGTCGGACTCCGGCAATGCCGAGAGCACATCGGTCAGCGCGCTCCTCCGGGCGGTGAGGACGTGATCGACGATCGCGAGCCCCTCCGGCGTGAGAGCGAGGTGCACGAATCGTCTGTCGGCCGGGTCCTCCGTGCGGGCGAGATACCCGGCGCGCACCAGTTTGTCGCAGGTTCTGGTCGCGTTCGATGGATGCACGTCCAGTTCGGCGGCGACCTGGCCGAGGTTCTGCGGTCCGGAGGCACGAATCAGCATGAGCACGCGAAGTTGCGGGGTGGTCACGGCCGCCTCCACGTCGATCACCGAGCGGGCCGCCACGCGCATCATCACGTTGGCGGCGGCGAGGGCAGCGTCGACCGCGCGTTCGCGGCTGAGGGTGCCCGTTGCATCCGGGTGCTCGTCGATCGTCATCTGTCCAGTATTCCGAAACGGTGGCGTTAGTGCAATAATTGCGATAGCGCAAGTGAGGAGATGGTGAGGATGTCGAAGTCAGAGGACCGCGACAGCCGCCTGACCAGGGACGACGTCGAAGGCACATACACGCAGCACGACGACGAGGCGCCGGAGGCGCGCCAGGTGGCCGGGCAGTACACCGAGGCCGGGGGAGATGGCCCGGACGGCACGGTCGTGGGCACATACATCGGCTCCGAACGCGACGGTGAGGAGCCGCTGGTGCGGGATGCGAAACTCCGGCACGGCGACTACCCCAGATCAGAGCGTCGAGCGGAGCACGAAGAAGAGCGCTGAGCGGAGCACCCCGCTCCGCTCACGCTCGCGTGGCCGCGAGCAGTTCGATGACCTCCGCCGTCGTGCCGGACTCGCCGATGCGCGGGAAGACGTTGCTCACCACGAAGTCGTGGACCTCGGCGCTCCTGTCCGACATCGCGTCGGTGGCGAGAGTGACGTTGTAGCCGTTCTCGTGCGCGTGGCGCGCGGTCGACTCCACACCGGCGCTCGTCGCTATGCCCGCGATCACGACCTGGGTGACGTGCTCGGCCTTCAGGTACGCATCCAGGTCGGTTCCGGTGAACGCGCCCCAGGTGTGCTTGGTCACGATGTGGTCGCTCTCCGCCCTGTGCAGCTCGGCGACGAACTCCAGCGCGTCGGCCGGACGCTCGCCGCCTGTCCGCCGCTGCGTCTCCGTGCGGCCGGGCGCGCCGCCCGCGACGTTGACCAGCACGACGGGAAGACCGTGGGCACGGAAGGCGTCGGCGAGCGCACCCGCGTTCGCGAAGACCTCCTCGGAGGGGCGCGCGACAGGGTATGCGCGGATGGCGTTCTGCAGGTCGACGACGATCAGGGCGGTCTTCTGGTCGAGTGTGCTGAGGGTCATGCTGGGCGCCTTTCGGACGGGCTTCCGTACGCGCTTTCGTACGGGCTTCCGAGCCTACGCCTGCCGCGCGGCCTCCCCCGTCGAGAGCGCGTCAGGCCCGCTCGGAGTCCGGCTTGCCCGGACGCGCGTACGCGTCGTCCCTGATGTCGATGCGGGTCACGCCGGGCTCCGCCTCCTCGACGGCGATGCGCGGCTTCGCGTCGGCGTCCGTGGCCTTCGGGGCCGCGGTCAACTGATCCTCCCGCTTCTCGTCGGGGGTGAGCTCGTTCGCTGGGTCTGTCGGCATCGGGGTTCCTGTCGTGGGGTTCGCGGAGGGCGCGCTCGTCGCGGCGAACAGTAGGCGGGCATCCGGCCTGAAGCAAGGGCACTCGCGTCGAAAGCGGGGCAGGAGTGTCGGGCGCCACCACGGCGACCGCTACGACGGGATGCGCGCCACCGGCTGACGCAGGATCGTGCGCAGCTTCTCCGGCGCGGTCCTGCGCGCGTCGCTGAGGTAGATCTCGTGGTGCTTCCCGGTCATCCGCAGTCCGTTCTGCGGGATGAACGAGGTGTGCAGAGCATCCAGGATCGGCGCCTCGTCGTCGTAGCTGCCGACGTGCAGGGTCTGCACGCAGAGGCCCTCGTCCAGGGTGCCGATTCTGACGGCTTCGCTTCCCGGCGCCGCCGCGCGCGCAACCGCGATGTGCTCGTCGGCGATCCAGTCGGGGACCAGGTTCAGCATGGTCCACTGCCACTGCGTCTTGTCGCGCGCCCGTGTGAAGGCGTCCAGGTCGTCGGCCCACCAGAGACCTTCGAGCGGCATGACCCCGTAGTCGCGGCCGAGCTCGTTCTTGCTGAAGAACTTGAGCTTGTATGCGAGCGGGTAGAGCGCGGCGAGCGCCGCCGCGTACTCCGGCGCGGTGTTGGGGTCACCGCGTCCGTCGACCATGAGGTAGCGGCGCGCGGGAACGGTGACGATGTCGAAGCGTCCACGCGTGGCCGCGTAGCCGGTCACCTCCTTCTTCAGGTCGGCTTTCACGCGCGGTCCGAGGTGTAACCGTCGGGGAAGGACACCGTCCGGTCCGCGGCGAGCGGCCGCAGCCCGGCCGGCAGCGGGAACGGGACCGTGTACTCGATCAGCGTGGCGCCCATGTCGCCCCAGTCGTCCTTCTTGACGCGGATCGCCTCCGTCGACACCTCGGTGATGCGTACGAGTAGCCAGCGTCCGTCGTCGAGCCGCAGCTCGAAGCGGTCGGCGAGGTAGCCGATGCCCAGCGCATCCAGGTGCGCTTCGGCGTCGAGCCAGTCGACCACGTCGGTGACGCGTCGCCCGAGGAGGTCGATGGCGACGAAGCCGTCGCCGTCCTGCTCCATCCAGCCGAGCAGTTCTCCGTCTCCGCGGCGGTGTTCGATCCAGTGGGAGGGGGCGGTCATCGGTGGTCCTGTTCCTGGTCGGCGATCGCAGCAAGGATACAACCCGGGTGCGGTCAGGTCGCCGCCTCGTCCGCTTCGTGACGCGCGGAACGGAATGGCGAGAGCGCGAGGAAGGCTGTCGTGACCACGATCCCGGCGACGCCGATCCAGAGGGCAGGGCGATAGCCGAGCCAGGTGGCGAGGAGACCGCCGAGCGGGGCGCCGATGACGATCATGGCCCGGTTCGCGGACCGCAGCGTGGTGTTCGTGCGGCCCTGCAGCGCATCCGGGGTCACGCCCTGGCGGTAGCCCATCTCGTTCGCGTTGCTCAGGCCGAGTCCGAGGCCGTAGAAGCCCTGCCCGATGGCGAGGACGACCACCGCTGCCCAGGTGTGCGACGCGCCTGGTGCGAGCGCGATCACGCCCCAGCCGACGACCATGATCAGGTTGCTCGCGATCACCGCGATGCCCGCGCCCCACCGGCGTCCCGCCCGCAGGGACAGTGAGCTGCCGAGCAGGGCTGCGACACCGGCGCCCGCGAGCGCGACGCCGAGCTGGAATGCGGTCAGGTGCAGCCCGAGGAGTGCGAACGACGTGAAGACCGTGCCGAGGATGCTGTTGAAGAAGAACCACGCGTGCGATCCGATCGCCATCGGCGCGAGCGTCCGGTGACGGTAGACCCAGCGGAGGCCTTCGACGATCTCCTTCCGAACCGTGGACCGTTGACCGGCCGGTTCCCGCGCCTCGTCGATAGTGACACGCCAGATCGCGACGGCGGAGAACAGGTACGACGCGGCGTCGACCACGAGTGCGAACGCCGCGCCGACGAGTGAGACGATGGCGCCGGCGACCATCGGGCCCGCCGTCTGCGCGACGGCGTCGCTCTGGTCCGTGCGCGCGTGCGCGGCCACGAGCGCCGAGCGGGGCACGATGCGCGGGACGAGCGACTGCGCTGCCGCATCCCCGATCAGCGAGAGCAGGCCGACGACCGCCACGACGACCAGCAGCAGCGGGATGCTCAGCGCACCGGCCAGGAACAGCACCGGGATCACGAGCAGCACCGCAGCCCTGCCCAGATCGCTGCCGATCAGGAGCGGTCGCCTCCGTCGGCGGTCGACGATGGCCCCGACGATCAGCCCGAACAGCAGGTAGGGGACCCAGCGAGCGGCGTTCAGCAGGCCGACATCCACGGCCGTTCCGTGGAGCTGCACCACGATGAGCACCTGCAGCGCGAGCACGGTGACATAGCTGCCGAAACCGGAGACGGTGTACGACGCCCAGTACGCGGGGAACCCGCGGATCCGGAAGACGTCTCGCCTCCCCGGATCCGCCACGTCGCCCCCTCGATCGATGCTCCGACCAGGCTAGCGCGCGTACCCCGATCCGAACGCAGCATCTTGCCTCGGCGCCACAGCCAGCGCCTGCACGATGAACAGCACGCCGATCAGGAGCTGCACCGCCCGGAGCGCGACGAAACCCCAGATCCACACGCCGACAGCGGCGGGCAGGGGGATGCGCGACGCCAGCAGGTCCAGCACGGTCAGCGCCGCCAGAACGGCGAGCCCCCACCGTGCGACGCCACGAACGACCCCGGCGCGCACGACGAAGATGGAGCCGACGATCAGCGCCGCCAGCCACAGTGCCGTGAGCGAGACCTCCAGCACGCCGACCAGCGTCACGAGACCGGCACTCGTCTCGACCGACAGCGCGGCCCAGGTGGAGTACCCGGCTGTAGCGAGACTCGCGGCACCGAACACGATCAGCGCGGCCCTGCCGACGACGGACCGGCCCGCGATGCCCGGTTCGCCACCGATACCGACGGCCAGGACGACGAACGCGACGATCAGGATGACGGCGGACCAGGTGCCGAGGACCGGCGTCTCGACGGCAGAGAGCCAAGACGTGCCGGGGAGCTGCATCAGGAAGAGCGCCTGGGTGATCAGCGGGATCACCGTCCCCAGGACGATGCCGGCTCCGCCGACGAGCAGTGTGCGCCGCGACGGATGGTGCGCGGGGGATTCCATGGGTGGCACTCGTGCATCCTCTCGTCGGGGGACAGCATCCACTGTGCGGCACGGGATGCGCAAGCACCGCCCACGAAGATGTGCCGAACGGATGATCTGGTTGGAGGTGGCCTTCGGATACGTCTGCCACAGGTCCGCGAGGATGGCCGCCGCCATCGGGGTGAAGATCGACGTTCCGTGCCAGGACACGGGCCGGTATCGAGCCCACTGTTGGGCGCGGCGGCCGGGCCGCGCGTGCGCGTCGGCGACGCTGTCGTCGTCGTCGTACCCCCGGTTCGAGCCGTCGGCCTGAGCGGCGGTCGGTATGCACAGAGGCCGACGATGCCACTTGTTTGTATAGAATGCAAACATGTTGATTCGTCTGGAAGCCGAGTCCGCCGCATCCTTCGCCGAGCAGATTGTGGCGCAGGTGCGGCTCGGGGTGGCCAGGGGCGAGATCCGCGTGGGGGAGCGGCTGCCGTCCGCACGCGAGCTCGCCGGGTCGCTCGGGGTGAACATGCACACGGTGCTGCGCGCATACGACGATCTGCGCGAGGCCGGAGTGATCGACCTCCGACGGGGGCGCGGGGCGGTGGTCGTCGCCGGCGACACGGCGTCGGTGCGCACGCTGATCGAGGCGGCCGCATCCCTCGTCTCCGAGGCGGCTCGCGCGGGGATCAGCTCGAACGAGCTCTCCGTCATCATCAGGGGGATCGCGTGAGGGGTCGAGGGATCGTGCGCCGGACCATCGCTCTGCTGCTGAGCCTGATCCCACTTGCCTGGTTGATCGTCACCGCCGTGACGGTCGGGCCGCGACTCGGGCCGCGGATGGGGTCGCACTGGTCGGGCGCCGCGACCCCGGACGGCTTTGCGGACACCTGGCTGTCGTTCTGGATGTTCTGCGCGATCGTCGCCGGACTCACCATCGGGGCGGTGGCGCTCGTCGTGGCCTCGCGCACGTCTGCTCCCGCACGCCTCTCGGCAGGCATCGTCGTCGCCCTCGCCGGTGTCTCGGCCCTCGCCTGGACGGCGTCCGCCGAGGCCACCGCAGCGGCACCGACCCCGGAGGAGGCCGTGCTCGGCGCGCGGCTCCTGCTCCTGATTCCCGTCGCGGCGCTGGGAGCGCTGGTGTCCATCGTGCTCCCACCTGCCGACGCAGAGCCGCTCGACGACGACGGTGAGGCGCAGGAGCGACCGGCTCCGCCGCTGCGCGACGGCGACCGCCTCGTCTGGTCCGGCACGACCGGGAGCGTCTGGTTCGGGGTCCCAGCCCTCGCCCTGGTCGCGGGCGGCGTCTCCTGCCTGATCGCCTCATTGGCGACCGGGACGCCCGGCCTGATCGCCCCCGCAGTGATCCTCCTGCTGGTGGGATGCACGCTGCTGCTCCTGGCGCGCGTGCGCCTCTCCGTCGACGCCCGCGGCATCCGCCTCGTCTCCACGGTGTTCCTGATCCCCCTGATCCGGGTGCGGCTGGACGACATCGAAAGGGTGACCGCGGAGGAGATCAGCCCACTGCGCTGGGGCGGCTGGGGCTATCGCATCTCGGCCAGAGGCATCGCGTACGTCACCAGGCGGAGCGAAGGCGTGGTGATTGCGCGGCGGCGCGGCGTCGATATCGCGATCACCATCGACGACGCCGACCAGGCGAGCGCGGCGGCCGAGCTGCTGGTCGACCAGCGCAGGGAGAGTGCGCGCCGACCTGGTTGACGCTCAGGACGCGGGCACCAGCTCTGCGAGCAGGGTCTGCACACGCCGCTTGATCTCGTCGCGGATCGGCCGGACCTCGTCCGCCGGCCGCCCGGCCGGATCGGTGAGGTCCCAGTCCTCGTAGCGTTTGCCGGGGAGGATCGGGCAGGTGTCGCCGCAGCCCATCGTGATGACGACGTCGGATTCCCTGACCGCCTCGGTCGTGAGCACCTTCGGCTGCTCGCCCGCGATGTCGATGCCATCCTCGGCCATCACCTGCACCGCCACCGGGTTGAGTCGATCCTTCGGCTCCGAGCCCGCGGAGAGAACGTCGACGCGTCCTCCGGCGAGCGTGCGCAGATAGCCGGCGGCCATCTGGGAACGACCGGCGTTGTGGACGCAGACGAACAGGACAGTGGGGGTGGGGCCGGTCACGGTGGTCTCGCCTTCTACTCGTAGCGAAAGCATAGACCAATATCTATGGATGCGGGCCGTCCTCGATCGGCGCGTTCGTGCCCCACTCCGCGTGGATGCGCGTCACGAGCTGCCGCACCCGGTCGGCGATGTCGTCGCGGATCTCCCGAACGCGGGGGAGTGGGAGGCCGACCGGGTCCGGGATGCCCCAGTCGAGGTAGGTGCGGCCGGGGTAGACCGGGCAGGCGTCGCCGCAGCTCATCGTGATCACGTAGTCGGCGGCGCGCACGGCCTCATCGGTGAGCGGCTTGGGGAACTCGCCGCCGAGCGGGATCCCGAGTTCGTCGAGCGCTGTGACGATCGTGGAGCGCACCGCACCGGCCGGTTCCGACCCCGCCGTGCCGACCCGGATGCGGTCGCCGGCGATGCGACGCAGGATCGCGGAGGCGAGCTGGGAGCGCCCGGCGTTCTGCACGCACACGAAGAGGACGTGCGGCACGTCGGTGCGCGGTCGTCCGGCAGCCTCGGCGTCACCCGTCCGCTCTGCTCGCAGCAGGGCGTCGAGCCTGGTGATCGTGAACGCACCGGCCAGCGCGGCGCGGTTCGTCCGGCCGTCCAGCCGCCGGTAGCTGTCCGCGGTGTATTCCCCGATGGTCTCGCGGGAGAGCTCTCCCCGGAAACGGACGGAGAGGTCGTCCACGATCCGAGCCACTGCCGCTCCGTCGTCGGCCGGCTGCTCCGCGCGGACCAGTGAGGCGACGCGATCCACTTCGGCCGGCGTGATCGTGTACCAGGCGGTCCGCCCCTCCTGCGTCCGTTCCACGACGCCTTCGGCGCGCAGTAGCGAGAGGTGGTGCGACACGGTCGGCTGACGCAGCCCGAGCGCGTCGGCAAGCTTGGTGACCGAGCCCCGCCCATCCGGAGCGTCGAGCAGCAGATTGAGGATGCGGGCGCGCGTCGGGTCGCTGATCCTGTACACGCTCCGCAGCGCATCGTGCTCGGGGGCCGCATCCATAGATATGAGTCTATGCGCGACGATTCTCCGACATTCTTTTCGGCGCGCTGTCGAAACGGTCGGGCTCCGTTCGTTGCAGGAGTGAGGGCACCCCGACCGGGGCGGCCACCGACGAAACGGAGCATCACGATGAGCACCACACTGACGGTCGACTTCTTCTGCAGCGTCGACGGCTACGGCATGGCCGACAACTGGCCGGGATACTGGGGCAAGGAAGGGCCGGAGGTGATCGCCGACCGCGTGGCCACCTTCGAGCAGGAGCAGGTGCTCGTCTTCGGCGCGACCACGTTCCGCCAGTTCCGCACGTTCGTGAACGTCTTCGACGAGCCGTACTACGACAGCCTCGACCGGCTGCCGAAGATCGTCTTCTCCCGCACCCTCGAGGAACCGCTCGGCTGGGACAACTCCACTGTGCTCGCCGAGGACGCGGTGACCGCGATCGACCGGCTGAAGCGCACCACGGACATCCCGCTGCGGTCGCACGGCAGCGTGTCCATGAACCGCGCCCTCCTCGCCGCCGGACTCGTCGACAGGGTCGAATTGATGATGTTCCCCGCGATCTCCGGCAGCGCCGGACACGCAGCCCTGTTCCACGGCGGCCCGGAGTTCGATCTGGACCTCGTCGAATCGTCCGTGCTCGACGGCCGCACGCTTAAGCTCGTGTACACCCCGCACCTGCACGGCGACATTCCCGAGGGCGCGGGACCGCAGCGCAGGATCGCCGGATAAGGGGAGGATCGGATCATGCAGTACCTGGTCAACGTGATCGACGGCCGCAGCAACTCGGGAACGGCCGAGGAGGGCGCCGCGATCGACGTGTTCAACGACAAGCTCCGCGCGGGCGGGCACTGGGTGTTCGCCGCAGGGCTCGCAGACCCCACGGTGTCGACCGTCGTGGATGGCCGCGGCGA
This sequence comes from Leifsonia lichenia, assembly GCF_054780215.1. Lineage (NCBI taxonomy): Bacteria > Bacillati > Actinomycetota > Actinomycetes > Micrococcales > Microbacteriaceae > Leifsonia > Leifsonia lichenia. The sequence goes on from NZ_BAAGWT010000002.1 coordinate 493,815, forward strand.
CGAGCCGGTCTTCACCGACGGACCCTTCGTCGAGGCGAAGGAGTGGGCGGCTGGGCTCTGGATCATCGAGGCACCGGATCTCGACGTCGCGCTCGAGCTGATGGCCGAGGGCTCGAGGGCCTGCAACCGACGCCTCGAAGTGCGCCCTCTCCTGCAGGAGTGACCGGCGGCGTGACAGACACTCAGGATGCGCTGACCCGCGCCCACCGCGAGGAGTGGCCGCGGGTGGTGGCGACGCTCGCCAAGCGGTTCGGGAGTCTCGACACCGCAGAGGACGCCGCCGCCGACGCATACGCGACGGCGGCTGAGCGCTGGCCGCAGGACGGCGTCCCGCCCAACCCGGGCGCGTGGCTCACCACGACCGGGACCCGCAAGGCGATCGATCGCATCCGGCGGGAGAGCATCAGGGATGCGCGGCACAGGGAGGCGCTGCTCGTGTACGACGTGCAATCGGAGCCGGAGCAGATCGGCGCCATCGACGACGACCGGTTGCGGCTGCTCTTCGTCTGCTGTCACCCTGCCCTCGCGATGGAGGCGCGCGTCGCGCTCACGCTCCGGATGGTCGGCGGACTGAGCGTGCCGGAGATCGCGAGCGCCTTCCTGGTGCAGGACACCACGATGGGGGCCCGCATCACCCGGGCGAAGGCGAAGATCGCCGCCGCGGGCATCCCGTTCCGCGTGCCGACGATGGATGATCTGCCCCGGCGCGTCTCCGGCGTGCTCACGGTGCTGTTCCTGATCTTCAACGAGGGCTACCTCGCCTCCGGCCCTGCGACCGCCCCGGTGCGTGTCGACCTCACCGCCGAGGCCATCCGTCTCGCGCGGTTGCTTCACGCGCTGCTCCCCGACGACGGCGAGACGACCGGGATGCTCGGGCTGATGCTGCTGATCGAGGCGCGGCGTTCGGCGCGGGTGTCGTCGGCGGGCGTGCTCGTCCCACTGCCACAGCAGGACAGGGGCCAGTGGGACGAGGCGATGATCGCCGAGGGCCACGCACTGGTGCGAGAACGCCTCGCCGCCGGTGCGGCGCCCGGCCGCTACCAGCTTCTCGCCGCGATCAACGCGGTGCACACCGACGGCGACGCCCCGGACTGGGCTCAGGTGGTGGCGCTCTACGACCAGCTCCTGCCGCTCGACCCCTCGCCGATCGTCCGTCTCAACCGGGCGATCGCGGTGGGGGAGCGCGACGGCCTCGACGCCGGGCTCGCCCTCATCGACGCGCTCGAGCCCGAGCTGACGGCGTACCACCCGTATCACGCCGCCCGGGCGGATGCGCTGCGGGGGCTGGGGCGCACAGCCGAGGCGCGCGACGCGTACGACACGGCGATGGCGCGCGCGGTGAACACCGCCGAGCTCGCATACCTCCGGAGTCGGCGGGACGAGCTGAGCGCGTGAACGATTGACAGGGCCCTGTCAATCGAGCACCATGGCCGTATGACCTCCGGCTCGGCCCTTCATCGCATCGTCCTCTCGGCCTCGTCGCTCGCGAACGCCATCGATGTGTACGGCGGCGCGCTCGGCCTCAGCGTCGAACGCCGGAGCGAGGGATTCGCCTGGTTGCGCACGGCCGACGGCGTCGAGCTCATGGTGCACGAGCGCCCGACGGAGTCCTCGGATGCGGCGGTGGCGCTGACCTTCGCCGTGACCGGCCTCGACACGGCCGTCGCACGCTGGGTCGACGCAGGGGGAACGGTGGTGGATGCGCCGGCCGTCCAGCCGTGGGGCGAGCGGATGGCCGTCGTGCGCGACCGCGACGGCCACATCGCCTGCCTGGTCGAGCGACCGTGAACGTCGAGAGCGCACGCCTGACCGAACTCGTCGACGAGGTCTTCCGCCTCGCCGACGCGCTCACGAGGACAGGGGACCGCATCGTGGCGGCGGAGGGGCTGACCGCTGCACGCTGGCTCACCCTCGGAGCCGTCGCGCACGGACCGCTGACCGTCGCGGGGATCGCCCGCCGACGAGGGATGCGAAGGCAGTCAGCCGCCGAAAGCGTCGCCGCGCTGGAGCGCGCCGGCCTCGTGGCGCGCATCCCGGACCCGGACGACGCCAGGGCACCGCTCGTCACCCTGACGGACCAGGGGAGGGCGACGCTCGGACGCATCCGGCCGCTGCGCACGGAGTGGGCCGAGCGGACGGCGCGCTCCGTGGAGCCGGGGGAACTGACCGCGGTGCTCGAGGTGGCGCGGCGCTTGCGGGTGGAGCTGGAGCTGGAGCTGGAGCGGTGACGCCTGCGCGCGTCATGTGAAATGTAGTCACTAGTACAATACGTGGGCGCCGCCCTACGGAAACGTACTGAGGCCGCGCCACCAGTGGCACTGAATCCCGTCGGGACCGTGCGCATTTGGCCCCGCGCCGCACCTGCGCCCGCGGACTCCTCCGGAGAATGCTCCTTGCACGTACGGCGTGTGCAGGTCGCTCAGCTAGCCGATGGAGGAGCAAGCATGTTGTTCGCCCGGGCGACCGAATTGCGACAGAGTCTGGACTACCTGCTGGCCGGTACGAGTGTCCAGCTCATCGGGCTTCCCGCGGCCGGTCGCACGACCTTCGCACGGCACGTCATCGAGTCGTTGGACGAACGCGGCTACGAGACGATCGTCCCTCCCGCGTTCAAGCACCACACCGTCCGCCCGTTCGAGAGCCTGGAGGCGACCGGGCTTCTCGCGAAGTCCGCGAAACCGCCGTCCGTCTCCGGCGTCGTGGATGCGCTGGGCACGTATTTGCTGTCCAGGCGTAGCGTCATCGTGGTCGACGACGCACCGTCGATCGACCTCCAGTCCGCGGCTGCGCTCGGCGCGGTCAGCGTTCGGATGGGGGTCCCCGTCCTCGCGACGGCATCGACGGCGGACCCTGGCGCCGCCAGAGCGTTCGATCAGCTTCTCCCGCTGGTGTCGGCCGCCGTCGACCTCGCGCCCGTGACCTTCGGAGTGGTCTCGGACATCGCCCACGAGATGCTCGGCGGCACTGTCGACGTCGACCTGATCGGGAGGCTCTACGCGAACTCGGACGGCCGCCCAGGCCTCGTCTGCGCCATGATCACGATCGGCGTCGCACGCGGTGCCATCACGCAGGTGGGCGAGCTGTGGCGCGTCGGCGCGGAGGTCTGGCACCCGGCGATGAGTACGGTGGTCGACCGCCTCCTCTACGGCTGCACAGACGAGCAGCGCGAACTGCTGGAGACGCTGTCGCTGACGGGCGCGCTCGACCTGGACTCAGCGACGAGTCTGTTCGGCTATCAGGTGATCGAAGACCTGGAGAGGCGTGGGCTCGTCCAGAGCATCCGTCCGCTCGGGCGCACCTCCGTGGTCGTGAGCCCCGGGCTGGTGGGCGCGCACTTCCAGCACCAGCCTGCGACGTCGCGGCGCGCCCGCATCCTCGATCGCGTCCGCGGCGGGACGGCCCCGATCGAACCGTCGCCGACAGCGACGATCGGCGAGAACGCCTCGCCCGGCGCGGACCGCAGAGCCGCCGACGATGCGTCGGCGTTGATCCGTCTCCTCCACGAGGAGCGCGAAGAGCGGCTGCGCGCGACAGAGGCCGACTGGCTGAGGGACGGCACGATGGCTTCGGCCAACGCCTACCTGGCGGCGCTCTTCGCCGGTGAGCGGAGCGCACGCGACCTCGAACAGGTGTTCTCACGAACCAGCGGGCACGGCGCCGACCCGGCGGCGCTCGCCGCCCACCGCATCCATCGCGCCCGCTGGCTGGCCCACGACTGCGGAGACCTCGACAGCGCCACGAGCCTGCTCCGCCAGAGTGCGCGGGGCCTCGGACGGTTCGCCGCCCTCCTGGAGGCGACCGCGACCTCCCTCGAGCTCGAGCTGTGCGGCGTGCCGGACGACGTCCACGACCGGTTCACCAGGTTCGACCCCGAGGAGCAGGTCGACTGGGCCGCCGTCGAGGTCGCCCGCGCGACCGGTCTTGTCCTCTCAGCACGTCCCGTGGAAGCGCTCGCCGTGCTGAGCGCTGTGGACCACGTCTCCTCCCCGGACACCGCGCGTGCGTACGCCGCCACACGCGCGTGGGCACTGCTGCTGTCGGGGGAGTGCGTCGAAGCCGCGCGGTACGCGATGCACCAGCGCGAGCTCGCCCGCGCCGAGCTGGACATCGAACGGTACCGGGAGCATACGTACGTCGCCGGGATCGCCTCCATACCCCTCGGGCGTTACGCGGAGGCCGAGCGGCTCCTCGGCACAGTGCTTGCGCTGGGAACGCCCGGCATCGGGCAGCAGCTTCTCCACTTCGGCGCGCTCGCTGTCAGCTCGCTGCTCGCCGTCCGCGGTGGCCGCCTGCACGCGGCAGAGTCGCTCGCTCGGCAGGCCGCCGCGACCGGCCACAGCACCGGCCCGTGGCCCGGGATGCTGACAGCGCTGCCGGAGTCCGCGCTCCTGGCCGCCAACGGCGACGACGTCGCCGCCTCCGCCGCGCTCGCCGCCGGAGTCGCCGCGGCGTCCGGCCGCGGGTACGCCTTCACCGCTGCGACGCACCCAGTCATCGCGTTCGCGGCACTCGGGCGCACCGCCGCGGCCGTCATCGGCACGTCGTCCGAGCTCGACGCGGAAGGGTCCCTCATCGCGCCGTACCGCGAGTTGCACACAGCACTGGACGCATCCGACGCCCCCGCTCTCGTCGCGCTGGGCGAGTGGTTCCTCCGCGAGGAGCGGATCGACCAGGCGGCCCTGGCTCTCACGGCGGCCGAGCGGCTCTTGACCGGCGAGGCGAGCGCGGAGGGCGACGAAGGCGCCCAGAGTGTCGAAGGCGGCAGGGTGGCGCGACTTCTGCGCACGGCGCGCGGGCTGCTCGATGCGGCCGATCCCGGCACGCGGCGGGTGGAGGCCTCGCACTCCCACTTGACCACCCGCGAGGCCCAGATCGCGCGGCTGGTCGGAAACGGCTTCTCGAACCCGGAGATCGCCTCCAGGCTCGGGATCAGCTCTCGCACGGTCGAGAGCCACGTGCTCAAGATCTTCCGCAAACTCGGCGTCTCCGCCCGCGCGGAGATGGCGAAGCTGGACTGGTTCTGATCCGGTCGCACGGCTGTCGCACGCCCTCCGCTCTCCGTGGGTAGACCGCACGTCCCACCCGGCGGCTACCGACAGGGTCGGGGGCCGTACTGAATTCCACGCAGATCGACGGCCGTGCCTTGCTGGGCCGCGTGCGGCCCGTCCCACGATGCCTGTGACCACATTTCACGTGTCGAATCAGAAAGACAAGTATGACAACACATCGCACGAGCCCTCCAAGGCTCACGGCAGGCGGGGCACCGCGAACGTCGGCCCGTCGCCGACGAAGCCTGCTCGCAGGCGCACTCACCGCCTTGCTGGCAGGGGCCGGGCTGACCCTGCCGGCCCAGGGGGCGGCGGCCACCGGGTTCCCCGGCGCCGCGACGAGCGCCCCTCAAGAGATTGTCGCCTCCGCCGGGAGCACACCCGGTGTGCCGCACGACCCCGTCGTCCTGTTCGACGAGACGTTCAGCAACCATCCGGATGGGACGACCGTCGCGACCATCGACGCGTACGTCGGCGACCACGGCGTCACGTATCGGGCCGACCCTTTCTGGGCCAACACGTACGAGTGCAACGGCTTCGTCCTCAGCACCGCTAGCACGCAGCCGTCTGGATACTGCGGCGACCAGGGCAAGGAGTGGAACGCCGTCCAGGCCAAGGCGAAGCAGCTCGGCACCATTCTCGGGCAGAGCGACCCCGGTGCCAACTTCGCGTTGTCGATGAACACGTCGTCGACCCAGCCGCCGGCCGGCCAGACCCTCATGCTCGGCTCATCGCCGATCTCGCTCGCGGGCAACAGCCGGTTCCTGACCGTAAAGTCCGCGTTCGCTGCCTCCAACGACATCTGCCCACCGAGTGCGTCCAGCTCGCCGGTGCTGCAATACACGCTCGTGGACGGCGCGGGCGTGAGCCACGACGTCACCGACGAGCCGATCAGCGTGCACTCCGATCCCCGGGGCGAGTGGACAACCGTCCCGCTCGGCTACTTCGGCGGGTGCGTGAAGGCGGCGGAGTTCGTCGCGGACAACTCGGCGCTGTTCAGCAGCGACAGCGTCCAGCTCGAGATCCACAACACCTCGCGCGAGGCAGCGATGGGCAACGATGGCGCCATCGACGAAGTTCTCATCCTCGATGCGACGCCGCGGATCGACACCTCGTTCCCCCCTCGGCCCGTCCAGATCGGCGGCACGACGACGCTGACGTTCACGGTCACCAACACGTCGGAGCTCGCCAAGAAGGAGGGCTGGAGCTTCATCGACGCCCTGCCGCCCGGGATGAAGGTCTCGAACACGCCGAACATCGGCGGCACCTGCCCGGCCTCCGTCACGGCCGTGCCCGGATCGAACCAGCTCAGCGTCGAGGATGGTGTGCTCGCGCACGAAGACGTCAGTTGCACCATCACGGTGGACGTGACCGCGGTGCCAGGCGTCTACCAGAACTGCGCCGCGAACGTCACGTCCGTTGTCGGGCTCGATTTCGAGGCCTCCGAATGCGCCGCGGTGACCTTCGAGGTCCCTGTCGCGCTGAGCGTCGCCAAGTCGGTCGACAAGGCCGTGTACGTGCCCGGTCAGCCGCTGACCTGGACGGTCGACGTGTCGAACGCCGGCCCGAGCACGGCCGACGGCGCCCGCGTCGTCGACGTCCTGCCGGCAGCAGCGAAAGCCTTCGGCTGGACCTGCGCCCCGTCGTCCGGTGCATCCTGCACCGCGAAAGGCACGGGGAGCATCAACGACACTGTCACCATCCCTGCGGGCGGCAGCCTCCGGTACACCATCACCGGCACGCTTCCGGCCAACGCCGCAGGCACCCTGACGAACACCGCGACCGTCACCCCGCCCGCGGGCGCGGTGGACGCCGGCTGCTCTCCCGACTGCTCCGCCAGCGCTGCCAGCACCGCTGAGGGCCCGTCGATCAGCCTCGTCAAGACGGCGGACGCATCCGGCGTGAAGGACCCGGCGCGGGCAGGCGACACCGTCGTCTACACCTTCGCAGCGAAGAACACCGGCGGCGAGACGCTCACCGGCGTCTCCATCGCCGACCGGCTCCCCGGGCTCGGCGCTCTGACGTACTCGTGGCCGGGCACCCCCGGAACGCTGCTCGCCGGGCAGACCGTGACGGCGACCGCGAAGTACGCGATCACCCAGGCCGACATCAACGCCGGCCACGTCGACAATTCCGCCGCAGCCACGGGAACTCCGCCGACCGGTCCACCCGTCGAATCCTCGCCGTCCACCACCGACACGCCGCTGCGGAGCAATTCTGCGCTGACCCTCACGAAGTCCGCGAACGCGTCGGGGATCTCCGACCAGGCCAGTGCCGGTGACACGATCACCTACACCTTCGCGGCCACGAACACCGGCTCCACCACGCTGACCGGTGTCACGATCAACGACCCGCTCACCGGGTTGAGTGCGCTGCGTTACGTCTGGCCCGGCGCCGCAGGCACGCTCCAGCCGGGGGAGACCGTAACCGCGACCGCGGACTACGCGATCACCCAGGCCGACATCGACAGGGGACACGTCGCGAACACGGCCCTCGCTACCGGCACACCGCCGTCCGGCTCCGCGGTCAGCACGGCACCGGCGTCCACGGATACTCCGCTGGATTCCGACGCTGCGCTCACCCTGGTCAAGACCTCGGACGCTTCCGCGGTCGGTGCTCTGGCGGCGCCCGGGGAGACCATCGTCTACGGGTTCACTGTCACGAACACCGGCTCCACCACGCTGACCGGTGTCACGATCAACGACCCGCTCACCGGGTTGAGTGCGCTGCGCTACGTCTGGCCCGGCAACGCAGGGACCCTGCTCCCCGGCGAGTCGACGACCGCGACCGCGACCTACGCGATCACCCAGGCCGACATCGACAGGGGGCACGTCGCGAACACGGCCCTCGCCACTGGCACACCGCCGTCCGGCCCCGCGGTCAGCACGGCACCGGCGTCCACGGACACTCCGCTGGATTCCGACGCTGCGCTCACCCTGGTCAAGACCTCGGACGCGTCCGCGGTCGGTGCTCTGGCGGCGCCCGGGCAGACCATCGTCTACGGGTTCACTGTCACGAACACCGGCTCCACCACGCTGACCGGTGTCACGATCAACGACCCGCTCACCGGGTTGAGTGCGCTGCGCTACGTCTGGCCCGGCAACGCAGGGACCCTGCTCCCCGGCGAGTCGACGACCGCGACCGCGGACTACGCGATCACCCAGGCCGACATCGACAGGGGACACGTCGCGAACACGGCCCTCGCCACCGGCACACCGCCGTCCGGCCCCGCGATTCCCTCGAATCCGGGCGAGACAGATGACACGCTCCCGGGAGAGCCCGGTCTCGCGCTGACCAAGTCGGCCGACACCTCGGCGCTCGGCAGTCCGGCCCGCGTCGGCGACGTGATCACGTTTGCCTTCGCACTGGTCAACACCGGCAACGTCACCCTGCACGATGCGCGGATCGACGATCCGCTGCCGGGCCTCGGCGCCCTGCAGTACTCGTGGCCGGCCGCCGATGGCGTGCTCCAGCCGGGTCAGACCGGCACCGCGACAGCCGTCTACGCGATCACGCAGGCCGACATCGATCGCGGCTACGTCCACAACGTCGCGACTCCGGAAGCCGCGACACCGGACGGGGTGGCGGTTCCGGGCGAGCCCACGACCAGCACGCCGCGGATCCCGGTCGCCCCGGAGCTCGTCTTCGAGAAGACCGCGAGCTCGCAGGTCGAAGGTCCCGCCGTCGTCGGCGACCTGATCGCATACACGTTCACGGCGACGAACACCGGCAACGTCACGCTGAAGAACGTGGACATCCACGACCCGATGCCCGGCCTGGGCGCCCTGGCGTACACCTGGCCAGGCGCCGAGGGAGTCCTCGTCCCCGGTGAGCGGCTGACCGCGACGGCGACGTACGTCGTCACGCAGGCCGACATCGACGCGGGCGAGGTCGCGAACGACGCGTTCGCGGACGGGGTCACCGTGCCCGGTGCGCCCGAGCCCACCGGCTCCGGCGATTCGGGACGGCCGGAGGAGACGGTGCCGTCGAACCACGACGACACCCTGACCCCGCTCGTCCAGGCTGCGGAGCTGACGATCGTCAAAACCGCCGACGACGCTGGCCTCCAGGAGCGCCCGCAGCCGGGCGACACGCTCGTGTTCACGTTCACCGCCGTCAACAACGGCAACGTCACCCTGTCGGATGTCGTTATCGTGGACGAGCTCGACGGGCTCGGTGAGCTGCAGTACCGCTGGCCAGGCGCCGAGGGGATGCTCGCACCGGGCGAGGAGGTGACGGCGACCGCGGAGTACGCGCTGACACAGGCGGACATCGACGCCGGCCACATCGCGAACCTGGCGACCGCAGAAGGCACCCCTCCGGGACCGGACGCGAGCGTGTACATCACACCGCCGAGCGAGACGGACACGCCGTTGCCCGCGACAGCGGCGCTCACCCTCGAGAAGACCGCAGACGACTCCGGCGTCCAGAGCCCAGGCGCGATCGGGGACCTCATCCGGTACTCATTCGTGGTGACGAACATCGGCAACGTGACGTTGAGCGACGTCGAGGTGATCGACGAACTGCCCGGTCTCTCCGAACTGGACTACGCCTGGCCGGGGGAGGACGGCGTCCTCGCTCCTGGCGAGCGGGTCGTCGCGACCGCCTCCTACGCGCTGACCGGCGCAGACCTGAGCGCGGGCCGCGTGCTGAACACCGCGTTCGCCGTCGGGACGCCCCCGGGCGACGACGCGGAGCGCGTTGAGTCGGCGGAGGACAGCGCTGAGGTGTCGGTCCCGCAGCCGGGCGAGGTGCTCGCGTTCACGGGAACGACCATCGTGGGCGCACTGATCGTGCTCGCGGCCCTGCTGGTGCTGGTCGGCGTCGCTGTGCGCGTTGCCGCACGGGTCCGTGCAGGCTCCGCTGCGAAGGCGGTGCGCTGAGATGGGCCGCCGCATCCATCGGCGTCTCGTCGGCGCGACACTCCTCCTCGTGATGGGGGGAGGGGCCGCAGCAGGCCTCGCCGGCTGCTCGGCCGATCCTGGTCAGGGGGCACCGTCCACGGCCAGCGCACGGCCGGCCTCGTTGGAGGCGCTGGCGGACATCCCCGAGGGGACCGGGATCATCCGGGCGACGAAGCTGACCTCCTGCTCGACGGAGAACGGCGCCGTGACGGCGTCGGGGACGATCGCCCTTCCCAAGGGCACGAAGGGCACGCCCGTCGTGTCGGTGAGCTGGGTCGACTCGGCGACATCGACTGCGTACGCGAGGGCTGTCCACACCGTCACGGAAGCCGCGCCCGGCGCGACGGCGAAGTGGAAGGTCGAGACGGATCTCGCTGCGCCGGCCGGGACCACCGTCCGGTGCGTGCTCGGGGCCGTCATTCCGAAGGAAGGGGAGTGACGGAATGATGTGAGTGCCGACGTCGTCGGCGAACCGTCACCCCGTCGGCCTGTGCATCGGCACAGGCCGGCGGGGTGACGCCATTTCCAGGACCGGGCGCGGTAGCCCGGTCAAGTGAGCTCACGCCGGCCCGGGGGAGTGCCGCTCCGGGCCGCACCTACTCCGGCCCCCTCGACGACCCCTGCCGAGAGAACGATGCCCAGCGTGACCATGATGAGGTCCATGCGCTCACCATGCATGGCACAGGCGCCGATGCTACTGTGGCGGTCGATCCGGGGCGGTTGGTTCCCCGGGGACCGGGCCTTCGCGGCAGATGGGCACCGGATGCAGCACCGGATCCGGCTCTGAACGGGGGAGAGGAGGGCAGCGCGTGAAGGCACGTCGATCGCGTCCTCGCCCCGACCATCCGGATGCGACCATCCAGGCTGGCCTGTCGCGGCGCGGCTGGCTCCTCCTTGTCGCGATCACCGCCGGTGTCGGCGTCGTGCTGCTCATGGTCGGGCTTGTCGCGACCGGCATCCCAAGCAGCGGCGCGCGGGCGGCGACGTCTCCGTCGCCCGCGGCTCTCACTCCGCACACGTTCGACCCAGGTTCGGCGCCGACTCCGCTCGGCTTGCCACCGCGGCCCACCACCACCCACGTCGCCACCGTGCCGGCGGAACCCGTCGCATCCATCGCCCCCGGTGACTGCCTCCAGACCTACGACTCGAAGTGGGCGGAGGACTACCCGGTGATCGACTGCTCCCGGCAGCACATCGCACAGCTCCTGACCACAGGCGATCTTCCCCAGGCTGCAGGCTCGCCGTTTCCCGGCACGGCCGCGCTGGACGCGCAGATCAGCGACCTCTGCGAACCGTTCCTCAACTGGCACTGGGTCGCCATCTGGGGCGAAGACGTCCAGCTCGACCTGCGCTACCCGGACACGGACGCGAAGTGGGCGACGGGCGACCGCTCGTACTACTGCATCGTCTACACGTTCTCCCGCCACGAACTGACCGGGAGCGCGCTGGCCGGGCAGTGATCCCTCGGTCGCCTCTTGTCGGGCGCGGCTTTCGTCACAGCGTCGCGGGTCGAGCACGGGCGACGATCGCGAATGCGGCTCTAGCCGCTAGTCGGACGGGCCGCCTGAAAAGAGCGGATTCCCGGGACCGTGGACTTGGCCGGTCGCTGGGTCGACCCAGTTGCCGGAACCGGTGACCCGGTGCCAGCGCTTGTGGAACGCGAGATCGGTTCCCTCGGCCTCGACAACGGCTGCACCGCACAGATCGCAGATACGCAGGATCACAATGTCGCCGTCCGCGGTCGTGACGGAGACCGAGCCCGCCGGGAACTCGACACCCATCGTGCTTCTCCTCACGTCCTCACCGACCGTCGCGGTCGGGTTTAGAGCCTGCCATCAGGGTACGCGGTGCGCGCGGTTTGGAGGACAAGGGTACGTGATACCCGCTTCTGCTGGGGAGGCGACCCCGTTGCCTAGGCGCGCGCAGGTGTTGGCTGCGCACTGGCGTGCGTGAACGTTGACGTCGGAGCAGACGGTCACGGTCGCGTTGGACTTGGCGTCGGACCCGAAGCCGGCATTGAATATAAGGTTGGCTTCACCACGGAGACGGAACCCGGTTGGTATCTCGGCGGAGACTGTTCAGCCGGACTCGGACCCGTCGGTGCTTACGTTGAAGGCGGGATTCAAGAGCACGGTCCTTTCGGCCATGGTGGCGGAGGGTACCCACCTGGACTAAACCTAGGGTGTAGTGGCGGCGTCGGATGGGGTTGGTGACATGCACGTGCTGGATCCGGGAATAATCGTTCCCAACCTCATCATCGGACCGCTCGTCTTAGCGGGCGGCATTCTGATCGTTGTCTTTCGCAAACAATTGAGAGAGTGGATCGTTTCTTCCGAAAAGTCCGCGCTCGGAGATGACCGCGGAAATTCGCTTGGTCTGCTGCAGACGCCTTTTTGGGCTGGCGTCACTGGGGTCGCAATTGCGCTGTTGGGAGCAGTCATGCTTATGTTCGGGGTTGTGTCGTTCATTCAGCGCCTTGGCGGTTCGTAGTGTGTTCTCGGTACTTGCCCTCATCCTCGGACTGTTGTTGGTCCTGGTTGGCTTTGCGACCATTGTTCTTCGCTCGCGTATTGCAGGGCTCGTGCACCGTCCGTCCTCCTCGAGTCGCGCACTGACCTGGATGTTCAGTAGCGTTTACTTCGGCTCGGTGGGCGCTTTCGCGATCGTCATCGGGCTCCTGGCCATCATCGTGGGGGTTACGCGCTGAACCCAACGATGACCTTGATTCAGAAGAACTGCTCGCCTTGATGGCAGAGGTCCTGAGGGAGGTCTTCCAAGGACCAGCGCGACTCGAACGAATGACGGTGAAGCGGACGACTGGATAACGGGGTTATCACTTCCGGGTGCACTCTCTTGGCGTACGACAGCCATCGCGACATCACTAAACTCGCCACCGAAACCCTGACCTACGACGACGCCAGCAGGCACATGGCCACCACACTCGCGGACGGCACTAGCATCGTCTACAAACGAGACGCGACTGACCGCATCATAAGCGTCACCCAAACGCCGACGGGCGGGGCCGCCACCGTTACCAACTACGCCTACGCGGGCGGGGGAGACGCGGCTGCGGTCACGCTCACCAGAGCCAACCATGTCCAGGAACAGACCATCAGCCTTCCCGGCGGGCCACCGTATCTGTCCAAGCAACCGCCCAGGTGCGGTCCTACCCTTGAAAAGGGCTCAGACATTCACACTTCCGCTTCGCCCACTGCGATGGTTCCTGTCTCGACGTCGTGGCTGGGGTGATAGGTGGCGAGGTCGGCGATCGTGTTCGACAGGTTGATGAGTGCTTGCGCCTGGGTCGACCCGTTTCACCGACCAGGAACTGCGGTTCGTTCCCGCGTACGCCGTTCAACTGGGTGGGTATGCGTGACGCCTTCGGCGTGACCCCTCAAGCTTCAACGTTCGGCTGGGTTCCCGTGCCCCAAAAGCAGGGAAAGCGTCAACAGGTGCGGAGCCAAGCGACGTCCGCTCCGACTGCGGATGTGCCGCCGAGAATCGTCACCGATGTCGGTCGGAGGCGCTGGATTGCGCGGAAGGTGTCGACGGGGACGCAACCGCCCGGAACGGTGGCCAGCGTCGCGCCGATGCGTCCGGCGAGCGGGGCCGCCGCGAGGGCATCGGGAAAGTTCTGTCCGGTCGTCAAATAGATATCCGTCGACGGGGTCCCGAACCCTTTGAGCACGGCCGCAGAGACGGCATAGCGATCCGCGCCGCCATAGCGAGTGGTCGCAGCGATGCCACGCAATCCGGCCAGGATCCCGTCGCTGACGGCAACCGGGCCGCCGACGACGGCGATCGACGACGGGTGGAGACCCCGGATGAACGACGCGTATCCCGCAGGAAGTCCAGCCCAACCTCCGGGCACGAGCAGCAACTGCCCGCCGGATCGCGCCGCGGCCGCGCCGGCGGTGACCGCGTCCGCGTATCCCATGCCGGTCGCCACGAACAGCGGCTTCCCCGCGTGCTGCTTCGCCGCGACGATGCCGCGGGACACGGCATAGCGGTCCGGTCCGCTGACCCGTTGCACCGTGGGAGCGAGTTTCCGCAGTTGAGCGACCACGGCGTCCGAGACAGCGGCGGGTCCTCCGACGACGACGATCTTCGACGGCGCAAGGGTGACGATCCCTGCTCGAGTCGCAGCGGGTAGAGCACCCCCCAGCGTGAGGAGCAGTGGGCCGTGACTCGCTGCCGCGAGTGGGCCGGCAGAAAGGGCGTCCGGAAAGTTCTCGCCCGATGCGACGTAGAGGACAGGGGCTCCGGAGGGGAACGCAGCTCGCGCGATGGCGACGGCGGCCTCGTAACGGTCACCGCCGCCGAGACGCTCTGCCGTGGCGTCGCCCACGGTGGCGATGCCGGTGCGGGTCACGAACCAGGGCCGCCCCTGCGCGTCGAACGCGGCGCGGAATACCGCAGTGTCATCGATGGCGCCGCGCAGAAGCGCGCCATCCGGGCGCAGCGCAAGAACTTGTGAAGCGCCAGGGATGTCTCCGTCCCGGACGGTGTCACCCGTCAGGAGGATGGTGCCGTCCGGCTCAGCGGCGAGGGGCCAGAACTGACCGTCTGACAGCTCAGCGCGGTCCTGCACAGAACCATCGACCCCAAGCGAGAAAATGCGTGACATCAGCTTGCCGTCTGACGTCGCCGAGTGATCGACGATCCAGAGTCGCCCCCCGGATTCGACGCCCGTGAACAGTTGCTCACTTGAGACAGACAGGGGGATCGGTCGCAGATTCGCCGGGGTGGTGCCGACATAGACGGCCTGCGACCCATCCCGCTTCACCACATTGATCCACGTTTCCGATCGTTGCGCCTGCTGGGTCACGGGCAACAGGCTGACGCTAGCGCCGAGCGGTCTCTCAACGACAGACCCATCGGCTTGTACCAGCCCGACTCTGCCGACCGAGTCGCCGATGATACTTCCGACGTACCAGAGAGAATTGCCCGTGCCAGGCCACAGGTTCGACGCCACGCGGCCTGCGACGCCGGGCGGAGCGGTGACTGTCCCATCCGGAGCGATGCGAGTGAGGGATCCACGCACGCCCACCCATGCGCCGCCATCGTCCGTGGGAACGATGGAGTATGCGTCCCCGGCCACAGCGAAGGGGCGGGCGACGCCGTGAGCGACTCGAACAACGATGTTAGAAGTGGCTGAATCCTGAGCCGATGAAGCCTCGTACCACGCCGTGCCGTCGCTTCCCGCGATCAAGCCGCCCGTCAACGTCGTCCCTGCCGGCTGGGGGATCTCGGAAACCGCACCATTGAGCGCGATATGCATGACGTGCGGGACGTACGCCTCGCCGACGGCGACCACATAGAGGAACCCGCCTCGGTCATCGCGAACGAGGTCGGCGCCCACCCAGGACAATCCGCCTGGGGGATAGGCCGCGAAGCGTGTATACACGCCGTCCGTCGTCATCCGTCCGATGTCATCCGTCCCGTGGAGGAACCACAGAGCACCGTCAGGACCGGTAACGAGCGGCGACTGCGTTTGGAATGTGTCGGTGGCCTGTGGAAAAGGGAACGTCTCCGTCACGAGCACCCGGTCGGCGGCCGGTGTGGTCAGCGTACGGCTCGAGGCCGATTTCAGTTGGGCGGCGGATGCCGGGGCAGCCGCGCCCAGCAAGCCCGCCAGGATCGCCCCGATGGCGAGCGCGATGGGCGCGACCTGCCTCCAGCTTGTTCTGCTCATCTCCGGCTCCTTCTTCAACGCTGCCCTGGGTGATGCTACGCGAACGCACGCCCGCGCCGATGTCCCGCGAAGGGGGCGGGCTGGTTCACGACTGGATAGCGGGGTTATCGCCGCGGGTGTAAGCACTACTGGGTACGGCGTTGTCGGTATGATCACGACATGATGTTTGGTTTCGTGTATCTCGGCGGCTCTGGAGTGAGCCGTCGGCGCGCCCAGCTCTGATCCCAGATACTCGGAACATCCCAGAGCCCACCGGTGAGGACCATTCGGTCCTCACCGTTCTTGCGTTCAGCGCGAGCGGGTCTGCTGGGAGCTCTCCGTTCGCACAATCGAAGGAGAACCCCATGACCACGCCCGACCAGGTCCTCGAACACCTGAGCCGCACGACGGAGCAGACCTTCGGCCTCGACGACCTGCGCGACCGCCTCGCCTCCGGCAAACAGCTCCGGATCAAATTCGGCGTCGACTGCACCGCACCCGACCTGCATCTCGGGCACGCCGTGAACCTGTGGATGATGCGCTACCTGCAGGACCTCGGTCACGTCGTCATCTTCCTTCTGGGTGACACCACGACTCGTGTCGGCGACCCGACGGGACGAAGTACCACCCGCCCCGTGCTCACTGCGGAGCAAATCGAACGAAACGCGCAGGCGTTCCTCGATCAGGTGAGTCTTGTTCTGCGGCAGGACCCGGAGGTGCTCGAGATCCGTCGCAACTCTGAGTGGTACGACGCCATGAGCATCACGGACCTGATCAGCGAATTGAGCCTCGTTACGCACAATCAACTGATGGCCCGAGATATGTTCCAGAGGCGCGTCGAGGAGCACCGGGAGATCGCGATGCACGAGCTGATCTACCCCGTACTGAAAGGCTTCGACAGCGTCGCACTGCGATCGGACCTGACGATCGTCGGGTCCGATCAATTGTTCAACGAGAACATGGGGCGCGAACTCCAGTCGAAGCACGGGCAGCGACCGCAGACCGTGATCACGAGCACGATCACCCCCGGACTCGGCGGCGGAGCGAAGCAGTCGAAGTCACTGGGCAACTACGTCGGTCTGGCCCAGTCCGCCGAAGACAAATTCGGCCGTCTCATGACGTTGAACGACGATCTCATCGGCGTGTGGGCGAAGGTTTACACCGACCTCCCGATCGCCGCTGTCGGCGAACTCGACCGTCGCGCGGCGCTCGGCGGCGTCGATGCGCGTGACGCCAAGCTCGACGTCGCCGAGGCAATCGTCGCACGTCACCACGGTGCGTCGCAGGCCGAGCGAGCGTGGCGCGCCTTCCTCGACGTCTTCTCCGAACGGGGCCTCCCAGACGTGATGCCGCAGCTCGACGTGTCCCGGCACGCGACCGTGCTGCACCTCGTCTCTGACGCGCGCCCGGAACTCACACGTTCGGCGGCGCGCAGGCTCATCGCCGAGGGCGGTGTCCGCATCAACGGAGTGAAGCGATTTGACAGCGACGAAGCGGCAGCCGTCCGGGCGCAGGATGTTCTCCAGGCCGGGCGGCGTCGCTGGTTCACGCTCACCGTACGCGACGACTGAACACGCCGGGTCGGGCTATCAGAGGAGGGTGTATCTGCAGGCTTGACCTAACACACGCGATACGACTGGATGCTGCGTCGGCCTGACTGACCCGGTCGACAGCCCGTGTGACGTGCTGGCGGCGTTGTAGCGTGATGGTGTGGCGAGTGAGCAAGAGGCCTCGGAAGCTGTTTTGGCGCCCAGTTGGGGGAGTGGTCGTATCTGGCCGGCAGGTATTGGCGTGTCGGGCGTTGTCGCTTGGGTGGAGTTGGCGATAGAGACTCCGGGTCGGACATCGATTGCGGGCCTCGACTCAGTCGAAGGATCCCTGTCGTTGCGTTTGCAGTCGAGCCGTCGACTCTTCGACACCGGACTGATACTCGCGGGCGTACTCTTTGCGACGGTGCTTGGTGTTACGACGTTGCGGTTTCCTTCCGACACCAGTTGGGTGATCACTTCACTAATTGCGGCAGTGCTGGCGGGATGGATGGCGCTTGTCGTTCCACTAATGGTGCGAGGGGCTCGGGACGAGGAGCGCATACTTGCAGCCTTGCGTCAGATCGCCAAACGACGACTGGCAAGAGAAGTTGAGCTGCGGAGATCGGCGTCGACCTGCTCTGGGCGGCGTCAGATGAAGCGCTGGGCTTCACTGTAAGGTGACATGCATACCCGCCTGTGGTGTCGCCTTCAGGACGACGCGCGTATGGGCATCAGCTCGCTGCGGACGGACGCGGCCGCCCCCGTCCGCGGATTCTGCCCGGCGGGCGTCAATTGGGTGATATCAGGGGCGGGTGTAATCGCATATTTTGCAGATACGCCAACTGCAACTGGATAACCTAGATATCACTATCTGGGCTATGGGTCGCCTTGATCGCGATTCTTCGCGTCTAGCGAGCGGCCTGTTCGGTGAGCCATTTCTCGATCAGGGATAGGGCGTTGCGCGCCTTCTCGCCTTGGATCACGAGTCCGTCTCTGACGGTGGAGTTGGGCACCACTTTGCGTAGTCGTTTCTGACGGTGCCCATGCCGCTGACGGCGTAGGTGACGAAGGGGTGGATGGTCTTTCCGTTGAGGTCGACGGCTTCGATGAAGGTGCGCATGATCATCGGAGCTCGGACGTTCCAGACAGGGCTGCCGAGCAGAATCGTGTCGTACGCGTTGAGCGAGGGCACCGCGCCGGCGATCGCGGGGGGCGCGTTGCTTTGCTGTTCGCGGATGTTGCGC
Organism: Leifsonia lichenia; assembly: GCF_054780215.1. NCBI lineage: Bacteria > Bacillati > Actinomycetota > Actinomycetes > Micrococcales > Microbacteriaceae > Leifsonia > Leifsonia lichenia. Next base: position 512,214 of record NZ_BAAGWT010000002.1, read on the forward strand.
CGGACGGTGGCTTCGTAGTCGCGAGAGTAGGGGTCGACGGCCTCGATGCGGTGCGTGTCCAGACTCCTGCGGGCGGCGATCATCCCGACGACGACCTGGGTGTTGCCAACCTCAAGGTCGATCCGATCGCCGTAGTAGTAGTTCTCGCCCGGCCGGAAGAAGTAGGTGAGGAGTGTTCTGGTGCTGGGTTCATCGGTCATCGGTGTTCCTTTTCGGGGTGGGCTCACCGGGCGTCACGCGCTGCCGCCGCTCGGCCGGCGTGCATCCGGCCAGTGTGGCCGCGAGACCGGCGGCGCCGAACGCGTTGCCCGTCCAATGACGTGGGATCCCGTTGTGTTCGAAATCAGCGCTGCGAACGCAGCGTCGGGACGTCGCTCTTATCGACGTCGAGCGCTCAGACGGTGACGTAGTAAGTCGTCCTCCCTGTGGCGCAAGCCATCGAGACGCAGTTGGTCGCTAGTCCTGCTCGTGGTACGTCCACCCACGCTCTTGTCGCCAACGGATTATGTAGCCGGTACCACCGTCGAGCCAGAGGTCTGTGAGGCCATCCGGCGCCGTGAATATGCCCTCGGTGAACCAACTCGGCGAAGTCGGAGCCAAGTTGCCCCAACGGCCTGTTGAGGCCATCAACAGATACAGGTGCTGGCGTTGTGCACCAAGCTCAACAGCTTCACGTTCGAGCTTTGCCAGATGGTGGACGGGACGTTCTGCTGTCGCGAGGAAGGTTGACAGTCGTTCGAGGTAAGGGATTTCACCGGAATCAGAAACCGCCGCGTTCCACGATTCGAGCGCGAAGCCGGACTTGCCCTGCGCATAGATTGGCGGCCGAAACTCAAGCCCCGGAAAGACCTCCTGAATCGCCTCTGCCGCATCGTCGCTGATCGCCCCCGCGCGAGCCTCACCGCGGACACGCTCTACGGCCGCGCGCCAACGATCCCCGGCTTCCCGTGCCTTACGCCCTTTGGTCTTGGGTGGCTGCCAGCCGCGCTCCATGTGAATCGCGAAATAGAGTTCCGGAGGGTCACTGCCATTCAACTCGGCCACCAGCGCTTCGGCTCGCGGCACCGCAGCTTGATAACTCCAGTCGATGGTTGCCAGGATCTCAAGCGGTTCTTTCGGCGCATTGGTGGGGCATAGGACGAGGTCCACGAGCCCGTCACCCGCACCCTTCACATCCCTTCGGTGCGGGACATGTCCCGTGAGAATCCAGGTGTTGAGCGCAGCCCTGAGATCGTCGCTTGGAGCATCCCGAAACTCTTCCGACTCCCACCAAAGGGTGGACGGTGGGGCCAGCTCGGCGGCGGCCTCTGCTAACGATGGGCCACGTGCGCACCATCCGTCCGTGAGTAGTCGCATGACCCGACCGTACTGGATTTGCTGCGGTCCCGACGTCGCAACCGTGACTAAGCCGTGAACGAGCGATTCAATGCGATCGGGATACACGATTTCGAAGCTGCGCTCCTGGCGCTCCGGCCGATCTCGCGGCGCCATCAAGCTCGGCCCATGAGAAATGGAAGTCTTCATAAAAGCGATCTGCCCATTGCTCAAGCCTGGATTTCAGCAATCGACCGCTTCGTACGTGCTCACGATGATGTGCCAAGAAGTCATCGACGCATTCTGCAAGCCAAAGTGTCCTGGGAATTGCCACGAGAGACGCCTCATGTGCAAGTTTCGAGAGGCTTCTGGTCACAGAGAAGGCGACCATGATTTCACCGGCACCGACCGTGACCAGCTCGCCGTCGACAATAGCCTTCGGCGGGTGTCCCGCGATTCGAAACCACCGCTTCTCCGCGTCACCCTGAACTGCTGCGATCCCATCTTCGAGGTACTGATCCACCAGGCCGCCCGAATGAATCAGTGCGTTCCTGATGCGTCGAAGAAGATCAAAGGTGGGCAGCTCGTCAGGCAACGCAGCGCCCATTGAATCGAACACGATCGTGTGCATGTTCTCGGCGTTCCACTTCTTACCTCTGGTCAGCAGAGGCACGCTAGCGGCCAGGAGGTCGTTACGAAGGCGATTGATGAAGTCTTCATGCACCGAGAGCGCATATGGGATCGCGATCCGCGCTAGGTGTTCCTCCGACTCACTAAGTTCACGTTGAGCGCGCTCTGGGCGCAAGGCGAAACGCGCAATATGCGGAACGGTGGGGTACATCTTCGAAATGAGCACGGACGATTCATGAGCGAGGGCCAAGCTCGCTGAGGCGAGATGCGCCCCAACTAATAGAGCCATAACCGCATTGTCAGACTGCACCATGTTGGCCCGGCTTGCCCGAAACCCGGCAGATAGCGTCGCCATTATCCCCTCACGAGTTATCTTGCGGACGAGTCCACTGATTGCCATCGTCGTTGACGGCCGCCCCTTTTGCCTAGATGTTGCTCGAAACTATACGGAGCGAGGTGTTGCCCGCAGAGCGCACGAGAGGCATGTTGGCGAGGCAAGCGAGTTCCGTAGTGTGCTTCGTCAGGGTGATTCGGGCGAATTGAGGCGATCACGGACCCAGGCCGGCACGTGCTGCCTTGCTGGTCCGCGGCAAGCAGAATGCCTTCCAATGGCAACGGGCCCAATGTTCGAGTGGTAACGGTGTTTATTCGGCGGCGACGTAGTCGGGCTCAGAACGAGGCTCTGAGGCGGGGCACGTGCGTCCGATGGATGGGAGAGGTCTTTGTGCCAACCGGGTTCCAACATGTCCGCTGCGTGGAACGTCTCGCCGATCGACGGACCGACGCTGAACTCGGAGTGTTCCGTCGCCGCGAGGTGCTAAGTGGGTAATCATGCAATCATGAATCCTCGAAAAGCGTCAGGCACTGATGCGCCAACAATGGCAACGCGCGGTCCGGTCGTCACCATCTACCAGAATTCGGACCAAGTCGCCGGGGTCTTGCAGCAGTTGTTCGGCCAGCCTCTCATCGTCGAAGAGACTCGCGACAACTCCTCTACTTCGGGTGACGACGCGTCAATCTCCGCGGCCGCTTCCGCTGGAGGGGACGCGGGGGTGAGGGTTCCGGTCCTGGGGGCACTGAAGGTGAGAGCCGCAGGTGACCTTGGCGCATCGGGTAGTTGGACTTCGAGCACCGGCACTGCCGCTCGGCAGCAATTTGTCTACTCACAGGCCTACTACCTACACCTCGTTCGTCAGCGACTCTTGAGCGACGGCCAGCTCACCCTACTGCGCGGGGCAGAAGATGCAGATTCTGTGGCGCCCGGAAGCTTCATCGAATTTACGACATCATTCGATCCTGTGGAACTCACGCTCGCGCTCGAAGTGATTACACCCGAACTCGTCGACGCAATCGCACAGTGGGCGGCGCGAAAGCAGTGGACGAACTCCTATCCCGCCGAGGGCGGGTACGAGGCTGTCCGCGCTCACGCTGAAAAGATGAGAGTCGATATGGAAGCGAAGGGCAGTTTCGCGAGGGCGGTTGCTACGGCAGTACAGGCCGACGCTCGGCAGGGCACGACACGTGAGTACTACGGGCGAATCACCCAAGAGCCGGCGCTGACCGCAATTACGGTCTGCGAGCGTGAGCATTTCATCACAGACGATCCCGACCGCCTCCTCGACGGAACATTCACGGTGTTTGGCAAAGTGATCTCCAGCGTCGAGGAGGACGTACCGACGTTCGCCCGAAACAAGCTCCTTCGCAACCTGTCGGCGGATGCGTTCGACCAGTTGCTGAGCCAAATGCGTTCGACCCTCGCGGGTGGAAACGAGGTTGCAGGAATGCAGCCAGACGAGTTCCTAGACCTCAAGCTCGACTCCCGCGTCAGGGGCAAGTCGCTCAGAGTTCTTCCGTTGGCCATCTTCAGCTAACTAGTCAGGGGGAGAGTTGTCGCCGTCTTCAATTCTTAGGGCAGTTCGCAGGATTGCTGGTGTTCGGAACGTTCCACCGAAGTCCACGCGGCAGGCGTCGCCCCGGTGCAACTCATGAGCTGCACCGACGATCACACCTGCGATCATTGTCACACTGATCGGTCACTGGACGGACTGCGGTGACTAGCGGAAAGCGAGCCAAGGCGAAGAGGCGTGAGGAGGAGAGCGCCTCCGATCCTCGTGCTCTTCGCGCGGATCGCGCCAAATTTGTACGGGCGGCAGCGACACAGGTCCGTACCGTCGACTTTTCCACCGCGACCTCCTCCGAGTCTCGTGTCGCAGTGGGGTGGATGCTCGCGGCGCTCGCGCAAGGGATCACAATCGTAGACGGCGAAGACGCTGGCAACGGTGAGCACTTGGCACCGAACAGGCGTCTACTCTTCGAGCTTGCGGTGAATCTAGAGGGTCTCAACCGCCGAGGACAACCTTTGATTGACGCTCTTGCTCGTAAGGCGCAGAACGAGGCGTCCAAGGCGATCCAGACACTCGGGAGCGACTGGTTTCCAGGGGGCGCCGATACGGGCGGATCCGCAATCGTTGCGAGTTCTGGGGACACCTCGTCCGATAACTTGGCGGCGTTCAAGGCCCTGGCTCAGCATCTGGGCCTTACGGATGGTTTTTACGGAGCTTGGCTCTCAGAGACGTGGTTGTCCCACGCAGGAGTGAGGCTCGCGGAAGCTTACGCACGAGTCTCCCACGTGGGCGTCTATGGGTCCAGCCCTAGCTCGACCGAGCCAGATCTCGCGATCGTTGGTGTCCTTGTCTGGCACTGCGTGGCCCTCGCAGCCGAGATCATCGAACGGGAAGGGCACGTGGAAGTCGCCATTGCTCTGCGCCAAGTTATCGGTGATCAGTACGGACTCTGGTGAAATGCCTGTTCGCACAACCGCGATCTGAGCCCAACTCGCGAAATCACGCCACGCTTGCCCTCCTCGATCAGCATCGACCTCGCTGGGAGAAAGTGAGATCTGATCCACAACCTACCGAGCGAAAAGACAGCGCATTCGGACGGTCTACAGCGCCGTCGCGTCGATCGGCTTTGAAGCCTGTCACTACGGAACTTTTACTGCAATTGCTGTCACTAGATTGGCTGGTCTCACCGCCGGCTAGATGGTCCCGTCCGCTAGCTTGCGGTTCGCTCGCTCGACCGCGCGATCGATCTCGGAACCGGGTCGACCCTGCACAGTTCCGAATACAAGCTGTATCGCCCGGACCCCATGTATCCGCTGCGTCGGTGAACCCGGGCCCCACCTCGAGGTGTTGATGACGCAGCAAGGGACGAGTTGCGTGACGAAAGGACAATCCGCGCCGACGGCAGACACATCCCTTGGGGGCCGACACTCAGATTTTCCCGAGCTGCAGTCGGAGGGAAGGACAACTTACACCGGCGCTTTCACCGGCGGAGCGTCGGCGGTAAACGGTACGGTCTTTCTACGGCCTCTACCCGAAGGAGCTTCGTGTCCGTACTCGATTCGTTCAAGTCTTTTCAATCGGTAGTCAATGCAGACCCGGAAGCCGTCAAGGAAGCGCGGCGGCGACGCAGTATTTTCGAAATCGCGTTCTCGTCCCAGGCTGATGTGGTCGAAGTCGTGCCGTCTGGTTCCTTGGCGCGAGGCACGCACAAGGACCCCATTCACGACGTAGACCTCGTGGTTGTATTCGACGCCGCCCTACATTCGACTTGGGGACAGACCGGCGCATCAGCAGATGACGCCCTGCTCCACGCACAAGAACGAGTTCGAACTCTACTTGGCTCCAAGGGCGAGATTGATCAAATCGTCCGGCGCGCAGACAAGCGAAACCACGCGGTCAAGTGTTTCCTTGACGATCCTGATGACGCTAATGCTTTAACGGTCGACGTCATGCCGGCGCTTCGAACTGATGTGGGATTCCTTGTTCCCGAAAACTACTCACAGCAGTGGATCCGCACGAACCCTGAGTACCTGATCGAGGAGGTCCGGAGGCGCCACGCCGAATGGCGCTCATACGCGGGCACCGTCCGAATGCTGAAGTGGTGGGCTTCGAATCAGCCGACCAAGATTAAGTCACTGGTGATGGAGACACTCGCCCTGGACCATCTGCCCACTGACTCCAACCAGCCCGGGGCAATCGTCAAGTTCTTTGCGGGTGCCGCGTTCGCCATCGGTAGCGGTACCGATGTTTCGGACCCGGCGGGGTTGTGCGGTCCGATTCAAAGAGACCTCGACTATGCCGAGTTCGAGTCTGCATTGTCTGACGCGCGTGACTCTGCGTCGGCTGCGATCTCGGCACAAGGCGCGAACAATCCTGCCTCAGCCACCGAACACTGGGCGAAAATCTTCGGCCCCAGCTTCCCTGTGATCACTGCGGCCACAGGCGCGGCGGCCACGAGCGAACCTCGCCCAGTGAAGGACACCCCCCAAGGATGACCTCGGAAGTCCGCGTTGAGGCGCTCCGCATCTGGTCGGATTGGGATCCGGCGCGACTCGAGCGTGACCGTGCAGAGGTCGAGGAATTTGCCCCGGGCCTCAAGTATGTGGAACCACGTAGCCAGGGATTCTCTTACGGCGGGTATCACGGGACCTTGCCTGTTTGGCCCTTCGAGCGGCCGGTGCCGAAGGGTCTGAGCGAGTTGCTCCCGGAACCGATCGAGGTAGCGCTGCTGTTCTCGTCGGCTCATCCGATGGTTCCGCCGGTGATCGTACCTATCGACCCGCAACCTCAAATGCACGAAGAATCCCTCACGCGCTGGCATGTGTTGCCCGGTGGAGCTCTTTGCCTATTGCAGTCAGAGGGACTTTGGATCCCGGAGGCTAGCGTCGTGGACCTCTTACTCAAGGCATGTGCCTGGCACGTCGAGTACACGCTGATGCGTTCCGGAGTAATTGATGAGATGACCGTCGCGGGCATTGTCTCCGACGGCTCGCACGACCATCTCGTCGCGGAGGCGCTACACCGCCGCGAATCCCGGGACGCATAATGCAGAGCGAACCGTTCATTGTTCTGACTTCTGACGCAGTTCGACTGATCCGCGACTCCACGTCTGTCCGCGGAGATTTGCGAATGCATCGCTCGCCGGCCACTGACGCCTTCGTCATCGATCAGGTCGAGACAGCGCCGGACGTTCGAATTCAGGTAGCGATTCCTGCAGAGTTCCAGGCCCTCAAGTACGGCGACGAAACTTTCCGCGCCCAGTGGATGCAATCTAATGACGTCGATTTGACGCTCCTTCATATCTGGCTTAGCAGCCGTCCCTCTGGGGCGTATCCGTTCGACAAGTTCCGTGAGCTCGCGCGTAATGTAGAAGACCCCGGCGGCAACACCGGCCTCCTTGTCACGCGCCTGATGCCGCGTGATGGCGGACATGAGTTGCCGGAGTTCACTGGATGGCAAATCACTCGGGATGGTGTCACTCCTCTTCCTCTTCACGTCGAGCCCTCTGCGTACGGCGCAGTTCAGTTTTCAGAGGCGTGGCCGGTAGAACAGCTGGCCAGAAATTCGGTCGCGATTGTGGGTGCCGGGAGCATTGGCGGGCATGCCGCTCTCGCGATGTCAGAGTTGGGCCTCGGCCGCTTGGTATTGATCGATCCAGATCGGCTGCTCTGGCACAACTTGGTGCGTCACCGACTCGGTCCAGCCGGTGTTGGCGCCAGCAAGGTCGCTGGACTGCGCGACATGATCGCTCAGAGAACAGCGCATTCGGCGCCCGAGTCTCGGACCACGGTCGAGGCGCACAGCCTTGACGTTGTGGCTCGCGCTGAGGTTTTCGCGGCGCTGTTGGCCGACGTCGATCTTGTGCTCTGTACAGCTGACGGCATCGCCCCAAGGCGGGTCGTCAGCCATCTGGCTCGAATTGCCGGCAAACCCGCGGTGATGGCGTGCGTTCTGAACGATGGCGGAATCGGCGAAATCATCCGCCTTCGGCCCGGTCGCAGATTCGGGTGCTTACTGTGCCAGCGAGCCGCGTTGAGTGAAGCTGGGGCTTTGGACGCTGAGGCCAACCAGGAACTCGCATATGGGACGGGTCTGGTTCACAAGCCAATGACGGCGATACCGCACGATCTGAGCCTTGTCGGAAACCTGGCTGCGAAGGTCACCGTGGCTACCCTTCTCGAGTCGCTCCACGGGGATGCAACGCAACAACTGCCGGGTGAGCATGCGCTCCTGGGATTGCGCCCGCAGCCTGGTCTCACGCCTCCGTTCGACCTCACGTACGCCGGCGAGCTCCGCTGGGATTCCATACCACCGCCACGACTTGGATGCGCGACTTGTTCGATCAGCTGACTTCGATTCCCAGCCGGGCGGTCCTGCAGAAGGGCGCGATCGACGCAATCGTGTTGGAGGTTGCTACTGGCGACACGGTGGTGGAAACCGGCGGGATTCTGTTGGGTCATCTAGAGTCTGGCGGGTTCTTGGTTTCGGTAGCAGGTGATCCCGGACCGTATGCGGTCCACAGGCGCGACTTCTTTCTGCGGGACCTGACTCACGCGCAATCGCTCGCTACGGATGCCTGGAATGCAGACGAGGCCCAATGGATTGGCGACTGGCATACCCATCCTCATGGATCGCTGATGCCGAGCGATGCAGACCTCGGAACTTATAGGCAACATCTAGAGGATCCGGAGCTCGGCTTTACATCGTTCCTGTCGGTTGTCGCTCGAAGCACGGATCGAGGCGTCGCCCTTGCCGCGTGGGCAGTCACCACGTCCCGCCTACAGCGCATCGAACTCATCACGAAGGTCGATCGCTAGTTACACCGTCACAATTCAGCCGATCACCTCGTAGGCCAGCACGTACCCTGGCCTGGTGTCCTCGTAGACTTCCGTCGTCCCAACTCGACTCCAATGATGTCCAAGAAGGATCGACAGTCCGAGGGGTCCCGCAAGGAAAAGGTGGGTGCGCCCGCCACCCGAAGCGTTCCGCCGAGCGAGATCGCGAATTGCGATCGCGAGCCCATGACCGTCACCGGGACCGTTCACAGCGTTTGGTCCAGCACCGTGTGCAGGTGTCAGGGCCAGAAGCTTTCCGACGGGCAGGTCTTGGTCCCGCACCCAAGTGGCAACATCGTCGGTTATCTCCGTCGCTATGTTGGCCACGATGGCGACGTCGTCACCGCCGGCGAGGTCCCGTTCTTCCACCGCGACCGCGAAACTTGGAGTCGGTGCCTCACTAGACCAGAGATCCGCCCTCTGACGGATCGCGACATCGTAGCCGAGAACCTGTCTGAAGACCGAACCGACGTAAAAGCCGGTTGCTTGACGGAAGCTGCCAGTCAGCAGAACGCGTCGGTGGGTCCCCACACCTGCGATCAGGGCGTCTAGGTCCCTCGCGAGGTCCTCGAATGTGTTCGGCGGCTCAGGCTGCACGCGATTCCAGGGCGAATCGCCATCCATCCGATCGACCCAATCGACAGCCGCTAGGGCCTGGTCGGCCAAGGGGTCGTGCGCGAGCGTAGCGATGGAAGCCGTCGTCCAAGGGGTGCCAGCTAGAAGGCCGAGCTCGGCGATTGCGGATTTGATGTCCGCGAGAAACAACTCGCGTTGGCCGCTGATTACTTTGCCGTGAACCCAGTTCGTCGCCAGCGTTACCGATGCGGGGTCGGATTTGAGGCCGTTGGCGGTCATGAGGAGACTGACTTCTTGCCTGAGTCGTTCGACGTCGAAGCCGAGATCGAGGTAGAAGACGTTGAGAAACGCGAGCAAAGCGTCCTCGTCCACCTCTGCCGCGTCTGCCCACTCCTTGCGAGCAACTCCACGTATTGAATTGGGCCCTCCCTGCGCCGCCCGTGGAACGAGACGGCCATCACGGCCATCGCGATCCCGCAGAAGCACGTCAGCCGAATCGATGCCTCGGTTGGTTACTAACCGGATCTCGCACGGGGTCCCATCGGCCGTCAGAGCTTGGTGTGTCGCGACCAGCTTTTTCAGGACTCCACTGCGCTTGAGATAGTCGAGGTTCACTGGCGTTGAAGCGTCGACCGTGTACTTGACCTGGCCGTAGGAGTGTGGCGGCGCGGCGCGGTGGATCACTAAGTCATCGCCATTGCCAACGCCCGGCTCTTCGACGCCAACTGAGGCACCGGGGTTCGCGGAGCCGTTGACCTGGTCGTGCAAGATCTGGAGACAGGCCCTCCAAACGTGAAGCCACTGGTACTCGTCGCCGGCGATACGCACTCCAGTCGGACTCGGCATCTGATGTGGCTGCGACACTATCAACCCTCTCGAATCAAGACTGCTTCCGCTCTCGATGAAGTCAACACCATTTGAGACCGGGTCGGCAGGCACAGAGACGGCGCGAACGATAGCCTGCGCCCACGACAACGCGAGGCGCCAGAAGGATGTCGGCTTATGGAGCGCATGCTCATCTCCCGGCGCGAAGGCATCTGAATGCCTCACTCACGTGTGCTTCGGTTCCTGGCAAGGCCGGAGGGCACGACGTCCTTCCGCGGGATGGGCGCTAATTGATCAGCATCGAACGCGCGGCTACTAGAACATCGGTCGCCGCATCTGGTGCAGCGTTTCTGATGAAGCGCGCGGGCGACTCGTCGCCCAGGACCGGGTTCATCCCCTTGAACCAGGTGCCGATGGTTACCGGGTCAAGGCACAGTTCAAGGATGCCCAGCGCGTAAACGGCCGTTCGGAGCCGGGTGTCGTTCTCAGCATCCGGAACGGCTTTCCCGTCGGCCCACTCTCGTACGACGCTCGTGATTGTGACGTTCCCGATGTAAGCAACCAGTCGCGCGCCTAATACGGCGCGAAGGCGCACGACGACCTGATTGATCGGTAGTCTGCGGGCTTCGTCCTCAGCTCGAAGCCAGGGCCTCGCTCCGTTGCTCTTCATAAGTAGATCGTGGAGATTGAAGAAATTGTCGCCAGGAACAATCGCGATCCCTTCATTTCGCGGGGCCCGGGTCCCTCGCTGTGCCGTCCGGTTCGCCGGGTCCCGCAGCCGTGTCACCGCGTTCTTGTCCGGCAAGGTGGTCTACTTCTGCACTGTCATCGACAATGTGGATGCCAGCGATTAGCTCGGCAATCCGGGACGGGTCCCCGCCGGACCGCAGCCACTCGACGGGAGATCGAGAGGTGCCACGAAGGCGAAGACGAGGATCTTGGTTCTCCATGAATGCCTGCGCTCGTTCGGGCGACCAATGGCGAGGTAGAGCCTGAGCGACAGCGGTGAGGCCGGGCAACACGTAGCGGTTGTCAGCGAATTGCCAACGCGGGTACCTGCGCTTGCGTCCAACGCGGAAGAAATAGAGGCTGCCGTCGAGGGCGCGACGACGCACCTGACGGACGCCAATTGATAAGTGGCGTGCCGCCTCGTCATCGCTGAGGGAGTCGATCACTGCGCTCAGAAGTGCCTTCAAAGTGGGCGATATCGTCAAGCCTCGGTTCGGGTCCACGATCGAGCTCGCCTGAGGGTCATCGCGATTCAGCTCCTCCGCCGCGACCGCAGGTGCGTTCGATCTGGATACCGCGTCATGGCCGTCCGCTACAAACTCAGCCATGGTGCGAAGTAGTGCAATGACCAGTTTCATATCTCTGCCGCGCAACTGTGCCGCACGGATGAGGCTCTCGAGTGCCTTGGCCTCACCGTTCGAGATTGGGTCCCTGGTTCGGTGCAGGGGCCGCTCGGAAGCGCTTTGGTGGGGTGCTCTGTTTGTGGTCATTGCCGGCGCGCCTTGAGTACTGCCGCGACGGTGACCGGATCGCCACCCCGATCGAGCCACTGCACAGGGGTTTGGCGGTCGCCGTCGAGTTCTAAGTCTTCGAGCGGCGTGCGCATGAAAGCCTGAACCAGGGCGGGCTCCCAATCTCGCGGTATCGCCGTGGCGACAATGTCGATTCCTGGAAGAACCGGACGATTCAATTGGCTGGCGAACTGCCACGCGGGGTACCGCACTTCACCGTCGTAGTCGATTGCGTGGAGGTAACCGGCCTCACGGAATCGCTTTAGGGCGGAAGGTGTGACGTGTAGTCGTGCGAGTACTTCGTCGGCGGTCAGAGCAACTTCTCCTAAGCCTTCGAGGGGGCCGGATGCATCAACTGCCAACCATATGGAAGGCGTCGGTCCTGCGATTGGCTCCGATGCGATCGGAGAAACAACCTGTTCGTCAGAAACGCCTTCACGTTCGAGCCTCCGAGCCTTCTGGAGCTGGCGAGATCGTTCGCGAAAGCGCGGGCCCACTCGAAGACTACGGGTGACGTGTTTGTCGAAACCGATGTAGCCGCGCCGTCGCCAATCGAGCGTTACGTGTCCTCGAAACCCTCCGTTGGCGTGACTTCGCTCAAGCCGATCCCATTCCCGCGGAAGTCGTGCGGGAACCCCGCCGGTGTCCTCCAGGAGGTGCTCGAAGAGCTCGCGGAAGGTAGGGCCGTAAGGGTGACGTCGGCGATATTGGGCAACGAAGATCGCAGCGGCAAGGGCCCATTCGTCGCCTGTGTCATCTCCGGTGAACAGCTCGAAAGTGTACTTCCATGAGGCGGGCGGCGGGTGGGGGGCGCCGCGCCACCAAGTCGGGAATGCCTTGTTCGGCACCTTCACCATCACAATCGCGGTCGCACGGGTCGGGTCCGCCCCGCGGTGCGACCGGCGTCCTCAAGGCGGGCAGCACACGTGCAGAGTGGAGGTGATCCGGCAGAAGTCGATTGTTTCGTATGGCCAACGAAATTATGCCATACGGAATAGGCCATACCCGAAGCCCGTCTTCGCGACGCTTGAAGCGTGGCACGACGAGGCAAGGAACCTGGGGCGGACTGGAGCGAGTACGCTCAGCGATTCGCTACCTCCCTCCGCGCCACTCGGGAGCGTTTGAACCTCAGTCAGGAAGACGTTGCGTACCGTGCGGGACTCACTCGCTTCACGTATCAGAAGTATGAGAAGGGGGAGTCGAGGCCGGGTGCTCCGGTCAACCCTTCCCTTCGCTCGTTGCTAGGGATCGCTCAGGCACTTGAGGTTGATCTAAGCGACCTCCTTCCCAGCCCCGCTCCAGACTTGCGGCGCCGATAGCAGTCGGAGCAATCGAGGCTGAGTTCTAAAATGCCACGCCAAAAGATCACCTTGCCGATGCGTCACTTTTAACTGTCAGCGTCGCTCGGCCTACGAAGGCGGAATTGCTTAGCGTCGCAATTTCGGACTGTCCCCACGGGGACGCTCGGAGGCATACTGCGGGTTCTTGTCGATGACATAGCTCGACCAGGGGACCGCGGCTGCAGTGGCGTGCTTGGCCATGATCTGTTTGCTGTAACCGAGCATGCGGGAGAGAGACGTGGGGTCGATCTCTTCAACCAGTCCGCGGATAGTGGTGTTCCGGACGCCTTGGAGGTCGATTCCGACGCGTTCTCGTAAGTGGGCCAGGAGCGTATTTGGGGAGCGGGGACGCCCTGCCCTGGTGCCGGGGAAGAGCCAGTTCGTTCCTGTGTTCACGGTGCCGCCGCGATCCCGTGCGTCGAGGTGAGCGAGGAATAGCGGGATCAACTCGTCGGGGACGGGCGCCGGGTTCCGTCCGAACGTGACCCTGATGCCGATGTTCGGTTTCACCTCGACTTGGTCAACGGTCATCATGCAGAGCCGGCCAATTGGAATGCCATAGAGAAGAAAGATGAGGCCCGCAAGCCGGATGGACTCGCTGATGTTGACCGTCTCGAGCAGTGTCTTTATGTGATCGAGGCGCTGTCCCTGGGTCAGCATCGGCGTGGTCTGCGCCTGGCGGACGGGTACGTCGACCCCGGTAACGCTCTTCTCGCGACTGAGGGAGCGGATGAAGTTGCGAATATGCTTCCGCGTCGAGGTTCCTTCTGACAAGTATTGGTCGATGTGGACCTGACCCATCGAGGCGCTCGTTTTGCCGTGCTCGTCAAGAAGCCAACGCAAGAATTTGCCTGCTTCGGTGATCTCCTGTTTCGCGTTCCGCATCGCGTAGTTCATGTTCTTCGTCTCCGACGACTCTGCCTTGAGTCGGCGGAGGTGGTGCCATTTCGCGAATCGTTCGATGGGGGAGTGGATCTCTGGTGTTGTCTCGAGCTGCTCGAGACGCTCGTCGAGCCATTGCTCGAACATGGCGAGCTGTCGATCCTCTTGCGCGGGGAGCATCCGGTTGTGCGTCAGAATGGCCCGAAGGTGCTCGACCGCGTGGGTTTTCGGGAGCGCGTCGAATGCCTCGTGCGACAACGTGATTTCGCGGTCTCCGATGCGGCGCAGCAACGCGGTAGAGGCGCCGCCGCTGGTGCGTAGCCAGGTGTAGATACTCTCGGGGCGCTCGACCGCGGTGAGAACAGTGATGAGGCGTTTAAGTCGAAGATCCGGTGGATCGTTAGGTTTGAGGAGGGCGGTCAGTTCGGTGGTAAGGACGCAGACCATGCAGTGTCCGCCGCGGAATCGTTCGCGCTCGAGTCCGCAGTTGTCGCAGGTCAGGTTGGTTCTGATCCCGGCACAGTCCGCGCAGATGTCGTCGCCCGTTTCATACCGGCCAGGTAGCATCCTGTTCTCGTCGCAGAGAGGGCAGGTCCCGTAGGTGTGGACAGCGTTGGTGAAGCAGATGCCGCAGATTCTTCCATCCGGCCACCGGACGCGGATCTTGCCTGTTTCGCGGCCGCAGCGGTCACAGCTGAATCCAGTCGTGTTCGTGCGGGGTCGACCCCGCGGTTTGAACTCAGTCATCACCGGGGCGCCGGATGCGGGCTCGAACCGGCCGGTACGCCTCTAGGAGCGGAACGTCTGTGCCGTCGCCGGCTACTCTGCGGCGCGTCGTTTTAACCTCACTGCTGGTAAACGTGACTAGCTCGTTCATTTCGACTCCGAAGACATCACAGAGCGCGGCGAGGACCTGGAATGAGATGCGTTCTGGGTTATGGGCGACGATCCGGTTGATCTGCGATTCAGAGAGGGTGATTCCGCGGTCGCGGAGTGGCTCAACCAGGTCCCGGCTGGAGTGGATTCCGACTCGAGCCATCAGCTCCCGAACATGGAACTTGTACTCGATCTGATGCTTCATCGTGGTGTCCTTCCTGTCTTCCTGGCTGGTTTGAGAAGGAGTCTGCCCTTGCTCTTGAGGAGATCCTTTGTGAGCACCCGCTGCATCTCGCTTGCGGCGAAGTCGGCTGAGGGGAGCGTGTAGATCGTTGTCGTCGAGGTGTTCACGTGGCCGAGCTGCATCGAGATGAACTTCTCGTCATAGCCGTAGACGGTGATCATGTGTGTGGCGTAGGACCGCCGCAGTCCATGGACATCGAGGCCCGGCTCGAGGCGGAGCGAATCAACGAAGCCCCTGAACCGGATGTAGAGGTCATTCTCGGCTACCAGGCCGCCCGAGGAGGTCGGAAAGAGATGCGTAATCGGCTCACCGAAGCGGGGGAGTCCATACTCCACCCAGTCGGCGACCGCCTCTGCTGCCCAGTCGAGAAGGGTCTGGACCGTCCGCTGCTTCTTGGGTGCGCCCTTATTGGCTTTGCCGTTGCGGATCCTGAGAAGACCGTAGTCGCCGAAGTATGGTGCCTTCGCACTCGGGGAGAAGTCGACCAACTGGAGTTTTCGCAGTTCGTCGTGACGGAGCCCCCAGCCGTAGCAGACCTTTAGCGCCGTGACGTCCCGCCAAGCCGCGAGACCGCCCTTCACCCTCGACTTGATGATCCTCCGCACCTCGTCGTCTGCAAAGTCAAAGAACTGCTGAAGTTCGTCCAGCTCAAATGGCCGCTTCTCGGGCCCCATCGTGGCTTCCTGAGTGTGCCGTGCCTTGTTCAGATCGGTGATGACCTGAGACATCGGCGTGCCGAAAATCCGGCCGCAGGATTCGTTCCACGGGTAGCTATCACTTGTCGCGTACTCGCAAAATAGCGAGATATCGCTTTGATAGGCACGAATCGTCTCTTGGACGAGGCCTTTCACGTTGACGAGGTGGGAGAAGTAGTCGTCGGCGTCAACCGGCATCCATTCCCACGGGAACTTGCCTGTGAAATCGCAGAATGCAAGAACGCGCTTCACCCGTCGCGAGATGGTCTTCTCTGCGAAGTTCTTAGTGAACTGTTGACGCTTCCAACCCGTCAGAACCTCGCCTAGGAAGGCATCCTTATCGGGCCCACGATCGGGCAGCGGCAGGAACGAGAGGCCACCAATCTTGTCGACCATTTCGCCTCCCAAGCCGTCTGCATTTCTTGCAGACTATCCGCAATCCGTGCAGGTAGCAAGGAAGAAAGTACCGGTCAGACGCGCATTACTGGAGCGAGCGACAAAACGATTCCGTGGTGTAGTCCACATTCCACTGAAGACTCGCTGCGCCAAGAAAGTGCCGATCAGATCGAGTATTCGTTGATGCGAGTGGGGGATACACGATTTAGGGCTATCTGCAGAATTTGCGTATAGCTATGTTACAAGCTGACATAATGTGCATTATCGGCCCTTTGTGACTGCGGGTTTAGCTGCCTGAATTTAGGTCCGTCGGTCCAGAGGCAGCACCGTTTCTATTGGCAGCCTCTATGTACACTGCCTATGTAGCTGCAGGTGTTGGCATGGTTGGGGCCCTCGCGGGTTGCGCTGCCACCGGACTCGACAGCTCATGCTGGGCCAACCTTGCAATTGGCGGTTTCGGCTTTCTCGTGGCTGTGATCCCGGGAGGCCCGATATTCTCGTCGCTGGTTGGTGGCTTTCAATTGATAAGCGCCGGACCTCCGCGATTTGAATGGTGAGAGCATGACTGTGTTCGGACTCGTTCGCTCGATGCGCGTCGCGCGCGCAATCGTCCTGCTTCTTCTGGTATTTGGAACTCCGCTAATAGTCATCGCTACAGGCGGCGGATTGGTCAAATCCCTTGTGTGGTGCGCGGGATTCATTGTTATCACTCTGCTCGGGCTCGGCCTAGGGCTATTTGCGCTGACACGCGCCGCGTCGGCGGTTCACGAAGCTGATGGGGGCGGCAAGCCGGTACCGGCACGCCTAACGCGGGATACCTACGAGACGCTTCGCCCATACACTGCACTGTGCATTCGCCCGGGCATGCTTCGCTGGCGTGCCAGCAACGGACACGCTAATGCGACAGTTCCTCGTGGTTGCGCTTCCGCCCAAGATTCCAGCTCCTCCGCCCGTTTACGCCAAGAGATGAGAGCCGCGTGATTGTCGAAACCGCCGACGGACCATCTGCAATCCCAGCCGGAGCACCCGCTCTTACCGTTCTTCTTGATCAGCTCCACTCCACCCTGACAAATGCAGGGGTTCCTCTGTCTCAAATGCTTGCGCCCGGACTATCCGCTCGCCGTGTCAGACAACTGCTCGCCGAGCACGAACTGGGGGCTCCCGACGAACTTGTCACATGGTTCGAGTGGTCCAACGGATGGCACGCGCCCTCCGCACACGACGCGTCCGCCCCACCGATCCCATACCTAGAGAATTCCTCTCTGGAGGACGCGCTCTCGAGATACGACGCGCTAATGAAACTGATCAGCGACCCGGACAACGAGCCCGACACACTTGACTTCGCAGAGGGATGGCTGCCCCTCAGTCACGACAACTGGGGGCGATTCGTGTATTGCAACGGCGCTGCGAATGACCCACCACTGGTCCGACGCACCAACCCGGAACCGTGGGATCCCACAACAATAGACATGTACCGGGGTCGCTCCATGTGCACCCTTGTCGAATGGTCTATCCAGTTGATCGAAACCGAAGCGGCACTCTGGAACCGATCAGAACTCACGTGGATGATTGACCAATCGAAGCTTCCACCGCTGCAGGCGAGCTCAGCACTCTAGGTCTGGACGAAGCGTCGCCTGCACAGGAGCGTCGCCTCCCGGGCGCGAGCAAAATCTCCAGCGCTCATCAGAAGAAGGGCGAAGTTCTTCGTTCCCTGAACGAGTATCGTCGCGGTGGTGTCCCGATACCCGGCCTCAACGTCGGTCCCTCGGTTCAGCACCTCCGACCCGCACCCTGCCCGCGCAGCTCAAGCGAGATGAGCGTGCTGCACTCAACCAGTGAACCAGGGTGCGAGACCAAGTCGTCGACACGGGTCCCGATTCGCCTCTATTCGCGCGTCGGGCACCACGATGGCCGAATCGCTGGCAATCCCCAACACCGCCCTTGCTACGAAATCATTATCATCAGCTACCCAACATCGGGCGTCGCAGGGCGCCCCGCCTCAGCGTCACGGCGTGGACGACGGCACAACGGTCGTCGGCTGCGCGGGCTCCGGCATCTGGGCGCTTGCCGCTATCCAGGTCGACGCGAGCACGATCATCGTGGCGGCAACGAGCGGAACGAATGAGGCCACATACATCCAGTGCGCGACGCGTGGATATGTGCCGGCCGTTACAGGAGGCGTTGCGTCGTAGGCTCGCAGTCGGAGATCGCGCAGAGCCCACGCAAAGCTCAGGTAGGCCCATGCCAGCAGGAGGATGCCGAGCGTGAGCACCGACGCCAGCGTTGGCTCTATCCACCACCAGGTGGTTGCGAAGACTCGGTCTCCGCCCAGCCCCGCGAGGAGGAACACGCCACCGTACCCGGCGCCGATGTAGGCGCACCGCTGGATGCCCAGTTCGTAGCGCACGATGCGCTTGCCCACTGGCTCGTCCTCAGGCGGCCACCGCGAGAGTTTCGTATGAGGCATGAGTGCAGCGTCCGTCTACGCGGGAGCGCAGAACGGTTCGAAGACCTTCAGCCCGTCACGGAGCAGGGTGACAACATCCTCACTCGCGAGCGGAGGCAGCCCAGACCGGGCCCTCGTCAGCGCCAGAGCAGCGACCGACTCCACGAAGTAGCTGCGGAACACCGGCGACCACTGGCGGTCCTCCTCGCCCTGCAAACGGAAGGCGAATTCCACAGGCCGGATAACGTCCAGCGGATCGACAGGCGCACTGACGTCGAACGGCTCGAATGCGGTTGCCTGCCCGTCCGGTCGGTTGACGTCCACTTCGCCGATTCGTTCGGCGGCCCGTCCTATCGCAACCCTCACCGGCTCCGGGAGTTCGACCTCGTCGAAGTAGGTTGTCCAGATTGGAGGTTCACCGATGCTCATTAGCAGCCCCTCTCTCGTTGGCGAATGTTATCCCCCTGCTCAATCTGAGCGCCAGCAAACGACCCACCCGCATCCACTGCTCGCCCCCGCACTCGAATCCCCCGCCGCGCCGCGACCCCTGCCCACACCAGCGCCAGGCCGACGGCACCCCACGCCACCACAGCCACCACCGCGCCCGCCAGCGCTCCCCCGTTTGCATCCCCGATCCCGATCCCCAGCTGCAGCACGGCCAATCCGGATGCGGTCGGCAGCGACCCCGCGAACCCCGCGAGCACCGGCGGCACCGTCGACGTCAGCCCGGCCCCGAACGCCACAAGCGCCACGATCACCGCCACCAGCCGCCCGACCGCGCCGAACGCGGCAGCCAGCCCCTGGTTCAGCAGCCCGAACACCGCGCCGGTCACACAGCACAGCAGCGTGAACCCCAGCCAGCCGCCGGGTGTGAGGCCCAGTCCCACCTGCGCGGCCGCCGCGACGAGCGCGCCCTGGCCGACGCCGACCAGTGCTGTGAGCGAGGCGCTCTGCGCTGCCAGGCGCACCGATGAGCGTGTCGACAGCAGTTCGCTCGTCGGCACGGAGCGACGGGCGAGCGCCGTGGCGAGCCCTCCCACCCACAGGGCGATCACTGCGAGCAGCGGCGCCGTCTGCCGATCGTCGTGGCCGCGCACCGTCGCGTCGTCAACCGGGTGCGCCGCGACCGCGGACAGCGTTAATATGTCGGAGTCGCTGTATGCCGGGATCTTCTGCGCCGCCTCGGCCAGGCTCTGGGCGAGTTGCGTCGCTCCCGCATCCACCTGTGTCGCCCCCGCCGCTACCGACGCGGTCCCCGTCGCCAGCGTGCTCGCCCCCGAGTCCGCCTGGGCGGCGCCGGAGGCGACGGACGCCGCCCCCGACGCCGACGAGTCGATTCCGGCGACGAGCGTGGGCATCGCAGAGGCCAGCGCCGCGTTTCCGGCAGCGACCTGATCCGCGCCCGCCGCGAACTGCGCGACTCCCCCTTTCGCGGCTTCGAGCGACGCCAGCGCGTTCGTCGCGTCGTCGCACAGCCTTCCCGGCGTCTGGCAGATCCGCGCTACGACAGCGGAGAACCGCTGCGTCGCCTGCGCCACCGACCCGGATGCGGTCCCCGCCGCGCCCGCGAGCCCTCCTGCACCCTGCGCCAACGCTTCGGTCTGGCCTGGCAGCGGTGCGGCGGCGGCGCTGAGCTCGGCGAGCCCGGCAGCGAGGCTGCTCGCGCCGGCGTCGAGCGGCACCAGCCCGGCCGACAGAGACGCCGCCCCCGACGCCGCCGACTGTGCGCCAGACGCGAGCGAGTCCGCACCGGATGCGACGCTCTGCGCCCCGGTCGCCGCCTGTCCGATCTGCTCGCCGATGGTGTTGAACGCGCCGTACACATTGCTGAGGTACTGGCTGGTGAGCTGCGTGTTCAGCGAGGTGGTCGCAGCCTGCACCACGGCCGCCGTCACGGTCGGGTCGAGAAGCGCTGAGGCCGGGCTCGTCGTCACGTGCAGCGTCGCCTTCCTCGCGTCGGCCGCCGGCCCGGAGATCGAGGTCGCGTCTGCGGAGAACGACGGCGGAATGGTCACGACCGCCACATACCGCCCGGCGGCCAGTCCGTCCTTCGCGTCGGAGTCGTTGGTGAGCACCCAGGAGAGGTTCGCGGTGTCGTTCGCGGAGCCGTCCGGGGACGCCCCCTGCTGCCCGGACGCCGACGACGCCCCGCCGCCGATCAGCCCGGCCGCGAACTGCCGCCCGAGCGGCACCGTCTGACCGTTCACGCTCACCGGAAGGTCGTCGTTGACGATCGCCGCTGTCACCCTGTTCAGGTTCTGGCTGGGATTCCACAGCGCCAGCATGAGCAGTCCGCCGACCACCAGCGGCAG
Organism: Leifsonia lichenia; assembly: GCF_054780215.1. Classification (NCBI taxonomy): domain Bacteria; kingdom Bacillati; phylum Actinomycetota; class Actinomycetes; order Micrococcales; family Microbacteriaceae; genus Leifsonia; species Leifsonia lichenia. The sequence goes on from NZ_BAAGWT010000002.1 coordinate 532,949, forward strand.
AACCAACAAGCCGACGACCGTGAACGGCCCGATCTTCTCGAGCCCGAACCGCGCCGTGAACGCCCTGCCGCCCATGTCAGATCAGCTCCCGTTCCGGCTCCGCCGCGGGTGTCGCGGGTGTCGCGGGTGCCGTGCTCGACCCTCCACGGGCGTCGAGGTCCAGCACGAAACGTTTCATGCCCCCTGGCAGCACGTCATCGGCGCCGTCCGCTTCCATGCACGACACGACGATCGTCAGTGGATGCGCGGGGCCGGCCCCGTCCTCCCGCACCGCATCCTCCCGCACCGTGCCGACCGTTTCGGCACGACGGCGACCCGCCCTCCTGAGCACGTTCGCGACCGCAGCCCGCTCGCTCGGCCAGCGCACCGCATCCACGTCATCGACCACCAGCACGCGCACCCCGCCCTGCAGGGCCGCCCGCACCGCAGCGGCAGCGTTCATGCCTCCCCCGCCGTCTGCGTCCACACCGTCTGCGTCCACACCGTCTGCATCCACACCGTCTGCGTCCACGCCGCCAGCATCCACGCCGCCAGCATCCACACCGCCAGCATCCACAGCACCCGCGCCGCCCCCGCCGAGCCGCGCCACGCCCACCGCCCGCCGCACCGCCGCGGACTTCGCGGGGAGCACGTACCCGGCCACTTTCAGTCGCCCGCCTCCCACGCGCGCCCGCCCCGCCAGCGCCAGCAGCACCGCGGTGCGCGCGCTCGCGGTTCCGCCGCACACCACCAGCGCATCCCCGGCGGGCACCACAGCGTCGATGCCGCTCACCACCGGTCGCCACGGACGTCCGACTGCCACCTCCGACGCGGCGATCGCGATCCGCTCCCCCGGCTCCGGCCAGTCGGCGGCGGCGAGCTCCTCCTGCAGCGCCTCGCCCTCCACGTCGAAGGACGGCAGAGCACGGTCCAGCCAGACCGGCATCCACCACGCCCTGTCGCCGAACAGCACCAGCACCGCGGGGATGAGGGTCATCCGCACCACGAACGCGTCGATCAGCACGCCCACCGCCAGCCCGAGGGCGATCGGTTGGATGGACGCGTCGCCGTCCGGGATGAACGCGGCGAACACCGCGAACATGATCAGTGCCGCCGCCGTCACCACCCGCGCGGAGCCGACGAAGCCCTGCTCCACTGCGCGCCTGGCCGCTCCGTGATGCACGTAGTCCTCGCGCATCCGGCTGACCAGGAACACTTCGTAGTCCATCGCCAGCCCGAACAGCACGCCCATCAGGATGATCGGCATGAAACTGATCACCGAGCCGAGAGAGCTCACACCGAGCGGGCCCGCGAGGAAACCGCTCTCGAACACCAGGCTCGTCACCCCGAATGCGGCGCCGACCGACAGGAGGTAGCCGAGAGCCGCGGTGACAGGAACGACGATCGAGCGGAACACCATCGCGAGCAGCACCAGCGACAGGCCGACGACCACGAGCGCGAACGGCAGCAGCGCCTGACCGAGTCTGGCGGAGATGTCGATGCCGGCCGCCGTGTATCCCGTGACCGACAGGTCGACGCCGTACTCGGCGAGGAAGTGTTCGTGCATCCCGCGGAGGGCCGCGACGAGGTCCTTGGTCTGCTCCGAGTCCGGACCGCCGACAGGGATCACCTGCACGATTCCGGTGTCGCCCGGCTGGTTCGGGGTCGACAGCGGCACCGCCGCGACACCGGGAACGCTCCGGATCTCGGTGGCCAGCTCGTCCATGAGCTCGACCGGGTCTGTGCTCTGGATGATCTGCCCGGTCACGACGAGCGGACCGTTGTACCCTGGGCCGAAATGCGTCCCGATGAGGTCGTACGCGATCCTGGCGGGCTCGTGCGTGTCGAGCGACCCGGCATCCGGCAGCGCCAGCCTGAGCTGGGCGGCCGGAACGGTCGCGAGTCCGAGCAGCGCGACCACCGCGAGCACGGTCACGATCGGCCACTTCGTCGCCGTGCGCACCCAGCCGAGGAAGAAGCCGCGCGTGACGGGCTCGTCGGCGACCTCGACCCCGGCCCCCTCCCGCACCCCGCGATACCGCTTCGCCACCACCCGCATCCCCGCGAACCCGAGCAGCGCCGGCGTCAGCGTCATCGAGATCACCACGGCCATTCCCACGGCCAGCGCGGCGGCCACCCCCATCGTCGTCAGGAACGGGATGCCGGCCACCGACAGGCCGAGCAGCGCGATGATGACGGTCATGGCCGCGAACACCACCGCCGACCCCGCTGTCGCCACCGCTCGCGCGGCGGACTCCTCCGGCTCGACGCCGTGTTCGAGCTGGTCCTGGTGCCGGGAGATGATGAACAGCGCGTAGTCGATCCCCACCGCCAGGCCCAGCATCAGCGCGAGCAGCGGCGTGGTGGACGTGATGGTGGTGAACCGGGTCGCGACGAAGATAAGCGACAGCGACAGCCCTGCCCCGAGCAGCGCCGTGACCAGCGGCAGCCCAGCGGCCACGAACGACGCGAACGTGAATACCAGCACCACGAACGCCACCGCGATGCCCAGCAGCTCCGTCACACTGATTCCGGTGTCGGTCTGCGCGAAGAGCTGTCCGCCCACCGCCACCTGCGATCCGTGCGGCAGGGATGCGGCGAGCTTCCTCCCCTCGGCCTGCAGCGAATCCTTCGTGCTGTCGAGCACCTGGCTCTGCGCCACCGACAACTGGATGGGCGCGAGCGCCGCCGCGCCGTCCGAGCTGATGTTCGTAGTCGAACTCGAACCGTACGGCGAGGTCGCGCTCGACACCTGCGGAACCTCCCCGATCGCCGCCACAGCGGACTCCACCAGCGGTTGGATGCTGGCATCCCGCACGTCCGCGCCGGCCGGCGCGACCACCACGAGCTGCGCGGAGGTCCCGCTGACCTGCGGGAAGGTCCTGGCGAGCGCATCCAGCGCCTGCTGCGACTCGGTGCCGGGGATCGTGTACGTATTGTCGGTGCCCGTGCTCAGCAGTCCGGCCGTCGCGAAGAACACCACGATGACGGCGGCCCAGAACGCCAGCACCCGTCCGCGCGCCCGGAACGCCCAACGGCCGAGTGAATAGAGCACGGAAGGCACACAGCACCTCGAATCTACGACCGCGGCTGCTGGCGTCGCGGGTGCCTGGTCGTTAATGTAGAGCTTTCCTCACCTGACGGCAAGGATGGGCGGCCTCCGCACTCCCCCGTCCGCCGCCCGTCCGCCGCCGCGCCGGCCGCGCGGAAACGCCGTCATACGCCGGTGGCCACCGCTACGGGAGCGATAGTGTCAGCAGGAGAGCCGCAGCATGTCGCGGCACCGAAGGATCAAGGGGATCATCATGTCGACACCAGGCTCCACTTCAGCTCCGTTCCAAGAGTTCGCCCTCAACGCAGCGGATCTCACCCGCGGCGCGATCAACGGCGTGCGCGCCGCTCTCGGCATCAGCGGTGCCGTCGCGCTCATCCTGGGCGTCGTACTGCTGTTCTGGCCGGTGAAGACCATCGCGGTCGTCGCGTTCTTCCTCGGCATCTACTTCATCGTCGCCGGCGTCATGCGGCTGGCCATCGGGATCTTCAGCAAGGGGATCACCGGCGGCATCCGTGCGATGCACATCGTGTTCGGTGCGCTGCTCGTCTTCGCGGGAATCATCGCCCTCAAGAACGTGACCGTCGCCGCCGCGACCCTGGTCATCCTCGCCATCGCCTTCGTCGGCGTCGCGTGGATCATCGAGGGCATCATGGCCATCGCCGAGGCAGGCCGCGCCGCGTCGTCCGGCTGGGCGATCACCTTCGGCATCATCAGCATCCTTGCCGGAATCGTGGTGCTGTTCCTGCCGGCGTCGTCCGCACTGTTCTTGCTGATCTTCGCCGCGATCGCACTGATCGTGCTCGGCATCATCGGCATCGTCCGCGCCTTCACGTTCGGCAGGGACGTGCTCGCGGCCACCTCGGCGCCCGCCGCGGCCTAACACACTGAGTGGTCCCGAATTGCCGCACGCGCGTCTGCGCCCGCGGCAATTCGGGACCACTCGCCGTTAAGGACGGTTGTCAGCGCTCGGCAGGTGCCGCGCCCACCAGTCCAGGATCGCGTCGAACCGCTGCGCGCGGTGCCGCGGGCGCCCAGCCCGGCTCAGCTCGTGGTCCTCTCCGGGGAAGATGAGCAGTTCCGCATCCACCCCGCTGCGCTTGAGCGCCGCGTAGTAGCGCTCCGCCTGCCCGAGCGGGCAGCGCAGATCGTTGGCGGAGTGCAGCACCAGCGTCGGGGTGCGCACGTCGCCGACCACGGCCTGCGGGCTCTGCGACCGCATCAGCTCAGGATCGGTGCCGACGTACTCGTCGCCGAAGAAGCTGCCGATGTCGCTCGTGCCGACGAAGCCCTCCGGATCGAGGAAGCCGCGCTCCACGATGGCCGCGGCGAAACGGTGCTCGTGCGCGATGGTCCACGCGGTGAGGTAGCCGCCGTACGATCCGCCCATGATGCCGACCCTGGATGCGTCGAAGCCCGCGTTCTCCGCGAGCACCCCGTCCAGGAAGTCGAGCACATCGGTCAGGTCGACGGTGCCCATCGCCTGGCGGATCACCCGGCCGTGCTCCTGCCCGTAGCCTGCCGAGCCGCGGGGGTTGCACATCACCACCGCGTAGCCCGCTGCCGCATACACCTGCGCCTCGTCGAACAGGCTCCCGTTGTACGCCGCGAACGGGCCGCCGTGGATGTTCAACAGCACGGGATGCGGTCCATCCCCCTCCGGCGCGACCACCCAGCCGTGCACCGGGTATCCGTCGCGCGCGGTCACGGTCGCCTCGCGGATCGGGAGCACCCCGGCGGAGCGCAGCGCCGCCGAGAAGTCGGTGAGCTTCCGCAGCCCGCCGTCTCCGACGACGGCGACGTCGCCAGCGGTCTCCGCGTCCGCCACCGACGCCACGACGACGTCCCCGGCCACGGCGACGCCCCCGACCACCGTCACCGGATCGGTGAGACGGCGCACCTCGCCACTGGACGTCACAGCCGTGAGCGCGAGTGCTCCCCTGCTGCGGTCGGTCACCAGCACGGAGTCGTCAGTGTATGCCACGATGGCGCTCTCCGTGAGGTCGACCGTCTCTGGGTCGGTGAGCCGCCGCGGCGCCTCGCCCTGCTGGTCGATCGCGCCCTGCTGATCGATGGCGTAGAGCGCCGTGTTGCGGCCGACGAAGTCCCTGCCGCTCTCCCCCACGTCCTGTGCGGAGAAGTAGAGCACGCCGTTCAGACCGTATGCCAAGTCGACGACGGAGAAGTTCCCGTGCTCAGAGGTGACGTCACGCGGGTCGCCGGAGCCGTCGGCCGCGAGCAGGAACACGCTGGAGCGCAGATCGTCGTCCCTGCCGTCGTGGCGGGCGGACACGAACGCGATGGTCGCGCCGTCCGGCGAGAACGCCACCGACGCGTCGTCCCACTCCCCCGAGGTCAACTGCCGCGGCTCTTCCACCAGCGGCGTGGATGCGGTGGTCCCGTCCGCCTCCGGCGCCGCCTTCGGGACCGGCTCGCCCCACACGTCCGGCACAGGGACGCTGAACACGTGCGCACGCCGGTCGTTCGTGTATCCGAGACCGTTCGCCTGATATTTCAGGGTGCGGATGTGGCGAGGCGCTTCCGCGTTGGCCTCCCGTCCGTCCACGGTGCCGTAGCGGCCCTGCTCCGGCTCGCGGCTGACGAACGCCAGCGCGCGCGCATCGGGAGCCCAGGCGAACTCGGACACGCCGAGCTTCCTGTCGGTGACCTGCACGGGCTCGCCGCCCGCCGCATCCACCACGTAGAGCTGCGGGGCGGACTTCGGCACGGAACGCAGGAACGCGATCAGCCGGCCGTCCGGGGAGAACTGCGGAGCGGTGTCCCGGAAGCCACGGGTGAACCGTTTGGGGGCGGCGTGCCCGGTGAGCGGCACGGTCCAGAGCTGACCGACCGTCGCGTCGGCCTCCAGCGAGGGATGCGTGACCGCGACGACGGCGCGCGTTCCGCCGGGGTGCACGGTGGGCGTGGAGACGCCGGTCAGCAGCCCGAGGTCGGCGGCTTTCATTCGGCGACCGGCGCGAAATCGGAGACGTCGCCGACCAGGCGCGTGTGGTCCGCGGGGATGGGGTCGACCACCGCCTGCGCGATCTCGGCCGCGAACTCGCTCACGTTGTAGAGCTTTCCGGCCGCCTCCTTGCGTGCGTCGATGGCGCCGGGGTTCAGCCGGTTGAGCAGCGTCGCCGTGATGGTGCCCTCGATCATGTCGCCGGACACGACAACGAACTCGACACCCTTCTCGGTCAGCGCCGGGATGAGCGCGCGCAGGGCGTCCTCGCCGGCGCGCTTGCTGATGGCGACGGACTCGTACTCCGGCATCGTCGGCGTGGTGTTGATGAAGTGCGCCTGGTGGCTGGTCACGAACACGACGCGCGAACCGGCGTCGAGCAGCGGAAGGGCGGCCGTCAGGACATTGACCTGCGCGTCGCGGTTGAGCTGCATCGCGTAGTCCTCCGCCATGCCGGACTCCATGCCGCCGGACGCGTTCAGCACCAGGATGTCGAGGCCGCCCCATTCGGAGCGGACGGTGTCGAACATCCCGGAGACGGATGCGGGATCGGTGAGGTCGGCGCCGACCGTGATCGCCGTGCCGCCCGCCTCCCTGATGCTGTCCGCGAGCTTGACGGCGCGGGCCTCCTTGTTGCGGAAGTTGATGACGACACGCGCGCCGGCGGCGGCGAGGTACTGGGCGGTGTCTGCACCGATTCCGCGGGACGAACCGGTGATGAGCGCGCGCTTCCCGTCGAGGGAACCAGCAGCGAGAGGGTTGGACACGAAGACTCCTAGAAAGATGGGTTTTCTCGTCCCTGAGACTACCAAGTGGGTTCCGCGTCGCCGGTTCGCCACCTGATACGGTCGGAGTACGACAGTGAAGGGAGTCGCCGTGGACATCGCATCCTTCGCCTGGATCGTCTGGCTCGTCCTCATCCTCGTGTTCATCATCATCGAGATGCTGACGCTCGATTTCGTCTTCCTGATGATCGCCGTCGGAAGCGTCGGCGGCCTCGTCTCCGGCCTGGTCGGCGCTCCGTGGTGGCTGCAGCTCATCATCGCCGCCGCGCTCTCGGTCATCCTCATCTTCTTCATCCGGCCACCGCTCCTGCACGCTCTCAAACGCGGCGGAGATCCGGCGAAGAGCAATGTGGATGCGCTGATCGGCATGGCGGGCACGGTCGTCGACACCGTCTCGCGCACGACCGGCCAGGTCAAGCTGGCGGTCGGGGAGACCTGGACGGCGCGCCTCGCGACCGGCCTCACGTCGGGACCGCCGCAGTTGGTCCCTGGCGAGCACGTCGTCGTCGTCGCGATCGAGGGGGCGACCGCCGTCGTGGCGCCCGCCCCTGTCTCGGCGGGCGCGGACGACTTCACAGAAAGGAGCGCGTCGTGACAGACGCCAGCCAATTGGTCGTGGGGATCGTGGTGACGGTCATCATCGTCATCATCGTGGTCTTCGTCCTGGTCACCCTGTTCCGGGCGATCCGCATCATCCCGCAGGCGCGCGCCGGCGTGGTCGAGCGACTGGGCAAGTACCACAAGACCCTGAACCCGGGGCTCAACGTGGTGGTGCCGTTCGTCGACAAGGTGCGGCCGCTCCTCGACATGCGCGAGCAGGTGGTCTCCTTCCCGCCGCAGCCGGTGATCACCGAGGACAACCTGGTGGTGTCGATCGACACGGTCGTCTACTTCCAGGTGACGGATGCGCGAGCAGCCACCTACGAGATCGCCAACTACCTCGGCGCGGTCGAGCAGCTCACCACCACGACCCTCCGTAACGTGGTCGGCGGCCTCAACCTCGAAGAGGCGCTCACCAGCCGCGACAACATCAACGGCCAGCTCCGCATCGTGCTCGACGAAGCCACCGGCAAGTGGGGCATCCGAGTATCGCGCGTCGAGCTGAAGGCGATCGACCCGCCCCTCTCCATCCAGGACTCGATGGAGAAGCAGATGCGCGCAGAGCGTGACCGCCGAGCGGTCATCCTCACCGCAGAGGGCACCAAGCAGTCCGAGATTCTCAACGCGGAGGGGATGCGGCAGGCCGCGATCCTCAAGGCAGAGGGTGACGCGAAGGCCGCGGTGCTCCGAGCGGAGGGCGAGGCGAAGGCGATCACGACCGTCTTCGGCGCCATCCACCAGGGGAACCCGGACAACATGCTGCTGGCGTACCAGTACCTGCAGACGCTGCCGAAGCTGGCGGAGGGTCCGGCGAACAAGCTGTGGATCATCCCGAGCGAGCTCACGCAGGCGCTGCAGGGCATCGGCAAGGCGTTCGGAGACAAGGGAATCCCCGGCGTGCCCGGCTCCCCCGTGATCCCCGACCCCGCCGTGGCCAAGGCGGCGGAGGCCGCCCAGGCCGAGGCCGCAGCGGCCGCCGAGGACGCGCACGCCGAGGTCGCCGCGGCGCTGGAGGCGGCGGCCGCCGCTGCAGCGCAGGCGGCGCCGGGGGCTCCGGAGGTCGGCATCCCCGACGCCGGAATCCCGGACGTGCCGGAGACCGGCGCTCCGACCACGGAGGAGCCGCCCGGAGAGCAGACTCCACCGGCGTGACGTACCTGAGCGGTCCTCTCCCCCGGATCATCGCCCACCGGGGCCTCGCCAGCGAGGCCCCGGAGAACACCCTCCTCGCGTTCCTGCGCGCGCTGAACGCCGGAGCGACGCACCTCGAGACGGATGTGCACGCGAGTGCGGACGGCGTCGCCGTGATCAGCCACGACCCCGACCTGTCGCGCGTCGCCGGCCGTTCCGTGCGGGTCGAGCAGCTCACGATGGCCGAGCTGCGGCGCATCCAACTGGGCGATGGACAGACCTTCCCGTCCCTCGCGGAAGCGCTCGACGCCTTCCCGCAGGCGCGGTTCAACATCGACATCAAAGACGCGGCGTCCGCTGCCCCGGCGGCGGCCGCGATCCTCAAGGCCAGGGCGACCGATCGCGTGCTCATCACGAGCTTCGACGAGAAGCGCAGGAGGGCCGCAGTGGATGCGCTCCCCGGCGTCGCCAGCTCGGCCTCCGTCACCCGGTTCCTCCCCGCGATAGCCGCGGCGAAGGCCGGTTCCGTCTCTGCTGCGCGCCGCGCCCTCCGCGGCCTGGTGGCCGTTCAGGTGCCAGAGCGGCAGGGCGGCGTGCGACTCGTCTCACCGCGCACGGTGCGCACCCTGCACGCAGCGGGCGTCGAGGTGCACGTCTGGACCGTGAACGATCCAGCAGCCATGACACGCCTGCTGGATCTCGGAGTCGACGGGCTGGTCACCGACCGTTGCGATGTACTGAAAGCGCTGGTCGACGCGCGAATCTGACCTGAGAGGGCCCTGAGAGTAAGGCCCCGACGGAAAGAGAACCCCCAGCTTGTGGGTTTATAACTGTGCAGTACGCGCGCACAGAGGAGAACCACACAATGGCAGATCGCAGTTTGCGCGGAATGAGGCTTGGCGCCCAGAGCTTACAGAGCGAAGAAGGCGTCGTGTACTCCCCGCGTTCCCGTTACATTTACCTTTGCCCCGAATGCGGCAAGGAGACCGACATGGTCTTCTCCGCCGAGGCCGATGCACCCCAGACCTGGGAGTGCAAGCACTGCGGCCACGAGGCCACCCTGCTGGTCGGCGACACCCCCGTCGAGGTCGACCGCTCAGACGTGAAGGTGCCCCGCAGCCACTGGGACATGCTGCTCGAACGCCGCACCCGCGACGAGCTCGAGGAGCTTCTGGAGGAGCGGCTCACCTACCTGCGCTCTCGCCGCGGCACGGGCGAGCACAAGATCGGCGCCTGACCTCCACGTCACGCCAGGCCGTTCTCACCGCACCGGTGAGGGCGGCCTTTTCTCTGCCCCCGCATCCACATCATCGAGCCCGCACTTAATCACCCTTGGCGCGGCGTTTCGCGTGAATAACTGCGGGCTCGATCGCTTTGCGGGCGGTGAAGGCGACGAGGAGGCCGAACAGGCCGAGCCCGGCGACGAGGAACTCGATGCCCCGGCTCAGCAGTGTCGCGGGCGTCGTGGTGGTGCCGAGCGGCACGTCGGCGACCATGTGGCCCGGCTTGAACGGCGGGATCTCCGCGATCGTCCGCCCGCTCGGGCCGATGATCTGACTGCTGCCGACCGTGGAGATGTTGACCAGCGACCGGCCGGACTCGATCGCCCGCAGCCGCGCGATGGCGAGCTGCTGCTCGTTCTCGTCGGTCTGACCGAAGTCGGCGTTGTTCGTCTGCGCGAGGATGACCTGCGCTCCGCCCTGCATCATGTCGGTGAGCAACTGGTCGTCGACGATGTCGAAGCAGATCGAGATCCCGGCGCGCACGCCGTTCACGTCGAACACGTTGTCCCTGGTGCCCGGGGTGTAGTCACGCCCGATCAGGTCGATGAGGTCGGGTGCGAACGGCCGCCAGAACGCCCGGTCGGGCACGTACTCGCCGAACGGCACGGGATGCTTCTTGTCGTAGTAGTCCACCGCGCCCTGACCGCTCTTCCAGAGCAGGGAGGTGTTGAAGTACTTCCCGTCGCGGGCGGTGATCGTCCCGACGATGAACGGCGCGTCCATCCGCTTGCTGAGCGCATCCAGGATCGCCGCCGTCTGCGGGTCGCGCGTCGGGTCCGGCTGGGCCGCGCCCTCCGGCCAGACGACCATGTCCACCTTCTCGTCCTCGATCTGCTCCGTCTCGGCGATCTGCGAGTTGAGCACCGCATCCGGCGGCGCGTTGTCGAAGTAGCCGGCCGGGCCGTTGCCCTGCACGGCCGCGATCCTCGTGGTGCCCTGCGTCGTCGCGGGCCAGGCAGGGACGACGAGCACCACCGCGACAGCACCCACCGCGATGGATGCGCGCCACGCGCCACGCAGGTCCACCTCGACGCACACCTGGATCAGGAGCGCGACCAGCCACACCATCACGAAGCTCAGCCCGGAGATGCCCAGCCACGCCACCAGCGGCGCAAAGGGGCTCTCCGATTGCGACTCGGCGACCCTTCCCCAGGAGAACCCGCCGTACGGCCAGTTGCCCGACACGTACTCGCGCAGCGTCCAGAGGCCGCCGACGATCACCGGAATCAACACGAGGCGACCGAGCCTGGTGGGCCACGCACGCGGCACCCAGCGGTAGGCGAGAGCGATGAGCATCCCGCCCAGACCATAGAAGATCGCCTCCAGGGTGGCGAGCGCCACCCACGGCAGCGGCCCGAGGTACAGCGCCGTCCAGGCCACATGGAACAGGAAGAACGACTCCCCCGCCACCCAGGCGACCAGGAAGGCGGACCCGGCCCGCCGACCGCGCACCGCGAGCAGCACCATCGCGATCCCGACAAACGTGAGCGGCCACCAGCTTCGGTCGGGGAACCCCGCATCCAGCACCGGCCCCGCCCCCGCAGCGAGGATCAGTGCGAGCCACAAGGGCAGCACGGCGCGCGGGGTGGGGGTCACGAGTGGAGAGCTTAGAGGACGCCGTTCGGCGTTCGCCGCAGAAATGCTAGGCGACGGATGAGTAAGCAACGATGCCGCGCCTGATCGAGTCGAGTGCCTGCCGCGCCGTGCGCCCGACCGGCCCCTGGGCAACGAGGGAGAGCTGGTCGAGCAGGTCGATGGTCTGCTTCGTCCAGCGCACGAAGTCGCCGGCGGCCATGTCCGCCTCCTGCAGCACGGTGTTCAGGCTCGTGCCCTTCGCCCACGCGTGCATCGCCATCGCCAGGCTGGTCGACGGCGGTTCGCTGCCCGAGAGCCGGTTCTCCCTCTCCAGGTCGTCCAGGCGGCTCCAGATGTCGATGGTCTTGTCCAGGGCCGGCCGGAACGCCCCGCGCGGAAGGCTGCGCTCGTGCGCGAGGCCCTCGTCGCGGCGCGGCTCGAAGACCAGGGCGCACGCCATCGCGGCGAGGCTCGGCGCATCCAGTTGATTCCAGATGTTCCTGCGCAGGCACTCGGCCACGAGGAGGTCGCGTTCGCCGTAGATGCGCTTGAGGGTGCGGCCGTGCACCGTGAGGGCCGTGACGTCGTCCTCGCGGGTCAGGTATCCGAGCTCCAGGAGCACGTCCGAGACGCGGTCGAAGACCTTGGCCACGGCTCCGGTCCTCGACCGGATCTGCGAGCTCAGCGCATCCGTCTCCCGCTTCAGCTTCCACCAGCGCTCCGCCCAGCGGGCGTGCTTCTCCCTGTCCGGGCAGCGGTGGCAGGGATGCTCCTTCATCCGCTTGCGCAGAGCGATGAGCCTGCGCTGGCGCTTGTCGCGGTCGGCGCGCGAGGCGTGCTCCATCGACGCGCCCTTGCGCTCCAGGTCGCTCAGTTCGCGCCGGATGCCCGAATACTCGCGGAAGTCGCCCAGGTGGCAGGTCATCGCCTTCTCGTACCCGGCGAGCGACTCCTCCTGCTGGCGCACCTTGCGCGCCAGGTCGACCACGGCACGGTCGGCCTGGAACTGCGCGAACGACGACTCCAGGATCTCCCTGGTGCGCTCGCGCCCGAACTGGTCGATGAGGTTCACGGCCATGTTGTACGTGGGCCGGAAACTGGAGTTGAGCGGGTAGCTGCGGCGGGACGCGAGCGAGGCGACGGCCTGCGGGTCGAGGCCGTCCTGCCACTGGATGACGGAGTGCCCCTCGACGTCGATGCCGCGGCGGCCGGCACGCCCGGTGAGCTGGGTGTACTCCCCCGGCGTGATCGGCACGCGCGCCTCGCCGTTGAACTTCTCCAGCTTCTCGAGGACGACCGTCCTGGCGGGCATGTTGATGCCCAGCGCAAGGGTCTCCGTCGCGAACACGACCTTGACCAGCTTGCGCCGGAACAGCTCCTCCACGACCTCCTTGAACGCGGGCAGCATCCCGGCGTGGTGCGCAGCGACACCGCGCTCCAGCCCTTCCAGCCACTCCCAGTAGCCGAGCACCGCCAGATCCTCGTCCAGCAGGGTCCTGCAGCGCTCCTCGACGATCGCGCGGATCTCGTCGCGCTCGTGCGCCTCGGTGAGCTTCACGCCGGAGCGGAGGGTCTGGCGCACGGCCTGATCGCACCCGTTGCGGCTGAAGATGAAGAAGATGGCCGGGAGCAGATTGTGCTCGCCGAGCAGTTTGACCAGGTCGGCCCTGTCCATCCGGTAGGTGTCCGGCCGGCCGCCGCGGGAGTGGTAGCGGCCCACATCCCGCATCTGCCTGCTGCTCAGCACGCGGCCGCCGTAGCGCGCCATCTGCACCAGCTCCGGGTTCACCCGGTTGGTCGCGGCGAGCCCGGACGAGTCGAACAGGTCGATCAGCTTCGACCGCATCAGGATGTGCTGCTCCAGCGGCACAGGGCGCTCCTCGGACACGATCACGTCCGTGTCACCGCGCACCGCCTGGAGCCAGTCGCCGAACTCCTCCGCGTTCGACACCGTGGCGCTCAGCGACACCATCCGCACCGCCTGGGGAAGGTGGATGATGACCTCCTCCCACACGGCGCCGCGGAAACGGTCGGCCAGGTAGTGCACCTCGTCCATCACCACGTAGGCGAGATCGGCGAGGAGGTCGGAGTCGGCGTAGAGCATGTTGCGCAGCACCTCGGTCGTCATCACGACGATGCGGGCATGCGAGTTGATGTTGGTGTCTCCGGTCAGCAGACCGACGGACTCCGAGCCGTACTCCTCCACCAGCTCCTGGAACTTCTGGTTGCTCAGCGCCTTCATCGGAGCCGTGTAGAAGACCTTCGCGCTCGCCTCGCGCATCGCGAGGAACACGGCGAACTCGGCGACGATCGTCTTGCCCGCGCCGGTCGGGGCGGCGACGAGTACGCTCCTGCCCGCCTCCAGGCTCGCGCACGCCTCGCGCTGGAACGGGTCGAGGTCGAACCTGAGCCGTTCGCGGAAGGCCTCGACAAGAGGTTGGCGCGTGCGCGTGCGCGACGCCGCATAGCGTTCGGCCGGGGTGAGCTGATCGGTCACACGCACAAGCCTATGCCGCGCACACCGGCTATGCCGCCAGTTCCGCCTCCAGGCGATCGGCGACCTTCGCCGCGCGCCGATCGTGCAGCCAGGCAACGCACCACGCCGCCAGATACAGCACCACCATGGGCACGGCGAGCAGGAACATCGAGAGCACGTCGGCGGCGGGCGTTGCGATGGCCGTGAACAGCGCGATCAGGATGATGGCCCAGCGCCACGACCTGATGATCGAGGATGCGCTCAGCACGCCGACGAAGTTCAGCAGCACCAGGAACACGGGCAGCACGAAAGCCACGCCGACCGCCAGCGACAGCTTCAGGATGAAGTCGAAGTACGTCTTCGCGGAGATGATCGCGGAGTCGTCGGACGGCGCGAAGCTGGTGAGCAGCGACACGATGTGCGGGACCAGCAGCCAGCCGACGTATGCGCCGATGAGGAACAGCGGAACGGCGGTGAAGAAGAACCCCAGACCGTACTTGAGCTCTTTGCGGCTCAGTGCCGGGACGAAGAACGACCAGATCTGGTAGAGCCAGACCGGACTGGAGATGATCACGCCGATGGTGATCGCGATCTGCATCTTGAGGTCGAACGCGCCGGTGATGCTGTCGTAGTTCAGCGTGGCGACTCGGCCCTGCTGCGTGGCGATCTCCGTGATCGGGACGCGCATCGCATCCAGGAGGTAGCCGGACAGGAACCAGCCGCCGACGGCTCCGACGAGCAGCGCGATGGCTGAGCGGTAGAGGCGCTTGCGAAGCTCGACGAAGTGCTCGGCGAGCGTCATTCGTCCTTCGCGGTTCTTGCCTCGCTTGGTGGAGGCCACCGACTACGGTTTCGTGTGCGTCTCAGGCGAGGCGGTGGTGCCGCCGTCGGCCGGCGTCTCCGACGAAGCGTCCGGCTTGTCGCCGTCCTTCTTCATCTCGTTGACCTCACCCTTGAAGATGCGCATCGACTGGCCGATGCTCTTGGCGAGAGCAGGAAGCTTCGGCGCGCCGAAGAGCAGCAGGATCACTGCGAGGATGATGAGCAGGTGCCATCCGGTCAGGCCGCCGAGCATGAGTCAATCCTTTTTGATCAGGTATGTGTACCGACGTGGATCGGCATTGACGAGTAGTTTACCGCGTCTGACCCTGGCATCCCTGCGAAGTTGCCTCGCGACGGCCTTGTCGGCACGCGTCTGCTCGCGTTCCGCGCGTAACACGGAGACATCGGCCAATGCCGCAGGATGGAAGGCCGCCTCGTTGAGGTCGTCGACGCGTCGGCTCAGCACGTCCGTCTTCGCGATCAGCGCAGACGCCTCCCTGCCGGCAGCCATGAGTTTGCGGAACAGCTGGACGGCGAAGTACGCGAGCATCCCGAGCAGGCCGAGTACGAGCACGACCCAGATCACGACCCACGACCACCACGGCATGACCCCAGCCTACTTACCGGTAGCGATCCGCGCCCGCGGTGGCCCACGCGGCGACGACGGCGCGCGCCTCCGGAGGGTCGAGGACGGTGAGCACGCCGGACAGTCCGGCGACCAGGCGCTTCAGCCCGTGGAAGTGCGCGACGCGGACGCTCGTGCGCACCACGCCGTCGTGCTCCTGCCGGGCTGCACCCTCCGGGATGTAGTCCTCGACCAGCGGCACGGCGGAGGCGGAGACCTCGATGGTCACCAGCAGGTCGTCGGGCGTTCCCTCGAACAGCGTCTCCGGCAGTGTGACGTCTCCCGGACGGTAGGTGATCGGCTCGTCCGTGGCGCGCAGGTCGTCGATGCGGTCGAGCCGGAAGGTGCGGATGGCCGTGCGGACGTGGTCCCAGCCGCGGAGGTACCAGTCCTGGTCGATCGACTCGATGCGCAGCGGATCCACGCGACGGCGCTCCCGCTCACCGCGCGAGTTGAGGTAGTCGAAGTCGAGCTGTGTGCCGCTCGCCACCGCATCCCGGATCGTGGCGAGCGTCGCATCCGTCGCAGACCCTGCGACCGCGACCTGGCTGGGCGCCGCGGACGCCCCGCGGGCGAGCTTCGCCATCAGGGAGCCGATCACGTCGCGGTCGGCGTTCTCCGGCAGGGCGGAGAGGTACTGCAGGCCGGCGATGAGGGCCGCGGCCTCCCTGGCCGAGAAGCGCGGCGAGTCGTCGATGGCGACCTGGTGGGTGAGGACGATCTGGTCGTTCTCCTCGAAGTCGTCCCAGGCGATGTCGAACAGGTCGCCAGGCTGGTACTGGTTGGTTTCGCCGGGGATGCCGGACACGGCGATCAGTCGCACCGCATCCCGCAACTGGGATGCGTCGACGCCGAAGTGCTCCGCCGCCTCGGCGACGCTCACCCTGTCTCTGTCCATCAGGTACGGCACGAGCGCGAGGAGGAAGGCGAGCTTGTCCTGCGCCTGCATCGGCTGCTTGCGGCGCTCAGCCACGATCGCTCCCCTCGTGCGCGGCCGCGGTGGCGACCAGGCGGTCGCGAACCGCCTGCCGCAGGACCTCCGGAGCCAGCACCAGCACCTCGGGACCGAAGCTCGCCAACTGGTCGGCGACGATGTTGATGTCGGAGTAGTTGACCGTGAGCTGGAACGACTCGCCGTCCCCGGCGACGGGCACAGCGTCCCCGTACCGCTTGCCGAGACGCGTCGCCGCATCCGTTCCCGCGGTCACCTCGATGGTTGCCACGTTGTCCGCCCAGATCCGTTCGAGGTCGGCGAGAGCTTTCGCGGCGAAGTCGGAGCCGTCCGGCACGAAGGTGCGCGCGGTGATCTTGACAGGGCCGACCATGCGCGAGAGCAGGAAGGTGCGCGAGCCATGCGCATCCTGGTCGATCCCCTGCAGGTGCCAGCGGCCCTGGTGCTGCACGATGGCGAGCGGGGCGACCGTCCTGATCCTGGATGCGCTCTCGCCCGGCTTGAGGTAGGGGAACTGCACGATGGCGTTGCGTTCGAGCGCCTGGTTGAGCGGCTCGAACGCGCTCTCCCGTGCCCGGAGCCGGGGCGCATACCCGACGATCGGGTCGTTGGCCTCGACGCCGAGCGAGCGCAGCTTCATCAGAGCCCTGCGGGACTCGCCGGAGAGCGAGCCCTCCTTCCACACCGTGGCCGCCAGACCAAGCAGCGTGATCTCCTCCGGGGAGAACACCACATCGGCGGGCAGATCGTATGCCCCTTTGGGAATGCGATAGCGCAGGAGCTGGTTGTTGCCCGCGTCGCCAGGAGACTCGACCGTCTCCAACGGCACGCCGAGCTCGCGGATGTCGTCTTTGTCGCGCTCGAACTGCCGCTCGAGACTGCTGTTGTCGCCGTGGGTGACGTAGCGCTGCCGGTAGCCCTGAACCGTGGACAGGATCTCGTTCTTGGTCAGGCCCGTCTCGGTCGCGAGCAACGCCAGCACGAGACTGAACAGGCGCTCTTCGACCGGCACACGGGAAGGCGAAGACGAGGACGGAGGCACCCGTCCATCCTAATCGGCTACAGGACCCCGAGGACGTCGACGACCCACGCTCCGGCGGGAACACTGGAGTCCGCCGGGGTCTCGATCACGAGTTGCGAACCGACCTTGGCGCCGACCAGTTCTTTGAGCATCGCCTGCGGAAGCACCTGGTTGGCGTTGCTCTGGCCCGTCTTCATCAGCACCAGGTCCGGCGCGCCGGAGTTCCAGGTGCTGTAGACCAGGTTCTTGTTCTCCCAGCCGACCATCGTGTAATGCAGAACGACCGAGCTGTCGCTCTTGACGGCGGTGCCGTCACCCGCCTTGAGCGTCTCGCTGCGCACCTTCGTCGGAGCCCCGCCGGACGGGATGGTGATGCCGGACTGACCGGTCGGCGCGAGCACGACCGTCGGGAAGCCGGAGACGGACGGACGCACGGCGCCGTTCGCCCGCGGCAGGAACGAGCCGACGACGTCGATGACGGCGACACCCGAGCTGGTGGTGCCGTCCTGGCCGCTGTCCTTCGGTGCGATGGCGATCGCCACACGCGAGCCGACCGTTGCGCACTGCAGGCCCTTGTCGATACCGGGGACGCCGCTCTTGCCGACCGGGATGAGGGTCGGCTGGCTCTTCGTGAACGAGCTCTGCCCGATCGTCGAACCGGACTCGCCGTCCAGCAGCGTGTACTGGATCTTGACCATCTGGCCCTTCTGGACCGCCCCGCCCGTGCCGGTGACGAGCGTCGTCGCCTGCGAGGTCGTGGTGTCGATCGGCGTCGGGAAGCTCACCTTGGGCTTGGACCCGACCGCTCCCGTCGCGGTGATGAGGTTCGATGCTGCGCCTGGCTTGAGCGCGGTGTCGCAGTTCGCGTTCGGGTCTGACGAGCATCCCGTCAGCGTGACGGCCAGCAGTCCTGCTGCTACGACGAGTGCGGTAGCTCTGCGCACGAGTCCTCTTTCGGTGCGATCGGTGGGGTTGTCGGACGACACGGAGGTCTCCGGCTCCCCATGCTAGTTGATGGTGGGGTCGTCCTCGTGCGCCGCGTCGTCCGCCGCAGCGGCCTCCGCCGTGCGCGCCTTCGACAGCTCGGCGCTCGCGGCCGCAGCCCGCACCCGCTTGCGCAGGCTCTTCGGGCTCGACTGCCGCTCGCCGAGCGCGCCTGGCGTCCAGGCCTCGACGTCGTCGTCGCTGTAGTCGCTCTTCGACGGACGGCGCTTCAACTCGGGCAGGACGGAGCCCGGCGCGAGGCGCCTCGCGGTGATCAGGAAGCCTGTGTGCCCGATCATCCGGTGGTCTGGGCGCACCGCGAGCCCTTCGACGTGCCAGCCGCGCACCATCGTCTCGCTCGACTGCGGGTGGGTGTAGTCGCCGGAGGCACGGATCGCCTCGGCGACCCGCGAGAGCTGCGTGACCGTCGCGATGTAGCAGAGCAGCACGCCGCCCGGCTTGAGCGCGGCCGTGACCTCGTCGAGGCACTCCCACGGCGCGAGCATGTCGAGCACGACGCGGTCGACGCTCTGCTCCTCGACGGCTTCCGGCAGCGCATCCTGGAGATCGCCGACCGTGACGGTCCAGTTCTCCGGGTCGTGACCGAGGAAGGTCGCGGCGTTCGCCCTCGCGACATCGGCGAACTCGTCCCTGCGCTCGAACGACCGCAGCGTGCCGGTCGGACCGATGGCGCGCAGCAGCCAGAGCGAGAGCGCGCCGGAGCCGACGCCGGCTTCGACGACGTTCGCTCCGGGGAAGATGTCGGCGAGCGACAGGATCTGCGCCGCGTCCTTCGGGTAGATGATGGCGGCGCCGCGCGGCATCGACATCACGAAATCGCTGAGCAGCGGGCGGAGTGCCAGGTGCTCGACGCCCACGTTGTTCGACACGACGGAGCCGTCGGGAAGCCCGATGATCGCGTCGTGCTCCAGGATGCCGCGATGGGTGTGGAACACCTTGCCCGGCTCGAGCGTGATGGTGTTCAGCTTGCCCTTCGGGCCCGTGAGCTGCACGCGGTCGCCCGCGCGGAACGGGCCGCTGTTCTGCGGCTGCGGGGTGTACGGCTGGCCTGGCTGGCCCGGCTGGCCCGGCTGGCCCGGCTGGCCTTGCTGATCGCTCACAGGAGCGCTCCCTTCGCGGCTACGGCGGCGATGTCGTCTGCTGTCTTGCCGGCGAGCGACTCCCACAGCGTGTGCTCCGCGCTCTCCGGGAGCGCGACGATGTGCGGCACGCCGATGGTGGCGGCTCCGGAGGCGACCGCTGAGGTGAGGCCGACCAGCGAGTCCTCGATGGCGACCGCATCCACCGGGTCGACGCCCAGCAGCTCTGCCGCGCGCAGGTACGGCTCCGGATGCGGTTTGGCCTCCGTGACCTCGTCGCCGCTGACGATCACGTCGAACGCGTCGAACGGGATCTTCGCGACGATCTGCTCCGCCATCCTGCGCACCGACATGGTGACCAGGGCGGTCGGGATGCCGCGCTCGCGCAGGTCGGCGAGCAGCTCGCGCGCCCCAGGCCGCCACGGAACGCCGTCCGTGTCGAGCTTCTGCTGAACCCGGTTCGTGAGCCACTGCACGATCTCGTCCGCGCTGAGATCCACGCCGTGCGCACGGAGGATCTCGGCGGAGTTCCAGAGCCCGAGACCGACGAGCTGGAGGCCGTCCTCGTGGGTCCAGACGCCGCCGAAGGAGGAGACGAGCTCCACTTCGGAGGCCATCCAGTACGGTTCGGTGTCGACGAGGGTGCCGTCCATGTCCCAGAAAACGGCGGCCGGCGGGCTCGGAGGAGTCAGTGAGGTCACGGGCCACAAGTCTAACGGTGACCGGCGGGCCTATCCTGGATGGATGGCGTCCGCACGGTCGTCTGGAGAGGACAGAGGTACATCCACTGTGACTGACGGAAACGACTTCCTCGGCGGCCGCATCCTGGTCGTCGCCTTCGAAGGCTGGAACGACGCCGGTGAGGCAGCGAGCGGCGCCGTCAAGACCCTCAAGGACGTTCTCGACGTCGTGCCCATCTCCGAGGTCGACCCAGAGCTGTACTTCGACTTCCAGTTCAACCGGCCGGTGGTCGCGGACGACGACGGACACCGCCACCTCATCTGGCCGTCCGCCGTGATGTACGGCCCGGCGAACCCCGGCGCCGCCGCTGAGGACCTGGCCGGCGACCTCGCAGGAGACGCCGTGCGCGTCAGCGGCGACAACGTCGGCAACATCTACCTGCTGCTCGGCACGGAGCCGTCCCGGAGTTGGAAGAGCTTCACAGCCGAGATCCTGGATGCGGCCCTCGCCGCCGATATCGGCGTGATCGTCTTCCTCGGCGCCATGCTCGCCGACGTTCCGCACACCAGGCCGATCTCCATCTTCGCGTCGAGCGAGAACGCGGCCGTGCGCGCCGAGCTGTCGATCGAGCGCTCCACCTACGAGGGTCCTGTCGGCATTCTGAGCGCGATCGCCGAGGGTGCGGAGGGCGTCGGCATCCCGACCGTCACGATCTGGGCGTCCGTCCCGCACTACGTGCATAATGCGCCGAGCCCGAAGGCGATGCTCGCGCTCATCGACAAGCTGGAAGAGCTGGTGGATGTGACCATCCCCCGCGGCACGCTGGTCGACGAGGCCGCCGCCTGGGAGGCGGGGATCGACGCTCTCGCAGCCGACGACGACGAGATGGCCGCATACATCGAGCAGCTCGAGCAGGCGCGCGACACCGTCGACTCTCCCGAGGCGAGCGGCGAAGCGATCGCGCAGGAGTTCGAGCGCTACCTCCGCCGCCGCGGAGACGGCCAGGCCGGCGGCCGCCCCGACGAGCCCTGGCGCTCCTGACCCCACCGCCTCCCCAAGCAATCGAGCCCAGCCTTTTTCACCGTTAGAACGCGATTTGCGGTGAAAAAGCCTGGGCTCGATTGCGTGGGGGTCAGGCGGCGAGGACTCCGGTGGAGAGCAGGACGATGAGGAGCGCGCCGAGGGCGATGCGGTAGATCACGAACGGCAGGAAGCTGCGGCGCGAGATGTAGCCCATGAAGAACGCGATCACGACAAGGCCCACCACGAAAGCCACGATCGTCGCCGCCGCGGTCTCCAGCGGGCCGAACACCTCGACGGTGCAGGTGTTCGCCGCTGCGAGTGCCTGCGTGCACGGCTCCTTGATCGACTTGTAGAGCTGGTAGAACCCGCTGCCGAACACCGCGGGCAACGCGAGCAGGAACGAGTACCGAGCCGCCGCCCTGCGCTGGTAGCCCATGAACAGCCCGGCCGTGATGGTGCCGCCCGAGCGCGAGACACCGGGGATGAGGGCGAGCGCCTGGGCGAGGCCGAAGATGATGCCGTGCCCCCAGGTGAGCTCCTTGAGCCGTCTGGTCTTGCTGCCGACGTAGTCGGCCACGCCGAGCAGGATGCCGAACACGATCAGCGTCGCGGCGACGATCCACAGCGACCGGAACGTGGTCTCGATCGTGTCCTGGAAGAGCAGGCCGAGCACGACGATCGGCACGCTGCCGAGGATGACCAGCCAGCCCATCCGCGCATCCGGATCGTTGCGCGGAACCCTGCCGAACAGCGAGCGGAACCACTGCCCGACGATCCGGACGATGTCCTTCCAGAAGTACAGCAGCACCGCAGCCTCTGTGCCGAGCTGGATGATCGCGGTGAACCGGGCCCCAGGGTCGCCTCCCGTGCCGAGCAGCTCGCCGACGATGCGGATGTGCGCGCTCGACGAGATCGGGAGGAACTCGGTGAGCCCCTGGACGAGACCCAGGATGAGGGCGTTGATGAATTCCATGCGGTGCTTTCGGAAGTGATGCTGAACGTCGTGGCTGCGGCGGAGGCCGGGAAGGTCAGTAGCTGCGGAGGAGGTCGCGCAGCACGGACCTGCCAAACACTAGCGCGTCGAGCGGGACGCGCTCGTCGACGCCGTGGAACATGCCGGGGAAGTCCAGCTCTTTCGGAAGCTGGAGCGGCGCGAAGCCGTAGCCGGTGATGCCGAGCTTGCTGAGCGCCTTGTTGTCCGTGCCGCCAGAGAGGAGGTACGGCAGCACGGGCGCGCCGGGGTCGTGCTCTCCGATGGTGTCGACGATCGCGTCGATCAGCGGGCCGCCGAACGCGGCCTCCAGGCCGACGTCGCGGTGCATGATCGCGATCTCGATGTCGTCGCCGACGATCTCCTGCACCTGTGCGAGCACGGCGTCTTCCTCGCCTGGCAGTGTGCGGATGTCGATGAGCGCTTCGGCGGTGTCCGGGATGACGTTGTGCTTGTACCCGGCGTCGAGCAGCGTCGGGTTCGTGGTGGTGCGGAGCGTGGCGAGAATGAACCCCGCCGCCGTCCCCGTGCGCAGCACGACCTCGTCCGGACCGACCTGCTCCGGGTCGATGCTCAGGATGCGCGAGACCTCGGCCAGGAGCTGCGTCGTCGTGTCGGTGAGCTGGATCGGCCACTCGCAGCGGCCGATCGCCACGACCGCCTCGGCCAGCCGGGTGATCGCGTTCTCCCGCACCAGGCGGGAGCCGTGGGCGGCACGGCCGCGGGCGATCAGCTTGATCCAGACGAGCGACTTCTCCCCCGTCTGCATCAGGTATGCGCGCTGGCCGTCGAGGTCGATCGAGTATCCGCCGACCTCGCTGATCGCCTCGGTGGCTCCCGCGAACAGCTCTGGGTGGTTGTCGACCAGGAAGTGCGAGCCGCGACGGCCGCCGTCCTCCTCGTCGGCGAAGAAGGCGACGACGAGTTCGCGCTCCGGCTGCTCCCCCGCTGCCAGCAGGTTGCCGACCGCGGTGAGGATCATCGCATCCATGTTCTTCATGTCGACGGCGCCGCGGCCCCAGAGCAGTCCGTCCTTGATGACGCCGCCGAACGGGTCGACGGACCAGTTGCGCGGGTCGGCGGGGACGACGTCCAGATGGCCGTGCACGACGAGCGCCGGTTTGCCGGCGTTCCGGCCGGGAACGCGAGCGACAACGCTGGTGCGGCCCGGATCGGAGTCGAACATCCGCGGTTCGAGGCCCATCGCCCGCAGGCGCGCCTCGACGTACTCCGCCGCGTCGGTCTCTCCGTTCGACTTCCCCTCCCCGTAGTTGGTGGTGTCGAAGCGGATCAGATCGCGGGCGATGACCGCCGTTTCGTCCAACTGCTCGTCGCTCAAGGCATCCGTCATGCGCTCAACGCTACCGGCGAGACGGCACGTCGCCAACGCTGCGTACGCGCCACGCCCGGGATGCTCGGCCGAGTGAAAGCTGCGGTTGTTTTCGTGCTAATGTCTTTCTTCGGCGGCCGGTTCGGTCGCCGGAATGAAACACCTGTCCGGGTGGCGGAAATGGCAGACGCGCTAGCTTGAGGTGCTAGTGCCCGTATAGGGCGTGGGGGTTCAAGTCCCCCCTCGGACACAGAGAGAAACCCCGGTCGAAAGGCCGGGGTTTCGTCGTTTCCCGCTGGTTCCCATCGAGTGGTCCCGAATTGCCGTGCCACCCGTATGTCGCACGGCGATTCGGGACCACCCCTTCGGCCGAGCGCACGATCCGGTTTACTGTTGCGGCTATGCCGGACACCGCCAAATCGTCGAGCCTCCTCACCGTCGTCATCGCGTTCGGCGCCAACGTCGTCGTCGCGGTGGCGAAGACCTTCGCGGCGGTGCTCACCGGGTCGGCGTCGATGGTGGCAGAGGCCGCACACTCCTGGGCGGATGCGGGCAACGAGATCTTCCTGCTGCAGGCCGAACGCTCGTCCGTGCGCCCGCGCGACGCCGCGCATCCCGGCGGGTACGGGCGCGAGGCGTACGTGTGGTCGCTGTTCGCGGCGGTCGGGCTGTTCACAGCGGGAGCGGTCGTGTCGATCACGCACGGCGTCTCCGAGCTGGGGAACGACGAGAAGGGGGCCGACTACGGGATCGCGTACCTCGTGCTCGCCGTCTCGTTCGTCTTCGAGGGCTTCTCGTTCATCCAGTCGTACCGGCAGGCCAGGCGCGGCGCGGACGAGCGAGGGACGGGAACGCTGGCGCACGTGTTCAACACGTCGAACCCGACGCTGCGCGCGGTGTTCTTCGAGGACTCGGCCGCGCTGATCGGACTGGTGATCGCCTTCCTCGGCCTGCTGCTGCACGAGCTGACAGGCGACGCGGTCTACGACGCGATCGGCTCGATCCTGGTCGGCGTGCTGCTGGCCGTGGTGGCGCTGGTGCTGATCGACAGGAACAGGCGGTTCCTCCTCGGCGAGCAGGCGCCAGAACGGGTGACGCGGGCGGTGCTGTCGGCCCTGCTCGCGCATCCGGAGGTGGAGACGGTCACGTACCTGCACCTGGAGTTCGTCGGCCCGGAGCGAATCTACGTGGTGGCGGCGGTCGACCTGGTCGGCAACGACCGCGAGTCCGACGTTGCCGCCGACCTCGTGGCGATCGGCGGCGCACTCGAGGCCGACCCGCACGTCGCCGAAGCCATCCTCACCCTCTCCCGCCCCGGCGCGGCTCCCCTCCTCCTCTCCCCCGCCCCCTGATCATCGAGCCGGGAGTTATGCACGCGACACGCCGGGTTCGGGCGTACACAAGTCCCGGATCGATGGCTGCGCGGCGGGCGGGACGGCAGATTGCGGACGGATGGTGGCCGGAATCGGAGGGAGGATGAGGACATGAGCACGACGGGATCGCGGACGCTGCAACTGCTCGCGCTGCTGCAGACGCACCGCTACTGGCCGGGGCCGGAGCTCGCAGCGCGCCTCGAGGTGTCCGCGCGCACGCTGCGGCGCGACGTCGACCGGCTGCGCGAGCTCGGCTATCCGGTGGATGCGAGCCGCGGCGTCGACGGCGGATACCAGCTTGCCGCAGGCGCATCCCTCCCTCCACTCGTCGTCGACGACGAGGAGGCGGTCGCACTCGCCGTCGGCCTCCGGACAGCGGCGCAGTCCGGCATCGCCGGCATCGAGGACGCCTCGGTGCGCGCCCTCGCCAAAGTCGTCCAGGTGATGCCGTCGAGGCTCCGACGCCGCGTGGATGCCCTCCGCTCCGCCACCGTCGCCGGTGCCATCCGCCAGGGACCGACGGTCGACGCCGGAGTGCTCACTGTGGTCGCTCAAGCCTGCCGCGACGAGGAGCGCATGAGCTTCGTCTACGTCGCCCGCGACGGGGAGCGGACCGAGCGCCGGGTGGAACCGCACCGCTTAGTGTCGGTCGAGCGCCGCTGGTATCTCGTCGCCTACGACCTCGGCCGGTTCGACTGGCGCAGCTTCCGGCTCGACCGGCTCGCGGAGCCGCATCCCACCGGCCAGCGGTTCCGCCCGCGCGAGCTCCCGGCGGAGGACGCGGCGGCGTTCGTGTCCGCGTCGCTCGGCGCGTCGGCGGAGACGCTCGCGATCGAGGCGATCGTGCACGCGCCCGCCGAACTGGTGGAGAGCCGGATCGGCCGGTGGGCGACAGCGGAGGCGGTGGATGCGGCGACCACGCGCATCCGGATGTCGGCGGACAGCGCGGAGTGGGCGCTGTTCGGTCTGGCAGCAGTGGATGCGCGGTTCGATATCCTCGCGCCGCGGGAGGTCGCCGAGCTGGCCCGGGTGTGGGGCGAGCGGTTCACCCGCGCAGGCGGCGGCGCCGCGCAGCCCGTCACATAGACTGTCGAATCGTTATGACGACTGCCCCCGCCCCCGCATCCCCGCCGCGCGAGCCGAGTCAGGCCGACATCCGGCGCTGGCGCCGCTACCTCGCGGACGAGCGCGCCGAAGCCGCCGTCTACCGCGACCTCGCCGGCCGGCGCACGGGCGAGGAGCGCGAGATCCTGCTCGCACTGGCCGACGCCGAAGGCCGGCACGAGCAGCACTGGCTCACCCTGCTCGGCGACGACGTCGGTCGTCCACTGCGCGGCGACATCCGCACTCGCGTGCTCGGCTTCCTGGCCAGACGCTTCGGCTCCGTCTTCGTTCTCGCGCTCGCGCAGCGCGCAGAGGCACGCTCCCCGTACAGCGACGACGCGGATGCGACACCCCAGATGGCAGCGGACGAGCAGATCCACGAGGAGGTCGTGCGCGCGCTCGCCGCGCGTGGCAGGCAGCGGCTGTCCGGCACCTTCCGCGCCGCCGTGTTCGGCGCGAACGACGGACTGGTCAGCAACCTCGCCCTCGTGCTCGGCATCAGCGCGAGCGGCGTCGCGAACCACGTCGTGCTGCTGACCGGCATCTCCGGCCTGCTCGCCGGAGCGCTGTCGATGGGCGCAGGCGAGTACGTCTCCGTGCGCTCGCAGCGCGAACTGCTGCAGGCGTCCAGCCCCAATCCGGAGACCAGCTCCGCGCTCCCGAATCTCGACGTCGACGCCAACGAGCTCACTCTGGTCTACCGGGCGCGCGGAATGGCTCCCGACGAGGCGAAGGCGCACGCGGACACGGTCCTCGCGCGACTGCACGCCCACGCCGTCGAGACCGCGCCCGTGCCGGTGGTCGGCGAGGACATCGACGAGCACGAAGCGGTCGGCAAGGGCTGGAACGCGGCGGTGTCGAGCTTCTGCTTCTTCGCTTCCGGAGCGCTCATCCCGATCCTGCCGTACCTGTTCGGGCTGCAGGGCACGACGGCCGTGATCGTCGCATCCGTGCTGGTCGGCATCGTGCTGCTCGGAACGGGCGCGATCGTGGGGCTGCTGTCCGGCGCGTCGCCGCTCAAGAGGGCGCTGCGGCAGCTCGCCATCGGCTACGGGGCTGCGGCGGCGACGTACCTGCTCGGCCTACTCTTCGGCGCGACGATCGGCTAGCCCGCGCATCCGGGCCCGCCAGTGCGTTGAGTGGTCCCGAATTGCCGTGTGTCACCGTGTGCGCACGGCAATTCGGGACCACTCAACGCGCACGCGGCGGGGGACGACGGGTGGCTCGGAGGACTCGTCAGCGTCGGTCGCGGTCGCGGCCGCCGTCGGCGCCGTAGACGATGGCGCCGGTGATCGGGACGATCAGGAACCAGAGCCAGCTATAGGCGTAGCCCCAGACCGAGCTGGTCACGAAGAACAGGATCACGGCGACGAACGGCGCCACCGAGACGATCGCGAGGCCCCAGCGGCGGTTGGCGGGCCTGGCGGCGTCGTCCGAGCGCGCCGCGTACGGATCGCGACCGGGCTGCGCCGCATACGAGGGCGCCGCGTACGCTGCGCCCGCACCGGCCCCCGCGCCTCCTGCTGCTCCTGCTGCTCCTGCTGCTCTCCCGCCGTCGAGGTCGACGCCGCCCGGCAGGTCGGCGAGCAGCGGGGCGAGGTCGCCGCGGGTCACGGCGGCCCTGGCCGACTGCACCCGCGTCTGCACCTCGGCGTCGGTCAGGCGCCCCTGCGCAGCGTGCGCCTGGATGGCGGCGACGGCGCGCTCGCGCTCGTCGTCGCTGAGCCGAAGGGATGCGCCGGAAGGATCGGTCAGGTCGGTCATGCAGCCAGTATGGCGCAGGTGCGTTCGTCGGTCGATGGTCGTACACTCGTTAATCGAACATACGTTCGAGCACGTCGAATCGAGGTGAGTACGATGACCGACATCGGCGAGGCCGTCGCGGTGTGGACGACAGACGATGGCATCCCGACCAGGCTGGTCTGGCGGTCGACCCGCTACCGCGTCACCGACACTCCGACGGTCTGGGCGGAGGTGTGCGCGTGGTGGCGCCCGTTCGGCGAGCACCGCTACGGC
This sequence comes from Leifsonia lichenia, assembly GCF_054780215.1. Lineage (NCBI taxonomy): Bacteria > Bacillati > Actinomycetota > Actinomycetes > Micrococcales > Microbacteriaceae > Leifsonia > Leifsonia lichenia. The sequence goes on from NZ_BAAGWT010000002.1 coordinate 560,817, forward strand.
GTCGGCAGTCTGCCGAGGGAGATCGGCGGCTGGCGCTTCCAGGCGACGGACGAGGCGGGATGCGCGCACGTGTTCGACGTTCGCCACGACAACGCGAGCCGGAGCTGGCACCTGGTGAGGATCTTCGACTGATGGCGTGCCTCCGCTCCCACAGTCCCCGCACCGCTTAGTCTCACCGGGTGAACGACGACCGCTATGGAACCGATGTGCTTGCGAGCGACTGGAAGAACGCCGGACGCAAAGCCGTCCCCCAGGTCGAAGCCGTGCGCGACCTGGTGGTCGAGGATGCGGCGAGCGGCTTCTGCGGCGCCGTCACCCGTCTCGAAGGCCAGTTCGTCGAGCTGGAGGACTACTTCGGCAAGAAACGCGTCTTCCCGATCTCCGGATCGTTCCTGATCGACGGGGAGCCCGTCACGCTGGTGCACGCGAAGAAGAGCGGCGGCGGCAGGGCGAGGACCGCATCCGGTTCGTTCGCGGTGGACGACCAGAAGGCCAGGATCGCGCGCGCGAGCCGTATCTTCGTCGAGGGCAGACACGACGCAGAGCTGGTCGAGAAGGTCTGGGGCGACGACCTGCGGGTGGAGGGCGTCGTGGTCGAATACCTGGAGGGCGTCGACGATCTGGATGCGATCGTCCGCGAGTTCGCGCCGGATCGCTCGCGTCGCATCGGCGTGCTTGTCGACCACCTCGTGCCTGGCTCCAAGGAGAGCAGGATCGCCGACGCGGTCAAACGCGGGCCGTACGGGGCGCACGTGCTGGTGGTCGGGCATCCGTACATCGACATCTGGCAGGCCGTGAAGCCGGCGCGCGTCGGGCTGGAGGCGTGGCCGAGCATCCCGCGCTCGATCGAGTGGAAGAAGGGGATCTGCGCCGCTCTCGGGCTCCCCAACGAGACGCAGGCCGACACCGCGCGCGCCTGGAAGCGCATCCTCGGAACAGTGCGCTCGTTCGCCGATCTGGAGCCTGAGCTGCTCGGCAGAGTCGAGCAGTTGATCGATTTCGTCACCGAACCGTGAGGTTGATTCGGCGTCACTGGTGTGTTTTTCGCGGGTTGGCGGCTAGGCTAACCCCAGTCGTGTGTTTTGCATGTGTTGGATAGGTGCGTCCCAAACCCGGAGCGTTGCCAGCTTTACAGGAGCAGGAGAACACGCGACGAGGCCCCGACAGTCGGGGTCGAGGAATATCGCTCCTGGAGGAGATATGGCTACTGGTACGGTCAAATGGTTCAACGCGGAAAAGGGCTTCGGCTTCATCGCTCCCGACGACGGCGGCGCTGACGTGTTCGCTCACTACTCTGCAATCGCGTCGAGCGGCTACCGCTCGCTCGAGGAGAACCAGAAGGTCGAGTTCGAGGTGACGCAGGGCCCCAAGGGCCTGCAGGCGGAGAACATCCGCCCGCTCTAACCCTGAGCTTCGAACGGGGTCGCGCTTCGGCGCGGCCCCGTTTTTTTGTTCTGCAGGAGCTCCCGGGCGACACGCCGTTCGTTTCACCGTCCGGACGGAGAAATCGCCCGCATTCGGCGAATTCTCCGCGTGAACGGAGCTGCTGGGGTTGCGTGAGAGGCGCGCCCGCCCGAAAAATGCATTTGCCATCTTCGAACATATGTTCGAAAATGTTGGTATGCAGTCAGCAGCAGCCGCCATCGCCGAACCGGTCGTCGACCGGGCGCAGGTGCACGAGCTGCAGTCGCGCATCCGGCAGATGCAGGCCACCACGCTGGAGAGCAGGCGGCTGGAGACGCACCCCGCGCTCGCCCCTCTGCTGCCGGGCGGTGCTCTGAAAGCGGGCGCCGCATACGCGGTCCGCGGGTCGACGACACTCGTCATGGCCATGCTGGCCGGGCCGAGCGCCGCGGGCGCCTGGTGCGGGGTGGTCGGGATGCCCGACTTCGGCGCAGAGGCGGCGAGCCGGTTCGGGGTCGACCTCGACCGGCTGGTGCTCGTCCCGCATCCCGGCGACCAGTGGCTGACCGTCACCGCCGCGGTGGTGGACGTGCTGAGCGTGGTCGTCGTCTCCCCCGCCAGCCGCGCACGCGACGGCGACATCGCCCGGCTCTCCGCCCGGCTGCGGCAGCGCGAGGCCACCCTGATCGTGGTGGGCGACTGGCCGCAGGTCGAGGCGACACTCACGGTCTCCCGCAGCGGCTGGGACGGGCTCGGCGGAGGAACGGGCTACCTGTCGTCGCGCAGGGTGACCGTCGAATCCGCTCCGCGCGGCGGCACCGGCCAGCGCCGCCGCGCGGAGCTCTGGCTGCCCGGTCTCGACGAGAGCTTCCGCGCCGCGGCGGGCACCACCCGGCTGGAGGCGGTGAGCTGACATGCCGGCCGTCACCCGCGCGATCGTGCTGTGGTGCCCGGACTGGCCGGTGACCGCCGCCCTGCACGCGGGCGACCTGCCGGCGGACACCCCGCTGGCACTCGTCGACCGCAACCTCGTGTTCGCCTGCTCCTCCTCCGCCCGCGCCGATGGCGTGAAGCGGGGGCTGCGCATCCGGGAGGCCCAGTCCAGGTGCACCCGGCTTCAGGTGCTGCCGTACGACCCCGTGCTGGATGCGCGGGCCTTCGACCCTGTGCTGGCCGCGATCGAGCAGATCACCCCCGGCGTCCAGCCGGTGCGCCCAGGCACCTGCGTGCTGCGCGCCCGCGGCCCCGCCCGCTACTACGGCGGGGAGGAGCAGGCCGCCGCCGAACTGCTGCGCTGCCTGGAGGGGCTCGGCATCCCGGACGCGCGGATCGGCATCGCAGACGGGCCGTTCGCCGCTGAGCAGGCCGCCCGCACGACAGGGACGGAGCGGGTCAGGGTGATCCCCCCTGGCGACTCCCCCGCCTTCCTCTCCCCGCTGCCGATCGCGCAGCTCGGGCAGGACGAACTGACGCCGCTGTTCCGGAGGCTCGGCATCCACACCCTCGGCCACCTGGCCGCACTGGGGGCGACGGATGTGCGGGAGCGGTTCGGGGAGCGCGGCGCCTGGTGCCACACCATCGCGAGCGGCCTCGACAGCACGGCGGTGGTGCCGCGCACTCCGCCGAAGCAGTTGGAGAGGGCGATCGAGTTCGAGCCGCCGCTGGACAGGGTGGATCAGGTGACGTTCGCGTTCCGCGGCACGGCGGAGACGTTCATCGGCGGGCTGACAAAGGCCGGACTGGTGTGTACGGCGCTGCGGATCGAGGTGACGGACGAGACCGGCAGGGTGAGCGAGCGGACCTGGCTGCACCCTCGGCTGTTCTCCGCGGCGGACGTGGTGGACAGGGTGCGCTGGCAGTTGCAGGGCGCAGGCAGCATCGAGAGCGGGCTGGGCTCGCCGATCGCGCGCGTGCTGGTGGAGCCGGAGGCGGTGGACGACATCGGGCACCACGAGGAGGGGTTGTGGGGCGGTGGCGCCGACGAGCGCATCCATCACGGGCTGTCGCGAGTGCAGAGCATCCTGGGGCACGACGCCGTGCTCACGGCCACCATCGGCGGTGGGCGCGGGCTGACCGAACGGCAGGTGCTCGTGCCGTGGGGAGACAGGGCGGTGGGGGTGGCGCGCGCCGACCAGCCGTGGCCGGGCAGCCTGCCGGCGCCTGCGCCGTCGACGGTGTTCGAGTCTCCGCGCGCGGTGGCCGTGCTGGGCGGCGACGGCGAACCGGTCGGCGTGACGGCGCGCGGGGTGGTCACGGCGCCGATCGCCCTCTACTCGTCGACCGGTGCTGCACGGGATGCGCGTCCCGTGGACTCCTGGGCCGGCCCGTGGCCGGTGCGGGAACGCTGGTGGGATGCGGCGGCCGCGCGCACGGCGCACCGGTTCCAGGTGGTCGACGCGGACGGGAACGCCTGGCTGCTGGTGCTGGCGGACGGCGCCTGGGTGGCGGAAGCGCGCTATGACTGACCTCTGCGGACGCCCGCCTGCATCGAGTGGTCCCGAATTGCCGTGGGCCAGCGCATCCACACGGCAATTCGGGACCACTCGACCGATGGCGAGGCGCGACTGATGGCGAGGCGCGACTGATGGGCTGGAACAACCCGCCCATCCCGTGGTCGGAGTTCGAGCGGCGGCTCTCCGGCAGGCGCACCAGCGAGCAGGCGGACGAACGTCCGTCGTCGCGCAAGCGCCCCGCGTACGTCCCTGCCCCCATCCCGGACGCCGTGGAGGAGCCGGAGGGCGGCCATGTCCCGTACGCGGAGCTGCACGCGCACACCAACTTCAGCTTCCTCGACGGGGCCAGCTCACCGGAGGAGCTGCTGGAGGAGGCCACCCGGCTGCGCCTGCACGGCCTCGCGGTCACCGACCACGACGGTCTGTACGGCGTCGTGCACCTGGCCGAGGCCGCCGAGGCGTACGAGCGGGTGAAGACCGTGTTCGGCGCAGAGCTCTCGCTGGAGCTGAGCCGACCGCAGAACGGCGAGGCAGACCCGGAGGGCAGTCACCTCGTCGTGCTCGCCCGGCGTCAGGAGGGCTACCACCGGCTCGCCGCCGCCATCACGGACGGCCAGCTCGCCGGGGAGGAGAAAGGACGACCGGTCTACGACATCGACGCTCTGGCGGCACGCGCAGCCGGAGAGTGGATGGCGCTCACCGGCTGCCGAAAGGGTGACGTGCGGCTCGCCCTCGCCGCCGACGGCGAACGGGCGGCGGAGCGGGAGGTCGCGCGGCTGGGCGAGCTGTTCGGCCGCGACAACGTCCTGGTCGAGCTGATCGATCACGGCAACCCGCGAGACACCACAGACAACGACGCGCTCGCCCGCATCGCCGCCAGGCTTGGGATGCCCGTGGTCGCCACCAACAACGTGCACTACGCCTCGCCGGCCCAATACCCGCTGGCGTCCGCGCTCTCCGCGGTGCGCGCCCGCAGAAGCCTCGACGAGATGGACGGCTGGCTGCCGGCGTCCGACGCCGCCCACCTGCGCAGCGGCAGGGAGATGGCGGCCAGGTTCGCCCGGTATCCCGGCGCGGTGGAGCGCACCGTCGAGATCGCGGACGACCTCGAGTTCCGGCTGCGCAGCGCCCGCCCGAAACTGCCGAAGCAGGAAGTGCCAGACGGTCACACGCCGATGAGCTGGCTGCGCGAGCTCACCTGGCGCGGCGCGGAGGAGCGCTACCCCGACCTCGCCGGCGACCAGGCCAAACGGGAGCGCATCGCCCGCGAGCTGGACGTGATCGAAGCGAAGGACTTCCCCGGCTACTTCCTCATCGTCTACGACATCGTGCGGTACGCCCGCAGCCAGGGCATCCTCTGCCAGGGCAGGGGGTCTGCCGCGAACTCCGCCGTCTGCTACCTGCTCGGGATCACCGCGGTCGACTCGATCAAGTACGCCCTGCCGTTCGAGCGGTTCCTGTCGAGTATGCGGGAGGAGGAGCCGGACATCGACGTCGACTTCGACTCCGACCGGCGCGAGGAGGTCATCCAGTACGTCTACCGCAAATACGGCAGGCACAACGCCGCACAGGTCGCGAACGTCATCACCTACCGGCCGAAGAACGCCGTGCGCGACATGGCGAAGGCGCTCGGGTACTCCACCGGCCAGCAGGACGGCTGGTCGAAACAGATCGACTCGTGGGGCTCCATCCAGCCGACAGCCGACCACGACATCCCGGATGCGGTGGTCGACCTGGCCACGCAGGTGCTGAAGTTCCCGCGGCATCTGGGCATCCACTCCGGTGGCATGGTGCTCACCGACCGCCCCGTCGGCGAGGTCTGCCCGATCGAGCACGCCCGCATGGAGAACCGCACCGTGCTGCAGTGGGACAAAGACGACTGCGCCTGGATGGGCCTGGTCAAGTTCGACCTGCTCGGGCTCGGGATGCTGAGCGCCATCGACTACGCCATGAAGACCATCGCGGAGTCGCTCGGCGAGCAGTGGACGCTCGACAGCATCCCGAAGGAGGAGCAGGGCGTGTACGACATGCTCTGCGTCGCCGACTCGATCGGCGTGTTCCAGGTGGAGAGCCGCGCGCAGATCGGCACGCTGCCCCGCCTGCAGCCGCGCGCGTTCTACGACCTGGTGATCGAGATCGCGCTCATCCGTCCCGGCCCCATCCAGGGCGGCGCCGTGCATCCGTACATCCGCAGGAAGCTCGGCCAGGAGAAGGTGACCTACCTGCATCCGGCGCTGGAGCCTGTGCTCGAACGCACGATGGGGGTGCCGCTGTTCCAGGAGCAACTGATGCAGATGGCCGTGGCCGTCGGCGACTGCACGGCGGAGGACGCCGACCTGCTGCGCAGGGCGATGGGCTCCAAGCGCGGGCAGGAGAAGATCGGCTCGCTGCGCGACAAGCTCTACGCGGGCATGGCGGGCAACGGCATCGTCGGCGACGACGCGGACGCCATCTACGCCAAGATCGAGGCGTTCGCCAACTTCGGCTTCGCGGAGAGCCACGCGATCAGTTTCGCGCTGCTCGTCTACGTGAGTTCGTGGCTGAAGCTGCACTACCCCGGCGCGTTCCTCGCCGCCCTGCTGCGGGCGCAGCCGATGGGCTTCTACTCGCCGCGCACGCTCACCGCCGACGCCCGCAGGCACGGCGTGGTGGTGGAGCGGCCGGACATCGAGCGCTCCCAGGTGTTCCCCGTGCTCGAGCCGATGGATGCGGCTGCGGCCGGCCCGACCGGAACCGACCCGTGCCTCGCCCACGACCAGCCGGAGATCGCGCCGTTCGACCGCAGCATCCCGCTCGACCACGCGCTGCACCGCCGCGACGCAGGACACGTGGTGCGGCTGGGACTCGCCGGAGTGACGACCATCGGCGAGAAGCTGGCAGAGCGCATCGTCGCCGAACGCGCATCCGGTGGCCGCTACCTGAGTCTCGGCGACCTGTCCAGGAGGGTGGGACTGAACGTGGCGCAGCTGGAGGCGCTCGCCGCTGCCGGCGCGTTCGAGAGCTTCGGGCTGAGCCGCCGCCAGGCGATCTGGGAGGCTGGCAATGCCGCGCAGGAGAAGCCGGAGTATCTGGCGGGAACGTCGATCAGCGTGCAGCCTCCTCTGCTGCCGATGCTGAGCCCGGCCGAACAGCTCGCGAGCGACCTGTGGGCCACCGGCATCTCCACCGACGACCACCCGATCGGCTTCCTGCGCCCGCAGTTGCGCGCCCGCGGGGTGTACGCGGCCGACGCCCTGGCGACGGCGGAGTCCGGCCGCCGCATCGAGGTCGGCGGCGTCGTCACGCACCGGCAGCGCCCGGCGACGGCGGCGGGCGTCACGTTCCTCAACCTGGAGGACGAGACCGGCCTCATCAATGTGATCTGCCCTGTCGGTGTCTGGAACCGTTACCGCCGCGTGGCCCGCGAAGCCCCCGCCATGGTGATCCGCGGGATGCTCGAGCGCAGCGAGGAGGGCGTGGTCAACGTGATCGCCGACCGCCTCGAGCCGCTGGACGCGGGGATGCGCACCATGTCGCGCGACTTCCGCTGACCCCGCCCCTGCCTGCTCCTGCCCAGCCCTGCCCTGCCCTGCCCTGCCCCTGTGACCTACCGCGCCCCCGCGCGCCGTTCAGACGGAGATTCCGCACCCCAGCCCACCGTTCTCCGTCCGAACGGAGCCCGCGACGGCGTGTCGCCCGACTTCTCCTGTCGAGCCCACCTACTCGTCCTCGAACCGCAGGTGCCGAACGCTGCGCCCGTTGCGCCGCACCAGCCGCAGCGACTCGACACCGATGCGGATGTGCCGCTCCACGAACTGGCCTGTCACGCTGCGATCGCTGTCGGCCGTCTTCACGCCCTCGGGGATCATCGGCTGGTCGGACACCAGCAGCAGGGCACCGCACGGGATGCGGTTGGCGAAGCCGGCGGCGAAGATCGTCGCCGTCTCCATGTCCACTGCCATCACGCGCGTCTCGCGCAGCCGAGCCTTGAACGTCTCGTCGTGCTCCCAGACGCGGCGGTTGGTCGTGTAGACCGTGCCCGTCCAGTAGTCGTGGCCGAAGTCGCGGATCGTGGTCGACACACCGCGCTGCAACTGGAACGCCGGAAGCGCCGGCACCTCGGGCGGCAGATAGTCGTTCGAGGTGCCTTCGCCGCGGATCGCCGCGATCGGGAGCACGAGGTCGCCGAGCTGGTTCTTGCGCTTCACCCCGCCGCACTTGCCGAGGAACAGCGCAGCCTTCGGCGTCACCGCACTGAGCAGGTCCATCACCGTCGCCGCATTGGGGCTGCCCATCCCGAAGTTGATGATCGTGATGCCGTCGGCCGTCGCGTTCGGCATCGGCCTGTCTGCGCCGCGCACCTCCGCGCCGTACCACTCGGCGAAACGCTGCACGTAGTCGCCGAAGTTGGTGAGCAGGATGTGCTCGCCGAAGTCCTCCAGCGCCGTGCCCGTGTAGCGGGGCAGCCAGTTGGCGACGATGTCGCGCTTGTCCCGCAGGCCGGTCACGCCCGTCAACACGGTCTCGCTGCTCATCGCCACTGCTCCTTCATCGCTACCCGCCTCGTCATCCCTGGCCGCCTCTTCGTGCCAGCCTCGTCATCCCGCCTGCCTCTTCATGCCAGCCCGCATCCGGCGCACCCGTCACTCCGCGCGCCCCGCATCCCCATCACACCACGCCCGACGTGCCGAGCAGCGCGCCGATGGCGAACGTCACGATCAGCGCCAGCGCTCCCCCGACCACCACCCGCAGCGTCGCCTTGCCGCGCGAGCTCCCGCCGATGTATGCCGCGACGTATCCCGTGATCGCCAGGGCCAGCAGCACCACCACGAACGTGACGGGGATGCGAATGGATGCGGGCAGCAGCAGGATCGTCAGCAGCGGCAGCAGCCCGCCGATTGTGAACGCAACCGCCGACGCGAGGGCGGCGTGCCAGGGACTCACCACGTCGTCCTGGTCGATCCCGAGCTCGGCCGACAGGTGCGCCGCGAGCACGTCGTGCTCCGTGAGCTCGACCGCGACCTGCCTGGCCGTCTCCGGCTTCAGGCCCTTCGCCTCGTACAGACCGGCCAGTTCGGCGAGCTCCTGCTCCGGCATCTCAGCGAGCTCCCTGCGCTCCTTGGCGATGAGGGCGTGCTCGCTGTCACGCTGGCTGCTGACCGAGACGTACTCGCCGAGCGCCATCGAGATCGCCCCGCCGACGAGCGCCGCGATCCCCGCCGTGAGGATCGGCGCGATGTCGCCCGTCGCACCCGCGACACCGACCACGACCGCCGCCACGGACACGATCCCGTCGTTGGCGCCGAGCACCCCCGCCCGCAGCCAGTTGAGGCGCTGGGCGAGTCCTTCCTTGTGCGGCTCCCCCGCGTGCTGCCCGTCGACCTGTTGCTCGCTCATGGGCTCAGCCTAGGAAGTCGGGGCGTGCGCTGCCAGCATGTGCAGGCTCACCGAACACGCGCATCCCCGTGCATCCCGTCGTGCATTCCCGCGCATCCACCCGCGCATCCCGTCGTCGTCACACGGCGGAGGGGTCAGGTTTCTGAGAGTAGACTCAGAAATCTTGTGCACCATCGAAAGGCCGCGAGTGACTACTGACCTCACCACCCTCCTCGACGACGTCCTCAAGCGGAACGCCGGAGAACCAGAATTCCATCAGGCGGCGAGGGAGGTCTTCGATTCCCTCGGTCCCGTGATCGCCAGAAACCCGCGGTACGCGGAGGCCGCCGTCCTCGAGCGGCTGTGCGAGCCGGAGCGGCAGATCATCTTCCGCGTTCCGTGGACGGATGACCGCGGTCGCGTGCAGATCAACCGGGGCTTCCGCGTCGAGTTCAACTCCGCACTCGGCCCGTTCAAGGGCGGCCTGCGGTTCCACCCGACCGTCACCCTCGGCACCGTGAAGTTCCTCGGCTTCGAGCAGATCTTCAAGAACGCGCTCACGGGGCTGCCGATCGGCGGAGGGAAGGGCGGAAGCGACTTCGACCCCAAGGGCAAGTCGGACGCCGAAGTGATGCGGTTCTGCCAGTCGTTCATGACGGAGCTGTACCGCCACCTGGGCGAATACACAGACGTGCCCGCCGGTGACATCGGCGTCGGCGGCCGGGAGATCGGCTACCTGTTCGGCCAGTACAAGCGGATCACCAACCGCTACGAGTCCGGCGTCCTCACCGGCAAGGGCATCGGCTGGGGCGGCTCGCTGGTGCGCACGGAAGCCACCGGTTTCGGCGCCGTCGTGTTCGCCGACCGGATGCTCTCCACCCGCGGCCGCTCGTTCGAGGGAGCCCGCGTGCTCGTCTCCGGTTCGGGCAACGTCGCCATCTACGCCATCCAGAAGGTGCAGCAGCTCGGCGGAACCGTCGTCGCGTGCTCCGACTCCACCGGCGTCGTCTTCGACCGCGACGGACTGGACCTCGACCTCCTGCGCGAAATCAAGGAGCAGCGCCGCGGACGCCTCAGCGACTACGCCGAGGCGCGTGGCACCGCATCCGAGTACCGCGCCGGCGGCGACACCTGGGCCTTGGCGGCAGAGACGACGATCGACGTCGCCATCCCGTGCGCCACCCAGAACGAACTCGGCGGCGACGCGGCGAAGACCCTCGCCGACAACGGCGTCGCGGCCGTGGTCGAGGGGGCGAACATGCCGTGCACGCCGGACGCGGTACGCGTGCTGAGCGCCGCCGGCGTGCTGTTCGCGCCCGGCAAGGCGGCGAACGCGGGCGGCGTGGCGACCTCGGCCCTGGAGATGCAGCAGAACGCCTCCAGGGATGCGTGGAGCTTCGAGTACGCGGAAGGCCGCCTCGCCGAGATCATGGTCGGCATCCACGACCGCTGTGCGGAGACCGCCGACGAGTACGGCGCCCCCGGCGACTACGTCCTCGGCGCCAACATCGCGGGCTTCACCCGCGTCGCCGACGCGATGATCGCGATGGGCGTCATCTAGGCGCGCGTCGTGCGGTGGGCGGCGGCGCGCTGCGCGTCCGCCCACCGGGCGCGCTGTCCGCGCCGTCCAGCCCCGGCCCCCGCATCCCCTCGCCTCGTGCGACACGTGCGGTCACCTCGCCCCGCACCGCACCGTTCGCACGACTCGTGCGCCGCTCCCGGCCCCACGCATCCCGTCGCCTCGTGCGAAACGTGCGGTCACCTCGCCCGACACCGCACCGCACCGTTCGCACGACTCGTGCGCAGCCCCCGGCCCCACGCATCCCGTCACCTCGTGCGAAACGTGCGGTCACCTCGCCCGACACCGCACCGTTCGCACGACTCGTGCGCAGCCCCCGGCCCCACGCATCCCGTCACCTCGTGCGAAACGTGCGGTCACCTCGCCCGACACCGCACCGTTCGCACCACTCGTGCGCAACCCCCGACCCACGCATCCCGTCACCTCGTGCGAAACGTGCGGTCACCTCGCCCGACACCGCACCGTTCGCACCACTCGTGCGCAACCCCCGACCCACGCATCCCGTCACCTCGCGCGAAACGTACGGTCACCTCGCCCCGCACCGCACCGTTCGCACGACTCGTGCACAGCCCCCGACCCACGCATCCCGTCACCTCGTGCGACACCTGCGGTCACCTCGCCCGGCACCGCACCGTTCGCACGACTCGTGCGCAGCCCCCGACCCACGCATCCCCTCGCCTCGTGCGAAACGTACGGTCACCTCGCCCCGCACCGCACCGTTCGCACGACTCGTGCGCAGCCCCCGACCCACGCATCCCGTCACCTCGTGCGACACGTGCGGTCACCGCGCGCGGCACCGCACGTCTCGCAGGGCGCGGGCGGTAGCGGCGGCGTCCGTCAGCCGCGGCCGAGACGGCGGCGCAGGTAGTCGATGCGGGACTGGAGTTGCGTCACCGATGCCTGCGCCACGGCCGGCCCGCCGCAGGCGCGGCGAAGCTCGGCGTGGATGAGGCCGTGGGGCTCACCGGTGTTCTTCGAGTACAGCCCCACCAGGCTGTTCAGCAGGCTGCGCTGCTCCTTGAGGTTGCGGTACAGCGGCGCAGGCGGGTGCCCGTCTGCCGTCGGTGGGCGCGAGCTCGTGCGGCGCGCCTGGCGTTGCTGCCGCTGCGTCAGCAGCTCGTGCACCTGCTCGGGCTCCAGGATTCCCGGCAGGCCGATGAAGTCGTGCTCCTCGTCGCTTCCGGGCACCGCGAAGCTGCCGAACTCCTGACCGTCGTACAGCACCCTGTCGAAGTTCGCCTCCGAGCCGAGGGCCTCGAACGAGAACTCGTCCATCAGCCCCTCGGATGCGCGATCCTGCCGGTTCGCCTCCGCCATCATGGCGTCTTCCGGGTTGAAGAAGTCGCCCTCGGCGTTCTCGTCCGTCGGCCGGTCGAGCGCGTGGTCGCGCTCCAGTTCGAGAGCGTTCGCCAGCGCCATCAGCGTCGGCACGTTCGGCAGGAACACCGACGCCGTCTCTCCGCGGCGCCTGGCGCGCACGAAACGACCGATCGCCTGCGCGAAGAACAACGGCGTGGATGCGCTGGTCGCGTACACCCCGACCGCCAGCCGGGGCACGTCGACACCCTCCGACACCATGCGCACCGCGACCATCCACCTCGACGTGCCTGCCGCGAACTCGGCGATCCTGTCGCTCGCCTCCTTCTCGTCGGAGAGCACCACCGTGACCGGCTCCCCGGAGATCTGCTGCAGCAGGTCCGCGTACGCACGGGCCGCATAGTGGTCGGTCGCGATGACCAGACCGCCCGCATCCGGGATGGCATTCCGCACCTCGGTGAGGCGGCGGTCCGCGGCGTTCAGAACGGCGGGGATCCACTCCCCGCGCGGATCGAGCGCCGTGCGCCAGGCCTGCGAGGTGATGTCTTTGGTGTTGCCCTCTCCGAGCCGCGCCTCCATCTCGTCGCCGGTCTTGGTGCGCCAGCGCATGTGCCCGGCGTAGACCAGGAAGATCACCGGCCGCACGACACCGTCCGCGAGGGCGCGGCCGTAGCCGTAGTTGTAGTCGGTGAGGGAGGTGCGGATTCCCGCTTTGTCTGGCAGATACGTGACGAACGGGATGGGGGCCGTGTCGGAGCGGAACGGCGTTCCGGTGAGCGAGAGGCGCCTGGTGGCACGCTCGAACGCCTCGCGGATGCCGTCGCCCCAGCTCAGCGCGTCTCCGCCGTGGTGCACCTCGTCGAGGATGACGAGCGTGCGGTAGTTCTCGGTGATGTCTTTGTGCAGGCTCGGCCGCATCGCGACCTGCGCATACGTGACGGCGACGCCTTTGTAGTGGCGGGCGTACCGGCCGTCCGAGTTCTTGAACTCGGGGTCGAGATGCAGTCCGACGCGCTCTGCCGCCTCGGCCCACTGCCGCTTCAGGTGCTCGGTCGGTGCGACCACGGTGATGCGCTCGACCACGCGCCGCGCGAGGAGTTCGGTGGCGAGACGGAGAGCGAACGTCGTCTTTCCCGCGCCGGGCGTCGCGGCGGCTAGGAAGTCGCGTGGCTCGTGCTCGAAGTATGCGTCGAGCGCTTCGGCCTGCCAGGCACGCAGTTTTCCTGCTGTACCCCAGGCCGCTCTCTCCGGGAAGGAGGGCGACAGGTGTTCAGCGGCGAAGGTTCCGGCGTGCGCACCAGGGCGAAGCGAGGTCTCGGGTTCTGTCGGCTGTTCCACTTGGATCAAATCTACCGGCTCCCACCGACACTCGCCCACGCGTCCCCCACCCCCGGGCGTGCCGCATCCCTCGCAGCCCTCGAGTCCAGGCTTTTTCACCGCAAACAGCGGTGTTGCGGTGAAGAACCCTGGGCTCGATCGCCGCGGTCGGCGGGCGAGCAGAATGGCTGGGTGCAGAATGAAGGTATGGCAGTCGCTCAGCATCCGTGGTCCCGCTATGTCGCTCTCGGCGACTCGTTCACGGAGGGCATCGGCGATCCAGAGCCTGGCAGCCCGGGCGGTCACCGCGGCTGGGCGGACCGCGTCGCCGAAGTGCTCAGCCAGCAGACCGACGACTTCGCGTACGCCAACCTCGCCGTGCGCGGCAAGCTCATCAAGCAGATCCTGGATGAGCAGGTCGAGCCGGCCGTCGCGCTCCGGCCGGACCTCATCACCATCTCCGCCGGAGGCAACGACGTCATCCGCCCCGGCACGGACCCGGACGCCATCGCCGCCCTCTTCGACGACGCCGTCTCCCGGCTCAGCGTCGACGGGGCGACCATTGTCGTCTTCACCGGCGTCGACGTCGGCTTCTCCCCTGTCTTCCGCGGCATCCGCGGCAAGGTGGCGATCTACAACGAGAACGTGCGCGCCGTCGCGGCCAGGTACGACTGCATCGTGGCCGACCAGTGGGCGCTCACCGAGATCCAGGATCAGCGGATGTGGGCGCCGGACCGCCTGCACCTGGCGCCGCTCGGCCACCACACGGTGGCGCGCATGGTGCTCGCCGCCCTCAATGTCGAGAACGATCTGCAGCCGCTGCAGCCGGAGCCGCTCCCCGAGCGCACCTGGCGCCAGGCCCGCTCGGAAGACCTGTCCTGGGCGCGCGAATACCTCGTGCCCTGGGTGCTCCGCCGCATCCGCCACCAGTCCTCCGGCGACCACGTCCTCCCCAAACGCCCAGACGCCGGTCCCTTCCGCCTCCCCGAACTCTGACCGGCTCCCGCACCGCCCACGCCTCAAGCAATCGAGCCCAGGCTTTTTCACCTTCAAACCGGATCTAAAGGTGAAAAAGCCTGGGCTCGATTGCTGCGCGGGCGGACGGGGCGCGGCGCACGGGACGGGGCGCGGCGGGCGGGGTCAGGCGCCGAGGCCGCCGGGATGGGCGAGGCGCCAGCCGAAGCCGGGGTCCGGCACGTCGCGCGCCAGCGCGAGCTCGGCCGTCTGCGTCTTGCCGTTGAGCGTGAAGGTCACTTGACCGACCACATCGCCCTTGCGCCCCGACTGGATGGTGCGCGTCTGCAGATCGACCTGGATGGGCGTGTCCGACCACACGACGAAGCTCTTGGTCGAGGTGGAGACGAGGGCGGATTTCGCTCCCCAGGGGGTCGAGTACGTGCCGTACGACTGGCCGGCGCTGGACGCATCCACCTGGTGGAAGCCGCCTTTCATGCTCACCAGCAGCGCCTTGACGGCGGCCCAGAGGTCGTCGTGGGTCGGCGCGCCGAGCACGGCTCCGACCACGCGCACCTTGGTGCTGCCGACGCCGATCTCGGCCGAGAACAGCAGGCAGTTGCCCGCTTCGTCCGTGTTGCCCGTCTTGATCCCGTCGATGCCTTCGAAGCCGAGCAGCGTGTTGGTGTTGTCCTGTGCGCCGGCGCCGGGCAGCGTCGCCGACTTCTGCGAGACGATGGCCGACAGCACGGGGTCGGCGAGCACCAGCTTGCCGATGCCGATCAGGTCCTTGGTGGTGCTGACGCTGCCTGGATCGAGTCCGTCGGGGCTGGTGAGGTGCGTGCCGGTGAACGCGTTGCGGTCGAGCCAGGCGTTCGCGGCCTTCACGAACGCACCCGTGGAGCCGTACGCCCAGTTGGCGAGCGAGATGGCGTAGTTGTTCGCCGAGGGCAGCAGCATCGCGGTGAGCGCCTGTTTCTCGGTCATCGACGTCCCGGCGACGACCGGCGCCCATGACCCGCCCTCGCTGATGACCTCGTTCCAGATGTCGACGTCCTTCTGGGTGAAATCGATCGTCGGCCCGTCCGATCCTCCGGTGATGGGCTTCTTGTCGAGCACGACCAGCGCGGTGATCGTCTTCGTCACGCTCGCGATCGGCAGGCTCTTGTCGCTGCCGTGGTATTCGGTCGCGCCGTCCACATCCGGTGCGGAGATGGCGCTCGCGCCCCAGCCCGGCCAGGCGAGCTGCGCCGCAGGCTGCACGATGCTCTTCTCGTGCTGCACGACGGCGGCCGTGGCCGGCACGGGTCCGAACAGCGACCCGGACAGGTACATCAGGCTCGCGAGGACGACCCCGACGAGGCTGAAGACGACGATCCGGCGACGGCGGTACACCTGGGGGGAAACTCGACGGGACTGGTCTTGCACCCGAGAATTGTATGCGGGGCCACTGAGGCGTCCGCTGAGAACGCGCCATAACCCCCGAGAGCGCCGCGGCTAGCGCGTGAGCGCCCAGAGCGCCACCGCACTCGCCGACGCCACATTCAGCGAGTCGACTCCGTGCAGCATCGGGATGGTCACCACCGTGTCGGCGGCGGCCAACGCCCTCCGGCTCAGGCCGTCGCCCTCCGAGCCGAGCACGAGCGCCACCCGCTCCGGCGAGCTCTCCGCGTACGCGCCGAGCTCGACAGCGTCGTCCGCTAGCGCCAGCGCGGCGATCTCGAACCCGGCGTCGTGCAGGATCGGCGCCGCTTCGTCCCACTCCGGGATGCGCGTCCACGGCACCTGCAGCACCGTACCCATGCTCACCCGCACGCTCCTGCGGTACAGCGGGTCAGCGCAGCGCGGGCTCACCAGCACGGCGTCCGCTCCGAGCCCGGCGACCGAGCGGAAAATCGCGCCGACGTTCGTGTGATCGACGATGTCCTCCAGCACCACGACGCGCCGCGCATCCCGCAGCAGAGACGCGGGCTCCGGCAGCGTCGGCCTGTGCATCGCCGCGAGCGCTCCGCGGTGCAGGTGGTAGCCGGTGAGCTCCTCCAGCACGCCGCTGTCCCCCACGAACACCGGCACGTCCGGGTAGTCGGCGAGCAACGGTTCCAGGTCGGCCAGCCACTGTTCCTGCAGCAACACAGAGCGCGGCCGGTGCCCCGCCGCCAGCGCGCGCGTGATCACCTTCGACGACTCCGCGATGTAGAGCCCGCCCTCCGGCTCGCTGACGCGCCGCAGGGCGACGTCGGTGAGTCGCGAGTAGTCCGCGAGCCCGTTTGCTGTCAGGTCGGTGATGCGGTGGATGCGCACGGCTGAGGCCTCTCGTCATGCACCGAAGGATCGCGGTGCAGCTTACAGATTGCCAGTCGTCGGAAACATTCCGGAAAACTCGCGTGTTTAGACTGCAAGGAGCATCGACAGGAGGCGCACGTGGCAACAGTGACGACGGAGCTCTCTGCCGAGCTGGCGCGCGACCTCGACAGGACGGTCGACCTGCTGGCAGGTCGCAGATTCGCCCTGCTCACCGGCGCAGGCGTCTCGACCGACTCCGGCATCCCCGACTACCGCGGCGAGGGCGCACCGAAGCGCACCCCGATGACGTTCCAGCAATTCCTCGCCGACGACACGTATCGCAAGCGCTACTGGGCAGGCAGCCATCTCGGCTACCGCCGGTTCGCGGCAGCGGCCCCGAACGACGGCCACCGCGCGATCGCAGCTCTCGAGCTCGGCGGCGCGGCCAACGGCGTCGTCACGCAGAACGTCGACGGCCTGCACAAGCAGGCCGGCTCGCGCAAAGTCGTCGATCTGCACGGTGCGATGGACAGGGTGCTCTGCCTGGTCTGCGGCCAGATCTTCGCCCGCGAGGCCATCGCCGCCCGCATCGAGCAGGCCAACCCGTGGCTGGATGCGGACGGCGCCGTCGAGATCGCCCCGGACGGCGACGCCATCGTCACCGATGTGGATGCGTTCCAGGTTCCGGACTGCACGGTCTGCGGCGGCCACCTCAAGCCGGACGTGGTGTTCTTCGGCGAGTTCATCCCCGCGGAGAAGTACCGCGAGGCGAGCGCGCTCGTCCGCAGCTCGGACGCGCTGCTGATCGCCGGGTCGTCCCTGGCGGTCAATTCGGGCATCCGGCTGCTGGAGGAGGCCAGGCGCCGCAAGCTCCCCATCGTGATCGTCAACAGGGGCGAGACGAAGGGCGACGGCCGCGCGACCGTTAAGCTGAACGCAGGGACGACGGAGACACTCGTCGAACTCGCCGCCAGACTCACCTAGCTCCCGGGGGCCTCCGCGTCCGCGATGAAAGGACGCGCGTGACCAGAATCTCCCTCGTTCGCCACGGTCAGACCGACTGGAACCTCGCCAAACGCATCCAGGGGTCGAGCGACATCCCGCTGAACAGCACCGGACGCGAACAGGCCGAGGCCACGGGCCGCGCGCTCGCCGGAGGACGCTACGACGCCATCTACGCCAGCCCGCTGAGCCGCGCGACCGAGACGGCCACCATCATCGCGTCGCACACCGGTCTGGATGCTCCCCTCCCCCTTCCCGAGGTCGCCGAACGCCGCTACGGCGATGCTGAGGGCCTGACCGGAGCCGAGATCCTGGCACGCTGGCCGGAGGGCACGCCGGTGCCGGGCCGCGAGTCGCGCGACGAGGTCGTGGAGCGCGCGCTGCCCGCCCTGCTGGCGCTGGGCGAGCAGCACCCCGGCGAGTCGGTCATCGTCGTGAGCCACGGCGGCGTGATCGGGTCGCTGGTGCGCCATGTCACCGGCCACGCCCTCCCCGGCCCCGGCGAGGTCATCCCGAACGGCTCCGTGCACGAGTTCGTCTACGAAGACGGAACCCTTACGCTCGACCGCTTCAACCTGCACCCGGAGGACCGGGACCTGTTCACCGCCTCCGTGCTCTAGCCGAGAGGACCGGACCAAGAACCGCGGTCGCGCGTCACCAGTTGCAGGGCGTGAGGTACTCGACGGCAGTGGTGAGGACTGCCGGGCCGCCGATCAGCGTGACCGTCCGGACGCCGAGGCGCCCCATGTCGGCCAGCACGCCGCTCGGCACGCAGTCGCCAGGAGCGAGGTACAGGGGCGACGACGTTGTGCCGGCCCAGCTGCTCGCCGCGAGGGCGTCAGGATAGCCGAATCCGGTGGCGAGGACCGCCGTGGAGGCGTTGGCGTATGTGTTGACGTTGACCGCCTCCGCCGTCGAGTACCTGTCCCAGCCCGCGAGACGGTCGACCGTGTATCCCGCGCCCGTCAGCGCGAGTTCGATCCCGCTCGACATCACGGAGCTCCCGCCAACGAGCTTGACAGTCCTCGCGCCGAGCGACGTCAGGAGCGCTGACGTCGCGGAGTCGATGCCGCTCGCCGCTCCGTCGACGAGCAGCACAGGAGCACCCTTCGAGCCTGCGGCTCCTCCCGCCGACAGAGCATCGGGGAAATTGGTGCCGGAAGCCAGGTACACGGTGCTCGCGGAGGTGAACGCACCCTTCACCACGGAGCGCGACGTGGCGAACCTGTCGTCCC
Organism: Leifsonia lichenia; assembly: GCF_054780215.1. Classification (NCBI taxonomy): domain Bacteria; kingdom Bacillati; phylum Actinomycetota; class Actinomycetes; order Micrococcales; family Microbacteriaceae; genus Leifsonia; species Leifsonia lichenia. The sequence goes on from NZ_BAAGWT010000002.1 coordinate 579,716, forward strand.
CCGCTTCCCTGCTCACGCTCGCCGATGGCGCTGCCGTCCGCAACTGGCTCAGCACCCGGTCGGAGACGGAGGCCAGGCCGCCGGCGACCACGATCTTCGCCGGCTTGAGACGGGCGACTTCTGCCGCGACGTCGGCGGTCAGTCCGGTCGCGGGCGTGAGGAGCAGTGGTCCTCCGCGCTTCGCCGCTGCCGGGCCTGCGGCTAGAGCATCCGGGTAGTTCAGGCCGGACGCGATGTAGACCACCGGAGCCGTGCCGGGGAACGCCCGCTTCGAGACCGCGACCGAGGTGGCGAACCGGTCACTGCCCGCCACCCGGTCGGTGGTGAGCTTCCGGACGACGGAGATCAGGGTGTCCCCGGCGCGTGCGCCTGACACGTATGCCGTTCCCGTCGTCGGGTTGACCGCGACGTCCGCCGGCGCGGACACGGGCACCCCGGCGACGATCGACTTCGAGGCGGTGCCGATCGCCAGCACCTCGTTGATCGTGCCGCCCTCGAAAGGCTGGGAGACCGCAGCGTAGAGCGTGCCGGCGGTCTGATCGACCTCCAGCGACTCGGCCTGCGCGGGAAGCGGGATGGTCGACGATACGGCGGACGCGCCGCGCGGAACGAGCGCCAGCTCGTACGTCGTCGACGACGGCGCAGTGCGGCGAGAGACGTACACGGTGCCCGTCGCCGGATCGACCGTCGCCACGCCGGCGACCCCGGTCAGCGGAACCGTGGCTTTCAGCGCGTTCGTCGAGGTGCTGAACGCGTACAGTGTGGAGGCGGTCGGCGAACTCGTCGCGGCATACACGACGCCCCCCGCCGCGTCGACCGTCACGGCGATCGGGCCCTGCATCGTCGGCGGCAGCGGCACGGCCGTCGGCGTCACGCCGGTCCCGCCGATGGCGGACGCGATCTGCGCCGCCGTCAGCACCAGCAGCGACGGCGTCGGTGTCCCGCCGACGGAACGCGTGCCGACGAAGTAGACCGAGCCGGTGGCGGTGTCGACGGCCATCCCGCTGTTGCCGCTGGAGCCGACCAGGTTCACGGTGCCGAGCGGAATGGTCGCCACCTGGGTCTTGGTCGCCGTCGCGAACACCGCCAGCGAGGCCGTTCCTGGTGTGGTGTCCGCAACCGTCACGTAGACGAGTCCGCGCCCAGCGTCGATGTCCACGCCGTTCGGGATGTGCGGAAGGGGAAGCGTCTTGCTCACCGAGCCGGCGGCGAGGTCGAGCACGGTCAGACTGCTGGCGCTGCTGCTCGACACCAGCGCGAACATCGTGTTCGTCGCCGGGTCGACGGCCATCGTCGGGACGGTCGCCCACGGGTCGGTTCCTGGGGCGGCAGGCAGCGTGTTGACGATCCGATACATCGACTGCGCTGCGTTGGCAGGCATCGCCCCGAGCACTGTCCCCGCGATCGCGGTCGCTGCCGCGATTCCCACGGCCGCGGCCGTCCTGATCCACCGTTTACCCGACATCGATTGTCCCCCCACTCGAATAGTGCACCTGTGCACATATCGGATTATGGCATCAATCCAGCTTCCGTTTCGCCCTCGCCGCGGCCGCGGTCAGCACCGTGAGAAGATGTTCAGCCGACGCGTCCCAGGTAAACCGGGCCGCCTCGCGCTTCGACGCCTCCGACCGCGCCGCCCACACGCCCTCCTCCTCCAGATGACGGATGCGCGCGGCCGCCTCCTGTGCGGAGTCCGGCGAGAAGAACAGGGCGGCCTCTCCCCCGATCTCACGGAAGATCGGGATGTCGCTGACCACCACGGGCGTGCCGAGCGTCATCGCCTCCACCAGGGGGATGCCGAAGCCTTCGTCGTGCGACGCCGTCACCAGGGCCGTGGCCGCTGCGACCGTCTCCGCGTACTCCTCGTCGCTCGCTCCGTCGTGGAACACGATCCGCGCATCCGGCGCCACCGCCGTCAGGCGGTCTCGCTCGGCGTCGGACACCCTGCTCATCAGGTGCAGTTCGTAGTCCGGCAGCAAGGCGGCGGCGCGCACCAGCGTCTCGACGTTCTTGTACGGCATGAACGAGCCCATGTAGACGAGCGACTTCGACTCCGGCCCTGTCCTGGCTGCCCGCACGGGGTCGAGCTCCGGCATGTCCGCCGCGTTCGGCACGACGTGCACGGGGCGCCGGGTGAGCTTGTGCTCAGCGATGAGCTGCTTGGTGGTCTGCGACACCGTCACCACCGCATCCGACCGGTTGAGCAGCATTCGCTGCGGCCACCAGGCCAGGTGGTAGAGCCGCCACAGCAGCCGGATGGGGGCAGGCAGGTCGCGCGGTGGCGTGCGGTTGCGGTAGTAGATGAGGTCATGGACCGTGAGCACGAGCCGGTAGCGCCTGCCCCAGCCGCCCATGGTCTGCATCGGCGTGAACACCACGTCCGGCTTCAACCGGTTGACCTGTCTCGCCACCCACGGCTCGCCGGCGCTGGTCGGAGCGCCGATGAGCTCCCACGGCAGGTGCGGCAGCATCTCGAGCTGGCGGTGATCGCTGATGAGCATGGTGACGGCGTGGCGTTTCGCCAGCGCGGCGACGAGTCCGGCCGTGTAGCGGCTGATCCCGTCGTGGCGGCCGATCCTGGTGTAGCGGCAGTCGAAGACGATCCTCATGCCAGGAAGTCCTCGATCGCCCTGGCCGCCTCGGAGGGCGTCTCGTAGTGGATCAGGTGGCCGACCTCCGGGATCACGACCAGACGCGCATCCGGGAACAGCGTCTGCAGGCGGTACTGCGCCGACAGGGGCGTGATGTCGTCCTTCTGCGCCGCCACCAGCAGGGTGCGCTCCTGGATGCGCGCCGCGTACTCGCTGACGTCGTGCGACACCGAGGCGCGGAAGGCGTCGAGCACCACCTCCCTGTCGCTGAACGCGCTGAAGTAACGGTCGTGCTGGTCGTGGATCCAGCGCCGGAGCGTCTTGTCCTTCGTCTTCGCCATCGTCACGCTCATCACGCGCACGATGGCGCGATTGCGCAGCAGGCCGAAGCCGAGCGTCCGCGGCAGTGCTGCCGCGAGCCAGTAGTAGAAGATCGCGAGCCTGGTCATGATGCCGCGCGGTCCCTCCAGCGCCGGCTGCCCGATCGGGTTCACCAGCACGACGTCGTGCGGGTGGAGCGCATCCGGAGCTGCCGTGTCGGCCAGGGCCGCCGAGACCACGATCGACCCGAACGAGTGCCCCAGCAGCACGAACCGGCCGTCGATGCCGAGCTCGCGCACGAACGCCCTCAACCAGCGCGCGTAGCCGTCGATGTCGTGCTTCGCCTCCGTCAACGGAGTGGATGCGCCGAAGCCGGGGAGGTCGGGTGAGATCATCCGCACGCCGCCGAGCTGAGCGACGACGGGCTCCAGACCGTGGTGGTCGCCGCGGAACCCGTGCACGAGCACAAGCGTCGTGTGCGCGGCAGGGTCCCCGTAGTCCCAGTAGCGGGTCGTGCCGCCGAGGACGGACACGTCCGCTGTGCGCACCGGGAGACGGCCGAGCGCGTCGGCGTATGGTGAAGCTGCGTATGGCGAGGAAGCGGTCATCGCAGACCAGTCTAGGCAGCGCGGATCACCGCATCCGGCAATGTGCTGCCAGGACTGGACAGAGCACCAGCGCAAGCACCTAGACTCGACTGGTTGTAATCGCTTGCATCGGCTTCGCGCCGGAAGGAGAACCGTGAGTTTCACTGCGCCCATCACGCTGCCCGGGCTCACCCTGGATCCGCAGTGGTATCGCCGGTCCGTCTTCTACGAAGTGATGGTGCGGTCGTTCGTCGACAGCAACGGCGACGGCTCAGGCGACCTCGCCGGACTCACCTCCAAACTCGACTATCTGCAGTGGCTCGGCATCGACGCGCTGTGGCTCCCGCCGTTCTTCCAGTCCCCGCTGCGCGACGGCGGATACGACGTGTCCGACTTCCGCGCGATCCTGCCGGAGTTCGGCACGATCGACGAGTTCCGCGACCTCGTGACGAAGGCGCACGAGCGCAACATGCGCATCATCATCGACCTGCCGATGAACCACACCTCCGACCAGCACGAGTGGTTCCAGCAGTCCCGCTCCGACCCAGAGGGCCCGTACGGCGACTTCTACGTCTGGAACGAGACCGACGACAAATACCCGGACATCCGCATCATCTTCGTCGACACAGAGGACTCCAACTGGGCCTTCGACGAGGCGCGCCGCCAGTACTACTTCCACCGCTTCTTCTCGCACCAGCCCGACCTCAACTTCGAGAACCCCGCAGTGCACGACGCCATGTTCGAGATCGTGCGGTTCTGGCTCGACCTCGGCGTCGACGGCTTCCGGCTGGATGCGATCCCCTACCTCTACGAGTCCGACGAGGGCAACGGCGAGGGCGAGCCGAAGACGCACGAGTTCATCAAGAAGCTCCGCGAGATGGTCGACCGCGAGTACCCGGGCCGCATGATGGTCGCCGAGGCGAACCAGTGGCCGCGCGAGGTCGCCGCGTTCTTCGGCACCGAGGACGAGCCCGAATGCCACATGGCCTTCGACTTCCCCGTCATGCCGCGCATTTTCTACGCGCTGCGCTCGCAGCAGTCCGCCGAGCTCGTGCGGGTGCTGTCCGAGACCCTGGACGTCCCCGACGGCTCCGCCTGGGGCGTGTTCCTGCGCAACCACGACGAGCTCACGCTCGAGATGGTGAGCGAAGAATACCGCCAGGCCATGTACGGCTGGTACGCATACGACCCGCGGATGCGCGCCAACATCGGCATCCGGCGCCGGCTCGCGCCGCTGCTCGACAACTCGCGCGCCGAGCTCGAACTCGCCCACGCGCTCCTGTTCTCCCTCCCAGGGAGCCCGTTCCTCTACTACGGCGACGAAATCGGGATGGGCGACAACATCTGGCTGCCCGACCGCGACAGCTCCCGCACCCCCATGCAGTGGACGCCCGACCGCAACGCCGGGTTCTCCACGGCCGACCCGGGCAAGCTGTTCCTGCCCGTGGTGCAGTCGCTGGTCTACCACTACAACCAGGTCAACGTGGAGGCGCAGCTCGCCCAGTCGCGCTCGCTGCTGCACTGGATCCGCAACGTCATCCACGTGCGCAAGGCGCATCCGGTGTTCGGCCTCGGCACGATCCGCGTGCTGCAGACCAACCACGAGTCGGTGCTCGCGTTCGTGCGTTCCTACGAGGGCAGCGGCACGCACTTCGGCGACCAGCCGGAAGACGTGCTGTGCGTGTTCTCGTTCGCGCACAACCCGGTCTCGGTCTCGCTGGAGGCCCCGGAGTTCGCCGGCTCCACGCTCTACGACCTGTTCGGCGGCGCAGAGTTCCCGACCGTCGCTGAGGATGGCCGCTTCACGCTGACGCTCGGGACGCAGAACTTCTACTGGCTGCACGTCGAGCCGCGCCACAACTGACGGGGACGCCCGGCTGGGAGCCAGCAGGGCGCATCCACGGTTCGCCGTGTCGGTCCCCGGGCTGACGGTGGTCGCTCATACGCTGATTTCATGAGTGAGTGGCATCAGGAATTGGGCGTCTTCGATCTGGAGACCACCGGCATCGATGTGGAGTCGGCGCGCATCGTCACGGCGCACGTCGGCCTCCTCGACCACAGCGGCACCATTGTGCAGCGCCAGGACTGGCTCGTCGACCCCGGCGTCGAGATCCCCGCGGGTGCGACAGCGGTGCACGGCATCACCACCGAGCACGCGCGCACCAACGGGATGCACGCCGCGGCGGCGACCGCTCAGATCGTGGAGGCGCTGCGCGACCTGTTCAGCCGCGGCATCCCCGTGGTGGCGTACAACGCGCCGTACGACTTCACACTGCTCGACCGTGAGGCGCGCCGTCACGGCGTCGCTCCGCTCGTCTCCCCCGGCCCCATCGTCGACCCTCTGGTGATCGACAAGGCCGTGGACAAGTACCGCAGGGGCAAGCGCACACTCGAGGTCACGGCCACCTATTACGGCGTGGACCTCACCGACGCGCACGATGCGGGCGCAGACGCCATCGCGGCCGGCCGGGTGGCGCAGGCGCTCGCCAGGGTGCACACCGAAGCCCTCGCTTTCGAGGCCGCGGAACTTCACCGGATGCAGGTGGACTGGTGCCGCGAGCAGGCGGCCGACTTCCAGGAGTACATGCGCCGCGTCCGCGACCCGCACTTCACGACGTCGGGCGCGTGGCCGCTGCGCTGAGCTCCACGGCGTGTATTCCTGTCGGTTGGCTTAGAATCTGCTGACCGGTAACATCACGGGTATGAGCGATTCAGACCTCAACCCACAGCCCCTTCCGCCCCAGCAGCAGCCGCAGTACCAGCAGCCGTACCAAGGCACCCCTGCCGCGCGCGGCTACAACACGATGGCCATCGTGGCCTTCATCCTGGCGTTCTTCGTGAACATCGTCGGCATCATCCTGGGCTTCGTCGCCCTCTCCCAGATCAAGAAGACCGGCGAGCAGGGCCGCGGCCTCGCGATCGCCGCCGTCATCATCGGCTTCGCGGAGATCGTGATCGGCATCATCTTCACGATCGCGATCGTCGCGATCATCGCCGCCAACCCGTCCACGTACACGTACTGATCCTGATCCGCGTTGGCGCCGCCAGCGAGCGGCGCCAACGACGAAGGCCCCGACCAGAACGGTCGGGGCCTTTATCGTGGCGCTGACGAGTCAGCGCAGAAGGTCAGCGGTCTTACTTGCCGAAGTTCTTGTAGCGCGAGTTGAACTTCTCGACACGACCGGCCGAGTCCATGATGCGCTGCTTGCCCGTGTAGAACGGGTGCGACTCCGAGGAGATTTCGACGTCGATCACCGGGTAGACGGTGCCGTCTTCCCACTCGATCGTCTTCTCGCTCGTCACGGTCGAGCGCGTGAGGAACGTCGCACCCGAGGCCAGGTCGCGGAAAACCACCGGAGCGTAGTCGGGGTGGATGTCAGTCTTCATCAGGACTTCCTTGTTGCGTAGTGATTTGTCGGTCGTGCCCGTGCGTGGAAGCACAGGGCGGAAAGTATGTCGGCTGGTGGGCCAGCTATCGAGTTTAGCAGATGTTCAGTCGGCGGTGCCGCGACGCGCCCGGACGGCGTAGCGGCCGTCCTGCTCGGTGAGGTCCACCTCCACGCCGAACGTCTCACTGAGGCGCTCCGCGGTGATGACCTCGTCGAGGGTGCCCTGGGCGGCGACGGCGCCGTTCGCGAGCAGCAGGGCCCGGTTGAAGCCGAGCGGGATCTCCTCCACGTGGTGGGTGACCATGACGATGGCGGGCGAGTTGGCGTCGCTGGCGTAACCGCCGAGGAGCTGCAGCAGCTCCTCGCGTCCGCCGAGGTCGAGACTCGCGGCGGGCTCGTCAAGCAGCAGGATCTCCGGGTCCGTCATCACCGAGCGGGCGATCTGGACGCGCTTCTGCTCGCCGTCGCTCAGGCTGCCGAAGGTGCGCTCCGCGAGGTGGTCGAGGTTCCACTCGCCGAGCACGCGGCGGGCGCGACGCTCGTCGATCTCCTCGTACTCCTCGTTCCAGCGCCCGGTGACCGCATACGCCGCCGTCATGACGACGTCCAGCACGGTCTCGGTGCGCGGGATGCGCCTGGCGAGCGCGCTCGACGCGAAGCCGAGCCGCGGACGCAGCTCGGACAGGTCGCTGTGCCCGATCGGCTCGCCGAGCACTTCCGCCTCACCCGAGGTGGGGTGCAGCGCGGCGGCGGCGATCTGCAGGAGCGTGGTCTTGCCCGCGCCGTTCGGCCCGAGGACGACCCAGCGTTCGTCGGGCTCCACCGTCCAGTTCACCGAGTCGAGAACCGTATTCCCGTCGCGGACAACGGACACATCGTGAAGCTGGAGAACGCTGGACATACCCTCTAGCCTAGCGGCGACGTCAGGCGGTGACGGACCGGTAGAGCTCCCGTGTCTGCTCCGCGATCGACTCCCAGCTGAACGCCGTCTCCGCCCGCAGCCGGCCGGCGCTGCCCATCAGCGCCGCGCGCTCCTGGTCGCCGGCCACCTCGGTCAGGGCCGCCGCAAGATCGGCGACAAACGCATCCGGGTCCGTGGGAGTTCCCGTGCCGTCCGTCGCCTGGGCGATGGGCACGAGCCTGCCGGTGACGCCGTCCACGATCACCTCGGGGATGCCCCCTGTCGCTGTCCCGACGACGGGCAGCCCGCAGGCCATCGCCTCCAGGTTCACGATCCCGAGCGGTTCGTAGATCGACGGGCAGACGAAGACAGTGGATGCGGTCAGCGCCACGCGCAGTTCCTCCTGGGAGAGCAGCCGATCGATCCACACCACGCCGTCTCGCTCCTCCTGGAGCTGTTCGACGCCGCGCGTCACCTCCGCCATGATCTCCGGCGTGTCCGGAGCCCCAGCGCACAGGATGACCTGAACCTCCTTCGGCAGCAGCCTGGCCGCGCGCAGCAGGTACGGCAGGCCCTTCTGCCTGGTGATCCTGCCGACGAAGATGACCGCGGGGCGGTCGGGGTCGATGCCGAGGGCGCGCGCACGCTCCCGGTCGTCGAGCGGTCGCCAGCGTTCCAGGTCGATGCCGTTGTAGATCACAGTCACCCGCTCGGGGTCGAGCGCGGGGTACGCGGCCAGGATGTCCCTGCGCATCCCCTCGCTCACCGCGATGACGCGGTCCGCGCCCTCGAACGCCGTCTTCTCCGCCCAGCTCGACACGCGGTAGCCGCCTCCGAGCTGTTCGGCCTTCCACGGCCGCAACGGCTCCAGGCTGTGCGCCGTGACGACGTGCGGGATGCCGTGCAGCAGTTTCGCGATGTGACCTGCGCCGTTCGCGTACCAGGTGTGCGAGTGCACGAGGTCGGCTCCCCCGCAGTCCTGCGCCATCTGCAAGTCCACGCCGAGCGTGCTGATCGCGGCATTCGCCCCGGCGAGTTCATGCGGCACGCGGTATGCGTGCACGTCGGCCTCCGTGCGCGGCTCGCCGAAACAGCGCACCTGCACCTCGGTGTCCGTGCGCAGAGCGCGCACCAGTTCGGTCACGTGGACACCGGCTCCGCCATAGATGTCCGGCGGGTATTCCCGGGTCAGAAGATCAACGCGCATGTCGTGAACGCTAGTACAGGTCGCATGTTGCCTCTACTGTGGTGGCATGGCAGGCAAGAAGATCTTCGGCATTGTTCTCGCGGGTGGCGAAGGGAAGCGGTTGATGCCGTTGACGGCCGACCGCGCGAAGCCAGCCGTTCCGTTCGGCGGACAGTACCGTCTCATCGACTTCGCGCTCTCGAACCTCATCAATTCGCAGTTGCGCCAGATCGTCGTGCTCACGCAGTACAAGTCGCACAGCCTCGACCGTCACGTCTCGCAGACCTGGCGCCTCGACGGGATGCTCAACTCGTACATCGCGTCCGTTCCTGCGCAGCAGCGCCTCGGCAAGCGCTGGTTCAGCGGATCGGCCGACGCCATCCTGCAGAGCCTCAACCTGCTGCGCGACGAGAAGCCGGACATCGTGGTCGTGGTCGGAGCCGACCACGTCTACCGGATGGACTTCGGTCAGATGATCGAGGCGCACATCGCCTCCGGCGCTCCGGCCACCGTCGCCGCGATCCGCCAGCCGATCGGACTCGCCGACCAGTTCGGCGTGATCGAGGTCGACCCGGCGCGGGCCGACCGCATCAGCGCGTTCAGGGAGAAGCCGAGCGACCCGATCGGGCTGCCGGACTCGCCGGACGAAGTGCTCGCATCCATGGGCAACTACGTCTTCGACGCCGACGCCCTGATCGACGCTGTCGTGCGCGACGGCGACCGGCCAGACTCCAACCACGACATGGGCGGCGACATCATTCCCGACTTCGTGTCCCGCGATGAGGCGGCCGTCTACGACTTCAACCGCAACGACGTGCCAGGCTCGACCGACCGCGACCGCTACTACTGGCGGGACGTCGGAACGATCGACTCGTTCTTCGAGGCCCACCAAGACCTCATCTCCGCCCTCCCGGTGTTCAACCTGTACAACCGCGAGTGGCCGATCTTCAGCCAGGTGCTGAACTCTCCCCCGGCGAAGATCGTCCGCGACGGCCGCGGAGCGCTCGGCACCACCATCGACTCGATCGTGTCGCTCGGCTCTGTGATCTCCGGCGCCCACCTCGAGCGCAGCGTCCTCGGACCGTGGGCGAAGGTCGACTCCGGCGCCAAGGTCGTCGACTCCGTCGTGTTCGAGCGCGCGGTGATCGGCGCGAACGCGTTCGTCGGGCGCGCGATCCTGGACAAGGACGTCGTGGTCGCCGAGGGCGCATCCATCGGCGTCGACCCCGAGCGCGACCGCGCGCGCGGATTCACCGTCACCGACTCCGGTCTCACCGTGGTCGGCAAGGGAGTGCACGTCGTTCCATGACCGGCAGTGACAACCGAACAGCATCCCGTTCCACCACGCCACGGCGCACGCCGCGCTTCCTCGTCGTCCTCGACGCGGACTCGACCCTCATCCACGACGAGGTGATCGAGCTGCTGGCAGAGGAGGCAGGCGCACGCCAGGAGGTCGCTGAGGTCACCGAGCGCGCGATGCGCGGGGAACTCGACTTCGAGCAGAGTCTGCGCGAGCGGGTGAAGACGCTCGCCGGGCTCCCGTCGTCCGTGTTCTCGCGGGTCGGTGAGCGCATCACGGTCACCGACGGCGTGCCGGAGCTGATCGCCGGCGTCCACGCTGCCGGCGGCGTCGTCGGGGTGGTCTCCGGGGGCTTCCACGAGACGCTCGACCCGCTCGGCGAACGTCTCGGGCTCGACCACTGGCGCGCCAACCGGCTCGAGGTCGTCGACGGGGTGCTCACCGGAGCCGTGACAGGCGGGGTCGTCGATGCGGAGGCCAAGGCGGCTGCGCTGCGTGCGTGGGCGGAGCAGGCGGGCATCCCGCTGGCTCAGACGGTCGCGATCGGCGATGGCGCGAACGACCTGCGGATGATGGCGGTCGCCGGTCTCGCTGTCGCGTTCAACGCCAAGCCGAGGGTGCGCGCGGAGGCCGACGTCGTGATCGACCGCCAGGATCTGTCGCAGGTGCTCCCCCTCCTGGGGTTGCGCGGCTGATCGCGGCGGCGCCCTCGGCAGCGTCCACCCTGGCGTTCCTCGCCGCACGGTGCTTGGCCCGCCTGGTCGGCACCGCGATGAGCACCAGCAGCGCGAGCGTCCCGACCAGCAGCCACGGGCTGCGCAGGTCCGCCATCGTCGCGCCGACGCCCGGCGCCGACCAGACCAGGCGTGCGGCCCCGTTCGTCACGTCGTACGGCGTTGCGTCGTCGGCGTGGTTGGCGTCGCCGCGCATCCGCACCAGCCGGAGGTCGCCGTGGCGCTCCGTGGCCACCACCCGGTGCGTCACCAGTCTGCCGTCGCCCGCTCTCGGCGCACTCAGCACGTCACCGACCCGGATGTTCGCGGCGGACACCGGCACCGTCAGCGCGAGCGACCCGGCGGGGATGCCCGGTGCCATCGACCCCGTCTGGAAGATGATCGGGCGTACCCCGGTCAGGAACGCGACCGCGCCGGCCGCCAGGCAGAGCAGGCCGACGTTGGCCGCCGCATTGAGCGTGATCCGGGCTGCCCTGCCGAGTGGACGAGCTGTCGTCACGGCCACCGGCGGATCGCGATCGGTGAACTGAAGGTGTTTCTGTCCGCCGTGTCGTCGGTGCCGAGCTGACCGGAGGAGTTCGACCCCGCGGCCGAGAACGAGCCGTCCGTCCCGATGAGCAGAGTGTGCGCGTTTCCTTCCGCGACGTCCGCGACGCCTGCACTGTCCGGCAGGGGAACGGGCGTCGGCGCCGATCGGTTCGCCGTATCCCCGACGCCGAGCTGGCCCGAACTGTTCAGTCCCCAGCCATAGAGCACGTGGTCGTCGCCCCAGGCGAAGTACGAGCTCGGCCCCGACTGCGGCATACTCGCGTCGGCGTGGCGGATGGCGACGCCGGCAAGCGCGGTGTTCTGTGTGAACGCGTACGTGCCGTCGCCGCTGTACAGCCGTCCGTCGGCCGTCCAGGCGAATACGAACGCGTCGCCCGCGTTGATGCCGTCGATCGAGGAGTCGCTCGGGAGGCCGCTGAACGTCACGCCGTTCGTCGCGTTGAAGAACGAGCCCCAGCCCAGGATCTGCGTGCCGCCGTCGACCAGCGCCGTGCCGAAATGCCGGCCGGCGGATGCGCTGACGACGGAGCGGCCTGCCACACCCTGCGCGGTCACCTGTCCGGGCGTGAGAACGACTCCCGAACCCGTCCGGCCGAGCCTTCCTCCGCCGTTGTTGCCCCAGGAGAACAGGCGCCCGTCCGCCGTCCAGGCGAGGAAGTAGAACCCGCCGGAGGAGACGCCGACGACGCCTTGTCCAGACAGTTGCGTGACGATCCCGGGAACGACCCCGCTTGGCGCATAGTCGCTGTTGCCCCAGGTGTATACGTCCCCGGCGTCCGTGAGCGCGATCGAACCGTCGACGCCAGCAGATGCGGACGCAACAGCGGCCCCGCCTGGCATCCACACCCTGGTCGGCTCGTCACGGTTCACCGTGTCGCCGAGACCGAGCTGCCCGAGGGCATTGGCGCCCCAGGAGAACAGCCGGCCGTCCGTCGTCCAGCCCAGGGAGAAGTCGACTCCCGCGTCGACTCCCGCGAACACCAGCCTGGTGGGCGCGGTCGCCGCGAGCGTCGTCTCCACCCGGCCAGCGTCGACGAACCCGGCCGACGACGCGGGAATCCCCGCAACGATCACCAGTCCCGCGACAGCGAGCAGGTGGATGCGCAGCGGCGCTCTCATACGCCCGCCTTTCGTCTGTCGCTTCGTCGGATGGCCGCCCGCACCGCGACGCCGAGCACCAGGAGGACGACCGCGAGCAGCACGACTCCGGTCGCGTCGATGCCGGTGTGCGGCAGCCGCGGCGCCGTATCGGCGACGACAGGCGGACGAGACACGGCGCTGCCGTCGCACTCGGCGGGAGCCAACTGGGTGGCTGTGAAGAAGAGCGTCGCTGTGCCGGTCTGAGACTGGTACTCGTTACCGGCCTCGACGGGAAAGTCGGCCAGGACGTGCACGGTCGCTGTGGCGTTCGCCGCCAGAGACTCGGCGACGCCAGGACAGCTCCCGCTTGCAGCGTCCGTCGTCACCTCGAATGAGACGACGAGGGGATGCGCACCCTCGAATAGCGTGCCGTCGCGCGTCACGTGACTGCTCAGCTCGACCGGGTACGGCGCCGTGTTGGTCACCGTCACCGTCCTGTCGACCGAGTCGCCAGGCTGCAGATCGCTGAACGTCAGGCCCGGCGGGTCTGAGATCAGCGACGAGCGCTGGACGGACATGTCTGGCTGCATCGTGCATCCCCTCGTCGTTGCATCTCGTCCGCTACGCCTGCGTAGCCGAGAAGGGGAACACCACCGAAATGCTCTGCCCCGCGACGTCGACAGTCGCCGCCGGGTCGAGCGTGACCTCGAGGTGCAGGGTGCGGCCGTTGGCCGAGCCACCCGACGAGATGTCGAGTGCAGAGAACGCCGCGGCGGTCAGCGGGCCGCTGTAGAGCGTCACAGGGGATGCAGGCACGGTGGCGTCGGTGATGACGATGGAGAGGCTGTCCTCCAGCGCTGCGGCCGGTGTGCCGGCGTCGTTCGTGATCTGCGGGGCGGCGAGGACGACGTCGGCGTCGATCGTTCCCGAGTTGAACACCTGCAAGTCGCGGTCGACCGTGTCGCCCGGCGCGAGGTTGTCGAAGCCGGCGCTGAAGTCGACCAGGTAGTTGGTGGGATTGCCGTCCTGGTCGTCGTCGAACTTCAGGTCGAGCGAGCCCGCAGTGAACTGGGTCTCCACGTTGCCCGAGTCCGTGAACGCCGCGAGCGTCATGCCGACCGCTGCGGTCAGGACGATGCCCATGGCTGCCAGGATCTTGACCTTGGGCGTGAGGGTCTTGGCCATTGTTGCCACCTCCAGATAGAGCGCTTTCGCGCTGCACGGGATGCGGTGGAGCCAGCAAAACGTTCGCCGTCCGCATCCCGGTTGGCGCAAACCTATCGGGATAATGACGTGTGCACTACTTACATTGACATTTGGATATCACAATATTGAAACTCGATTAGTGCCCCATTCCGAGGCCGCCGTCGACCGGGATGACGGCGCCCGAGATGTACCCGGCGTCCTCCCCCGCGACCCACGCCACGACCTTCGCCACCTCGTTCGCCGTGGCGAACCGTGCAGCGGGGATGTTGCGCTTGTACTCGGCCTGCTGCGTCTCCGGCAGCGCTGCGGTCATGTCGGTCTCGATGAAGCCGGGAGACACCACGTTCGCCGTGATGCCGCGCGCTCCGAGCTCGCGGGTGATCGAGCGGGCCATGCCGACCAGCCCGGCCTTCGACGCCGCGTAGTTGACCTGGCCGGCGCTGCCGTAGAGGCCGACCACGCTGGAGATGAAGACGATGCGGCCGAAACGCGCCTTGAGCATCCCCTTGGATGCACGCTTCACGACGCGGAACGACCCGCCGAGGTTCGTGTCGACCACCGTGTCGAAGTCCTCGTCCGTCATGCGCATCAGCAGGGTGTCGCGGGTGATGCCCGCGTTCGCGACGACGACCTCGACCGGGCCGAGCTTCTCCTCGATCTCGGCGAAGGCCGCATCCACGGCGGCGGAGTCCGTGACATCGGCGCGCACGGTGAGCGCCCCCTCCGGCCCATCGCCGGAGCGCGCCGTCACGGCGACCCTGTGCCCCTGAGCCAGGAACTCCTCGGCGATGGCGTAGCCGATTCCGCGGTTTCCTCCGGTGACGAGCACGGTGCGCTGGGTAGTCATGCATTTTCCTTTCAATAGAAACGATCACCAGTTTATGGACGTAGTCTTGAACCAACGCACATGAAGCAGCCACACCAGTCGATCACGAATCTTCCGCTCTCACCCGACGAAGAGCGACGACACCGAATGATCAAGTATTCGGTCGCCATGGGAATCCGTGTGCTCTGCATCTTCGCGATCCTGTTCGTGCCGGGGTGGTGGGCGATCATCCCGCTCATCGGCGCCATCTTCCTTCCGTACTTCGCCGTCGTCGTCGCGAACGTCTCCACCGACCCGCGTCGAGCGGAAGTTCAGCGTCCGGGGAATATCCTTCCCATGACCCCTCCGCCACCGGCGGGACCCCGCGACGACACGAAGGACACGGACGAGTGATCGGCTTCGGTGAACCGGAACCTCTGACCTGCTCGCGAGCGAACTGTCACGAACAGGCGTCCTGGCGCATCGAGTGGCGCAACCCGAAGATCCACACGGAGGACCGCGTGAAAGTCTGGCTCGCCTGCGACGAGCACGTCGACTTCCTGAGAGAGTTCTTGGGCGCCCGGGACTTCCCGCTGAGCGTGCACCCCGTGGTGCCGCCGGTCTCCGAGCGGACGACGGCGTGAGCGGCGGCGCAGGCAACGACTCCGGTGACGGCACCGGCACGGAGCGCGGAAGCTGGCGGTTCGCGTTCTCGCGTCGCTGGCTGGGCTACCTGGCGTTCGCCGTCGCGTTCGCGATCGCCTGCGGCTGCCTGTCCGCGTGGCAGCTCGCCCGCAGCAAGGAGGCTGCTGCGGCGAACGCGCTCATCTCCAACAACTTCTACTCGAAGCCCGTCCCCCTCACCGACGAGCTCGCCGACCTCACGGCGTACAAGCCCGGCCAGGAATGGACGCGCGTGCAGGTCACCGGCACCTACGAGAAAGACCAGGAACTGCTGGTGCGCAACCGGCCGTTCAACGGCAGCCCGGGCTTCGAAGTGCTCACCCCGTTGCGCACGGCGGACGGCGCGCTGTTCATCGTCGACCGCGGCTGGGTGCCGACAGGCAACACCACGGATGCGCCGGACCACGTTCCCGCCGCGCCGTCCGGCACGGTCACGGTCGTCGCCCGCTTGAAGGCCAGCGAGCCGTCCATTCCCGGCCGCACGGCGGTCGGCCGCCAGGTCGGCACCATCCAGCTCTCCGTCGTGAAGTCGAAACTCGACACGGACGAGGTGTACACCGGCGCATACGGCCTGCTCGACTCGCAGAAGCCGTCTCCCGCCTCCACGCCGACACCCACCGTCACCGACCCTCCCACCCAGGATGAGGGGCTTCACTGGTCGTACATGATCCAGTGGATCATCTTCGCCCTGATCGGGTTCTTCGGCCTCGGCTATGCGCTGCTCACCGAGTACCGCAAGCGCAACGAGCACACCCCGGAAGAGCAGGCCAAGGCCGCTGAGCGCCGGAGGAAACGCGCGCTGAAGCGCACGGACTCCGACGTGGAAGACGAGCTGATCGACGCCGTGCGCTAGGCCAGCGAGATCAATTCCAGGTAGTCCTTGTTCCAGTGGTCCTCGACGCCGTCCGGCAGGATGAGGACGCGTTCCGGGTTCAGCGCCTCCACAGCGCCCTCGTCGTGGCTGACCAGCACGACGGCGCCCTCGTAGTGCGCCAGCGCATCCAGGATCTCCTCGCGGCTCGCGGGGTCGAGGTTGTTGGTCGGCTCGTCGAGCAGCAGCACATTCGCGCCGGAGACGACGATCATCGCCAGGGCGAGACGCGTCTTCTCTCCACCGGACAGGACGCCCGCCGGCTTGTGCGAGTCGTCGCCGGTGAACAGGAACGACCCGAGCACGCGGCGCGCCTCGGTCTCCGCCAGGTTCGGTGACGCCGACATCATGTTCTGCAGCACCGAGCGTTCGACGTCGATCGTCTCGTGCTCCTGCGCGTAGTAGCCGATGCGGAGGCCGTGGCCGGGTTCCACCTGGCCGGTGTCGGGCTTGTCGACCCCGGCGAGCATCCGCAGCAGGGTGGTCTTGCCCGCGCCGTTCAGGCCGAGGACGACCACCTTCGAGCCGCGGTCGATCGCGAGGTCGACAGCGGTGAAGATCTCCAGCGAGCCGTAACTCTTCGACAGGTCGCTCGCCTGCAGCGGCGTGCGACCGCACGGTGCGGGGGTCGGGAAGCGCAGCTTGGCGACGCGGTCGACGGCGCGCACGTCCTCGAGACCGGCCAGCAGCTTCTCCGCGCGGGCCACCATCTGGTGAGCCGCGGCAGCCTTGCTCGCCTTGGCGCCGAACTTGGCCGCCTGCAGTTGCAGCACGCCCGCCTTCTTCTCCGCGTTGGCGCGCTCCTTCTTGCGGCGCTCCTCGTCGGCGGCGCGCTGGCGCTGGTAGTGCTTCCAGCCCATGTTATAGATGTCGATGACCTGGCGGTTCGCATCCAGGTAGAAGACGCGGTTGACGGTCTCCCCCACCAGTTCCACGTCGTGCGAGATCACGATGAAGCCGCCGGTGTAGTTCTTGAGGAACTCGCGCAGCCAGATCACCGAGTCGGCGTCGAGGTGGTTGGTCGGCTCGTCGAGGATCATCGTGCGCGCGTCGGAGAACAGGATGCGCGCAAGCTCGATGCGGCGGCGCTGACCACCCGAGAGGGTCTTCAACGGCTGGTCCAGGATGCGGTCTGGCAGGTTCAAGTTGCTCGCGATCGACGCGGCCTCCGCCTCCGCCGCGTAGCCGCCCAGCATGTGGAAGCGCTCCTCCAGCGTGCCGTACTTCTTCATCGCGGCGGCGGACACCTTCTCGTCCGTGCTCGCCATGTCGACGGTGGCCTGCTGCATCCCGAGCACGATAGACCCAAGGCCACGTGCATCCAGGATGCGGGTGCGCGCCAGGTCTTCCAGGTTGCCGGAGCGCGGGTCCTGCGGCAGATAGCCGAGTTCCTCCGTGCGGTCCACCTTGCCGCCGTTCGGCAGCAGATCGCCGGCCAGCACCTTCGTGAGGGTGGTCTTCCCCGCTCCGTTTCGGCCGACGAGACCGATCTTGTCGCCGGGCGCGACACGGAAGCTCACGTTCTCCATGAGCAACCGGGCTCCGACTCGGAGCTCGAGGTCTTGCACGGCAAGCACAGTCAATCCATTCTGTTCACACGAGTGGTCCCGAATCGCCGTACGAGCCGAAGCTCACGCGGCAATTCGGGACCACTCTCTTGGTGTTTGGGGGGTGTCGCTAGATGGCGAAGCCGAGCGCGCGCATCATGTCGCGCCCGTCGTCGGTGATCCGATCAGGACCCCACGGCGGCATCCACACCCAGTTGATGCGGAACGCCTCCACGATGCCGTCCAGGCTTTCAGCCGTCTGCTCCTCGAGCACGTCGGTGAGCGGGCAGCCTGCGCTCGTCAGCGTCATCGAGATGATGAGCGCGTTGTTCTCGTCGTCCCAGGCCAGGTCGTAGATGAGGCCGAGGTCGACGACGTTGATCCCGAGTTCGGGGTCCATGACGTTCTTGAGCGCCTCTTCGACCTGGTCGAAGAGCGCGGGGCTCAGCGTGGCGGGCATACCGGAAGCCTACGCCTCTGTCAGCTCTGCGGCGTCGGCCTTGGCCGGCTCCGGAGCGTCCACGAAACGGTCGTAGCCCTCTTCCTCGAGCCGGTCGGCCAGCTCTGGGCCGCCCTGCTCTGCCACGCGGCCGGCGACGAAGACGTGCACGAAGTCCGGCTTGATGTACCGCAGGATGCGCGTGTAGTGCGTGATGAGCAGGATGCCGAGCCCGGTGTTCTCCTTGGCGCGGTTGACGCCCTCGGAGACGACCTTCAGCGCGTCGACGTCGAGACCGGAGTCGGTCTCGTCGAGCACGGCGAACTTGGGCTTGAGGAGCTCGAGCTGGAGGATCTCGTTGCGCTTCTTCTCGCCACCGGAGAAGCCCTCGTTGACGTTGCGTTCTGCGAAGGACGAGTCCATTCGAAGCTTGCCCATCGACTCGCGCACGTCCTTGACCCAGGAGCGGATCGACGGCGCCTCGCCGTCGATGGCGGTCTTGGCGGTGCGGAGGAAGTTGGTGTTGGTCACACCGGGGATCTCCACCGGGTACTGCATCGCGAGGAACAGGCCGGCGCGGGCGCGCTCGTCGACGGTCATCGCGAGGACGTCCTCGCCGTCGAGCGTGATGGTTCCGCCGGTGACGGTGTACTTCGGGTGCCCGGCGATCGTGTACGCGAGGGTGGACTTGCCCGAGCCGTTCGGGCCCATGATCGCGTGGATCTCGCCCTCGCGGATGGTCAGGTCGACGCCGTTCAGGATGGGCTTGACGCCCTGTTCCGTCTCGACGGTGACGTGCAGGTCGCGGATCTCAAGGACTGACATGGACTAAATCTCTTTCGTTGCGTTCGGGTCGATGTAGACGTCACCGTCGATGAGCTCGACCTGGTAGACGGGGACCGGCTCGTACGCCGGTAGGTTCATGGGCTTGCCGGTGAGGAGGGAGAACTGCGATCCGTGCGCCCAGCACTCGAGCGTCTCGCCCTCGACGAAACCCTCCGACAGCGAGATCTCGCCGTGCGTGCAGGTGTCGCCGATGGCGTGGATGGCTCCCGCCGAGTCTTTGACCACGGCGATCGGGGTGCCTTCGACGACGACGCGGGTGGCCTGGTCGACCACCAGCTCGTCGGCGGAGCAGACGCGCGTGCCCATCAGCTCCCCACCGTGACGACGGACTCGAGCTCAGCCTCGATGGCCGCGTGCAGACGCTCCTGCAGTGCGGGAGAGCCGATCTGCTGCACGATCTCCGCGAGGAACCCGCGGACGACCAGTCGACGGGCCTCGTCCTCGGTGATCCCGCGGGACTGCAGGTAGAAGAGCTGCTCGTCGTCGAAGCGGCCTGTCGCGCTCGCGTGGCCGGCCCCGACGATGTCGCCGGTCTCGATCTCCAGGTTCGGCACGGAGTCTGCGCGTGCGCCGTCCGTGAGCACCAGGTTGCGGTTCTGCTCGTAGGTGTCCGTGCCGACGGCCTTCGGGCCGATCAGCACGTCGCCGATCCACACCGTGCGTGCGCCGGCGCCCTGCAGAGCGCCCTTGTACGTGACACGGCTGCGGGTGGAGGGAGCGTCGTGGAAGACGTACACCTGCTGCTCGAGGTGCTGTCCTGCATCAGCGAAATACGCTCCGAAGAGCTCCGCGTCCGCGCGCTCGCCCGCGAGGTGCGCCGACGGGTTGAGGCGGACCACACTGCCGCCGAGCGTGACGGCGACGTGCTTGAGCAGCGCATCCTTGCCGATGCTCGCGAAGTGGGTGGCGACATGGAGTGCGTCGTCGTCCCACTCCTGCACGGTCACGACCGTGAGGTGCGCTCCCTCACCGAGGATGAACTCGACGTTCTCGGCGAGGTGAGCCGCTCCGCTGTTCTGCAGGATGAGGGTGGCACGGCTGTTCGGCGCCGCCACGACGACGGTGTGCGCCGCCCGAGGGCCGCTGCCGAGCGCGGAGCGGGTGAGGGTGAACTCCTTGTCGTCGTCTCCGGTGACGGAGATGACGAGCGCCTGCTGGAACGCCGTCCAGGCGTTCGCGGACGCCCGGTCCTCCGGCGTGCCGGCACTGCCGATGCGCGCGTCGTCGCGGCCGACCCATTCGGTGCTGACACCGGATGCGACGGTCGCGTCGAACACGTACGGCGCGCCGTCCAACTCGCCGGAGATGAGTTCGGCGAGACGGGCGACCGGCGTGTACTTCCAGACGGCCTCGCGGCCGGTGACGTCCGGGAATTCGGAGACGACAGTAGATGTGAAACGGTCCGAGCGGGTCTGAACGGGCACAGCGCTGCGCATGTGCTTCGGCGCTGCCGTTCCCTCGGTTTCGATGGTCTTCGGGGTGGCGGTGGTCATTTAGCCGACAGAGCCTTCCATGCCCATCTCGATGAGCTTGTTGAGTTCGAGTGCGTATTCCATCGGGAGCTCCCTGGCGATGGGCTCGATGAAGCCGCGCACGATCATCGCCATGGCTTCGTCCTCAGGGAGACCGCGGGACATCAGGTAGAACAACTGCTCCTCGCTCACGCGCGAGACGGTCGCCTCGTGCCCGAGCTGCACGTCGTCGACACGGATGTCGATCGCCGGGTACGTGTCGGAGCGCGAGATGGAGTCGACGAGCAGAGCGTCGCAGCGCACGGTGTTCGCGGCGTGGTGCGCGTTCGCATCCACTCGCACCTCACCGCGGTAGCCTGCGCGGCCACCGCCGCGGGCGATCGACTTCGAGACGATCGACGACTGGGTGTACGGCGCCATGTGGATCATCTTGGCGCCGGCGTCCTGGTGCTGACCGGGGCCTGCGAAGGCGACCGACAGGGTCTCGCCCTTGGCGTGCTCCCCCATCAGGTAGATCGACGGGTACTTCATCGTGACCTTGGAGCCGATGTTGCCGTCGATCCACTCCATGGTCGCGCCCTCGGCGGCCGTCGCACGCTTCGTGACGAGGTTGTAGACGTTGTTCGACCAGTTCTGGATGGTCGTGTAGCGCACACGGGCATTCTTCTTGACGATGATCTCGACCACGGCGGAGTGCAGCGAGTCCGACTTGTAGATCGGAGCCGTGCATCCCTCGATGTAGTGCACGTAGCTGTCCTCGTCGGCGATGATCAGCGTGCGCTCGAACTGCCCCATGTTCTCCGTGTTGATGCGGAAGTAGGCCTGCAGCGGAATCTCGACGTGCACGCCCTTCGGGACGTAGACGAACGAGCCGCCGGACCACACCGCGGTGTTCAGCGCCGCGAACTTGTTGTCGCCGGCGGGGATCACCGTGCCGAAGTACTCCTGGAAGATCTCCGGGTGCTGCTTGAGCGCGGTGTCGGTGTCGAGGAAGATGACGCCCTGCTGCTCCAGGTCCTCGCGGATCTGGTGGTATACGACCTCCGACTCGTACTGAGCCGCGACGCCGGCGACGAGGCGCTGACGTTCCGCCTCGGGGATGCCGAGCTTCTCGTAGGTGTTGCGGATGTCCTCCGGCAGGTCTTCCCAGGTCTGGGCCTGCTTCTCGGTGGACCGCACGAAGTACTTGATGTTGTCGAAGTCGATCTCGGAGAGATCGGCGCCCCAGGTGGGCATCGGCTTGCGCTCGAAGAGCTGCAGAGCCTTGAGGCGGCGCTCGCGCATCCAGTCCGGCTCGTTCTTGAGCGCGGAGATATCGGTCACCACCTCAGGCGAGATCCCTCGGCGCGCGGACTGCCCCGCAGCGTCGGAGTCCGCCCAGCCGAACTCGTATTGCCCAAGGCTCTCGAGTTCGGGGCGGTCGATCAGGATGTCTGACATATCTACCTCGTTTCCTTCCACTCGTAACCGGCTATCATTCCGGCTCATTCCCTCGGACAGGTCGAATACACGACCTGCACGAGCGTCCTGATTGTGCGGGTGGCTGGTGTGCGTACCTAAACTGTTCGGAGACTCGGGCTCCATCGCCCCGGCTGCAAGAAGCTGCAGGCACGCGCATCGGGCGCGTTTCTCGAACCCACCAATTCTACAGGTGCGAGCCGGTAATAGTAGAGACGCGCCTGCGCGTTGCCCGAGTATCCGACCCAGAAGCAAGGAAAACAGACCGAGAATGAAGCGCATCATCGCCTGGCTGCCCGACCGCGTGGACGTTCGCCTGAAGGTCATCGCGTGGATCTACCTCGTCGGTCAGATCGTGCTGGTCGGCACAGGAGGGCTCGTCCGACTCACGTCGAGCGGCCTCGGCTGCCCCACCTGGCCCAAGTGCACGGCCGATTCACTGGTGAACACACCGGAGATGGGCATCCACGGCGTCATCGAGTTCGGCAACCGGCTTCTTGGCGTGCTGCTCGGGATCGTGGCGATCGTGGCGTTCGTCGCCATCCTTCGCCTGCGCAAGGAGCGCAAGGACCTGTTCTGGCTCACCCTGCTCGCCGGGCTCGGTATCCCGGCCCAGGCGGTCATCGGCGGCCTCAGCGTGCTCACCGAGCTGAACCCGTACGTCGTCGGCCTGCACTTCGTCGTCTCGATCGTGCTCGTCGCGCTGTGCACCACGTTCCTGTTCCGCCTCTACGCTGCCCCCGGACCCCGGATGCGCGCCGTGCCGGCCTGGTTCGCCATCATCACGCACATCACGAGCTTCGTCGTCGCCGTGACGATCGTCGTCGGCATCCTCACCACCGGTTCCGGCCCGCACGCCGGCGACGCGAACGCCCCGAGGAACGACCTCAACCCGGAGATCCTGCAGCACGTCCACGCCATTCCGGCGTATGTGACCTTCGCGCTGACGCTGGTGCTCGTCATCGCATCCCTCCGCATCCGCACCACGCGGGTCCACCGCTACACGATGTACCTCCTCGCAGTCGAGGTGCTTCAGATCGCGGTCGGCCTGATTCAGGCGAACACCGGGCTGCCCGGCATCCTCGTCGGCATCCACATGATGCTCGCCGCCACGCTCGCCGCCGCCATGACCGCCGTCGTGCTGTCGCTCAAGGCGCCGGTCGCCGACGTCGCGCCGGCGAATGCAGCGTCAGAGCGGCGCGGGGCCGCCGTCGCCTGACGGGTTCCGTCGCAGCACGCCGAAGACCGCCTCCCGTGACTCACCGCGGAAATCGACGGTGTGCACGCTCGCCGGATCGAACGCGAAGCCGAGGTCGTTCGCGAGCCGCTTGCTCTGCTCGTTGCCGGTCAGGAACTCCCAGCGCAGCCGGGCGAACCCCATCCCGTCGGGAGCGAGAGCGTGCGCGACCACACGCGCCAGTGCCTCGCGCATGTAGCCGTGCCCGCGCGCACCCGGAGCCTGCCAGCAGCCGAGGGACGCCGAACCCTCCGCCTCGTCCGTGCGGACCTCCACCACGCCGAGCAGCGGGCCGTCGCCGATCCGGTACGCCCACACGGTGAACCGGCCGCTCGCCGCGCCGTGGGGCACGTAGCTGCGGACGAAGAACTCGGCGTTCTCGCGCGTGTACGGCGAGGCCAGCGGGATCCACTGCTGGATGAGCCGGTCCTGGCACGCCGCATACACGGCGTCGATGTCCGACTCGCGCGGCGCATCCAGAACCAGGCGTTCTGTGCGCAGCACGGTCATGGTCAGAACGGCAGCAGCGGGTCGATCGCGACGGCGAGGAAGATCAGCGTCAGGTAGGCGATGGAGCCGTGGAACACGCGCATCGGCGACACGGCGGCGTGACGGATCGCCAGGTTGTACAGGCGGTGCGACTCGTACAGGAACCAGCCGCCGACGACCACGGAGATCGTGGTGTAGACGAGCCCCATGTGCGCCACAGGGATGAGCAGCAGCGAGCAGGCGACCATCGCCCAGGCGTACAGGATGACCTGCAGCCCGACGACGGCGCGGCCGCGGACGACCGCGAGCATCGGGACCCCGGCCTCCTTGTAGTCGTCGCGGTACTTCATCGACAGCGGCCAGTAGTGCGGGGGCGTCCAGAGGAAGATGACGCCGAACAGGATGAACGCCGGCCAGTCGAGCGATCCGGTCACGGCCGCCCAGCCGATCAGCACGGGCATGCATCCCGCGATGCCGCCCCAGACGATGTTCTGCGGGGTGCGGCGCTTCAGGATCAGCGTGTAGAAGACCACGTAGAGCAGGATCGCGACGAGCGAGAGCCCTGCTGCGAGCCAGTTGGTGAAGAAGCCGAGCACGAGAACGGATGCGACACCGAGGGCGTACGCGAAGACCAGCGCCTCGCGGTCGGTCAGCTCCCCGGTGACGAGCGGGCGGCTCTTGGTGCGCTTCATCACCCGGTCGATGTCGCGGTCGATGTAGCAGTTGAACGCGCCGGCGGAGCCGGCGGACATGTATCCGCCGATCACGGTGGCGAGCACCAGCCACAGGTTCGGGATGCCGTTGGCTGCCAGGATCATCGTCGGCACGGTCGTAACGAGAAGCAACTCGACGACACGCGGCTTCGTCAGAGAGAAGTAGGCCTTGACCTTGCGGGCGAAGCCGATTCGGCCCGATTCGACACGGCTCTCTACAGCGACGTCCATTGCTCCTCTAACGATTAGACCGATTCCCCCAGGCGATTCTACGATACCGCCGCCGATCCCTCCCCCGTGTACTCCGCTCGCGGCTTATCCACAACCGGCCGAGGGAACACCCCATGTTTCGTGTGCGTTACCTATACTTGGAGATGCTCGCCAGCCGGAACCCGCAGATCCCCGTGTCCTTTTGTAGGAGTCGGACGGATGCGAATCCGGCGCCGATGACGTCCACGGCGCGCACTACCTCAACCGGTGCGGGACCATGACGGCCCTCACCATTTTCTACGAAGGGTCAGTTTTCACGTGGCAGCTCTGCAATGGGATCCCATTGACAACAAGGCAGTAGACACCGCTCGCGTCCTCGCGGCGGACGCAGTCGAGAAGGTGGGTAACGGGCATCCCGGGACCGCCATGAGTCTCGCACCAGCCGCCTACCTCCTCTTCCAGAAGGTGATGCGCCGCGATCCGCACGACCAGCACTGGCTCGGCCGGGACCGCTTCATCCTCTCGGCGGGACACAGCTCGCTGACGCAGTACATCCAGCTCTACTTCGGCGGATACGGCCTGGAGCTCGACGACCTGGAGAAGCTCCGCACCTGGGGATCGCTCACGCCCGGTCACCCGGAGTACGGCCACACGGACGGAGTCGAGATCACCACCGGCCCGCTCGGCCAGGGCATCTCCTCGTCCGTCGGCTTCGCGTACGCGAGCCGCTTCGAGCGCGGCCTGTTCGACCCGGACGCCGATGCGGGTACCAGCCCGTTCGACCACTTCGTCTACGTGATCGCCGGAGACGGCGACCTGCAGGAGGGCGTGAGCAGCGAGGCGTCCTCGCTCGCAGGCCACCAGCAGCTCGGCAACCTGATCGCGATCTACGACAGCAACCAGATCTCGATCGAGGACGACACCAACATCGCGTTCACCGAAGACGTGAAGGCGCGCTACGAGGCGTACCACTGGCACGTCCAGGTCGTCGA
Organism: Leifsonia lichenia; assembly: GCF_054780215.1. Lineage (NCBI taxonomy): Bacteria > Bacillati > Actinomycetota > Actinomycetes > Micrococcales > Microbacteriaceae > Leifsonia > Leifsonia lichenia. The sequence continues at coordinate 605,323 of NZ_BAAGWT010000002.1, forward strand.
CTGGAAGAAGACGGGCGTCTACGAGGAAGACGTGCAGGAGCTGCACGACGCCATCGAGGCCGCCAAGGCCGTCACGGACAAGCCGTCCCTGATCATCCTCAAGACGATCATCGGCTGGCCGGCCCCGAAGAAGCAGAACACGGGAAAGATCCACGGTTCTGCTCTCGGCGCGGACGAGCTGCGCGCCGTCAAGGAGGTCCTGGGCTTCGACCCCGACAAGAACTTCGACGTCGCACCAGAGGTCATCGAGCACACCCGCAAGGCCGTCGAGCGCGGCGCTGAGCAGCGTGCAGAGTGGCAGAAGGGCTTCGACGCCTGGGCAGCGGCCAACCCGGAGCGCAAGCAGCTCCTCGACCGCCTTCTCACCGGGGAGCTTCCCGAGGGCATCGAAGAGGCGCTTCCCGTCTTCGAGGCAGGCAAGGACGTCTCCACCCGCGCAGCGAGCGGCAAGGTGCTCAACGCCCTCGGCGCCGTCATCCCCGAACTGTGGGGCGGCTCTGCCGACCTCGCAGAATCGAACAACACCACCATCGAGGGCGCTGCGTCCTTCGTGCCGTCCGAGCACTCCACGCACGAGTGGACGGGCAACCCGTACGGCCGCGTGCTGCACTTCGGCATCCGCGAGCACGCCATGGCCGCGATCCTGAACGGCATCGTCCTGCACGGGCCGACGCGTCCGTTCGGCGGAACGTTCCTGATCTTCAGCGACTACATGCGCCCGGCCGTCCGTCTGGCCGCACTGATGAAGGCCCCGTCGATCTTCGTCTGGACGCACGACTCCGTCGCCCTCGGAGAGGACGGCCCGACGCACCAGCCGATCGAGCAGCTCTCGACCCTCCGCGCCATCCCGCAGCTCGACGTGGTCCGCCCCGGCGACGCGAACGAGGTCGCGTACGCGTGGAAGACCATCCTGGAGCGTCGCAACGGACCGGCCGGAATCGCCCTCACCCGCCAGAACATCCCCGTGTTCGAGCGTGGAGACGGCGAGGCGTCTGGTGACACCTTCGCGTCGGCTGCGAACGTCTCGAAGGGCGCGTACGTGCTGGCCGAGGCGCCGAACGGCATCCCGGACATCCTGCTGATCGCCACGGGCTCCGAGCTCCAGATCGCCGTCGAGGCCCGCGAGGTCCTCAAGGGCGAAGGCATCAACGCCCGTGTCATCTCCGCTCCGAGCCTCGAATGGTTCGAGGAGCAGAGCGACGAGTACAAGGAAGCCGTGCTTCCCTCCGCCGTCAAGGCCCGCGTCTCCATCGAGGCCGGCCTGGCGCTGAGCTGGAGGAAGTACGTCGGCGACCACGGCCGCAGCGTCTCGATCGAGCACTTCGGTGCGTCGGCCGACTACAAGACGCTGTTCCGCGAGTTCGGCATGACCACCGAGCACGCCGTCGCCGCAGCCAAGGAATCGCTCGCGTCGCTCTGAGCGCGAGACAAGAGGAGATAGAAGAAAATGACAGACTCCACCCCCACCGCACAGCTCTCCGCAGCGGGCGTCAGCATCTGGCTCGACGACCTGTCCCGTGAGCGCATCAACTCCGGTGGCCTCCAGAAGCTCATCGCGGAGAAGAACGTGGTCGGCGTGACCACGAACCCGACGATCTTCGCCACCGCGCTCTCCAACGGAGAGGCGTACGACGCGCAGGTGCGCGAGCTCGCCGCGGCCGGAGCGAACGTCACGGACGCGGTCTTCGAGATCACGACCGATGACGTGGCCACCGCCAGCGACATCTTCAACGAGGTGTTCGAGCAGACCGAGGGCACGGACGGACGCGTGTCCATCGAGGTCGAGCCCGGCCTCGCCCACGACGCGGCGGGCACCATCGCCGAGGCCAAGAAGCTCGCGGCCAAGGTGAACAAGCCCAACGTGCTCATCAAGATCCCCGCGACGGTCGAGGGCCTCGAGGCGATCACCGAGGTGATCGGCGCCGGCATCAGCGTCAACGTCACGCTCATCTTCAGCCTGGAGCGCTACCGCGGCGTCATCGAGGCGTACCTCGCCGGTCTCGAGAAGGCCAAGGCCGCCGGCATCGACCTCTCCGGCATCCAGTCGGTCGCCTCGTTCTTCGTGTCGCGCGTCGACACCGAGATCGACAAGCGCCTGAACGCCATCGGCACCGACGAGGCGCTCGCGCTCAAGAGCAAGGCCGGCGTCGCGAACGCCCGCCTTGCCTACCAGGTCTACGAAGAGGCGTTCGCCACCGACCGCGCCAAGGAGCTCGTCGCCGCCGGCGCCAACGAGCAGCGTCCGCTCTGGGCGTCCACCGGCGTCAAGGACCCGAGCCTGCCCGACACGCTCTACGTGACCGAGCTGGTCGCTCCGAACACCGTCAACACGATGCCGGAGAAGACGCTCGACGCGACCTTCGACCACGGCGTCATCACGGGCGACACCGTCACGGGCAACTACGCAGACGCGCAGTCGGTGCTGGACCAGCTCGCCGCGCTCGGCATCTCGTACGACGACGTCACCGCGCTCCTTGAAAAGGAGGGCGTCGAGAAGTTCATCGTGTCCTGGAACGAACTGCTGGACACCGTGACCGCAGCGCTGGAGGCGGCGAAGTGACGTTCCGCATCCACGTCACGGGCGCCACCGCCGAGGCCGTCAAGGCCGTCGTCCCGCAGCTCGTCGCCGACCGCGTCGCCTCCGGGATCACCGCGCAGGACCCCGCCCTGTGGGGCCCCGCGGCCGAGGCCGAGGCGGCGAAGCGCCTCGGCTGGACGGAGGCCGTCGCGATCTCCCGTCCGCTCGTCGCCGAGATCACCGCTCTGCGCGAGGAACTGCACGCCAAGGGCGTCAACCACATCGTGCTGGGCGGCATGGGCGGATCCTCGCTCGCTCCGGAGGTCATCACGAAGACGGCGGAGGCCGAGCTCACCGTGCTCGACTCCACCGACCCCGGCCAGGTGCTCTCCGCGCTGCGCGACCGTCTCGCCGAGACCGCTGTCGTCATCTCCAGCAAGTCGGGTTCGACGCTCGAGACCGACAGCCAGCGTCGCATCTACGAGAAGTGGTTCCGCGACGCAGGCATCGACCCGACCGAGCGCATCGTGGTCGTCACCGACCCCGGCTCCCCGCTCGATGCGTCGGCTCGCGAGGCCGGATACCGCGTGTTCAACGCCGACCCCAATGTGGGAGGGCGCTACTCGGCGCTGACCGCGTTCGGCCTCGTGCCGTCCGGGCTCGCCGGAGTGAACATCGGCGAACTGCTCGACGAGGCGGAGGCGACGCTGATCGAGCTCGCCGTCGACAACGACGAGAACCCCGGGCTCGTGCTCGGCGCTGCCATCGCCGGCACCAGCCCGCTCAAAGACAAGCTCGGCATCATCGCCGACGGCACGCACATCGTCGGTTTCGCCGACTGGGCGGAGCAGTTGATCGCCGAATCGACAGGCAAGGAATGCACCGGCCTCCTTCCCGTCGTGCTCGACCCGCTCTCCCCCGAGGTCGGCGAGAACCTCCCCGACCTGCAGATCGTGCGACTCGTCGACAACGCTGAGGCCCACCACCTGTTCCCCGCCAACCGCCACGACGGCGAGATCCTCGTCTCCGGCAGCCTCGGCGCACAGCTCATCGTGTGGGAGTACGCCACGGCCGTCGCCGGTCGCCTGCTCGGGATCAACCCGTTCGACCAGCCGGATGTGGAGGCTGCCAAGGTCGCCGCTCGTTCGCTGCTCGACAACCGTCCGGAGCCTGCCACCCCCGCGTTCGTCGCGAACGGCGTCGAGGTCCGCACCACGGGAGACTTCCTGGGCGACGCCGCCACGCTCGACGCGGCAGTGGATGCGCTCCTCGCCCAGCTCGGCCCGGACGGCTACGTCTCCATCCAGGCGTACGTCGACCGCCTCGCCCTCCCGCAGCTCGCCGGAATGCGTGACCTCCTCGCCGCCAAGGCCAAGCGTCCTGTGACGTTCGGCTGGGGACCCCGCTTCCTCCACTCGACAGGTCAGTTCCACAAGGGCGGCCCCGCCGTCGGCGTGTTCCTGCAGATCACGGCCGCAGCGCCGGAGGATCTGGAGATCCCGGAACGTCCGTTCACCTTCGGCCAGCTCATCCAGGCGCAGGCAGCGGGCGACGCGAGCGTGCTCGGCGAGCACGGGCGTCCGGTCCTCACCCTGAACCTGACGAACCCCGAGGCGAGCGTCGTCTCGCTGTTCGAGGCCGTCAACTAACAGCGAATCCTTCCTGACCTAGGAGCTCAATGTCCCCGGTGGAAATCACCCCGGAGTTCAATCCACTGCGGTTGCCCTCCGATCGCCGACTGAATCGCATCGCCGGCCCGAGCAGCCTCATCATCTTCGGCGTGACAGGTGACCTGTCCCGCAAGAAGCTGATGCCCGCTGTCTACGACCTCGCCAACAGAGGCCTCCTGCCTCCCGGTTTCTCCCTCGTCGGGTTCGCCCGTCGTGACTGGGAGGACCAGGACTTCGAGAAGGTCGTCTACGACGCCGTGAAGCAGTACGCTCGCACGCCGTTCGAGGACGACGTCTGGAAGCAGCTCGCCCAGGGCATCCGGTTCGTACCGGGCGAGTTCGACGACGACGCGGCCTTCGAGCGTCTCAAGGAGACGGTCGAAGAACTCGACAAAGAACGTGGAACGATGGGCAACCACGCGTTCTACCTGTCGATCCCGCCCAAGGCGTTCCCGCTCGTCACCGAGCAGCTTCGCCGGTCGGGACTGGCCGACCAGTCCGAGACCGGCTGGCGTCGTGTCGTCATCGAGAAGCCGTTCGGCAGCGACCTGAAGACGGCGCGCGAGCTGAACAAGGTCGTCGAGTCCGTCTTCCCGGCCGACTCCGTCTTCCGCATCGATCACTACCTCGGCAAGGAGACGGTGCAGAACATCCTCGCGCTGCGCTTCGCCAACGAGCTGTACGAGCCGATCTGGAACGCGAACTATGTCGACCACGTGCAGATCACGATGGCAGAGGACATCGGCGTCGGTGGCCGTGCCGGCTACTACGACGGAATCGGCGCCGCCCGCGACGTCATCCAGAACCACCTGCTGCAGCTTCTGGCCCTGACCGCGATGGAGGAGCCCATCTCCTTCGACGCGGCCGACCTGCGCGCAGAGAAGGAGAAGGTGCTCGCGGCGGTCCGCCTGCCGAAGGACCTGAGCACCTCCACCGCGCGCGGCCAGTACTCCAGCGGATGGCAGGGCGGCGAGAAGGTCGTCGGTTTCCTCCAGGAGGACGGGATGAACCCGGAGTCCACCACGGAGACATACGCGGCCATCAAGCTCGACATCGGCACCCGCCGGTGGGCAGGCGTGCCGTTCTACCTGCGCGCCGGCAAGCGACTCGGCCGTCGCGTGACGGAGATCGCCGTGGTCTTCAAGCGTGCTCCGCAGCAGCTCTTCGCCGAGAGCCAGACGTCGGCGCTCGGCCAGAACGCGCTCGTCATCCGCGTGCAGCCGGACGAGGGTGTCACCATCCGCTTCGGCTCCAAGGTGCCCGGCGCCGGGATGCAGGTGCGCGACGTGTCGATGGACTTCGGCTACGGCCACGCCTTCACCGAGGCGAGCCCCGAGGCGTACGAGCGGCTCATCCTGGATGTGCTGCTCGGCGACCCGCCGCTCTTCCCCCGTCATGAGGAGGTCGAGCTCTCCTGGAAGATCCTCGACCCGATCGAAGAATTCTGGGCCACCCAGGGTCAGCCGGAGCAGTACCGTCCCGGCACCTGGGGCCCGAGCTCCGCGGACGAGCTTCTCGCCCGCGACGGCCGCGTTTGGAGGCGTCCATGATCGTCGATCTGCCCGACACCACGACGAGCAACATCTCGAAGGCGCTCGTCAAGATCCGCGAGGAGGGCGGCGCCGTCGCCCTCGGTCGCGTGCTCACCCTGGTGATCGCGACCCACCTCGGCCAGGAGGAGGAGGCCATCGAGGCCGCCAACGACGCCTCCCGCGAGCACCCGATGCGCGTGATCGTCGTCTCCACCGAGGAGGAGCGCACGTCCAACGGCGATGGCCGGCTGGATGCGCAGATCCGCGTCGGCGGCGACGCCGGAGCGAGCGAGGTCATCGTGCTCCGCGCGTACGGTGAGACCGCGAGCGACGAGGAGGGCCTGGTCACCGGGCTCCTGCTTCCCGACGCGCCTGTGGTCGTCTGGTGGCCGGGGATCGCCCCCTCCGTCGTCTCGAAGTCGCCGCTCGGCCGCATCGCGACCCGTCGCATCACGGACGCGTCGGCGCAGCCGGACCCGCAGGAGGCGCTGCGTCACCTGTCGAAGACGTACGCCCCCGGCGACACCGACTTCGCCTGGACCAGGCTCACCCTGTGGCGTGCCCAGCTCGCCGCCGTGCTCGATCAGCCGCCATATGAGCCGATCACGGCCGTCGAGGTCGCAGGGGCGGCAGACTCCCCGTCGACCATGCTGCTCGCGTCCTGGCTGGCGCTGCAGCTCCAGGTCCCCGTCCAGTACGACCTGACCTCGCGTGCGACCGGCTCGAGCGGCATCCACGGTGTCCGCATGGAGCGCGCATCCGGTGTCATCGAACTCGAGCGCGAGATCCCGAACGTCGCCAGGCTGTCGCAGCCGAACCAGCCGACGCACGACCTCTCCCTGCCGCGCCGCAGCCTCCGCGACTGCCTCGCCGAGGAATTGCGTAGGCTGGACCCTGATGATCTGTACGGTGAGGTGATCACCAGAGGCCTCGAACAGCTCGAGACCGCCGACAAGGGAGCGGGCGCGACAGCATGACCAACGAACGACGGGTGCTCGTCCACCCCGACAAGCAGGCGCTCACCGGATCGGTCGCAGCTCGATTCCTCACCAAGACCGTCGACATCCTCGACGAGCTCGATGAGGCGAACATCGCGCTGACCGGAGGGTCTGTCGGCATCGCGGTGCTGGAGGCGATCAACGAGTCCCCCGCACGCGACAGCGTCGACTGGTCGAAGGTCCACTTCTGGTGGGGTGACGAGCGGTTCGTCGAGAAGGCCAGCGAGGACAGGAACGAGACGCAGGCCCGCGAAGCCCTGCTCGACCACATCGCGGTGCCGCCGGAGAACATCCACGCGTTCCCCGCGTCCGATGAGATCCCCGACATCGACGAGGCCGCAGCGGTGTACGCCGCCGAGCTGGAGGCGTTCGCGCCGGAGGGCGCCCGCGCTCCCCGGTTCGACATCACCTTCCTCGGTGTCGGGCCGGACGGCCACATCGCCTCGCTGTTCCCCGACCGTGCCGGTATCCGGGAGACCGAGGCGACGGTGATCGCCGAGCGCGACTCCCCCAAGCCGCCGCCCGCCCGCCTCAGCCTGACGCGTCCGGTGCTGAACGCATCCGACCGCATCTGGCTGGTGCTCGCCGGCAGCGACAAGGCGAGCGCCCTCGGTCTCGCCCTCGCCGGCGCCAGCTACACCGAGGTCCCTGTCGCCGGGGCCAAGGGCCGCAAGCGCACGGTGTTCTTCGTCGACAAGGATGCGGCCGTCGACGTGCCGGAGAACCTGATCGCGCCCAGCTATTGAGCTGACACGACACGCACCAACGACGAAGCCCCGCCGGTCTGAGACCGGCGGGGCTTCGTCGTTGGTGTCGTGCTTTAGTTGGTGGGGCTCAGCTTGCCGCGACGGGCGCGGAGCTGGTTGAGCGCGTCTTCGAGGAGCTGCTCGGCTTCCTCCTCCGTGCGACGCTCCTTCACATAGGCCAGGTGCGTCTTGTACGGCTCGAGCTTGGTGACCGACGGCGGGTTCTCCTTGTCGCGGCCGGCGGGCAGACCCGACGACGGCGAGTCGATCACATCGGGGATCTCTTCCTCAGGAAGGTTCGCCGCGAAGTGGCGGACCGTCTCGTTTCCGAGAGCGTCCCAGTAAGAGATGGTGATGCGCTCAGCGTGGAAACCACGATCCTGCTCCCCCATCGGGCCCGCGCCGACGCGCGAACCCCGAATTGCACTTCCTCCGGATGCCATGCTGCTCCTCGTGGTGAACTAGGGCGCCTACGCGCCGGAATCGAACTTGGTGATGAGTCCGAGCACGACGATGCAGATGATCCAGACGAGCCCGAGAACCACGGTGATGCGGTTCAGGTTGCGCTCGGCGACACCGGATGCGCCGAGGTTGGAGGTGACGCCTCCACCGAACATGTCGGAGAGACCACCGCCGCGCCCCTTGTGCAGGAGGATGAGCAGCGTCAGCAGGAGGCTGGTGATGCCCAGCAGGACCTGCAGGACGACCTGGAGAATTTGCACGACGTACCTTTCGCAAAGCACCCGGACTCAGCGCCCGGGAAGACCAACGACCAGTATAACCGGTGGGGTCAGAGTCCGACGTGCTTCTGGTATCGCACGATGCTCGCGAACTCGGCGACATCGAGGCTCGCGCCTCCGACGAGGGCTCCGTCGACGTTCGGTTCGCGCATGAAACTCGCGATGTTGCCGGACTTCACCGAGCCGCCGTAGAGGATGCGCGTCTTCGCCGCGACATCCTCGCCGAGCACCTCGACCAGTACGGCGCGCAACGCGGCGCAGACCTGCTCGGCCTGCTCCGGGGTGGCAGCCTGACCAGAGCCGATGGCCCAGACGGGCTCGTACGCGACCACCAGGTCGGCCGCCGAGGTGACGTTCGCCAGGGCGGCGCGAAGCTGAGCGACGGGCACAGCGCTCGCGCCGTGCACCTCGAGGTCTTCCGCCGTCTCGCCGACGCAGATGATCGGTGACAGGTTGCGCGACAGCGCCGCAGCGACCTTGCCGGCGACCTGCTCGTCCGTCTCTCCGTGCAGCGTGCGCCGCTCGGAGTGACCGATGATGACGTAGCGGCACTCGAGCTGCGCGAGGAAGGTCGCGGAGATTTCACCCGTGTATGCACCGGACTCGTGCTCGGAGACGTCCTGCCCGCCGAACGTGAGCGGGAGCTTGTCGGCCGACACCAGGGTCTGCACGCTGCGCAGGTCGGTGAACGGCGGGAACACGGCGACCTCGACGCTGGCGAAGTCGTGGTTCGCGTCCTTGAGGCTCCACGCGAGTTTCTGGACGAACGCGATCGCCTGCAGGTGATCGAGGTTCATCTTCCAGTTGCCCGCGATGAGCGGCGTACGCCGCACCGAAGAGCTCACTGCTGCCATCCGAGGACCTCCAGTCCCGGCAGGTGCTTGCCCTCGAGGAACTCGAGGCTCGCACCGCCACCCGTAGAAATGTGACCGAACTGGTCGTCTGTGAATCCGAGAGCGCGCACGGCGGCGGCGGAGTCGCCTCCGCCGACGACCCCGAGGCCGTCGATCTCGGTGAGCGCCTGCGCGACGGCCTTGGTGCCTGCGGCGAACGGCGCGAGCTCGAACACGCCCATCGGGCCGTTCCAGAACACGGTGCGTGCGCCGCGGATGTACTCGCCGAACAGGGTGCCCGTCTCCGGGCCGATGTCGAGCCCGAGACCTGCGGAGCCCCAGTCGGTGTTCTCAATGCCGTCGACGGGGCGCACGACGTGCTCCGCGTCCGCACCGAACTTCGAGGCAACAACGACGTCGCGCGGGAGGACGATCTCGACGCCCAGCTCCTTCGCCTTCGCGAGGTAGCCCTTGACGGTGTCGATCTGGTCGGCCTCCAGCAGGCTGGAGCCGACGGGGTGGCCGAGCGCCGCGAGGAAGGTGAAGAGCATCCCGCCACCGATCAGCAGCGAGTCCACCCGCGGAAGCAGGTGGCCGATGACGCCGAGCTTGTCGGACACCTTCGAGCCGCCGAGGACGACCACGTACGGTCGCTCCGGGTTCTCGGTGAGGCGGTCGAGCACATCCAGCTCGGTGGCGATCAACTGTCCGGCGGCGCTCGGGATGGCCTTAGCCAGCTCGTAGACGCTCGCCTGCTTGCGGTGCACGACGCCGAAGCCGTCGGAGACGAAGGCGTCGCCGAAGGCGGCGAGCTTCGCGGCGAAGGCCTCGCGCTCTGCGTCGTCCTTGCTCGTCTCGCCCGGGTTGAAGCGGAGGTTCTCCAGCAGGGCGACGTCGCCGTCCTGCAGGCCGTCCACCGCATCCTTTGCGCCGGAGCCGACGGTGTCCTTGGCGAAGGTCACCGGCTTGCCCAGCAGCTCGGAGAGCCGCTGGGCAACCGGCGCCAGGCTGTACTTCGCATCCGGGGCGCCCTCCGGGCGTCCCAGGTGGGAGATGACGACCACCTTCGCACCCTGATTGATCAGGGCGTTCAGGGTGGGAATCGACGCTCGCACGCGGCCATCGTCCGTGATCTGGCCGTCCTTCAGGGGGACGTTCAGATCACAGCGGACGATGACCCGCTTGCCGGCGAGCGAACCGAGTGAATCAAGTGTGCGGAGCGTCACGTCGGTTCCCTGTCGTTAGAGGCGCTCGGCCACGTACTCGGTCAGGTCGACGAGACGGTTGGAGTAGCCCCACTCGTTGTCGTACCAGGACGCGACCTTGACCTGCGTGCCGCCGATGACCTTGGTCAGGCCGGCGTCGAAGATCGACGAGTGCGGGTCGCTGACGATGTCGGTGGAGACGATCGGGTCCTCGGTGTACTTGAGGATGCCCTTGAGGGGGCCCTCGGCGGCAGCCTTGTACGCGGCGTTGACCTGCTCGACCGTGACCGGGTTGGCGACCTCGACCGTGAGGTCGGTGATCGAGCCGGTGATGACCGGGACGCGGAGGGCGTAGCCGTCGAGCTTGCCGACGAGCTCGGGGATGACCAGGCCGAGGGCTTTGGCGGCACCGGTGGAGGTCGGGATGATGTTGGCGGCGGCCGCACGAGCACGACGGAGGTCGCTGTGCGGGCCGTCCTGCAGGTTCTGGTCTGCGGTGTACGCGTGAACCGTGGTCATGAGACCGCGCTCGATGCCGAAGTTGTCGAGCAGGACCTTCGCGAGCGGGGCCAGGCAGTTGGTGGTGCAGGACGCGTTCGACAGGATGTCGCTCACGGCGCTGTCGTAGGTCTCCTCGTTGACGCCGAGGACGATCGTGGCCACGTCGTCGCCGGTGGCGGGAGCGGAGACGATGACCTTCTTGGCGCCGCCCGCGATGTGCTTGCGCGCATCCTCGGACTTGGTGAAACGGCCGGTGGACTCGATGACGATGTCGACGCCCAGCTCGCCCCACGGGAGGTTGGCGGGGTCGCGCTCTTCGAGGACCTTGATGGCCTTGCCGTTGACGATGATGTTGTCGCCGTCGAGCTCGACCGTCGCATCCAGACGACCGGTGATCGAGTCGTACTTGAGCAGGTGCGCGAGCGCCTTGTTGTCGGTCAGGTCGTTGACGGCGACGATCTCGAGGTCGCTGCCCTTGGCCAGAGCGGCACGGAAGAAGTTACGACCAATGCGACCGAACCCGTTGATTCCGATCTTTACGGACACAGATGTCTCCAGTTACTTGATGGGCGCCCGACGGCGCGGTGTTGTGGGTAGGGAGCGGACGGCGGTGTCCCGGGCGGCGAACCATCCGGGACACCGTTCCCGCTATGACAGTAGCAGCAGGCCGGAGGTCTTCTCGCGCGCCCTGGTGAAGCGCTCCTGGACATCGCCCCAGTTGGTGATGTTCCAGAATGCCTTGACGTAATCCGCCTTCACATTCACGTAGTCCAGGTAGAACGCGTGCTCCCACATGTCGAGGAGGAGCAGCGGAACCGTGGCCGCGGCGAGGTTGCCCTGGTGGTCGTAGAGCTGCTCGATGATGAGCTTCTGCCCGAGCGAGTCCCACGCCAGGATCGACCAGCCGGAGCCCTGGATGCCGAGGGCGGACGCGGTGAAGTGTGCGCGGAACTTGTCGAACGATCCGAAGAACTCGTCGATTGCCGCCGCGAGCTCGCCGGTGGGCTTGTCCCCGCCGTCCGGCGACAGGTTGTTCCAGAACACCGTGTGGTTGACGTGACCCGCGAGGTTGAACGCGAGGTCTTTCTGGAGCTTGTTGACGTTGCCAAGGTCATCGGCGTCGCGCGCCTCTGCCAGCTTGGCGATGGCGGTGTTCGCACCGTCGACATACGCCTTGTGGTGCTTGTCGTGGTGCAGCTCCATGATCCGACCGCTGATGTTCGGCTCAAGCGCCGAGTAATCGTATGGAAGGTCTGCGAGCGTGTAGTCAGCCATTACTCATCTCCTCATGTGGTTCCCTGCGCGAGCGGTTCGCACCGGGCTTCGAGCGACGTTTCCAGTCTACTGAGCGCAACCGTCTTGACCACCGGTTGCTTCCCCAGGCTGGGGGTCTATACCTCGTCGAGGTCGGACGGCAGATTCGCCTCTGTGCCGGGGATGCCGAGGTCGACGGCCTTCTTGTCCGCCATGGCGAGCAGCCGACGGATGCGGCCGGCGACCGCATCCTTCGTCATCGGCGGGTCGGCGTGGTGACCGAGCTCATCGAGGCTCGAGTCGCGGAAGTTCAGGCGGAGCTCACCGGCGTAGCGCAGGTGGTCGGGAACGTCGTCGCCCAGGATCTCCATCGCGCGCTCCACACGGGCGCAGGCGGCGACGGCGGCCTGGGCGGAGCGGCGCAGGTTGGCGTCGTCGAAGTTCACGAGACGGTTAGCAGTAGCGCGCACCTCGCGGCGCTGACGCAACTGCTCCCAGTTCTCGACGGTCTTGGCGGCGCCCATGTGGACGAGCATCGCGCTGATGGCGTCGCCGTCGCGGATCACGACGCGGTGCACACCGCGGACCTCGCGGGCCTTCGCGGCGACGCCGAGGCGTCCAGCTGCGCCGACGAGCGCCATCGCGGACTCGTTGCCGGGGCAGGTGATCTCGAGTGCCGCGGAGCGGCCGGGGTCGGTGAGCGAGCCGTGCGCGAGGAACGCGCCGCGCCAGACGGCCGCGAGCTCCTCGCGGGAGCCGGTGGTGAGGCGGTTCGGGAGGCCGCGGATCGGGCGGCGGCGTGCATCCAGCAGTCCGGTCTGACGGGCGAGGGTCTCTCCGCCGTCGAGCACGCGGACGAGGTACTGGCTGGTTCGCCGGAGGCCGGAGGCGGAGATGACGGAGACCTCGCTGCGGACGCCGTACAGCTCGGCGAGGTCTTTCCTCACGCGGCGCGCCAGCTCGGGCGTGTCCAGCTCGCTCTCGACGGCGATGCGGCCGCTGATCAGGTGCAGACCACCGGAGAACCGCAGGATGGTCGCGAGTTCGGCTGCCCGGACGGTGGTCTTGCTGACCTCGACCTTCGTGAGTTCATCTTTGACGTCGGCGGTGAGAGCCAATCGTGTTCCTTTTCTGTCGAACGGCCTGTCGTGGGGCCGTGGAGGGTGTGGCCGGCTTCATTCACGGCCGAGGTCGCGGTGTTTTGTGTTCACCGCGAGCCCTGGGATCTCTTTCAACCGGGCGGCGAGCTCTTCCGCAATCGCCACGGACCGGTGTTTTCCCCCCGTGCAGCCTACCGCGATCGTGGCGTGCCTTTTGTTCTCACGCTGATAGCCGTCCAGGATCGGGCGCAGTGCTGCGACGTACGCGTCGATGAACTCCTGTGCTCCGCGCTGCTCGAGGACGAAGTCGCGCACCACGGCGTCGAGCCCGGTGAACGGGCGCAGCTCCGGGTTCCAGAACGGGTTGGGAAGAAAGCGCGCGTCAGTCACCAGGTCGGCGTCGGCGGGAAGGCCGTACTTGAAGCCGAAGCTCATCAGGGTGACCTGGACGCCCGCGGTGTTCTCCGCAGCGAAGGTCTCCGTGATGTTGGTGGCGAGCTGGTGGATGTTCAGATCCGACGTGTCGACGATGATGTCGCTCGCCTCGCGGATCTCCCGCAGGCGGGTGCGCTCCGCGGTGATGCCGTCGAGGATCGTGCCGTCGCCCTGCAGCGGGTGCGGCCTGCGCACCTGCTCGAACCGGCGCACCAGCACGGCGTCCGTCGCCTCTAGGAACAGCACGCGCACCTTGGTGCCCTCGCGCAGGCTCTGGATGAGGTCGCGCAGGTCGACGAAGAAGTTGCGGCCGCGCACATCCACCACGGCGGCGATGCGCGGCAGACCGGACTCCGCGCGATTCGCGAGCTCGATCAGGGGGCGCAGCATCTGCGGAGGGAGGTTGTCGACCACGTACCAGTCGAGGTCTTCGAGCGCGTTGGCGACCGTCGACCTCCCCGCTCCCGACATCCCGGTCACGATCAGCACTTCCTGCTGCTCGGTGTCGGTGCTCATCAGCCTTGTCCTCCGCTCGAAAGGTGTCCCCCAAGCCTAGCGACTGGCGAGTCGTTCGTGGATGGCCGCCGCCAGGGTCGGACCCACTCCGCGCACCTGCGCGATCTCGTCCGGCGTCGCCTTCCTGAGCTGCGCGACGGAGCCGAAGTGCTTCAGCAGCTCCTTGACCCTCGACGGCCCCAGCCCGGGGATCTCGCCGAGCACGGAGCCGATGTCGCGCTTGCGCTTCGCACGCTGGTAGGTGATGGCGAACCGGTGCGCCTCGTCGCGGATGCGCTGGATGAGGAACAGCGCGTCGCTGTTGCGCGGGAGGATGACAGGGAAGTCGGAGTCCGGCAGCCAGATCTCCTCGAGGCGCTTGGCGATTCCGACCAACTGGATGCCCTGCACCCCGGACTCCTCCAGCGCCCGCCTGGCCGCGGCTACCTGCGGCTGCCCGCCGTCGACGATGAGGAGATTGGGCGGGTACGCGAACTTCTTGCGCCGCTTCTCCGCCGCCTCGGCGAGCTCGGCGTCGATGTCGATCTCCGGGTCGTCTCCGTCGTCGGCGGAGTCGGCCGGTCTCACCGGCGCCTCCTCCGTTGCATCCGCGAACTCAGCCTCTGGGTTTTTCAGATAGGCGAGCCTGCGCGTGATGACCTGATAGATCGACTCCGTGTCGTCCGTGGACTCCGGGATGCTGAACCGCCGGTACTGGTCTTTGCGTGGCAGGCCGTCCTCGAACACGACCATCGATGCGACGATGTTGGTGCCGCTCAGGTGCGAGACGTCGTAGCACTCCATCCGCAGCGGTGCGTCGGCCATGCCGAGCGCATCCTGGATGTCGTTGAGCGCCTTGGAGCGCGCGACGAAGTCCGAGCTGCGCCTGGTCTTGTAGAGCACGAGCGCGTTCTTGGCGTTCATCTCGACCGTCTGGGCGAGCGCTGCCTTGTCGCCGCGCTGAGCGACGCGCAACTCGACGCGCCCGGAGAGCCGCCCGCGCGGCGCTGCAGGGTCGCCGATCTCCTGCCTGCGCGCCGTCAGCCACTGCTCGAGTTCGAGCGCGTCGTCCGGCAGCTCGGGCACCAGGATCTCGCGCGGTGGCGCATCCGCGCCCTCGTACGCGTTCTGCACGACCGTCTCGACGAGGTCGCCGAGCTCGACGTCGAGTTCCTTGTCGACCACCCAGCTGCGCACCCCGCGGATGCGGCCCCCGCGCACGATGAACTGCTGCACGGCGGCCGCGAGCTCGTCATGCGCGATGCCGAACACGTCCGCATCCACGTTGTCCGGAAGCACGACGGCGCTCTTGCCCATCGCGGCCTCGAGCGCCTGGATGGCGTCGCGGTGCCTGGCCGCCGCCTCGTAGTCCTGGGTGCCGGCCGCCGCCTTCATGCGCTCGGTGAGCTGCCGGATGGCCTTGGTGTCGTTGCCGGCCATGAACGAGACGAAGTCCTCGGCGAGGCCGCGGTGATCCTCGGGACTGATCCTGCCGACGCAGGGCGCAGCGCACTTGCCGATGTCGCCGAGCAGGCAGGGCCGCCCCGTCAGCTCCGCACGGCGGTACACCCCGTCGGAACAGCTCCGCATCGGGAACGCCTTGAGCATCAGGTCCACCGTGTCCCTGATCGCCCACACCTTCGTGTACGGGCCGAAGTAGCGCGCGTCCTTCACTCCGCGGTTGCGCGTGACCATCACCCTCGGGATGCGGTCCCCGAGCGTCACCGCCAGGTACGGGTACGACTTGTCGTCCCGGAACTGGACGTTGAACGGAGGGTTGAACTCCTTGATCCAGGTGTACTCGAGCTGCAGCGCCTCGAACTCCGACGCGACGACCGTCCACTCCACCGAGGCGGCGGTGGTCACCATGCGCCTGGTGCGCTCGTGCAGGCTGCGGAGCGGCTGGAAGTAGTTGCTCAGCCGCGCGCGCAGGTTCTTGGCCTTGCCGACGTAGAGCACGCGCCGGTTGGCGTCGCGGAAGCGGTACACACCCGGCTGCGTCGGGATCTCCCCGGTCTTGGGCCGGTAGCTGACGGTGTCTGCCACCGCGGGCCCTACGCGGCGCCCCGGGCGCTCTCGCCCTGCAGGATCTCCTTGAGGAAGTATCCGGTGTGGCTGCCCGGTGTCTCCGCGACGCGCTCCGGTGTGCCCGTCGCGATCACCTCGCCGCCGCCGGCACCGCCCTCCGGGCCCATGTCGATGATCCAGTCCGCCGACTTGATCACGTCGAGGTTGTGCTCGATCACGATGACCGTGTTGCCCTTGTCGAGGAGCCCGTTGAGCACCAGCAGCAGCTTGCGCACGTCTTCGAAGTGCAGACCGGTGGTCGGCTCGTCGAGCACGTAGACGCTGCGGCCGTTGGAACGGCGCTGCAGTTCGGTGGCGAGCTTGACGCGCTGCGCCTCGCCTCCGGAGAGGGTGGTGGCGCTCTGGCCGAGCCGGACGTAACCGAGTCCGACATCCACGAGGGTCTGCAGGAAGCGGTGGATCGCCGAGATCGGCCGGAAGAACTCCGCCGCCTCGCTGATCGGCATGTCGAGCACTTCTGCGATGTTCTTGCCCTTGTAGTGCACGGCCAGGGTGTCGCGGTTGTAGCGCGCTCCCCCGCAGACCTCGCACGCGACGTAGACGTCCGGCAGGAAGTTCATCTCGATCTTGATCGTGCCGTCGCCGGAGCACGCCTCGCAGCGCCCGCCCTTGACGTTGAAGCTGAACCGGCCGGGCAGGTAACCGCGCGACTTCGCCTCCATCGTCTCGGAGAACAGCGTGCGGATGCGGTCGAAGACGCCCGTGTAGGTGGCCGGGTTGGACCGTGGGGTGCGCCCGATCGGCGCCTGGTCGACGTGGACGACCTTGTCGAGGTTCTCCAGCCCGGTGACCGCCTTGTGCTTGCCCGGCAGTTTGCGAGCGCCGTTGAGCTTGTTGGCGAGCACCCGGTAGAGGATGTCGTTGACGAGCGACGACTTGCCGGAGCCGCTCACCCCGGTGACGGCCACGAACGTGCCGAGCGGGAAGTCGACCGTGACCTTCTTCAGATTGTTGGCCTCGGCGCCGACCACGGAGATCATGCGCTTCTTGTCGATCTTGCGGCGCTTGGCCGGGATCTCGATCTCCTTGCGGCCGGAGAGGTAGTCGCCGGTCAGAGAGTCTCTGTTCTGCAGCAGCTCGTCGTAGGAGCCGGAGTGCACGACGTGACCTCCGTTGACGCCGGCGCCTGGGCCGATGTCGACCACCCAGTCCGCCGTGCGAATGGTGTCTTCGTCGTGCTCGACCACGATGAGGGTGTTGCCGAGGTCACGCAGGGCGACGAGGGTGTCGATCAGGCGTCGGTTGTCCCGCTGGTGCAGCCCGATGCTCGGCTCGTCGAGCACGTACAGCACGCCCGTGAGGCCGGAGCCGATCTGCGTGGCCAGCCGGATGCGCTGGGCCTCGCCACCGGAGAGCGTTGCGGCAGCGCGCGACAGGTCGAGGTAGTTGAGCCCCACCTGGATGAGGAAGTCGAGACGGAGCTTGATCTCGCGCAGCACCTGCGCGGCGATCTTCTCCTCGCGCTCGGTGAGGTGGAGCTTGTCCATGAAGAGCCGGGCGTCGCTGAGGCTGAGCTGTGACGCGTCCGCGATGCTGGCGCCGTGTACGAGGACGGCGAGGACCTCGGGCTTGAGGCGCTTGCCGCCGCACACGGAGCACGGGACCTCGCGCAGGTACTCCGCCCACCGGGCGCGCTGCGTGTCGGTCTCGGCCTGGAGGTACTGACGCTCGATGTACGGCACGACGCCCTCGAAGCCGGAGGTGTAGCTCATTTCACGGCCGTAGCGGTTCTTCCACTTGACCTTGACCTCGAAGTTGTCGCCGCGCATGACCGCGTTGCGGACCTCTTCCGAGAGCTTCTTCCACGGCGTCTTCAGGGAGAACTTCAGGTCGCGGGCGAGGCCGTCGAGCAGCTTCTCGTAGTACTGGAACAGTCCCCTGCCCTGCGTCGTCCACGGGATGATGACGCCATCGGCGATGCTGACGTCTTCGTCGCCGAGCAGCAGATCCTCGTCCACCGCCATGCGGGTGCCGAGGCCGGAGCACTCCGGGCAGGCGCCGAACGGTGCGTTGAACGAGAAGGTGCGCGGCTCGATCTCGGTGAGCTGGATGGGGTGGTTGTTGGGGCAGGACAGCTTCTCGCTGAACGTGCGCCACGCATCCGGGCCCTCTTCGTCGACGAAGTTGACCTGGACGAGACCGTCGGTGAGCCGCAGAGCGGTCTCCAGCGAGTCGGTCAGTCTGCTCAGGATGTCTGGCCCGGCGACCAGGCGGTCGACGACGACGGAGATGTCGTGTTTGTACTGCTTCTTGAGGGTCGGCGGGTCGCTGAGCTGGACCGGCTCTCCGTCGACGAGCGCGCGCGAGTAACCGCTGGCGGCCAGCTCCTTGAAGAGGTCGACGAACTCGCCCTTCTTCTGCGAGACGACCGGGCTGAGCACCTGGTAGCGACGGCCGGTCTCGAGCTCCATGAGCTGGTCGGCGATCTGCTGCACCGTCTGGCGCTGGATGGGCTCGCCGCAGACCGGGCAGTGCGGCACGCCGATGCGCGCCCAGAGCAGGCGCATGTAGTCGTATATCTCGGTGATCGTGCCGACCGTGGACCGCGGGTTGCGGTTGGTGGACTTCTGATCGATGGAGACGGCGGGGCTCAGACCCTCGATGAAGTCGACGTCCGGCCTGTCCACCTGACCGAGGAACTGGCGCGCGTACGCGGACAGCGACTCGACGTAGCGGCGCTGCCCCTCGGCGAAGATCGTGTCGAAGGCGAGCGACGACTTGCCCGACCCCGACAGCCCGGTGAAGACGACGAGCGAATCCCTCGGGATCTCGAGATCGACGTTGTGCAGGTTGTGCACACGCGCTCCCCGCACGCTGAGGTGTGAACCGGTCACCTTGCCCATAACCACCCGATCAATTTCAGTCACTCGATCAATTCTCCGCTACTCTCCGCCGCACGCCAGCCGTGTTCGCCCAGCGCAGATCGAAGATATGTTCGATTGTACCGGCTCATCGACAGACCTGTCACCGCACGCCGCCGAGTCTATGCCGCACCACCGACATTGCTTGGAGACAGCGGCGGATCACTGGTGCGGACGGCGCAGCAGCACGGGGGCGGCGACGAGCACGAGGGCGACGACCGTCGCCCCGGCGAGCACGGCCGGCCAGATCGCGGCGGCGCCGCGCGCGGCACCGGTGAGCGCGAGCAGACCGGCCGTCGCCGCCTGAACGGGCACCTGGACGAGAGCGAACCTGCGCAGCGACGACAGCAGGACGGCGGGCTGCAGACGCGCGAACGGCGGGACGACGAGCATCCACGTCGCCGTGAGGTGCAGGGCGTGCGCGCCGGCGATCAGCGCGTATACGCGCCACTCCCCGACCGACTGGGGATGCAGCAGCACCGTGAACGCGAGCGCCCCGATGAGGAACCACGCGGTCAGCCAGCGCGGAACCGCCACGGCCGCGGCGGTCAGTGCGAGCGAGACGGCCACCCAGAAGCCGGAGTCGGCGACCGTGACGCAGAGGAATACGGCGATGACGGCGAACAGTGCCCTGACCCACCAGCCGGGCACGGTGAAGCCGAGCTCCGGCTGCGGGGTGGTCGCGTCGCTCATCGCGCCCTCCGCGGCCTGCTCAGCTCGCGCAGCCGCGCATCCCGTGCTCCTGTCGGCAGGCCGGACGCGTCGGCATCCTGCCAGACGAGCACGTCGATGCCCGCTGCGGCCAGCCTGCGGAGGCGCAGGGTGCGTTCCAGCTCCACGACGCGGAGCGCCAGCCGCTCCCTGGCGGGCAGGTCGCGGGTGAGCCTGGCCGGGAGGACGTCGACCGCGATCACCCGGTGCCCGGCCGCCCGCCAGGCGAGCGCCAGCCGCAGCGGTTGCTCGTCGAGGAACGTCGACATCACGTAGACCAGCGCGCCGGGCGCGAGGATCGGGGCGCGGACCCGCTCGGTCGCGGCGCCCCGGGGAGCGGTGAGCTCGACGGCGCGACGCACCCGGTGCAGGTGACGTGCCCCCGCGCGCGGCGGGACGGCACGAGCAGGATCGGCGAGGTCGTCGAAGCCGACCATGTCCCCCGCGGCGACATACGCCCCGGCGAGCGATACGACGGCCTCCCGCGCCAAGTCCTGCGACGAGACCCCCGGCAGGGGATGCAGTGCCGCCCAGTCGGCCACCCTCGCGGTCAGATCGTCCCTGCTGTCGATGACGAACTGCACAGAGGCGTCCGAGGTCGCCATTGTGCGGCGGACGAAGAGCTCCCCCGCATTCTGGGAGCGCCTCGCCGTCGCCTTCCAGTCGATGCGGCGCAGCCTGTCCCCCGGCTGGAACCGATCCACGTCGCGGAACTCGCCGCCGTCGCCGGGGCGGGCAGACGGATGCGGACCGGTCAGGCCGATCAGGCGCGCGGGCAGCGGAAGGCTCCTGATCGGGACGACGCGTGGCCGCACCACCCTGTCGAGCGACGGACCATCCGCGGTGTCCCCGACGAACGCCGCGTCGGCGCCGATCGCCCTGGCACCGAGCCTCAGCAGACGCTGCGGACCGGAGTGGCCGACGACGATGTTCGTGGCGATGGCAGCGGCGGTGCGCTGGGTCACGACGGCGTCGAGCGGCGCACGGTTCGGGAGGGCGATGCGCACGCCGAACGCGTCGACCGGCGCGGGGGTGGTGACGGAGCCCGTGGCCCGGACAGTGGCGCCCTGGGTGGGAGGCGCGGTTGTCGCGCGCGTGCGCGTGCTGGGGGTCGGGGCCGCCTGGACGTCGGCGGTCGAGGCGGGCGCGCCCGGCGCGGCGTCGGCGTGTGCGGAGAACGACAGAGGGATGCGTTCGGCCGGGCGCCGATCCCAGCCGAATGCGGCGGCGACCAGCAGCGGGACACCGACCATCGCCAGTTCAACACGCCCGGCGACGAAGCCGGCGCCGAGGCAGAGCACTGCGACGAGCAGCGCAGCGACGACGGCTGGGCTGAGATTCCAGTGGGTGGAGGTGGTGCGCGCGGGGTCCGCTGCTGGTGGCATTTCGCCCGGCTCGCTCGCCGTGGGGTCGCTCACCCCGGGAGTCCCGCATCCGGTGCCGTGGCGGGGACCGCGTCCCTGGCTGAGCCGATCGACGGGGGGCCAGGCACCGCGTTGACCACCTCGGCCACCACCTGGGAGGCCTGCACGCCGCTCGTCCACGCCTGAACGGTGAGCGAGAGGCGGTGGGCGAGGACGGGGATCGCGACGGCCTTCACATCGTCGGGGATGACGAAGTCGCGTCCTGCCATCACGGCGCGGGCGCGGGCGACGAGCAGGAGTCCCTGGGAGCCGCGGGGCGACGCCCCCACCTCCACAGCGCGGTGGCGACGGGTCGCCGCGGCGATGGCGACGCAGTATGCGGCGATGTCCGGGTCGACGTCGACCCGTTCGACGCCGTCCTGCATGGCACGAAGCGTCGCACCGTCGATGACCGGCTCGACAGTGGCGATCTCCCTGCGTCTGCTCACACGGGCGAGGAGGACGCGGCTCTCGCCGTCCGCATCCGGGTAGCCGACGCTCAGGCGGGTCATGAAGCGGTCGAGCTGCGCCTCCGGCAGCGCGTACGTGCCCTCGAACTCGATGGGGTTGGAGGTGGCGACGACGTGGAACGGGTGCGGCAACGGGAAGCTCTGGCCCTCGACCGTCACCTGGCCCTCCGCCATCGCCTCCAGCAGCGCCGACTGGGTCTTCGGCGACGTGCGGTTGATCTCGTCGGCAAGGAACAGGCCGGTGAAGATGGGGCCGGGCCGGAACACGAACTCCGCCGTCGACGGCGCGAACACGAAAGAGCCGGTTATGTCGGCCGGAAGCAGGTCGGGCGTGCACTGCAGCCGACGGAAGTCGAGCCCGATCGCCGACGCGATGCTGCGGGCGGCGAGCGTCTTGCCGAGTCCGGGGACGTCCTCGAACAGGACATGCCCGCCCGCGAGGATGGTGGCCAGAGCCAGCTGGAGCGCCGACCGCATCCCCACCACAACGCTTCCGACCCTGTCGAGCACGTCGGAACTCAGGCGCGCGATCTCCGCCACGGCGAGGGCGGCGCCCTGCTGCGAGTCGGCCGGGGAGGTGGGGCTGTCGGTGGTCATGGGCGCGGCTCCTCGGGCGTGGCGGGCGTGGTGCGTGTGGTGGGTGTGGTGGGCGTGGTGGCTGCTGACCTGGTCGACCCGGTGGATGCGGTGGGCACGGCAGCCGAGTTGTGGTCAAGGGGGCCGACGGGGGCGTCGGCGACGTGGGCGAGGCGGTCGATGATCGCCTCGTAGGTTGCGGTCTTCGGGGACTCCGCGCTGCCACGCCGGAGCAGGCGCACGGTGTCCTGACCGAGGATGCGCGCGATCTCGGGGGCGTCTGCCGGGGCGTCGAGGTCGAGGCCGTGGAGGTCGAGCGTCTGGGCGGTCACGGAGCGCAGGCGGCGCACCGCCTCCGGCGCGACCCCGCCGCCTTTGGTGTGCAGCGCCCAGCCGAGCTGCGATACGTCGCGTCTGGCACCGTCGCGCGGGAGGACAGGGTCCGGCGCCCAGCCGACGAAAGCCTGGTCTCCGAGCAGCGTCACGCAGGCGGCCACGGCCAGGAGGACCGCCGCCAGTCCGGCCGCGTGCGCGGCGTCGAGGCCGAAGAACCAGGCGAGGAAGCCGACGACGATGGCGAGCACGACGCATCCGGCGAGCCGCCAGCGGAGACCGACGGCGAACAGCAGTGTGCGGCGCGGGGCCGGCTCCTGGGCGGGTGCGGCATCCGGTGTTGCGGGCGACGCGCTCGGCGCGGTCCCGTCCGTCCGCGACGCGCTCGGCGCGGTCCCGTCCGTCCGCGACGCGCTCACCGGCCCGCTCCCCCGCTGCCGGGCGCCGCCCCGTGCGGCGCAGCCGTCCAGGACTCGCGCAGGGCGTCCACGGCGTCCCGCGCGCGGTCGACATCGTCGGCCGTGACGGGCGCGTCGCTGAACCGCGCGCGGAGGTACAGGGCGAGCAGGCTGTCTGCCGCCGCCCGGTCGGTGGCCGCGCGGACGACGACGCGCGCCGTGAACTCGCCCGGGGTCTCGGCGGGGAGTCTGCGCATCCCGGAGTCGGTGGCGGCCTCCTCGAGTCCGATCCAGGCGCGCTCGATGGCGTCCCGGGGTTCGCGGCGCTCGCCCAGCCGGTCGTGGGCGAGGTCGAGGCCGCGGCGGACCTGCACGGGCTCCGGGCTCGGTTCCGGCTCGGGCGCGGCGTCGCCGAGCGCGTCCGGCAGCTCGGGGAGCGTGTCGCGCTCAGGGAGCTGCAGGCGGCGGCGCACTGCGCGCCAGATCAGGGCGGCGACGACGACCAGTACGAGGACGGCGGCTGCGAGGACGAACCAGGAGATGTCGAACCGGCCGGCCTGGTGCAGCTCGCGCGGCGCAGGGCTGGCGGAATCCGTCTGACCGGTGAGGTTCTGCGGCAGCGGCTGCTGGCTGGCGGCGGGCGGGACCCACCGCATCCCGGAGAAGACCGGCGCGCCCTGCACGGCCAGCGCGATCACGGCGACAAGCGCGAGCGCCGAACACGCGAGCAGCATCCGATGACGCTTCATCGCCCCGCCGTCGTCGTCGCGCTCACCCTGCCACCGTATACCGCACGGCTCAGCCCAGGTGACCAGCCTTCTCCATCTGGCGGAGGTCGCGCTTCAGGTCGCCGAGTTCGTCGCGCAGGCGGGCGGCGAGCTCGAACTTGAGTTCGCCGGCCGCGGCCAGCATCTGGTCGTTGAGGTCGGCGATGAGCGCTTCGAGCTCGTTAGCACCCTGCGCAGCGATGCCGCCCTTGCGGAGGTTGGGCGTCGGGCTCTTCTTCTTGGCCTCGCGCCCGGCGAGCATCGCCGCCGTGTCAGCACCCTCGCGGGCGAGGACGTCGGTGATGTCCGCGATGCGCTTGCGCAGCGGCTGGGGGTCGATGCCGTTGACCCTGTTGTACTCGACCTGCCTCTCGCGGCGTCGGGTGGTCTCCTCGATGGCGTTCTTCATCGAGTCGGTGAGGACGTCCGCGTACATGTGCACTTCGCCGGATACGTTTCGGGCCGCACGTCCGATGGTCTGGATGAGCGAGGTCGAGGACCGCAGGAAGCCCTCCTTGTCCGCATCCAGGATCGCAACGAGCGACACCTCCGGAAGGTCGAGACCCTCGCGCAGCAGGTTGATGCCGACCAGCACGTCGTAGACACCGGCGCGCAGTTCGGTCAGGAGCTCGACGCGACGGAGCGTGTCGACGTCGGAGTGCAGGTAGCGGACCTTGACTCCGCCCTCCGCGAGGAAGTCGGTGAGCTCCTCGGCCATCTTCTTGGTGAGCGTGGTGACGAGCACGCGCTCGTCGCGCTCGACGCGCAGCCGGATCTCCTCGAGCAGGTCGTCGATCTGACCCTTCGTCGGCTTGACGACGATCTCGGGGTCGACCAGGCCGGTCGGGCGGATGATCTGCTCGACCACGCCGTCTGCAATGCCCATCTCGTAGCGACCGGGCGTGGCGGACAGGTAGACCGTCTGACCGACGCGGTCCTTGAACTCGTTCCACTTGAGCGGCCGGTTGTCCAGCGCGCTCGGCAGACGGAACCCGTGCTCGACCAGCGTGCGCTTGCGGGAGGAGTCGCCCTCGTACATCGCCCCGATCTGCGGCACGGTGACGTGCGACTCGTCGATCACGACGAGGAAGTCGTCTGGGAAGTAGTCGAGCAGGCAGTTGGGGGCCTCGCCGGGCTGACGGCCGTCGATGTGGCGCGAGTAGTTCTCGATGCCGGAGCAGAAGCCGATCTGCTCCATCATCTCGATGTCGAACTGCGTGCGCATCCGGAGTCGCTGCGCCTCGAGGAGCTTGCCCTCGCGCTCCAGTTCGACCAGCCGGTCGTGCAGCTCGGTCTGGATGGTGCCGATGGCGCGCTGCATCGTGGCAGGGCTGGCCGCGTAGTGGGTGGCAGGGAAGATCGAGACCGCATCCACTTTGGAGATGATGTCTCCGGTGAGCGGGTGCAGCGTGTAGATGGCCTCGATCTCGTCGCCGAAGAGCTCGATGCGGACGGCGTGCTCCTCGTAGACAGGGATGATCTCGATGGTGTCGCCGCGCACGCGGAACTTGCCACGGGAGAAGTCGACGTCGTTGCGCTCGTACTGCATCCCGACGAAGCGACGGATGAGCTTGTCGCGCCCGACGTTCTCGCCCACCTGGAGCGCGACCATGGCCTCCAGGTACTCCTCCGCCGCACCGAGGCCGTAGATGCAGGAGACGGTGGAGACCACGATGACGTCGCGACGGCTGAGCAGCGAGTTGGTGGTGGAGTGCCGCAGCCGCTCGACCTCGGAGTTGATCGACGAGTCCTTCTCGATGAAGGTGTCTGTCTGCGGGACGTATGCCTCCGGCTGGTAGTAGTCGTAGTAGGAGACGAAGTACTCGACGGCGTTGTTCGGCATGAGCTCGCGGAACTCGTTGGCGAGCTGCGCCGCGAGCGTCTTGTTGTGGGCGAGCACGAGCGTCGGACGCTGCACCTGCTCGATCAGCCACGCTGTGGTGGCCGACTTTCCGGTTCCGGTTGCGCCGAGGAGGACGACGTCCGTCTCACCGGCGTTGATACGGCCGGCGAGCTCGGCGATGGCCTGGGGCTGGTCACCGCTCGGCTGGTATTCGCTGACGACCTCGAACGGACGGACGGCGCGCGTGGGTTGCATGTGTCCAGTCTAGGAAGGACCACCGACATTCCTGCCGGTGTGCGCTCTGAGCGGAACGCTCAGCCGCGCAGCCCGTCCCACAGCGCGTCGGTCTGCGCGATGGTCTGCTCCAGGCTGCCGTCGGTGTCGATCACGACGTCGGCCACCGCCAGCCGCTCCTCGTCCGTCGCCTGCGAGCCGACGCGTCGCCGCGCCTCCTCCTCGTCCGTCCCGCGCAGCTCCACCAGTCTCCGGATGCGCGTGGCGGCCGATGCGTGAGCGACCACCACCAGGTCGAACGGGTACTCGTTGGCCGACTCGACCAGGAGAGGAACGTCGTAGACGACAACGGCATCGGGGTCGGCCTCCCCCGCGGCGCGGAAGCGCTCGGTGGACGTGGCAAGCACGGCGGGGTGGGTGATCGCGTTGAGCTTCAGCCGCGCATCCTCGTCGGCGAAGATGATCGCGCCGAGCGCCGGGCGGTTGAGCGAGCCGTCTGCGGCGATCACGCCGGGGCCGAACGTCTCCGCGATCCGCGCCAGCGCCGGCGTGCCGGGCTCGACGACCTCGCGGGCGATCCGGTCGGCGTCGACGACGACGGCTCCGTGCTCGGCGAGACGGCGGGCGATGGTCGATTTTCCGGAGGCGATGCCGCCGGTGAGTCCGATCAGGTGCACCCGTCCATGCTAGCGGCGCGCATCCACCGGTTAACGCCGGAACGGCCGGCCCCCGAAGGGACCGGCCGTTCCAGATGAACCGCTTAGGAGTTCGAGCTGAGCTTCTCGCGCAGTGCGGCGAGCGACTCGTCGTCGGCCAGCGTTCCGCCCGTGGTGGACTCGGAGGTGAAGGTCGAGCCGCCGGTGGACGTGGTGCCCTCGGCAGCGGCCTCTTCGAGACCCTTCGCGACCTGCTTCTTGTGAGCCTCCCAGCGAGCCTGGGCTGCAGCGTAGTCCTGCTCCCACTTCTCGCGCTGGGCCTCGAAGCCTTCCTTCCACTCGTTCGTCTCGGGGTCGAAGCCCTCAGGGTACTTGTAGTTGCCCTGGTCGTCGTACTCCGTGAGCATTCCGTAGAGCGCCGGGTCGAACTCGGTGCCCTCGGGGTCGACGCCCTCGTTCGCCTGCTTCAGCGAGAGGGAGATGCGGCGACGCTCGAGGTCGATGTCGATGACCTTGACGAAGACCTCGTCGCCGACCGAAACGACCTGCTCGGCGAGCTCGACGTGCTTGCCGGACAGCTCCGAGATGTGCACGAGGCCCTCGATGCCGTCTGCGACGCGCACGAACGCACCGAACGGAACCAGCTTGGTGACCTTGCCCGGCGCGACCTGACCGATCGCGTGGGTGCGGGCGAAGACCTGCCACGGGTCCTCCTGGGTGGCCTTGAGCGACAGCGAGACGCGCTCGCGGTCCAGGTCCACCTCGAGGATCTCGACGGTGACTTCCTGACCGACCTCGACGACCTCGGAGGCGTGCTCGATGTGCTTCCAGGAGAGCTCGGAGACGTGGACGAGACCGTCGACGCCGCCGAGGTCGACGAACGCGCCGAAGTTGACGATCGACGACACGACACCCTTGCGGACCTGACCCTTGTGCAGGTTGTTCAGGAACGTAGTGCGGCTCTCGGACTGGGTCTGCTCGAGCAGGGCACGGCGCGACAGGACCACGTTGTTGCGGTTCTTGTCGAGCTCGAGGATCTTCGCCTCGATCTCCTGGCCGAGGTACGGCGTGAGGTCGCGCACGCGGCGGAGCTCGATGAGCGACGCCGGGAGGAAGCCGCGGAGGCCGATGTCGACGATGAGGCCACCCTTGACGACCTCGATCACGGTGCCGGTGACGACGCCGTCGGCTTCCTTGATCTTCTCGACATCGCCCCACGCGCGCTCGTACTGAGCACGCTTCTTGGACAGGATGAGACGGCCTTCCTTGTCCTCCTTCTGGAGAACGAGGGCCTCGACCGTGTCGCCGACCTCGACGACCTCGGTGGGGTCGACATCGTGCTTGATGGAGAGTTCGCGGGAGGGGATGACACCCTCGGTCTTGTAACCGACGTCGAGGAGGACCTCGTCGCGGTCGATCTTGACGACGGTACCTTCGATGAGGTCTCCGTCGTTGAAGAACTTCAGCGTCTTTTCGACCGCGGCAAGAAAGTCTTCAGCAGATCCGATGTCGTTGATGGCGACCTGCTTGGGTGCCTTGTCGGTCGTTGCGGTTGTCATGTAGTGAGTGCTCCGTTATGGACATAATTCAGGCCGGTCGCGGTGGTGCTTCTGTTAGGTTCCGCAAACGGCAGGCGGATAGAGGTGTCACAAAGGTGACAGTCCAGTCTAGCGGGGTGAAGAGGTGGTGGGCAACCTGCGCGCGGCGACGATGTCGGTGAGCGCTTTCTCGAGGTCGGGCTCGGCGAATTCGTAGCCGGCTTCGACCAGCCTCTCCGGCACGACCCAGCGGCTTTTCAGCACCAGCTCGGTCTCCGTGCGGATGGCGATCGAGCCGGCTTCGAGCATCCACCGGTATGCGGGAAGACCGAACGGGACCCGCAGCACGCGGCGCAGGGTGGCCATGAAGGTGCGGTTGTCGGTGGGGTTCGGGGACGAGACATTGACGACGCCGTCCAGCTCAGGATGCGCGCGCACGAACTCGATGACGCCGAGCACGTCCGCGATGTGCACCCAACTGAACCGCTGCCGGCCGGCCCGCGCCCGGAACTCGTGGAAGGTCCCTGCGTTCCTGCGGGCGGCCGTGGCGAACCAGCGGCCGTCGCGCTGCGGGCCGCCGAGACCGGACTGCGCGAGACGGATCAGCGGGAGCAGCGCGCTGCCGTCGCCGAGCACGATGGCCATGCGGAGCGCGACCCTGCGGGTGTGCGGCAGCTCCTGCTCGAAGAACGCGCGCTCCCACGAGGTGGCGACGTTCACGGAGAACCCCGTGCCGAGCTCGCCGCCTCGCTCGGTCATCGGCCGGTCTTCCGCGTGGCGGTAGATGGTGGCGGTCGACGAGTTGATCCAGAGCGGCGGCGGGCTGTCGCTCGCGGCGATGGCCGCTCCGATCGCCCGAGTGGTGTCGAGCCGGGAGCGGAAGATCTCGGCCCGGTTCGCGTCCGAGTACCGGCAGTTGACGCTCTTGCCCGCCAGATTGATCACGACGTCGGCACCGTCCACCAGCCTGCGGATGCCGTCAGCGTCCCCCCAGACCGCGTCGGCTCCCCGGCGTCCGATGGTCTGCACGACGTCGCCGGATGCCCGGAACGCGTCGGCCAGGTACTGCCCGATGAAACCGGATGCCCCGGCGATGACGATGCGGCTGCTCACGCGGTCCGCTCCCCCTGTTCGATCACGTAGCGGAACGTTCCCGCGTACTCGTAGAGCCTACCGACGACCGGCAGGTCGAGCGTGATCGAGACGCGCTGAGCGTCCACATCGTCGTCGTACCGCTCGGAGAGCACCACGCGTGGCGCGATCGGCGCTGGCACCGGGATGCGCGCCCTCCCGAGAAGGAACGCAACGGCCGTCGAGGTGAGCACCAGCCCGCCGTCGACGACGGCGGCGTCGAACCGGGCGCTCACCCGCGCCGGACGGCCGAGCGTGTCCACGATCGTGCGCCCGTCGACGGCGATCTCGTCTACCATCGCACGGCGGCCTGTGGCGAACCGGAACACCCTGACGGCCCTCACCGATGGCGCGCCGGACGCCGCCGCATCCGGCACGTTGGACACCGTGAACGGCACGTCCCTCTGCCACACAGGGAAGACGACGTGCGCCCGAGCGAGCAGCCAGAGCGCAGGCCACAGCCAGCGCCGGGGCGTGCCGACAGTGTCGAACACGCCCCGGCCGAAGCCGTGGCCGCCCTCCGGGATTCCGTCGAAGTACGCCATCAGCCGCGGATGCAGCCCATCGAAGGCGTCTCCGAGCGCCACCCGGTACGGCGACGTCGCCACGCGCGACTCAGTCGAGCAGCGCCGACTTCAGGGTGTCGAGCCCGACACCGCCGATGTCGAGCGCCTTCTTGTGGAACGCCTTGATGTCGAATGCCGCGCCCTCGCGACGGGCGTACTCGTCGCGCAACTGCTCCCAGATGCGCTGGCCGATCTTGTACGACGGAGCCTGGCCGGGCCAGCCGAGGTACCGGTTGACCTCGAAGCGCACGAAGCCGTCGTTCATGTTGACGTTCTCGCCGAGGAACTGGAAGGCGTACTCCCCCGTCCACGGGCCGGAGCCGTCCGGCAACTGCTTCTCGAGGTGCACGCCGATGTCGAGGACGACGCGCGCAGCACGCATCCGCTGGCCGTCGAGCATCCCGAGCCTGTCGGCCGGGTCGTCGAGGTAGCCGAGCTGCTCCATGAGGCGCTCTGCGTAGAGCGCCCAGCCCTCGGCGTGACCGGACGTGCCCGCGATGCGGCGCCAGGAGTTGAGCTGCGCCTTGTTGTACGTGGCCTGCGCGATCTGCAGGTGGTGACCGGGGACGCCCTCGTGATAGACCGTGGTCAGCTCGCGCCACGTGTCGAACTCGGTGACGCCCTCCGGCACGCTCCACCACATGCGCCCCGCGCGGGCGAAGTCGTCGCTCGGGCCGGTGTAGTAGATGCCGCCCTCCTGGGTGGGGGCGATCATGCACTCGAGACGACGGATCTGCTGCGGGATGTCGAAGTGCGACTTGCCGAGCTCTTCGATGGCGCGGTCGCTCGTCTCCTGCATCCAGCGCTGCAGGGCATCCGTGCCGTGCAGCTTGCGGCTGGCGTCTCCGTCGAGCAACTCGATGGCCTCCGCCACGGACGCGCCCGGCTTGATCTCGCGCGCGATCGACTCCTGCTCCGCGACCATGCGGGCGAGCTCCTCGATGCCCCACTCGTACGTCTCGTCGAGGTCGACCGTTGCGCCGAGGAAGCTGCGGGAGGCGAGCGCGTAGAGCTCGCGCCCGACCGCGTCCTTCTCTGGAGCGTGCTCGGCCAGCTCGTCTTTCAGGAACCCGGCCAGTTTGGCGTACGCCGCCGCCGACTCCTTCGCACCCGCCGCGAGGTCGGACGAGAGCGACGCGGGAAGCTCCGCGTCGCCCGCCGTCGCCCCAGCCGTGAACTCGAAGAAGAAGCCGTTCTCTGCGACCTGCTTGTTCGCCTGCGCGAGCACCTCGCGCACCTGGCGGATGGCGGGGACGTTGCCGCTCGCGATGCCGCTGCGCAGGGTCTCGATGTAGCCGTCCATCGCCGCGGGAAGGTTGTGCAGACGCTTCGCGACGTTGGCCCAGTCCTCTTCCGTGTCGGTCGGGGCCAGGTCGAAGATGTCGCGCAGCTCCTGGGCGGGAGAGGCGATCACGTTGAGGTCGCGCTGGTTGAATCCGGCCTCGTGCTTCTCGACGGTGAGCTGCAGGTCGCGCGTCAGATCCATCTTCGTGACCCTGTCGATGTCGTCGACCGGCTCAGCCGCCTGGATCTTGGCCAGGGTCTCCCTGACCTTGCCGACCGCCTCCTCGGCTCCTGCCGGGGAATAGTCGGCGTACTCGCCCTCGCGGCCGGGTCGGCCGAGCCAGACGTGGAACTCCGGGTACAACTCGAGTTGGGTGTCCACCCACTCCTCGGCGATCGTGTCGACCGGAGTGGGCGTGCGGTTTTCTTCTGTCATACCTCGACCCTATTGCGGCGGATCGCCTCCGCACCATGCCCCGAACACGAGATGCCGATAACGGTCGCGACACGCCGAGGGCGCACGACAGTTACCGGCATCTCGCCGTTGCGGGTGGCGACTAGTGGGCCGCTGCGTCCCAGTTGGGGCCGCGACCGACCTGCACGTCGAGCGGCACGCGGAGGTCGACGGCGTGCGTCATCCTGTCCCGGACGATGGCCTCGAGTGCGTCCCACTCGCCGGATGCGACCTCGAAGATCAGTTCGTCGTGCACCTGGAGGAGCATCCGGGAGCTGAGCTTCTGGTCGATGATGTCGCCGGCGATCCCGAGCATGGCGATCTTCATGATGTCGGCCGCCGAACCCTGGATGGGCGCGTTCAGCGCGGCACGCTCCGCGTTGTCGCGGAGGACGCGGTTGGTGCTGGTGAGGTCGGCGAACGGACGGCGGCGGCCGAAGATGGTCTCGGTGTATCCGTCGACGCGCGCCTGCTCGACCACATTGCGCAGGTAGTCGCGCACGTTGCCGAAGCGCTCGAAGTAGTCGCTCATGAGCTGGCGGGCCTCCGCCGTCTCGATGCGGAGCTGCTTCGACAGGCCGAACGCGCTGAGCCCGTACGCGAGGCCGTACGACATCGCCTTGACCTTGGAGCGCATCGTGGAGGTGACCTCCTCCGGCGTCACACCGAAGATACGGGCGCCGACGAAGCGGTGCAGGTCTTCCCCCGCGTTGAACGCCTCGATCAGGCCGGGGTCTTCGGACAGGTGCGCCATGATGCGCATCTCGATCTGCGAGTAGTCGGCGGTGAGCAGCGTCTCGAACTCCTCGCCGCTGCGGATCGCCGAGCGGATCTCGCGACCCTCCTCCGTGCGGACGGGGATGTTCTGCAGGTTCGGGTCGTTGGACGAGATGCGGCCCGTGCTGGTGCCTGTCTGGTCGTAGGTGGTGTGGATGCGGCCGTCCGGCTCGACGGCGCGCTCCAGCGTCTCCACGATCTGCTTGAGCTTCGTCGCATCCCTGTGCTGCAGCAGCAGGCCGAGGAAGGGGTGCGGATTCTTCTCCTGCAGGTCGGCCAGCGACGCGGCATCGGTGGAGAAGCCGGTCTTGGTGGAGCGGGTCTTCGGCATCTGCAGCTCGTCGAACAGCACCTGCTGCAACTGCTTGGGCGAACCGAGATTGACCTCGTGGCCGATCTCCGCATACGCCCTGGCGGCGTAGTCGTTGGCCTTGTCGGTGAGCTCACCGCGCAGGCGCGCGAGCACATCGCTGTCGATGCTGACGCCGTTCAGCTCCATCTCGGCGAGCACGGCCACCAGTGGCAGTTCGATGTCGTCGAGCACGGCGCGGGTGCCATCGTCGAGGGCGATCATCTGCGCCTCGGCCACGCGCCGCATGTACCAGGCCTCCGTGGCGGGACTGACCGCATCCGTGAGCGCCACGAGCTGATTGGGGTCGGACACCGGCAGCGTCTCCCCCAGCACCTCGTAGACCTGTTCTGCGAGCGACTGCGCTGCAGCACCCGGACGCACGAGCCAGGAGGCGATGCTCGTGTCGAAGGCGAGGCCGTCGACGATCAGGCCGGCGCGGCTCATCGCCTTGAACTGCGGCTTGGCGCGGAAGAAGTACTTGGGCGCGCTGCCGGCGAACCACTCCTCGAGCGCCTGGTAGTCCTTGCGGCCCGCCGCCCACGGCACATAGACCGTGTCGTCGTCCGCCGCGAGCCCGAAACCGGTGATGCCACCCGGCCCGAGCTCGACCTGCACACCGACGGCCTTATCGTCTGCCGACGCCTTGGTCAGCCAGTTCGCCAGCTCTTCGTCCACCATCGTGCGCACGGGAGGGATCTCGATGGCGCCGGTCTCGACGGCGGCGCTGAAACCGGAGGAGCCGTCGAGCTGGCCCTCCTCCGCCGCCGTCTTGAGCAGGCGGTCGAGCAGCGTCTTGAACTGCAGTTTGGCGAAGATGTCGCGCACCGCATTCTCGTTGAGCGGGCGGCGCTCCAGGTCGGCGGGGCCGACGGGGAGCTCGACGTCGGTGAGGAGCTTGTTGAGGCGCCGGTTGCGCAGAGCGTTCTCCTGCTGGTCGCGCAGGTTCTGGCCGACGACGCCCTTGATCTCGTCCGCGTGCGCGACGATGCTCTCGACGGTGCCGTACTGCTGCACCCACTTGACGGCCGTCTTCTCGCCGACCTTGTCGATGCCGATCAGGTTGTCGCTCGTCTCGCCGACGAGGGCGGCGATCTCCGGGTACTGGTGCGGCTCGATGCCGTAGCGCTCGCGCACGGCCGCGGGGTCGTAGACCTTCAGTTCGGAGACGCCGCGCACGTTCGGGTAGAGCAGCGTCACGTCGTCGTTGACGAGCTGGATGGTGTCGCGGTCACCCGAGACGATGAGCACGCGGTAGCCCTCCGCTGCGCCCTTGGCCGACAGGGTGGCCAGAATGTCGTCCGCCTCGAAGTCCTCCTTGGCGATGGTGGTGATGTTCATCGCGTGCAGGGCTTCTTCGAGCAGCGGGATCTGGCCGACGAACTCCGACGGGGTCTCTCCGCGGGTGCCCTTGTACTCCGGGTACTCGCGCGTGCGGAACGAGTATCGCGAGATGTCGAAGGCGACGGCGATGTGCGTCGGACGCTGCTGCGACAGCAGGTTGATGAGCATCGCAATGAAGCCGTGGATGGCGTTCGTGTGCTGGCCGTCGCGGTTGACGAAGCTGTCCACCGGGAGGGCGTAGAAGGCCCGGAATGCCAGCGAATGGCCGTCGATGATCAGGAGGGTAGGCTTTTCGGAGTCTGACACCAGGACAGCCTACAAGGCACCTGCGACACCCAGACTCCCCGACCGATGAAGGTGAGAAAGGCCGCCGATGACCGAGGACGCGCTCGCATACGTCAACCAGAGAGGACTCGGCAAACTGGCCGAGAAGATGGGGATCGAGATCCTCGAATTCACCATCGAACGGGCCGTGGCCAGGATGCCCGTCGAGGGCAACCAGCAGCCGGCCGACCTCCTCCACGGCGGTGCGTACGTTGTGCTCGGCGAGTCCCTCGGGTCGATGTCGGCCAACCTGCACGCCGGCGCCGACCGGCTCGCGGTCGGGATCGAGATCAACGCGACGCACACCCGCTCCGCGACGAGCGGCTATGTGACCGGCGTGTGCACCCCCATCCACTTGGGGCGCACCCTCACCACGCACGAGATCGCCGTCACCGACGAACAGGGCCGCCGCTGCTCGACCATCCGGATCACGAATCTGATCAAGGATCGCTGAGGCGCAGCCAGAAATGCGGAAAGCGCGGCCCGGATTCCTCCCGGCCGCGCTTCTGCTCTGTCTGGGTGTTACTTCTTGGGCGCGAGCTGTTCGATGATCGCCTGGGCGACATCGTGCATGGTGAGGCGGCGGTCCATCGACGCCTTCTGGATCCAGCGGAACGCCTCCGGCTCGGTGAGGCCCATCTTCTCGTTGAGCAGGCCCTTGGCGCGGTCGACGAGCTTGCGGGTCTCGAAGCGCTCGACCATGTCGGACACCTCGGCTTCGAGGGCGATGATCTGGGCGTAGCGCGCGAGTGCGATCTCGATCGCGGGGAGCAGGTCGTTCGGGGTGAACGGCTTGACGACGTACGCGAGCGCGCCGGCCTCGGTCGCGCGCTCGACGAGCTCCTTCTGGCTGAACGCGGTGAGGAGCACGACGGGGGCGATGTGGCCCTTGGAGAGGCGCTCGGCCGCGGAGATGCCGTCGAGCTGGGGCATCTTGACGTCCATGATCACCAGGTCGGGGCGCAGCTCGGTGGCGAGCGCGACGGCGGTCTCGCCGTCTCCGGCCTCGCCGACGACCTCGAATCCGTTGTCCCGGAGGATCTCGACGATGTCGAGCCGGATGAGGGATTCGTCTTCGGCGACGACGACGCGCCGTGGTGCGGTGGGAGTTGCTTCCTGGTCAGTCACGGACAAAAGCCTACGGTATTGTTCAGGTGTTGTTGTGCGCCGGTGTGGCGGAATGGCAGACGCGGAGCACTCAAAATGCTTTGTCCGAGAGGGCGTGTGGGTTCGAGTCCCACCACCGGCACAACCAGAATCCCCGGCGATTCCTGTCCCCCAATGTGGGCCTGTCAGCGCGTGTGGGGTGTGCCCCGGCCGATACTGAATTAGTCTGCGTGGGACCGCACCGACAGGCGGTCAGGGGAGAAACAACCATGCGTTCCAGGCTCAAGGTCGGCCTCGCCACGACCTTCACACTCGTGACGGCGGTCGGTCTCGTCGTGGCTGGAGCACAGCTCCCCGCCACCGCGGCACCCGAGCCGACGTCGCCTCCTGCACCCACATCCACCTCGACTTCGGCCCCGGATGCGTCGCCGAGCGCGACTCCGACGGCCGACCCGTCCGCCACGCCGACACCGTCGACGTCACCCGCCCCCACCCCTGCACCGGATGCGAGCGCCCCCGCAGCGCCCGACGCCACCGCAGCAGCGCCCGACGCCACCGTCGGCGCCGACCCGACGCTCGCCGAGATGAACCAGACCGGCAACCACACGATGGGCTCGACCTTCTCGCTCAGCGGAGCGGCGGCCGACGCGGCCTCCGGGAACAACGCGGCGAGCCAGTCCAAGGCCCGCGCGTTCAGTTCGGCGGCCACCACTTTCCCGCCCGGTGTCCGCGGTCTCGACGTCAGCGGCTGGCAGACGAACATCAACTGGAACCAGGTCTGGGCGGACGGCGGTCGCTTCGCGTACATCAAGGCCACGGAGTCGCTCGACTACAAGAGCAGCCAGTTCTCCAGTCAGTACAGCGGCGCATACAACGTCGGCATCATCCGCGGCGCGTACCACTTCGCCACGCCGAACACCTCGTCGGGCGCAGCGCAGGCCCGCTACTTCGTGCAGAACGGCGGCGGCTGGTCCGCCGACGGCCGCACTCTTCCCCCGCTGCTCGACATCGAGTTCAACCCGTACGGCGGCAGCAACACCTGCTGGGGGCTCAGCGCGCCGCAGATGGTCGCCTGGGTCGCCGACTTCGTGAACACGGTCACTTCGATGACCGGCATCGCCCCCGCGATCTACACCAACACCAACTGGTGGAACCTCTGCACCGGCGGGAGCGCGGCATTCGGCGCATACCCGCTCTTCGTCGCCAACTACTCCAACATCAGCACCCCTCCGCTTCCGCCAGGGTGGGGCGCGTACACGATCTGGCAGTTCGCGAACGGCGTCGGCCCGTTCCCCGGCGACCAGGACGTCTTCAACGGGTCGATGAACGACCTGCAGGCGTTCGCCCTCGGCAACCGGCTCGCCGGGTCGGACGCGTTCGGCACCAGTGCTGCGCTCTCGTCCACCTTCTCCCCCGGCGTGCCCGTGGCGTACGTCGCGTCCGGCTACAACTATGCGGATGCACTGGCGGGCGGCCCGGCGGCCGGTAAGCAGAAGGGACCGGTGCTGCTCGTCCAGCCGTACGGCGTTCCCGATGTGATCGCCACCGAGCTGAAACGTCTGAGACCGGCGCGCATCGTGGTGCTCGGCGGCCCGACGGCGGTGTCGGACGCCACGGTGTCGGCGCTCGGCGCGTACACCTCTGGCGGCGTGACCCGGCTGGCAGGCTCCGACCGGTTCGAGACCAGCGTCGCCGTCTCGAAGAGCGCGTTCGGGGCGAACCCGTCGGTGGCGTACATCGCGACGGGGATGAACTTCCCCGACGCCCTGACCGGCGCATCCGTTGCCGCAGGCACAGCACACAGCGGCCCGTTGCTGCTGGTGACGAGCGTGAGCATCCCGCCCAGCGTCTCCACCGAACTGCAGCGCCTGCGGCCGGGCAGGATCGTGGTGCTGGGAGGCACCGACGCGATCAACGCCTCCGTCATGTCGCAGCTCTCGTCGTACACGTCCGGCTCTGTCACGCGGATCTCCGGCGACGACCGCTACATCACCAGCGCCTCGGTCTCCCAGGCGAACTTCTCGCCCGGCGTCGCGGCGGCGTACGTCGCGGTCGGCACCAACTTCCCTGATGCGCTCTCCGGCGCACCGGTGGCCGGCATCGCGAACGCTCCGGTGCTGCTCACCCAGTCCACGGCCATCCCGCAGTCGATCGCCGCTGAACTGAGCCGCCTCAAGCCGAAGAAGGTCGTCATCCTGGGCGGCACCGCGGCCGTCAGCGCGGCGGTGGCGGCGCAGCTCAACGGCTACGTGGTCAAGTAGCCTGGCGGGCCGGACTCACAGCGCGCGCACCCGGTTGTTCCGGGCGTCGTGCGTGAGTTCGGCCAGGCCGAGGGCTTCCAGGAGCGGCGGGAGGTACATCCCGAACCGTCCGCGGTAGCCCGCGCGCAGGCCGTACCAGCCGCCGACGGGATTGCTTTCCGAGCGTCCCCACGCTTCGACCGTTCCCTCGGCGGCGGTCTTCTGCTCGTCGGCCGCGCCGAGCGGCACCCAGTCGCCCTGCTCGCGCAGCCAGGCGGCGAGGTCGTCGATGGCGCTCAGGTGATACCGCAGCGTCGTGGAGCCGACCTGGCAGACCAGCGCGGGCGGGTCAGCCTCCTCGTCGCGCCACATGCTGTACTCGCTCGATCCCGGCGCCGTTCTCAGCACCCACGGATCTGCCTTCGTTCCGTCGCTCATCTGCTCAGTATGGCGCTAGATGCGGGCGCCGACCACGGTGGCGGCGAAACGCCTGGCGCGCTCGGCGAGCCCGGCGATCCTGTCGGCGACGACCGCCTCCGCATCGAATCCGACATACGCCGGAGGCGGCGTCCTGCGCACGTTCTCGCTGCACTCGAAACCGCCGCAGAGCATGGTGCCGACCGTGTCGCCGTTGCGTCCGGCCTGACCGGCCCTGCGCGCGACATAGAGATAGACGTCGCGCGTCACGTGCACATCCTGGCACCAGCCGCACATCGACGGCGCGTGCGACCGCATCGACGCGTCGGACGCCCGCAGCACGATGCCGACCGGCCCGTTCTCCGTCGGCACGACCACGTAGCCGCGCTGCGGGATGCGGGGGTCGCGCCAGCCGAGGTACTCGCGCCTCGACCAGTCCACTTCGTGCATCCCCGGCGGCAGCGGCAACTCCGCCGCCTCGCTCCTCGAACAGTTGACGAACGACTCCCGGATCTGCTCCTGGGTCAGTGTCTCCATGCGCACCTCCGAATTCCATGCTCGCACAGCTTGACCCTGACCCCGAGGTCACGGTCTAGCCTCGCCGCATGACTACACTCAACGCCGTCACAGACGCCACATTCCCGGATGCGGTGCTCGCAGCATCCGGGACCACCATCGTCGAGTTCTGGGCGGAGTGGTGCGGCCCGTGCCGCGCGCTCGGCCCGATCCTCGAACAGCTCGCCACCGAGCACGCCGACCGCATCAGCATCGTGAAGATCAACGCGGACGAGAACCCGCAGTCCTCCGCCACCTACCGGGCGATGGCGCTGCCGGTGATGAAGGTGTTCCAGAACGGCGAGGTGGTGAAGACGATCGTCGGCGCGAAGCCGAAGCCCGCGCTGGAGTTCGAGCTGGCGCCGTATCTCACGTGAGGTCGTCGAACGCCCCGCTCACCCAGCCGATGTAGCGCTCCGCCGACCGGAGCACCGCATCCCTGGCATCCACCGGCACCACGTTGCCGAGGTTGCCGTAGAGCCGGTCGAACGGGAGCGCGCACACGCGGTCGGCCGTCCGCCGCACCACGGCGGCCGACAGCGGCAGGTCGTTCGGGTAGCTGCGCATGAACGTCACCCAGCGCTGCGACGGCCCGGGGAAGACGGTGTCGCCGGAGAGCACCACCCCACGGTCCCAGTGGACGACCGAACTCCCGGGGAAGTGGCCGCCGATGGTGCGCAGGGTGACGCCGGGCAGCACCTCCTCGTCTCCCGTCCAGTCCCGGATGCACGGCTCGTCCCGCTGCACCCAGCCCCGGTCGGCCGCGTTGACCAGCACGGGCGGGTCGCCGAGCATCCGGGACCAGCAGGTCTGAGCGCCGAACATGTGCGGGTGACTGGTCGCGATGACCGCGACGCCGCCGAGGTCCTGCACGGCAGCAGCAGCGGCTTCGTCGACGTAGCCGGTCGGGTCCCAGAGCAGGTTTCCCTCCGGCGTGCGCAGCAGGACGCTCTGCTGGCCGATGCCCACCTTCGGCTGGGAGCGCAGCGCGAAGAGGTCGGGCTCCAGCTCGGCGATGGTGACGCGCTCGCCTGCCCGCTGCAACGCCTGCAGCGACGTCCATTCCTGTCCGCCGGGTGGGACGTACTGCCGTTCGTCCTCGCAGATCGGGCATGACGCGGGATGCGCATCCCCCGCCGGATACTCCACAGCGCACGCAGCGCACAACCAGTCGACCACGCTGCGACGATACGCCGCAGCGCGCACGGCGGAATAGTCCCGCTGGCGGAATAGCCGGAGCGACGGCATCATTGACACCACTGTGAAACGCATCGGATTCCTCTCCTTCGGCCACTGGCAGCCGATCCCCGGCTCCGTCTCCCGCACGGCCGCCGACGCCCTGCTGCAGACCATCGAACTGGCCGTCGCGGCGGAGGAGGTCGGCGCGGACGGCGCGTTCGTGCGTGTGCACCACTTCGCCAGGCAGCTCGCCTCCCCGTTCCCGCTGCTCGCGGCGATCGGCGCGCGGACCAAGCGCATCGAGATCGGCACCGGCGTGATCGACATGCGCTACGAGAACCCGCTGTACATGGCGGAGGACGCCGCGGCGGCCGACCTGATCAGCGGCGGCAGGCTGCAGCTCGGGGTGAGCCGCGGATCACCCGAGACAGCGGTGCGCGGCTACGAGTCGTTCGGCTATGTGCCGGCCGACGACGAGTCGGACGCCGACATGGCGCGACGCCACACCGAGGTGTTCCGTGCGGCCGTCGCCGGGGCGGGAGTCGCGATGTCGAACCCGCAGATGACGGGCGTGTCGCAGCCGCTTCCGATCGAACCGCGCTCCCCCGGACTCGACGAGCGCATCTGGTGGGGTGCCGGCAGCAGGGCGACCGCGGTCTGGACGGCGGAGCAGGGCATGAACCTGATGAGCTCCACGCTGCTCACCGAGGACACGGGTGTGCCGTTCGACCAGCTTCAGGCCGAGCAGATCCGGATGTTCCGCGACACCTGGCGGGATGCGGGCCACGAGCGCGAACCGCGCGTCTCGGTGAGCCGCAGCATCATCCCGATCATCGACGACGAGACGCGCCGCTACTTCGGCGCCCGCGGCGTGGCCGAGTCGCAGGACCAGGTCGGCCATCTGGACGGCGGACTCGCCCGCTTCGGCAGGAGCTTCGTCGGCGAGCCGGACGTGATCGCGGCAGAGCTGGCGGCCGACGAGGCGGTGCGAGCGGCGGACACCGTGCTGGTGACGGTGCCGAACCAGCTCGGAGTGGACTTCAACGCGCGCATCCTGGAATCGCTGGTCAAGGATGTCGCACCGGCCGCCGGCTGGCGGTGACCGGCTGTGCTCGGCGGTTCCTGGCGTGACTGAGCGGACGGCCATCATCCCGCGACGCACGCCGGAGTCGCGCGCCGTGGTCGAGCGCGTTCAGGCGGTGCTCGACCTGACCTCGCGGCTCAACGTGCTCCCGTACTCCGACGCGGAGGGACGCACGGCGCTGCTGAGCGCCATCCTCGGCAGGCCGCTGCCCGCCGAGGTGACGATCTACCCGCCGTTCTACTGCGATCACGGCCTGGCGATCAGCTTCGGTGCGAACGTGTTCGTCAACCAGAACTGCTCGTTCTACGACATCGGCGGCATCACCATCGGCGACCGCACGATGATCGGCCCCGGCGTGACGCTGAGCACAGCCGGGCATCCGGTCGCCCCTGATGCGCGGTACGACGGCATCACGACCGCGCCCATCGTGATCGAGGAGGACGTCTGGATCGGCGCGAACGTCACGGTCGCGCCGGGTGTCACCATCGGCCGCGGCGCGGTGATCGGAGCGGGAGCGGTGATCGCAAAGGATGTGGCGGCGAACACCGTGGTGACGAGCGGGAGCCAGGTGGTGCGGAAGACGCTCTAGTCGCTCAGAGCTCCTGCCTCCTGAACACCGCTGCCGCCGCCCACACGGCCACCACGGCCGCCCCGAGCGACACGAGCACGGGCCACA
This sequence comes from Leifsonia lichenia, assembly GCF_054780215.1. NCBI lineage: Bacteria > Bacillati > Actinomycetota > Actinomycetes > Micrococcales > Microbacteriaceae > Leifsonia > Leifsonia lichenia. The sequence continues at coordinate 646,715 of NZ_BAAGWT010000002.1, forward strand.
GCACCGCGTCGGTCGCTGTACCGGCCGCCAGAGTGGATGCGCGGCCCAGCAGCCCGCCGGGCGACCAGTCGGCCACCGGGCGCCAGACCGCCGCGACCGAGATCACGACGAACAGCCCGAGGCCGAGCCCTGCCGCGCCGGCGGCCGACGGGATGAGGACCGAGAACAGGGTCATCAGCGCCAGGTAGAACACTGCGAGCACGAGCCAGACAAGCGCCGACGACCAGAGCGGGCCGCCTGGAGCGTCGCCGAACACGAGCGCGGTCACGCCCCAGGTCACCAGCGTGCCCGCCGCGAGCAGCAGCGTGAGGTACAGGATGTTCACCACCGCCTTCACCACGACGAACGCGACCCGCGATACTGGCTTCGTCAGCACCAGCACGGCCGTGCCGCTGCGCCGCTCGCCGGAGACGATCCCGCCGTAGATGATGATCAGCGCGAAGACGCCGATCTGGCCGAGGTTCTTGATCCACTGGCCGTACGCGTCGGCGGCGGTCGGCGTCGGCAGGCGGAGCGAGGAGAACTGGTCGCCGGCAACGGCCGACAGCAGTTCGGGGGTGTACTTCGCGATGAGCGGCCCTGTCACCGCGAACAGCAGCAGGATCGCCGGCAGCACGAACACCCGCCAGGTGCGGAGGATCTCGAACGTCTCCTTGCGCGCGAACACCAGTGCGGAGCGCATCAGCTCGCCTCCCCGACCAGCTCGACGAAGACGTCCTCGAGGGTGAGCTCGCCCGCCTCCAGCCGGATCAGCCCCGCGTTTCGGGAGGCGACCAGCGACGGCAGCTCGTGCTGCGCGGCGGTCGCGTCCGATACCAGCACGTCGATGACGCCCGCACTGTCCCGCGACACCGTGGTCGCCCACGGCCGCACCCCGATGAGCGCGGCAAGCGCGTCCGCGTCGGCGGTCTCGGTGACCTCCAGCACGATCCGGTGTCCGCCGTGCCGCGCCCGCAGCGCCTGCATCGACGACTGCGCCAGCACCCGCCCGCGGTTCAGGACGGCGACGGTGTCGCAGACCCGCTCGACATCGCTCAGGATGTGCGAGGAGAAGAAGATCGTCGCCCGCCCGCGGAGCGCATCCAGCATGTCGAGCACATCCTTGCGGCCGATCGGGTCGAGCGCGCTCGTCGGCTCGTCGAGCAGGAGCAGCCGCGGGGCGTTGATGAGGGCCTGCGCTATCCCCAGCCGCTGCTTCATCCCGCGGGAGTATCCGCCGATCCTGGTGGTCACTCCCCCGAGCCCAGCCGTGTCCAGCAGCATCGCGGTCCGCTGTCTCAGGATGCGGTGCTCGAGTCCGAACAGGCCGCCGACGAACCCCATGAACTCGGGCGCCGTCATCCAGTCGTAGAACGCTGGGACGTCCGGCAGGAATCCGACCTGAGCGCGCACCGCATTGCCCGCGGACGCGACGTCCTGGCCGAGCACGCGAACGGTGCCACTGGTCGGACGCGCCAGGCCGGTGATGATCCGCAGCGCGGTGGTCTTGCCAGCGCCATTGGGGCCGAGGAAACCGAAGACGGAGCCCTCGTCGACGCTGAGGTCCACAGCGTCGAGCGCGTGTCTGCCGCCGAACGTCTTGGTCAGGGCGATGGTCTCCAGTGCCGCGCTCATGGCTCCTCCCGATCGCGTTCTCCGTAGAGGGCGTCCGCGACCTCCGCCATGGTCACACGCCCGGGCGGAACCGCCGCTGGCTCCTGCTCTGGCACGGCGCGGAGCCGCCCGACGGCGAAGTACAGGATGGGGCCGATCAGGTTCACGAGCACGATGATCGCGACCCACACCCACTTGTTGCCGAACGCCACGCGCTCCCGAGGTCGCCGCACCAGCGAGACGAGGGCGACGACGGCCAGCGTCACCTCGGCGATCAGCACGATGCCCAGGATGACGAGGACGGCGGGCGGCAGGGACCCGAGGTCCAGATCCGGCTTCATCGTGCATCCCCTCGTCGTATTGTTCTCGTCGGCGAGAACATTATCACGAGCGAGAACGCGAGTCATAGACTACGAGGATGAACAGCTCGGAACTCCTCCTGCACCCGGTGCGCCTCCGCATCGTGCAGGCGTTCCTCGGCGACCGCGCCCTCACCACCGCCCAGCTCGCCGGGGAGCTCTCGGACGTGCCCACCGCCTCCCTCTACCGCCACGTCTCGCTGCTGACCACGGCGGGCGTGCTGGAGGTGGTCGGCGAACGACGGGTGCGCGGCGGCGTCGAGCGCACTCTCGCCCTGCGGGTGGATGCGGCGCGCGTCAGCCCGGACGAACTCGCCACACTGACGGTCGAACAGCACGCGGCCATGTTCCGCGCGTTCGTCGCCGCCCTGCTGAACACGTTCGACCAGTACCTCAACGCAGGCTCCCCCGACCTCGTCGCCGACGGCGCCGGCTACAGCATGAACGGCCTCTGGCTGACCGACGCCGAGTTCGCCCAGCTCGCTCAGGAGCTCGGCAATGTCTACCAGGCGCGCGCGGCGAACGGCCCAGGCGACGGCCGCACCCTCCGGATGTTCGCGAGCGTCGTCGTGCCAGGCGCGACCGCAGATGTACCCCGGACTGAGGGTTAACGTCCCCCGGGCCGCCTGCGACAATGGACGTGCTGCACACCCGAAATGGCAGCGCAATCGTCAATCGGCGACGCTGAAAGGGGTGTGCGTGCGGTTCTCAGGTGCGAGGTCGGTCATGGCCGGTGCAGGGTTCGCGGTTCTCGCGGCCGCCGTGCTGGCGCCGACAGCCGCGAACGCCGTATCCAACGTCTCGGAGGGCTCGTCGCCGTCCGCGATCACCAGTGTCTGGGCGTGGGGCAACCCCGTCGACCCCACGACGGATGCGCGCGGCCTCGGCCAGCAGCAGTTCCAGCCGGATGCACTGGCCGCCTTCGCGAGCGAGCACCACCTGACCACCGTCTACCTCTCGGTGCCGTGGGCGCCGCAGGAGGGCGCGTTCGCGACCTGGCTGCCCCAGGCGGTCGACGCACTGCACGCAGCGGGCGTCACCACCGTCTCCGCTCTCGGCGGCGACCCGGAGTGGGCGAAGCAGCCGCAGCTCGCGGCGCAGTGGGCGCACGACGCGCTCGCCACCGCCGACTTCGACGCGATCCAGTTCGATGTCGAACCGTGGGCAGCGAGCGGCGGCGAGCCGGACCTCGGCGTCATCGTCCCCCAGTTGAACGCGATGTTCGACGCGGCATCCGCGGTCGCGGAGGGCACGCCGATCGGGGCCGATCTGCCCTGGTGGCTCGCGGCGAAGAGCTACGGGGGTTCGACGGCGTTCGACAGCCTGCTCGGTCACGTCGACACCGTGGCGATCGTCGCGTTCTCCGACCATGCGGCGGGCGACGACGGCATCGTCGCGCTCGCGCAACCGGCTGCCGCTGCGGCCTCAGCGCATTCCGTGCCGTTCACGATCGGCGTCGAGACCGACACCCCCGCGGTCGCCGGAGGCCCGCAGTACACGTTCGGCGACGACACGGCGGTCGCCCTCGAGACGCAGACAGCGCTCGTGCGACAGCAGCTCTCGGCGATGCCTGGCTACGGCGGCATCACCGCCGAGCACCTGCTCGCCTGGCAGACGCTGATCGCGGGCTGAGCCCGGCCGCAGCCCGCCCGCAGGCCGCCCGCATCCCGCCTGTATCCCGCCAGAGAAGGCTCAGCCGTCCGCAGCGGCGCGCAACGCGGCGATGTCCAGCTTGCCCATGCTCAGCATCGCCTGGATGGCGCGGTTGGCACGCTCAGGGTCCGGGTCGCCGATCAGCGCATCCAGGGCCGACGGCACGATCTGCCAGCTCAGACCCCACCGGTCCGTGAGCCAGCCGCACTGACCGGGTTCCCCGCCGTCGGCGGTGAGCGCATCCCACAGCCGGTCGACCTCTGCCTGGTCGTCGACGGACACCGAGAAGGAGAACGCCTCGGTGAACCGGAACATCGGGCCACCGTTGAGCGCCATCACCTCCACCCCGTCGAGCTCGAACCGCACCCGGGAGACCCCGGCCGCCTGCCCGGGCGCATCCGGCGCGAACCGGCTCACCTCCAGCATCCGCGAGTTGGGGATGACGGAGACGTAGTACTCCGCCGCCTGCTCTGCCTGGTCGTCGAACCAGAGGAAAGGGCTGACCCGTGACATTCGCGCTCCTTTTGTCGGCTGGCGCCCATGCTACCCGCAGGCGGGTAACGTAGCGATGTGTTCACGAGCTACATCGCCATCGGCGACAGTTTCACAGAGGGCGTCGGAGACGAGCTTCCTGACGGCCGCACCCGCGGCTGGGCGGACTTCGTCGCGCTCGGCCTCGCCCAGGCCGCCGCGGCGAACGGCGACCCCGGCAGCGTTCGCTACGCCAACCTCGCCATCCGCGGCCGCAAGCTCAGCCCGCTGATCGCCGAGCAGCTCCCCCCTGCCGTCGCCCAGCGCCCGGAGCTGATCAGCCTGAACGGTGGAGGAAACGACATCATGCGCCCGCGCGTGTCGATCGAAGCGGTCGCGCAGCAACTGGTGGATGCGGCACGCACCGTCACCGACGCCGGCATCCACCTGCTCCTGCTGAGCGGCGCCAACCCGTCGCTGCACCTGCCGATGGGCTCCCTGATGCGCCGCCGCGGCAACGAACTGGACGCGGCCGTGCGCGTGCACCTCCCCCTCGACAGCGTCACCTACGTCGACAACTGGGCGGACGAACGCCTCTGGGACATCCGCTACTGGTCGCAGGACCGCCTGCATCTCAACCCGCTGGGGCACGCGCGCGTCGCCGGCAACGTGCTCACCGCCTTCGGCGTTCCCGTGCCTGCCGAGTGGGGCGTCGAGGAGGTGGCGGCCGGTCCGGCCAGCGCGACCTCGCGGCGCACGGCCGAGTACTACCGGCGCTATGTGCTGCCGTGGGTCGGCAGACGTCTCACCGGGCGCTCGTCCGGCGACGGCCGCACCGCCAAGATCGCCGAGCTCACCGTGGTCGATCCGACGACGATGCCGCCGCTCTGACGCGAGAGCATCAGAGCGGCCGAGCATCCGAGTGGCCTCGCCGCCGCTCCCTCCTCAGTCGTTGTCGCCGCCCGTCGTGTCGAACCTGGTGGTCTTCGTGCCGCCCGCCCAGGCCCACTCGGCGACCTCGGGGATGTCCTCACCGTGCTCGCGGGTGTATTCGCGTGCGGCGATGCGCGCATCCTGCATCTCCTGCCGCAGAGCGCCGTTCCTGGCCGCGAGTCCCGGCACCCTGTCGAGCACGTCGATCACCAGGTGGTACCTGTCGAGGTCGTTGAGCATCACCATGTCGAACGGCGTCGTGGTGGTGCCCTCCTCCTTGTAGCCGCGCACATGCAGGTTGTCATGCCCGGCGCGCCGGTAGGTGAGGCGGTGGATCAGCCACGGGTAGCCGTGGTAGGCGAAGATCACCGGCTTGTCCGTGGTGAACAGCGCGTCGTACTCGCGGTCGTTCAGACCGTGCGGGTGCTCGCCCTCGCTCTGCAACCGCATCAGGTCGACAACGTTGACCACGCGCACCTTCAGCGACGGGATGCGGTCCCGCAGGATCGAGGCGGCGGCCAGCACTTCCAGGGTCGGGATGTCACCCGCGCAGCCGAGGACCACATCCGGTTCCTCCCCCGCCTGCTCTGTGCCGGCCCAGTCGAAGATGCCGATGCCGCGCGTGCAGTGCGCGATGGCCTCCTCCATCGTCAGCCAGTTGGGCGCCGGCTGCTTGCCCGCCACCACGACGTTCACGTAGTCGACGGAGCGCAGGCAGTGATCGTACGTCGACAGCAGCGTGTTCGCGTCGAACGGCAGGTACACCCTCACCACGTCGGCCTTCTTGTTGACGACGTGGTCGATGAAACCGGGGTCCTGGTGCGACGCCCCGTTATGATCCTGGCGCCAGACGTGCGAGCTGAGCAGGTAGTTCAGCGACGCAACCGGTCGTCGCCAGGCGATCTGCCTGGACGACTTGAGCCACTTGGCGTGCTGGTTGAACATCGAGTCGACGATGTGGATGAACGCCTCATAGGAGGTGATGACGCCGTGCCGTCCGGTGAGCAGATAGCCCTCCAGCCAGCCCTGGCACTGGTGCTCGCTCAGCATCTCCATCACGCGGCCGGAGGGGACGAGGTGGTTGTCGGAGTCGATCGGCCAGTACTCGGCGTTCCACTGCTTCCCTGTCACGTCGTACACGGCCTGCAACCGGTTGGATGCGGTCTCGTCCGGCCCGAACAGGCGGAAGTCGCGCGGATTGGCCGCCATCACATCCCGGAACCACTCGCCGAGCACCTTCGTGGCCTCGGCGACGGTCTCGCCGGGGGACGGAACATCCACTGCGTAGTCGCGGAAGTCGGGCAGCCGCAGGTCGCGGCGCAGCAGGCCGCCGTTGGCGACCGGGTTGGCGCTCATCCTCTTGTCGCCCTCTGGTGCGAGCGCGGTCACCAGCGCGACGGGAGCGCCGGACTCGTCGAACAGTTCCTCCGGCCGGTACGACGCCATCCAGCTCTCCAGCAGGCGCGTGTGCGCCTCGGTGTCCCTGGCGTCGGCGAGCGGCACCTGGTGCGAACGCCAGTTGTTCTCGGCCGGATGCCCGTCGATCTCCTTCGGGCAGGTCCAGCCCTTGGGGGTGCGGAGGATGAGCATCGGCCAGGCGGGGCGCTCTGTCAGTTCGCCGTCCGCCGCCGCCTTCTTGATCCCGGCGATCTGGTCGAGGATGGTGTCCATCGTCTCCGCCATCCGCTCGTGCACCAGGCGCGGGTCTTCGCCGTCGAAGCCGCCGGAGACGAGGTACGGCGTGTACCCGTAGCCGCGCATCAGCTCGAACAGCTCGCTCTCCGGGATGCGCGCGAGCACGGTCGGATTGGCGATCTTGTACCCGTTGAGGTGCAGGATCGGCAGCACGACGCCGTCGTTCACGGGGTCGAGGAATTTGTTCGAGTGCCAGGCCGTTGCGAGCGGCCCCGTCTCCGCCTCGCCGTCGCCGACCACGGCGGCGACCAGCAGCTCCGGGTTGTCGAAGGCGGCCCCGTACGCGTGGGAGAGCGCGTAGCCGAGCTCGCCGCCCTCGTGGATCGACCCCGGAGTCTCCGGCGCGGCGTGGCTGGGGATGCCGCCGGGGAACGAGAACTGCCGGAACAGCCTGCGCATCCCGTCGACGCTCCGATCGATGGCGCTGTACGTCTCGCTGTACGTCCCGTCCAGGTACGCGCTGGCGACGACGCCCGGCCCTCCGTGACCGGGTCCGGCGACGAAGATCGTGTCCAGGTCGCGCTCCTGGATCACCCGGTTGAGGTGCGCGTAGATGAAGTTGAGGCCGGGCGTGGTGCCCCAGTGGCCGAGCAGCCGCGGTTTGATATGGTCGCGCGAGAGCGGCTCGCGCAGCAGCGAGTTGTCGAGCAGGTAGATCTGCCCGACCGAGAGGTAGTTGGCGGCTCGCCACCACGCATCCAATCGGTCGAGAGTCTCGGGAGTGAGCGTGGCGGTCGATGTTGTCACAGGATTCCTTCCCCTCGTTCGGCATCCTACGTTGGCTCCGCTCCGAACAACAGGCATGGACACCACGGCCGTCGCCACCTCCCTCACCAGCTCCACCGTCGCCACCGCGATCGGCGCCGTCGCCGTGCGGCACACGCCGCGGGAGTCGCACACGGCCACGATCCTGCTGCACGGCGCGGCCGGTTCCTGGACCACCTGGAGGGCGGCCATCGCGGCGGCGGAATCCGGCGGCTCCGTGGCCGACCTCGTCGTGCCTGACCTTCCGGGCTGGGGCGACTCCCCCGTCGCCGATCTGACCAGGCTCGACGCCGCCAGCATCGCGGATGCGGTCGCCGAGGTCGCCCGCGCCCTCGGCTACACCAGGTGGCGTCTGGTCGGCCACTCGCTCGGCGGCTTCATCGCCCTGGAGCTCGCCGTGCGCGAGCCGGCGGCGACGGTGTCCGTCGTGCTGGTCTCCGCCACGACCTTCGGCGGACGCGGCGATCGCCTCGGCCCTTCCGGGCGGCTCCTGCACTACGCGCCGCTGATGTTCCTCACGGCCGGAATCCGGATGCTCGCGGCGCTCGGCCCTCTCGCCGCGCGCTTCGTGCACGCCATCGACCGCGCCGGACTGCTCACCCTGCTCGCCGCTCCGCTGTTCACAGTCGTCGACCGGCAGGCGGTGCACGAGCTGGCGCACGACCTGCGGCCCGGCGCGTTCCTGCGGGCCATGCAGTGCGCGGCGACGTACCCGGCGGCGGAACGCTGGGCGCGCATCCACTGCCCGGTGTTCGCGCTGCACGGCGACAGGGACGTCTTCGTGGCCCGCGACGACGACGCCAGGCTGGCCGCGATCATCCCGGACTTCCGCGCCGTGGTCGTGCCGGCCACCGGCCACTTCGGGCACGTCGAGCACCCGACGATCCTGGCCGGGGCGTTGCACGCGCGCTAGCCTGGCAGGCATGTCAGAGCAGACCATCAGCGTCGAGTCGGTCGGTCCAGAGACGTGGGACGAGCTCCGCGCGGTGTTCGGGGAGCGCGGGGACGCATCCGGATGCTGGTGCCAGTGGTTCAAGCTCACCGGAGCCCAGTTCCACGATGCGTCCCGGGAACGCAAGGCGGAGCTGCTGCACGCGAGCGTCGAAGCCGGGTCTCCCGGTGTGATCGCACGGCTCGGTGACGAGCCGGTCGGCTGGGCGGCCGTCGAACCGTTCAGCGCGTACCCGGCTCTCCGGCGCTCGCCGATCACGAAACGTCAGCCGGGCGACCCGGACGACCCGTGGGCTGTCACCTGCTTCGTGGTTCGCCTCGACCACCGCAAGCGCGGCGTCGCCCGCGAACTGCTCGCCGGAGCCGTCGATCACGCCGCCGCGCGCGGCGCGGAGGTCGTGGAAGGCTATCCCGTCGACCCCGGCGTGCGCCCGTCGCTCACCGCGGCCGAGCGCTACCACGGCACCGTCTCGCTCTTCGCGTCCGCCGGTTTCGACATCGTGCGCCGGCCGTCGGCCACGCGCGCCATCATGCGGCGTCTGCTGGTCACCTGATCCTCCAATGAGTGGTCCCGAATTGCCGCGCGGCCTGACGCGCGCACGGCAATTCGGGACCACTCGTTTTGGTCAGCCCCTAAGCTCGTCTGGTGAGCTCGAAACGCGACCGCCTGATCGGCGCAGGAACCCAGGTCGCCACCGAGGTCAGCATCAACTTCGGCTCGTCGGTCGCCGGGCTGCTCATCCCGATCGTCGGGTCGGTCGTCGTCGTGGCGGTGCGCCAGATCATCACCGCCATCGCCGTGCTGCCGTTCTACCGGCCGAAGCGGGCGGAACTCACCTGGCGGAGGCTCTGGCCGGCCATCGCGCTCGGCGTCGTGCTTGCGACGATGAACCTCAGCTTCTACGAGGCGGTCGGGCGGCTCGGGCTCGGCATCGCGGCGACCATCGAGTTCCTCGGCCCGTTCGCACTCGCACTCGCCGGCTCCCGCCGGATCGTGGACGTGATCTGCGCCCTGTTCGCCGCCGGAGGCGTCGTGCTGCTCACCAGCGCAGAGGGCACCATCGACCCGCTGGGCGTCGTGCTCGCCCTCACGGCGGCCGCGAGCTGGGCGGCGTACATCCTGCTGACCCGCCGCGTCGCCACCCGCCTGCCCGGGCTCGAAGGGCTGAGCGTCGCGAGCGTCGTCGCCACGATCATCCTGCTGCCGATCGCGCTCCTCGTCGTCGACTACAGCCGCATCGACTGGACCGTGATCGGGATGCTCGTCGCCGCCGGCGTGCTGTCGTCCGCCATCCCGTACAGCCTCGACACCTTCATCCTGCGCCGGATCACCCCGCGGCTCTACGCGATCATCACGAGCCTCGGGCCCGCTATCGCCACGCTGTTCGGCGTGCTCGTGCTGCACGAGCGGTTCACCGGTGTGCAACTGCTCGGGATCGCCGTGGTCTGCGTCGCCGCCGGGGTCACCATCGCCACGCAGCGCGACCACCCGAAGTCGGACCTGGAGTCGACCGCGGAAGCGATCCCTTAGGCGAACAGGTCGTCGCTCCGGCCGGTCGGGTTCAGGACAGGCCGGTCGGGTTCAGGACAGGATGTCCTTCGTCGTGAAGCGTCCGATCGCCAGCGCCCCGAAGACCGCGACGTAGCCGAGCTGCAGCAGCGCATTGCTGCCGAACGAGTCCCACGACACCGGATCGCGCAGGAAGTCGGCGAATCCGAACCAGTAGTGGCTGAACAGCCAGGGATGCAGCGCGTCCAACTGCGGAAGCTGGTCCAGCACCTGCGAGACGACAGAGAGCACGATCGTCGCCGCCATCGCGCCGACCGGCACGTCGGTGAGCGTCGAGAAGAACAGGCCGATCGCGCACAGTCCGAGGAGCGACACGACGACGTACGCGCCGATCAGCAGCAGCCGCAGGAACGCCTCCCCCGCCCCCACCTGGCTGCCGGACAGCAGCGTCACCGGCCCGACGGGGAACAGGATCGCGCCGATCGCCGAACCGGCCGCGATCACCACCGCCGTCCCCGCGATGCAGAACGCAGCGGCCCCCGCGTACTTGACCGCGAGCAGCCGCAGACGCCCGGCCGGGGCGATCACCAGGTAGCGCAGGGTGCCGTGGCCGGCCTCTCCGGCGATGGTGTCCCCGGCCACGACACCGACGGTGAGCGGCAGGAACAGCGGCACGCACACCACGAGAGCCGTGAAGCCGACGAACAGCCCGTTGGCCGTGATCTGGTCGAGGAACGCCGGACCGCGCCCGGCTCTCGACCCTCCGGTGATGCGCACGGCGACGGCGATCAGGATGGGGATGGCCGCCAGCGCGGCGAGCATCGCCCAGGTGCGCCAGCGGCGGAACAGCACGGACAGCTCCGACCACAGCAGTGACCACCCGGCCGATGGATGCGGCGCGTGCGTCACTCCCTCACTGCTCGACATCGAAGCCCTCCCCGGTGAGCTCCACGAACCGCTCCTCCAGCGTCGCGCCGTGCACGCCGAAGCCGCGCACCCGCACCCCGGCGGCGACGAGGGCGGCCACGATCTCCTCCGCAACCGGCGCCGGTTCGGGGAGGGGCGCATCCAGCACCCCGTCCGTCGCGGTCGCCGGGGCGATGCCGAGGTGGGTGAGGACGGTGGCCGCCTCCCGCGCATCCGGTGTCTCGACGCGGACCCGCGGGCCCGTCGCTCCGCGCAGCTCGTCGAGGGAGCCCTGAGCCACCAGCCGTCCCGTGCGCATGATGGCGGCGTGGGTGCAGATCTGCTCGATCTCGGCCAGCAGGTGGCTGGAGACGAACACCGTCCTGCCTTCGTCGGCCAGGGAGCGCACCAGCGAGCGCACCTCCCTGGTGCCCTGCGGGTCGAGGCCGTTCGTCGGCTCGTCCAGGACGAGCAGGTCGCGGTCGGTGAGCAGCGCACCCGCGATCCCGAGCCGCTGCTTCATCCCGAGCGAGTACGCACGCACGTTCTTGCCTGCGGCGTGCGTGAGACCCACCCTGTCCAGCGCGGCGGCGACCCGTTCGCGGCGGGTGGCGGATGGCGCGTACCGGTCGGCGGAGTCGCGGCGGACGAGGTTCGCGAATCCCGAGAGGTATGGCGCGAACGCCGGACCCTCGACCAGCGCACCGACGCGCGGCAGCACGGTGGCCCCGCGGTCCGGCATCGGCTGCCCGAACAGGCGGATCTCCCCCGCCGACGCGGAAACGAGGCCCAGCAGCATCCGGATGGTCGTGGTCTTGCCTGACCCGTTCGGCCCGAGGAAACCGAACACCGACCCGCGCGGCACGCTCAGGTCGATGCCGTCGACCGCGGCGCGGGAGCCGAAGCGTTTGGTGAGGCCGCTCGTCGTGATGGCGGCGGCTGCGTCCGTCACCGAGCGGCGGCCTGCAGGGCGGACACCGGCACGGCTCCGGCGAAGACGCGTCCGTCGTCGGTCACCAGCACCGACACGAGCGTGGTGCTGAACGCGCGGCCGCCATCGACGGCGGTGGTGAGCTGGGCGAAGAGCGGAGACGACGTCAGGTCGGCCGGAACGGAGCCCGCCGGCACGCTCACGATGGCGTCCCAGCCGCTGCCGGTGACGGTCGGCTTCTGACGCGTTCCCGCCTGCGCCTTCTTCTCGCCGACGCCGGACGTCGACTGCTCGGTGACCGTCGCGCCCGCCGGGGGCGTGAACGCGAACACGCTCGCGGACGGCGTCGCCGTGCTGAAGTCGCTGAACCCGACCTCGAACGCCGGTGTGCTCTGGCCGCGCGCATCCACCTGCACCCGCAGCGGGATGCCCGTGGTGCCGTCGACCGCGATCGACACCGACCCGACCAGGGTCGCGTCGGTCTTCGGCGTGAGGACCAGGTCGTACGCGTCGCGTCCGGCGACCTTCACCGGGTCGCCCAGGGTGACGGACGTGCTGGGGTCGACCGCGGTGAGGAACCGCTGCGCGAGCTGGGAGGGGGTGGTCGCAGCTCCCGTGGTCGCATCCGGGTCCGGCTGCCTGTTGTCCGGGGACTTCACGGCCGACCGGTCAGGCAGGGTCACGTGCGTGACCTTCTTGCCTGTGGAGGTGTAAAGCCAGACGTCGGAGCCGTTGCGGATCACGTCTCGCTCCGCAAGCTGGTCGAGCACCTGCACTCGCTGTTTGGCCGGCCCGTCGACATAGACCTTCGCCGTGTGGTCGCCGGTCAGGAGCTCGATGATGCTCGCTGCGTCGCCCGTGCCCGAACCGGAACCTGCGCTAGAGCCCGGCCCCGTCGACGGGATCGACGGCAAGCCGAGCTCAGAGCTCTGCTCGACCGTGCCGGAGAACGCCTTCACGTCGCTCGCCGCGACGAGGCTCAGCACCTCGTCCGGGGTCTTGGACGGAAGATCCGCCGCCCCGGCCGCGAGCGGCGCGACGATCGCACCCGCCGCGATGGCGACGGGCACAACAGCAGCGGGGAGCCAGCGAACCCAACGGCGTTTCATGCCTTCGAGACTACGCCTGTGGCGGTGCGTCGAACCCTCCGGGATGCTGCGAACTCCGTGGGAACCGGCCGCCGCGCATCCCGGAGGTGACGACCGGAAGTGACGAGCGTAGACGACGAACGGCCCCCGCACACCGCGGGGGCCGTTCGCACATCCGGTCGTCTTAGAGGACGTCTCCGACCCTGTGGACGCGGATGTCGTTGGTGGTGCCGGGGATTCCGGGAGGGGAACCGGAGATGATGATGACCTTGTCACCGTTCTCCGCGCGCCCGGTCGACTTCAGGGCCTCATCCACCTGTGCGACCATCTGGTCGGTGTGGGTGACGCGCGAGACGACGAACGACTCGACGCCCCAGTTGAGCGACATGCGACGACGCACCGACTCCTCCGGCGTGAACGCCAGGATCGGGATCTTGTTGCGCAGGCGCGACATGCGACGGGCGGACTCTCCCGACTCGGTGAAGACGCAGAGGTACTTGGCCTCGACGAAGTCGGCGACCTCGACCGCGGCGAGGGTGATCGCTCCGCTCTGGGTGCGCGGGCGGGTGCCGAGCGGCTGGATGCGGTCGAGACCGTGCTCCTCCGTCGACTCCACGATGCGCGCCATGGTCTGCACGGTGATGACCGGGTACTCGCCGACGCTGGTCTCGCCGCTGAGCATGACCGCGTCCGCGCCGTCGAGGACGGCGTTGGCGACGTCGGAGGTCTCCGCGCGGGTCGGGACAGGGCTGGAGATCATCGACTCGAGCATCTGCGTCGCGACGATGACCGGCTTGGCTGCGCGGCGAGCGAGCTCGACGGCGCGCTTCTGCACGATCGGCACGGCCTCCAGCGGCAGCTCGACACCCAGGTCGCCGCGGGCGACCATGATCGCGTCGAACGCCTCGATGATGCCCTCGAGGTTGTCGACGGCCTGCGGCTTCTCGATCTTGGCGACGACGGGGAGCTTGCGGCCCTCCTCCGCCATGATCTCGTGCACGCGATCGATGTCGGCGGCGTTCCGCACGAACGACAGCGCGATGAGGTCTGCGCCGAGCTTGAGGCCCCAGCGGAGATCCGCTTCGTCCTTCTCGGACAGCGCAGGCACGTTCACGGCGACGCCGGGAAGGTTGATGCCCTTGTTGTTGGACACCGGGCCGGCCACGATGACCTTGGTGGTCACGACGGTTCCGTCGGACTCGAGCACCTGCACGCGGACCTTGCCGTCGTCGATCAGGAGGAAGTCGCCCGGCTTGACGTCCTGGGGAAGCCCCTTGAACGTGGTCGAGGAGATCTCCTTGGTGCCGATGATGTCCTCGGTGGTGATCTTGAAGATGTCGCCTTCGGCGAGGTCGTATGGACCTGCCTCGAACTTGCCGAGGCGGATCTTCGGGCCCTGCAGGTCGACCAGCACGGCGACCGGCTTGCCTGCGTCGTCTGCCGCCTTGCGCACGTTGGCGTAAACGCCTTCGTGGACGTCGTAGCTTCCGTGGCTCAGGTTCATCCTGGCCACGTCAACACCCGCGTCGATGATCGCGCGGATGTTGTCATAGCTCGATGTCGCAGGCCCGAGGGTCGCGACGATTTTCGCCCTTCTCATACTTTTACTTGCTCCGTGATTCTGCGCCCCTGACGGCGCTCGATTCGGTGATGACGCCCGCGGGGTGCCGGGGTGTCCGTTCAGCTCAGACGAGGATTCCCCTGTCGGTGGGTCGGACGGGGGACGGCAGATGCGTCTCCCCTTCAAGATACCGGTCTACTGCGGCCGCCGCTGCACGGCCTTCCGCGATCGCCCACACGATGAGCGACTGGCCGCGGCCGGCGTCGCCGGCCACGAACACGCCCGGCTGGCTGGTCTGGTAGTCGCTGTCGCGCGCCACGTTGCCGCGGTCGTCGAACGGCAGCGCGAGCTGCGCATCCAGATCGTCCTGCTCAGGGCCGGTGAAGCCGAGGGCGAGGAGGACCAGGTCGGCCGGGATCTCGCGCTCGGTGCCCGCCTTGGGCACACGGCGTCCGTCGAGGTACTCGGTCTCAGCGACGCGGATGGCGCGGACCTCTCCGTACTCGTTGGAGAGGAACTCGACAGTGGATGCGAGGAACTCGCGCTTGCCGCCCTCCTCGTGCGCCGAGGAGACCTCGAACAGCGTCGGCGTCATCGGCCACGGCTGGTGGCCTGGGCGCTCCGACGGCGGCTGGGTGCCGATGGCGAGGTTGGTGACGCTCGCTGCGCCCTGGCGGTGCGCCGTTCCGATGCAGTCCGCTCCGGTGTCTCCGCCGCCAAGGACGACCACGTGCTTGCCCTCCGCCGAGATCTGGTCGGCGACCTGGTCGCCCGCGCCCGTCTTGTTCTGCTGGACGAGGTATTCCATCGCGAAGTGCACGCCGCTGAGGTCGCGGCCGGGGATGGGGAGGTCGCGAGGGACCATCGCCCCTGTCGCCACCACGACCGAGTCGTAGCGGGCGCGCAGGTCGTCCCACGTGATGTCGACGCCGATGTTGACGCCGGCCCGGAAACGGGTGCCCTCCGCCATCATCTGGTTGAGACGCGCCTCGAGGTGCTTCTTCTCCATCTTGAAGTCCGGGATGCCGTAGCGCAGCAGACCGCCGATGCGGTCGTCACGCTCGTAGACGGCGACGGTGTGACCGGCGCGGGTGAGCTGCTGGGCCGCGGCGAGGCCTGCGGGGCCGGAGCCGACGACGGCGACCGTCTTGCCGGTGAGGCGCTCTGGCGGATGCGGCTGCACCCATCCGTTCTGCCAGGCCTGGTCGATGATCGACACCTCGACCTGCTTGATCGTGACCGCGGGCTGGTTGATGCCGAGCACGCAGGACGACTCGCAGGGAGCGGGGCACAGCCGGCCGGTGAACTCCGGGAAGTTGTTCGTGGCGTGCAGCCGCTCGATGGCCTGGCGGCCTTCGCCGCGGTACATCAGGTCGTTCCACTCCGGGATGAGGTTCCCGAGCGGGCAGCCCTGGTGGCAGAACGGCACGCCGCAGTCCATGCAGCGGCCTGCCTGCCTGCGGAGCTGGGCGGAGTCGCCGGCCTCGTAGACCTCTTTCCAGTCCATCAGTCGCACCGAGACGGGCCGGCGCTTGGGGAGCTCGCGCTCCGTTACCTTGAGGAAGCCCTTGGGGTCAGCCACCTGTCACCTCCAGAATTCTGTTCCACACGATGTCGCCGTCGGGGTCGAGTCCCTCGTCGACGGCGTCTTGACGCATCTGCAGCACGGCGGCGTAGTCCCGCGGCAGCACCTTGACGAACTTCGCGACCGTGTCGTCGAAGTCGGCGAGCAGCCGGGCCGCCAGCTCGGACTCCGTCTCTGCGACGTGCCGTTCGAGCAGGTCGCGGACGATCTCCACATCGGCGCTGCCGAGCGGGAGCAGTTCCAGCTCGCCGCTCGCGAGCGAGTCCCTGTTGACGAGGTCCTTCTGCAGCTCGTAGACGTACGCGGTGCCTCCGGACATCCCCGCCCCGAGGTTGCGGCCCGTGCTGCCGAGGATGACGGCGAGCCCGCCCGTCATGTACTCCAGCGCGTGGTCTCCGACGCCCTCGACGACCGCGGTGGCCCCCGAGTTGCGCACCAGGAAGCGCTCACCGACGATGCCGCGGATGAACATGCTGCCCTGGGTCGCGCCGTAGCCGATCACGTTGCCGGCGATCACGTTCTGCTCCGCGGGGAAAACGCTGCCCTTCGGAGGACGGACGACGATCTGGCCGCCCGAGAGACCCTTGCCGACGTAGTCGTTCGAGTCGCCCTCGAGCCGCAGCGTGATGCCGCTCGGCAGGAAGGCGCCGAGCGACTGCCCTGCCGATCCCGTGAGGGTGATCTCGATGGAACCGGTGGGCAGGCCGTTCTCGCCGTGCCGCACCGTGACCTCGTGACCGAGCATCGTGCCGACCGCGCGCTCCGTGTTCCGGATGGGGAGGTTCAGCTCGATGTGACCGCCGCGGGCGAGCACGTCGGCGCTCTCCGCGATCAGATGGTTGTCGAAGTGCTTGTCGAGCTCGTGGTCCTGCGCCTTCGCGTTCTTGCGCGGGGCGTCCGCGGGGAACTCCGGACCGGTGAGGATCGGCGAGAGGTCGAGACCGGACGCCTTCCAGTGGTCGATCGCGCCGTCGACGCCGAGCAGCTCGTTGTGGCCGATCGCCTCGTCGAGCGTGCGGAAGCCGAGCTCGGCGAGGTACTCCCGCACCTCCTGCGCGATGAACTCGAAGAAGTTCACCACGAACTCGGGCTTGCCGGAGAACCGGGAGCGCAGCTCGGGGTTCTGGGTGGCCACGCCGACCGGGCAGGTGTCCAGGTGGCAGACCCGCATCATGATGCAGCCGGAGACGACGAGCGGCGCCGTCGCGAAGCCGAACTCCTCCGCTCCCAGCAGAGCGCCGACGATCACGTCGCGGCCGGTCTTGAGCTGGCCGTCGACCTGGACGACGACGCGGTCGCGCATCCCGTTGAGCATCAGCGTCTGCTGCGTCTCCGCGAGGCCGAGCTCCCAGGGGGTGCCTGCGTGCTTGAGCGAGTTGACGGGCGATGCGCCCGTTCCTCCGTCGTGGCCGGAGACCAGGACGACGTCCGCCAGTGCCTTCGCCACACCGGCCGCGACAGCGCCGATGCCGGACTCGGAGACGAGCTTGACGTGGACGCGCGCCTCCGGGTTGGCCCGCTTCAGGTCGAAGATGAGCTGCTTGAGGTCTTCGATCGAGTAGATGTCGTGGTGCGGAGGCGGCGAGATGAGGCCGACGCCCGCTGTCGCGTGCCTGGTGCGGGCCACCCACGGGTAGACCTTGGTCGGCGGGAGCTGTCCGCCCTCGCCTGGCTTCGCGCCCTGCGCCAGCTTGATCTGGATGTCGTCGGCGTGCGTCAGGTACATGCTCGTCACGCCGAACCGGCCGGAAGCGACCTGCTTGATCGCGCTGCGACGCTCCGGGTCGAGCAGACGGTCGAGGTCTTCGCCGCCCTCGCCGGTGTTCGACTTGCCGCCGAGCCGGTTCATCGCGATGGCGAGCGTCTCGTGCGCCTCCCGGGAGATCGAGCCGTAGCTCATCGCTCCGGTCGAGAACCGCTTGACGATCGACTCGACCGACTCGACCTCGTCCAGCGGAACGGCAGGACGGACGCCGGTGCGCAGGCTGAACATCCCGCGCAGCGTCATCAGGCTCTCCGCCTGGTCGTCGACGAGCTTGGTGTACTCGCGGAACACGTCGTACCGCCTGGTGCGCGTGGAGTGCTGCAGCCGGAACACGGTCTCCGGGTTGAACAGGTGCGGAGCGCCGTCACGGCGCCACTGGTACTCGCCGCCCGTCGCCAGGCGCTCGTGCGCGACGATGGCGCTCTCCGCCGGGTATGCGCTCTCGTGCCTGGACAGGTTCTCGGCCGCGATGACCTCGATGCCGACGCCGCCGAGCTTGCTCGTGGTGCCGGTGAAGTAGTGGTCGACGAACTCCTGGCTGAGTCCGACCGCCTCGAACGCCTGAGCGCCCGCATACGACGAGACGGTGGAGATGCCCATCTTCGACATGATCTTGAGCACGCCCTTGCCGAGCGCCTTGATCACGTTCTTGACGGCCTTCTCCGGCGTGATGCCGGCGATGGCGCCGCTTCGGACGAGCTCCTCGCAGGTCTCCATCGCCAGGTATGGGTTGATCGCGGATGCGCCGTAGCCGATCAGGAGCGCGATGTGGTGCACTTCGCGCACGTCGCCGGCCTCGACGATCAGGCCCACCTTCATGCGGTTCTCGGCACGGATCAGGTGGTGATGCACCGCCGCGAGCATCAGCAGCGACGGGATGGGCGCCAGGTCCTTCGTGGAGTCGCGGTCGCTCAGCACGATGAACTGGGCGCCCGCCGCGATGGCGTCGTCGACCTCGTCGCACATCTCGGCGAGGCGGAGCGCGAGCGCGTCCGTTCCAGCGTCGAACCGGTAGAGGCCCTTCACCGTCGTCGTGAGGCGGCTGCCAGGGCGCGGGTCGATGTGCTGGATCTTCGCGAGCTCGTCGTTGTCGATCACCGGGAAGTCGAGCACGACCTGCTTGGCGTGCTCCGGCCCTGCGGAGAGCAGGTTGCGCTCCGGGCCGAGGCCGAGCTTCAGGGAGGTGACGACCTCCTCGCGGATCGAGTCGAGCGGCGGGTTGGTCACCTGGGCGAACTGCTGCGTGAAGTAGTCGAACAGCAACCGGGGACGGTCGGAGAGCACGGCGACGGGCGTGTCGGAGCCCATCGCGCCGAGCGGCTCAGCACCGGTGGTGGCCATCGGCTTGAGCAGGATGCGCACCTCCTCCTCCGTGTAGCCGAAGGTGCGCTGGCGGCGGGTGATCGACGCGGGAGTGTGCACGATGTGCTCGCGCTCAGGCAGGTCTTTGAGGTTGATGCGTCCCTCGTCCAGCCATTCGCCGTACGGGGCGCCCGCCGCGAGGTCGGCCTTGATCTCGTCGTCCTCGATCAGGCGACCCTCGACGGTGTCGACCAGGAACATCTTCCCTGGGCGCAGCCGGCCTTTGCGCACGACACGGCTCGGCTCGATGTCGAGCACGCCGATCTCGCTGGCGAGCACGACGAGGCCGTCGTTGGTCACCACGTACCGGCCGGGACGGAGTCCGTTGCGGTCGAGCGTCGCGCCGACGAGCGAGCCGTCCGTGAAGACGATCGCGGCCGGGCCGTCCCACGGCTCCATCAGCATCGAGTTGTACTCGTAGAAGTCGCGGCGGGACGTCTCGATCTCGGTCTGGTTCTCCCACGCCTCCGGCACCATCATCATGACGGCGTGCGGCAGCGACCGGCCGGACAGCGACAGCAGCTCCACGACCTCGTCGAACGAGGCGGAGTCGCTCGCGCCCGGCGTGACGATGGGGAGCACGGGAGACAGATCGCCGAGCAGCTCGCTCTCGAGCTGGGACTGGCGGGCCCGCATCCAGTTGCGGTTGCCCTGCACGGTGTTGATCTCGCCGTTGTGCGCGATCATCCGGAACGGCTGGGCGAGCGGCCAGGATGGGAAGGTGTTGGTCGAGTATCGCGAGTGGACGAGCGCGAGCTTGGAGGCGAAGCGCTGGTCGGAGAGGTCCGGGTAGAACGGCTCGAGCTGGAGCGTCGTGACCATGCCCTTGTAGACGAGCGTGCGGCTGGACAGCGACGAGAAGTAGATGTCGAGTTCGCGCTCGGCGCGCTTGCGGAGGAAGAAGGTCTGGCGGTCGAGGAGGATGCCGCCGACCTGCTCGCCATCCTCGCCGGTGCGGGTGCTGGAGACGTAGAGCTGCTCGATGAAGGGCATGGCTCCGCGCGCCAGCGTGCCGATCTCGTCAGCGGCCACCGGAACCTCGCGCCAGCCGAGGACGGTCAGCTCCTGCTCGGCCGCGATGGCCTCGATCCCTGCCTTGGCGGTGGCGCGCTCGCCAGGCTCGACGGGGAGGAAGACGTTGCCGACCGCGTAGCGGCCCGCCGCAGGAAGTTCGAACCCGGCGACCGCGCGCAGGAATGCGTCCGGCACCTGCGTGATGATTCCGGCGCCGTCGCCCGTGCCTGCGTCAGAGCCGACCGCACCGCGGTGCTCCAGGTTGCGCAGGGCATCGAGCGCCGCGTCGATGATGTCGTGTCCGGCCGTTCCGCGGAGCGTCGCGACCATCGCGAGCCCGCAGGCGTCCTTCTCGTGAGCTGGGTCGTACAGACCCTGCTTCACAGGGGTGGTGCTGAAACGGGAGCGGGAGGGCATAAGCGCCATCAACGACCGTCCTCACATATTCGGTGGTGCGGGGGGACGCCATCGGCCCTGGACTGAGGGGAAGGGGGTTCCGCCGCTCACGAGAGGCTTGGTGCTGCTCTGGGAGACGGTGAGGTGGAGGTGCTCGGGGATGACCTCGACAGTGTGATTACGCGCCGAGTGAGCTTGTGGCCTTGGCTGCGTCCTTTTCGGTGGGCTCCTCGGCGTCATCGCCGGAAACCTCGTCATCCGAGTAGGTGTCGTCAGAGTCTACCTCAGCATCCGGCCTGACCCATTCACGACCCGGGCGGTACACGCTCGGCTCGAGCCCGGGGTGGCGACGCGACTGCACGATGAAGAGTGCGATGCCGAGCACGACGGCCGCGAAGGCGGCCCACACGTTGGTCGGGATGCCCAGGAAGCTGAACTCGCTCGGGTCGATGCGGATCGACTCGAGGTAGGAGCGTCCAAGTCCGTACCAGATGAGGTACACCGCGAAGGCCTTGCCCCAGCGAAGCTGGAACTTGCGCTCGAGCAGGATGATCACGACGATGCCGATCACGTTCCAGATGATCTCGTAGAGGAACAGCGGCTGGAACAGCGTGCCGTCCGGCAGGCCGACGGGGATGGCCTTGTTGCCCGAGTCGATCTGCAGGCCCCACGGCAGGTTGGTCGGCAGGCCGAACAGCTCCTGGTTGAAGTAGTTGCCGAGACGGCCCAGCGCCTGAGCGAGCAGCAGGGCGGGCGCCAGGGCGTCCGCGAACGACCAGAACCGGATGCCCGACCAGCGGCAGCCGATGTACGCGCCGACCGCTCCGCCGATCAGCGCACCGAAGATGGCGTTGCCGCCCTCCCAGATGTAGAGCGTCTTGAGGAGGTCTGCCCCGGGGTAGAAGTAGTCGGCCGGGTGGGTCACCACGTGGTAGACGCGGGCGCCGATGATGCCGAGCGGCACCGCCCAGAGGATGATGTCGAGCACGACGCCCGGCTCTCCCCCGCGCTTCGAGAGTCGCCTGGAGGTCCACATGGCGGCGACGACGATGCCGATCAGGATGCAGATCGCATACGTCTGGATGCGCCAGTGCAGACCGAAGATGTCGATCGGGATCTGCTGCCACTCCGGCCCAGGGCTGGGGATGCTCGCGTACCAGCTGCTCATCGTCGCAAACACCCGATGACTCACCTTTCGTGTTGATCAGACCGCGCGTAGACCACGCGCGGCCACCATAGTCTAATTCGGTTTGGAGAGGCTGCCGCGCCTAGGCGGCGGTGCCGGCCGAGAGGGCGGCGGCGAGACGGCCGACACCCTCGACGCCGTCGTCTGCCAGCGCCTTCACGAGCGCCGATCCGACGATCGCGCCGTCCGCGTACTCCAGGACCTCCGTGACCTGCGCGGCCGTGGAGATGCCGATGCCGACGCAGGTGCTCGTCGCCCCCGCGTCGCGCAGTCGTGCGACGAGCGAGCGGGCGGCGGAGTCGACGTCGGAGCGTGCCCCGGTGATGCCCATGGTCGAGACGGCGTAGACGAAGCCGCGGCTCGCATCCACTGCCTGCCGCAGGCGCTCGTCGGTGGACGACGGGGCGGCGAGGAAGACACGGTCGAGACCGGTGCGCTCCGACGCCGCGAGCCAGGATGCGCCCTCGTCCGGGATGAGGTCCGGTGTGATGAGGCCGGCTCCCCCTGCGGCGAGCAGGTCGTCGGCGAACCGGTCGACGCCGTACTGCAGCACGGGGTTCCAGTAGGTCATCACCAGGATGGGGATGTCCACCTGGGCGGTGATCTCGCGCACGGCGGTGAAGCCGTCGCGCAGGCGGAAGCCGTTGGAGAGCGCCTGCTGGGTGGCCGCCTGGATGACCGTGCCGTCCATCACCGGGTCGGAGTACGGCAGGCCGAGCTCGATCACGTCGACGCCGTTCTGCGCGAGCGCGACGGCAGCGTCGATGCTGGTCTTCAGGTCGGGGAACCCTGCAGGGAGGTACCCGACCAGGGCGCCGGACGCTTCGGACTTCCGCTGCGCGATCACTCTCTCGACGCGGCTCCCCGCGCCCGTCACGCCGCCGCTCACGACTGCACCGCGTCGTGGTCGATCAGGTCGAAGTACCGTCCTGCTGTCTCCATGTCCTTGTCTCCCCGGCCGCTGAGGTTGACCAGGATCGTGGCGCCATCACCGAGCTCCTGACCGAGCTTCAGAGCGCCGGCCAGAGCGTGTGAGGATTCGATGGCGGGAATGATGCCCTCTGTGCGGCTGAGCAGGCGCAGCGCATCCATCGCCTCGGCGTCCGAGATGGGGAGGTACTGCGCCCGGCCGATGGATGCGAGCCACGCGTGCTCCGGGCCGACGCCCGGGTAGTCGAGCCCGGCCGAGATCGAGTGCGACTCGATGGTCTGGCCGTCCTCGTCCTGCAGCAACATGCTGCGTGCGCCGTGCAGGACGCCGGGGCGCCCCTTGGTGATGGTGGCGGCGTGGCGCGGGGTCTCCGCTCCTTCGCCTCCCGCCTCGTAGCCGACCAGGCGCACGTCTTCGTCGTCGAGGAAGGCGTGGAAGATGCCCATGGCGTTCGAGCCGCCACCGACGCACGCGACGACCGCATCCGGAAGCGAGCCGGTGAGGTCGATGACCTGCTGGCGCGCCTCCTCGCCGATGATCTTCTGCAGATCGCGGACCATCGCCGGGAACGGGTGCGGCCCCGCGACGGTGCCGAAGATGTAGTTGGTGTTCTCGACGTTCGTGACCCAGTCGCGCATGGCGTCGTTGATCGCGTCCTTGAGGGTGCGCGATCCGGTCTTGACGGCGACGACCTCGGCCCCCAGCAGACGCATCCTGGCCACGTTGAGCGCCTGACGCTCGGTGTCGACCTCGCCCATGTAGATGGTGCACTCCAGGCCGAACAGGGCCGCGGCGGTCGCGGTGGCGACGCCGTGCTGTCCGGCCCCGGTCTCGGCGATCACGCGCGTCTTGCCGATGCGCTTGGTGAGGATCGCCTGGCCGAGCACGTTGTTGATCTTGTGCGAGCCGGTGTGATTGAGATCCTCGCGCTTGAGGATGATGCGGGCGCCGCCCGCGTGCGCGGCGAAGCGCGGCACCTCGGTGATGATGGACGGACGGCCGGTGTATGTGCGGTTCAGCTCATCCAGCTCCGCGTGGTACGCGGGGTCTGCCTTCGCCGCCTCCCACGCCACCGACAGCTCGTCGAGAGCAGCGACGAGCGACTCGGGGACGAAACGCCCTCCGAAGTCGCCGAAGTACGGACCGGTTTCGGAACGCAAGGACATCAGGCCACCAGGAATTCTTCGAGCGTCGCGACGGGATCGCTCGTGACGAGCGCCTCGCCGACGAGGACGACGTCCGCCCCTGCCGCCCGATAGTGCGCGACGTCGTCCGCCGATGTGACGGCGGACTCCGCGACGCGGATGACACCGGACGGGATGCTGTCGGCCAGGCGGCCGAACAGGTCTCTGTCCAGTTCGAACGTGGAGAGGTTGCGGGCGTTGACCCCGACGAGCCCGGCCCCCGTGTCGAGAGCACGGCTGAGTTCGTCCGCGGTGTGCGCCTCGACGAGCGAGGTCATGCCGAGCGACGTGATGAGCTCGTGCAGTTCCACGAGCTTTCTCTGGTCGAGGGCCGCGACGATGAGGAGCACGAGATCGGCTCCTGCCGCGCGCGCCTCGAACACCTGGTACGGGTCCGAGACGAATTCCTTGCGCAGCACGGGAAGCGACACGGCATCGCGCACCGCTTCGAGATCGGCGAGCGATCCCTTGAACCTGCGCTCCTCGGTGAGGACGCTGATCGCGCTCGCTCCACCGGTCTCGTAGGAGACCGCGAGGGCGGCGGGGTCCGGGATCTCGGCGAGAGCGCCGCGAGACGGGCTCGCGCGCTTCACCTCGGCGATGATCTTGACGCGATCGGCAGGTGCGAGGTGGCCCAGTGCATCCAGGGCGGGAGCGCGGTCGGCTGCGGCGGCCTCGACCACTGCGAGCGGGCGCTCTGCCCGGCGCCGCTCAGCGTCTTCGCGTGCGCCGGCGACGAGGTCGTCGAGCACGCGTCAGTGGCCCTTCGACTGGTACTTGACGCCGCCGACGCCGTAACCGGCCTTCTTCATCGCCCATCCGACGATCAGCCCGATGATGGCGAGTCCCGCGGCCGCCCAGACGACGATCGGGGCGTCGAAGTAGAACGCGACGGCACCGATGGTGAAGGCGACCAGCATGATGATGACGGCCGTCCACGCCGCCGGCGAGTGACCGTGGCCTGGTTCGACTGACTCGGTGCTCATGGGACTCCTGCTTCGTGAGGTGCGCGCCGCGAGAGGCGCCGCGCACGGTGGATCGGGGGAATACGGGTTCAAGTCTAGCGAGTGGCGCGCGTTCGCTCGCCACCGGGGCGGCGGGTCAGCGCGTCGGGTCAGCGTGTCGGGTCCTCGCCGCGGGTGAGGTCGTCCCAACTGTCGATGGCGGTGTCCTTGTCGATGACGCCGGTGCCCTGCGCTGCGTCACCCTCTGCCACGGCGCGCGCTTCCGCGTCGTCCGACACCTCGGCCGATGTCTCTGCGTCAGCGTCCCCGTCGAGGAGCAGCGCTGTGCCGTCCTGGTCCTCGAAGCGCGTCTGGTACTTGCGCGACGAGCCGGGCCAGAGCCGGTTGGTCAGCACGACGGAGGCGCTCGCGAGCACGAGCACGACGCCCCCGGCGACGGCGACGCCGGGCCAGAGTTCCGCGCCGACCGAGTCGACCAGCCGCTGAATCGACGCCGTGCCCGCGACGCCGGTCGCTGTCGTGATCGTCGCCGAGGATGCGCGCAGAGCGTCGGCCAGAGCGCTGATCGAGGAGATGAGCACGGACGCGCCGAGCAGCAGCCCGAGCAGCGCGAGCACGATGCGGAACACCGGCCCCGCGATCGCGAGGGCGGCGGTGAGCGCCAGCCCGGCGAGGGACAGCGCCGTGAGCGCGGGGGCGGCAGCGGAACCCGCGACGGCCAGCGTCGTCGTGTGCTCAGCGACGTCGGTGAGGTGCACGGTGAACCAGGTCTGCGTCGATGCGAGCAGCGCGAGCAGGCTGCCCACCACCAGGGCGAGCAGCGTCAGGTACTTGGCCCTGCGGGAGACGCGGCGCACGGCCGAGACGTCACTCTGCTCGCTCACCGGTCACCCGCCTCATCGCGTTGGCGACGGCGACGGCGCGCAGCGGCGCGGCCGCCTTGTTCTGCGACTCCTCGAACTCGCTCTGCGGAACAGAGTCGGCGACGAGGCCGCCGCCTGCCTGCACGCGTGCGACGCCGTCCATGATGGTCGCCGTGCGGATCGCGATGGCGAGGTCGGCATCCCCGGAGAACCCGAAGTAGCCGATCACACCGCCGTAGACGCCGCGCTGCGCGGGCTCCAGCTCGTCGATGATCGCCAGCGCCATCGGCTTGGGAGCGCCGGAGAGCGTGCCGGCCGGGAAGGTGGCGCGGAACACATCCACTGCCGTCCTGCCAGGAAGCACGTCGCCCTCGACGGACGACACGATGTGCATGATGTGGCTGAACCGCTCGACGCGCATGAACTCCGTCACCTCCACCGAACCGGCAGCGCACACCTTGAGCAGGTCGTTGCGGGCGAGGTCGACGAGCATCAGGTGCTCCGCACGCTCCTTGTCGTCGGCGAGGAGCGAGGTCTCCAGCTCCAGGTCCTCCTCCGGCGACGAGCCGCGGGGACGGGAACCGGCGATCGGATGCGTGAACGCTCGCCCGTTCTGCACCTTGAACAGCGCCTCGGGCGACGAGCCGACGATGGAGTACTCCCCGCCGTCCGGCCGCTCCAGCGCGAGCAGGTACATGTACGGGCTCGGGTTCAGCGATCGCAGCACGCGGTACACGTCGAGCGGAGCCGCCTCGCACTCCAGCTCGAAGCGCTGCGAGATGACGACCTGGAAGATGTCGCCGTCGACGATGCGGGTCTTGGCCGTCTCCACCGCGGCGAGGAACTCGTCCTTCGCCGTGCGCGACACCGGATGCGCCGGGGTGCCGAGGTCGACCTGGGCCAGCCAGGCCTCCGACGGCTGGGCGAGGCCTTCCTGCATCGCGTCGAGCCTGCGCTGCGCCGACTCCCACATCGTGTCGGCGTCGTCGACGCCGTCGTTCAGCACCGTCGCGATGAGCTGCACGGTGCCGTAGCGGTGGTCGATGGCGACGAGGTCGGAGCAGAACGCGAGCGCCTGGCCGGGGATGTCGTAGTCGGCGGGCGGCTGATGCGGCAGCCGCTCGATCTGGCGGATCGCCTCCCAGCCGATGAAGCCGACCAGGCCGCCGGTCAGCGGGGGCAGGCCGGGGATGCGCGGGGTCTGCCACCGCGCATACAGCGCGGCGAGAGCTTCCAGCGGCGGCAGCGCTGCCGAGGAGCCGATGGCGCGCTCGGCCGGGATGCCGTAGTCGAGCCAGCGCACCGCATCCCCCTGCTGGGTGAGCACGCCGAACGAGGAGACGCCGACGAACGAGAACCGGGACCAGATACCGCCCTGCTCCGCCGATTCGAGCAGGAAGGTGCCTGGGCGGCCGGACGCGAGCTTGCGGTAGATGCCGACCGGCGTCTCCCCGTCCGCGAACAGCTCGCGGACGACGGGCACGACCCGGTGGTCGGCGAGAAGCTCGGCGAAGCCGTCGCGGGTGGTGGAGCTGGTGACGGTGTCGATCACGAATCCTCCGTTTGACTCGCCTCGACGTGACCGACCACGGGTGAGAGCTGGTCGGCGTCGAAGCAGGTGCGGGTTCCAGTGTGGCAGGCTGCGCCGATCTGCTCGACGGTCACCAGGAGGGTGTCGCCGTCGCAGTCGAGCGCGGCGCCCTTGACGTACTGCGCGTGGCCGGACGTGTCGCCCTTGCGCCAGTACTCCTGCCGGGAGCGGGACCAGAACGTGACGCGGCCCTCGCTGAGGGTGCGGCCGAGGGCTTCTGCGTCCATCCAGCCCATCATCAGGACCTCTTTGGTGTCCCACTGCTGGATGATGGCGGGCACCAGCCCGTCGGCGTTGAAGGCGACGCGCTCGAGGATGGCGGGGTCGACGGCGTTCGCGCCCTGACCGTTCGCGCCCTGACCGTTCGGGATCTGACCGTTCATGCCCTGATCTCCAGTCCGGCGCGGACGAGCTCGTCCTTCACCTGATCGATCGTCATCTCGCCCGAGTGGAACACGCTCGCGGCGAGCACCGCATCCGCCCCAGCCTCGATGGCCGGGACGAAGTCGGTCACCTTCCCCGCGCCGCCTGAGGCGATCACGGGCACGCTGCTGATGCCGCGCATCAGCCGGATGAGCTCGGTGTCGAACCCCTCTTTGGTGCCGTCGGCGTCGATCGAGTTGACCAGCAGCTCACCGGCGCCCAGACCGATCGCGCGCTCCGCCCACTCCAGGGCGTCGAGGTCGGTCTCTGTGCGGCCGCCGTGGGTCGTGACGACGAAACCGGATGCGGTGACGGCCGAGCGCTTGACGTCCAGCGAGAGCACGAGCACCTGAGCGCCGAACCGGTCGGCGATCTCGGCGACGAGCTCCGGTCTCGCGATGGCGGCCGAGTTCACGCCGACCTTGTCTGCTCCGCTCGCGAGCAGTCGCGAGACGTCCTCCGTGCTGCGCACGCCGCCGCCCACGGTCAGCGGGATGAAGACCTGCTCCGCCGTCGCGCGCACCACGTCGTAGGTGGTCGCCCGGTTGTCGACCGTCGCCGTGACGTCGAGGAAGGTGAGCTCGTCCGCTCCCTGCTCGTAGTACCGGCGCGCGAGCGCCACGGGATCGCCCGCGTCACGCAGGTTCTGGAAATTGACGCCCTTGACGACGCGGCCGTCTGCCACGTCCAGACACGGGATGACCCTGACCGCGACGGACATCAGATCCGCGCAGCGTGGATCGATGTGACGAGGATGGCGCGCGCGCCCAGCTCGTACAGCGCATCCATGATGTGGTTGGTCTGGTCGCGCTTGATCATGACGCGCACCGCCAGCCAGTCCGGCTCGCCCAGCGGAGACACGGTCGGCGACTCGACTCCGGGGGTGAGCGCGACGGCCCTGTCGAGCAGGACGGCAGGGAGGTTGTAGTCGATCAGAACGTACTGGCGGGCGACCATGACGCCCTGCAGGCGGCGCAGGAGCGTGTCGACGCCGGCCGCCGGCGACGCGGACGAGATGAGCACCGCCTCCGACTCCAGGATGACGGGGCCGAAGATCTCCAGGCCCTGCTTGCGCAGCGTTGTGCCGGTCTCGACCACGTCGGCCACCGCATCCGCGACGCCGAGCCGCACAGCGGACTCCACCGCGCCGTCGAGCTTGATGAGGGTGGTGGATGCGATGCCGTTCTCGGCCAGGAACGCCCCGACCAGCCCGGGGTAGCTGGTGGCGACGCGCTTGCCGTCGAGGTCGGCCAGCTCGGAGAACGAGCCGGTGGGCCCGGCGAACCGGAACGTGGATGCGGCGAAGTCGAGCGCGGCGATCTCGCCGGCGGTCGAGCCGGAGTCGAGCAGCAGGTCGCGCCCGGTGATTCCGACGTCGAGCGCGCCAGAGCCGACATAGGTGGCGATGTCGCGCGGGCGCAGGTAGAAGAACTCGACGTCGTTGCGGGCGTCGGTGACGATCAGCTCTTTGGGGTCGCGGCGGCCGACATAGCCGGCCTCGTGCAGCATCTGCGCCGCGGTCTCGGACAGGGAGCCTTTGTTGGGAACGGCGATCTTCAGCATGAGGGGTCTTTCGTGTACGAGGGGACGATCAGGACGCGGGGGTGCCGGTCACAGATGTCGGTACACGTCGGCCGGGCTCAGACCCTTCGCGATGAGCAGCACCTGGAGGTGGTAGAGCAACTGCGAGATCTCCTCGGCCGTCTCCTCGTCCGACTGGTACTCGGCGGCCATCCAGACCTCGGCCGCCTCCTCCACGATCTTCTTTCCGATGGCGTGCACGCCAGCATCCAGCTCACGAACCGTGCCGGAACCCTCCGGGCGGGTCGCAGCCTTCTCGCTGAGCTCGGCGAAGAGGTCGTCGAAGGTTTTCACCACTACAGGCTACTAGCTCGCGAACGCGCCGCCGGACATCGGGGTGGAGACGTCGACGGTTCGCTGGATCTCGAGCAGACGGTCCGCCGCAGCCGCCAGCGCATCCCTGATCCGCTCGACCCGCCCGGCGTCGTGCTGCTGGGCGAGCAGACCGGCCGACAGGGACACGTTGATCGCGGCGACGACGGCGCCGGACGGGTTCCGGACCGGCACCGCTATCGAGCGCAGACCGAGCTCCAGCTCCTGGTCCACGGACGCCCACCCGTCACGGGCGACGCAGGCGATGGCCTCGACCAGAGCGGCCGGATCCGTCGTCGTGTTCGGCGTCAGCGGCCGGAGGTCGCTGCGAGCGAGCACCGCACGGACCTGCGTGTCGTCGAGCCCGGCGAGCAGCACGCGGCCCATCGACGTCGCGTACGCGGGGAAGCGGCTGCCGACGGCGATGCCGACCGACATGATCCTGCGGGTGTGCACGCGCGCGACGTAGACGATGTCCGTGCCGTCGAGCACGGCCATCGACACCGACTCCCCCAGCTCGGCAGACAGCTCCTGCAGCACGGGAGTGGCGAGCCGCGGCAGCGACTGCCCGGAAAGGAACGCGTAGCCGAGCTCCAGCACCCTGGCGGTCAGCTCGAACTCGCGGCCGT
Source organism: Leifsonia lichenia (assembly GCF_054780215.1). NCBI lineage: Bacteria > Bacillati > Actinomycetota > Actinomycetes > Micrococcales > Microbacteriaceae > Leifsonia > Leifsonia lichenia. The sequence continues at coordinate 676,918 of NZ_BAAGWT010000002.1, forward strand.
CCGTGCGCAGGTAGCCGAGATCGATCAGGGTCAGCAGGAAGCGCCTCGCCGCCGCCCGGCTCATGCCGGTCTTCCTGGCGACCTCGCTCAGCGTCATGCTCGGGTCGTCGGCATCGAACGCGCGGATGACCGCCAGGCCGCGGGCGAGCGACTGGACGAAGTGCTCGTCGCCGCTCTCCGCCGTTTTCTGCTGCGCTGCCCGTTCCTGCGCCATGCCACCCCTTTCGCACCGGAACCTCGGCTCAGCCCGCCCGGTCGGCCCGCTCGCTCAGCCCAGGCGGAGCCCTGGCGCGACGTCGAGCGGGACATCGAGCCTCGATTGTAGTTCAGCGACCGTGATGCCGAAGGTGTCGGTCACCGTGACCCGCCCGTCTGCGATGTCGAAGACGGCCACGTCCGTGTAGACGCGGCTCACGCATCCGATCCCCGTCACGGGGTAGTCGCAGACCGGCACCAGCTTGCTCTTCCCGTCTTTGCCGAACAGGGTCATCATGATGAAGATCCGTTTGGCGCCCGTCGCCAGGTCCATCGCTCCGCCCACCGCGGGGATGGCGTCCGGCTCCCCCGTGTGCCAGTTCGCCAGGTCTCCGGATGCGGACACCTGGAACGCTCCGAGGACGCACACGTCGAGGTGGCCGCCGCGCATGATCGCGAACGAGTCCGCGTGATGGAAGTACGACGCGCCAGGAAGCTCGGTGACCGGGATCTTGCCCGCGTTGATCAGGTCGTCGTCGATCTCGTCGCCGGCCGCCTGCCTGCCCATGCCGAGCATCCCGTTCTCGGTGTGCAGGATCACGTTCTGGCCGGGGCTGAAGTAGTCGGAGACCAGCGTCGGCTGGCCGATGCCGAGGTTCACGAACGATCCGGCGGGGATGTCGGAGGCCACTCGCTGCGCCAGCTCCCCCCTGGTCAGCGGTGCGTCCAGCATTGCGTTGCGTTGCGCGCTCACAGCGTTTCCTTCCCAGCGCCGAGGTCGACGACCGTGGTGACGAAGATGCTCGGCGTCACGACGTTCTCCGGGTCGAGCCCGCCCGTCGGCACCACGCTGCCGACCTGTGCGATCGTCGTGGCCGCCGCGGTGGCCATGATCGGGCCGAAGTTCCGCGCGGTCTTGCGGTAGACGAGGTTGCCCTGCCGGTCGGCGGTGTGCGCGGCGATGAGGGCGGCGTCCCCGTGGATGGGCAGTTCGAACACCTGACCGACGCCGCCGAGCATCCTGGTCTCCTTGCCGTTCGCGAGCGTCGTGCCGTAGCCGGTGGGGGTGAAGAATCCGCCGATGCCGGCACCGGCAGCACGGATGCGTTCGGCGAGGTTGCCCTGCGGCACCAGCTCCAGCTCGATACGGCCGGCGCGGTACTCCGCGTCGAAGCGGTGCGAGTCGGCCTGGCGGGGAAAGGAGCAGACGATCTTGCGCACGCGACGCGCGCCGATCAGCGCGGCGAGCCCGTCGTCGCCGTTGCCGGCGTTGTTGTTGACGACGGTGAGGTCGGAGGCGCCGTGCTCCAGGAGCGCGGCGATCAGCTCGACGGGCTGCCCGGCCTTGCCGAATCCACCGATCAGCACGGTCGCGCCGTCCTGGATGCCGGACACGGCCTCCAGTGCGCTCTCGGTGATGGTCGTCATGCCGTTCCTCCCGTGGCCGTGCCGGTGACGTTCTCCAGCACGATCGCGAGCCCCTGCCCGATGCCGATGCAGAGCGTCGCAACGCCCCAGCGCTGGTTCTCGGCCACGAGCCTCGCGGCCAGTGTGCCGAGCAGGCGCGCACCCGTCGCACCCAGAGGGTGCCCGATCGCGATGGCACCTCCCCAGGCGTTGACGATGCCGAGGTCGACCGGCCACGCATCCAGGCACGCGAGAGACTGGGCGGCGAACGCCTCGTTCAGCTCGACGGCTCCCACCTGATCCCAGGCGATGCCCGCCCTGGCGAGCGCGCGGTTCGCCGCCTCCACCGGGGCGAAGCCGAAGAGCTGAGGCTCGTTCGCCCACGCGCCGCGCCCGGCGATGCGGGCGAGCGGCGCACGGCCGAGCGTCTCCGCCGCCGCCTCGGAGCCGAGGAAGAGCGCCCCGGCGCCGTCGGTGAGGGGCGACGCGTTCCCGGCCGTCACCGTGCCGCCTGCCGGAGTGTCGCCGACCGGCCGGAAGACCGTCTTCAGCCCGGCGAGCACGTCCGCGGTGCTTCCCGCACGGATGCTCTCATCCCGCTCCAGCGCGACGCCGGGCAGCGACACCGTCTGATCGTCGTAGCGCCCCGCGCTCCACGCCTCGTCGGCGAGCTGGTGCGAGCGCGCCGCGAAGGCATCCTGCCGTTCCCTGGTGATGCCGAAACGCTCACGCAGAATCTCCGTCGCCTCGCCGAGCGACACCGTCCACTCGCCCGGCATCGCCGGGTTCACCAGCCGCCAGCCGAGGGTGGTGGATGCGAGGTTCAGGTCGCCTGCCGGATACGGCCGCTCGGTCTTCGGCAGCACCCACGGCGCCCTGGTCATGGATTCCACGCCGCCGACGAGCAAGAGGTCGGCGTCTCCCACCTCGATCTCGCGGCTCGCGATCATCGCGGCGTCGAGCGACGAGCCGCAGAGCCGGTTGACAGTCGTGCCGGGGATGCTCGTCGGCAGTCCGGCGAGCAGCGTCGCCATGCGTGCCACATTGCGGTTCTCCTCCCCCGCGCCGTTCGCGTTTCCGAAGACGACGCCGTCGATCCGCTCCGGGTCGAGCGACGGGCTCCGGCCGACGATGCCCGTCACGACCGAGGCGGCCAGATCGTCCGGCCTGATTGCGGCGAGGCCGCCGCCGAATCGGCCGAACGGAGTCCGTACGGCGTCGTAGAGGTATGCGTGCTGCACCAGGGTCTCCTATCGCCTTTCTAGTTCTGTTGGTTCGCTCTGCGCACATCCGTGCGTTCTACGAACAGTTTAGCCCGGAGTCCGCTCGCCAGAAGCGCCCTGGCTTGCCAGAAGATCGCGGGCGATGGCGAAGGCGTGATTGGCGGCGGGCACGCCGCAGTAGATCGCGCTCTGCATGATCACTTCGCGGATCTCCTCGGCCGTCAGTCCGTTGCGCAGCGCGGCGTGCACATGCATCTCGAACTCCTCCCAGTGACCGCCCCCGATCAGCGCCGTGAGCGTGATGGCGCTGCGCGTGGTGCGCGGAAGCCCCGGCCTCGTCCAGATCGAACCCCAGGCGTATCGGGTGATGAACTCCTGGAAGTCCTGGTCGACCGCACCGGCGCTTCGCGCCGTCGCCCGCTCCACGTGCTCCGCTCCGAGCACCTCGCGCCGCACGCGCATCCCTGCGCTGTAACTGTCGTAGACGGCGACCCGCGAGAAGTGCCTGCTCAGGATCTCCGCCACCCGCTCCGGCCGCTCCGCGGAGGCGAGGTGCCCTGCCCCCGGCACCCACTCGGCGGTCCCGGTGCGCACGCCGCTGGCGACCACCCAGGCGTCCTCTCCGGTCACCACCCCGTCGTGTTCGCCGGCGATGGCGACCACCGGCACGTGGATGCGCGACAGCTCGCCGCGCAGGTCGGCCTCCGCCAGCGCTTCGCAGCAGGCCGCGTAGCCGTCCTTGTCCGCGTCGGCCAGCGAGTGCAGCAGACGGCTGGACACCTCGGGCTCCCGCTCCAGGAAGCCGGGGGCGAACCAGCGCTCCGCCGAGCCGACGAGCATGGTCGGCGTGCCCTGGGTCCGCACGGTCTCCGCCCGTGCCCGCCAGGCGGCAGGGTCGCCGATCCGCGCGCCGGAGCACACCAGCGCGACGCCGGAGAGGACCTCGGGAGCATCGAGCGCCATGCGCAGCGACGTGATGCCGCCGAGCGACACACCGGCTGCGAACAGGCCGCCGTGACCGAGGTCGCCCGCGGCGCGTGCGGCAGCGACCGCGACGAGGACGCCTGCGGCGAGCTCGTCCAGCGTGAACGGCGCGTCGGGGCGAGGGCTGCGGCCGTGTCCTGGGAGGTCCCAGCCGATCAGCCGGTAGCGCTCGGCGAGGTGCGGAACAGCCGGCGCCCAGACCGCACTGACCGAGGTGCCGAGCGACGGGCCGAGCAGGAGGGTCGGCGTCGCCGCATCCCCCGGCTGCCCGGCGAGGGCGGTGAGGACGATGGTGGGGACGGTCATGCGGTCTTCCCGTTCTCTCTGGTGTCCGACGATTCCCTGTCCGCCAGGATGCGGTCGCAGAGGTCGTCCGCTCTGCCGAGGTAGCCTGCTGGATCGAGCAGGTCGTCCAGGGTCGTGCCCGCCCCGCGCAACGCCGCCTCGAGCCGGTCGCCGCCGATGGCGTCTCGCAACGCGTTTCCGAGAGCGCCGGAGTCGGCGGCGACCGCATCCCGCGCCGCCGCGAGCGCTTCCCGCACGTCGCGGGGCCCGTCGTGGTCACCCTGGCCAGCGAGCGACCGGCCGAGCACAGCGACGATGCGCTCGCTCAGCAGCGCCGGGCCGGCTTCGTCGAGGTTCTGCCGCATCCGCCCGGGATGCACACCCAGTCCGGCGACCAGCTCGGCCGCGAGTTCCGCGGAGACCACCGCCGAGCGCAGCAGTGAGCGCAGCGGCGTCCATTCCGCGTGCCAACCGCCGTCCGAGCGCTCGTCGACCGTGGCTGTGATCGCGGCGGTGAGCGCGCCGAGGTCGGACGGCGCACGCAGACCCTCGCGCTTCAGCAGCACGGAGAGCACCGGGTTCTGCTTCTGCGGCATCGCCGAGGACACCCCGCGTCCGGCCGCACGCGGTTCGGACAGCTCCCCGAACTCCGGGCGGCTGAGCATGGCGACGTCCGCGCCGATCACGGCGCACGCGGCGACCGCCTCTGCGGCGGCGGCCCCGCTGCGCAGCACGGGCCACCTGTTCGTCTGCCAGGGTGCGACCGGAGCTGCGAGTCCGAGGCGCGCAGCCAGCGCATCCGCCAGCGCGAGCGCGTCGACCGGTCGGCCGTCCGCTCGGCGCACGGCGGAGAGCGAGGCGAGCGTGCCCGCTGCGCCGCCCCACTGCAGCGGCAGCGTCGGCAGCAGCGCACCGAGCTGACGCTGCGCCGCGGTGATCCCGGCGAGCCAGTGCGCCGCCTTGAGCGCGAAGGTGGACGGCAGCGAGTGCTGGGCCAGCGTGCGCGCGACACCCAGGGTCGACCGGTGCTCGCCGATCAGCGCGACCAGGGCGCTCCCCGCCCTGTCGAGCGCCGCAATGGTCGCTTCGATGGTGCTCGTGGCCACCAGCAGCAGCGCGGTGTCCACGATGTCCTGACTGGTCGCCCCGAGATGCAGGAATGCGGCGGCCTCCGGCGAGCGCTCCGCCGTCGTGGCCCTGAGCCTCGCCAGCAGCGGGATGAGCGCGTTGCCGCCGCCGACCGCATCCCGTGCAATGGCGGACAGATCGTAGCGCTCGACGTCGCAGGCGTCGTCGATGGCGGGCAGCCACGCAGCGTCGCCGACGCCGTTCTCGACCAGGACGTGCGCCCAGGCGAGTTCGACGTAGAGCATGGCCTGCACGACGGCTCTGTCCGAGCAGAGCGCCGCCCCCGTGGATGCGGCCTGTGCCGGATCGAGGATTCCGACGTCCCCGTCGCTCCGGGGTGGGCGGGTCACCGGCCGACGCCGCCGAAGTCGAGGAAGACCGTCTCCGCGTCCCCCTGCAGCCGGAGGTCGAACCGCAGCGAACCGTCCGGTTCGCGCTCGGCGATCAGGGTTCGTCTCCTGTCCTCCGGCAGCGAGGAGAGGAACGGGTCTGCGGCGAGCGCCGCCTCGTCGTCCGGGAGGTATGCGCGGGTGTGCAGTTTGTCGAGGAGCCCGCGGGCGAAGACCAGCACGGCGAAGAAGGCGGGTGCCCCGTCCTCGGTCGGCCCTGGCACGCGGGTGCTGAACGTGTAGCGGCCGTCGTCGTCTGTTGCCGCTCGCCCCCATCCCGTGAAGGTGTGACCGTCGCGCTTGAGCGAGCCGGTCTGGCGGACGATGTCCCCGTTCTCGTCTGCTTGCCAGAGTTCGAGGAGAGCGTCCTGCACCGGCGTCCCCTCCCCGTCGCGCACGGTGCCGTGGAGGCGGATGGTGCCGGGCGCCCCCTGGACGGCGAGGACGGAGTCGCCGGGGAACGGGAGGGCGTAGCCGTAGAACGGCCCGACCGTCTGCCCCGGCGTGGGGGTGATGGCGCTCATTCGTCGTCTCCTTCTGGTTCCATCCAGGTGCGCCCCGACCCGCTGAGCACGATGTCCCAGGTGTAGCCGGTCGCCCACTCGTGCGTGGTGACCTCGTGGTCGTAGCGGGCGACGAGCCTGTCGCGGGCGTCCTGGTCGACGATCGACTGGTAGATCGGGTCGAGAGCGAACAGCGGGTCGCCTGGGAAGTACATCTGCGTGATCATCCGCTGCGTGAAGTCCGTGCCGAACAGCGAGAAGTGGATGTGCGCAGGCCGCCAGGCGTTGTGGTGGTTCTTCCACGGGTACGGGCCCGGCTTGATCGTGGTGAACCGGTATGTGCCGTCGTCCGCGGTGATGCAGCGTCCGACGCCGGTGAAGTTCGGGTCGAGCGGTGCGGGGTGCTGGTCGCGCTTGTGGATGTATCGTCCGGCCGAGTTGGCCTGCCAGATCTCCACGAGCTGGCCGCGCACCGGCCTGCCGTCGCCGTCGAGCACCTTCCCTGTCACGACCATCCGCTCGCCGAGCGGTTCCCCGTTGTGCTGGATGGTGAGGTCGGCTTCGAGGGGATGCACGTCCCTGTGCCCGAACGCCGGCGACCACCGTTCGATGGTCTCCGGGTCGGTGTGCCGCAGGTCTTTGGTCGGGTGGCGCAGCAGCGAGCTGCGGTACGGAGGGAAGTCGCGCCGGGTGGCGGTCTCCTCGGGCGCTCCTGCCGCGCGGGCGTCCGCGTACGCGGCGTGCGCTGCCGCGATCTCGGCGGTCAGTGCCGCCTGCGGCAGGAGCCCGGAGGTCGTGGGCTGGGGGGTGGTCATTCTCGTCCCTTCGGTGTGTTGACGGTCAGCGGATCGGCTGCACGGCCGGAGCGTGCTGCCAGCCTGTGTATCCCTCTGCGAGGAAGGCGGAGCCGGCGCGGGAGGACACGATCGATTCGAGCTCTCCGCGCTGCCTGTGGCGGTCGAAGTCGCTCGTCCCCGGCTGATCGTGCAGGAGGGTGGTCATCCAGTAGGAGAAGTGCTGGCTCTTCCAGACGCGGGAGAGGGCGCGGTCGCTGTATGCGTCGACACCGGATGCGCATCCACCCGTCAGGAGGTCGACGAGCGCTTCGTGCAGCACGGCGACATCGGCGAAGGCCAGGTTCAGTCCCTTGGCGCCGGTCGGCGGGACGGTGTGCCCCGCGTCGCCCACGAGGAACAGAGAGCCGTGCCGGAGCGGTGCGCAGACGAAGCTGCGGAACGGCAGCACGACGCGGTCGGTGATCGGCCCCTCCGTCAGGGAGAACCCGCCTCCCGCGACGCGGCTCTGCAGCTCATCCCAGATGCGGTCGTCACTCCACAGCGCGGCGTCCTCGGTCGGGTCGCACTGGAAGTACATGCGCTGCACGGTGTCGCTGCGCTGGCTGATCAGCGCGAACCCGCGGTCGGACGCCGCATAGACCAGTTCGTCGGCGCTGCGCGGCGCGTCGGCGAGGATGCCGAACCAGGCGAACGGGTACTCCCGGAAGTAACTGCGCCGCAGTGCGTCGGGGATGAGCGTGCGGCAGGCGCTGCGCGAGCCGTCTGCGCCGATCACGACATCGCAGCTCAGCTCGACGGTGCCGCCATCGCTCTCGGTGAAGACGACCAGTGGATGCGCCTCCGTCACTCCGCTCACGCTCACGTCGCTCACGGCGAACCGCACGTCGCCGCCGTCGCGCTCGCGTGCATCCGCCAGGTCGGCGAATACGTCGGTCTGCTGATACAGCCAGACCGACTCGCCCGCGAGGTCCTGGAAGTCGATTCTGTGCCCGTCCCCGTCGAAGCGGAGCTCGATGCCGTCGTGGCGGTCGCCCTGGTCGAGCACGCGACGGGAGACGCCAGAGTCGACGAGCATCCGGACGCTGCCCGCTTCCAGGATGCCCGCGCGGACTGTGCTGCGGATCTCCGCCCTGGTGCGGCGCTCGATCACCACGGAGTCGATCCCGTCTCTGGCGAGCAGGTGCGAGAGCATCAGACCGGCCGGTCCGCCGCCGACGATCGCGACCCTGGTCGTTTCCTTGCGCGCTGCTGCCATAGCCGCACTCCTCCTGATGGCTCTGACGAGTGCGGTCAGTCTGTCAGGATGCCTGCGCGGCGGAGCGCCCTTCCCGTTCATTGAGAACGGCACGGTCGGCGAGCGCAGCTCGTTCGCTGAGAGCAGCGGCCCGCAGCGCCTCCCTGATGCGTTCGGCCCCGGCTGTCAGCGGCCCGATGACCGCCGAGATCACGCCAGGGTCGCGCGGCACGACCACGCTCAGCGCGGCGACGACCTGCAGGCCTGGCTCGCGCACGGGGACGGAGACCCCGGCGGTGTCTGGATGCATCAGGCCCTCCACGACTGCGCGCCCGGTGGTGCGGACGCTCACCAGCCGCTGCCGCAGGTCCGGCAGGCGTGGCTCCCAGTCGGCGATGAAGCTCTCCCGCATCGCCCTGTCTGCGAAGGCGACGATGGCGTGCCCGGCCGACGAACTGTATGCGGGCAATCGGGTGGCGGTCTGTGCGGCGTTCTCGACAGAGCCGTCGCCCGAGTAGCACTCCAGGTAGAGCACGTCGTCCCCGTCATCGGTGAGCACGCCGAGCTGGGTGTTCTGGCCGACGGCCTGCTGCACCTCCTGCATCGTCGGGCGCGCGATGGCGAGCAGGTGCGTGAACGGCGAGCGGGCGCGGTGAGCGAGCTCCCACAGGCCGAGGCCCAGACCGATCCTGCCCTGCTCGTCTTTGACCACCCAGTTGATCGAGCCCAGCTCGGCGACGAGGCGGTGCACGGTCGCGACGGGCAGATCGGCGAGGCGGGCGATCGCGGTGGCCGTCAGCGGCGGCTGCCCGGAGTCCAGTGTGTTCAGGATGCGCACGATGCGCGTCATCAGCGACTCGCCGGACGGTGAGTTGGCCACGTCGTCTCCTCCCTGTGCGCTCAGACCATGCTACGGTGCGTTCTGTTGGCGCACGAGCGTGCGTTGTGCGAACACGGCTGTCGTCCGGCGTCGCAGCAATGACAGCACGATCTGCGCCACAGCACCACCACCGCCGCACCGCAGCACCGCAGCACCACCGCACCGCCGCACCACCGCACCACCGCACCACAGCAAGGAGGCTCCGATGACGAGCTCGACGACGCCCACCGTCCGCTTCTGGCCGATCATCCTCTGCTGGATCGTGGTCGCGCTCGACGGCTTCGATCTCGTGGTCCTCGGCACAGTCATCCCCACGCTGATCGACACGGGAGCACTCGGCTTCACGCCAGGAGGCGCGACCGCCGTCGCCACGGCCGGACTGGTCGGCGTCGGGATCGGGGCGCTCGCCGTGGGGCCGCTCACCGACCGCTACGGCAGGCGCGCGACCCTGATCACCTGCGTCGCGCTGTTCTCGGTGTTCACGATCGCCGTGATCGCCTCCCCGAACGTGTTCGTCTTCGGCGCGCTCCGGCTGTTCGCCGGGCTGGGGCTGGGCGCGTGCATCCCGACGGTGCTCGCCTCCGTCGGCGAGTTCGCGGGAGCTGCGCGCACCGGACGCTCCACGACGCTCACGATGACCGGCTACCACGTCGGCGCGGTCCTCACGGCGCTGCTCGCCCTGGCGATCGTGCCGAACTGGCAGCTCATGTTCCTGATCGGCGGCGTCGCGGGACTCCTGGTGCTGCCGTTGCTGTGGTTCTCGCTGCCCGAGTCATCGGTCGTCACGCGTGCGGCCGGCCCCTCCGGCCCCCCTGCTGCCCGTCCAGCGGGGAGCATCGGCGTGCTGCTTCGCCGTCCGTACCTGCTCGTCAGCCTCAGCATATGGACGGCGTCGTTCATGGGCCTGCTGCTGGTCTACGGCCTGAACACCTGGCTCCCGCAGCTCATGCTGTCCGCCGGCTACGACACCGGCAATTCGCTCGGCCTGCTGCTGGTGCTCAACCTGGGCGCGGTCGCCGGGCTCGTGCTCGCCGGGACGCTCGCCGACCGGAACGGCATCAAGAGGGTCACCCTGATCTGGTTCTTCCTCGCAGCGATCTTCCTCGCCATGCTGAGCATCCGGATGGAAGAAGTCGTGCTGCTGTACGCCGCGATCTTCGTCACCGGCGTCTTCGTGTTCTCCGCCCAGGTGCTCGTCTACGCACTGGTCAGCCAGCTCTACCCCGCGGAGGTGCGCGGCACGGCCCTCGGTTTCGCTGCGGGCATCGGCCGCATCGGCGCCATCGCGGGACCGGCCATCACCGGAGCGCTGGTCACCTGGGGCATCGCATACCCCGGCGGGTTCTACGTGTTCGCCGCCGCCGCGCTCGTCTCGGTGCTGAGCATCGCGACCGTTCCGGCCGTGATCCGCCGCCGCGAGCCCGACCGGGCGCAGAGCCAGGTGGTCAGCGGCTGACGTGGATGTGCGCGGCGGCGGTGTCGCGGAGCAGCGCGATCTGCCGCTCGGTGTTCTCCGCGCGGAACACACTGGAGCCCGCCACGAAGGTGTCAGCGCCGTTCTCGGCCGCGATCACGATCGTCTCCTCCGTGATACCGCCGTCGACCTGCAGCCACACGTCCGCACCGCTGGCGTCGACGGCGGAGCGCAGGCGCGCGAGCTTCGGCATGGTCTCCGCCATGAACGACTGGCCGCCGAAGCCGGGCTCCACGGTCATCACGAGCACCTGGTCGAACTCGGGAAGCAGGTCGAGGTAGTCGTCCACCGGCGTCCCCGGCTTGAGGGCGATGCCGGCGCGGGCGCCGATCGCGCGGAGCCGCCTGGCGAGCCGCACCGGATCGGCCGCCGCCTCCGCGTGGAACGTGACGGAGTACGCGCCGAGCTCCGCGTATCCCGGTGCCCAGCGGTCGGGGTCGTCGATCATCAGGTGCACGTCGAGCGGGATGGCCGACACGTCCTGGATGCGCCCCACCATCTGCGGACCGAACGTCAGGTTCGGCACGAAATGGTTGTCCATCACGTCCACGTGCACGAGGTCGGCTGTCGCAATGCGGCCGAGGTCGCGTTCGAGGTTGACGAAGTCGGCGGCGAGGATGCTGGGGTTGATCCGGGGTGGCATACCTCCAGCCTACAAAGTCGGCACGCGGCCGACCGTCACGCCGATCAGCGCTTCTCGAGCAGCGCGACGAACATCGCGTCCGTGCCGTGCCGGTGCGGCCAGAGCTGCGCGGCCATACCGTCGCCGGCGAGGTCGAGCCGTTCGGACGCGAACGCCTGGAGCACGCCGGGCGTGTCGACCGCCGCGATGTCGTCGTGGGCGTCCAGAGCCGCACTGACGATCCCCCGCGTCTCCGCGATGTGCGGCGAGCAGGTGACGTACGCGATCACGCCGCCCGGCTTCACCGCGGCGATGGCCGCGTCGAGCAGGCGCGCCTGCAACCCGGTCAGCTCGGCGACGTCGCGCGGCGTCTTGCGCCAGCGCGCCTCCGGACGGCGACGCAGTGCGCCGAGGCCGGTGCACGGCGCATCCAGCAGGATGCGGTCGAAGCGTTCCGGATGCGTCTCGCCGATGGTCGTGCCGTCCAGCTCCCACACCTCCACGGGCTCCGGGACCGCAGCCAGCGCCCTGCGCACGAGCTCGGCACGGGCGGGGACCACCTCGTTCGCGGTCAGCGTCGCCCCGCCGAGGCGTGCCTCGGCGGCCAGCAGCGCCGCCTTGCCTCCCGGCCCAGCGCACAGGTCGAGCCACTGCTCGCCCTGCACGATCGGACGCGCCCTGCTGAGGGCGAGCGCCGCGAGCTGCGAGCCCTCGTCCTGCACGCGCAGCCTGCCGTCCGCGCCCTCCACGCGCGCCTGCGGGTCTCCGCCGCCCGCGGTGAAGCCCACGGGAGAGAACCGGTCCTCGGTCGCGTCATCGGGCAGCTCGGCCAGCCCGGGAAGCGCCACGAGATTGACGCGCGGCGCGGCGTTGTCGGCGTTCAGCAGGTCGGCGAGCTCCGCCTCCCTGCCCTCGGCCTCCAGCGCGCGCCGGAACGCACGCACGATCCACACGGGATGCGACGTCAGCGCCGACAGTTCCTGGTCAACACCCTTCGCATCGGCCAGGATGCGCTGCCGCCACTCCTCCGGGCTGTGACGGCCGATCTCGCGCAGCACGCCGTTGGCGAAGCCGGTCGCGGAGCGCGAGCCGACCGAGCGCGCCAGCGCCACCGACTCGTTGACGGCCGCGTGCGGCGCGACCCTGGTCGAGAGCAACTGGTGCGCGCCGAGGCGGAGCACGTCCAGGATCGGCGGGTCGATGCGGTCGACGGGCCGCCCTGCTGCCCTGGCGATCACCAGGTCGTAGTATCCCTGCATCCGGAGCGTGCCGTACGTCAGCTCGGTGGCGAGGCCGGCATCCCCCGGATTGAGCCCTGCACGGGCGATCCTGGTGGGCAGCAACAGGTTGGCGTACGCGTCGGAGTCGCGGACGGCGGCGATCACGTCGTAGGCGACGCGGCGCGCGGGCTGCACGTGACCGCCCTGGTTCCTGTCCCTGTTTCTGTCCCTGTTTCTGTCCCTGTTACTCGGCGTCCTGTCGTTCATCGCAGCACCAACTCGCTTCCCGCCGCGAGGCCGCGCCACCAGTCGGCGGCGGCCATCGCCTTCTTCCCCGCCGGCTGCACCGTCACCAGCTCAAGTGGATGCGTTCCCGTCCCCACCACGACCCGCTTGCCCTGCAGGGCGACGGCTCCCGGCGGCGCGTCGTCCGCATCCGGGGCGAGGCGGGCGGCGATGAGCTTGAACCTGTCGTCGCCGAGCATGGCGAACGCGCCGGGCTCCGGGGTCACTCCGCGCAGACGGGCGTACACAGCGTCGGCCGGCTGGCCGAAGTCGAGGTGAGCGTCCGCCAGAGACAGCTTGGGAGCGAGGGTGACGGCACCGGTCTGCTCGACGGCGACGGCCGTGCCTGCTGCCAGCGCATCCACGGTGTCGCCCAGCAGCTCTGCGCCGGACAGCGAGAGCGCATCCAGCACATCGCCAGCGGTCTCGTCCGCACCGATCGGCCTGGTCAGCTCCGAGAACACTGCACCGGCGTCGAGCTCTGGCACGAGCTGGAACACTGCGGCGCCGGTCACCTCATCGCCCGCGATCACCGCGTGCTGCACGGGCGCAGCACCGCGCCAGGCCGGCAGCAGGGAGAAGTGCAGGTTGACCCAGCCGAGCCGCGGCGTCGACAGCAGCGGCTCGCGCACCAGGCCGCCGTACGCGACGATCACTCCGAGCTCGGGCGCCAGTGCCCGGATGCGCTCGGTGACGTGCTCGTCGAGCCTGTTCGCCTTGATCGTCTCGATGCCCAGCTCCTCGGCGGCCGCCGCGACCGGCGACGGCGTGAGCACGCGCTTCCTCCCCAGCTCGGCGTCGCGACGAGTGAGCACGGCCACCACCTCGTGCCGCTCCGCCAGGAGCCGCAGCGCGGGAACGGCGACCGCCGGCGTGCCGGCGAAGACCAGCCTCATCCCGCGATCTCCTGGCTGGTGGGCGTGGACGGCACTCGCGGCATGACAGGTTCTTTCGGTCGGCAGTGGCGGTCGCGTGCTCCGCGGCCACCGTCGATCCTACCGGCCGCGGTTCCGCCCCTTCCGTGGTCGGACGACCCGACTGCTGGTCAGATGATGTCCGGGTCGTCGAACTGCACACGGAGCGTCGGCGCGGGGCGGAACCCGGTCTTCCCGGCCGGTGCCCTGCGCCGCTTGCTGGCGTTCCGCACGATCGCGCCGCGCACGGCGGTCGCGACCTCCTGACCCTTCGCGTACTCGAAGCGGAGGATCGCGCGCACTGTCGCATCGTCCACCGTTGCCGGGCCGAGCACGTCGATCAGCATGGCGGGGTCGACGGCCGCGACCGCCGCCTCCACCACGTCCGGTGCACCGGCGATCGAGGCGAGCCGCACGGCGGGAGGGAAATGCAGTGCGCGACGGTCGGCCAGCTCGGCGTGAGCGAACTCGGCGACGCGGCCGGTTGCGAAGTCGCGGGCGAGGCCGCCCGAGACGCCGACGAGCACGGTCGGCGCTCCGGGAGCCGCGAGCCCGGCCGCGTTGGTCCACCAGCGCAGGCAGTCCTCCGAAACGCCCAGGTTCTCGCGCGCGAGCATCCGCTCTCCGTCGAGCAGCAGCACGGCGCGGTACCCGCCGGCGGCGATCGGCTCCGCGCCGCGCGTCGCAACGACGATGGCGCGCGCATCCGGAACCGACTGCACGGGATGCTCGCCATCCGCCACGATCACCCGCACACCGGGGAACGCGCGGCCCAGCTCCTCCGCCGTGCGGCCGGAGCCCAGCGTGACGAGGCGGAACCGGTCGTGCTCGCAGTGGTCGCAGTGCCAGTTCGTCGCGAGCGCCCCGCACCAGCCGCACGACGGGACGCTCCCGGCCCTGCGCTGCCCGAGCGGACCGGTGCAACGGTTGCAGCGCGCGGCCTGACCGCACTTCGCGCAGGCGATCTGCGGCGCATACCCCGGCCGCGCCACCTGGATCAGCACGGGACCTGCCGGCGTCTTCTCGTCGCCGTCCAGCGCGGCACGCGCCGTCTTCCACGCCACCGACGGGATGCGCGCCGCCCTCGCCACCGGCTCCTCGGCCGTCTGGTTGGCGCTCAGGATCACCTTCGGCCAGACAGCGCGATCCGGGTCGACGGCGCGCAGCCATCCCAGCTCGACCAGCCGCTGCGCCTCGACGCTCCGGATGCGCCCGGCCAGCACGAGCGCGCCGCCCTGCTGCTCCTGACGCACGAGCGCCGCATCCCTGGTGTTGATGTACGGCGCCTGCCTGGCCGCGTGCAGCGGGTCTCCGTCGTTCCAGACGACGAGCAGCCCGAGGTCGTCGGCCGGCGCGTACACCGCCGACTGACTGCCGATCACGATGCGCGGGCCGGACAGCGCACCGAGGAACGCCTTGTAGCGCTCGGAGTCGGTCTGCCTGCCGTCGACCCGCACGACCGCGTCGGCCGGGGCGAGCGCGACCAGGGTCGCGGCGAGCTGATCGAGGTCGCGATAGTCGGGCACGGCGATGATGGCCGTCCTCCCCGACGCCCAGCAGGCCACGGCGGCGCCCGCGAGCGACACGGCCCACTGGCCGACCCACTCGCCCTCCGGAGTACGCACCACGCCCGGCATCGTGCGCAGCGCGATGCGCTCCCCCGCGGCGATCGCCGCTTCGAGCACGCCGTCTCCGTAGCCGCCGATGGGCGCGGCGTGCGGGCGCGCCGACGCCGACGGGGACGCGGACGCGGACGCGGATGCCTGCGCTTCCTGTGCCGCGTCGTGGCCCGCCTCCCGCGCCGCGTCGTGGCCCGCTTCCTGTGCCGCCAGCCACGCCTTCTCCACCCGCACCGACCGCGGCGGCACGGCGAAGCGCAGGATGTCGTTGGCCGTCCCAGCGCTCCGGTCGGCGAGCTTCCGCGCCAGCGCCCACACCGCGGGGGTCAGCACGCGTGCCGTGGACACCACCTGGTCGATCGGCGTCAGCTCGCCCTCGAAGTCGATCTGATCGCGCGGAAGCACCTCGACCACATACCCGGACACCATCCGTGCGCCGGTGCGCAGCGGCACCTTGACCCGCACACCAGGATGCACGTCGGCGTCGAGCGCGTCAGGCACCCCGTAGTCGAACAGGTGATCGAGCTGGGGTAGCGCCGAGTCGATCACGATGCGGGCGACCCGGCCGGCCGCCGCCATCGTCAGAGTCCTGCGGCCGACCGGAGGTCGTCGACGCGGTCCAGACGCTCCCAGGTGAAGTCGGGCAGCTCACGGCCGAAGTGGCCGTACGTCGCGGTCTGCGCGTAGATCGGACGCAGCAGGTCCAGGTCGCGGATGATCGCGGCCGGACGCAGGTCGAAGACCTCGCGGATCGCCTCGATGATGCGCTCCTCCGGCACCCTGCCCGTGCCGAACGTCTCGACGTACAGGCCGACAGGCGCCGCCTTGCCGATCGCGTACGCGATCTGCACCTCGAGGCGGTCGGCGAACCCTGCTGCGACGGCGTTCTTCGCCACCCAGCGCATCGCGTACGCTGCGGAGCGGTCCACCTTCGACGGGTCCTTGCCGGAGAACGCGCCCCCGCCGTGACGGCTGGCGCCGCCGTAGGTGTCGACGATGATCTTGCGCCCGGTGAGCCCGGCGTCGCCCTTCGGCCCGCCGATCTCGAACCGCCCGGTCGGGTTGATGAGGGTGCGGACGTGGGCGGACTCGAGCCCGGCCTCGTGCAGCACGGGGGCGATGATCTCCTCGATCACCTCGGCCTGCAGCCGCTCGTTCGTCACGCTCGGCGCGTGCTGGGTGGAGAGCACGACGGTCTGCACCGACTTCGGCACGATGCCCTCGTAGCCGATGGTCACCTGCGTCTTGCCGTCCGGCCGCAGGTAGTCGAGCGTGCCGTCCTTGCGCACGGCCGCCAGACGCTCCGAGAGCCGGTGCGCGAGCCAGATCGGCAGCGGCATGTACTGCGGCGTCTCGGTGGTCGCGTAGCCGAACATGATGCCCTGGTCGCCAGCGCCCTGACGGTCGAGGTCGTCCACGCTCTGCTCCGCGCGGGTCTCCAGCGCGTCGTCGACGCCCTGGGCGATGTCGGGCGACTGCGCGCCGATCGACACGGACACACCGCACTGCGTTCCGTCGAAGCTCACGTCGGACGAGTCGTAGCCGATCTCGACGAGCTTGGCCCGCACGAGCGCCGGGATCTCGACGTATCCCTTCGTGGTGACCTCACCGGCCACGTGCACCAGGCCCGTGGTCACCAGGGTCTCGACGGCGACGCGGCTGTGCGGGTCGACCGTGAGGAGCGCATCCAGGATGCTGTCGGAGATCTGGTCACAGATCTTGTCCGGGTGGCCTTCCGTGACCGATTCGGACGTGAAGAGGCGCAGATCTGCCATTGTTCTCCCTAGTCGGATAGTGGCTGCTCGGACGGTGTCCGAGGCTCGTCAGGCGATGACGTCGAGAATACGATCGGCCACCGACAGCTTGCTCCCCGAGGCCTCCATCACTATATCCCCGCCCCGACGGAGCACCACGACTTCATTGCTGTCCGTTGCGAAACCCTGCGACCAGCCCACCTGGTTGATCACCAGGAAGTCGCTGCCCTTCGACGCGAGCTTGCCACGGCCGAGCTCGATCAGGGCGGACGGGTCCGGCTCGGTCTCCGCTGCGAAGCCGACGACGACCTGCCCGTCGCGCTTGGCGGACGACAGGCCGGCGAGGATGTCGGGGTTGGCGACCAGTTCGAGGGTGAGCGTGTCGCCCTCCGCCGACTTCTTGATCTTGGAGTCGCGCACCTCGGCGGGACGGTAGTCGGCCACGGCGGCGGTCATCACGATGACGTCAGCCGCGCGGGCGGCCTCTGTGACGGCCTCCTGCAGTTCGAGAGCCGTCTGCACCTCGATCAGCTCGACGCCCTCCGGCGGCTCCACCTCGAGGTGCGCAGCGATCAGCACCACCTGCGCGCCGCGCGCCTGCGCAGCGCTCGCGATGGCGACGCCCTGGCGTCCGCTCGACCGGTTGCCGAGGAAGCGCACAGGGTCGAGCGGCTCCCTGGTCCCTCCCGCCGTGACGACGACGCGTTTGCCGGCCAGGTCGTCGCCGCCGCGCGGGCGCCTGGCGGCCTCGTTGGCCCTGCGGCGCTCCGAGAGCACGACGATGTCGGCGCCGGATGGACCGGATCCGCCGGATGCACCGGATGCTGGGGTCGCCGGGGCGTCCTGCACTGGCGCTGCAGCCGCATCCACGGCCGACTCATCCACTGCTGCCGCACGCTCGGGATGCGCGCCGACGGCTGCCAGCGCCTCCCGCACGATCACGGCGGGCTCCTCCATGCGGCCGGGTCCGGAGTCCGCTCCGGTGAGCTGTCCGCTCGCCGGGCCGACGACGGTCACGCCGCGCGAGCGCAGCGTGGCGATGTTCGCGACGGTCGCCGGGTTGCGCCACATCTCGGTGTGCATCGCCGGGGCGATGACGAGCGGCGCCGTGCTGGCGAGCACGGTGTTGCCGAGCAGATCGTCGGCGAGACCGGCCGCGAGTTTGGCGATGGTGTTCGCCGTCGCGGGGGCGATGACGATCAGGTCGGCGGACTGGCCGATGGCCACGTGCCGCACCTCGGCGACGCCCTCGTAAAGGTCGGTCGCGACCGGATTGCGGCTGATCGCCTCCAGCGTCGGACGTCCGACGAAGCGCAGGGCCGCCTCGGTGGCGACCACGTGCACCGAGTGCCCTTCGAGCACCAGAGAACGGATGACGCCGACGGCCTTGTACGCGGCGATGCCGCCGGTTACTCCGACGACGATGGTCAATCGTGCGCTCACGGCACCCTCCCCTTCAGCGACCCGGCCGCGATGGGCAGGGCCGGGCGCTGACGCTGTCGTTACTCGACGATCGGCTTGATGGTGAGCTTGTCCTCGTTGATCTCGTGCAGTGCGACGGACAGCGGCTTGTCGTCGACCGACGAGTCGACGAGCGGGCCGACGTTGTCGAACAGGCTGCCCTCGTGGAGGTCGGCGTAGTAGTCGTTGATCTGGCGGGCGCGCTTGGAGGCGAAGATGACCAGAGCGTACTTGGACTCGACCTTGGCGAGAACGTCGTCGATGGGCGGGTCGATGATGCCCTTGTTGCTGAGTGCCATGCGTGTAGTGCTCCTTGCAGGTTGTCGATCGATGGTGGTCGCAGGCGGCGACGGCGTCGAAAGGACGCGACGAAAACGGTCTACGGGCGCGACGGCGCCGCGCGGATCTTCATCAAGTCTACGACCTCGCGCGCCGCATCGGCCACGTCGGTGTTCACGACCCGGTGGTCGAACTCGTCCTGAGCGGCCAATTCGACCTTCGCCGTCTCGAGTCTGCGCTGCTGCTCCGCCGGTTCCTCGGTGCCGCGGCCGATGAGCCTGCGGACCAGCTCCTCCCAGGTGGGAGGGAGCAGGAAGATCAGCCGGGCCTCCGGCATCGCGGCGCGCACACTGCGGGCGCCCTGCAGGTCGATCTCGAGGAGGACGCTCTTGCCGTCTTCGAGCGCACGCTCGATCGGCTTGCGCGGGGTGCCGTAACGGTACGCGTTGTGCACCGTCGCGTATTCGAGCAGTTCGCCCTCCGCGATCATGCGGTCGAACTCGGCGTCGTCGACGAAGTAGTAGTTGACGCCGTCGACCTCGCCAGGACGGGGAGCGCGCGTCGTCGCGGAGACGGAGAGCAGCACATCCGGGTAGTTCTCCCGGATGTAGGTGGACACCGTTCCCTTGCCGACCGCGGTGGGCCCGGCAAGCACCACGAGGTGGTTCTTCAACCGGCCGGCCTTCGCCTCCCTGTCGATCAGGTAGTCGCGCAGGCGCAGGCGCTGGTGCCTGCCGAGGCCGCCCAGGCGCTTGGCGGGCGAGATGGCGAGGGTGCGCAGCGCATCCTGCATCTTGGTGGTGCCGATGGCAGGAACGCTGAGCAGGAACTCGGTGACCCGCAGCCGGCCCTCGACGCCGTCCGGCTCAGCGGTGGCGCGGTCGAGCACGGTGAGCGGCGAGAGCTCCTGACGGGCGATGGCGGCCTTCACGGCCGCCCGCGCGCGGCGTGCGGCGACCGCGGCCTGCGACGCCGCCGCACGGTCGACCTCGGGGGGCGCTGGACGATGGGATGCTGTCCCTCCCTCTGTCGTGCCCTGCCCCGATGTCGTGGTCTGACCCGATGTGCTGTGCCCTGATGTGCTCTGTTCAGCCATGGCTCGCCCGCACCTCCTCGGTGCGGCGCGCGATGGCATCGGCGAGGCCCGCAGGACCGGCGCCGAGCAGCCCGCGCGACTCGCTGACGATCACCCCACCGGCGAACGAGCCGAACAGCCGGGCGGCGTCGTGCACCTTCGCGCCCTGGTGGCCGAAGCCGGGCGCCAGAACGGGCACGGCGTTGAGGCCGGCCGCCGCAGCGATGTCGATGCCGAAGGCCGGAAGGTCGAGGGTCGCGCCGAGCACGAGCCCGACCGATCCGAATGCGCTGGGGGTCTGCGCCTGGTTGAACGATTGCACGTCTTCGATGATCGCACGCGCGACGGTGCTCCCCGCACGCGCGCCGTCCTGCACGACCGCCTTCTGGATTGCCGACGCCTCCGGGTTGGAGGTGGCCGCGAGCACGAACAGGCCCTTGCCGTTCGCCTCCGCCCGTCGCATCGGGTCGTCGATCGAGCCGACGCCCTGGAACGCCGCGATGGTCATCGCGTCCGCCTCGAGTGGAGCACCAGGGGTGAGCCACGCCTCGGCGTACGCGGTGACGCTGGTGCCGATGTCCCCGCGCTTCGCGTCGGCGATCACGAGCAGCCCTGCCGCGCGCGCCGCCTGGATCACCTCTTCGAGCGCCGCGTACCCCGCGGAGCCGTAGCGCTCGAAGAACGCCACCTGAGGCTTCACGATGCCTGCGCGACCCGTCGCCGCCTCGACGACGGCGAGGCCGAAGGCGCGCACGCCGGAGGCCGAGGCCGGAAGGCCCCAGCTCTCCAGCAGGTGCGCGTGCGGGTCGATGCCGACGCACAGGCGCCCGCGATCCGCGAAGACTCCGGCGAGCCGGTCACCGAAGCTCACGCGCGCGCTGCCCTCTCCACCGCGTACTGCTGCAGCGACTTCACGTCGAAGCCCTCGCGGATCGCGTCCACGGACGCGACGGCGGCGCTGAGCTCCGCGATGGTGGTGAACAGGGGCTTGTCCCCCGCCACCGCCGCAGCGCGGATCTCGTAGCCGTCCGCGCGGGCCGACCGGCCGCTCGGAGTGTTGATGACCACATCCACCTCGTTGCGGTTGATGAGGTCGACGATGGACGGCTCATCCACGTTCTCGGTCTCGCTGAACTTGCGGACGACGCGGGCGGCGATGCCGTTGCGGTTGAGCACCTCGGCCGTTCCCTCGGTCGCGAGGATCTCGAAACCGAGCTCGCGCAGCCGCAGCACGGGGAGCACGATCGAGCGCTTGTCGCGGTCGGAGACGGAGACGAAGGCGGTGCCGCCGAGCGGCATTCCGCCGTACGCGGCCGACTGGCTCTTGGCGAACGCACGCGGGAAGTCCTTGTCGATGCCCATGACCTCGCCGGTGGAGCGCATCTCCGGGCCGAGGACGGAGTCGACGACGTTGCCCTCCTTGGTGCGGAAGCGCTTGAACGGAAGCACGGCCTCCTTCACGGCGACGGGCGAGTCCATCGGGATGACCGACCCGTCCTGCTCGGGGAGCAGCCCCTCGGCGATCAGCCCGGCGACCGTGGCGCCCACCATGATGCGCGACGCGGCCTTGGCGAGCGGGATGCCGAGCGCCTTCGACACGAACGGCACCGTGCGGGAGGCACGCGGGTTCGCTTCGAGCACGTAGAGCACACCCGCGCCGATCGCGAACTGCACGTTCAGCAGGCCGCGCACGCCGATGCCCTCCCCGATCTTCAGCGTCGCGTCGCGCACGCGGTCGATCTCGCGGCGGCCGAGCGTGATCGGCGGCAGGGTGCAGCTCGAGTCGCCCGAGTGGATGCCCGCCTCCTCGATGTGCTCCATCACGCCGCCGATGTACAGGTTCTCGCCGTCGTACAGCGCGTCGACGTCGATCTCGATCGCGTCGTCGAGGAAGCGGTCGACCAGCAGCGGATGCGCTGGTCCCACGATGCCCTGACCTGCCACGCGCTCGAAGTAATCGGCGAGCGACGGGCTGTCGTAGACGATCTCCATACCGCGGCCGCCGAGCACGTAGCTCGGGCGCACGAGCACCGGGTAGCCGATCTGCTCCGCCACCTGCACGGCGCCGGGGAAGTCGAATGCGGTGCCGTTGCGCGGGGCGAGGAGTCCGGCGTTCTCCAGGATCTCCGCGAACAGGCCGCGCTCCTCCGCCAGGTCGATCGCCTCCGGCGTCGTGCCGAGGATCGGAACACCGGCAGCCTCCAGGCCCTTCGCCAGCCCGAGTGCGGTCTGGCCGCCGAGCTGCACGACGACGCCCACGAGTTCGCCGGTCTGGCTCTCCGCGTGGATGACCTCCAGCACATCCTCCAGCGTCAGCGGCTCGAAGTAGAGCCGGTCGCTGGTGTCGTAGTCGGTCGAGACCGTCTCCGGGTTGCAGTTGATCATGATGGTCTCGAAGCCGGCGTCGCTCAGCGCGAACGACGCGTGCACGCAGGAGTAGTCGAACTCGACGCCCTGGCCGATGCGGTTCGGACCTGAGCCCAGGATGACGACCTTGCGGCGGTCGCTCGGCTCCACCTCGGTCTCCAGGTCGTAGCTGGAGTAGTGGTACGGAGTGAGCGCCGGGAACTCGCCCGCGCAGGTGTCGACCGTCTTGTAGACGGGACGAACCCCCAGGATGTGGCGGATCTCGCGCACGTCGGCCTCGCCGAAGCCGCGGAGCTGACCGATCTGCGCGTCCGAGAAGCCGTGGTCCTTCGCATCCCGCAGTGTGTCGGTGTCCAGGGTCTCCGCGGTGCGGATCTGCTCCGCGACCTCGTTGATGAGGACGATCTGGTCGACGAACCACGGGTCGATCTTGGTGGCGTCGAAGACCTGCTCCGGCGTGGCTCCCAGGCGGAGCGCCTGCTGCACGTCCACGATGCGGCCGTCTGTCGGGGTCTGGATGCTCGTGAGCAGCTCCTCCACCGTGCGGTTCTCCTGGCCCCAGTGGAACGACGATCCGCGCTTCTCCAGCGAGCGGAGCGCCTTCTGCAGAGCACTCGTGAAGCTGCGGCCGATGGCCATCGCCTCGCCGACCGACTTCATGGTGGTGGTCAGCGTCGGGTCGGCGGCGGGGAACTTCTCGAACGCGAACCGCGGCACCTTGACGACCACGTAGTCGAGCGTCGGCTCGAAGCTCGCCGGGGTGACCTTCGTGATGTCGTTCGGGATCTCGTCGAGGCGGTAGCCGATGGCGAGCTTCGCCGCGATCTTCGCGATCGGGAAGCCGGTCGCCTTCGACGCGAGAGCCGACGAGCGGGAGACGCGCGGGTTCATCTCGATGACGATGATGCGGCCGTTCGCCGGGTCGACCGCGAACTGGATGTTGCAGCCGCCGGTGTCGACGCCGACGGCGCGGATGATGTCGATGCCGATGTCGCGCATCTTCTGGTACTCGCGGTCGGTCAGTGTGAGGGCGGGTGCGACCGTGATCGAGTCACCGGTGTGCACGCCGACAGGGTCCACGTTCTCGATCGAGCAGACGACCACCGTGTTGTCCGCGGTGTCGCGCATCAGCTCGAGCTCGTACTCCTTCCAGCCCAGGATGGACTCCTCCAGCAGCACCTCGCTGGTCGGGCTCTGGTGGATGCCGTCGCCGACGATGCGGCGCAGCTCCTGCTCGGTGTACGCGAAGCCGGAGCCGAGGCCGCCCATCGTGAACGAGGGACGGACCACGAGCGGGTAGCCGAGGTCCTCTGCGAACACGACGGCCTCCTCGACCGTGTGCGCGATGTGCGAGCGTGCGACCTCCGCGCCGGCCTCGATCACGAGCTCCTTGAAGATCTGGCGGTCCTCGCCCTTCTGGATCGCCTCGAACTTGGCGCCGATCAGCTCGACGCCGTACTTCTCCAGGATGCCGTGCTCGTGCAACTGGATGGCCGCGTTGAGCGCCGTCTGGCCGCCCAGGGTCGGCAGGATCGCATCCGGCTTCTCCTTGGCGATGATGGTCTCGATGACCTCCCAGGTGATCGGCTCCACGTAGGTGGCGTCGGCGAAGTCGGGGTCGGTCATGATCGTGGCGGGGTTCGAGTTCACCAGGATGACGCGCACGCCCTCCTCGCGGAGCACCCGGCACGCCTGGGTGCCGGAGTAGTCGAACTCACAGGCCTGCCCGATCACGATCGGGCCGGAGCCGATGACCAGGACGGAATTGATGTCGGTGCGCTTCGGCATTACTCGGACTCTCCCTGCGGTGCGTTTGCGCCGTTCTCCCGAGCAGTGATCATGTCGAGGAAGCGGTCGAAGAGGTAATTGGCGTCGTGGGGCCCTGCGGCCGCCTCTGGGTGGTACTGCACGCTGAACGCGTTCAGGTCGAGGCAGTTCAGCCCCTCCACCACGTTGTCGTTGAGGCTGAAGTGGCTGACCTCCACCTTGCCGAAACCGGCCGGGGAGTCGAAGACGCCCTCGATCGGCGCATCCACCGCGAAACCGTGGTTCTGCGCGGTGATCTCGACCCTGCCCGTGCGCTTGTCGAGCACCGGCTGGTTGATGCCGCGGTGCCCGAACGGCAGCTTGTACGTGCCGAGGCCGAGCGCGCGGCCGAGGAGCTGGTTGCCGAAGCAGATCCCGAAGTACGGGATGCCCGCCCTCAGCACCTCCTGCAGCAGCGCGACGTGCTTGCCCGACGCCTGAGGGTCGCCAGGGCCGTTCGAGAAGAAAAGCGCGGACGGCTGCAGCTCGAGCACATCCCGTGCCGTGACCATCTGCGGCAGCACGTGCACGTCGAGGCCTCGGGCTGCGAGGTTCTCGAGCGTCGACTTCTTGACGCCGAGGTCGAGCACGGCGACCGAGCCGACCTTCTCCCCCACCGCCGGAACCGTGAACGGCTCCGGCGTCGAGACCTCGGCGGACAGGTTGGTGCCCGCCATCTTCGCCGTCGAGCGCACGAGTTCGAGCTGCTCGCCGTCCGTGAGGTCGAAATCGTCACCGGAGAAGATGCCGGAGCGCATCGCGCCGGCCGACCGGATGTGCCTGGTCACCGCGCGCGTGTCGATCCCGCTGATGCCGACGACGCCCTGGGCGACCAGGTCGTCGTCGAGGCTGCGCTGGGCGCGGAAGTTCGACACGATGCGGCTGGGCTCGCGCACGACGTATCCGGCGACCCAGATCTGACGGGACTCCATGTCCTCGTCGTTCGTGCCCGTGTTGCCGATGTGCGGCGCCGTCATCAGGACGATCTGCCCCGCGTAGCTCGGGTCGGTCAGCGTCTCCTGGTATCCGGTCATGCCGGTGGAGAACACCGCCTCGCCGAACGTGCGGCCGACAGCGCCGTACGCGCGTCCGACATAGCGGGTTCCGTCTTCGAGGACGAGGACGGCTGGGTTCTGCTGCGCCACGTCACACCTCACTTTCCGTGCTGGTTCCCGCCTGAGACCCGGCGGGGAGAATGGATTCGACCGCGGCGACGACAGGCGCACGGTCGGCAGGGTCGACGACCCGGAAGAAGCTGTCCGCCGCCGCACCACCGCTGGTGGTCCAGGACAGCCGGAGCAGGCCGTCCTTCTCGACGACGCGGTCGATGGCGGTGGTCGCCGCCCCGAGGCCGCTGATCGCGGACACGGGGATGTAGACGGGCTGCTCGCCGGTGACGGCGATGGTCACGCCGTCCGCGGCGACGCTCACCGTCGCCCTGCCGCGGAAGGAGAGGCCGGGAAGCGCCAGGCGCTCCAGGTGCTCTCCGCCCTTGGTGGTGGCGACGTAGAAGCTCTCCGCGCTCGCGATCGGCTGCGACGGAGCCTGGCCCCGCGCATCCACCTGGGTCGCGTAGCCTCCGCCTGCCGGTCGGTCGCGTCGCACGCGTCGTCGCCAGCCCCAGACGATGAGCAGCAGCGCGACGACCAGGACGGCCGCGACGACCAGGGTGGGGACGAGCTTATCCACGCAGTGCCTCCTCGTGCTTTCCGGCGAATGCTCTGGCTCGAGCGGCGACTTCGTCCGCGGCGGCCACGACACCGTCGAGGACGGTCGGGTATCCGTGGTGGAAGGTCGCGACGACGCGGCCGGGCAGCGTCATCGACAGATACGGCGAGTTGACGCCCTTGCCTGCGAGGTCGCCGGCCGAGAACGCGCGGGATGCGGTCGGGTCGTAGAGCGTGAACTCCGCGGGCGCCCCCGCCTCGATGGCCTGACCGTGACCGGCCAGCCGTCCGATGCGCGCCGGCGTCTCGGAGAGCACGCGGGCGACGTCCGCCCAGTCGAGCATCCCGTTCTGCACGACCGAGGAGTGCACGACGGAGAGCGCCGACTCGAGGCCGACCATGCCGAACGCCGCAGCGTCCCACTCGCAGTCCTTCGCCTCGACGGGATGCGGGGCGTGGTCGGTGGCGACGATGTCGATGGTGCCGTCCGCCAGGCCGGCCCGCAGCGCCTCGACGTCCTCGGCGCGGCGCAGCGGCGGGTTCACCTTGAAGCGCGCGTCGTAGCCGGTGGCCAGCTCCTCGGTGAGGATCAGGTGGTGCGGCGTGACCTCGGCCGTCACGTCGATGCCGCGCGCCTTGGCCCAGCGGATCACATCGACCGAGCCGGCAGTGGAGACGTGGCAGACGTGCAGGCGGGAGCCGACGTGTTCGGCCAGGAGCACATCCCTGGCGATGATCGACTCCTCGGCCACCGCAGGCCAGCCGGCGAGCCCGAGCTCGCCGGACAGCGCGCCCTCGTTCATCTGCGCGCCGATGGTCAGCCGCGGCTCCTGCGCGTGCTGGGCGATCACGCCGTCGAACGCCTTGACGTATTCGAGCGCCCTGCGCATCAGCAGCGGGTCGGAGACGCACTTGCCGTCATCGGAGAACACCCGCACCCTGGCGCGGGAGTCGGCCATCGCGCCGAGCTCGGCCAGCCGCTCGCCCTCGAGACCGACGGTGACGGCGCCGATCGGGCGGACTGTCGCGTACCCGGCGGCGTCGCCGAGGCTGAGCACCTGCTCGACCACCCCGGCCGTGTCGGCGACCGGCGACGTGTTCGCCATCGCGAACACCGAGGTGAACCCGCCGGCCGCCGCGGCGCGCGTGCCGGTGAGCACGGTCTCGCTCTGCTCGTAGCCAGGCTCCCGCAGGTGCGTGTGCAGGTCGACGAGGCCGGGCAGGGCGATCAGGCCGTCTGCGTCGACCACCGTCGCACCGGCAGCCGACAGGCCGTTGCCGACCTCCGCGATCCTCGCGCCGTCCACCAGCAGGTCGGCGCGCGACCCATCGGCGAGCGTCGCACCCTCGATCACATACTTCTCGTTCACGCTACGTCCTCCCGATCTCCACCGGACAGCAGGAGGTACAGAGCGGCCATTCGCACGGAAACCCCGTTGGCCACCTGTTCCCTGACCGTCGAGCGGGGCGAATCCGCCGCCGCCGCCGAAATCTCCAGACCCCGATTCATCGGACCGGGGTGCATGACAATGCTACCGGTGCCGAGCCTGGCCAGTCGTTCGTCGTCCAGTCCCCAGCGGCGCGCATACTCCCTGGTGTTCGGGAAGAACGCGGCGTTCATCCGCTCGGCCTGGATGCGCAGCATCATGACCACGTCCGGGTTCGCGTCGATGGCGGCGTCGAGGTCGTAGCCGATCCGCGCCGGCCAGGTGGACGCATCCACCGGCAGCAGTGTCGGAGGCGCGATGAGCGTCACGTCGGCGCCCAGCGTCTCCAGAAGCCAGACGTTCGAGCGCGCCACCCGAGAGTGCAGGATGTCGCCGACGATCGTCACGGTCACGCCGTCGAGGTCGCGGCCACGGGATGCGGCGCCGTGCAGCCTGCGCCGCATCGTGAACGCGTCGAGCAGCGCCTGGGTCGGGTGCTCGTGCATCCCGTCGCCCGCGTTGACGATTCCGGCGTCGATCCAGCCGCTCGTTGCCAGGGTCTGCGGCGCTCCGGATGCGCTGTGCCGCACCACGACGGCATCCGCGCCCATCGCGGCGAGCGTCTGGGCTGTGTCTTTCAGGCTTTCGCCCTTCGACACGCTCGACCCTTTCGCGCTGAAGTTGATCACGTCGGCGGAGAGACGCTTGGCCGCCGCCTCGAACGAGATGCGGGTGCGGGTCGAGTCCTCGAAGAAGAGGTTCACGACGGTCTTGCCGCGCAGAGTCGGCAGCTTCTTGACCTCGCGCTCCTGCACGTCGGCCATGTCTTCCGCCACGTCCAGGATGCGGATGGCGTCGTCGCGCCCGAGGGTGCGGGTGGAGAGGAGGTGCCTCACGCGTCGGCCTCCGTTCCGTGCCCGTCGGAAACGGCGTCGGATTCGGCGTCGGCGTCGGATTCGGCGAGGCCGTCCTCGATGGTCACGGCCTCGTCCCCGTCGATCTCCGTCAGCAGCACGTTGATGCGCTCCGACGCGGCCGATGGCAGGTTCTTCCCCACGAAGTCCGCCCTGATCGGCAGCTCGCGGTGACCGCGGTCGACCAGCACGGCCAGCCGCACCGCGCGCGGCCTGCCCAGGTCGCTCAGCGCATCCAGTGCCGCCCGGATGGTGCGACCCGAGTACAGCACGTCGTCGACCAGCACGACGGTCTTGCCGTCGATGCTGCCAGGCAGAGACGTGGGGGCCGGTGTGCGCGTCGGGTTGCGGGAGAGGTCGTCGCGGTACATCGTCACGTCGAGCGCGCCGACGAGGTCGGCCGTCGAGGCGACCGCGTGCGGCTCGATCCGCTGGATGTTCTCCGCGATCCTCCGCGCGAGAACGACGCCGCGCGTGGGGATTCCCAGGATGATGAGATCGTTCGTGCCCCGGTTGGACTCCAGGATCTCGTGGGAGATCCGAGTCAACGCCCGGGTGATGTCAGCGTGTTGCAGCACTGTTCGCACTGTCATGCCGACCTCCTTCCCCGCCTCACTGGACGGCTGTTAAAGGATGTCTACCGGGGACGAGCATAGCAGCAGCGCGGGATGCACCGCGGCGCGCGCAGCTCAGTTCTTGGCCAGGAACGAGGTGAACGCAGCGGCGTCCGTGACTTTGCCGGGGAACTGCGTGCCGTTCACGAGCACGGTCGGCGTGCCCTGGATCGTGTCGAGCACCTTCTTGTCGTCGACCACGATGGGACCGGTCTGGGAGTGCGCGGTGTTCGCCTGCGCCCACGCCTGGTATGGCCCGCTGCGACCGAGGCAGCCGGTGATGTCGGTCAGCCCGCTGTCTGTCGCGAGCTTCGCCAGCTCGTCGTCGGTCAGCCCGTTGGAGTTCTCCTCCGGCTGGTTGGCGAACAGCGCCGTGTAATAGTCCAGCGCACCGTTCGGCTCCTTCACCGCGACGCAGGTGAGCGCGGCGGAGGCGCGTGTCGAATATCCGGTGCCGTTGGATGCGCGGTCGAGGAAGGTCAGCGGGTGCAGCCGAAGCGTGATCGTGCCGTCCGAGACGGCCTTCGCCAGCGTCTCGCCGTTGGTCTTCTCGAACTCGCCGCAGATCGGGCACATCGGGTCGAACCAGATGTCGACGTGCTTCGACCCCGTCCCTGCCTGGATGTATCCGCCGTCGAAGTTGACGGCGCCGTCCGTGCCCGTCGGAGCCTTCGCGGAGGCGACCGGCACCGGCGAATTCCCGCCGACGAGGGAGCAGGCCGCCGTGCCCGCCACGAGGGCGAGCGCGATGATGGCCGCGCCGAGGGTGCGCATCCCGGAGCGTCGCAGTCCTGGTCGTTCCGGGCCCTGTCGCCTCGTGCCTGGGTGTCGAACGGTGGGGGTGCTGCGCATGTGGTGGTGTTTCCTCGGTGGTTGCGGGGCCCGCTGGGGTTACTTGGGCTTGTTCTGGGCGATCTTCGCGAGCAGGCCGTTGATGAACCCGGCCGAGTCGTCCGTCGACAGCACGGTCGCCGCCTCGACGGCCTCCGAGATGGCGACGCCGTCCGGCACCTGCTCGTTGAAGAGCAGCTCCCACACGCCGATGCGGAGGATGGCGCGGTCGACGATCGGCATCCGCGCGAGGGTCCAACCCTGCGCGTACGTCTCGATCTGCTCGTCGATCTCGTCCTGGTTGTCGATGATCCCGTCGAGGATCTCGCGGGCGTACAGCCAGGAGGCCTCGCGCTGCGGCTCACTGGCCGCGCGCTCCGCCTCGGTGGCGAGTGCCTGGTTCAGCGCGATCTGCCGGACGTCCGCTCCGTAGAGCACGTCCAGAGCACGCTTGCGGGCTTTGGTCCTGGCGCTCATCTAGTCGTTGACGCGGCCGAGGTAGTCGCCGGTGCGCGTGTCGACCTTGACCTTGGTGCCGGTCTCGAGGAACAGCGGAACCTGGATCTGGTAGCCGGTCTCGACGGTCGCCGGCTTGGTGCCGCCGGTGGAGCGGTCGCCCTGCAGGCCCGGCTCGGTGTACGTGATCTCCAGCACGACGGATGCGGGGAGCTCGACGTACAGCGGCTCGCCCTCGTGCAGCGCGACGGTGACGTTCTGGTTCTCGAGCATGAAGTTGGCTGCGTCGCCGACGACGACACCCGAGATGGTGATCTGGTCGTAGTCGCTGGTGTCCATGAAGACGAAGCTCTCGCCGTCCTGGTACAGGTACTGGTAGTCGCGGCGGTCGACGTTGGAGGTCTCGATCTTCGACCCGGCGTTGAACGTGCGGTCGACGGTCTTGCCGCTCGTGACGTTCTTCAGCTTGGTGCGGACGAACGCGCCGCCCTTGCCCGGCTTGACGTGCTGGAACTCGATCACGGTCCAGAGCTGGCCGTCCATGTTGAGGACGATGCCGTTCTTGATGTCAGCGGTTGTTGCCATGCGTGAGTTCCGTTCGATTATGGGAGAAGATCCGGGTGGATGCACGCCGGAGCGTTCCACGGTGGCCGGCCGCGCACGATCGACGCGGCGGCAGCCTCAAGAGATTCTAGTTGTCAGGCGGCGTTTCGGCGAATGTGGGCGAGGGCGAGCCGGTAGGAGTCGAACCCGAACCCGGCGATCACCCCGCTCGCGACGGCCGAGATCACGCTGGTGTGCCGGAACTCTTCGCGCGCGTGCGGGTTGGACAGATGCACCTCGATGACGGTGCCTCCCGCCTTGGTCACGAGGGAGACCGCATCCCGGAGCGCGTACGAGTAGTGCGTCCAGGCGCCGGCATTGAGGATGACAGGGGCGCCGGAGTCGGCCGCCTCGTAGAGCCAGCGCAGAAGCTGCGCCTCCTCGTCGGTCTGCCGCAGCTCGATGGTCGTCTCCGGGGCATCGGACTGCAGGACGGCCTGGAGGTCGTCAAGCGTCCCTGCGCCGTAGACGTCGGGTTCGCGGGTGCCGAGACGCCCGAGATTCGGGCCGTTGAGGACGAGAACACTGCTCATGTCGAATCAGCCTACCGGCGCTTCGCCATCGCCGAGCGGACGCACCCGCACGGCCGACCACGTGTCGTCGACGGCGACGTTGCTGTTCGCCCGCCAGCCGAACGCGCCGGCCTCGCGCATGATCGTGTCCCTGTTGACCTCCGACCGGCCGCCCTTCTCGTACAGGTACCAGACCGCCCGAGCACCGCGCAGCGACGGCAGGTCGGCCGCGAACCGCGCCAGCAGCTCCTCACGGTCGTGCACGAACGTCACGGCGATCGATGCGTCGCCGCCTGCGTCTGTCTCCGTGGCGCCGTCCGGAAGGGCGCCGACCAGCGCGCGCTCCTCCCCCGCATCCCCGGAGATCCACACCACATCGCCCGGCTTGACCTGCAGCTTCTGCGCCACGGTTTTCTGCGCCGACGGCTTCTGCGCCGACAGCTTCTCTGGCCGCGCAGTCGGCTCCGACGCAGCGGTCACGACCCGATCTCCTGGTACGCCGCGAACAGCAGGCTCTGGTCAGGGCCGGCGAGGACGGTCGGCCTGGCGATGTCGTCGAGGACGATGAAACGCAGCAGGCTCCCGCGCGCCTTCTTGTCACGCTGCATCGAGGCGAGCAGCGTCTGCCAACGGCCGAGCGGGTAGCTGACCGGCAGCGTCAGGGACTCCAGGATGCGCCGGTGCCTGTCCACGACCTCGTCGCTCAGGCGACCGCTCAGCCGCGCGAGCTCTGCTGCGAACATCATGCCGACCGCGACGGCGGCGCCGTGCCGCCACTGGTAGCGCTCCGCGTGCTCGATCGCGTGCCCCAGCGTGTGGCCGTAGTTGAGGATCTCCCGCAGGCCATGCTCGGTGAAGTCCTCCCCGACGACCCGCGCCTTGATGCCGATGGAGAGCTCCACCAGACGGCGGAACTCCGGCGTCAGCGGGTCGGTCGCCCTGTCGACGTCGCGCTCGATGATGTCGAGGATCTCCGGCTCCGCGATGAAGCCGTACTTCACCACCTCGCCGAACCCGGCCAGGATCTCGTTGCGAGCGAGAGAGGTGAGCGTGTCGAGGTCGCAGATCACCGCGTCGGGCGCGTAGAAGGCGCCGACCAGGTTCTTGCCCTCTGCCGTGTTGATGCCGGTCTTTCCGCCGACGGCCGCGTCGACCATCCCGAGCAGCGTGGTCGGCACCTGCACGAGACGGACACCGCGCAGCCAGGTGGCGGCGACGAACCCGGCGAGGTCGGTGACAGCGCCCCCGCCGAAGCCGACGACGGCGTCCGAACGGGTGAAGTCGGCCTGCCCCATCACCTGCCAGCAGAACGCGGCGACCTCGACCCGCTTCGCCGCCTCCGCATCCGGCACCTCGGCGAGCAGGACCTCGTAGCGGCCGACCAGCGACTCGCGCAGGTCCGCCGCTGCCGCCCCGAGCGTCGGCGGGTGGACGATCAGCACCTTGGCCACACCGCTCCCGAGGTAGGACGCGAGTTCGGTGCGCAGACCACGCCCGACCACCACGGGGTACTGATTCTCGCCGGGGACGATGATCTCGGTCGGCTCGCCTCCCGTCGATTCGTTGCCTGCGGTCTCGGTCTCGTTGTCGTTGGCGGTCATCGCTGTCCTTCCTCGACCCAGGCTGCGATCTCTTCCACGATGGCGTCGATCGGCCTGTTCGATGTGTCTGCCGTGTAATCGGCGAGTGCTGTGTAGATGTCTGAGCGGGCCGCGACGAGACGTTTCCAGGATTCGACGTCGGTCACCAGCGGACGCTTTCCGCTGCCGATGCGCGACGCGATCGCCTCAGGGCTGACCGTGAGGAGCACCACCCTCGCTGCCGCGAGGTCGGCCTGGGTGTCGCGGTCGATGACCGCCCCGCCGCCGAGCGAGACGACCCCCGGCTCGCCGAGCGCGTTCGCGACGACCTCCCGTTCGATGGCCCGGAAATGCGGTTCTCCGTGCTCGGCGAAGATCGCGGGGATGGGTCCGTGCGCGGCGACGATGCGCGAATCCGTGTCGATGAACGGCACCTTCAGTCGCGCGGCGAGCCGCTTGCCGAGCCGGGTCTTGCCCGCCGCGGGCGGACCGATCAGGACGATGGTCACGGGCGCGGTCTTCAGGCGTACGGCGCCGAGAGGCGCTCCGTCGCGAGGTTCTGCGGGATCGCGTCGAGGTAGCCGCGCAGGTTGCGCGCCGTCTCTGCGACAGAGTCCCCACCGAACTTCTCCACGACCGCGTTGGCCAGCACGAGGGCGACCATCGCCTCAGCGACCACCCCGGCCGCCGGCACGGCGCAGACGTCGGAGCGCTGGTGGTGCGCGGCGGCGGCCTCGCTGGTGGCGATGTCGATCGTGCGCAGGGCGTGCGGCACAGTCGCGATCGGCTTCATGCCGGCACGGACCCGCAGCACGGTGCCCGTGCTCATGCCGCCCTCTGTTCCGCCGGCCTTGTCGCTCGTGCGGACGATCTCGCCGTCCTCCGCAACCAGTTCGTCGTGAGCCTCCGAGCCGCGGCGGGTCGTGGTGAGGAAACCGTCGCCGACCTCGACGCCCTTGATCGCCTGGATGCCCATCAGGGCTGCGGCGAGCTGCGCATCGAGCCTGCGGTCCCAGTGAACGTGCGACCCGAGTCCCGGCGGAAGACCGTATGCGAGCACCTCGACGACACCGCCGAGCGTGTCGCCGTCTTTGTGGGCGGCGTCCACCTCCTCCACCATGAGCGCACTCGTGCCCTTGTCGAAGCAGCGCAGCGGGTCGGCGTCGAGCGCGGCGACGTCGCTCGGCAGCGGAAGCGCGGAGCCCTCCGGCACCCGCACCGGCCCGATGGACAGGGTGTGGCTGACGAGCGTGATGCCGAGCTCGTTCAGGAACGACCGCGCGATCGCTCCGAGGGCGACGCGAGCGGCCGTCTCCCTGGCGCTCGCGCGCTCCAGGACGGGGCGGGCCTCGTCGAACCCGTACTTCTGCATCCCGACCAGATCGGCGTGCCCTGGCCGCGGGCGGGTGAGCGGTGCGCCGCGGCCCCCGGCGAGCTTCTCCTCGTCCACCGGCTCCGCGCTCATCACATCGACCCACTTGGGCCACTCGGTGTTCCCGATGCGCAACGCGATCGGGCTGCCCAGGCTGAACCCGTGCCGGACACCGCCCGAGATGTCGAGCGCGTCCTGCTCGAACTTCATGCGCGCACCACGCCCATAGCCGAGCTTGCGGCGCGCGAGATCAGCGCGGATGGCGTCGAGGGAGACGGGCACCCCAGCGGGGAGCCCCTCGAGGAGGGCAGTGAGTTCGGGGCCGTGGGATTCCCCGGCCGTGAGCCAACGAAGCATGGTTCGATTCTGGCACAGCGCGCAGTGGCCTCCCGGCCGTGTGACACTTCCGTGGACAGCTCAGGGAGCCCCCGACCTGTGGAGGGATCGGCGCGGCGTCAGCCCTCGAGCGGCGCGGCCTCAGCCCTCGAGCGGCGCGCCGTCAGCTTTCAAGCGGCGCGCCCGTCGCGTCGATCCCGACCGCGTCGAGCATCGCGGCCAGCACGGCGTCCTCGCCATCCAAGGGCTGCAGCGGGTCGCCGGAGACGAAGATGCGCACCTGCAGGAGGGCCTGATGCGCCAGCAGGGCCAGCCCGGAGACCACGTGCCCCCCGACGGCGTTCCAGGACCGCCCGAGCACACTCGGCCACGGGTCGTACGAGACGTCGAAGAGAACCGCCCGGCGCCGCGTCGAATCGGTGTAGAGCGCATCCGTCGTCGCCCCGCCCGGCAGCGTGCTGATCACCAGATCCGGCACGTCGAGCGACCGATCGGCCTGGCTCAGCGGACGGATGCGCACCATCAGTCCGAGCTGGTGCGCGAGCGGCTCCAGCCACACGCTCTTCTCCAGCGAGCGGACGTAGATGTCGACCTTCTCCGCACCGAGCTCTGCGGCGGCGACCAGCGCGGACGCCGCCGTCGCTCCGCCGCCAAGGATGTGCACGAAGTGCGCGCTCTCCAGCCCGGCGGCGGAGAGCGCCCGCACGAAGCCTGGCACATCCGTGTTGAACCCGCGCGCGACGCCGTCGTCGTCGAGCAGGACCGTGTTGGCGCCGCCTGTCTGCTCTGCGACCCTGTCGATCTCGCCGAGCAGCGGGATCACGGACCGCTTGAGCGGCATGGTGAGCGAGAGCCCCCGCCACTCAGGGCCGCGGCCGTCGATGAAGTCACCCAGCGTCTCGGATGTCACGTCGACGGCCTCGTACTCCCAGTCCAGGCCGAGCACGTCGTACGCGGCGCGATGCAGGGCCGGCGACTTCGAGTGATCGATGGGCGAGCCGAGGACGGCGAGCGTGCGGGCGACGGGCTTGGCAGCCTTCGGCTTGCTCGCCTTCGCCTTCGACGCCTGCGGCACCTCCGGTGCCTGTGGCGCCTCCTCCGTCGGCTCCTCCGCAGGCTCCTCCAGTTCGACCGCCTCCGCCGCCTCCGCGACCGCCGCCTCTTCCGCTTCGGCTTCCCGCTCGGCCTCGACGATGGCCGCGATCGACGCTTCGGCCGCCGCCTCCGACACGCCGTCCTCCTCGGCCGCTCCGTCTGGCTGGTTCACGCCGCGTGCATCACTCATAGCCGGGGTTGTCCCTCATCCACTGTTGCCATTTCTCGACCGCGGCGTCATGCTCCTCCACGGTCGTCGAGAAGATGGTCTCGCCTGTCTTCAGATTCCACGTCACGAAGAACATCCACGGGCCGTCCGCGGGATGGATCGCCGCGTTGATGGCGAGGTCTCCCGGGTTCGAGATCGGCCCGACCGGCAGCCCGGCGTGCACGTAGGTGTTGTACGGGTTGCCGGCGTCCGCGCGCTCCGCATCGGTCGTCGTCACCGTGTGCGTGTTGCCTGTTCCGTATGCGACCGTCGCGTCCGACTGCAGGTCCCAGCCCTGTGCGAGCCGGTTCAGGAAGACCCGCGACACCTTCGGATAGTCCGGTGCCAGACCTGCCTCGCGCTGGACGATGGATGCGAGCACCACGGTCTTCCACCGGTCGGCCGGGGCCACCCCCGCCTCGTCGAGCGCTTGGAAGCTGCGGTCGACCATCGTCTTGATCGCATCGTGCGCCGTGATCCCCGGCGTGAACGTGTATGTCGCGGGGAACAGGAAGCCCTCGAGCGTCTTCGCCTCAGCCGGGACGCCGTACTCAGCCGGGTTCGCGGCCGCCGCCTGCAGTTCGGCCAGCGGGAGCTTGGTCGCGTCCGCCACGATCGGCAGAATGTCTTTCTCCGCCGTCCCCTCGGGGATGACGGCGGTGTTCTCCATCTTCGACGAAGGGTCCTGCAGCGCGATCAGCGCGGCCTGCGCGCTCATCTGTTTGGCGAGCTTGAACAGGCCGGGCTGGAAGTTCACCTCCGGCTTCTGCCGCAGCAGGAGCGTGTAGAACGCCTCGTAGCTCTTCGTCACGCCCTTCTTGGCGAGGTTGTTCGCGATGTCGGAGCCGCTGTCGCCTGATTTGATCGAGAACAGCACCTCGCCGGTGCCGCTGCCGGAGTAGTCGTTGTCCACCGGCGTGATCGCCTGGACGAGCTTCGCGACCTGCGGCTGGAACACCGCGTACGCTCCCCCGATCAGTCCGCCGAAGATCGCGACGATGATGAGGGTCACCCACAGCCCCTTGAGGCTGCGCTTCTTCTTGGGCGGCTCGGTGTGCGACAGGTAGTGCTGCTGCCGCCAGACCAGCGGAGAGTCCTTCTGCGCATCCGGAGCGTGCTCCGCGTCCACTGAGTCGTGCTGTGCTGTCAGTTCCTCGAACGTCGCGAACGGGTCGCTCGTCACAGCCTCTGGCGCGCCCTCGGCGGCTTGGCCACGCGCAGCGATGAAATTCGACCGTCGCGCGCCGACAGTCTCACGCTCGCGCTCGCCTTCGCTGATGTCCGCGAGCGCGTCCGCGTGCTCATCCTGCTGCAGCCGCTGCGATGCGATGGGTCCCGTGATCACACTGTCGAAATCGAGAGGAGGCGGCGTGGCCGGTGCCGACGACGCCTGACCCGACGGTGTGCCACTCTGCGTATCCGCGCCGGACTCTGCGGCGGCCGCGGCCTCCCTGGCCTTGGCCTCGCGACGGGTGAGAGGCTGCCTGTTCACCGAGGGGAAAGACGGCGGAGCGGGCTGGCCGTCCGGCTGGCTGGTTTCGCCGTGCCCCGGGGTGTGAGGGTTCTGCGACAAACTAGGGTCCAATGTTCGGTTCAACGGGTGTGCCCGGCGGACGGTCTGTTGCGCGCTCCGCGTCGAGGGCGTGCTGCAAAATTATCGTGGCAGCCACCTGATCCACCACCGGACGCGCGCTTTTCGAGTTCTTTCCCGACGCTCTGAGGGCCGAATGGGCCGAGACGGTCGACAGTCGTTCGTCCACCAGCCGAACCGGCACACCCGCCTCCGCGACGAGCGCCTCAGCGAACCCGACAGCGTCAGCCGTGGATGCGGTGTGGCCGCCCGAGAGCGCCAAAGGCAAACCGACGATAATCTCGAAAACTCCGAGTTCCGTCACAATCTCCGCGATCCTACGCCGATCCGCAGCATCTTCGGAGCGTGGCACCGTCTCCACCGGCGTCGCCAGCATCCCGTGCAGGTCGGACCTGCTCACGCCGATCCTGACCTTCCCGACGTCGATGCCGAGGCGCACTCCCGAGCGCACGGCGCCCTAGCCGCCGATCGCCGACGTCACCGCACTGAGCGCTGCCGGGATGGCGTCGACGTTCGTGCCCCCGCCCTGGGCGAGGTCCGGCTTGCCGCCTCCGCCTCCGCCGAGGACACCGGATGCGGTCTTCGCCAGAGCTCCGGCGTTGACGCCGGCATCCCGTGCGCCCTGGTTGGTGGCGACGATCACGACCGGCTTGTCGCCCGCGCGCGCCGCCAGAGCGACGACAGCGGGGTCGGAGCCCAGACGCTCCCGAACCGTGGTCGCCAGGAGGCGCAGGTCGTCGGCCGAGTTCAGCGTTCCCGCGTCGCTCGCGACGACGGTCACCGAGCCGTGACGGGATGCGGACTCCAGCAGCGCAGGCACCTTGTCGAGCACAGCGCGCGCCTCGAACGCGGCGATGCGCTTCTCGGCGGCCTTCAGGTTGTTGAGCAGGTCGGCGATCTTCTCCGGAAGCTGCTCGCGCGGCGTCTTGAGCGACCCGGAGAGCTGGGACACGATCGTTCGCTCCACGGCGAGATCGCGGAACGCCTCGAGGCCGACGAGCGACTCGACGCGGCGGTTCGTGGAGCCGACGGACGACTCGCTCACCAGGTTGATCATGCCGATCTCGGCGCTCGACGCCACGTGCGTTCCCGCGCACAGCTCACGCGACCACGGGCCGCCGATGTCGACGACGCGCACGGTCTCGCCGTATTTCTCGCCGAACAGTGCCATCGCGCCGAGCGCTTTTGCCTCCGCAAGCGGCAGCTCGCGCGTCGTCACCTGGAGGTTGTCGCGGATCGCGTTGTTCGAGATCTCCTCGATCTCGGTGCGGGTCTCCGGCGACAGCGCCTGGTTCCAGGAGAAGTCGAGACGCAGGTAGCCCGCCTTGTTGAACGAGCCCGACTGGTGCGCGTTGGAGCCGAGCACCTGACGGAGCGCCGCGTGGATGATGTGGGTGCCGGAGTGCGCCTGGCGCGCTCCGCGACGGTAGTCCTTGTCGACCAGCGAGGTCGCGGGCGAGCCGACGCCGACCTCACCGCTGCGCACGAACACCTTGTGGCTGATCAGCCCCTTCACCGGCTTCTGAACGTCGAGCACCTCGAGTTCGTAGCCGGGGCCGACGATCGTGCCCGCGTCCGCGTCCTGTCCACCTGACTCGGCGTAGAGCGCCGTCGCGCCGAGGATGACCTCA
This sequence comes from Leifsonia lichenia, assembly GCF_054780215.1. NCBI lineage: Bacteria > Bacillati > Actinomycetota > Actinomycetes > Micrococcales > Microbacteriaceae > Leifsonia > Leifsonia lichenia. The sequence goes on from NZ_BAAGWT010000002.1 coordinate 715,656, forward strand.
CCGATCTGCCCCTCCGTCGCCTTGTTCACCGACGCACCGTCGACGATCAGGCCCAGGATGCTCGACTCGGTCTCCAGCTCGGTGTACCCGGTGAAGACGGTCTCCCCCTGCGAGCGGAACGCGCTGTAGACGGAGAGGTCGGCCAGCGCCGTCTTCTTCGCCTTCGCATCCGCCTTCGCGCGGGAGCGCTGGTCGGCCATCAGACTGTCGAACGCGGTGCGGTCGACGCTGAGACCGGCCTCTTCCGCCATCTCCAGCGTGAGGTCGATCGGGAAGCCGTACGTGTCGTGCAGCAGGAACGCCGTGTCGCCCGCGAGCTGATCCTTGCCGGCCCGCTGCGTGTTCGCGACAGCAGTGTCCAGGATGCTCGTGCCGGCGACCAGGGTGCGGAGGAAGGTCTCCTCCTCCGCGTATGCGAGCTGCGCGATGCGCGCGAAGTCCGCATCGACTTCCGGGTATGCGGCCTTCATCGCGTCCCGCGACACCGGGAACAGCTCGGGGAACGTCGCCGCCTCCACGCCGAGCAGGCGCATCGCACGCACGGTGCGGCGCAGCAGACGGCGCAGGATGTAACCGCGGCCCTCGTTCGACGGCGTCACGCCGTCCGACATCAGCATCAGCGCGCTGCGCACGTGGTCGGCGATGACGCGCAAGCGGACATCGTCATCGTGCACGGCGCCGTACTCTTTGCCGGCGAGCTGGGCGGCACGGTCGAGCACAGGGCGCACCTGGTCGATCTCGTACATGTTCTCGACGCCCTGCTTGAGGAACGCGACGCGCTCGAGACCCATGCCGGTGTCGATGTTCTTCTTGGGCAGGTCGCCGAGGATCTCGAAGTCTGCCTTGCCCGTGCCCTCGCCGCGCAGGTACTGCATGAAGACGAGGTTCCAGATCTCCACGTACCGGTCGTCGTCTGTCGCGGGACCGCCATCGATGCCGTACGCAGGACCGCGGTCGAAGAAGATCTCCGAGCACGGGCCCGCCGGACCTGGCTGACCGGTCGACCAGTAGTTCGTGTCGCGTCCGAGACCCTGGATGCGCTCATCCGGGAGCTGGGCGACGCGCTTCCAGATCTCCCGCGCCTCGTCGTCCTCCTCGTACACGGTGACCCAGAGGTCCTTCGGGTCGAAGCCGAGCCCGCCGTCGGACTCCGGCGTCGTCAGGAGCTCCCAGGCGTACGTGATCGCCTGCTCCTTGAAGTAGTCGCCGAAGGAGAAGTTGCCGCACATCTGGAAGAACGTGCCGTGCCTGGGCGTCTTGCCCACCTCTTCGATGTCCAGCGTCCTGATGCACTTCTGCACGCTCGTCGCACGCGGGAACGGAGCAGGGACCAGACCGGTGAGGTACGGCACGAACGGGACCATTCCGGCCACCGTGAACAGCAGCGACGGGTCGTCGCTGACCAGTGAGGCGGACGGGACGACGGTGTGACCGCGCGTGGCGAAGAAGTCGAGCCAGCGGCGGTGGATTTCAGCAGTCTGCATGGTTTCCGAGCGGTAGAGAGCGGTAAGTCGGTGGGAGAGGGGTCAGTCGCCGTCGATGGCGGAGCGGATCTCCGCCTCGCGCTGGCGGTAGCCATCGGAGACGGCCTCGCCGAAGTCGCGCGCCTTCTTGTCGATGCTGCTGAAGAACTGACGCCCCTGCGGGGTCTCGTTCACCTTGTGCGCGACGACGAAACCGATCGCGACGCCGACGACGAGCCACAGAAAACTCTTCATGTCCTGATTCTCCCTCGATGGATACGACGCGGGCGCCGACGAGCTGTCGGCGGTCTCCCGCGCGCCTCGGTCAGTTTAGTCGGTGGTCGTGCGGGAACGTCGAGAGCCCCGCGTCCACCCGAAGGCCGCGCGGACGGCCGCGCTGAACCCGGCGAGCTTGATGAGCGGACCCCCCACCGTCGCGGCGAACAGCGAGACGAGGGCGGACACGTTGCCCGTCACATCGGCGACATTCCTGGTGATGACGTCCACGCGCGCCAGTTGTTTGTTGGTCTCGTGGATGGTCGTTGCCGTCTCGTCGAGGATCGGCGTGATGCCGTCGCTCGCCTCCTTGATCGCATCCCTGGTCTGGTCGAGCACGCGACCGAACTTCACCAGGGGGATCGCGATGAATCCGACGAGCACCGCGAAAACGCCCGCCGCGATCAATCCTGCGATATCGCCACCGGACACGAGGCCACCTTCCATTCCGCCAACGGCATACAGCTCAAGCGTAAACCCCGTGGAGCGCGCGAGGGGCGTCCTGCGGGAAAACGACGGCAGGGGCCGTGGCTGATGCCACGACCCCTGCCGTTCAGAGCGCTGTGCTTAGCGAGCCGCGTAGTACTCGACGACGAGCTGGACTTCACACGTCACCGGGACCTCGGCGCGCTTCGGGCGACGCACGAGGCGCGCCTGCAGCTTGTCGAGCTCGACCTCGAGGTAACCGGGGGTCTTCGGCAGGACGTCGACGTGTCCGCCTGCTGCTGCGACCTGGAACTGCTCCGTGCCCTCCGAGCGAGCCTTGACGTGGATCAACTGACCCGGCTTCACGCGGAACGAGGGACGGTCGACGATCTGGCCGTCGACGAGGATGTGGCGGTGAACCACGAACTGACGAGCCTGCGCGGTCGTGCGGGCGAAGCCTGCACGCAGCACGAGGGCGTCGAGACGCATCTCGAGGAGCTCGACCAGGTTCTCACCGGTCAGGCCCTGGGTGCGACGTGCCTCTTCGAACGCGATGCGGAGCTGCTTCTCGCGGATGCCGTACTGGGCGCGCAGACGCTGCTTCTCGCGCAGACGAACGGCGTAGTCCGAGTCGGCCTTGCGCTTGGTGCGGCCGTGCTCGCCGGGGGCGTACGGACGCTTCTCAAGGTACTTCGCCGCCTTCGGGGTCAGGGCGATGCCCAGCGACCGCGAGAGGCGGGTCTTGCTACGGGTACGTGACTTGGTAGACACGATTTCCTTTCGGTTGTCTCTCTAACAATGAACGCAGGCACACATGTTCGTCCTGCAAAAGTAGAGGGATGTGCCGGGGAGGCCCGGCTACAGGGCCTGTCCCTTCGAAGACGTTGCTCGACGCAGCCGCACGCGAGCACGCTTCTAGGCCAGAGAAGTCTAGCAGATCGCTGGTCAGCGTCCGCGCACGATCCGGCGCAGCTTGGCGAGGCGCGCGGAGACGTCTCGCTCGTTGCCGTGCTCGGTCGGCGTGTAGTACGTCGCGTCCGCGAGCTCGTCCGGCAGATACTGCTGCTGAAGCACGCCGAGCGCGTCGTCGTGCGGATACTGATACCCCTTGCCGTGGCCGAGCCGCTTGGCGCCGGGGTAGTGCGCGTCGCGTAAGTGCTTGGGCACGCGGCCGATGCGACCGGCGCGCACATCGGCGATCGCCGCATCCAGTGCCATGTACGCCGCGTTGGACTTGGGTGCGGTCGCCAGGTGCACCACGGCCTGCGCCAACGGGATGCGCCCCTCCGGCATCCCGATGAGCTGCACCGCGTCCGCGGCGGCAACCGCCACGACGAGCGCCTGCGGGTCGGCGAGGCCGATGTCCTCCGACGCGAGAATGATGATGCGCCGGGCGATGAAGCGCGGGTCCTCCCCCGCCTCGATCATGCGCGCCAGGTAGTGCAGTGATGCGTCCACGTCGGAGCCGCGCACCGACTTGATGAACGCGCTGATCACGTCGTAGTGCTCGTCGCCGTTGCGGTCGTAGCGCAGCAGCGCCCTGTCGACCGCCTGTGCGACCAGCTCTGCCGTGATGACCGGCTTCTTCTTCGACGTCGCCCGCGTGGACGACGCCGCGCTCACCGAGGCGGCTTCGAGCGCCGTGAGCGCTCGTCGTGCATCCCCGGAAGCCAGGCGGACGATCGCGGCCCTGGCCTCCGCGTCGAGCGCGTACTGGCCGGCGAGCCCTCTCTCGTCGGCGACGGCCCGATCCACCACCGTGCCGAGGTCGTCGTCGCTGAGCGTCTCCAGCGTGAGCAGCAGCGACCGCGACAGCAGCGGCGAGATGACCGAGAACGACGGATTCTCGGTCGTGGCTGCGACCAGGATCACCCATCCGTTCTCCACGCCGGGCAGCAGGGCGTCCTGCTGAGCCTTGGTGAAGCGGTGGATCTCGTCGAGGAAGAGAACGGTGGACACCCCGTAGAGGTCGCGCGTGGAGAGCGCCTCGTCCATCACCAGCCGCACGTCTTTGACACCGGCCGTGACGGCGGACAGCTCCACGAACCGCCGCCCTGACGAGTGCGCGATGGCCTGCGCCAGCGTGGTCTTGCCCGTGCCGGGAGGACCCCAGAGGATGACGGAGACCGATCCGGTCTCTCCGCTCTTGTCCGACGCGAGGCTCACGAGCGGCGAACCCGGCCGCAGCAGGTGCTTCTGGCCGGCGACCTCGTCGAGCGACTTCGGCCTCATCCGCACAGCGAGAGGCGTCGCTCCCGTACGGAGCCCAGGTTGCACGTCGACCACCTGTCAAGGCTAGCCGGTCCCACCGACACTCGCCCCGCCCCGCCCGCCCCGTGGATGCGCGCCCATCCCCTGCCCGAACCTGGGAGTCACGACTTTGCCGCTCATAGGCGGGTCCAATAGGGTTCATCCTGATCCTCGGGCGTTGCGCGACGGGTCGGGATTTTGCACGACGGCGCGCTCCGGAGGACACACGTGGCACCTAACAAGCAGAACGATCGCGAAGCCAGGCAGGCGCGGGAGCGACTCCGCGCGTACCAAGCGCGCCAAACCGTTCACGAGAAGAAGACGAAGCGACGCGTCAGGGACAACTGGATCGCGGGAATCGCCGTGCTGGTCGTGGTCGCGCTCGCGATCGGAACGCAGCTCCTGTTCTTCGCGAAGCCGGGCACGCCCTCCGCATCCGGGTCGCCCTCTCCATCCGCGTCGTCAGCGGCTCTCACGCTTCCGCCCAAGACGCTCGCGGAGGACCGCACCTGGACGGGCACTCTGACGATCAACGGCATCCCGCTCGGCGTCGACCTCGACGGCGCAAAGGCCCCGCAGGCCGTCTCGTCCACGATCGCGCTCACGCAGAAAGGCTTCTACGACGGCCTCACCTGTCACAGGCTCACCAACGGCGGCTTCTACGTGCTGCAGTGCGGCGACCCGGAGGGCAACGGCCAGGGCGGCCCCGGCTACTCGTACGGCCCGATCGAGAACGCCCCGAAGGACAACGTCTACCCCGCAGGAACGATCGCGATGGCCAGGCAGAGCGGCAACGCGAGCAGTCAGGGCAGCCAGTTCTTCATCGTCTACAAGGACACGACGATCGGCTCGGACTCGGCCGGCGGATACACCGTGATCGGCACGGTCACCAGCGGCCTCGACAAGCTGATCTCCCAGGTGGCGGACAAGGGCGTCTCCGGCGGCGGCACGGACGGCAAGCCCGCTGTCGCGACCAAGATCGACACCTTCACCGTCAAGTGACCCGTGAGTCGCGCTGACGGCTGCACGCCGCGCGCTCGTGCAATAGGCTAATTCGCAACCGTGGGGCGTTCTGCGCCCGCACCGTACATCAGCAAGGTGAGGCTCTTGGCTACAACTGATCAGCAACCGTGGGGTCGTGTCGATGAGACCGGCACGGTCTTCGTCCGCGAAGGCGACGGCGAGAGGGCCGTCGGCCAATACCCTGACGGCACTCCAGAGGAGGCGCTCGCCTACTTCGAGCGCAAGTTCACCGATCTCGCCGGTCAGGTGACGCTGCTCGAACAGCGCGCACGCCGCGGAGCGCCCGCGTCCGACATCGCCAAGGCCGTCGCCACGCTGCGCGGCACGCTCGACGGCGCGAACGCCGTCGGAGACCTCGCGTCGCTCGCCACCCGGCTGGATGCCCTCGGCGGCACCGTCGAGGAACTCACGGAGCAGCAGAGCGCCGAGGCAAAGGCTGCCGTCGAGCAGGCTGTCGCCGAGCGCACGGCCATCGTCGAGAAGGCAGAGGCCCTCGCGGCGGAAGACCCTGCCCGCACCCAGTGGAAGCAGACCACCGCAGCGCTCGACACGCTGTTCGCCCGCTGGCAGAGTCACCAGCACGACGGCCCGCGCATCCCGAAGAACGAGGCCAACGAGCTGTGGAAGCGTTTCCGCGCAGCCCGGTCCACTATCGAGCACAACCGCAAGGCGTTCTTCGCCGAGCTGGACAACCAGCACCGCGACGTGCGCGCCCGCAAGACCGCGCTGATCGAGCAGGCCGAGGCCCTCATCCCGCGCGGCGCGGACGGCGTGCCGGAGTACCGCCAGTTGCTCGACCAGTGGAAGCTGGCTGGTCGCGCCGGCAAGCGCAACGACGACGCCCTGTGGGCACGCTTCAAGGCAGCGGGCGACGCCATCTACTCCGCCAAGGCGGAGGTGGATGCTCGCGACAACGTCGAATACGAAGCGAACCTCGAGCTCAAGCTCGCCCTCCTCGAAGAGGCGGAGCCCCTGCTCAAGGCCACCAACCGCGAGTCCGCCCGCAACGCGCTGGTCTCCATCCAGCAGCGCTGGGACGAGATCGGGCGCGTCCCTCGCGAGCAGGTCCGTCCGATCGAAGACCGCCTCCGCAAGGTCGAGGCCGCCGTTCGCAAGCTGGACGAGGAGCACTGGGAGCGCAACAATCCCGAGAAGAAGGCCCGCACGGAGGGTCTGGCCAGCCAGCTCAACGCCGCCATCGCCAAGCTCGAGCAGGAGCTCGACGAGGCCAAGGCAAGCGGAGACGCCCGCAAGGTCAAGGAAGCCCAGGAAGCGCTCGACGCGCGCAAGATCTGGCTCGACGCGCTGGGATAGCGCCGAGCACAGCCGTGCTGCCGTCGACGTAGCAGGTTCTCCACAGGGCCGTCGGATCTTCACAGATCCCGACGGCCCTGTTCTTTCCCCGCGCACTCCACCGCAGAGTGGATGCATGACAGCACTCCTTCCCCGCCTCTTCCGCCCCGATGTCCTCCCCATCGCCGAACTCATGGCGCTCTGTCTGGACGGCCAGCTCTATCGGGTCGGCGACTCGTTCGCCACGCTGGACACCCCGGACTCGGCGGCTCTCCGCGCTGCTGCGTTCGCCGCGTCCGCGCCGGCCCACGTGATCGCCGACCGTGGAACGGCGGTGTGGATCCACGGGGCGCGCGCGTCTCCGTCGCACCGCCCCCAGGTGTGCGTAGACGCGCGCAGTCGCGGGGGCCGCATCCCGCCCGAGTTCGACGGCAGGCAGACCACTCTCTCGCGCGGCGACGTGCAGCGGATCGACGCGGCCAGGGTCACCTCACCCGCCCGAACAGCGCTCGACCTGCTCTGCATCGACGGTCGCTTCTCGCCAGACGCTGCCGCACAGGTGCTCTACCTGCTCGACCGCGCCGGCGTCGCGGTGACGACCATCAAGTCCCGGATGCGCGGATCCCCGCGCACGAACGCCCGACGCTACCTGGCGCGCGCCGATCAGCTCGCCGCCAGGGCGCGCACCGTGAACCAGCCGAGTCCCACGCCGGCGCTTCGCGCGGCGCCCAATCGGGCGCTCAGCCCGCGCTGACCCGATAGACGTCGTACACGGCGTCGATGCGCCGCACGGCGTTCAGCACACGGTCGAGGTGGGTGGTGTCGCCCATCTCGAAGACGAACCTGCTGAGTGCCAGACGGTTGCTCGATGTCGTCACGGTGGCAGAAAGGATGTTCACATGATGCTCGGACAGGACGCGCGTCACATCGGAGAGCAGACCGGAGCGGTCGAGCGCCTCCACCTGGATCTGAACGAGGAACACGCTCTTCGAGCTCGGCGCCCACTCCACGTCGATCATGCGGTCGGGCTCCTGCATCAGCGACTGCACGTTGTGGCAGTTCGACTGGTGCACGGAGACTCCGGCACCCCTGGTGATGAATCCGACGATCGGGTCGCCAGGCACCGGCGTGCAGCACTTCGCGAGCTTGACCAGGATGTCGGGCGCGCCGCGCACGAGCACGCCGGAGTCGCTGTCGCGGAGCTTCCGCGAACGACCCTTGACCGGCAGGTCGATGTCGCCGGCATCGGACTCGGCCTCGGTCTGCACCGACGCGACGATCTTCTCGATCACCGACTGGGTGGAGACGTGGCCCTCGCCGACGGCCGCGTACAGCGCGGAGACGTCGTCGTACTTGAGCAGGGACGCCACCTCGCTCAGCGAGTCCTGCGACATCAGCTTCTGCAGCGGCAGGTTCTGCTTGCGCATCGCGCGTGCGATCGCGTCCTTGCCCTGTTCGATCGCCTCGTCGCGGCGCTCCTTGGTGAACCACTGGCGGATCTTGTTTCGCGCCCGCGGGCTCTTGACGAAGTTGAGCCAGTCCTGGCTGGGGCCGGAATCCGGGTTCTTCGAAGTGAAGACCTCGACAACGTCACCGGTCGTCAGGGTGCTCTCCAGCGGCACCAGGCGTCCGTTGACCTTCGCGCCCATCGTGCGGTGGCCAACCTCCGTGTGCACCGCGTACGCGAAGTCGACCGGGGTCGCGCCGGCGGGAAGGCCGATCACACGGCCCTTCGGCGTGAAGACGTAGACCTCCTTGGCGCCGATCTCGAAGCGCAGCGAGTCGAGGAACTCGCTCGGATCGGCGGTCTCAGCCTGCCAATCCGAGATGTGGGCCAGCCAGGCCAGGTCGGTGTCGGTGCGAGCAGGGCCGCCGGCGCTCTTGCCAGTGGTCTGCTCCTTGTACTTCCAGTGCGCGGCCACACCGAGCTCGGCGCGCTGGTGCATCTCCTCCGTGCGGATCTGGATCTCGACGGGGCGCCCTTCGGGCCCGACCACCGTCGTGTGCAGCGACTGGTAGAGATTGAACTTGGGGGTGGCGATGTAGTCCTTGAACCGCCCGGGCATCGGCGTCCACCTGGCGTGGATCTGACCGAGCACGGCGTAGCAGTCGCGCACCGAGTTGACCAGGATGCGGATGCCGACGAGGTCGTAGATCTCGTCGAACTCGCGGCCGCGCACGACCATCTTCTGGTAGATCGAGTAGTACTGCTTCGGCCTGCCGACCACCTTGCCGCGGATCTTCGCGGCTTTGAGGTCGTCGTTGATCGCGTCGATGACCTGCTGAACCAGACGCTCGCGCTCCGGCGTGCGCTGCCGCACCAGGCTCTCGATCTCGGCGTACAGCTTGGGGTAGAGCACGGCGAACGACAGGTCCTCGAGCTCCCACTTGATGGTCTGGATGCCGAGGCGGTGCGCGAGCGGCGCGTAGATCTCGAGCGTCTCGGTGGCCTTGCGGGTGGCGGAGGCGGCGGGGACGAAGCCCCAGGTGCGCGCGTTGTGCAAGCGGTCGGCCAACTTGATGATGAGCACGCGGATGTCTTTCGACATCGCGACGATCATCTTGCGGACGGTCTCCGCCTGGGCGCTGTCTCCGTACTTGACCTTGTCCAGCTTGGTGACGCCGTCCACCAGCATCGCGATCTCGTCGCCGAATGCGTCGCGCAGCTCGTCGAGGGTGTACTCCGTGTCCTCCACGGTGTCGTGCAGCAGCGCGGCGGCAATGGTCTTCGCGCCGATGCCGAGATCGGCGAGGATCTGCGCGACGGCCACGGGATGCGTGATGTACGGCTCCCCCGACCGTCGCTTCTGGCCGGAGTGGGCGCGCTCGGCGACCGCATACGCGCGCTCGATCAGCGAGAGGTCCGCCTTGGGATGGTGCAGGCGCACCGTGCGGATCAGGGTGTCGACGGCTCCCGCCGGCTGTGCGCGCGAGAAGATGCGCGGAACGAGACGGCGCAGCGAAGCGGCCTGTGGTGTCGAAGTATCAACCATGTGCACGCCTCCTGTCGTCCATTATCGCCGTCATCGCGCCCTGCTCTGACACAGGGCCGATTCCGGCGGTCAGGCGACCGCCCCCGGCGAGCCGTCGTCGCGCACCACTAGCGCTCCGCTCGCCTGCCAGGCGAACATCCCGCCGGCAACGTTGGCCGTCGGATAGTCCGCCCGGTTCAGCGCGTCCGTCGCGAGTCTCGAGCGGCCTCCAGAGAGACAGACCACCAGGATCTGCTGATCCTCCGGGAGCTCGTGCTGGCGCGACTCGATCTCGTACAGCGGGATGTGGTGAGCGGCGGGTGCGTGCCCGGCCTCCCACTCGTGCGCCTCGCGGACGTCGAGCAGCCAGGCCGAACCCGACTCGACGAGCTCGTGCGCGCGCGCGGCGCTCACCTCGTCTTCCGACAGATAAGAACCGCTCACGCTCCCCCGCTATTCCGCCGCGACCGGCACGGCTTCGGGCTGCTTCGCGGCAGCCTTGGGGCGGATGGCGAGCACCTTCTGGTCGTGCTTGCGCACGGCGGCCTCTCCCTCGCGGAACTGCGAGTACATCGGCGCGGCCAGGAAGATCGTCGAGTACGTTCCGACGATGATGCCGATGAGCAGTGCGAGCGAGATGTCGCGCAGCGTGTCCGCTCCGAGCCAGAACGCACCGATGAAGAGGATCGACGCCACCGGGAGCACGGCGACCACCGCCGTGTTGATCGAGCGCACGAGCGTCTGGTTGACCGCGAGGTTGACCGACTCGGCGAACGTGCGCCTGGTGAGCTCCATCTCCTCCTTGGTGTTCTCGCGCACCTTGTCGAACACCACCACGGTGTCGTAGAGCGAGTAACCGAGGATGGTCAGGAAGCCGATCATCGTTGCCGGAGAGATCTCGAACCCGACGAGCGCGTAGATGCCCGCCGTGATGATGAGGTCGTGGAACAGAGAGATGATCGCGGACGCCGACATCTTCCAGGTGCGGAAGTACAGCGCCATCGCGATGAACGCGAGCAACAGGAACACCACGAGGCCCTGGATGGACTGCTGCGTCACGTCAGCGCCCCACGACGGGCCGATGAACGTGGATGCGACCTCGGTGACCGGGACGTCGTACGCCTTCGCGAGAGCGTCAGCGACCTGCTTGGTCTGCGCCTCGGAGAGCTGGTCGGTCTGCACCCGCACCGCGTCGTTGCCGACGGAGCTGACGTGGGCGACGGCGTTCGGGACGACGCTGGTGAGCGCATCCTGAGCCTTGGCCTGGCTGGTGTCCGACACGTTCGTCACCGTGAACTGCGAACCGCCGCGGAACTCGATGCTGAAATTGAAGCCGCCCTTGACCACGGGGATCAGGATGGCGATGACGACCATGACGGCCGCGATCGTGTACCAGATCTTGCGCTTTCCGACGAAGTCGAAGGAGCGGGCTCCGGTGTAGAGGTCGTTTCCGAACTTGGTGAGACGGCTGGCCATCAGGAGTCCTTCCCCTCGGTCGAGCGATCAGAGGACGTCGACGACGATGACGAAGCCGAAGCGCCTGCCAGCTCGGCGGCCTTGCGCTCTGCGATCGTCTGGCGGCGAGCCGCCTCCTTGCCGCTGGATGCGGCCTTGCCTGCGCTCACGGTGACCGTCGGCTTGCGGAACTGGGCCGCGCCGCGGTACACGGCACCCAGCGCCTGCGGGTCGAGGCCGGAGGCCTTGTGACCGGTGCTGAAGAACTTGGTGCGGGCGAGAAGCTGCAGGGTCGGGTGCGTGAAGAGCAGCACCACGATCACATCGATGACGGTCGTGAGACCGAGCGTGAACGCGAACCCGCGGACATTGGCCGCAGCGAGCACGTAGAGCACGATGGCGGCGAGCAGGTTGGTGGCCTTCGACGCGTAGATGGTGCGGCGTGCTCGGGTCCAGCCCGCCTCGACGGCGGACTCCAAGCCTCTGCCGTCTCGCAACTCGTCTCGTATTCGTTCGAAGTAGACGATGAAGGAGTCGGCTGTGAATCCGATAGCGACGATCAGACCCGCCACACCTGCCAACGACAGTCGGTAGTCGTAGTGCCACGACAGCAGCGAGATGGTCAGCAGGGTGAGCACGGCGGCGACGACGAGCGAGATGATCGTGACGAAGCCGAGCAGGCGGTACTGGAAGAACGTGTAGATGGCGACGAGCAGGAGGCCGATCGCGCCGGCGATCAGACCGCTCATCAACTGGGTCGATCCGAGCGTGGCCGAGATCGTGTCCTGGCTCTGCACCTTGAAGCTGAACGGCAGGGCGCCGAATTTGAGCTGGTCCGCCAGTGTCTTCGCCGTCGCCTCGGTGAAGTTGCCCGTGATCTGCGGGCGGCCGTCCGTGATGACCGCGTTCGTGGTCGGTGCGGAGATGACCTTGCCGTCGAGCACGATGGCGAACTGATTCTGGGCGCCGGTGAGGCCGTTGAGGCGGGTGGTCACATCGGCGAACGACTTGGTGCCCGCATCGTTGAAGATGATGTTGACGGCCCACTGACCGTTGCTGACGCCGCTCGAGCTCTGGGCGAGTCCGCTGTTCGCGTCCTTGATGTCCTGGCCCTTGACCTCGACCGGGCCGAGAAGGTACTTGACCGTCTTGGCGTCGTCACAGGTGATCAGCGGCTTGTCCGTCGGCGCCTGGTTGACATTCTCCAGGTTGGCCGTGGTGCACGAGAACGCGTCGAACTGCGCCTGCAGCTCTGGGGTCACCCACGCGAGGTCGCTGCCGTTCGTCGGCTTGGTGGACGGCGTCGACTGCAGGCCGGGCGCCGGGCTCGGCGCCGGCGTGGACTTGCCGTCCGCTCCGACGACCTCGTTGGTCGGCCCGCTCGTGGCGAGCACAGCGCGGAAGTCGAGGCGCGCGCTGGCCTTGACGCGGTCGAGCGTCGCCTGGTCGGGCGTTCCCGGCAGCGAGACCACGATGTTCCGCGATCCCTCGGTGGAGATCTGCGCCTCGGAGACGCCGGATGCGTCGATGCGCTGACGGATGATCGAGACGGCCTGATCGAGCTGCTGCTGCTGAACGGTCTGACCGTTCTCGACCTGCGGCGCGAGGATGATCTGCGTGCCGCCCTCGAGGTCGAGGGCGAGTTTGGGCAGCCAGGTGGCATTTCCCCAGATGACGCCAGCCGTGAGGACTCCGAGGAGCACCACCACGATGGCGCCGAGCCAACTCAACGAACGCCAGGCTTTTTTGACCGGGGTCGACTTTGCCACCTAGGAACTCAGCTTTCTACGCGCGCGACGACGCCGGCACGGCGTCGTCGCACAAAGGGATTAACGGATCAGTCGTCGCTCTTCGAGCCGGGCTTCTTCGAGGCGTCGTCGACGCGCTCACCGAACTCGGGCTCGGACAGAGGGATGGCGTGGTCTTCGTTGATCTGCGGCTCGGTCGAGGAGACCTCGGCGGAGATCGGCTCGGCGACCGTCGGCTCGACGACGCGGGCGAGGACCTGGCGGTGGACCTTGAGGACGGTGCCAGGGCTGGTCTCGACGAGGGCCGTGTTGTCGTCTTCGTTGACGGAGAGCAGCGTGCCGTACAGGCCGAAGTTCGTCATGACCTCCGCGCCGGGGACCATCTTCGAGCGCGTCTCAGCCTGCTCCTTCTGGCGCTTGCGGCTGTTGCGGAACATGAAGAAGATGAGGGCCGCCAGGATGACGACCATCACAATGGTTAACGGGTCAATGGGCATGAAATCTGCCAAACCTTCCGGTGGGGTTTGTGGGAATGGCCGAGAGGCCAGCTTGAATTATATGTCATCTATCAGTGATGGTTGCTGTGAGACTCCTAGCTGCGGGCTGGAGAGTCCGAAGTGACGCCATGCTGCGGGGGTCGCGACCCGCCCTCTGGGGGTACGGGAGAGCAGTCCGATGCGCACGAGGAAGGGCTCGACGACCGACTCGATGGTCTCCGCCTCCTCGCCGACGGACACGGCCAGCGTGTTCAGTCCGACCGGGCCACCGTCGAAGCGTTCGAGGATGGCGCGCAGCACGGCACGGTCGAGGCGGTCGAGACCGAGCGCATCCACGTCGTAGAGATCCAGGGCGGCGCGCACGGACTCGACGTCCGCCTCACGCCCGTGCACGAGGGCGTAGTCTCGCACCCGGCGCAGCAGGCGGTTCGCGATGCGCGGAGTTCCGCGGCAGCGCCCGGCGATCTCCGCGAGCGCCGCCTTGTCGACCGCGAAGTCGAGCATGACGGCCGCGCGGGTGAGCACCTGGGTGAGCTCGGACTCGTCGTAGAACTCCAAGTGCGCCGTGAACCCGAAGCGGTCGCGCAGCGGGTTCGGCAGGAGCCCGGACCGCGTCGTGGCGCCCACCAGGGTGAACGGCGCCAGGTCGAGCGGGATGGACGTGGCGCCCGCTCCCTTGCCGACCATGATGTCGATGCGGAAGTCCTCCATCGCGAGGTACAGCATCTCCTCGGCCGACCGCGCCATCCGGTGGATCTCGTCGATGAAGAGCACCTCCCCCGGCGTCAGCGACGACAGGAGGGCGGCGAGGTCGCCGGCGTGCTGGATGGCCGGGCCACTCGACAGCCGCAGAGGTCGCTCGCTCTCGTGGGCGACGATCATCGCGAGCGTCGTCTTGCCGAGGCCGGGAGGACCGGCGAGCAGGATGTGGTCTGCCGTGCGATCCTGCATCTTCGCGGCGGTCAGCAGAAGCTGGAGCTGTCCACGCACCTTGGCCTGGCCGACGAACTCGGCGAGCGAGCGCGGACGCAGGGCGCCCTCGAACGCCAGTTCGGACTCCGACTCCAGCTCGGGGGTCGTCAGGTCGTCGTCGCTCATGAGCCGGCCCGCCCGCGCTGCGCCGAACCGCTCTGCGCCGAGCCGCTCTGTGCCGCGCCCGGATGTGCCGCGGGGCCGAGCCGTGCCAGCGTCAGGCGCAGCAGGGTCTGGACGCTGTCGCGCAGCTTCTCGTCGGTGTCGGCAACGACCTCGGCGACGGCCTCGGCCGCGACCTTCTCCGGCCAGCCGAGTCCGACGAGGGCCACGAGCACACTGTCGCCGATGGACGAGGGAGCGCCGGGCTTCCGGACGGCCGCCGGCGCCCTGCGCGTCACGGCGAGCTTGCCGGCGAGCTGCACGACGATGAGCTTGGCCGTCTTGGGCCCGATGCCGGAGACCTTGCGGAAGGGGGCGTCGTCGTCCGCGGCGACCGCCTCGGCGATCTGGTCGGGCGAGAGCACGGAGAGCACGCCGATGGCGGACTTCGGGCCGACGCCGGACACGCCGGTGAGCAGTTCGAAGACCTGGAGCTGCTCGACGTCGGAGAAGCCGAAGAGCTGCAGGGCATCCTCACGGACGATGAGAGAGGTGTAGACGAACGCTTCGTCGCCGACACGCAGCGACAGCACATGGTCGGTGGTCAGTTGCACGGAGAACCCGACGCCGCCGACCTCGATCACGGCTGTACCGCCTGCCGCCTGGAGCACCGCGCCACGGAGGGAGGAAATCACTTGGCCAGCCTACGGGGCACGACCGACGCCCGGCTGGAGCGCTCGGCGGCGCGCCACGCGGCTTGCGCCGGTGTGAGCGAGCCCGTGCCCACATCCCCCGCCGTCGGAGGGGCAACCGGAGCACCGCGCCAGGCGTGGCAGATCGCGATGGCGAGCGCGTCTGCGGCGTCTGCGGGCTTCGGAACCTCCGCAAGTCCCAGGATGCGCGCGACCATCGCCTGCACCTGGCGCTTGTCGGCAGAGCCGTAGCCGGTGACGGCCGCCTTCACCTCGGACGGCGTGTGCAGCGCAACGGGCAGACCGCGCTTGGCGGCGGCGTGCAGCGCGACGCCGCTCACCTGGGCGACGCCCATCACCGTGTTCAGGTTCTGCTGGGCGAAGACCCGCTCGATCGCGACCGCCGACGGCTGGTGCGCATCCAGCAGCCGCTCGATTCCGTCACCGACGGCGAGCAGCCGCTGCTCGATCGGCATGGTCGCCGGCGTGCGAATGACGACGACCTCGACGAGGGTCGCGGTGCGGTCGGGCCGCACATCCACGATCCCGACGCCGCAGCGGGTCAGGCCGGGGTCGATGCCGAGTACGCGCACCGACATGGCCAGGCGCTACTCGTCTTCGCCGAGCTCGGCCTGGACCTCGGGAGTGAGGTCGAGGTTGGTGTAGACGTTCTGCACGTCGTCAGAGTCTTCGAGCGCGTCGATCAGGCGGAACACCTTGCGCGCCGTCTCGGCGTCCGCCTCGATGTTGAGGCTCGCGACGAACTCGACGTCTGCCGAGTCGTAGTCGATGCCGGCCTCCTGGAGCGCCGTGCGTGCCGCCACCATGTCCGTCGCGTCGGTCTGCACCTCGAACGACTCTCCGCGGTCGGTGACGTCTTCCGCACCGGCGTCGAGCACGGCCGTGAGCACGTCGTCCTCGGTCAGTCCGTCGGCGTGCGGGACGACGATGACACCCTTGCGGTGGAAGTTGTACGCGACGCTGCCCGGGTCGGCCATGGTGCCGCCGTTGCGGGTCATCGCCGTGCGCACCTCGGCGGCGGCGCGGTTCTTGTTGTCGGTCAGACACTCGATGAGCAGCGCGATGCCGTTGGGGCCGTAGCCCTCGTACATGATCGTCGCGTAGTCGATGGACTCACCGGTGAGCCCTGCGCCGCGCTTGACCGCGCGGTCGATGTTGTCGTTCGGGACCGAGGTCTTCTTCGCCTTCTGAATGGCGTCGACCAGCGTCGGGTTGCCGGAGAGGTCGGCGCCGCCCATCTTGGCCGCGACCTCGATGTTCTTGATCAGCTTGGCGAACGACTTGGCGCGGCGCTGGTCGATGACCGCCTTCTTGTGCTTGGTCGTTGCCCACTTGGAATGCCCGGACACTGGTGCTCCCTCAGTTACGTCTAAAGATCCTGACCATTGTAGGACGTGCACAGGCTCAGGCCGCGCGCACCTTGCCCAGGAAGTACTCGTGGATTCGGGTGTCCCCCGTGATCTCCGGGTGGAACGACGTGCCGATCAGGTTGCCCTGCTCGACGGCCACGACGCGCCCGTCCCCGAGTTGCGCGAGCGGCGTCGCCCGCTCCCCGACTCTCTCCACGATGGGGGCGCGGATGAACACGGCATGCATCGGCTCTCCGCCGATCGCGGGAACGTCGAGGTCGGTCTCGAACGAGTCGAGCTGCGAGCCGAACGCGTTGCGGCGCACGGAGACGTCGAGTCCGCCGAGGCTCTGCTGTCCGCGGATGCCGTCGAGCACTCTGTCCGCCAGCATGATGAGGCCGGCGCAGGTGCCGTAGACCGGCAGGCCGTCGGCGATCGCCTGCTTCAACGGCTCGGCGAGCCCGAACGTGCGGGACAGCTTGTCCATGACGCTCGATTCGCCGCCAGGGATCACCAGGCCACCGACCTCCGCCAGTTCGGCGGGGCGGCGGACGGGCACGGCGTCGGCGCCCAGGCCGCGCAGGACCGCGATGTGCTCGCGGAAGTCTCCCTGCAGGGCCAGGACGCCGACCGGAGTGCTACCAGCCACGCTCGGCGAGGCGGTGCGGGGCGGCGAGGTCGGAGACGTTGATGCCGACCATGGCCTCACCGAGCCCACGGGACACCTCGGCGATCACGGCGGGGTCGTCGTAGAACGTGGTGGCCTTGACGATGGCCGCTGCGCGCTGCTCCGGGTTGCCCGACTTGAAGATGCCGGAGCCGACGAACACGCCGTCGGCGCCGAGCTGCATCATCATCGCGGCGTCCGCGGGGGTGGCGACGCCACCCGCGGTGAACAGGACGACCGGCAGCGTGCCGGTCTCGGCGATCTCGACCACGAGGTCGTACGGCGCCTGAAGCTCCTTCGCCGCGACGTACAGTTCATCCTTGCTCATTGCGCTGAGCGCGGCGATCTCGGACTTGATCTTGCGGATGTGCTTGGTCGCCTCCGAAACGTCGCCGGTCCCGGCCTCGCCCTTCGAGCGGATCATCGCGGCACCTTCGTTGATGCGGCGCAGGGCCTCACCCAGGTTGGTCGCACCGCAGACGAAGGGGACGGTGAAGCCCCACTTGTCGATGTGGTTGACGTAGTCGGCCGGGGACAGCACCTCGGATTCGTCGATGTAGTCGACGTCGAGCGCCTGCAGCACCTGCGCCTCGACGATGTGACCGATGCGGGCCTTCGCCATGACCGGGATGGAGACCTCGGCGATGATGGCCTCGATCAGGTCGGGGTCGCTCATCCTGGCGACACCGCCCTGCGCGCGGATGTCGGCGGGGACGCGCTCGAGCGCCATGACGGCGACGGCTCCTGCATCCTCAGCGATGCGCGCCTGCTCGGGGGTGACGACGTCCATGATGACGCCGCCCTTCAGCATTTCTGCCAGGCCCCGCTTGACCCTGTTCGATCCGGTGGCGGCGTTCTGCTCCGTGTCAGCCATCGTGGTCCTCTCGTCTGGAACTAAGTAATCTTTGACCTATGCCAAACGATAGCACTCGGTTCGATGCTCGCTAAACTCGGGAGCGACATGGATCAGATCATCACAGGCACGACCGCAGCCGAGATCGCAGACAGTGTGCGCACCCTGCACGAGCGCGGCGAACTGCGGACGGGGGATGCGCTCCCGCCCGTCCGCGAACTTGCCGCCCTGCTCGGCGTCAACCGCAACACGGCGGTCGCCGCATACCGTTTGCTCGCGCAGGCGGGCGTCGTCGTCGCCCGCGGAAGGGCTGGAACGGTGGTCGCCGGTCACGAAGCCGTCGCGCAGGAGGGCTACGCGGCCGACACCGTACTCCGCGACATCGGCACCGGCAACCCGGACACCAAGCGCATCCCCGACCCCAGCAGGGCGCTCGCGCGCGCCGCAGGACGACCTGTGCTCTACGGCGAGCCGGTGATCGACCCCGCTCTCGAGAGCCTGGCGCGCTCCTGGGCGAGCACGGACCTCCCCGGCGTCGACCTGCGCATCACCGTCACCAGCGGCGCCGTCGACGCCGTCGAGCGGCTGCTCGCGCAGGCGCTCCTCCGCGACGACGCTGTCGCGCTCGAAGACCCGTGCTTCCTCGCGAGCATCCACACCGTGCGGCTCGGCGGCTACCGCGCCGTCCCCGTGCCGGTCGATGAGGAAGGCATGACCGTCGCCGGTCTGCAGGCCGCGCTCGACGCCGGCGTCCGCGCGATCATCTGCACGCCGCGCGCCCAGAACCCGACAGGGTCGACTCTCACGCCCCGCAGGGCCGCGGCCCTTCGCGCGCTGCTGGCCGCGCATCCCTATGTTCTGGTCATCGAGGACGACCACTTCTCGATGCTCTCCCAGCTCCCCTACGAAACCCTCATCGGCCCGGACCACCGCCGTTTTGCGCTCGTGCGTTCGGTGTCGAAATTCCTCGGGCCAGACATGTGCCTCGCCATCGCGGCGACAGACCCGGAGACCGCCGATCGCCTCGCGCTCCGGCTCAGCCCCGGCACGACCTGGGTGAGCCACCTGCTGCAACGCCTCGTGCTCGCCCAGCTCACCGACGAGACCGTGCTTGCTGAGATCGCCGAAGCCGGCCGCCACTACGCCGAGCGCAACGCCGCCTTCGCCGCGAGGCTCGCGGAGCGAGGGCTGCACGCCTCCGCGGAGGACGGGCTCAACGTCTGGGTGGAGCTGCCGATCGAGGCCAAGGTCGTGGCAGAGCGGCTCATGCGGCGCGGCTGGCTCGCCCGCACGGGCGACGAGTTCCTGCTGACCGAGCGGGCAGCGCCGTCGCACCACCTGCGGCTCACGGTGCACGACCTCACGGAGGACGAGACGGGGCGGCTGGTCGACGACCTGGCTGACGCGAGCCGCTGAGGCGATGCGCCCTACTGGGTGCCGACGCTGACTCGTTGTGAGATTTGTTATTAATAGGTAACGTTTCACGCATGGTGCGATCATCAGAGCGCGGACTCCGCACAGTGATTGCCGCTGCCGCAATCGTCGTGGGGATCTCGGCCTCGTTGAGTGGTTGCTCGCTAGTCGGAGTTGACAAGGAAAAGCAGATGCAAGCGAATCTGGCGAACCAGCGAAAAGTCGCGGTGACCTTCATCAAGGACTACCCCAACCCAGACCTAGAGGCGATCAGATACGTCGATAGCGGCGGCGTTCGGGGTTACGGCTCATGGGCAGCCAATACGGTCATCACAGTGACGGGAAGGGATTACTACGGGACCCTTGGGACCTTCTTCTCTACCGGAGATGCCTTGCCTCCGATTGAATCAGAAATGCACCCTGGCCCAGTGACCCTGACTTACAGCGATGGCACGTCGGAGGTGCTGAATGACCACGGATGAAGACTTCGCTGACATAGCAGCAGAACCGTACGACGCCGACCCCCTCTGGAGGCAGCCGCCGGCTACGAAGGGAGAGTCCTTTCCGCGTTCAAATCCGCGCTATGTGTTGATTTCGGACCCGGTCAGTGATCCGGTCACCGGTTTCCAAGCCATAGCGGCAGCGCCGTTGGTGAACGGCGTTCCCGACTATTCGCAGGTGTTCGTGTCGTTCGCGGGAACGAACCCGGGACACCACGGCGACATCAGCGCGGACGCGCAAGTCGTGATCGGGTCGGAGACAGCCACCACAACACAGGCCGGCCAGGCACTCTCCTACGCCGACAACATCCGGACCTCCGTACGCGCAGAACACCCCGACGCAACCTTCTCCACCGTCGGGCACTCCCTCGGCGGATACCTCGCCCTCTACGTCGCCAGCGAACTCCACTGGACCTCGACAACCTTCAACGCACCCGACCCCTGGAACGCGCTCTCCCCGCAAGCCCAGCAGTGGCTACGCGACCAACGCAACGCCTGCACGATACCGTTGCGCAACTACGTGAGCGAATGGGACCCGATCGCCAACTTTCATGGCAACGGAACAGGCGCCGCCATCTACGTCACCGGCGACCCGGGCCACGACGCCATGTTCTACCACAACCTTGAAACCGGGTTCGATTTCACCCCCGACGGCTCGATCACAGCCGCCACCGCCGGCAGGTCCACCGTCGAAATCACCGACAACCTCCTCAGCGCATTCCCCGCCAGCGTGCGCGCCGCTCCCGCCGCCGCCCTGGCCGGCATCCTGACCGTGCTCCAACTCCCCGCCGTCGGCGCGTCCGTCGGCCGATCCCTGGCCGCCCTCACGGTCGCCGTCGACACCATCGCCGCCACCACTCTCGCCGCCACGATCTTGAAATCGACCGACCTGCTGACACAACTCAAAGAAATCAACAGCGGACTGATCCCGCAGATGCAACACGACCTCGACAATGCCAAACGCACCGCCCTCGACCTGCCATACATCACCGAAGCCGACATCGAGAACTGCGTGACAACCCACCGACTCCACGTCCACCACAACATCAACGAAGACGCCGTCGACACCGTCAACCGACGAATCGACAACCACATCACCACCATCCAACAGCTCTTCGACGGCATCAACACCGCCATCCACAACGCCACAGCACAAGACGAACAATGGGCATCCGTCTACCGACAGCCCGCCGTGAAAGCGAAGTAGCCCATGACCGACTACGGTTCGAACCACGCCGACCTGACGTACACGAGCCTGGCGGACCTGATCGAAGGCATCGGGAACGGCCTCGACGACATTGCGCATGACGCCCAAGGCTTCGTCGACGAGCTCGTGCACCAGGCCGCCGTCCAGCTTCTGAACGCGATGCTCCCGGCTATCGTTCACGGGCGTAACGCCGTCACACGTTCCACCCGGTGGGTCGCCGCAGAAGCCGGCACTCTCGAATTACAGTTCAACCTGGCCGGTGCCGGCGTCAGCACCACTGTCCTCGCCGGGCAGGTCGCCGAAAAGGTTGAGCTCGGCCTCAACCGCATCACCTCGGACCTCGACTTCACCGACGGTGTGAACAGCATCGCGTGAGTCCAGGGAGATTCGCTCGGGTTCCACGGGATGAGAGGATCGAGGGATGAAGATCCTCTCCATCCAGTCGGCGGTGGCATACGGCCACGTCGGCAACTCCGCAGCCGTGTTTCCGCTCCAGCGCATCGGGGTCGAGGTGCTCCCCGTCTACACGGTGAACTTCTCGAACCACACCGGGTACGGCGCCTGGCGCGGACCGCTGATCGCTCCGGAGGACGTGCGCGAGGTCATCACGGGCATCGAGGAGCGCGGTGTGCTCGGGCAGATCGACGCCGTGCTGTCCGGGTACCAGGGCGGCGAGGGCATCGGAGACGTGATCATCGACGCCGTCGCCAGGGTCAAGGCCGCCAACCCGGATGCGGTCTACGCCTGCGACCCGGTGATGGGGAACGCCACGTCCGGATGCTTCGTCGCCCCGGCCATCCCGGACCTGCTGCGGGACCGCGTGGTTCCCGTGGCCGACATCATCACCCCGAACCAGTTCGAGCTCGGTTACCTCACCGGCACCTCCCCCGACACGCTCGAGTCCACGCTCGAATCGGTGGATGCGGCGCGCGCCATGGGCCCGGACACCGTCCTCGTGACCAGCGTGGAACGCCCGGACCGACCAGAGGACACCATCGAGATGCTGGCCGTCGACGGCACCGGCGCGTGGATCGTGCAGACCCCGCGGCTGCCGATGAAGGCGAACGGCTCCGGGGACGTGACGGCCGCGCTGTTCACCGCGCACTACCTCCGCGACGGAAGCGCCGAGTCCGCCCTGCGCAAGACCGTGTCGAGCGTGTACGACCTGCTGACCCGCACCCTGGAGTCGGGTGAGCGGGAGCTGCAGCTCGTGGAGTCGCAGGAGTTCTACGCGCACCCGCGCGAGCAGTTCGTCGTGCGCCAGGTGCGCTGAGCACGCTGCGAGCAGGGAGAACGAAAGCGCCCGCACCGGGAACGGAGCGGGCGCTTTCGTCAGGAAGGGATTCGCAGCCTTTCGATCAGGCGTCGTCGTTCGGCCAGGCGGCTGCGATGGCCTCGCGCACATCGCCGAGGAGCTGCGGAAGCGCCTTCGTCTTGGCGATGATCGGCAGGAAGTTCGCATCCTGAGCCCACCGCGGCACGATGTGCTGGTGCAGGTGCGCCGCGATGCCCGCCCCTGCGATGGCTCCCTGATTCATTCCGATGTTGAAGCCGTCGTTCTTCGACACCTCGCGGATGACGCGCATCGCCGTCTGGGTGATGCTGCCGATCTCGGCGACCTCCTCCGGCGTCGCCTCGTCGTACTGCGCGATGTGACGGTACGGGCACACCAACAGATGGCCGCTGTTGTACGGGAACAGGTTGAGCAGTGCGTACGCGTGCTTCCCGCGCGCGACGATCAGCGCATCCTCGTCGCTCATGCTCGGCGCGACGCAGAACGGGCAGTCGTCTTCACCCGGCTGCTGCCCGTGCTGGATGTAGACCATCCGGTGGGGCGTCCACAGTCGCTGGAACTCGTCGGGAACGCCGACGAGGTAGCCGGGGTCGTCGATGCGGACCCCGGCCTCCTCGGCGCCGGCCGTTCCGGCCGCGCGCTCGGCGCTTCCGGTGCGGTCTGCGCTCTCCGCGTAGTCGTCGAGGCTCAGTCGAGCCATGCGGTGTCGACCTGCTCGTGCTTCTCGATCGCGGACACGATGCGGTCGATCGCCTCGTCCACGGTGACGCCGTTGCGCTGCGTGCCGTCGCGAAAGCGGAAGCTGACCGTGCCGGCCGACGCGTCCTCCTCGCCGACGATGAGCTGGAAGGGCACCTTGGCCTTGGTGTGCGTGCGGATCTTCTTCTGCATCCGGTCGTCCGAGTGGTCGACCTCGGCGCGCACGCCGCGCGCCTTGAGACGCGAGATGACGTCGTCCAGGAACGGTCCGAACTGGTCCGCCACCGGGATGCCGACGACCTGCACGGGCGACAGCCACACCGGGAACGCCCCGGCGTAGTGCTCGAGCAGGATCGCGAAGAACCGCTCGATCGACCCGAGCAGGGCGCGATGGATCATCGCGGGCTGCTTGCGGGTGCCGTCCGCCGCCGTGTACTCCAGCTCGAACAGCTCCGGCTGGTTGAAGTCGAGCTGCACGGTGGAGAGCTGCCAGGTGCGGCCGATCGCATCCCGAGCCTGGACCGAGATCTTGGGACCGTAGAACGCGGCCCCCCCCGGGTCGGCGACGAGCTCCAGCCCCGACTCGACGGCGACCTGCCGCAGCGTCTCCGTCGCCTGCTCCCAGCTCTCGTCCGAACCCACGTACTTGTCGGGGTCCTTGGTGGACAGCTCCAGGTAGAAGTCGGTGAGGCCGTAGCCGCGAAGCGTCTCAAGCACGAACTCGAGCTGGCGCGCGACCTCGTCCTTGATCTGCTCATCGGTGACGTAGATGTGCGCGTCGTCCTGAGTCAGGCCGCGCACGCGGGTGAGGCCGGAGAGCGTGCCGCTCTTCTCGTAGCGGTACACCGTGCCGAACTCGGCCAGGCGCAGCGGCAGTTCCCGGTAGCTGCGTCCACGTGCGCGATAGATCAGGTTGTGCATCGGGCAGTTCATGGGCTTCAGGTAGTAGTCCTGGCCCTGGCGGGTCACGTGACCCTCCGCATCCACCTCTTCGTCCAGGTGCATGGCGGGGAACATGCCGTCTTTGTACCAGTTGAGGTGCTGGCTGATCTCGTAGAGGCGGCCCTTGGTGATGTGCGGGGTGTTGACGAGCTCGTAGTCGTTCGCGATGAGGCGCTCGCGCATGAAGTTCTCGATCTCGTTGCGGATGATTCCACCCCTGGGGTGGAAGACCGCGAGACCGGAGCCGATCTCCTCCGGGAAGCTGAACAGGTCGAGCTCGGAGCCCAGCTTGCGGTGGTCGCGCTTGGCGGCCTCCTCCATGCGGGTCTGGTAAGCGCGCAGCTCGTCCTTGGTCGGCCACGCCGTTCCGTAGACGCGCTGGAGCTGCTTGTTCTTCTCGTTGCCACGCCAGTACGCTGCGGCGACGCGGGTGAGCGACCAGCCGTTGCCGATCATCCGGGTGTTCGGCAGGTGCGGCCCCCGGCAGAGGTCCTTCCAGACCGTCTCCCCCGTCTTCGGGTCCACATTGTCGTAGATGGTGAGCTCGGAGCCGCCAACCTCGACGGACTCGCTGTCGTCGAACGCGGTGGTGTCGCCGTGCACGACGCCGCCCTTGAGCCCGATGAGCTCCAGCTTGTACGGCTCGTTCGCGAGCTCGGCGCGCGCCTCGTCGTCCGTGACGACCCTGCGCACGAAACGCTGACCGGCGCGCACGATGCGCGACATCTCTTTGTCGAGCGCCTTCAAGTCCTCCGGCGTGAACGACTCGGCGACGTCGAAGTCGTAGTAGAACCCGTCGGTGATGGGCGGGCCGATGCCGAGCTTGGCCTCCGGGTTGATCGCCTGGACGGCCTGCGCGAGCACGTGCGCCGTCGAGTGCCGCAGGATGTTCAGCCCGTCCGGGGAGTCGATGGTCACCGGTTCGACGGTGTCCGTAGTCGTGACCTGCGTTGCGAGATCTTTCAGCTCGCCGTTGACGCGCATCGCGACAACGGAACGGTCGGTGAAGAGCTCGAAGCCGTCAGCCACCTTTTCCACTCCTTGGATCGTGTTAATCGGAACCCTTCAACCTTAGTGCGCACGGGATGGGCGGCTTGGCGCGCCAGGGCGAAGCGCACAGCGTTCTCCACAGGCCGCGGGTCCGGAAACGACGAGATGCCAGAAACGGCGTCGAGATCGGGTGGGATCGGCGCAGTTACCGGTATCTCGTGGCCGCTAGTCGTTGCGGCGCATCCAGTGCTCGCGCAGGAACATCCGCCCGAACCACGCGCTGAGGCCGTTGCCGCCGAATTCGTCCGGGTCGGCGTCGAAGACCTCCGTACCCTCGGGTTCGGGGAGCGCGTCCGCCTCAGCGGCTGTCAGCGTCGTGTGCACGGCGGCCGTGGTGATGCGGCCGACCACGCCGGCGTCCACGAACCTCAGCCCCCGCCGAGTCGAGACGGCGATTCCGTCGAAGAGGTCGATCGTGCTGTCCTGGAGCACGTGCTCGACGGTGCCGATCTCGGCGCCGTCAGCATCCAGAACAGCCGTGCCTTTGGCGAGTGCGGTGTATGCGATCGGCGTCTCCGCCTGCCCCTGTGTGTTGTCCGTCACGTCGCGAACTCTACGCCCCGCGGCTCCAGCTCGCCCACACCGGCAGAGCGGTTCCCCGGAGTCCACTGGCCCGGTGCTCGGTGGCTCCGTCTCACTTTCCCGTGATGTGCGCCAGCCGGATGAGGTTTCTGGCCGCCATGGCGACGGTGAGCGGCCCGACGCGCGGGACGAAGACGCCAGCCCGCTCCTTGGCCGACTCGGCGAAGTTGGTGAACTCCGCGACATCGACGCAGATCGCGCCCTCACGGATCTCGTCGCCGCGGATGAGTTCGAAGTCCCTGGAGGGCACCGCGGAGATGACGACGTCGGCGTCTGCCAGCGCTGCGGCGCGGTCGATACCCGAGGAGCGCACCTCGTGGGTGTGCCGTCCGATGGCGGGCTCGTAGGTGACGGCTCCCGAGATGTCGAGCGAGTGGACGCGGGCGCCGTCGTTGGCGAGCATCGCCGCGAGCGGGCGTCCGACGACCTCGCTGCGGTTGATCACGCACGCCGTGACACCCTCGAGCGGGGCGTTCCCGCTGGTGCCGCGCATCCCTGCTCGGTTCAGCAGCTTCAGAATGGCGAGTGGCGTGCACGGCAGGATCGCACGCAGCGTGCGGCCGGAGTCGACGAACCGCTCGTTCTCGTAGAGCAGGCGGCTCCAGAAGGAGTGCATCCCCTCGATGTCCTTGCGGGGGTCGACCAGTTCGCGCAGCCACCGGTCGTCGCGGCCGGCGAGCGGGTAGTAGAGGAAGATGCCGTCGACCTCCGCGTCGACGTTCGCGGCCGCGACGGCCGCCTCTGCCTCGTCCGGCGTGACATGGCGGAGGTCGAAGTCGATGCCGACATCGTCGAAACCCCGCCGTGCGAAGCGCGCATACGTTGCGGCGGGCCCATCGTCCTGGCCGAGGAGACCGACGACGCGCAGCGTGCGCCCCTCTGCCCGGAGCCGTGCCACATCCTCACGGACCTCGTCGCGGAAGGCTGCGGCCACGGGGGACGGATCGAGCACGGTCGCGGTCATGAGGCCTCCTGGAGACGATGGGCGAGCTCCGTGCGCGTCGCGAGGAGGGCGGGCGCGTGGAGGGAATTCGAGCGGTCGAGCTGGGCGAGATTGACGTCGACGGTGCGGATGGCGGCCCACGCGGCGCCGCGGATGACGTCGCGGCCCGCGATCACGTCGCTGACGATTCCCGGCTTCACGACGGACTCGGCCGCGTGTGCGGCGTCGATGGCGTCGACGAGGGCCGCGACGAGCGCGAGCGGGCGCTGTGTCGCTGCAACGGTCGCCGCCTCGATGGCCTCTCGGCGCTGCTCACGCTCTGCGTTGTCCGAGCGCGGCAGGCGGTAGGCGGACATCACGCTCTCGAAGTCCGCCACGTCGGCATCCGCTCCGGGGACGATGCGCCCCTGAAGGGCAGCGAGCCGCTCACCCAGCGCGTCCAGCTCCGGGTCGGCCGTCACCGCGAGAGCCATCTGCACGAGGCTCACCCCGAGCGCCCCGGTGATCGCAGCGATGGAACCGCCGCCCGGGGTCGGTTCGGACGATGCTGTCCTCGACAGCAGCTCCGACGAGGGGAGCACCCACAAACTCTGTTGCACCCACCAAGCCTATCCACGCCGGAAGCGCAGCCCGGCCTCGACGTGCGTCCCTCGGCGAGGGTCCCTCGGCGAGGGCTCGTCAGCGAGGGCTCGTCAGCGAGGGCTCGTCAGCGAGGGCTCGTCAGCGAGGGCTCGTCAGCGAGGGCTCGTCAGCGCGGGCTCGTCAGTCGCCGGTCCGTGCTGCGGGCACCGAGCGGCCGGTAGGTCCGGTGCGTCACCCGCGACGCCTGACGGACCGGGGTCGATTCGAACTGCTGCGGAGGCACGCCGTCGAACACGCGCACCCCTGCTCCGGCGATGTACGGCGTCTGATGGAGTCGCAGTTCATTGATGAGCCACGCCGTCAGATAGGCATTGACCGTGCCCGGTCGCTGTATACCGCGCCCATCATGTGACTCCACCACCCGGGTCGGTGCAATCGTTTCGATGGCAGATCGGCCGGGAGTTCTCCGACAGGCATACGGAGGGGATGCACGAACCGGGTAGGCGCGAACCGAGAAACAGAAAAACCCCCGGGTGAACCGGGGGTTTTGCGTGGTGGGCGATACTGGGATCGAACCAGTGACCTCTTCCGTGTCAGGGAAGCGCGCTACCGCTGCGCCAATCGCCCAAGCCTGAATGATTCCAGGTTGGAGGTGGATACGGGATTCGAACCCGTGTATACGGCTTTGCAGGCCGCTGCCTCGCCTCTCGGCCAATCCACCGTTTGGGTTCACCACCGTTGTGAGAAGCCCGACCTTTCGGTCGGGCTGACTCGAGCGGATGACGAGATTCGAACTCGCGACCCTCACCTTGGCAAGGTGATGCGCTACCAACTGCGCTACATCCGCATTTCGTTCCGCATCTCTGCGGCACTTGAATGACTTTAGCTGATGCCGACGCGGAAAACCAAACCGGGTGACGCAGCCGGGTGTGTCGCGCTGTCGATGTGCGCTCGCCCCTGTTCGTCGGCTAGTATCGAGTCTCGCAGCCGGTTCACGGCAGCGAAACCCCAGGGCGATTGGCGCAGTTGGTAGCGCGCTTCCTTCACACGGAAGAGGTCATCGGTTCGAGTCCGGTATCGCCCACCGAAGATCCCGATCGCCGCCATCGCGGCCTGCTACCGTGACACGCGGGGGTATGCGATAAAGCGCTTGTTCATTGTGCTTGGTGCGGCTGTTCTCGCCGTGGGACTGGCGGGATGCGTCAGCGTGCCGTCCCCGTTCGACGGCGAGAGAACCGCCGGCGACGATGCGCCTGCGAGAGCAGGCGTGCTCGGCGTGACCACGGTCACCGGAGTCGAATTCGCCGTGCGGGCAGGCGGGTTTGTCGACGAGCCGTCTGCGGGCGACGTGGAGGTCTCGCCGTGGCTGCGACAGAAGGCGACCGCCGACCGGTGAGGGTGCGCACCAGGTGGATCAGTGGAATCGTCGCTGCCTTCGCCGTGGTCGTCGGGATCGGCGGGCTGTACGCGCTCGCGAGCCTGCACGCCGCAACAGCGGACTGGTGGCCACAGGCCATCCCCACCCGCGTGCAGTACGACCATCATGACTTCAGCTGCCTCGACGGCGGGCGGCCGAGGCCTGCCGAGCGAAGCGAGGTGGACGGACTCGAACCGCGCGGGCACACTGTCGGCGGCGGAGTCATCTACGCGCCGCCCGGCAACGACACGCCGACCGGGATCGTCGTGTCCGGGAACGGCGAACTGCGCCACTGTTCCCTCAGCGGAGGCCCGTGACGCCGAACGGCGAACACAATAGCTCCAGCCCCTCAGCAGCTCTAGCCCCTCAGCGCCACCCGTAGCGCGCGACGAGCGCGTCGCGCACCGCGCCGTAGCGGCGGCGGTCGAGGGCCGTGGCCTCGCGCCGCATCCCCGCCTGGTGGAGGCGGAAGACGCGGTCGGTGTTCACGTAGCTCGGCCTGTGCTGCGCATCCCAGTCCCCCGTGCCGATCGGCACGTACTCTGTGCGGCCGGGATGCGCCTGGCTGGTGAGCTGCACGGCCAGCACCGTGCCCGCGCGCTCGGTGGCGACGACCAGCACCGGCCGGTCCTTGCCTCGGCCGTCGCGCTCCTCGTACGGCACCCAGGTCCAGACGATCTCGCCGGGGTCGGCGTCGCCGTCCGTGCTCGGGGCGTACGCCATCGTCACGCGGCCGATGGCGCGCGGGTCGACCTCGACGGTCGCGGACGGGCCGGAACGGCCGGGCTCATCCCCTGCTGTCCGCGGCGGAACCGCCGAGCGCTTCTGCGTCGTCGGCCGGGTCGTCGTCCTGGTCGTGATCGGCGGCGTCTTCTTCATCGGAAGCAGCGCGTTCGCGATCGCGCGCACGAGGTTCATCGGGAAAGCCACCGTCCGCACGATACCGGAGCCTGGTCAGCCCGAGGGTGTAGCGCAGCGCGACCGCGATCAGCAGCGAGACGACGAACGAGTACGCGGCCACGCCGAGCCCGGCGACCGCCTGCGCCACGAACAGGTCGAAGTTGCCGCTGTCGACCATCCCGTCTCCGTTGGCGAACAGGCCGATGTAGAGAAGGCCAACCAGGCTCGCCACGATGTGGATGACGCAGATCGTCATGGGCACGCCGAACCGGGCTCTGGCGGCCAGGTCGACCATGCTCGCGCAGGCGATCGCGGCCAGCGCGCCGAGCAGCAGCGACCAGCCGAGCGTCAGCACACCGGATGCCGGGGTGATCGCCACCAGGCCGGCCACGGCCCCGCAGAGCGCGCTCGTGACCGTCGGCCGGCGCAGCAGCACCCTGTCGACGATGATCCACATCAACGCGCCGCCCGCGGACGCCATCAGCGTGTTCAGCGCGATCAGCGGGGCGAACGCGTCGAGGGCGCCCTCGGAGCCGACCGTGAGGCCGAACCAGCCGACCCAGACGAGCGCTCCCCCGGCCGCCACCAGCGGGAGACGGCGTTCGCCGGCGACGGGATGGTCGCGGTGGCCGCAGGCGAGGATGACCCCGGCCGCTCCGCTGCCGGCCGCGAGGCTGATCGGGATGGCTCCGCCGAAGTCGATGACGTGCATCCCTGC
This sequence comes from Leifsonia lichenia, assembly GCF_054780215.1. Taxonomy (NCBI): domain Bacteria; kingdom Bacillati; phylum Actinomycetota; class Actinomycetes; order Micrococcales; family Microbacteriaceae; genus Leifsonia; species Leifsonia lichenia. Next base: position 745,962 of record NZ_BAAGWT010000002.1, read on the forward strand.
CACCGCCCAGCCGTCGCCGAGCGCGAACACCGCGTATCCGGCGGGGAACAGCACGAGCACCGACCAGAGCGCGGAGAACACGGCCCAGGCACGCAGCGTCACCCGCGAGGCGACGGCCGTGCCCAGGATGGTCACCGCCACCGCGCACACCGCGATCAGATAGCAGGCGCGCGCCAACGGATACAGAGTGGATGCGGTCCCCTGCCCCGGACGGAAGACGTCGGCGAGACCCCAGTCCGGCCGCCCGATCAGGTGGGCGACGAGCGGTACGCCCGCGAGCATCCCGTAGCCGCCGAGCACCGCGAGGACGACGACGATCGCGGAGCCGGTGAGCGCTGCCCGGAATGCCTGCGACGCTCCCCTGGCACCCGTCATCCCTCCGTAGAAGAACGCGAGGCCGGGGACCACCGCCATGACGAAGGTGGCGCTCACCAGCAGCAGGAGGGCGTCGACCTGCTGGCTCGTGGCAGGCGTCATCCGTCCTCCTCATCGCGCGAACCGGGCAGCAACACCCTACTGGGCCGCACACGCGGAACGGGGCGCCGCCCGAAGGCGACACCCCGCTCGCGTGCTGTGTGGCTGCCGAACCGATCAGACCGTCTCGAGGGCGTAGCCCTCTTCGCCGTGCACCACCGTGTCGACACCGGCGAGCTCGTCCTCGTTCTTGATCCGGAAGCCCATCGTGCGCTGGATGACCGTGCCGATGATCCAGGCGAGCACGAAGGAGTAGATCATGACGCCGAACGCGCCGACCGCCTGCGCTCCCAACTGCGCGAAGCTGCCACCGTAGAGCAGGCTGGAGAAGCCCTTGCTGGCGTCGCCGTCGATGTGGGTGAAGCCGAAGACGCCGATCCACAGCGTTCCGATGAGGCCGCCGATGAGGTGGATGCCGACCACGTCGAGCGAGTCGTCGAAGCCGAGCTTGAACTTCAGGTCGATGGCGATGGCGCAGACAGCACCGGCCACGAGGCCGAGGAGGATCGCGAAGCCGGGCGTCAGGATGTTACAGGCCGGGGTGATCGCGACCAGACCGGTGACCGCACCGGACGCCGCACCGATGGAGGTCGGCTTGCCGTCCTTGAGCTTCTCGACGATCAGCCAGCCGATGGTCGCGGCTGCCGGAGCGGCGAGGGTGTTGATCCAGGCGAGCGCTGCGACGCCGTCGACAGCGGCCTCTGAGCCGGCGTTGAAGCCGAACCAGCCGAACCACAGGAGAGCCGCGCCCAGGAGCGTGAGCGGCACGTTGTGCGGCTTCGACATGCCTTTCTGGAAGCCGACGCGCTTGCCGAGCACCAGGGCGAGCGCGAGGCCAGCAGCACCGGCGTTGATGTGGACCGCCGTGCCACCGGCGAAGTCGTTGACGTGGAGGACGGCGGGCGCCCATCCATCGGCCAGGTTGAACACCCAGTATGCGACCGGGAAGTACACGACCGTGACCCAGATGCCCGCGAACACCATCCACGCGCCGAACTTGGCGCGGTCGGCGATCGCGCCGGAGATCAGGGCGACCGTGATGATGGCGAAGGTGGCCTGGAACCCGGCGAAGGCGAGGCCGCCGAGGTCGGGGGTCATGCCGTCCTTGCCCATCAGGCTGGACAGGAACCAGTCGGGGGCTCCGAGGAAGTGCGGGATGATCGGCTTGCCGAACGCGAGGCCGTACCCGTAGAACACCCACAGGACGCCCACGATCGCCATCGCGCCGAAGCTCATCATCATCATGCTGATCACGCTCTTGGCGCGGACCATTCCTCCGTAGAAGAAGGCGACACCGGGGGTCATCAGCAGAACAAGTGCTGCGGCGACGAGCAGCCACAGGGAGTTGACGGTCCCTGCGGGTGCGTAGTCCGCTGCTGTGTGTAGCAACATACGTTGGTCTACCTCTCTCATGAATGCACACGGGCCCCGGTCTGGCTGATCGGTGAGCGTTTCGGGGTGTGCCCAGTTTCATCACGGGAGGTTTCCGTGGAGGGATGCTCGTGTTTCGCGTCTGTTACGCATCCACAATGCATGTAAACATCGTGTTTCGCGCCGCCACGAATCCGTCGTGCACCGACGTGCGTGCTGCGTCAGTCGTGCGGCATCAGTCGTGCGGGGGAAGCTCCCCGGTGGTCAGCGCGATCATGCGGGAGACGGACCTGAGGTACTTCTTGCGGTAGCCGCCGCCCAGCATCTCCTCGTCGAAGACCTCGCTGAGCGGGGTGCCGGTCTGCACGATCGGGATCTCGGCGTCGTAGACGCGGTCGATGAACGCGACCAGGCGGAGCGCCGCCATCTGATCGTGCAGGATGCGCACATCGGTGAGCCCGATGACGTCGACGCCGTCGAGAAGCTTGATGTACCGCGATGGATGCACGGTCGCCAGGTGCGCGATGAGCGCGTCGAAGTCGTCGCTGGTGACGGTCTCGCCGCGCGAGCTGAGCGCGCCGGTGATCCTGTCGTACTCCTCGCGTTCGACGGTGACCGCACGCCCTTCCGTGTCGCGGCGGCGGTAGTCGAGCCCGTCGATGCGGATGGTCTCGAAATTGGCGGACAGCGACTGGATCTCGCGCAGGAAGTCGCTCGCGGCGAACCGGCCCTCGCCGAGCGCGTTGGGCGGGGTGTTGCTGGTGGCCGCGATACGGGTCCCCGATGCGACGAGCTCGCCGAGCATCCTGGTCATCATCATCGTGTCGCCCGGGTCGTCGAGCTCGAACTCGTCGATGCAGATCAGGGCGGAGCCGCGGAGCAGGTTGACGGCGCCCGCGTAGCCGAGCGCCCCCACCAGAGCCGTGTACTCGATGAACGTGCCGAAGTACTTGGGGCCGGGCGCTTCGTGCCAGAGGGATGCGAGCAGATGGGTCTTGCCGACGCCGAACCCGCCGTCGAGGTACACGCCCGGCTTCGTCTCCGCCTTCTTGCGGTTGCGGCTGAACAGTCCCGCCGGGCGCTGCGGCTCCCACGACTTCGCGAAGGTGCGCAGGATGCTCACGGCCTCCGCCTGCGACGGGTAGTCGTGGTCCGGGCGGTACGACTCGAAGGTGGCGTTGTGGAACTGCGACGGCGGGACCAGCGATGACGCGATCTCGGCCCCGGTGATCTGCGGGGCACGGTCGGCGAGGCGCACGAGAGCGCCGGTCTGGTCGATCGTCATGGAAGCTGCACCTTTGTGTCGAAGTCTTACCGCACCGGTTTACGCGCAGATAGCCTGGAACGTAAGTTCGCACAGTGTCGGGGTGTCCAGCCTAAACCGACGCAGTCGATTGTTCCCCTCGCGCTCACGAGGCGCTCTCTGGAGGTAATGCAACCATGTCCATCGAGGTCGACCGCTCCCCCGCTTTCGCCGACTACGCGCATCCCGAGCGGCTGGTGAGCACCGAGTGGCTCGCCGAGCACCTTGGGCAGCCCGGCCTGGCCGTGGTGGAGTCCGACGAGGACGTGCTGCTCTACGAGACGGGCCACATCCCCGGCGCGGTGAAGATCGACTGGCACACCGACCTCAACGACCCTGTGCAGCGCGACTACGTCGACGGCGAGCGCTTCGCAGAGCTGCTCGGTTCCAAGGGAATCGCCCGCGACACGACCGTGGTGATCTACGGCGACAAGAACAACTGGTGGGCGGCGTACGCGCTCTGGGTGTTCACGCTGTTCGGCCACGAGGACGTCCGGCTGCTCGACGGCGGACGCGACAAGTGGATCGCCGAGGGCCGCGAGCTCACCAAGGACAAGCCGAGCGTGACCCCGGTCGAATACCCCGTGGTCGAGCGAGACGACACGGTCATCCGCGCGTTCAAGGACGATGTCCTCGCGCATCTCGGCCAACCGCTCATCGACGTCCGCTCGCCCGAGGAGTACAGCGGCGAGCGCACCGAGATCCCCGGATACCCGACGGAGGGCGCACTGCGCGCCGGCCACATCCCGTCGGCGGCGTCCGTGCCGTGGGCGAGGGCGGCGGCACCGGATGCGACGTTCAAGCGCCGCGCGGAGCTCGAGTCCATCTATCTCGGCGAGGCGGGGCTGAAAGAGGGCGACGATGTGATCGCTTACTGCCGCATCGGCGAGCGGTCGAGCCACACCTGGTTCGTGCTCACGCACCTGCTGGGTTTCGAGAACGTGCGCAACTACGACGGCTCCTGGACCGAGTGGGGTTCCGCTGTGCGCGTACCGATCGTGACGGGCAGCGAGCCGGGGGCCGTTCCGGCGAAGTAGCCTTGTCGTATGACTGATCCTGCGGCCCTGGCACCCGCTCTCGCGGAGATCCGCGACGACTTCCTGGCGCTCGAGCAGCCCGACAGACTTCAGCTTCTGCTGGAGTTCTCCGAGGAGCTGCCGGAGCTGCCCGAGCGTTACCGCGACCATCCCGATCTGTTCGAGCGGGTCGAGGAGTGCCAGTCGCCCGTCTACATCTTCGTGGAGGTGGACGGCGCCAGCATCGTGCACCTGTACGCGACAGCTCCGCAGGAGTCGCCCACCACGCGCGGGTTCGCGTCCATCCTGGCGCAGGGTCTCGCCGGTCTCACGGCCGACGAGGTGCTGGCCGTGCCAGACGACTACCCGCAGACGCTGGGGCTCACGCAGGCGGTCTCTCCCCTGCGCATCCGGGGCATGACGGCGCTCCTCGGCCGCACCAAGCGGCAGGTGCGGGAGAAGCTGGCGGCCTAGCCGGCCGCTTCGACGGCGGACGCGTCCGGCGTGTCGGCTTCGACGTCGACGTGCTCGGCGAGCCAGTCGGCGATCGACGTCTTCCAGCGTTCCTCGTCGTAGTTCCAGAGTTTGGTGTGCAGCGCGGTCGCGAACGGCACCAGCGTGACGATGTCGCTGCGGGCCTCCGCCAGGGCACGGGATGCGGTCGACGGCACGAACCCGTCGTCGTCGCTGTGCAGGATGAGGGTGGGCAGGTTCAGGTCGGCCGCGCGGGCGACGAAGTTCATGCTGGTGAGGTCGATCGGCGCCGCCTGCCCGGTGATGGGCCCTCCCCAGGTGGACTCGATCAGGCGCAGCGCGCCCTGGGTGATCGGGTCGGGGAGGCGGAGCATCCTCGCCTGGTATTCGAGGGTGTCGATCCAGTCGATCACCGGGGACTCCAGGATGAGGCCGCGGAGCAGGTCGGTGGCGGTCGACCTGGTGACGGTCTGCAGCACGACGGCGCCGCCCATCGACCAGCCCATCAGCACGATCGACGTGGCCCCGTGGTCGGCGGCGTACCGGAGCGCGGCGTCGATGTCGTGCCACTCGGTGCCGCCGAGGCCGTAGCGGCGGTCGGCGCTGTTCGGCGCATCCCCGTCGTTGCGGTACGACGCGAGGAGCACGGTGTATCCCTGCTCGTGGAAGGTGCGGACGGCCCGCAGCCCCTCCTGCCTGGTGGCGCCCCAGCCGTGCACCTGGATCACCCAGCGACCGGCGTCCTCTCCCGGCTCAGGCGGGAACAGCCAGCCGGGCGCTTCGCCCAGCTCGGTCTCGACGGTGACGCTCTCCACCCGGTAGTCCAGCTCGGAGGGTTCGAGGTAGTAGTAGCCGCTAATGCGCCCTCGGCCGGGCCGGAGGTCGCCGAACGCGACGGACTCCAGCGTGCGCGTGACGGAGCCGTCCTCGCGGGAGATCACGCCGCCGATCTTCGCGTAGCCAGCGTCCTCGGCGAACCAGAGGCCGTAGCGGCCGGGCACGGACGAGTCGGGCGTCTCGCGCAGCGTCACCGTTCCCGCATCCAGGTCGACGGCCCGGATGCTCTGGTTCTGCGGGCGTTTGCGCACCGGCGTCACGACGGTGCGAGCCACCCTCGCCATGATCAGCACAGCAACCGCACCGGCCGCCAGGCCGAGGACACCGGCCGCGACGACGGCCGTGCGGACGGATTTCGCGAACGTCGAACGCGCCATGCCGCCAGCGTAACCCCGATGCGTTCGCGGGGTGTTCAGGACTTCCTCAGGCGGCGTGCCGTACCGTCACATGCCCCGAATGGACCATAGTGTTCCTAACGTGCCGACAACACCCTCGACCCCACGCACTCCCCCGGAGTTCGCCGCGGCATTGGAGACCATCCGTCACGCGACGTCCCGCCCGGAGCTCGTGGTCACCGAGATCCCAGCTCCCGGCCAGCTCGCGCCGCACTCCGTCGCGCTGGCGGCCGATGTGCGTCCGACCAGGCACGGCAGCGACTCCGACCTCGGCACCGGCCGATTCATCCTGCTCTACGACGAGGACGAGCCGGAGGCGTGGGGCGGCCCGTTCCGCATCGTCTGCTTCGCGCAGGCGCCGCTGGAGACCGACATCGGTCTCGATCCGTTCCTCGCCGATGTCGCCTGGTCGTGGCTGGTGGATGCACTGGATGCGCGGCACGCGAAGTACACGGCGGCCAGCGGCACCGCCACCAAGATCATCTCCACCGGCTTCGGCGAGCTCGCCGCCCAGGGCGACGGTTCGCAGATCGAGCTGCGCGCATCCTGGAGCCCGTTGGAGAGCGACATCACCGCGCACGTCGAAGGGTGGGGCGAGCTGCTGTGTATGCTCGCCGGGCTGCCTCCGACCGGAGAGGGCGTCAGCCTGCTGACGAGACGGGAGCCGCGTGGCTGACCATCACGTCATCGCGACCAGGGACGAATACCTCGACGCCGTCGAGACGATCGCGGCGGGGAACGGCCCCGTCGCCGTCGACGCCGAGCGCGCGAGCGGCTTCCGGTACTCTCAGCGGGCCTACCTCATCCAGGTCTTCCGTCGCGGGGCGGGCACCTTTCTGTTCGACCCTCCGCCGATCGGGCGCTTCGACGAGCTGAACGCCGCCATCGCCGACGAGGAGTGGGTGCTGCACGCGGCCACCCAGGACCTCACCTGCCTGCGCGAGGTGGGACTCGACCCGAAGCACGTGTTCGACACCGAACTCGCTGCGCGCCTGCTCGGGATGCCGCGGGTCGGCCTCGGCACCGTCGTGGAGGAACTGCTCGGCATCCACCTGGCCAAGGAGCACTCGGCCGCCGACTGGTCCACCAGGCCGCTGCCGGAGCCCTGGCTCGTCTACGCAGCGCTCGACGTCGAGCTGCTGCCCGACCTCCGGGACGCCATCGCCGCGCTGCTGGAGGAGCAGGGCAAGACCGGGATAGCCCAGCAGGAGTTCGCCGACGAGCTCGCCCGCGACCTCAAGGTGGTCCGCAGCGAGCCCTGGCGGCGCTTGTCGGGCATCCACTCGATCAGGGGCATCCGCAATCTCGCCGTCGCACGTGAGCTGTGGCTGAGCCGCGACGAGCTCGCCCGCACCACCGATATCGCGCCCGGCCGCCTGGTTCCGGATGCGTCGCTCACCGCCGCAGCGAAGGCCATGCCGGAGACCAAGCGCGGCCTCGCGGCGCTCCGCGAGTTCAACGGCAGAGCGAGCAGGACGGAGCTCGACCGCTGGTGGGAGGCCATCGAGGCCGGACGCACCACGGACGACCTCCCGGTGATGCGTGGCAACGGAGACACCCTTCCCCCTCCGCGCGCGTGGGCGGACAGGAACCCGGAGGCGGACGCCAGGCTCAAGGCGGCCCGCGCCGCCGTCACGGCCCTCTCCGAGGAGCTGTCGATCCCGATCGAGAACCTGCTCACGCCGGAGACGCTGCGCCGTGTCGCCTGGAATCCGCCCGCCGAGATCGACGCTGCAGCCATCGCAGCCGCCCTCGCCGAGTGGGGCGCACGACCCTGGCAGATTGAGGCAACCTCACAGTCGATCGCCCAGGCGTTTGTGGAAGCCAGCCAAAACGGCCCGGAGACCACGGAAGTGGATTCGTAGAAAGAATCAAACGATTCTTCCCCGTTCCTCCGCGTCCCTAGGATCGAATTCGACCTGATTTGGGAGGCATTGTGGCCGATAGAGCTGATGTCGTCTTCGTCGACGGAGTTCGCACTCCGTTCGGGCGAGCCGGCGAAAAAGGGCAGTACTGGAACACGCGAGCGGACGATCTGGTGGTCAAGGCCATGATCGACCTGCTGGAGCGCAACCCGAACGTGCCCAAGGACAGGATCGACGACGTGGCCATCGCCGCCACGACGCAGCAGGGCGACCAGGGCCTGACCCTCGGCCGCACCGCCGCGCTGCTCGCCGGACTGCCCAAGTCCGTGCCAGGCTTCGCCATCGACCGGATGTGCGCGGGCGCGATGACCAGCGTCACCACCCTCGGCTCCGGGATCGCGTTCGGCGCATACGACCTGGCCATCGCCGGCGGCGTCGAGCACATGGGACGCCACCCGATGGGCTTCGGCGCCGACCCGAACCCGCGCTTCCTCTCGGAGCGCCTGGTCGGCGAGGACGCCCTCAACATGGGGATGACCGCCGAGCGCATCCACGACCGGTTCCCCGCGCTCACCAAGGAGCGCTCCGACCGCTTCGCGATGCGCAGCCAGCAGAAGACCGCCGCCGCATACGCCGCTGGCAAGATCCAGCCCGACCTCGTGCCTGTCGCGATCCGTTCGGAGAGCGGCTGGGGCCTCGCCACCCAGGACGAGGGGATGCGCCCGGAGACGAACATGGAGTCGCTCGCGACCCTCCGCACCCCGTTCCGCCCGCACGGCCGCGTCAGCGCGGGCAACTCGTCGCCGCTGACCGACGGAGCGACCGCGAGCATCCTCGCGTCCGGCGACGCGGTGAAGGAGTTCGGCCTGCAGCCGAAGATGCGCATGGTGAGCTTCGCGTTCGCCGGCGTCGAGCCGGAGATCATGGGCATCGGCCCCGTGCCGTCGACCGAGAAGGCGCTCCGCAAGGCGGGCCTCACCATCGACGACATCGGCCTGTTCGAGCTGAACGAGGCGTTCGCGATCCAGGTGCTCTCGCTGCTCGACCACTTCGGCATCGACGACGAGGACCCGCGTGTCAACCAGTGGGGCGGCGCCATCGCCGTCGGCCACCCGCTCGCCGCCAGCGGCGTCCGGCTCATGATCCAGCTCGCCCGTCAGTTCGAGGAGCACCCCGAGGTCCGCTACGGGCTCACCGCGATGTGCGTCGGACTCGGCCAGGGCGGATCCGTCATCTGGGAGAACCCCCACTACAACAAGCGCGCCAAGAAGGGCTGAAACGTGACGGACTACAGCAAGATCGACTTCACCCCGCTCGTCGACCTCACCTCCGACGAGGTCGTCACCCACTCGTTCGTCAAGGACATCCCGCTGCCGAGCGGCAAGACGCTCGCACTGGTGACCCTCGACAACGGCCGCGACCACACGCGACCGAACACGATGGGCCCCGCGACCCTCCTGGAGCTCGGGAAGACCTTCGACGAGCTGACGGAGCGCGCCGGCCGCGGCGAGATCGACGCGGTCGCCGTCACGGGCAAGCCGTTCATCCTCGCCGCAGGCGCCGACCTCAGCAGGGTGGGAGACATCCCGAGCGTCGAGGTCGCGAAGCTGCTCCCCCAGCTCGGTCACTACGTGCTCGGCAAGCAGGCGACCTTCGGGGTCCCGTCGTTCGTGTTCACCAACGGCCTCGCGCTCGGCGGCGGTGTCGAGATCGGGCTGAACGCCGACTACCGCACCATCGACCGCTCCGCCGCGGCCTTCGCCCTCCCCGAGGTGTTCCTCGGCCTCATCCCCGGCTGGGGCGGCGCGTACATCCTGCCGAACCTGATCGGCATCGAGAACGCCCTCAAGGTGATCGTCGAGAACCCGCTCAAGCAGAACAGGATGCTGAAGCCGCAGGACGTCTTCGACCTCGGCATCGCCGACGCGATCTTCGACTCGGCGAACTTCCTCGAGGACTCGCTGCGCTGGGCGGACAAGGTCCTCACCGGCGAGCTCACCGTGAAGCGACCGAACGTGCCTGGCAAGGTCGAGCGCATGGTCAAGTGGGATGCGGCCATCGGCATCGCCCGCAAAATGCTGGAGAGCCGAATCGGCACCGTGCCGAAGTCGCCGTACGCGGCGCTCGACCTGCTCAAGGCGGCCAAGTCGGGCACCAAGGAGGAGGGGTTCGAGCGCGAGGACGACGTGCTCGCCGAGCTCATCTCCGGCGACCAGTTCCAGGCCAGCATCTACGCCTTCAACCTGGTGCAGAAGCGGGCCAAGCGCCCGGCAGGTGCGCCGGACAAGAAGCTCGCGAAGAAGGTCACCAAGGTCGGCGTGATCGGCGCTGGATACATGGCCAGCCAGTTCGCGCTGCTGTTCGTGCGCCGGCTGCGGGTGCCCGTGGTCATCACCGACCTCGACCAGGCGCACGTCGACAAGGGCGTGGCGTACATCCACGATGAGATCGGCAAGCTGCAGGAGAAGGGCCGCATCTCACCGGATGAGGGCAACCGCCTGCGCGCGCTGGTCACCGGCACCACCGACAAGTCCCTCTTCGCCGACGCGGACTGGGTGATCGAGGCCGTGTTCGAGGAACTGTCCGTCAAGCAGGACGTCTTCGCCGAGATCGAGCAGTACATCTCCGACGACGCCGTGCTCGCCACCAACACCTCGTCGCTGTCGGTCGAGCAGATCGGCGCGAAGCTGAAGCACCCGGAGCGCCTGGTCGGCTTCCACTTCTTCACCCCGGTCGCTGTCATGCCGCTGATCGAAGTGGTGAACACCCCGAACACGGACGAGGCGACGCTGTCGACAGCGATGGTCACGGCGGCGACGCTCAAGAAGAACGCCGTCATCACCGCCGACACTCCCGGCTTCGTGGTCAACCGCGTGCTGGCGAAGGTGCTCGGCGAGGCGATGCACGCCGTCGATGACGGCACGCCCTTCGAAACCGTCGACGAGGCGTTCGCGCCGCTCGGCCTGCCGATGCCGCCGTCCGCCCTGCTCGACCTGGTCGGGCTGAAGGTCGGCGCGCACGTGCTCGACACGCACCACGCCGCGTTCCCCGACCGGTTCTACCGCAGCGAGAACCTGCACAAGCTGGCCGAGCACGGCACGCTGCTGGAGAAGGACTCCAAGGGCAGGGTCAAGGGCATCGACAAGCAGGCGGCGAAGATCGTCTCCGGCGGGAAGAACCCGTGGACCAAGGAGCAGATCCTGCGCGGCCTCGAAGACGGCCTCGCCGACGAGATCCACCGGATGCTCGCGGACGACCACGTCGTCGCGGCGCCGGAGGACATCGACCTGTGCATGATCCTCGGCGCGGGCTTCCCGTTCCAGATGGGCGGCATCACGCCGTACCTCGACCGCGTCGGCGCCTCCGAGCGCGTGTTCGGGGACACGTTCCAGCACCCGCCGGTGAAGGGCGTGCTCTAACCCCACGAGTGGTCCCGGATTCGAGTGGTCCCGAATTGCCGCGCGCGCGTCGAGCCGCACGGCAATTCGGGACCACTCGTGGGTTAGCCGACGACCGGCTTCGCCGTTGCGGGCGCCGGCGCGAGCACCAGGTCGAGGTAGGCGCGGAGCGTGGCAGCCGCGTCGATCCGGTCCGGCGTGTATAGCCACTGGAGCTGGATGCCCTCCCAGAGCGCGATCACGGTCGCGGCGGCGACCGCCGGGTCCACGTCGTCGCGCAGGCGGCCCTGGTCGCGGAGGGCGACGAACTCTCCCTCGTACTCGGTGCGGAGCGTGTCGTAGCGGCCGAGGAAGTAGTCACGGCCAGGGTGGTCGTCGGTCACGGCCTCGGCGGAGAGCACGCTGTACAGCGCGATGACGCCGGGGATGCGCTCATTGGCAGCCGCCTGCGCCACGATGTGCCGCTCGAACGGCAGGTCGCGCGCCGAGGCGTCAAGACCGGCGCCGAGTTCGTCGCGGAGTTCCAGGACGGCGAGCAGCACGTCCTCCTTGCCGGTGAAGTAGTGCTGCAGGTTGGACAGGCTGATCCCCGCCGCCGCCGCGATCTCACGCAGGGAGCTGCCGTGGTAGCCGCGGGTGGCGAACACGCGGTACGCCTCTTCGACGATCTGACGGCGGCGCGCTGCGCTCTTGGCGTACGGTCCGCGACGGCGGGGACCGCTGATCTCGGTGTCCACGAAACCAAATTAGGTCACCCGCGCTAGTTTTGTATAGGGTCGCAGTACTCGTATTCCCACTCACAACGAAGTGAAGGACATGGCGCAACTCACACGACGAAGTCTCCTCGGCCTGGGAGCGGCGGCGGGGGTCACCGCGCTGCTCGCCGGGTGCAGCACCCCCGGCACCACCTCCGTCAACAGCAGGCCGCTCATCCAGCCGGCCGCGAGCGGCGAGAAGATCACCCTCACGTACTGGGCCTGGCTGAAAGACCTGCAGAAGGTCGCGGATGTGTGGAACGCCACGCATCCGGATGTGCAGGTCGAGGCCGTCTGGATCCCGGGCGGCAACAGCGGCGGATACCAGAAGCTGTACTCGGCCCTCGCGGCGGGCGGCGGTCCCGACCTCGCCCAGGTCGAGCTGCGCTCCGTGCCGGAGTTCATGCTCGTGAACGGTCTGGTCGACCTGGCCCGCTACGGCGCGAACGACTACGCCGACCGCTACGACCCGACGCTCTGGAAGCAGGTCAGCTACGTCGACGGCGTGTACGCCATCCCGCAGGACTCCGGACCGATGGCGTTCTACCACCGGCCGGACCTGTTCGAGAAGGTCGGCGCCTCCGCCCCGACCACCTGGGACGAGTGGATGCGCACCGGCGCCGAACTGCGCAAGGCCGGTTCCTGGATCGACACCTTCAACTACGCCGACCCGTCCTGGTTCGCTGCGGTCGCCGGTCAGGCCGGCGCATCCTGGTTCGCGGTCGACGGCGACCGCTGGACCGTGAACATGACGGACGACGCCACCCTCACCGCCGCCCGGTTCTTCGACAAGGCGATCGACGACGGCGTGATCCAGACCGCGTACGGCGCGTACACCACGCCGTGGTTCGCCGCCGCTGCCTCGGACAAGATCGCCGGTCTCACCAGCGCGAGCTGGGGCGACGCGCTGCTCGAGGGCGTCTCGGGAGGCGAGGGCAAGTGGCGGGTCGCCCCGATGGCACGGTGGGGCTCCGACGGAACGACCGGCTACGGCTCCAGCTACCTCGGCGGCTCGACCGCCGCGGTGCTCGCGAACAGCAAGCATCCGAAAGAGGCGCTGGAGTTCGCCGTCTGGATGACCACGAGCCACGAGGGCATCGACGCCATGATCGAGAACAGCGGCATCGGCTGGTCGCCCTCCGCCGACTTCATCGGCACCGCGCGGCAGAAGCCGTCGAAGTTCTTCGGCGGCCAGAACTACAACGAGGAGGTCTTCCTCCCCGCGTCTCGGCAGCAGAACCAGGACTGGTCGTGGTGGCCGCTGACACAGCAGTCGTTCAACATCCTCGCCGACGGGTTCCGCAAGAAGGCGTCCGGACTCTCGCTGGTGGACGCGATCGTGCTGAGCGAGAAGAACATCGTCACCGCGTTCCGCGACAAGGGACTCAGCATCGAGAAGGTGACCTCGTGAGGGGCGTGCGGCGCTCCTGGGCTCCGTGGGTGCTGCTCGGGCCGTTCCTCGCCCTGTTCCTGCTCACGTTCATCCTCCCGATCATCGTGGCGGTGGGCAGCAGCTTCACCAAGGTGACCAGGCAGGGCGTTTTCGGCGAGAAGGGCGTGACGAGCGAGTTCGCCTGGTTCGCCAACTACGCGCAGGCGCTCTCGAACCCGAACTTCATCGCATCCATCGGCCGGATGCTCCTGTTCGGCGTCGTTCAGGTCACGCTGATGATCGCGCTGTGCACCGTGCTCGCCCTGCTGCTCGAGTCGGCGTCCGCGCGCTGGCCGGGGATGTTCAGGGCCGTGTACTTCCTGCCGTACGGCATTCCAGGCGTGGTCGCGACCATCCTGTGGTCGTTCCTCTACGTGCCAGGGCTCAGCCCGCTGGTGGACCTCGCGGGAGCGTTCGGCCTTCAGATCGACTTCCTCGGGCCGAACACGGTGCTCTGGTCGATCGCGAACATCGTCACCTGGACGTACACCGGCTACAACATGATGATCATCATCGCTCAGCTCAAGTCGATCCCGACCGAGGTGTACGAGGCGGCGAAGGTCGACGGCGCGAGCCCCTGGCGGGTGGCGACGAGCATCCAGTTGCCGCTGATCAAACCGGCGCTGATGCTCACCACCGTGTTCTCGATCATCGGCACCCTGCAGCTCTTCGCCGAACCGCAGGTGCTGCAGACGGTCTCCCCCGCGATCGACAGCGAGTACACGCCCAACCTCAGCGCGTACACGACCGCGTTCGCGTACAACGACTACAACGTCGCAGCCGCGCAGGCTGTGCTCATCGCCCTGGTCGCGTTCCTGCTGTCGTTCGCGTTCCTGCGTCTCACGAACAGGAGAGCGAAATGACCACAACAGACACCCAGACCGGCAGCGTCGCCGCCCCCGGCACGTCCTCCATCACGGCCCAGAAGGCGCGAGGCACCGGGCCGGACCGCTCGGCAGGGCGCAGGCCGGGGATGCGCATCCTGGTCACCGGCATCCTGGTCGTGGTCGCCGTCTACTTCCTGGTGCCGGTCTACTGGGTGATCATCGCCGCCACGAAGACCACGCAGGACCTGTTCTCGACCAACGGCTTCTGGTTCGCCCCGACCTTCGCGCTCTGGCACAACCTCGGCGAGGTGCTGACCTACGACGGCGGCATCTTCGTGCGCTGGTTCGCGAACTCGGTGCTGTACGCCGGGGTCGGCGCGATCCTCGCGACCTACTTCGCCGCCGCGGGCGGGTACGCGCTGTCGAAGTACGTCTTCCGGGGGCGCGGCCTGATCTTCGGCCTGGTGCTCGGCGGCGTGCTCGTGCCAGGAACGGCGACGGCCCTGCCGCTGTTCCTGCTGTTCAGTCAGCTCGGGCTGGCGAACACGTACTGGTCGGTGCTGCTGCCGTCGCTGGTGTCGCCGTTCGGCCTGTTCCTCTGCCGGATCTACGCGGACGCCACGGTCGACACGGCCCTGATCGAGGCCGCCAGGATCGACGGGGCAGGCGAACTGCGGATCTTCCACACGGTTGGCCTGCGGATCATGGTGCCGGCGCTGGTGACCGTTTTCCTGTTCCAGCTCGTCGGCATCTGGAACAACTACTTCCTGCCGCTCGTGATGCTGTCGGACAACACTCTGTACCCGATCACCCTCGGACTCAACAACTGGCGCAGCCAGACCGACCGTCTGCCCGAGTTCTACGAGCTGACCACCGGCGGCGTGCTGCTGTCGATCATCCCCCTCGCAATCGCCATGATCGTGTTGCAGCGGTTCTGGCGCGGCGGTCTCACCGAAGGAGCCGTGAAGTAGTGCTGACACAGTCGAACCCGACCGACACGTATCTGTCCGACACCGCGCCGGGTCGTGGTGCGCGTTCCGCACCCCGGTCGTGGCTGCACACCGACGCGCCGATGCTCTCGCTCGACGGCGACTGGGCGTTCCGGCTCTCCCCCACCGCCGCCGTCTCTGAGGACGTCGCCGCCCCCGACTATGACGACACCGGCTGGGACACCCTGCCGGTGCCGTCGCACTGGGTGCTGCACGGCGACGGCGCGTACGGGCGGCCGATCTACACGAACGTGCAGTACCCGTTCCCGATCGACCCGCCGCACGTCCCGGACGACAACCCGACCGGGGACCACCGCCGCCGGTTCACCCTGCCCGACACGTTCGCCGCAGCCGACCGGGTGCTGCTGCGCTTCGACGGGGTCGAGTCGATGTACAAGGTGTGGGTCAACGGCGCCGAGGCCGGCGTTGGCGCCGGGTCGCGCCTGGCGCAGGAGTTCGACGTCACCGGCCTCGTGCATCCCGGCGAGAACCTGATCGTGGTGCGCGTGCACCAGTGGTCGGCCGCCTCCTACCTGGAAGACCAGGACCAGTGGTGGCTGCCCGGCATCTTCCGCAGCGTCACCCTGCTCGCCCGTCCCGCCGGCGGCATCGACGACGTCTGGCTGCGCACCGGCTACCGTGACGGCGCAGGGACGGTCGAGGCGGAACTGACCGCGGCGTCGTCCGCGTACCCGGTGACCCTGCGCATCCCCGAGCTGGGGGTCGAGCAGACCTGGCAGAGCGCCGCCGAGGTGACGCCGCTGACCGTGGATGCGGTGGAGCCCTGGTCGGCCGAGCTGCCACGCCTCTACGACGCGACAGTCTCCAACGCCGCGGAGAAGATCAGCCTCCGCCTCGGGTTCCGCACGGTGGAGATCGTCGGCGACCGGTTCCTGGTCAACGGCCGACGCGTCGTGTTCCACGGCATGAACCGGCACGAGACCCACCCCGTCCGCGGCCGCGTCTTCGACGAGGAGCACGCCCGCGCCGACCTCGCCAGGATGAAGCGGTTCAACGTCAACGCCATCCGCACCAGCCACTACCCACCGCACCCCCGCTTCCTCGACCTCGCCGACGAACTCGGCTTCTGGGTCATCGACGAGTGCGACCTCGAGACCCACGGCTTCGACAAGCTCGGCTGGGCGGGCAATCCGAGCGACGATCCGCGCTGGCGCGACGCATACCTCGACCGCATCCAGCGCACCGTCGAGCGCGACAAGAACCACCCCAGCATCGTGATCTGGTCGCTCGGCAACGAGTCGGGAACCGGCGCCAACCTCGCGGCCAACGCCGCCTGGGTGCACGATCGCGACCCCGGCCGCCCGGTGCACTACGAGGGCGACTACACGGGCGAGTACACCGACATCTACTCGCGCATGTACTCGTCGGTGCGCGAGACGGCCGAGATCGGCACGGACGACTCCCGCTACCCGCTCCTCGGCACGACGCCGGGTCAGGGCGCGCGTCAGCGCACGAAGCCGTTCCTGCTCTGCGAGTACGCGCACGCGATGGGCAACGGCCCTGGCGCCCTGGATGCGTATGAGCGACTGGTGCACGAGCATCCACGCCTGCACGGCGGTTTCGTCTGGGAGTGGCGGGACCACGGCATCCTCACCACCACCGACGACGGCACGCCGTACTACGCATACGGCGGCGACTTCGGCGAGGTCATCCACGACGGCAACTTCGTGATGGACGGCATGGTGCTCAGCGACGACACCCCCACCCCCGGACTCAGCGAGTACAAGGCCGTCGTGCAGCCGCTCCGGTTCGAGTTCGGCGACGGCACCGTGACCATCACCAACCTGCGCCACACGGCAGACTCCTCCGACCTGTCGTTCCGCTGGCGCGTCGAGCACGACGGGCGGCGCGTGTCGCGCGGCGAACTCGACGTCGAGCCGCTGGCCGCGGGCGCCACGGTCACGGTCGCGCTGCCGACGGCCGAGGTGGCTCCGGATGCGGAGACCTGGCTGACGATCGACGCCGTGCTGCAGTCCGGGACGGCGTGGGCGGAGGCGGGCCACGTGGTCGCGAGCGGGCAGGCGGACCTGAGCGCGCGCATCCCCCGGGCTGTCCCGCGAACCGAGTCTCCCGCTCTCGTCGCGGGCGCCCCGTCGCGGTTGACGCTCGGCCAAGCGGAATTCGAGGACGGCGTCCTGGTGTGCCTGGGCGGCCGCGAGGTCGCAGGTCCGCGCCTGGAGCTGTGGCGCGCCCCGACCGACAACGACGAAGGCGCATCCCGTGCAGAGCCGGACGAGGACGACGCGAGCATCGCGGGCGTGTCGAGCGCAGCACTCTGGCGGGCGGCCGGACTCGACCGGCTGACCCACCGCGTCGTGTCCGTCGAGCACGCCGACCGGGCGCTGCGCGTGCGCACGCGTGTGTCTGCGGCGAACTCGTCCGCCGCCGTCTGGGTGGACGCGCTGTGGACGCTCGACGCCGACGACCGGCTCACCCTGCGCACCGAGATCGCGCCGTCCACCGGCTGGGACACTGTCTGGCCGCGCATCGGCCTGCGCTTCGACCTGTCCGACGGGTCGAGCGCCGTCGACAGGGCTGAGTGGTTCGGCCGCGGCCCGCTGGAGGCGTACCCGGACAGCATGACCGCCGCCCTGGTCGGTTCGTTCGGCGCGACGGTCGACGAGCTCAACGTCGTCTACGCGCGCCCGCAAGAGACGGGACACCGGGCCGACGTCCGCACCCTCGTGCTCGGCACCGCGGACACCGACGCCCTGCGCCTCACCCTGCTCCAGGACACCGCCGGCCGCCGCCCTGGCTTCAGCCTCGCGCGGCACACGCCGCAGCAGGTCGCAGCGGCCGGTCACCCGCACGAGCTGCCGGACAGCACGACGACATACCTGTTCGTCGACGCCGCCCAGCACGGCCTCGGCTCCCGGGCGTGCGGCCCGGACGTCGCGGCAGAGCACGCGCTGCGGCCCGAGGCGCGGACCATCACGATCCGCTTCGCCTGACTCACCTCACACGAGTGGTCCCGAATTGCCGTGCGCGCAGCCTGCCGCACGGCGATTCGGGACCACTCGATGGGGTTCTAGCGGGTCAGCGGTTCAGCGGCGACATGTCGGCATACCGGTCGCCCACCGCGGGGGCGACGGCGCCGAGCCGCTCGAGCTGCTCCGGCGACAGCTCCAGCTCGTCCGCCGCCACGTTCTGCTCCAGGTTCTCCACGCGCCGGGTGCCGGGGATGGGCGCGATGTCGTCGCCCTGCGCCAGCAGCCAGGCGAGCGCCACCTGGCCGGGAGTCGCCCCGGCTTCGCGTGCCACCGCATCCACCTGCTCGACGATGCGGATGTTCGCCTCCAGGTTGTCGCCCTCGAAGCGCGGGTTGAACCGGCGGAAGTCGTCCGGCGCCAGCTCGTCGAGCGAGCGGATGGTGCCGGTGAGGAAGCCGCGGCCGAGCGGCGAGTACGGCACGAAGCCGATGCCCAGCTCGCGGACGGTCGGCAGGATCTCGGCCTCCGGGTCGCGGCTCCAGAGCGAGTACTCGGTCTGGATCGCCGTCACGGGATGCACGGCGTTGGCGCGGCGGATGGTCTCCGGCGCCGCCTCCGACAGACCGTAGTGACCGATCTTGCCCTCCTCGATCAGCTCGGCGAGAGCGCCGACCGTGTCCTCGATCGGCGTGCCGGGGTCCATCCGGTGCTGGTAGTAGAGGTCGATGTGGTCGGTCTGCAGACGCCGGAGCGACCCCTCGACCGAAAGACGCACGTTCTCCGGCGAGCCGTCGAGGCCGCGTTCGTCTTTGCTCCTGTGCAGAATCGTGCCGAACTTGGTCGCGATGACCACCTGGTCCCGTTTTCCCGCAAACGCCCTGGCGAGCAGTTCCTCGTTGGCGTACGGGCCGTAGATCTCGGCGGTGTCGAAGAACGTCACCCCCAGGTCGATGGCCCGGTGGATGGTGCGGATCGAGCCGGCGTCGTCGTCGCCGGCTCCGGTGTAGAACGCGGACATTCCCATGCAGCCGAGGCCGAGGCGCGAGACCTCGAGCTTCTCCGTGCCGAGTGTGATCTTCTTCATGCGATTACCTTCTCCTGATAGAGACCGATCTTGTGGTCGATGGCCGCCAGACTGGCCGTGACCTCCTCGAGCTGCCTCACCACGTTCATCCGGTGCACGAGCAGCAGTTCGAGCCGCTCCGCGGTGGTGTCGTCGCCGCGGCGGGCGAGCTCGGTGTACTCGCGCATCCTGGCGATGGGCATGGCGGTGAGACGCAGCTTGGTGAGGAAGACGACCCAGTTCACGTCAGCGTCGGTGTAGCGACGATGCGAGGAGGATGCCCGCCCGACGGGGGTGCGCATCAGCCCCTCGCGCTCGTAGTAGCGGAGCGTGTGGGTCGTGAGGCCCGTGCGCTCCGCGACCTCTGAGATCGAGAGCTCTGTCGCTGTATCGGTCATGATTGCCACGATAGGACTTCGAGTGCACTCCAAGTCAACCGGGAGGGCACATCCGGTGTCGGATGCTCCTGCTAACTTCGCAGAATGGCTCTCACGAAGTACTACGTCGCGTCCTCCATCGACGGTTTCATCGCAGACACGGACGACCGCATCGACTGGCTCCTGCAGTTCGGCTTCGAAGAGTTCGACGAGCACTACCAGGCCTTCCTCTCCGGCATCGGCGCCATCGTGATGGGCGCAGCCACCTACGAGTTCCTGCTCGCCGACGACACCACCGAATGGCCGTACGCTGGCATCCCGACCTGGGTCGTCACCCACCGCGTGCTCCCGACCATCCCCGGCGCCGACATCACCTACTTCGAGGGCGACCTGACGGCACTGGATGCGGAACTCCGCGAAGCGTCAGGCGACCGCGACGTGTGGGTGGTCGGCGGCGGTCAGATCGCGGCGCAGCTCGCGAACGCCGGACTGCTCGACGAACTGCACATCACCTACGTTCCGGTGCTCGTCGGCTCTGGCAAGCGACTGCTGCCGGTGGCGCAGGCGAGCAGCCCGCTGACACTCGCCGGCACCACCACGTTCCCGAGCGGGTCCGTGGAGCACGTCTACCGCATCGGCTGACGCGGCTCACGCGGCTCTGCCACCCGGACGCCGCCTACGCGGCTCTGCCTCCCTGACGCCGCTACGCGTCGAGGTGCCGTTCGCTCAGTTCGTCGGCCGGAAGCGGGCGAGCGATCGGGATGCGGCTGCCGAGCACCTGGGCCACGAGGTCGCGGGCGATCTTCTGCGCCGTGAGACCGGCATCCTCGAGGATCTGCTCACGGGTCGCGTGGTCGATGAACTCATCCGGGAGCCCCAGCTCGTCCACCGCGGTATCGATGCCCGCCTCACGCAGGCTCTGCCGCACGCGCGTGCCGATGCCGCCGACGCGGATGCCGTCCTCGATGGTCACCACGATGCGGTGCTCCGCCGCCAGCTCCAGGATGCTCGTGGCCACCGGGACCACCCAGCGCGGGTCGACCACGGTCGCCCCGATGCCCTGCGCCGCGAGCCGGTCCGCCACGGTGAGGCCCAGGTCTGCCATCGGCCCCACCGTCACGATCAGCACGTCTTTGCGGTCGGACTCGCGCAGCACATCCACGCCGTCGTCTGTGCGACGCACCGCGTCGATGTCCGGGCCGACAGAGCCCTTCGGGAACCGGAGCACCGTCGGGGCGTCGTCGACCGCGACCGCTTCGGCCAGCTCCTCGCGGAACCGTGCGCCGTCGCGCGGCGCGGCGAGCCGGATGCCCGGGACGACCTGCAGGATCGCGAGGTCCCAGATGCCGTGGTGGCTCGGGCCGTCCGGGCCCGTCACCCCTGCCCGGTCGAGCACGAACGTCACTCCGGCCTTGTGCAGGGCCACATCCATCAGCACCTGGTCGAACGCGCGGTTGATGAACGTGGCGTAGATCGCGACCACGGGATGCAGTCCCCCGAACGCGAGACCCGCGGCGCTCGTCGCCGCGTGCTGCTCGGCGATACCGACGTCGTGCACTCGCTCGGGGAAACGCTCGGCGAACCTGTGCAGGCCGGTCGGGCGGAGCATCGCGGCGGTGATGCCGACGATCTTCTCGTCCTTCTCGGCGAGCGACACGATCTCGTCGGCGAACACGCTCGTCCACGACGGCTTGCTCGAACTCTCGATCGGCTCCCCCGTCTCCGGGTCGATCTTGTTGACGGAGTGGAACTGGTCCGCCGCATCCCGGAGCGCCGGCTCATAGCCGCGGCCCTTCTGCGTGATGGCGTGCACGATCACCGGGGCGCCGTAGTTCTTGGCCTGCCGGAGCGCCTCTTCCATCGCTTCGATGTCGTGGCCGTGCACCGGCCCGATGTACTTGATGTCGAGGTTGGAGTACAGGGCCTCGTTGTTGGAGAAGCGGCTGAGGAACCCGTGCAGGCCGCCGCGGATGCCGCGGTAGAACGACTGGCCGGGCCCGCCCAGCTTGTCGAACGCTTTGCGGCTCGACAGGTAGAGGTTGCGGTAGCTGCGCCGCGTGCGCACCGTGTTGAGGAAGCGGGCCATGCCGCCGATGGTCGGCGCGTACGAACGTCCGTTGTCGTTGACGACGATGATGAGCTTGCGGGTGTTGTCGTCGCTGATGTTG
This sequence comes from Leifsonia lichenia, assembly GCF_054780215.1. Classification (NCBI taxonomy): domain Bacteria; kingdom Bacillati; phylum Actinomycetota; class Actinomycetes; order Micrococcales; family Microbacteriaceae; genus Leifsonia; species Leifsonia lichenia. Next base: position 767,657 of record NZ_BAAGWT010000002.1, read on the forward strand.
TTCAGCGCCTCCCACGTCATGCCGCCGGTGAGCGCGCCGTCGCCGACCATGGCGATCACGTGCCGGTCGTCCTGCCCGGTCATCGCGAAAGCGCGCGAGATCCCGTCCGCCCAGGACAGCGAACTGGAGGCGTGCGAACTCTCCACGATGTCGTGCTCGGACTCCGACCGCTGCGGGTATCCGGCGAGCCCGCCGCGCTGCCGGAGCTGCGAGAAGTCCTGCCGCCCGGTGAGGAGCTTGTGAACGTACGACTGGTGCCCGGTGTCGAACACGATGGCGTCCCGCGGGGAGTCGAAGACCCGGTGGATGGCGATGGTCGACTCGACCACGCCGAGGTTGGGCCCGAGGTGCCCCCCGGTCTTCGCGACGTTCGCGACCAGGAACGCGCGGATCTCCCCCGCCAGCCGAACGAGCTCCTCTTCCGAGAGCTTGTCCAGATCGCGGGGACCGTGGATGGTCTCGAGGATGCTCATGCTTCGAGTCTAGGCGCGCACAAATCGAAGCTCGCTCCGAAACGGCGAATCCGGATCATCATCCGAGCACCGCCGCCGTGGCGCTCTTCCTGATCGTCGACAGCGCGAGGAACAGCGTCTGCTCGTCCAGGGGCGACGGCGAGAATCCGAAATGCCGGTAGAAGGCGACCGCTGCGTCGTCGATGGCGTGCACGAGCATGGCCCGAACGCCGACCGCCTCCGCTGCCGCAGTGACGCGAAGCACCGCATCCTGCAACAGAGAGGCGCCGAGGCCCGCCCCCTGGGAGTCACGATCCACCGCGAGCCGCCCGAGCAGGATGACCGGGATCGGCGACGGCATGTTCCGCCTCACCGAGCCGGGCGCATCCGCGAGCAGGACAGAGGACGCCGCCAGGGTGTAGAACCCGGCGACTCTCGCGCTGCCGGTGATCCGCGTGACATACGTTCGGGATGCGCCCGACACCTCGTTCCGCAGCGCGCGGTCACGGAACCACGAGTCCAGCGCGGCGTTACCGCAGGTGAAGTCGGCCAGCTCGTGCTCCGGCGTCAGGCGCGCCGGAGCGGTGAATCCACTCACGCGTTACGATCACTCACTCGTCGAAGACGGACGGCCGCTTCAGCAGCTCGACGAGCTCGGCGACGGGGCGAGCCGGCTCGTCGAGGCGGGCGGAGAACTCGGCCCACGCCTGGGGCGAGACGCCGAAGGCGGAGCGGTCGGCGAGGACCTCCTCTGCACGCTCGGTGAGCGCATCCACGGAGAATTCGGTGACATTGCGTCCCATCACTTCCGCGGCGCGCTCGATCGTCTGCTTCTGCTGCGCGGTGACGCGCACGGCAAGACGTTCCTGCTTGATGATGGTCATGACGACAGCGTACGCCCATCAGGCACACAAATGGAAGCGGCCGGTGACCATCCGGTCACCGGCCGCTCGCGTGCGTGCGCTAGACGAGGCTCCGCAGCACGTACTGCAGGATGCCACCGTTGCGGTAGTAGTCCGCCTCACCCGGGGTGTCGATGCGGACGACCGCGTCGAACTCGATGGTCTGCTTTCCGGCGGGCGAGTCGCTGCTCGGCTCGGCGACCACGTGCACCGTCTTCGGCGTCGTGCCCTGGTTCAGCTCCTCCAGCCCGGAGATCGAGACGATCTCCGTGCCGTCGAGGCCGAGCGACGCCCAGCTCTCGCCTGCGGGGAACTGCAGCGGAACCACGCCCATGCCGATCAGGTTCGACCGGTGGATGCGCTCGAAACTCTCCGTGATGACCGCGCGGACACCGAGGAGGCTCGTGCCCTTCGCCGCCCAGTCGCGGGATGAACCGGAGCCGTACTCCTTGCCGCCGAAGATGACCAGCGGGGTGCCCTGTGCCTGGTAGTTCTGCGACGCGTCGTAGATGAACGACTGCGGGCCGCCCTCCTGCGTGAAGTCGCGGGTGTATCCGCCCTCGACGCCGTCCAGGAGCTGGTTCTTCAGGCGGATGTTGGCGAAGGTTCCGCGGATCATCACCTCGTGGTTGCCTCGGCGCGAGCCGTAGGAGTTGAAGTCCTTGCGCTCGATGCCGTGCTCGTCGAGGTAGCGGCCGGCGGGGCTGTCCGCCTTGATGTTTCCGGCGGGGCTGATGTGGTCGGTGGTGACCGAGTCGCCGAGTTTCGCGAGGACGCGTGCCCCTGCGATGTCGGTGACCGGAGTGGTCTCCAGCGTCATGCCGTCGAAGTACGGGGGCTTCCGCACGTAGGTGGACTTCTCGTCCCACTCGAACACCGAGCCGGTCGGGGTCGGCAGCGACTTCCAGCGCTCGTCGCCCTCGAACACGCTCGCGTACTCGTGGGTGAACATGCCCTCGTTGATCGAGGAGTCGATGGTCTCCTGCACCTCGGCGGCGTCCGGCCAGATGTCCTTGAGGAACACGTCGTTGCCGTCCGCGTCCGTGCCGAGCGCATCCACCTCGAAGTCGAAGTTCATCGAACCGGCGAGGGCGTACGCGATGACCAGGGGCGGGCTCGCCAGGTAGTTCATCTTCACGTCGGGGTTGATGCGACCCTCGAAGTTGCGGTTTCCGGAGAGGACCGCGGTGACCGCGAGGTCGTTCTGGTTGACCGCCTGCGAGATCTCGTCGATCAGCGGGCCGGAGTTTCCGATGCAGGTGGTGCAGCCGTAGCCGACCGTGTAGAAACCGAGCTCTTCGAGGTAGCTGGTCAGACCGGCCTTCTCGTAGTAGTCGGTGACGACCTTGGAGCCGGGAGCCAGCGTGGTCTTGACCCACGGCTTGGCCTTGAGGCCCTTCTGCGCCGCGTTGCGGGCGAGGAGGCCGGCGGCGAGCATCACGGACGGGTTCGACGTGTTCGTGCACGAGGTGATCGCCGCGATGGCGACCGCGCCGTGGTCGATCGTGAACTCCGTGCCCGACTCGGCCAGCGTGACCGGCGTCGGGTTGGACGCGGTCTTGGGCGAGTGGCTGTGGTGGTGGTGCTCGTGCGTGCTGTGCGAGTCCTCCGGGCTCAGCTCGCCGGGGTCGGACGCCGGGAACGACTCCGAGATCGTCAGGTCGACGATGTCGTGCGAGATCTCCGCGTAGTCGACGAGGTCCTTTTCGAACTGCTCCTTGGCGCCGCTCAGCTCGATGCGGTCCTGCGGGCGCTTCGGCCCGGCGATCGACGGGACGACCGTCGACAGGTCGAGCTCGAGGTACTCGCTGAACACGGGCTCGACGGAGGCGTCGTGCCACAGGGTCTGCAGCTTCGAGTACTCCTCGACGAGCTTGATCTGCTCCTCGCTGCGGCCGGTGAGGCGCAGGTAGTCGAGGGTCACGTCGTCGATCGGGAACATGGCGGCCGTCGAACCGAACTCCGGGCTCATGTTTCCGATGGTGGCGCGGTTGGCGAGCGGCACCTCGGCGACGCCTGCTCCGTAGAACTCGACGAACTTGCCGACGACGCCGTGCTTGCGCAGCATCTGCGTGATGGTGAGCACCACGTCCGTCGCGGTCACGCCGGTCGGGATGGCACCGGTCAGTTTGAAGCCGACGACCTTCGGGATGAGCATGGAGACGGGCTGTCCGAGCATGGCCGCCTCTGCCTCGATGCCGCCGACGCCCCAGCCGAGCACTCCGAGGCCGTTGACCATCGTGGTGTGCGAGTCGGTGCCGACGCAGGTGTCCGGGTATGCGAGCAGTTCGCCTCCGACCTCACGGGTCATCGTGACGCGGGCCAGGTACTCGATGTTGACCTGGTGCACGATGCCGGTTCCCGGCGGGACGACCTTGAAGTCGTCGAACGCGGTCTGGCCCCAGCGCAGGAACTGGTAACGCTCGCCGTTGCGCTCGTACTCGATGTCGGTGTTGCGCTCCAGTGCGTTCTCCGTGCCGAACAGGTCGGCGATCACCGAGTGGTCGATGACCATCTCGGCCGGCGCGAGCGGGTTGATCTTCTTGGGGTCGCCGCCGAGGGCGGAGACCGCCTCGCGCATGGTGGCGAGGTCGACGATGCACGGCACGCCGGTGAAGTCCTGCATGATCACGCGCGCCGGAGTGAACTGGATCTCCGTGTCCGGCTCAGCGGCCGGGTCCCAGCCCGCGAGGGCCTGGATGTGGTCGACGGTGATGTTCGCGCCGTCCTCCGTGCGCAGCAGGTTCTCCAGCAGAACCTTGAGGCTGAACGGAAGTCTCTTGTATCCGTCGACCTTGTCGATCCGGAATACCTGGTAGTCGGTCGATCCGACCGTCAGGGTGTCTTTTGCACCGAAGCTGTTTACCGCAGACACGTTGCCCTCTCCTTCATCGGCAGGCCTGGTGACGCATGCCTTCGAATGTCCATCTTGGTTGTCCGTCGAACCGAGTTTCCAGCAAGGCAATCCTAAGTCCGCCACTGGAAAAGATATCTTGACGTCAAGATAAATCTACCACGCGTCACACGCGATCGAACACCAGGCCGCGCCGTCTGGCGAAGCGATAGAAGAGTTCGATTCCCGCCGCTCCCACCGCCCCGACCGCGATGCCCCAGGCCAGCTCCGGCGACAGCGGGACATGCATCTGGAAGAACTCCGCCGTGGCCGGGATCACGCACACCAGTACCATCGCAGCCGCGACCGCTCCGAGCAGAGCGAGCCGCGGTCCGCTGAGCGGCCGGGTGAGCACGCACAGGATCCACAGCGAGACGCAGAACAGCGCGATCGTCGTCACGCTCCTCGCCTCCCGCAGCGGGATGCTCCGATACAGCGGCAGATAGGCGATCACCGCCGTCGCCCCCGCGATCAGCCCGGTCGGGATGGAGTACCGCAGCACTCGTCGCAGCACGCCGGGCGTGTAGATGCGGGCGTTCGGCGCGAGCGCGAGGAAGAACGACGGGATGCCGATGGCGAGCGTCGACACCAGGGTCAGTTGCCGGGGAAGGAACGGGAAGGGCAGGAGCAGCACGGCGCTGACCAGTGCGAGGACGATGCCGTACACGGTCTTCGCCAGGAAGATGTTGGAGACGCGTTCGACGTTCGCGATCACCCTGCGGCCGAAGGCCAGCACGTCCGGAAGCTTGTCGAAGCGATCGTCCAGCAGCACCAGCCGGCTGACCGCCTTGGTCGCCGCTGTCGCACTGCCCATCGCGATGCCGAGGTTCGCGTCCTTGATCGCCATCGCGTCGTTCACGCCGTCGCCGGTCATCGCGACGGTCCTGCCCTGCTCGCGCAGCAGCCCGACGGCCGTTCGCTTCTGCTCCGGGCTCACCCGGCCGAAGATGTTCGCCGTGGCCAGCGCCTCGGCGAGAGCGGCGTCGTCGGCCAGGGTCGACGCATCCACTGCTTCGCCAGGGAGGTCGAGGGCGCGCGCGATGGCGGCGACGGTGATCGGGTTGTCGCCCGACATGATGACGACGCGCACCGCCTGCTCGCCGAAGTAGCCGAGTGTCTGCCTCGCCTCCGGCCGCACGGTCTCGCTCAGCACGATGAGCAGCGCAGGCAGCACCTCCCGTCCGTCGAGCGGCACGTGGGAGCCGGGCGGAAGCGGTTCGACGGAGCGGGCGAGCGCGAGCGTGCGCTGTCCCGTCGCCGCGATGGCGTTCGCCCTGGCCAACTCGTCCGGATGCGCGGCGAGCACCCTCTCCGGCGCACCGAGCAGCCACGACGACTCCTCGCCGTCGACCGCCATCACGAGGCCGCTGTACTTTGTGGCGGACGAGAACGGCACCCTCCGCAGCACCCGGAACCGGTCGGACCTGAATGCGCTCGACAGGATCCCCGACGTGGCGTTGCCTGCGTCGTCGGCGCCGAAGGCCGCGAGAGCGACCCTCGCAAGGTCATCGGGAACCGCGTCCCCCGCCGCCTCCGTCCTGTCGAACACGAGCTCGCCCGTGGTGAGCGTCCCCGTCTTGTCGAGGCAGAGCACGTCGACGCGGGCGAGCACCTCGACGGCGGCGAGCTCCTGCACGAGCACCTTGCGGGCCGCGAGCTGGATCGCCGCGACGCCGAACGCGAGGCTCGTCAGCAGCACGAGGCCCTCCGGGATCATCCCGACCACCGCGGCGACCGCATCCAGCAGCGCCCGCCGCCAGCGTGCATCCACGAACAGCTCGCTCCAGCCGCCGTACGCGAGCACCCGGCCGATGAGCGTGATCAGGATGACAGGGCCGAGGATCCAGGACAGGTACACCAGGATGCGATTGGTCGCGTCGCGCAGTTCCGAGTGCACGAGCGTGTGGCGGCGGATCTCGCTCGTCAGCTTGCTGGCGTACGAGTCGGCCCCGACCGCCGTGACGACCGCGTACCCGGTGCCGGAGGCGACATGGGACCCGGAGAGGAGCGTGGCGTCGTCGTCTTTGAACACCGGGTCGGACTCCCCCGTGAGCATCGACTCGTCCAGTGACAGCCCCGTGCTCTCCACCACACGCGCGTCGGCGGGGAGCTGGTCGCCTGGCCGCAGCACGAGCAGGTCGTCGAGCACGACGCCGTCCACCGGCACCGTGACCACGACCCCGTCGCGGCGCACCCTGCTCTCCGGTGCGGCGAGCAGCGCCGCGCGATCCAGGACGATCTTGGCGCGCACCTCCTGCACGATGCCGATCAGCGCGTTCACGACGACGACGCCGTAGAAGAAGCCGTCGCGCAGGTCGCCGAGCACGAGCACCGCCACGAAGCAGACGGTCAGGATGCCGTTGAAGAGCGTGAAGATGTTCTCGCGGAGGATGTCGCCGATGGAGCGCGAACTCGGCTGGCGCTGGGTGTTGCCGCGACCGTCCTGATGACGCTCGGCGACCTGTGCGCTGGTCAGCCCCTCCCTGGTTCGCGCATCCAGCATGGCCTACCCCTCTGCTGGCTTCTTCTGCGGCGTCGGGAACTGGCCGCGCACGACGAACCAGGTGATCAGGAGCAGTGGCGCGTAGAGCGGGACGCCCATGAGCAGCTTGGTCAGGGCCAGGGCGCTCGTCGCCGCGTCCGTGTGGGCGAGGTAGAGCGGCACCTGCACCAGCAGCCGGGCGGCGAACAGCAGGAACCAGAGGAAGGTGAGCGCCTGCATCACGCGGAACGTGCTGCGGACGCTGCGCCAGGCGAGGCCGTTGCCCATCAGGTATCCGGCGGCGAGGCCGATGAGCGGCCAGCGCACGAGGATCGAGATCAGGAGAGCCGCGCCGTAAGCGGCGTTCGTCCAGATGCCGAGGATGAAGTTGTCCTCGCCGCGCCCGGTGATGAGGGCGAGGATCGCGGAGATGCCGACGCCGAGCAGCCCGGCGATGGCCTGCGTCACGGGCGTCTTGCCGATGATCCGGATCGCGGTGAACACCACGGCGACCGCCACGGAGCAGCCGATCGACAGCGGGACGTTCTGCGTGAAGGTGAACAGAATCAGGAAGACGAGACCAGGGATGATCGTCTCGGCGAGACCGCGGATGCCGCCGAGCGCGCCGAGCAGCGCGACGCCGGTCGGGGTGTCTCCGTCGGCGAGCTGGCCGAGGCCGGACTTCTGCGCGGCGCGGGCGAGGGACTCGCCGATGGTCGCCGCGGCCTTCTCGTCGGGCTCCATCCGCTGCCGGTCCACCCGCTCCGCGTCGGCCTGCTGCGCCTGGTCGATCGAGCGCTCTGCGTCGTGCTCCCTGTCGGAGCGGTCGGTCACGGTGTCCTGCCTAGAGGGAGGTGTAGCTGTCTGGACCGGACTCGGGAGCCGTCGGCATCCGGAGCGGGATGAGGTCGCGCGGCGGCATCGGCGAGTTGCCGCGGACGACCACGATGCTGCGGAACAGGTCTTCGACGAGGGCCGCTGCCTCCGGCTTGATGGCCGCGTCGCCCGCGATCACGCCGCGGAGGAACCAGCGAGGGCCGTCGACGCCGACGAAGCGCGCGACGCGGGTCTCGCCAGGTCCGCCTGCGGGGGCGGCGACGGGGATCTCGGCCACCAGTTCTGGGCCGAACACGCCGTCGCGCTCCGACGTGCGGCCGCCCTGGCGGTTGACCTGCTCGGTGATCTGCTCGCGGATCTCGTGCCACAGGCCGCTCGACCGCGGTGCGGCGAAGGGCTGCACCTGCAGCGTCGAGTTGGCGTAGTCCAGGCCGACGGCGACGACGCGCTGCGTCTCCTCCTCCACTTCGAGACGGAGGTGCAGGCCTTCGCGCGGGAGGATCTTGACGCCGCCGAGGTCGACGTACGGACGCACGGGGTTGGCCTCGCTCTCGTCGAGCGGTCCCTCCGTCTCGCGGTCCTCCGGCGCCGACTTCTCCCAGCTATCGCTGCTGGTGTCGTTGGTGTCGCTCAAGCGTGTTCTCCTGACTGGGTGACTGTGTAGCCGGACGAACCGAATCCCGCCGTTCCGCGGTGGCTGTCCTGCAGACGGTCGACGGGCACGAAGACGGCCCGCGTGACCGGCATGACGATCAACTGGGCGATCCTGTCGCCGACGGCGATATCGTACGGCATCGAACTGTCGGTGTTCAGAACGGTCACGCGGATCTCTCCGCGATATCCCGCATCCACTGTTCCCGGCGCGTTCACGATCGTGATGCCGTGCTTCGCTGCCAATCCGCTGCGAGGAACCACAAAAGCCGCGAAGCCGTCAGGGAGGGCGATCGACACGCCCGTCGGCACCGTGTGGCGCTGTCCTGGAGCCAGATTCACAGCCTCCGCAGCGCACAGATCGGCTCCGGCGTCGCCTGGGTGGGCGTAGACAGGAAGGGTGTTCGCGACGATCGGAACATCAACGGTATCGGTCACGTGTCGAGGGTAGTGCAGAAGTCTGATCGAATAGGAGCATGGACCTGTACCGTGAGCGCCTGTGGGCGGCCCCCTGGCTCTACATTTCGACCGCCCTCGTGATCCCCGCGACCATCCTCGTCTTCGCGCCGATCAACATGGTGGTCGGGATCGTTCTCGCCATCGTGTTCTACCTGGCGATCGTCGGGATGATCATGTCGTCCGCCGCTCCCGTGCGCGTGACGAAGAGCGAACTGATCGCCGGGCGGGCGAGCATCCCGCTGGAGTTCGTCGGAGAGCCCACCGCATACACGGGAGAGGACGCTTCGCTGCAGCGCGGCCGCCTGCTGGATGCGCGCGCCTGGCTGCTCATCCGCGGCTGGGTCAAGCCCGTGGTCAAGGTCCCCGTGCTCGACGCGAGCGACCCAGCGCCGTACTGGCTCATCTCAACAAGAAACCCGGACCGACTGGTCCGGGTTCTCGATGAGGCTCGACTCGCGTCGTAACTGTTCGCCCTTAGGCGGCGCACTCCACACAGATCGGTCCGAGCTTGGTCTCGTGGTCGATCTGTGAACGGTGCTTCACCAGGAAGCAGTTCACACAGGTGAACTCATCCGCCTGCGGCGGGAGCACCACGACATCGAGGTCGAGGTCCGACAGGTCGGCTCCCGGAAGCTCGTATCCACCCGGGTTGTCAGCGTCTTCGACGTCGACGACACCGGACATCTTGTCCGGAACTCGCTCCTTGAGGGCCTCGATCGACTCGGAGTCGTCTTCGGTCTTCCGCGGTGCGTCGTAATCCGTTGCCATGCCCATCCACTTCTCGTACTTAACGGCCGATTCTTCGCAATCGGCGGCCATAGTTTGCATCATCGGGGTGCGAATAGCAAACCACTCGGGTGCCTCTCGGCTATTGCTCGGTTTTCAACTTCCGGCACGCCACGGTTATTCCCCGGATTCCGCTCGTTTCCGTGGCATCCTGGGCCGGTACGCACGCGGTTGGGAAGGCATCCACTATGCAGGATTTAAAGGTCATCGGGGTCGAGAACGGCGCATTGCTCGCCGTCGGCGACGACGGTGAGCGGTTCCGCATCGCCGTCGACGATGTGCTGCAGTCGAAGATCCGCCAGGTCAGGCAGGAGACGTCGGCCACAGCGCCCAAGCTGTCGCCGCGGGAAGTGCAGGCGCACATCCGCTCCGGTATGTCCGCCGAGGACGTCGCAAGCGTCACAGGCGCCCCGCTCGACTACGTTCAGCGCTTCGAGGGACCGATCGTCGCCGAGCGCGAACACATCGTCGCGAGCGCGCTCAGCGTGCCCGTGCACACGACTGCGGACGTCGATCCGCTCGGCGAGGGCAACACCTTCGGCACGGTCATCCGCGACCGGCTGGCATCGCTCGGCGTCGCAGGCGAGCGCTGGGCGAGCTGGAAGGACAGCGAGGCCGGCTGGATCGTCAAGCTGGAGTTCACGGCCGACCAGATCGACCACGACGCCCGCTGGGGCTACGACGCGCGCAAGCACGCTCTCGCCCCGCTCAACTCCGAGGCGACCACGCTCTCGCAGGCCGGCGAGCTCAAGGGGGGCACCCTCATCCCGCGGCTGCGCGCCGTGATGCCGCACGAGGGCGAGCCGGACGAGTCCCGTTTCGACAGCGGAGCATTCACGTTCCCTGAGGCTCCCGACCTGCTCGGCCCGGAGATCACGCAGCCGCTCGAACCGCTGACGTACAGCCGCACGCCCAACGGCGCCAACAACTCGATCGCCGTCTCCGCCATCAAGCGCGCCGACGACGAGACCCCGCGCGACCTGCACCAGACCGCGGACCTGCTCGAAGCCCTGCGCCGCCGCCGCGGTGAGCGTGAGGCAGCGGTCTACGACGAGCCGGTGGATGCGCGCGGAGACGCCCCCGAGCTCGGCGACGCGCCGTTCCGGGTCGTCGACGAGCCGATCGCGATCTTCGACACGCCGGTCGACGCCGCGCCGGAGGTGCCGGAGTCTTCGGCTCCCGCGCCGTCGTCAGCGTCGTCCTCCACAGCGCCGTCGTCCTCCGCGCCGTCGCCCGATTCCTCGTCCGCGTCAGCGCGTGCGGGCAAGAAGGGCCGCGCATCCATGCCGAGTTGGGACGAGATCGTGTTCGGTGCCCGCACCGACGACGACCTCGCATAGCAGCCGTGACGGCCGGGTCCGTTCTCGCCCCGGCCGTCCCTTAGGATAATCGGATGCCTTCTGCCGACGCCTCCCTGCGCTCCATCGGCGTCGGCCTGCGCGGACACGACAACGCACTGGGCTTCATCCGCCTCGTGCTTGCGTTCTTCGTCCTGGTCGACCACTCGTTCCCGCTCGGCGGGTTCGGGCCCGACTTCGGCGGCAGGTACACGCACGACCAGGCCAACCTCGGCTCGCTCGCCGTCGCCGGCTTCTTCGCCATCAGCGGCTACCTGATCGCCAAGAGCGGGATGTCCGCCGACGTCCTGCAGTTCCTGTGGCGTCGTGTGCTGCGCATCTTCCCTGCCTTCCTCGTGGTGCTTGCCGTCGGCGCATTCGTCGTCGGCCCGCTGATCTGGGTGCTCGACGGGCACTCCTTCACCGCGTACTTCTCACTCGCCCCGACGAGCCCGTGGCACTACCTCGCCTCGAACTGGACGCTGCGGGTCGGCTCGTTCGGCATCCAGGACGTCTTCCAGAGCACCACGCCGTACGGCCGCCAGACGGGCGCCAGCGTGCTCAACGGCTCGCTCTGGACCCTCGACTACGAGTGGACCTGCTACCTGATCATCGCGGTCCTCTGCGCCTCCGCCGTGCTGCTCAAAGCCCGCCCCATCGTGGCCGCCATCACCGCTCTGATCGCCATCGGCCAGATCGTGCAGCTCGTCGCCCCCGGCACGATGGGGAACGTCACCCCGCTGTTCGGCAGCGTGCTCCTGCTCTGGATGAGCTACCCGTTCATGGTCGGTGCGCTGATCGCCGTGTACTCGCGCTCGATCCCGCTCGACCACCGGCTCGGCATCGCCAGCGGCCTCGTGCTCGTACTCACCCTCCTGAACGGCGGCTACGCCGTGCTCGGCGTTCCCGCCGGCGTGTACTTCGTGCTGTGGCTCGGCGCGATCCTCCCCGCTCCCCTGCGCCGAGTGGGCCGCACCAACGATTACTCATACGGCGTCTACATCTACGGCTTCCTGGTGCAGCAGACGCTCGCATACTTCGGCCTATACAGGCTCGGTTTCGTCCCGTACCTGCTCGGCGCGACCATCGTCACGGCCGTGTGCGCGTGGCTGTCCTGGCACATCGTGGAGAAGCGCGCGATGATGCTCAAGGACTGGGGTCCCGGCCGCGGGATCGCGTACTGGTGGCAGTGGGCCAGGTCCGTCCTCCGCCTCCGCCCCCGGCACCTGCCGCCCGCCCCGGAGGACCCGAACGAGGCGGAACTGCCCACCGTCAGCCCGCAGCCCCGAACCGGAGCAGAGGAACCCGCGTCTCGTCCGCAGTGAGCGACCCGTGCTGGCCGATCATGCCGCGCCCGGTGTCCAGCGGGTCGCGGGAGTCGTAATACGCCACCCGTTTGCGCGCCCCGACGAGCACGTCGCCGATCCGTGGCGCGACCTCGGGATGCACGGACGGCCCGAACCAGCCGGCGTCCACCGCCTCCTGCCTGGTCGCGACCCACGCCCTGTCCCCCTCGATCGACCGCCAGCGCTCCGCGACGGCGGTCGCGTCGTCCGGCCGGTCGAGGTGCAGATGCAGGAAGCGCGGCTCGCCCGCGATCAGGCGCACGCCGTCGATCAGCTCGGGTGCGGTGTCGAAGAGCACGTGACCGCTCGCCGGAACATCCACGACGCCGTGGTCGGCGGTGAGCAGCATCCCCTGCTTCGGACCGAGTCGGCGCGCGAACGACGCGACCAGTGCGTCCAGCGTCTCGAGGGCGGAGGTCCACTCCGGTGACTCCCAGCCCTTGGCATGGGCGAGCTGGTCGAGCTCGGCGACGTAGAGATAGGTGAGGCCCGGCCCCGGAGTCTGCACGACCTCGGTAGCCGCCTGGAAGCGGTCGGCCATCGTCCGGCCGCCGACGAACTCCGCTCCGCGCAGCACGGCAGCCGTGAACCCGGAGTCGCTGTACTTCTGCAGGCCGATCGCGCGGGTGGCCACTCCCGCATCCCGAGCCTGCTCGAACACTGTGCGCGAACGCTGCCAGGTGGCCGGGTCGAGGCGGTCGTCCCAGCCGCTGAGCTGGTTGACGACCCTGTCGTTGGCCGTGTCGAGCGCGCGGTAGCCGACCAGGCCGTGCTCGCCTGGCGTCGTGCCGGTGGCGAGCGTGGCGAGAGCGGAGGCCGTTGTCGTCGGGAAACCGGCGTCGATCGTCGTCGCCTTGCCGAGCAGCGGGGCGAGCGTGCGGGCGTGACCGGAGCGGGCTCGCAACGACGACGCCCCGAGGCCGTCCACCACCAGGACCACCACGTGATCGAGGGCGGGCAGGTCGAGCGCATTCGCATCGCCGCTCAGCGCCGCCAGGGAACTTGGCAGAACAGCGGCAAGGCTCGCTCGCGTGGTGAAGGCGGCCGGTAGCATGGGGGGCATCCGGCCCAGTTTGTCACACCAGTGACCGCCTGCGGCCCCTCTCTCCCCTCCCGAGATTGCACGAATGACACCAGCAGACGACCAGGCCACCGCGGGCACCACCGAACGCATCGAAGACGTCGACGTCACGACCGAGATGCAGGGCTCCTTCCTCGAGTACGCGTACTCCGTGATCTATTCGCGAGCACTTCCGGATGCGCGCGACGGCCTGAAGCCCGTTCAGCGGCGCATCCTGTACCAGATGACCGAGATGGGCCTGCGCCCCGACCGCGGGCACGTCAAGTCCGCGCGCGTCACCGGCGAGGTCATGGGAAAGCTGCACCCGCACGGCGACAGCGCCATCTACGACGCGCTCGTGCGCATGGCGCAGGACTTCACCCTTCGCGTGCCGCTGATCGACGGGCACGGCAACTTCGGCTCCCTGGACGACGGCCCTGCCGCACCCCGGTACACCGAGGCGCGGCTCGCCGCAGCGGCCCTCGCCCTCGCGGAGGACCTGGACGAGGACGTCGTCGACTTCGTCCCCAACTACGACAACCAGCTCATGCAGCCGGATGTGCTGCCCGCCGCCTTCCCGAACCTCCTGGTCAACGGCGCGAGCGGCATCGCGGTCGGCATGGCGACCAACATGGCCCCGCACAACCTCATCGAGGTGGTCGGCGCCGCCCGGCACCTGCTGGCGCATCCGGATGCGACGCTCGACGACCTGATGGAGTACGTGCCCGGCCCCGACCTGCCCACCGGCGGGACGATCGTCGGCCTGTCCGGCGTCAGGGATGCGTACGCCACCGGCCGAGGCAGCTTCAAGACCCGCGCCAAGGTCACCGTCGAGTCGATCACCGCGCGCAAGAGCGGCCTGGTCGTCACCGAGCTGCCGTACCTGATCGGCCCGGAGAAGGTGATCGAGAAGATCAAGGACGGCGTCAACTCCAAGAAGCTCTCCGGCATCTCCGACGTCACCGACCTGAGCGACCGCCAGCACGGCCTGCGGCTCGTGATCGGCATCAAGACGGGGTTCAGCCCGGAGGCGGTGCTCGAACAGCTCTACCGGCACACCCCGCTCGAAGACGGCTTCTCGATCAACAACGTCGCTCTCGTCGAGGGCGGCCCGCAGACCCTGGGGCTGCGTGAGCTGCTGTCCGTGTACCTCGGGCACCGCATCCAGGTGGTCACTCGTCGCTCGCAGTTCCGGCTCGCCAGGCGCAAGGAACGACTGCACCTGGTCGAGGGCCTCCTGATCGCCATCGTCGACATCGACGAGGTCATCCAGGTCATCCGCACCAGCGATGACACCGAGCAGGCGCGCACCAGGCTGATGGATGTGTTCGACCTCAGCACTCTGCAGGCCGACTACATCCTCGAACTGCGACTGCGTCGCCTGACCAAGTTCTCCCGCATCGAGCTGGAGACGGAGAAGGCCCAGCTCGAAGCGGAGATCGCCGAGCTGGAGGAGCTGCTGTCCAGCCGCGACCGCATCAACGCCCTCGTCTCCGACGAGCTGGAGCAGGTCGCCGTGAAGTTCGGCACCCCGCGCCGCACGCTGCTCACCGAGGCGCGACCGTCCATCGCGACGGCGTCGGCGCGCGGCAAGCAGCAGGTGGTGCTCGAAGTGGCCGACGTGCCGTGCCGCGTGCTGCTGTCGACCACCGGCCGCATCCTGAGGGTGGACCAGCAGGCGGGCGACGACGGCGGTCTCGACCGCATCGCCGCTCCCGCCAGGCGCAGCAAGCACGACGCGATCCTGTCGCAGCTCGACACCACGACGCGCACCGAGATCGGAGCCGTCACGAACCGCGGGCGCCTCATCCGGTTCTCCCCCGTCGACCTGCCCGCGGCCCCGGTGAACTCGATCCAGCTCGGCGCAGGGGTGAAGATCGGCGACTACCTCGCCCTCGCCGACCGCAAGGAACGCATCCTGGCCGTCGTCTCGCTCGACGCTCCGCGTTCGATCGCACTCGGCACGAAGCAGGGCGTCGTGAAGCGGGTCACCGCCGGCGACTGGGCCAACAAGCCGGAGTTCGAGATCATCGCGCTGAAGGCGGGCGACGAGGTGGTCGGAGCCTTGCAGGGTGAAGAGACGGACGAGCTCGTGTTCGTTGCGAGCGACAGCCAGTTGCTGCGCTTCGCGGCCTCCGCCGTGCGCCCGCAGGGTCGCTCCGCCGGCGGCATGGCCGGCATCAACCTGGGTGCGGATGCGCGGGTCGTCTTCTTCGGCAGCGTTCCGGCCGAGGAGAAGGACGAGACGGTCGTGGTCACCATCGCGGCGGGCGGCGACACGCTGCTGGGCGCAGACCCCGGCAGCGGCAAGCTCAGCGAGTTCGCCGAGTTCCCCGCCAAGGGACGCGCGACCGGCGGGGTGCGCTCGCAGCGCTTCCTCAAGGGCGAGACCGAGCTCCAGCTCGCCTGGGTCGGTCGCGCCCCGGCCCTGGCCGTCGCACCCGACGGCGCAGCGCGGGCGCTCCCGGACACCCCGGTGCGCCGCGACGCCTCCGGCGCCCCCCTCGACATGGTCGTCGGCTCCATCGGCCGCCGCCTCGCCTAGCCCCCAAGCAATCGAGCCCAGGCTTTTTCACCGTATTCGCGCTGAATACGGTGAAAAAGCCTGGGCTCGATTGCTTGGGAGCGGAGGTCAGGCGTCGATGCGGGCCCGGGAGAGGTCGTCTGCTCCGGCGATGATGAACTCCTTGCGCGGGGCGACGTCGTTGCCCATCAGGAGTTCGAAGACGCGCGAGGCCTGCTCGGCATCGGGAACGCGCACGCGCCGCAGCGTGCGGTGGTGGCGGTCCATCGTCGTGGTCGCGAGCTGGTCAGCATCCATCTCGCCGAGTCCCTTGTAGCGCTGGATCGGCTCCTGGTAGCGCTTGTTGCGCTTCTTGAGGTCGGCCAGCACCGCCTGCAGTTCCGCCTCCGAGTATGTGTAGATGGTCTCGTTCGGCTTCGATCCCGGGTTCACCACGATCACGCGGTGCAGCGGAGGAACGGCCGCGAACACGCGCCCCTCCTCGATCATCGGCCGCATGTAGCGGAAGAACAGCGTCAGCAGCAGGGTCCGGATGTGCGCACCGTCCACATCCGCATCGGACATGATGATGACCTTGCCGTAGCGGGCCGTCGCCAGGTCGAAGCTGCGGCCGGAACCCGCTCCGATCACCTGGATGATCGCCGCGCACTCCGCGTTGGAGAGCATGTCGGAGACCGACGCCTTCTGCACATTGAGGATCTTGCCGCGGATCGGCAGCAGCGCCTGGTACTCGCTGTCGCGCGCGCGCCGCGCTGTGCCCAGCGCCGAGTCGCCCTCGACGATGAACAGCTCGCTGTTGGCCACGTCGCTCGACCGGCAGTCCACCAGCTTGGCAGGCAGGGATGAGGTCTCCAGCGCGTTCTTGCGCCGCTGCGTCTCCTTGTGGGCGCGCGCGGAGATGCGGGACTTCATCTCGGCGACCACCTTGTCGAGCAGCAACGCCGATTGCGCCTTGTCGTCGCGCTTGGACGAGCCGAAGCGCTCCGCCATCGCCTTCTGGACGACCTGGGCGACGATCGCGCGCACAGCGGGAGTGCCGAGGATCTCCTTGGTCTGCCCCTCGAACTGCGGCTCCGGCAGACGCACCGTGAGCACGGCGGTGAGCCCGGCCATCACGTCGTCCTTGTCCAGCTTGTCGTTGCCGACCTTGAGCCTGCGCGCGTTCTGCTCGACCTGCGCGCGGAGGAACTTGAGCATCCCCTGGTCGAAGCCGGTCTGGTGGCTGCCGCCCTTCGGGGTGGCGATGATGTTGACGAAGCTGCGCATCACCGTGTCGTAGCCCGTTCCCCAGCGCAGGGCGATGTCGACCTGACAGTCGCGCGTGAGCTCGGTCGGGAGCATCGCCCCGCTGTCGGAGAGCACGGGCACCGTCTCGGTGAACGTGCCGTTCCCCGTCAGCCGCCAGGTGTCGGTGATCGGGCTGTCCGGCGCGAGAAAGTCGACGAACTCGGAGATGCCTCCCTGATACTCGAAGGTGGTCCTCTCCCCCTCCTCGCTGCGCTTGTCGTCGATGCTGATGGAGAGACCGGGCACGAGGAACGCGGTCTGACGCGCGCGGCCGATCAGGTCGTCGCCCTGGAAGTTCGCACCCTTCGTGAAGATCTGCCGATCGGCCCAGTACCGGATGCGCGTTCCCGTCACGCCCTTGGCGGCCTTGCCGACCACCCGGAGCTCGCTGTTCTTCACGAATGGCGTGAACGGCGCGTCCGGGCTCGGCTCGTTCTTCCCGTCGTCGAAGATGCCCGGCTCTCCGCGGTGGAACGACATCGCCCAGACCTTGCCGTCGCGGTCGACCTCGACATCGAGTCGCTCCGACAGCGCGTTGACGACGGACGCGCCGACGCCGTGCAGACCGCCGGACGCGGCGTACGAGCCGCTGCCGAACTTGCCGCCGGCGTGCAGCTTGGTGAAGACGACCTCGACGCCGGACAGCCCGGTCTTCGGTTCGATGTCGACGGGGATGCCGCGCGCCTTGTCGCGCACCTCGACGCTGTCGTCGCTGTGCAGGATGACGTCGATGCTCGAGCCGTGGCCGGCCAGCGCCTCGTCGACAGAGTTGTCGATGATCTCCCACAGGCAGTGCATGAGACCGCGCGAGTCGGTCGATCCGATGTACATGCCGGGGCGCTTGCGCACCGCCTCCAGACCCTCGAGGACCGAGAGATGTCTGGCCGAATAGTCCGAGCTCGCCACGAGCGCTCCTTGCGATTCCGATGCGCCGGATGGGTGCCGACGTCACACAACTTCCAGCCTACGTACTCCCGGATGCGCTGCCCGCCACCGACACCCGGCTGAGTGTGTGCTACGCGTTCAGCGAAATAGCGGGCAAATCGCGCAGTGTTGCCCGCGGAACGTGGTTCTATAGAGATACCGAGTTCACGGTTGCGATCTGAAAGGAGCATCACATGTCGACGATCACCACGGAGAACGGTGCGGTTGACGAGCTCGCATCGGGGCCGCAACTGACGGCGGCCGACCGTTGCGACAGCTGCGGAGCCCAGGCATACATCCGCGTCGTCGTGAACAACGGCGAGCTCCTGTTCTGCGCCCACCACGGCAAGAAGCACCAGGAGAAGCTCTCGCAGATCGCGCACAGCTGGCACGACGAGACGGCACGTCTCTTCGAAGAGCAGCGCGCGTAACGCGTCCGGCGACGCTGCAGCGACCCAGACGATGAGCGGAAGGCCGACAGGCGTGCGAAGGCGCGCCCACATCGACCTCGACGCCATCCTGGCCAACGCTGCAACTGCCGGGTCGCTCACCGACCTCACCGCCGACCTTCGCGCCGACGCGTACGGCCACGGGCTCATCCCCGTGGCTCGTGCGCTCTCGGCTGCGGGGGTCGGCGGTTTTCTCGTCTCCCGGCTCGAAGACGCGGCGGCTCTCGCCGACAGCGGGCTGACCGGGGCACGCGTCGCCAATCAGGATGCACGGGATGCGGGGGCCGCGACCGGCGCGACCGTGCTGGGGCCTGAGTTGTTCGGACTGACGGCGGGCGCGCGCGCTGTTCCCGCTATGCGGCTCGTCGGCGAAGTCATCGCTGTCAAACGGGTGCCTGCAGACAGTGGAGTTTCCTACGGCTACACATACCGGACCCGTGACGAGACGACGCTCGCACTCGTCGCGCTGGGATTCGCCGATGGTCTTCCGCGCGTTGCTACGAACAAGGCGCCGGTGCGGATCGGTGACTTCTCCGGTCGCATCACGGGCCGGATCGCAATGGACCAATTCGTCGTAGACCTTCATGGCCACCATGCCTCTCCCGGAGACCCTGCGATCCTTTTCGGCGACCCAGCAGCCGGTGACCCAAGCGTGCGCGAATGGGCCGAGATCATCGGCATCGCCGCCCCCGTCATCACCTCGCGGCTCGGCCGCCGCATCGAGAGGGTCTACAGCGCATGACCATCGTCGACGCCATCGCGGAGCCGCTGCCGCGCGCGGTCATCGACCTCGCAGCTCTCCGCCACAATGTCTCCCGCCTCGCCGGGCTGATCGCGCCGTCCGAGTTGATGCTCGCCGTGAAGGCCGACGCGTACGGTCATGGCCTGCTGCCGGTCGCCGAGGCGGGCATCGCCTCCGGTGCGGCGTCGCTCGCCGTGCTGGAGATCCCCGCCGGTCTCGTGCTGCGTCACGCCGGGGTCACCGTGCCGCTGCTCGCCTGGCTGCACGGCCAGGACACGGACTGGCGCGCCGGCATCGAGGCCGACATCGAACTCGGCATCTCGGCGCGCTGGCAGCTCGACGCCATCGCGGCCGCGGGGGCCGACCGCCCGGCCGTCCTGCACCTCAAAGTCGACACCGGGCTCAGCCGCAACGGCGCCACCCGAGAGGACTGGCCCGGGCTGGTGGATGCGGCCGTCGCCCTCCAGGAGCAGGGCATCGTGCGCATCCGGGCCGCCTGGTCGCACCTCGCCGACGCCTCGATCGAGGACGACGAGGCCGCGCTGGTGCAGTTCCGGGAGGCCGTCACGGTCGCAGAGGAGCACGGAGCGACGTTCGAGATCCTCCACCTCGCTGCCAGCTCTGCCGGAATCCGGATGCCGGAGGCACGCTTCGACCTGGTGCGGTTCGGTATCGCCGCGTATGGTGTCTCCCCCTTCGACGACAGCACGGGGGCCGATCTCGGGCTGGTCCCCGCGATGCGCCTCGAAGCGCCGGTCACCCACATCCACGTCGGAGGAACGACGCACGCGCGCATCGGCATCGGCTACGCGGACGGCGTCCCGACCCTCGGCATCGCCAAGGCTCACGTCGCCATCGGCGGCCTGCCGTGCCGGGTGCTCTCGGTCGACGCAGACTCGATGCTCGTCGATGTCGGCGCGAGCCGGGTGGAGGTCGGGGACACGGCCATCCTGTTCGGCCCCGGCGTGAACGGCGAGGTCATCGCCGAGAAGTGGGCCGACTGGGCAGAGACCATCGCCGACGAGATGCTCACCGGCGTCGCCGCTCGCGTCCCCCGAGTGTACGTCGGCTGACGCCGAGCAGGACCCCGCGGCGGACGCGCCGCGCGCATCTCCTTCCGAACGGAGAAAGCGCCGCAAGCGAGGCCGAACTCCTTCCGGACGGAGAGTCCCGTGGCGCGTCGCGGCGGTTATCCTGCGTTGCCGCGAGCGGACGCGACGCCGGCTAGAGCTTGACGCCGAGCCGGTCGGCGATCGCGCGGCGTGCGTTGGCGGCGTAGCGGTCGACGCTCTCGGTCTGCGGCACAGCCGGGACCTCGCCGCGCAGTGCGGTGGCGAGCATCCGGTCGGCGAGCGACGGATTCATGGGCAGCAGCGGACCGTGCAGGTGGGTGCCGATGGAAGCGGCGAGCACCACGCCCTCGGTCTGGCCGCCGTCGTTGCCCGTGCCGCTGACGATCTGGCCGAACGGCTCGGCACCCTCCAGCGTGGTGACCGCCGAGTGGTTCTCGAACCCGGCGACGGTGCCCTGGGCTGTGCGCACGACGATCTCGCCGACATGCCGGACCGCTCCGAGCTGCGCACGCGTCGGGAAGACCCCCGCGCCCGCGAGGCGTTCGCCGTCGGCCGTGACCAGTTCACTGCCGAGGAGCTGCCAGCCGCCTGCGATCGCGAGGATCGGGATGCCGGCATCCCGCCACGCGCGAAGGGCCGGCGCGATGCGCTGAACGTCCTCCAGCACGGCGCGCTGCGACGACAGCGGCCCGCTGCCGAAGTGCACGATGTCCGCCGCGTCCGGCAGCACGCCGCCGACCTGGTGCCGCACGACCTCTGTCTCGATGCCGCGCCACCTGGCGCGCTCGACCAGTGCCGTCACGTTCCCGGCGTCGCCGTTGATTCCGAGCTCGCCGGGGTACAGGTGCAGGATGCGCAGCACGCTCATCGTTCGCCGCCCTCCAGGTCGAGGAACCCGAGCTGCTTGCGGATCAGCATCATCTGCTCGTAGTTGACGATCATGGTCTTGGTGCCTGTCGCGGGCTTCGGGAGGGCGAGGAAGGCGGTGAGCGCCGGCTTCAGCTCCGGCACCACCTGGTCGACCGGGATGCCCGCGTATGCGAAGCGCGTGGCGAACTGCCACGCCTTGGTGCCGGAGACCACATCCACGTGCTCGATCGAGGAGAGGTCGATGTCGTAGACCCAGGACGGGTCGGGCGTTCCCTCGTCGACGGCGACGAAGACCTGCTCCGGCGGCGCGCTCAGGTAGTCGAGATTGAGCTGCAGGCTCGGCGGGTTCTTCATCATGATGATCTCGATGTCCTCGTCGCCGACCCGCAGGGTCTCACCGCGACCGTAGACGGTGCGCAGCGACGCCATCGCGGCCACCACGGCCTCCGGGCGGAATCGCTCCCCGAGCACGCGACGGGCCATCGCCGTCGCCCCTGCCGCATCCACCGCATAGTGCAGACCACGGGCGGGGAGCGCGACCTGCACGCTCTCGCCGCCGAACGCGAGCCGGGCGCTGCGCGCATCCAGCTCGCTGACGAACACCGCGGGCACCGGAAGCGCACCAGCGGGGACGCCGGAGACGTCCTTGACGTTGGCGAGGCCGTTCGGGGAGGCGTCGATGATGGACGGCGCAACAGCGAACGTCGAGACGTCCCGGCCTTCGGCGAGCAGTTCAGCGCCGACGCGGGCGAGACTGTCGTCGTCCGCGTTCACAACGACGAACTCGGACGAGGATGCGCCGATGGAACGCAGCATCCCGACCACCCTGGTCGGCTCGAAGAACCGGTTGAGCTGGTCGATCTGCACGTTGAGCAGCAGGGAGCCCCGTGGCTTGAGGATGGTCGCGAGGTCGACGCCGTACGCCTCGTCCACCTCGATCACGCCGACGTCCGCGCGCACGCGGCCGTCGAGCGGGACCGTCGCGAGCAGCGCGGAGGCGATGCCCTGGGGCAGATTCCCGCCGGACGGGTTCGTGAACACCGTCAGGCCGTGCTCGCGCAGGATGCCGGTGAGCATGTTCGTGGTGGTCGACTTGCCGTTCGACCCGGAGACGAAGACGACGCCGAGCGGAAGCTCCGCGACGGCCCGTTCCAGGAACTTCGGCGCGATCGCGAGAGCGACTCGTCCTGGCACGGCCGAGCCGCCGCCGCGCAGGCGCAGCAGCCAGCGGGCGAGGCGACCGGCGACGACCGCTAGCCTGTAGCGCACTCCCCCGGCCTACTCGAGGTAGTCGCGGAGCGACTGCGACCGGGACGGGTGGCGCAGCTTCGCCATCGTCTTCGACTCGATCTGACGGATGCGCTCACGCGTCACCCCGAACGTGTCGCCGATCTGGTCGAGCGTCTTCGGCATACCGTCGCCGAGCCCGAACCGCATCCGGATCACACCGGCCTCGCGCTCGGACAGCGAGTCGAGCAGGCTCTCAAGCTGCTTCTGCAGCATCGTGAAGCCCACCGCGTCCGCCGGGACGACCGCTTCGGTGTCCTCGATCAGGTCGCCGAACTCGCTGTCGCCGTCCTCGCCGAGCGGGGTGTGCAGGGAGATCGGCTCTCGCCCGTACTTCTGCACCTCGATGACCTTCTCCGGCGTCATGTCGAGTTCGCGGCTCAGCTCTTCCGGCGTTGGCTCGCGGCCCAGGTCCTGCAGCATCTGCCGCTGGACGCGGGCGAGCTTGTTGATGACCTCGACCATGTGCACCGGGATGCGGATGGTGCGGGCCTGGTCGGCCATCGCGCGGGTGATCGCCTGACGGATCCACCAGGTCGCGTACGTGGAGAACTTGAAGCCCTTGGTGTAGTCGAACTTCTCGACGGCACGGATGAGGCCCAGGTTGCCTTCCTGGATGAGGTCGAGGAACTGCATCCCGCGCCCGGTGTAGCGCTTGGCGAGCGAGACGACGAGTCGCAGGTTGGCGCCGAGCAGGTGGCTCTTCGCCCTCTGACCGTCGCGGGCGACCCAGCGGAGCTCGCGCTCGAGCTCCTTGGTCATGTTCGGCGTGTTCGCGAGCTTGTCCTCGGCGAACAGGCCGGCCTCGATGCGCATCGCGAGCTCGACCTCCTCCGCCGCGTTCAGCAGGGCGACCTTGCCGATCTGCTTGAGGTAGTCCTTGACAGGGTCCGCCGTCGCGCCGGTGATCGTGGTGGAGTAGACGGGGATGTCGTCGTCCTCGTCGACCGCGCGCAGCACGAGCGCACCCGTCGGGAGCGGCTCTTCGACGACGGCGGGCTTCGCCTCGTCGTCGTCGGACTTCTCGTCTGCGTCGTCGCTGTCGTCGGCGACAGCCTCGGGCTCGACGTCAGCCGTCTCTTCCTCGTCGATCTCGACGGCTTCGTCGTCGCCGATCTCGTCGTCGCCCTTCGCCTTGGCTGCGCCCTTTTTGGCGGGAGCCTTCTTGGCCGGAGTCTTCTTCGCGGGAGCCTTCGCCGCCGTCTTCTTCGCTGCTGTCTTCGTCGCGGTCTTCGCCGCTGCCGTCTCGGTGACCTCGGCCTCGGTCACCTCGGCCTCTGGAGCTTTCGTTGCTGCACGGGTTGCCATGTGAACACCTTTCATACCAAGCGGAGGGGCCGAGAATCCGAAGCGCCTTGGCCTGGCTCAGGTTGCGTGCGGACATTACTAAGACCCATGTCAAGTCCGGGGTGTGTGCGCCGAGCATTCAGAATGCTCCGAGCCCCTGGATATGAACGGGTCCGATCAACAATTATTGCACGTTTCATGGACACCCCCGACCAAACGTGCGCTATCCGCCCTGCCGCCGTCCTGCCGGTCCGTCAGCTCGCCGCCCCTCGTCCGCGTCTCTTCCACGCGTCGGAGAGTAAAACCCACAACGGGGCCACTTCTATTCCCTCGTCCTCGGAAAGAAGGCGGCGCGTGCGGCGTCTGGCGTGGATGAGGAAGCCGACACCGGCCCCGACGATCACGTACTGGATGGCGAACGCCCAGCGGAACGAGTCGAGCGCGTAGAGATCGGCCGCGCCCCCGGCGGCGACGTGCGCCGTGTTCTGCGCGTCGAGGGCGACGCCGATCAGGAACATCATCACGAAGCTCGCCAGGAAGCCGCCGACATTCACGATGCCGTTCGCCGATCCGAGGCTGTGCAGCGGGTTGGAGGTGCGCGCGAAGTCGAAGCCGATCAGGGAGCCGGGGCCGCCGACCCCGATGGCGACCAGCAGCACGATCAGCAGCCACAGCGGCGGAGTTCCCGGCCAGAGCAGCACGACAGCCCAGACGACGCCCATCATCGCCACGATCGCGAGCACGAGGTTGCTGCGCCGGAGCGGATACCGCGCCGTGAGCACGCCGAGGATCGGGCCGGAGATGAGCCCGGCGACGACGGCGACGATCAGCAGCCCAGAGGCCTCCGCCGGATCGATCCCGAGCGCGAACACCATGAAAGGCAGTCCCCACATCAGACTGAACACCGTGCCGGAGGACTGGGTGACGAAGTGCGACCAGAACCCGAGCTGCGTACCCGGTCTGGCGAGGCTGATCCGGAGCTGTCTGAGCGACTCGCCCCAGGTCGCCGGACGCGGCCCCTCTGTCGAGCCGACCGGCCGGTCGGAGATCGCGACGACGATCCCGATCAGTGCGATGACCGAGAGCGATGCGGCGCTGAGAAAAGCGGTCGTCCATCCGGCCTGGTGCAGGATGAGCGCGAACGGGATCGCGGACAGCACCTGGCCGAGCTGGCCGATGTTGCCGATCCACTGGGAGAGCTGCGGCACGAGCCGCCCGCGGAACCACGAGTTGATCAGGCGCATGAGCGAGGTGAACACCGTCGCATCCCCTGCCCCGACCAGGATGCGCCCGATGATCGCGACGCCGATGCTGGGCGCGAACGCCACCGTCACCTGGCCGACGATCATCAGGGCCGTGCCCACCGCCATCAGGGTGCGGGAGCCGACCCTGTCGATGAGCACGCCGACCGGGATCTGCATGGCGGCGTACACGATGAGCTGCACGACGGCGAGCGTCGACAGCACGGACGCCGTGCTGTGGAAGCGCTCCGTGGCGGAGACACCGGCGACGCCGATGCTGGTGCGCTGCATGACCGCGACGAGGTACGCGAAGACGCCGACCCCGAAGATGAGCCAGGAGCGCCGCGAATTCACCTCACCAGCGTATTACCGCCCGGGCGCTCAGGATGCTGCCGGGCCGTTCTCCTCGTCGCCGTGGCGACGGAAGGCGAGGAAGTTCTCCAGTTCGGCGGCGATCTCGTCCGCGCTCGGCAGCTCGCCGTCGCGGTCGGTCAGCGGCGACCGGAGCTGGTTGTCCTCCATATAGCTGTCGTGCCGCTCCTCGAGGGTGCCGACCAGGCGGCCGAGCTCCGCGTTCTGGTCGACCTGCTCGTCGATGTTCGCGACGAACTCCCTGTCCTCCTGGCGGAGCCGGTCGGTGGGGAAGATCAGCCCGGTCGCCGCACTGATGCTGTCGAGCGCCGCGATGGCCGCCGCCGGGTATTCGGTGTCGGCCAGGTAGTGCGGAATGAGCAGGATGAACCCGGCGATCGGATAGGAGAGCTGCTGCAGCCGGAACTCCAGCAGGTGAAGCGCGTTCGCCGGCACCTGGGTGTGCGGCTTCCAGATGGACATGGAGTCGATGAGGTCGGTGCGGTTGCCGCTCACGGTGACGCCGATCGGACGGGTGTGCGGCACGGGCATCGGGATGGAGTGCACCCAGGTCACCGACTTGACCTTGAGCCCGTCGATGAGATCGAGCACGGCCTGGGTGAACCGCTCCCACTGGAAGTCGGGTTCGAACCCGGAGAGGAGGAGGAACGGCTGGCGGAGCTCGTCGTATGCGAGGTAGAGCTTGAGCGACGCCGGCTGATAGTCGGTGAGGTGATCCTGGTCGAAGTAGATGATCGGCCTGCGGGCGCGGTAGTCGAGCAGGATGTCCGTGTCGAAGGTGGCGACGACCTCGTTGTCGAGGGTGCCGAGCAGGTAGGTTCCGAGCTGTGTGACGCCAGAGCCGGCGTCGGCGAACCCGGTCAGACCGGCGACCAGGTTGAGCCCTTCCGGCACCTCGGAGAGAGGCTCGTTGAGGTCGTACAGCTCAGCCGGATCATGCATATTTCAACTCTAGGCCGACCATTCAGGCCCGACGCTGCGAACGGGCTCCGAAGTCGCACGCCCACAGCGAACACGCACCCGCCTGCGTCTGCGCGGGCGCTCCGGGGTCGAGCGGCTAGATTCGAAGCATGACCGTCCCCTCTCTTTCGCTCTCGTCCTCCCCCGTCGTCTCCCCGACCGGTGACGTGCTCCTGATCGGCGCGCGCGCGTCCGGCGGGTCGATCGTCGTCGCCGCATCCCCCGCCGTCGAGGAGGTCCTGCGTGCGGACGGCGACGTCGCGGCACAGCTCCAGGCGGTCGGCTTCGGCGGCGGCAAGGACGAGCTGGTGCGGCTGCCAGGCGGCACGACCGGACCGTCGCTCGCCGTGATCGGACTGCCGGAGCCTGTGGATGCTGACGCTCTGCGGTACGCGGCGGGCAGCGGTGTGCGCCAGCTCGCCGGGACCGCCGCTGTGACGGTCGCCCTCCCGGCGGACGGCGACGAGCAACTCGCCGCCGTGCTGGAGGGAGCCGCGATCGGCTCGTACGCGTTCACGGAGTACCGCGAGGCGTCGAAGCCGTCGGTGAAGGCGCCCGTCGCATCCATCGAGGTCGTCGGGGCACCCTCCGATGCGGCCGGTTCCGACGCGGGCGGTTCCGACGCGCTCGTCGCTCGCGCTGTCGCGTCCGCCGAGGCGGTCGCGCTCGTCAAGGACCTCGTCAACACCCCACCGCTCGACCTCTACCCTGCGACGCTCGCCGACGCCGCAGAGCGCGCAGCCGCCGGGCTGCCCGTCGACGTGCAGGTGTGGGACGAGACGCAGCTCGAAGCGGAGGGCTTCGGCGGCATCCTCGGCGTCGGCCAGGGCTCGGCCAGGCCGCCCCGCCTGGTCAAGGTCACCTACGCTCCCGCGGGAGCCGACAAGCATCTCGCGCTCGTCGGCAAGGGCATCACGTTCGACACCGGCGGACTCTCCCTCAAGCCGCCGACCGGGATGGTCGGGATGAAGTACGACATGACCGGCGCGGCCACCGTGCTGGCCGTCGCGCTCGCCGCCGCCAGACTCGCCCTCCCCGTGAAGGTGACGGCCTGGCTCTGCATCGCGGAGAACATGCCGTCCGGCTCGGCGATCCGGCCGAACGACGTGCTGCGCATCCGCGGCGGCAGGACCGTCGAAGTCCTCAACACGGATGCGGAAGGCCGCCTGGTCATGGCGGACGGACTGGTCGCGGCGAGCGAGGAGCGGCCGGATGCGATCGTCGACGTCGCGACGCTCACCGGCGCGGCGATGGTCGCTCTCGGCACCCGCTATGCCGCGGTCATGGGCGACGACGCCCTGGTCGGTGAGGTGATCGAGGCGGCGAAGGCGTCAGGCGAACTCCTCTGGCCGATGCCGCTCCCCGGCGAGCTGCGCGCAACGATCAACTCGGACGTCGCCGACATCGCCAACGCCAACCCCGGCAACACCGCGGGCGGGATGCTGCTCGCAGCCGTCTTCCTGCAGGAGTTCGTCGGACGCACAGGAGATGCTGAGGATTCCCCGCGCATCCCGTGGGCTCACCTCGACATCGCCGGGCCGGCCAAGGGACCGGCGTCGCCGTACGGTTTCACCGGCAAGGGACCGACCGCCGTCACGGTGCGAGCGCTCATCCGGTTGGCCGAGGACTTTTCCCGGAAGTAGTAGGGTCGTATGGGCAAGAAAAATTCTTGCCGCATTCAAACGCCTGCCCTCGAGTGACCCCTCGGGGCAGGGTCGTGTCACGAATCTTGATGCGCGAGGGAGTAGCTGGGTGTCTGAGCAGAACTTTGACATTGTGGTACTCGGCGGTGGGAGTGGAGGCTACGCAGCAGCGCTGCGTGCGGCCGAGCTCGGTTTCACCGTTGGGATGATCGAGAAAGACAAGGTCGGAGGCACCTGCCTGCACCGGGGATGCATCCCCACCAAGGCGCTGCTGCACGCGGCCGAGGTGGCGGACTACTCGCGCGAGTCGTCGAAGTACGGCATCGTCACCGAGTTCCAGGGCATCGACATCAACGGTGTGACGGAGTACCGCCAGGGCATCGTCGCCAAGAAGTACAAGGGACTGCAGGGCCTGGTCAAGGCCCGCAAGATCACGGTCATCGAGGGCGAGGGGCGCCTCACCTCCCCCACCACGGTGCAGGTCGGCGACGACACCATCGTCGGCAAGAACGTCATCCTCGCGACGGGCTCATACTCGCGCTCGCTCCCCGGTCTGGAGATCGGCGGCCGCGTCATCACGAGCGAGCAGGCCCTCGAACTCGACTTCGTTCCGAAGAAGGTCGCCGTGCTCGGCGGCGGAGTCATCGGCGTCGAGTTCGCCAGCGTCTGGAAGTCCTTCGGCGCGGACGTCACCATCATCGAGGCGC
Source organism: Leifsonia lichenia (assembly GCF_054780215.1). Taxonomy (NCBI): domain Bacteria; kingdom Bacillati; phylum Actinomycetota; class Actinomycetes; order Micrococcales; family Microbacteriaceae; genus Leifsonia; species Leifsonia lichenia. The sequence continues at coordinate 796,228 of NZ_BAAGWT010000002.1, forward strand.
TCCCCCACCTCGTGCCGAACGAGGACGAGTCCATCAGCAAGTCGCTTGAGCGCGCGTTCCGCCGCCGCGGCATCGACTACCGTCTGGGCGTCCGGTTCTCCGGCGTCACCCAGAACGATGACGGCGTCGTCGTCACGCTCGAGAACGGCGACACCGTCGACGCGGAGCTGCTGCTCGTCGCCGTCGGCCGTGGCCCGTCGACGGCGAACCTCGGCTACGAAGAGGCCGGCGTCACCCTCGACCGCGGCTTCGTCATCACCGACGAGCGCCTGCACACCAGCGTTCCCGGTGTGTACGCCGTCGGCGACATCGTCCCCGGCCTGCAGCTCGCGCACCGCGGATTCCAGCAGGGCATCTTCGTCGCGGAGGAGATCGCGGGCCTGAACCCGATCATCGTCCCGGATGTCAACATCCCGAAGGTCACCTACTGCGACCCCGAGGTCGCCTCGGTCGGTCTCTCGGAGGCCAAGGCCGTCGAGCAGTACGGCGCCGACAAGGTGTCGAGCTACGACTACAGCCTGGCCGGAAACGGCAAGAGCGAGATCATCGGCACCAACGGCTCGGTGAAGGTCGTCCGCGTCATCGATGGCCCCGTGGTCGGCGTCCACATGATCGGCGCGCGCGTCGGCGAGCTCATCGGCGAGGCACAGCTCGCGGTGAACTGGGAGGCGTACCCCGAGGACATCGCTCCGCTCGTCCACGCGCACCCCACGCAGAACGAGGCGCTCGGCGAGGCGTTCCTGTACCTCGCGGGCAAGCCGCTGCACACCCTTTAGTCCGCCGCCGGTCGGCGCGACTGCAATAAACTACTGAACGAATTGGTTTGAAGGAGACAAGCTCATGAGCGAATCCGTCAGCCTCCCGGCACTCGGCGAGAGTGTCACGGAAGGCACGGTCACCCGCTGGCTGAAGAACGTTGGCGACCGTGTCGAGGTGGACGAGCCCCTGCTCGAAGTCTCGACCGACAAGGTCGACACCGAGATCCCCTCCCCCATCGCGGGTGTCATCGAGGCGATCCTGGTGCAGGAGGACGAGACCGTCGAGGTGGGCACCGCGCTCGTGACGATCGGCGACGGCTCCGGCGGAGGCGAGGCCCCGGCCGCGCCCGCCGCCGAGGCTGCACCGGCTGAGGCAGCGCCTGCCGAGGCTGCACCCGCCGAGGCTGCACCGGTTCAGGCTGCACCTACCGAGGCTGCACCTGCTCAGGCTGCACCGGCCGAGGCCGCACCGGCCGAGGCCGCACCGGCACCGGCCGCTGAGACGGCACCGGCCGCGCCTGTTGCTGCTGCGCCCGCCGCGGCACCCGCTGCCGCACCGGCACCCGCTGCCGCACCGGCACCTGCTGCCGCACCGGCCGCAGAGGCTGCTCCGGCTCCCGCTGCCGCACCGGCTTCGGCCGCTGCTCCCGCATCCACGGGTGGCGCGCACGCCGGCAATGCGGGGTACGTGACCCCGATCGTCCGCAAGCTCGCGAACGAGCAGGGCATCGACCTGTCGACCGTGACCGGCACCGGCGTCGGTGGACGCATCCGCAAGGAGGACATCCTCTCCGCGGCTGCCGCTCCCGCCGCCTCCGCCGCGCCGTCGACCGCTGCCGCTGCTCCGACCCCCGAGGTGTCGCCGCTGCGCGGTACGACGCAGCCGATGTCGCGTCTGCGCAAGGTCGTCGCCGAGCGCGCCGTCGTGTCGATGCAGTCGTCCGCTCAGCTCACCTCGGTGGTCGAGGTCGACGTGACCAAGGTCGCAGCGTTCCGCGACAAGGTGAAGGCCGACTTCCAGACCAAGACCGGGGTGAAGCTGTCCTTCCTCCCGTTCTTCGCTCTGGCCGCCGCCGAGGCGCTGAAGACGTACCCCGTCATCAACGCCACCATCGACGGCGACTCGATCGTCTACCCCGACCACGAGAACATGTCGATCGCCGTCGACACCGAGCGTGGCCTGCTCACCCCTGTGGTGCGCAACGCCTCGGAGCTCGACCTCGCCGGTCTCGCCAAGGAGATCGCGGACCTCGCCGAGCGCACCCGTGAGAACCGTCTGAAGCCGGACGAGCTCGCCGGCGGCACGTTCACGCTGACCAACACCGGTTCGCGTGGCGCGCTGTTCGACACTCCCGTCGTGTTCCTCCCGCAGGTGGCCATCCTCGGCACCGGCATCGTCACGAAGCGCCCCGTGGTCATCTCGGCCGACGGAACCGACTCGATCGCGATCCGCTCGACCGTGTACCTGGCTCTCTCGTACGACCACCGGATCGTCGACGGCGCCGACGCGTCCCGCTTCCTCGTCGCGGTGAAGAACCGTCTCGAGGGCGGGAACTTCGAGGCGAACCTCGGCATCTGATCACGGGAACACCTCCCGCAGTCGCCAACCGGCCTCGCTCCTGACCATCAGGAGCGAGGCCGGTTCGCTTTTCGGCGTGCGCGCACGATCCGGCGCCACCGACACCAACGCGGCATCGCCCCAGCGCTGCACGAGCTCGACGGCAGCACCGGCGTAGTCGAACCGGTCAGCGGACTCCCCACCATCGAGCGCCGCGCGATCCGCCTCTGCGAGCGGTGAACCATCCTGCACGATGTCGTTCAAGCAGGACGCCTTCGGCGCCGTGGCTGCGAAGCACGCGTGGCGGGCTCGCAGCAACACCGGAGCCGCCCCCACAGGGTCGCCCGGCACACTGAGCGCGGAGGCAGCGGACGGGGAGAGGGTCGGTGTTGCGGCAGGCGGAGAGGTCGTCCGATCATTCTCCGAGCCGAGCCTGGTGTGCTCGGCCTCAGGACCAGCCGCGGCCGGGCCAGATCCCGCGCCATCGGCGGCGCCAGGCAGGAGGACGAGGACCGCGCCGACGGCGATGACCGGGGCGACCGCGACGGCGACGAGCTTCTTGCGAACAGCCAGCCAGGCGCGCACTCGACCCGTGAGGTGCGCGAGCGGGCGCCCGTCGAGGAGAGCGCTGGTCACCGCTGCGACCGGCTCATACGCGGACAGCGGCGAGAGCGCTGAGGAAGCTGTGCCGTGCGCTGAATCGGGCTGTCCCCGCCCGAGCTCCAGCGGGGGCCGCTGGCCTGTCCACGAGGGCGGCCGGCGCGACTCCGAGAGCCTGGCCCGTTCGGCTGCACCGCTCAGACCGGCGCTCAGCAGTTCGCTCTGTGTCCGCCATCGGGCGCGGTCGCCCTCCGTTTCGCTGTCCGACCGGACGACCTCGGAACTCTTCTCATCCCCCACTCCTGCGAGGTCGTCGCCCAGGTGCACGACGCCCGGCTCGACGACCGCGAGCACTCCCGCGACCACGCGCTCCCAGGCGGCGCAGTCGACGGCGTGCGCGCAGCCGGCGAGGGCCGCATCCACGGCGTTGAGCAGGCGCCAGCCGCCCGGGGCGGGAACGAGCGTGCTGAGCCGGTCGGCGACGGCGCGATATGCGACGGCGTCCGCGACGGCGTCGGTGCCGGTGAGTGGTCGCGCGTGGCGGAGGCCGTCGATGGCTGGGCAGCCGTCGCGGCGGAAGGCGATGCCGTCGCTAGTGAGGCCGCCCACCGACCAGCCCGCCTCGTGCAGGGCTCCGAGCCCGAGGGCGACGCCGATCAGGATGGTCGCCGCTTCATCGGCCCTGACCGTCCGGCGGCGGTCGAGCAGCGCCGAGAGCGTTCCGCCCAACGCGTGCTCCAACATGAGGAACTCGACAGCGCCCCCACGCGCGACATCGTCGCCGTGCGGCGCCAGCACCCCGACGACGTGCTCCGACCTCGCTGCGCTGCGCGCGGCAGTCTCCCACGCCGATGTTGACGCGGCTCCACCTCCCGTGTCAGACCGCACCCGCACACACATCACCACCGGATGCGGATACTCCGGCAGCAGCACGACCTGGCGGAGCTCCCGCGCATCCACTGCCAGCGTCGCGAGCGACTGCCACCCTCGCTCCCTGGCGCGGGCGGCGGCGAGACGCGCAAGGTCGGGACTTCTGGACAGGGCGGCGCCGGATCGGCGCACGGCGTTCGGTTCGTTCGGCATGGTCCAAGTCCAGAGCATCCGGCAGCACTATGGCGCGCCCGCATCGAATCCGTGGACAACTCGCGCCGCACCCGAGTTGTGGAGAGCCAACGAGCACATAGACTGGCTGCGTGGTCGACTACGTCGTCACGGGGCTAAGCGCCAACTCCGTGCCGTATTCCGAGGCCCTTCAGCAGCAGCGTGCCATGCACGCTGATGTCGTCGCAGGCCGGGCGCCCGATACTGTCATCCTCCTCGAGCATCCCTCGGTGTACACCGCGGGGAAACGCACAGAGCCCGACGAAAGGCCGACCGACGGGACACCCGTCATCGATGTCGACCGCGGCGGGAAGATCACCTGGCACGGGCCGGGGCAGCTCGTGGGATACCCGATACTCCGTCTCCCGGAGCCCATCGACGTCGTCGGCTATGTCCGGCGGCTCGAGAGCATCCTGATCGACGTGCTCGCCGAACTCGGCGTCACGGGCGAACGGGTGCAGGGCAGGTCGGGAGTCTGGATCCGCGGCGTCCAGCGCGACGAGAAGATCGCCGCCATCGGCATCCGCGTCGCCGAAGGCGTCACCATGCACGGTTTCGCGCTCAACTGCTCGAACACCTTCGAGGCGTACGACGCCATCGTCGCGTGCGGCATCCGGGATGCGGGGATCACCTCGATCAGCCGCGTCCTCGGCCGCACGGTCACCCCGGAAGACGTCGTCCCCCTCATCCGGGCCCGCTTCGACAGAGAATTCGACACCGAACGGGAGACCGCCGCGTGAGCGCAGTGCCAGAGGGGCGCAAGATGCTGCGCCTTGAGATCCGCAACGCCCAGACACCGATCGAGCGCAAGCCGGAGTGGATCAAGACCCGCGCCAGGATGGGGCCGGAGTACCAGCAACTGCAGAGTCTCGTGAAGAGCGAGGAACTGCACACGGTCTGCCAGGAGGCAGGCTGCCCGAACATCTACGAGTGCTGGGAGGACAGGGAGGCGACGTTCCTGATCGGCGGCGCCCAGTGCACCCGCCGCTGCGACTTCTGCCAGATCGACACCGGCAAACCCGCCGACTACGACACGGACGAACCGCGTCGAGTGGCCGAGTCGGTCGCGAAGATGGACCTGCGCTACGCCACCGTCACCGGCGTCGCCCGCGACGACCTCGACGACGAGGGCTCCTGGCTGTACGCCGAGACCATCCGCGAGGTCCACCGGCAGAGCCCCGGCACCGGCGTCGAGATCCTGGTGCCGGACTTCTCCGGCAACCCGGACTACCTCGGCGAGGTGTTCTCCGCGCAGCCGGAGGTGTTCGCGCACAACGTCGAGACCGTCCCGCGCATCTTCAAGCGCATCCGCCCTGCGTTCCGGTACGAGCGCTCGCTCGACGTCATCACCCAGGGACGTGCGGCCGGGCTCATCACCAAGTCCAACCTCATCCTCGGGATGGGCGAGGAGCCGGAGGAGGTCAGCCAGGCCCTGCGCGACCTGCACGACGCCGGCACGGACATCATCACGATCACCCAGTACCTGCGGCCGAGTCCGCGGCATCTGCCGGTGGCGCGGTGGGTGCATCCGGACGAGTTCGTCGCGTTCAAGGAGGAGGCGGAGGCGATCGGATTCCTCGGCGTGCTGGCCGGTCCGCTCGTTCGTTCGTCGTACCGGGCCGGCCGGTTGTGGGCGCAGTCGATGCAGGCGAAAGGCCGCGAGGTGCCCGAGCAGCTCCGTCATCTGGCGGATGCGTCGCTCGGCTTCGCACAGGCCGTCTCCTGACCGCGAACAACGTCACTGCGCGGGCAGTCGAGCCGGTATCCTTGTGACTATGGCACGCAAGGACAAGTCCACCAAGGAGCCCGGTCGGCTCAAGCAGATGTGGCAGGTCTTCCAGATGACCCGCCGCTACGACAACCGGGCGGTGTTGTACATCGTGGGCGGCATCGTGCTGCCGATCATCGTCGGCGTGCTGCTCGCGGTCTTCCTCTCGGACGGCAACGGCTTCACGATGGCGATGTGGATCCTCGCCGGTGTGCTCGCCGGCGTGCTGGTGGGCCTCATCATCCTCGGTCGCCGCGCCGAGCGTGCCGCGTACTCGCAGATCGAGGGCCAGCCCGGAGCGGTCGGCGCTGTGCTGCGCAGCTCGCTCAAGCGGAGCTGGCGCGGTTCCGAGATGCCGGTCGCCGTCAACGGCAAGACCCAGGATGCGATCTACCGTGCCACCGGCCGCGGCGGCGTCGTGCTGATCAGTGAGGGTCCGAAGACCCGCACCCAGCGGATGATCGACGAGGAACGCCGCAAGGTCACCCGCGTGCTGCCGAACGTTCCCGTCACGACGATCAGCGTCGGCCCGGATGCGGACGCCACTCCCCTGCACAAGATCCCGCGCGTGCTCGCCAAGATCAAGCCGACGCTGACCAAGGCCGAGGTCATGGCCATCAGCAACCGTCTGCAGTCCCTCGAGAACGCCATGCCGATCCCGAAGGGCATCGACCCCATGAAGGTGCGCGCGCAGCGCGCGCGCTGACCTCGCCCGCGCGACCTCGCTCGCGCATCCATCGAGCCGGGACTTATGCACTCTCGCGACCGGCGTGTCGCGTGCATAAGTCCCGGCTCGATTTTTGCTGGCAGCGGTGGGAGGCGGCGGATCAGGCGCGGATGAGGACGGTTCCGGCGATCTTGTCGTGGAAGCCGCGCTGGTCGGAGTCCCAGACGAGCGCGGGGATGACGATGGCGAGCAGCAGGGAGCGCACGATGGGGCGCCACAGACCCACCCAGCCTCCGCGGATCGCGACCACGCGCATCCCGAACACCCGGTGGCCGATGCCGCCGCCGATGGTCGGGATGAAGACGATCTGCATGAGCACGAAGATGCCCGTGGTTGCCCAGCCGTTCGCGATCCCGTCGACGCGGAAGAACGCGAACGAAATAAGGTAGGCGATCGCCCAGTCGATCACGATGGCGCCGATGCGGCGGCCTGCGCGACCGACGGAGCCCCGGCCGGACTCCGGGAGTCCCAGTCGTTCACCGGGATAGCGGCTCGGCGCGATGTTGCCGTTGCTGGACGATTGCGGGTTCTGAGGCACCGGACGAGTTTACCGGTCATGGGTATGCGTAACACGCCGGAAACATTTGCGTCACTCCGGGGAAACTCCATCCCCCTACGTTGGGACTTGGGCTGCAGGTGCAGTCCACCACCTCAATCCATTTTTGGGAGTCCTCCGCATGTTCCGTGATTCTTCCGAGGTGCTCAAGTTCATCAAGGACACCGACGTCAAGTTCCTTGATATCCGCTTCACCGACCTGCCCGGTGTGCAGCAGCACTTCAACATCCCCGCGTCGACCGTCGATGAGGAGTTCTTCTCCGTCGGCCAGCTCTTCGACGGATCGTCCATCCGCGGCTTCGCGTCCATCCACGAATCGGACATGCAGCTCATCCCCGACGTCTCGACGGCGTACGTGGACCCCTTCCGTGCCGAGCGCACGCTCATCATGGTCTTCGACATCTACAACCCGCGCAACGGCGAGATCTACTCGAAGGACCCGCGTCAGGTGGCCAAGAAGGCCGAGAAGTACCTCGCATCCACCGGTATCGCCGACACCGCGTTCTTCGCCCCCGAGGCGGAGTTCTACATCTTTGACGACGTCCGCTACGAGGTGAACCAGCACTCCAGCTTCTACTCGGTGGACTCCGAGGAGGGCGCCTGGAACACCGGTCGTGTCGAGGAGGGCGGAAACCTCGCCAACAAGACCCCGTACAAGGGCGGATACTTCCCCGTGTCGCCGGTCGACAAGCAGGCCGACCTGCGCGACGACATCTCCCTGAAGCTGATCGACGCCGGCCTCATCCTGGAGCGCGCGCACCACGAGGTGGGCACCGGCGGCCAGGCCGAGATCAACTACCGCTTCGACACGATGGTGCACGCGGCAGACGACATCCTGAAGTTCAAGTACATCGTGAAGAACACGGCTGAGCTGTGGGGCAAGGTCGCGACCTTCATGCCGAAGCCGCTGTTCGGCGACAACGGCTCGGGGATGCACACGCACCAGTCGCTGTGGAACGACGGCAAGCCGCTGTTCTACGACGAGGCTGGCTACGGCGGCCTCTCCGACATCGCCCGCTGGTACATCGGCGGCCTGCTCAAGCACGCCCCGGCCGTCCTGGCGTTCACCAACCCGACCGTGAACTCGTTCCACCGTCTGGTCCCCGGCTTCGAGGCCCCGGTCAACCTGGTCTACTCGGCCGGAAACCGCTCGGCGTCGATCCGCATCCCGATCACGGGCACCAACCCGAAGGCGAAGCGCATCGAGTTCCGCGCTCCGGATGCGTCCGGTAACCCGTACCTCGCGTTCGCCGCCCAGCTCATGGCCGGCCTCGACGGCATCAAGAACCGCATCGAGCCGCACGAGCCGGTCGACAAGGACCTCTACGAGCTCCCGCCCGAGGAGGCCAAGAACATCCCCCAGGTCCCCGGCACCCTCGCCGAGGTTCTGGATGCGCTGGAGGCCGACCACGAGTTCCTGCTCGCCGGCGGCGTGTTCACCCCGGAGCTCATCGAGACCTGGATCGACTACAAGCGCGAGAAGGAGATCAAGCCCCTCGCGCAGCGTCCGCACCCGTTCGAGTACGAGCTGTACTTCGGCGTCTGACGCTCCGACGCTCTGTCGTCCGGAAGGCCGCATCCCCTCGGGGATGCGGCCTTCCGCCGTTTCCGGGTTGGGCAGGAGAATCTGCGCGACGCGCCGCCCGGAACTCCGTTACGAAGGAGAAACGAGCCGGGTCGGGGCGGAACTCCGTTCGGACGGGGAACGGGGGGACGAGGGGTCTGGTCAGGTGGAGGGGGTGGGGCGGCCGGGCTGGCCGTAGAAGGAGCGCTCGAAGACCGCGCGGGCACGGCGGGTGACGGCGAGGTAGTCCTCTTCGAGGCGGCTGGCGGAGCCGGGCGGATACTCCATCAGGCGCGCGACGCCATCGAGGGCGACCCGGTCGGAGGGGAGGACGTCGGCCGTCTTGTTGGTCCAGAGCGTCATCGCCGACCGGGCACGGGATGCGAAGACCCAGGCGTCGCGGAGCTTCGCGGCGTCTTCCGCGGTCACGTAACCGGTCTCCGCGGCGACGCGGAGTGCATCCAGAGTGGACGTGGTCTGCAGGTCGGGCACCGCCGCCGCGTGCTGCAACTGGATGAGCTGCACGAACCACTCCACATCGCTCAGGGAGCCGCGGCCGAGCTTGAGGTGCCTGGCGGGGTCGGCGCCCTGCGGGAGGCGCTCGCTCTCGACGCGGGCCTTGATGCGCTTGACCTCGCGGACGGCCTGCTCGGCGATCGCCGCCGGGTAGCGCACCTCGTCTGCCACGCGCTCGAAGTCGTCGAGGAGGGCGGCGTCACCTGCCACCCCGCGGGCGCGCAGCAGCGCCTGAGCCTCCCAGGTCAGCGACCAGCGCTGGTAGTAGGCGCGGTACGAGTCGAGCGACCTGACCGGGGTGCCGTTCTTGCCCTCCGGGCGCAGGCCGATGTCCAGGTCGAGCGGGAGGACGTTGTCCTCGGTGAGCCTGCCCAGGTCGGAGACCACCTGCAGGGCCGCACGGTGCGCAGCATCCTGGTCGTCGCCGAGAGCGCGGAACACGTACATCACATCGGCGTCCGAGCCGAAACCGAGCTCGCAGCCGCCGAACCTGCCCATCCCGATCACCGCGAACTCGAACAGCCCGCGGTCGTCGCGGCTGTCCCTGATCGCCTCCAGCACGCCCGCGATCACGTTCTCGGTGACGGCGGTGAGTCCCTGCGCCAGCTCCTCGATCGTGCTGAAGCCGAGGATGCCGGAGAACGCCAGCCGCAGCACCTCGCGCCTGCGGGCGGCCCGCAGCGCGGCCGCTGCCGACTCCGCGGAGGCGTGACGGCCGAGGATCGCCCTCGTCTCCTCGCGCAGCAGTGCCGCCGACCGGGGTCGCAGTTCTTCCTCCGATTCGAGCCACGCCACCGACTCCGGGATGCGCCCCAGAAGCTCCCCGGCGAACCGCGACCCGGACAGCACCCTCGTGAGCCGCTCCGCAGCCCCGGAGGAGTCGCGCAGCATCCTGAGATACCAGTGGGTGGAGCCGAGGTCTTCGCTCAGGCGGCGGAAGGTGAGCAGGCCGTAGTCGGGGTCCGCGCCGGCGGCGAACCACTGGAGCATCACCGGGAGCAGATGCCGCTGGATGGTCGCGCGCCTGGACACACCGCCGGTGAGTGCTCCGATGTGGGCGAGCGCACCGCGGGCGTCCCGGAAGCCGATGGCGGCGAGACGGGCCTCGGCCTGCGCGCTCGTGAGCCCGGCCTGGCCGGTGAGGTTCGTGTCCTCGCTCGGCGTGGAGGCGACGGCGCTCAGCAGCGGCCGGTAGAACAGCCGCTCGTGCAGCCCGCGCACCCTGTGCTTGATCGCGTTCCAGCGCTCGAAGAGCTGCTCTGCGCCCGGCGCGAGGCCCGTGGCGCGCGCGAGCACCCGCTGGTCGCTCTCGTCCCGCGGCATCAGGTGCGTGCGGGACAGGTGCCGCAACTGCAGCCGGTGCTCCATGAGGCGCAGCGTGCGGTAGTCGCGGGAGAAGTCGGCGGACTCCTCTCGGCCGATGTAGCCCTGCGCGGCCAGCGCCGCGAGGGCGGAGAGCGTGTCGCGCTGGCGCACCTGGTCGTCGGTCTGCCCGTGCACGAGCTGCAGCAGTTGCACCGTGAACTCCACGTCGCGCAGACCCCCGGGGCCGAGCTTCAGCTGGTAGTGCACCTCGTCGTCCGGGATGTTGTCCGTGACGCGCTCGCGCATCCGCTGCACGGACTCCACGAAGTTCTCCCTGGACGCGCTGCTCCACACCTTGGGCGCGAGCGCGGCGACGTAGCGCTCCCCCAGGTCGAGGTCGCCGGCGATCGGGCGCGCCTTCAGCAGCGCCTGGAACTCCCAGCCCTTCGCCCACCTGTCGTAGTACGCGATGTGCGATTCGAGCGTGCGCACCAGTGCGCCGTCCTTGCCCTCCGGGCGCAGATTCGGGTCGACCTCCCAGAGGCCGGGCTCGATCGCCGGGTCGTGGATGCCGCGCATGGTGAGCATCGCGAGCCTGGTGGCGATGTCGACGGCGCGACCGGAGGAGACACCGGCGTCCTCGTCGCCCTCCGCGACGTAGATCACATCCACATCGCTCACGTAGTTGAGCTCGCGTGCGCCCGCCTTGCCCATGCCGATGATGGCGATGCGCGTCGCGCGCACCTCCGCCTCGGGGAACCGGCCGGGGCCGGTGCCGCTGGTCTGCCTCCGCGCGATCGCCAGCGACGCCTCGAGGGCTGCGCCCGCCAGATCGGAGATGGTGGCGGCGACCGCGTCGAAGCCGTCGACGGGGTCCGCCTGCTCCAGGTCGAAGCTCGCCACCTGCACCAGCCGCCGGCGATACCGGATGCGCAGGGCCGTCCACGCCTCCTCCTCGGTCACGGAGGCGAAGCCGTCGACCGCGCCGACCGCATCCAGCAGGTCGTCTCGCAGCTCGGCGGAGGACGGAAGGCGTGTGACGGGCTGGCTCAGTGCATCCACCTGGGCCGGCTGCCGCAGAAAGAAGTCGCCGATGCCCTCCGACGCGCCGATCACCTTCAGGATGCGCTTGGCCGCGTCCTGCTCACGAAGGTACGGAGCAGCGCGGTCGGGAGCGCGCCGCACCAGGGCGAGCGTGCAGCCGAGCGCCGTGTCAGGGTCGGCTGCCACCGAGAACGCGGGAAGCGCATCCTCGACCGGAACGCCGGTGAGCGCGGCCAGCTCGTCGAGCTGAGCACGCACCGAGCTCAGGCCGACGAAGCCCGACCGCGCGAGAGTGGTCAGTGAGAGCTGGTCGCGCGGCACGGCGCCTAAAGGATCTCGAGGTTGGTGCGCAGCTCGTACGGCGTGACCTGGGCGCGGTAGGCCGACCACTCCTGCCGCTTGTTCAGCAGCACATAGTTGAAGACCTGCTCGCCCAGCGTCTCTGCCACCAGCTCCGACTCCTCCATCAGCGAGATGGCGTGGTCGAGGCTCGCGGGGAGCTGGTTGTATCCGAGAGCGCGGCGCTCGGCGTCGCTGAGCGCCCACACGTTGTTCTCGGCCTCCGGCGGAAGCTCGTACTGCTCCTCGATGCCCTTGAGGCCGGCGGCCAGCATGAGCGAGAACGAGAGGTACGGGTTGGCCGCAGAGTCGATGGCGCGGTATTCGACGCGCGAGCTCTGGCCCTTGTTGGGCTTGTAGAGCGGGACGCGCACGAGAGCGGACCGGTTGTTGTGGCCCCAGCAGACGAAGCTCGGCGCCTCGTCCCCGCCCCAGAGGCGCTTGTACGAGTTGACGAACTGGTTGGTCACGGCCGTGATCTCCGGCGCGTGGCGCAGGAGACCGGCGATGAAGTGGCGGCCGACCTTGGAGAGCTGGTATTCGGCACCGGCCTCGAAGAACGCGTTGGTGTCGCCCTCGAACAGCGACATGTGGGTGTGCATCCCGGAGCCGGGGTGACCGGAGAGCGGCTTCGGCATGAACGTGGCGTACACGCCCTGCTCGATGGCGACCTCTTTGATGACCGTGCGGAACGTCATGATGTTGTCCGCCGTGGTGAGGGCGTCCGCGTAGCGCAGATCGATCTCGTTCTGGCCGGGCCCCGCCTCGTGGTGGCTGAACTCGACGGAGATGCCGAGGTCTTCGAGCATCCTGACCGACCGGCGACGGAAGTCGTGGGCCGTGCCGCCCGGCACGTTGTCGAAGTATCCGGCGGAGTCGACCGGCTCAGGGCCGTTCTCGTCGAACGCCGACGACTTCAGCAGGTAGAACTCGATCTCGGGATGCGTGTAGAACGTGAACCCGCGGTCTGCGGCCTTCTCCAGCGTGCGCTTGAGGACGTTGCGGGGGTCGGACACCGACGGCTGCCCGTCCGGAGTGGTGATGTCGCAGAACATGCGCGCCGTCGGGTCGATCTCTCCGCGCCACGGAAGGATCTGGAATGTGGTGGGGTCCGGATGCGCGAGCAGGTCGGACTCGTACGCCCGGGTCAGGCCCTCGATGGCGGAGCCGTCGAAGCCGAGCCCCTCGCTGAACGCGCCCTCCACCTCGGCGGGCGCGATGGCGACGGACTTGAGCGTGCCGACCACATCGGTGAACCACAGCCTCACGAACTTGATGCCACGTTCCTCGATCGTGCGAAGAACGAAGTCGCGCTGCTTGTCCATCCTGCCCCTTTCGTCAGCCTTCCCAGACTAGTGGTTTCGGGGGCTCGATTCAGGCGCTGTGCGCGTCCGTTTCCGAGTCTGAACGCGTCATTAGACTGAGGCCATGTCAGAGCAGTCTCCTATGCCGTCCGCCCACCCGACGACGTCGTCGATGCAGTCGCTGAAGCGCGTCCGCACCAGGCACTTCCAGGCCGCGAAGGAGGAGGGCGCCAAGTTCACCGGCCTCACCAGCTACGACCAGCTCACCGCGCAGATCTTCGACGCCGCCGGAATAGACTTCCTGCTGGTCGGAGACTCGGCAGGCAACAACGTGCTCGGCTACGAGACCACCCTCCCTGTGACGGTCGACGAGCTCATCCCGCTCACTCGCGCGGTGGCCGGTGCGGTCAAGCGCGCGTTCGTCGTGGCGGACATGCCGTTCGGCTCATACGAGACAGGGCCGCTGGAGGCGCTGCACACGGCGGTACGGTTCATGAAGGAGACCGGTGCGCACGCGGTCAAGCTGGAGGGCGGCGTGCGCAGCGCGGAGCAGATCCGCCGGATCGTGGATGCGGGCATCCCGGTCATGGCGCACATCGGCTTCACGCCGCAGAGCGAGCACGGGCTCGGCGGTCACATCATCCAGGGTCGCGGCGACGGGGCGGAGCAGGTGCTCGCCGACGCGCACGCCGTCGAGGACGCCGGTGCGTTCGCGGTGGTCATGGAGATGGTGCCCGCCGAAGTGGCCGCTCGGGTCACCGCCGAGCTGCGCATCCCGACCATCGGCGTGGGCGCAGGCCCGGATGTGGACGGGCAGCTTCTCGTCTGGACGGACTGGGCGGGCTTCACCACCGGCCGCATCCCGCGCTTCGTGAAGCAGTACGCCGACCTGCAGGGGATCCTCACGCAGGCGGCGACCGCATACAAGGCCGACGTGCAGGACGGGACGTTCCCCGCCCCGGAGCACAGCTTCTAGCGGTTCTCCGCCGCGTCGTCCTCAGCCCACTTGGCGCTGTTCTCGCGCAGCTTCTCGAGGGCGTTCTCAGCCTCGGCGTGCGTGTCGAACGGGCCGACGCGGTCGGGGGCAGGCGACAGGAAACCCTGCTCGACCTGGCCGGTCTTCATGTTGTACCAGAACTTGTGTTCGGCGTCCTGGGTGATTCCGTGGTCATTCTCGCCGGTCATAAGCTTGATCCTATGCCCAAGGATTCCGCCGGTCACCTGATTCCAGGACGTGTCAGTCCCCTGCGCTCCGTGCCGGCGGACATCGCCAGACCGGAGTACGTCGGCAAGAAGGCGCCTGCGCCGTACACCGGGTCGGACGTGTACACCCCGGAGGAGATCGAGCTGATCCGCGAGTCCGGCCAGATCGCCGCCCAGGCCATCGCGCTCGTCGGCGAGAACGTGCGGCCGGGCGTCACCACAGAAGAGCTCGACGTGATCGGCCACGAGTTCCTGATCGCGAACGGCGCATACCCGTCGACGCTCGGCTACCGCGGGTTCCCGAAGTCGATCTGCAGCTCGGTCAACGAGGTGATCTGCCACGGTATCCCGGACGACACCGTGATCGACGACGGCGACATCGTCAACATCGACATCACCGCGTACAAGAACGGGTTCCACGGGGACAGCAACCAGACCTTCATCGCCGGGACGGCCGCCGAGGAGGTCGCGCTGCTCGTCGAGCGCACGCGCGAGGCGCTGAACCGCGGGATCAAGGCCGTCGCCCCCGGCAGGCAGGTCAATGTGATCGGCCGCGCCATCGAGTCGTACGCCAAGCGGTTCGGCTACGGCGTCGTGCGCGACTTCACCGGACACGGCGTCGGCGCCGCCTTCCACTCCGGCCTGATCATCCCGCACTACGATTCCGCTCCCCTGCACGATGACGTGATGGAGGTGGGCATGGTGTTCACCATCGAGCCGATGCTCACCCTCGGCACCCACGAGTGGGACATGTGGGAGGACGACTGGACGGTCGTCACCCGCGACACGAGCATCACGGCGCAGTTCGAGCACACCCTCGTGGTCACCGAACGCGGCGCCGAGGTGCTCACGCTTCCGTGAGCGCGATCGGTCGCACGGCCGGGCTGACGCGCCGCGCATCCACTGCGGGGTAGATTCGTGCCATGAGTTCGAAGAACCAGGCAATCGGAATCGACATCGGAGGAACCGGGATCAAGGGAGGTCTCGTGGACCTCGACACCGGAGAACTCATCAGCGACAGGGTGAAGCTGCCCACGCCGGAGGGCGGCAAGCCGGACGACATCGTCGAGACCACCAAGGAGATCGTCGACAAGCTGGCAGCGGAAGACCCGGATGCGCCGGTCGGCGTCTGCTTCCCTGCCATCGTCAGCCACGGGGTCACCCTGTCGGCGGCGAACGTGTCGAAGAAGTGGATCGACCTGCGCGCGGAGGACCTGTTCGAGAAGGGGCTGAAGCGGGACATCCACTTCGTCAACGACGCCGACGCCGCGGGATACGCGGAGACCAGGTTCGGCGCGGCGAAGGGGAAGGACGGCCTCGTCATCATGACGACGCTCGGCACCGGCATCGGCTCTGCCCTGATCTACAACGGCGTCCTCATCCCGAACGCCGAACTCGGCCACCTGGAGATCGACGGTCACGACGCCGAGTCGAAGGCGGCGTACTCGGCGAAGGAGCGCGAGGATCTCAGTTGGGAGAAGTGGGCGAAGCGCCTGCAGACGTACTATTCGACCCTCGAGTTCCTGTTCACCCCCGACCTCTTCATCGTCGGCGGCGGCGTCTCCAAGAACTACAAGGACTTCCTTCCCCTGCTCGACCTCACGACGGAGATCGTGCCTGCTGTGCACCGCAACAACGCGGGCATCCTGGGCGCGGCCGCCCTCGCCGTCCGGTCCTGACCCGGCGTCAGGCCCATCTGGTGGTCCCGAATCGCCGCGCGCATCCCTGTGCGCGCGGCAATTCGGGACCACTCGTTCGTTAGGGGCGCGTATGCGTTCGGCGAGCGGGCGTTAGGGATGCGTTAGGACCGGCTCCCGGCGCCCGCCCAGGGTGTGGACTCTCACCGTCGCGTCGATCGGCGCGGCATCCTCACGGATGGAGAGAGTCTTGCTGGACGTCGTCTACCTCCTCGGAATCGTCGTGCTCGCGCTTGTCGTCGGGCTCGTCGGCCGGGGGGTCGAGAAGCTGTGATCGTCATCAATGTGATCAGCGCCCTGCTCGCGGTGGCCGCGATCGCCTACCTGGTGGTCGCCCTGGTGAAGCCGGAGCGCTTCTAGTGGTGCTCTGGCTGTTCGTCGCCCAGTTGGCGACGCTCGCGCTGATCCTCGCCATCGCATACCGCCCGCTCGGCGACTACATGGCGCGCGTCTTCACCTCGCCGAAGGACCTGAAAATCGAACGCGGCGTCTACCGGATGATCGGGGTCGACTCCTCCGCGGAGCAGTCCTGGCCCGCCTACCTCCGTGGCGTTCTCGCGTTCTCCGTGGTCGGCATCCTGATCGTCTACGGTCTGCAGCGGTTGCAGGAGTTCCTGCCGTACGCGCTCGGCCTGCCCGCCGTGCCGGAAGGGCTCGCGTTCAACACCGCGATCTCGTTCGTCACCAACACGAACTGGCAGTCGTACTCTCCGGAGGCGACGATGGGCTACACGGTCCAGATCGCCGGACTGGCCGTGCAGAACTTCGTCTCCGCCGCCGTCGGCATCGCCGTCGCCGTCACGCTGGTCCGCGGTTTCGCTCGCCGGTCGAGCGGTACCATCGGCAACTTCTGGGTGGATCTGCTGCGGGCGACCGTGCGCATCCTGCTGCCGCTCGCCGTCGTGGCCGCGATCGTGCTGATCGCCGGTGGCGCGATTCAGAACTTCTCCGGCTTCCAGCACGTGACGACGCTCACCGGGGCGACCCAGACCATCCCGGGCGGACCGGTCGCGTCGCAGGAGGCGATCAAGCTGCTCGGCACGAACGGCGGCGGCTTCTTCAACGCGAACTCGGCGCATCCGTTCGAGAATCCGACCGCCTGGACGAACCTGATCGAGATCGTGCTGATGCTCATCATCCCGTTCTCGCTTCCCCGCGCCTTCGGCACGATGGTCGGCGACCGGCGCCAGGGCTACGCGATCCTGGCGACCATGGGTGTGCTGTTCCTCGCCTCCCTCGGCGCGATGACGGCGTTCGAGCTGTCGAGCGGTTCGCTGGAGGGCAAGGAGCAGGTGTTCGGCATCCTGGGCTCGACGCTGTTCAACACCACGAGCACCGTCACCTCCACCGGCGCCGTCAACTCGATGCTCGACAGCTACAGTCCGCTCGGCGGAATGATGGCCATGATCAACATGATGCTCGGCGAAGTCGCCCCCGGCGGTGTCGGGGCGGGGCTGTACGGGATCCTCGTGGTCGCCGTCATCGCCGTGTTCATCGCCGGTCTGATGGTCGGGCGCACCCCCGAATACCTCGGCAAGAAGCTCGGCCCGCGCGAGATCAAGCTCGCGAGCCTCTACATCCTGACGACGCCGACCCTGGTGCTCGTCGGCACCGGCCTGAGCTTCGCCATCCCGGCGATCAGGGCCGACGTGGAGAAGACCTCGATCTTCAACCCCGGCCTGCACGGCTTCAGCGAGGTGCTCTACGCGTTCACCTCCGCAGCGAACAACAACGGCTCGGCGTTCGGCGGCCTCACCGCGAACACCCCGTGGCTGAACGCGGCGCTCGGCACCGCGATGTTCCTCGGCCGGTTCCTCCCGATCGTGTTCGTCCTCGCCCTGGCCGGCTCGCTCGCCGGGCAGACGAAGATCCCGGCGACAGCCGGCACCCTCCCGACCCACCGGCCGCAGTTCGTCGGCCTGCTCGTCGGAACCGTGCTCCTCGTGTCCGCCCTCACCTATTTCCCCGTTCTCGCGCTGGGTCCCCTGGCGGAAGGGCTGCAGTAACCATGACAACCATCTCCTCACAGCGACAGTCGGCACGCGCCTTCTCCGTCGCGCAACTCGCGGCGGCGCTTCCCGGCGCTCTCCGCAAGCTCGACCCGCGCCTGATGTGGCGCAACCCCGTGATGTTCATCGTCGAGGTGGGCGCGGCGCTGACGACCGTGCTCGCGATCGCGCAGCCGTTCATCGGCAGCGGCAGCGGTGGTCAGCAGAACCTCGCGTTCACCTGGGGAATCGCCATCTGGCTGTGGCTCACCGTTGTCTTCGCCAACCTGGCGGAGGCGGTCGCTGAGGGCAGGGGCAAGGCCCAGGCCGCGAGCCTGCGGGCGACCAGGTCGACCACCGTCGCCAACCGCGTCGCCGGGTACGACGAGTCCGTCGATCCGGATGCTGTCCGCTCCCAGATGGAGCAGGTCGCGTCGAGCGAGCTGCGGCTGGGCGACGTCGTCGTGGTCACGGCGGGAGAGCTCATCCCCGGCGACGGCGACATCGTGCGCGGCATCGCATCCGTGGACGAGTCGGCCATCACCGGCGAGTCCGCCCCTGTGGTCCGCGAGTCCGGGGGCGACAGGAGTGCGGTGACGGGAGGCACCCGGGTGCTCTCCGACCGCATCCTGGTGCGGATCACCAGCAAGCCGGGCGAGACGTTCGTCGACAGGATGATCAAGCTCGTCGAGGGCGCATCCCGGCAGAAGACGCCGAACGAGATCGCGCTCAACATCCTGCTGGCGAGCCTGTCGATCGTCTTCGTGGTGGTCGTCCTGACCCTCGCTCCCGCCGCCGGATACTCGAACGCCGCCCCGACCGTGCCCGTGCTGATCGCCCTGCTGGTGTGCCTCATCCCCACCACGATCGGCGCCCTCATCTCCGCCATCGGCATCGCTGGTATGGACAGGCTGGTGCAGCGCAACGTGCTGGCGATGTCCGGCCGGGCCGTCGAAGCGGCCGGAGACGTGACGACGCTGCTGCTCGACAAGACGGGCACCATCACCTACGGCAACCGGCGTGCGGCCGAGTTCACTCCGGTCGGCGGCGCAGACAGCATGGAGCTCGTCCGCGCAGCAGCACTCTCGTCGCTCAGCGACCCGACGCCGGAGGGCGTCTCCGTCGTCGCCCTCGCCGAACAGCTCGGCTACAGCCACCAGGGCGACCTGAACGGCGAGATCGTCCCGTTCACGGCACAGACCAGGATGAGCGGCCTCGACCTTCCGGACGGCACCAGCGTGCGCAAGGGCGCGGCGAGCGCCGTCGTGGCCTGGGTGCGCGAGTCCGGACCCACGGCGAGTTCGGTGCTGCACGACCTCGACGAGGAAGTGGAACGCATCTCCATGGTCGGCGGCACTCCACTGGCTGTCGCGACCAGGGATGCGGCCGGTTCCGCCAGCCTGCTCGGCGTGATCTACCTGAAGGATGTGGTGAAGGACGGCCTGGCAGAACGCTTCGCCGACCTCCGCCGGATGGGCATCCGGACCGTCATGGTCACCGGGGACAACCCGCTCACGGCCAAGGCCATCGCGGCGGAGGCCGGTGTCGACGACTTCCTCGCCGAAGCGAAGCCGGAGGACAAGCTGGCGCTGATCCGGCGGGAGCAGGAGGGCGGCAACCTGGTCGCCATGACCGGTGACGGCACGAACGACGCGCCTGCTCTCGCTCAGGCGGACGTCGGGGTGGCGATGAACACCGGCACGTCCGCGGCGAAGGAGGCCGGGAACATGGTCGACCTCGACTCCGACCCGACCAAGCTCATCGACATCGTGCGCATCGGCAAGCAGCTCCTGATCACCCGCGGAGCGCTGACGACGTTCTCGATCGCGAACGACGTGGCGAAGTACTTCGCGATCATCCCCGCGATGTTCGTCGGAGCGTTCCCCGGGCTCGCCGCGTTGAACATCATGGGGCTGCACTCCCCGGCGTCGGCCATCCTCTCCGCGGTGATCTTCAACGCCATCGTCATCGTGCTGCTGATCCCGCTGGCGCTGCGCGGCGTGACGTACCGGCCGTCGAAGGCGTCAGCTCTGCTCGGCCGCAACCTGCTGATCTACGGCGTCGGCGGCATCATCGCCCCGTTCATCGGTATCAAACTGATCGACCTGCTGGTCGCGCTCATCCCCGGATTCTAGGAAGAGAGAACACCAATCATGAACGGACTCCGTGGCGCCTGGCGCCACTACTGGGTCGCCATCCGGGCGATGATCGTGCTGACCGTCACCCTGGGCATCGTCTACCCGCTCGTGCTGACCGGGGTGGGCCAGCTCGCCCTGCCGGTTCAGGCGAACGGCTCGCTCGTCAGCTCGGAGGGGAAGACGGTCGGCTCGGCTCTCATCGGGCAGGGCTTCACCGACGCGAAGGGCAACGCCCTGGCGAAGTGGTTCCAGTCGCGCCCGTCCGCGGCCGGCGACGGCTACGACGGAGCCGCGTCGTCCGGCAGCAACCTCGGTCCGAACAACCCCGACCTGGCGAAGGCCGTGAAGGAGCGCACGGCCGCCGTGGCGAAGGACGACGGGATCGCGGTCGCCGACGTCCCCGTGGACGCGGTGACCGCATCCGGGTCCGGTCTCGACCCGCACATCTCCCCCGCGTACGCCCGCGACCAGGTGCAGCGGGTGGCCGAGGCCCGCGGCCTGCCGGTGGCAGCGGTGCAGAAGCTGGTCGAGTCTAAGATTCAGGGACGGGACCTCGGCTATCTGGGCGAGCCCACTGTGAACGTGCTCCAGTTGAACATCGCGCTGGCGAAGATGGACGAGTAGGGAAGATGCCACGTGGCCACTTGCGGGTGATGCTCGGCGCCGCGCCGGGCGTCGGCAAGACGTACGCGATGCTCGAAGAGGGCAAACGCCTGCAGGCCCTCGGCAAGGATGTGGTGGTGGCGGTCGTGGAAACCCATGGCCGCTCCGCCACGTCCGCCATGCTCGACGGGCTGGAGGTCGTGCCGCGGAAGACCGTAGAGCACCGCGGCATCGAACTGACGGAGCTCGACCTGGATGCGGTCCTGGCGCGCGCCCCGCAGCTCGCCCTCGTCGACGAGCTCGCGCACACCAACGCCCCCGGCTCCGAGCACGAGAAGCGGTGGCAGGACGTGGATGCGCTCCTCGCCGCCGGCATCGACGTGATGTCGACCGTGAACATCCAGCACATCGAGTCGCTGAACGACGTGGTCGAGCAGATCACGGGCGCCCAGCAGCGCGAGACGATCCCGGATGCCGTGCTGCGCCGCGCGGATCAGATCGAGGTCGTCGACCTGGCCCCGCAGGCGCTGCGCGACCGGCTCGCCGACGGCAACGTCTACCCTGCCGCGCGCATCGACGCCGCGCTCTCCAACTACTTCCGGCTCGGCAATCTGACCGCGCTCCGCGAGCTCGCACTGCTCTGGCTGGCCGACGAGGTCGACAGCTCGCTGCAGCGCTATCGCGCCGAGCACGGCATCTCCGGCACCTGGGAGGCGCGCGAGCGCGTCGTCGTCGCCCTCACCGGCGGCCCGGAGGGCGACACGCTGCTGCGCAGGGGCGCGCGGATCGCGGCGCGCTCGGCCGGCGGCGAACTCCTCGCGGTGCACGTCACCAGCCAGGACGGACTCCGCGAGGCGACGCCCGGCGCCCTCGCAGCGCAGCGCGCCCTGGTCGAGCAGCTCGGCGGCAGCTACCACCAGGTGGTCGGCAGCGACATTCCGCGCGCGCTGGTCGAGTTCGCGCGCGGCGAGAACGCCACCCAGCTCGTCATCGGCGTCAGCCGCCGCAGCCGTCTGGCCGCCCTTCTCACCGGGCCGGGCATCGGAGCGACCGTCATCCGGGAGTCCGGCGACATCGATGTGCACATCGTGTCGCACGCCAAGGCGGGCGGCCGGTTCTCGCTGCCGCGCATCCGGGGTGGTCTCACCACCAGGCGGAAGGTCTACGGATTCGCGCTCGCCATCGTCGGCGGCCCGCTGCTGACCTGGCTGCTGACCAGCGTGCGCTCCCCCGACTCGATGACGAGCGATGTGCTGTCGTACCAACTGCTCGTGGTGGTCGTGGCCCTGGTCGGCGGGATCTGGCCTGCCCTGTTCGCCGCGCTGCTCTCCGGCATCACGCTGGACTTCTTCTTCGTCGACCCGCTCTACACGATCACGATCAGCGAGCCGCTGCACCTGCTCGCGCTCGTGCTCTACCTCGTGATCGCCGCTCTGGTGAGCCTGGTGGTCGACCAGGCTGCGCGCAGGAGCAGGGCGGCCAAGCGTGCGGCGGCCGAGGCCGAGCTGCTCGCCACGGTCGCCGGAGGCGTCATCCGCGGCGAGAACGCGCTGCAGGCGCTTGTCACGCGCACCAGGGAGGCGTTCTCGCTCACCGGCGTGCGCCTGCTCGACGGCGCGGATGTGGTCTCCACCGACGGCGAGCCGTCCGACGACGAGCACACCCAGAGCATCCCGGTCGGCACCAGGGGCACGCTCGAACTCTCCGGCCGCACGCTGGAGGCGAGCGACCGCCGCCTGCTCGCCGCGATCGTGGCGCAGCTCGACGCCGCCCTGGAGCACCGCGACCTGCAGGCCACCGCCAGCGAACTCGCCCCGCTCGCCCAGGCCGACCGGGTGCGCAGCGCCCTGCTGGCCGCGGTCGGTCACGATCTGCGCCGCCCGCTCGCCGCGGCGACGGCCGCCGTGACCACGCTGCGTCAGACCGACATCACCCTGGCGCAGACCGACAGGGATGCGCTGCTGGAGACCGCGGAGGACAGTCTCGGCAACCTCGCCCAGCTCGTCACCAACCTGCTCGACGTGAGCCGGGTGCAGGCGGGCGTGCTCGCCGTCTCCCTGGCGCCGACCGACATCGACGACGTGGTTCCCGCCGTGCTCGACGAACTCGGCGTTGGACCTGCGGAGGTCGAGCTCGACCTGCCGGACGCCCTCCCGCCCGTCGCGGCGGACGGTGTGCTGCTGCAGCGCGTGCTGGTCAACCTGCTCGGCAACGCCCTCCGGTTCAGCCCTGCAGGCTCGCCCCCGGTGATCGCCGCCAGCGAGTTCGGCGGCTCGGTGCAGGTGCGGGTGATCGACCACGGCCCCGGCATCCCCGGCGAGCGCCGCGACGCCGTGTTCGTGCCGTTCCAGCGGCTCGACGACACGGACAACGACACCGGCATCGGGCTGGGACTCGCGCTCTCGAAGGGCTTCGTCGAGGGGATGGACGGCACTCTCGAAGCGGAGGACACCCCCGGTGGCGGACTGACGATGGTGGTGGCGCTGCCTGTCGCGGCCGCCCCAGAACCACAGGAAGGAGAGTCCGCGTGAGAATCCTGATCGCCGACGACGACCAGCAGATCCTCCGGGCGCTGCGCATCCTGCTGAGGGCCCGCGGCTACGAGGTCAGCGTCGCGCGGACCGGCGCGGAAGCGCTCAGCCAGGCCGTCGAGCACCACCCCGATCTCGTGATGCTCGACCTCGGGATGCCGGAGCTCAACGGCATCGAGGTGATCGAGGGCCTGCGCGGCTGGACGTCTGTGCCCATCCTGGTCGTCTCCGGCCGCACCGACTCCGGCGACAAAGTGGATGCGCTGGACGCCGGCGCAGACGACTACGTCACCAAGCCCTTCGCAGCCGACGAGCTGCTCGCCCGCATCCGGGCGCTCACCAGGAGGCAGGTGCCGTCCGCGGACGAGCCCGTGGTGACCTTCGGCGGCATCGCCGTCGACCTGGCCGCGCACCAGGTGACCAGGCGGACCGCCGACGGCGACGAGCCGGTGCGCCTGACGCCGACCGAGTGGGCGATCCTCGAGGTGCTGGTGCGCAACCCGCGGCGGTTGGTCACGCGTCAGGCGCTGCTCACCCAGGTGTGGGGGCCGCAGTACACGAGCGACACCGGCTACCTGCGGCTCTACCTCGCCCAGTTGCGGAAGAAGCTCGAGCCGGAGCCGTCGCACCCGCGCTACCTGCTCACCGAGCCGGGGATGGGCTACCGCTTCTCGCCGGACGCGGAGCCCGATCCCGCCTGACGCGGCCGGTTGAGATCGAGCCGCGCCACCGTGGTCGCGGGGTCGCTCTCGTCCACCCTGTCGACGATCAGCGCATCCGGTGCGCACTGCCACAGCGTGGACATCGCTCGCACGCCGAGCACGGTGATCAGGAGCGCGAGACCCAGGGTGACGGTGAACGCCGCCACCCAGTACGCGAGGTTGCCGACAGCGCTCTGGAACACGTCGGCCCTGGAGGTGAACTCGGCGGAGTCGACAGGCGGCGTCACGAACCGCGGCATCGAGAAGAAGAACCAGACGCAGAACCAGTATCCGAGTGCGACGAGCACGATGACCAGAGCGGTCAGCGCGCTCGCGATCTCCGCGATCCGCCGCAGGTTCGCCTGCTTCGCCTTCACCCCTGCCTCGATCCCGTCCCCTCGAGCATCCACCGGCTGCTCCTGCGCCCCGGTGAGGAATGGGCCGGCTGCTACGCCGGGTTCTGTCCAGGTGCGCGAAGCACCGTCGACGGCCATCTATCTCGGGACGGCGTTGCCGCCGCCCTCCAGCGGTCTACCCGGAAACTCAGCGAGCAGCCTCAACGTTTCCTGTCTGACCTTGCTCCGGGCGAGGTTTACCGAGCCGGCCGGGTCACCCCGGTCGCTGGTGGGCTCTTACCCCACCGTTTCACCCTTACCCCGTGACGATCCGAGGATCGACGCGGGGCGGTCTGTTCTCTGTGGCACTGTCTCGCGGGTTGCCCCGGGTGGGTGTTACCCACCGCCCTGCTCTGTGGAGCCCGGACGTTCCTCGGCGGCCTGCCGAAGCAGACCGACGCGACCGTCTTGCCGGCCCATTCGCTCCCACACTATCGCAGCCGTGGATGCGGTCCCCCGCACCCACAGGATGCTCGGAGCAGGGCGCCCGGCGGCCTAGAGCCCCGATTCCTCGTTCCTGATCAGGATCGCCCCGCTGTCCGGGCAGAGCACCACATCGTCGTCCGCCGCGCGGCGGATGACCGACAGGTCCGACTCGGTGAGCTTCACGTTGCTGCCCATCGAGACGCCGCGCACGAGAAGGGCGGCACCGATGCCGTAGCGGGCGCGCTGCTTCTCGTACAGCTCGATCAGATCGGCGGGGATACCGGAGACGATGGCGGCGCGGTCCTTCGCGAGGGCCGTGCGCTGCGCATCCAGCTTCGCCAGTTCCTCCGCCTTCGCCGTCTCCAGCGCCTGCACGCGGCTGTCGAGCTCCGCGCGCTCCGCCTCCACGGCGGCGAGCGCGCTCTCCTGCTCCTCGACGCGCTCCATCACGGTGAGCTCGATCTCTTCGAGGTCGTCGCGGCGCTTGCCGAGGGCCGTCAGTTCCGCTTCGAGCGCCTGCACGTCCTTGGTGGACGACGTGTGCTGGAGGCGACCGCTGTCGCGTTCCATACGCGCCTCGACCACAGCGACGTCGGATTCGACGCGCGTGAGCTCGGCCCGCGAGTCCTCGAGTTCGCCTGTGCGGGCGATCCAGCGGGTGCGGAGCGCATCCACCTCCGGCTGCAGGGCGGCGAGCTGGGCGAGCTGCGGCAGGGTCTTGGCCGCGTGGTCGAGCTGGGTCAGGCGGGTGTCCGCCGTCTGGAGGCGAAGGAGCTCGTTCTGGTCGGTGGGGCTGGCTTTCACGGTGGTCCGCTCTCTCGGTGCTGCTTGTGCTCGGTGTGCTGGATGGCTGGGACGATCACTGCAGGATCGCGAAGTCCCACGGATCGGTGCGCAGGTCGCTGACGTCGACGACGACGCCGGGGAGCTCTGCTCTGAGCTGTTCGGCCGCGGTGTCGAGCCACAGCCACTCGCTGGCCCAGTGGGAGACGTCGAGGAGGGCTGGCCCTCCCCCGATGGCCGCCTGCTCCCGCGCCTCGGAGGCCGGGTGGTGGCGGAGGTCGGCGGTGATGTAGACGTCGGCGCCGCGGACGGCGTCCGAGCCGAGCAGCGAGTCTCCTGCTCCCCCGCAGACGGCGACGGTGCGCACCGGCTGCTGGTAGTCGCCTGCGGCGCGGATGCCGCCGGCGGTGGCAGGCAGGATCTCGGCGAGGCGGCGTGCGAGTGCGCCGAGAGTGGTGGGCTCCGGCAGCGTTCCGACGCGGCCGATGCCGACGGTGCTGTCGGCGGACGGTGCGATCGGCGTGGTGCCGGTGAGTCCGAGGAGCCGCGCGAGCACGGCGGAGGTGCCGTCTGCCACGACGTCGGCGTTGGTGTGCGCGGCGATCAGTGCGCAGTCGGCCTTGATGAGGCGGGCGAGGATCGCGCCCTTGTACCTGTCCTCCGCCACGCTCGTCACGCCGCGCAGCAGCAGAGGGTGGTGGGTCAGCAGCAGGTCGGCGCCGGCGTCGACGGCTTCCTCGACGGTGGCGGAGACCGCATCGACGGCCAGCAGGATGCGCTCGACCTGCGCGGCAGGATCCCCGGCGACGAGACCGGGTGCGTCCCACGCCTCTGCGCCGGAGAGCGGCCAGAGTCGCTCGACGGTCTCACGGACGGTAGCAAGCGTGTACGGCACGGGATAGAGCCTACTTGCCGAGGGACAGCGCCGCGGTGTCGATCGCCTCCTCCTGGCGGCGGAGCGCAGGAACCCCCGCGACGATCGGGGTCAGGATGCCGATGCCGAGCGCGACGACGACGCCGATATCGGTCATGCCGATGTCGCTGCCTGGCGCGATTCCCATCAGCCGGAACAGGTAGCCTTCCCAGCGCAGCCAGGGCAGGTCGGACGAGATGAGCCCGAGGCCGATCACGGAGGCGGCCACGAGCATCCCGAGGTTGGTCCAGCGCCAGTCGGGGTATGCGCCGCCGCTGTGCAGCAGAGACGGCTGGTGGAAGCGCCTGGTGCGCAGCATCATCTCGGAGACGAACAGCCCTGCCCACGCGGCGACCGGCACCGCGAGGGTCGTCGGCAGGCTGCGGACGACGCTCGACAGATCACTCACGGTCGCAGCGAGCACGAACCCGGCGAGCGCGATGGCGCCGCCCACCGCGACGGTGCTCCAGCGTCTGCCGAGCCGCGCGCCCAGCGCTTCGAGGGTGAAGCCGCCGGAATAGATGTTGAGCACCAGCCCGGAGATCAGGCTGAGCGTGACGGCCAGCAGGAGCGGGACGGGATACCAGGCGGGGAGGCCGAGCTGGGAGAAGGCGCTCACCGGGTTGGCCGCGAAGTCGTCGGCGAGGGTCGTGTCCGAGGCCGCCAGCAGTCCGCCGTATGAGATGAGGATGAACGGGGGAAGCGCCGCGCCGAAGGTGGCCCAGAGCATCCCCGTCGCCCCGGACGATGTCGGCCGCTGGTAGCGGGCGACCTCCGCGCTGCTGTTCGCCCAGGCCAGCCCGAGATAGCTGAACACGAGGACGGCACCGGTGATGACGCGCAGCCAGATCGCGTCAGGAGCCCCGAGCGCCGTCGGCAGGTCGACGTGCCGCCAGGTCGCCGCGATCATCACCACGATCAGGGCGGCGGATGCGATGGTCAGCACGAGCTGCACCCGCGCCACCAGCGCGTACCCGAGGTATGCGACGGCGAGCGCGACGCCGATGGCGACGACGAGTCCGATGGTGGTCGGCAGCAGCGGGTCGGCCGCCCAGCCCTCCGACGTGAACAGTGCGCCGACCGCCGCCCCGGCGAGCCAGAGCAGCACAGCGCCCCAGAAGATCCTGGTCAGCAGGGCGAGAGAGGCGGGAACCACGTTGCCGCGCAGACCGAACGTCGCCCGTGAGACCACCATGGTCGGCTGCCCGCTCCACTTCCCGGCAAGCGTGCCGAGACCGAGCGGCAGGAACGACAGCGCGACGCCGAACAGTGTCGCCACCAGCATCTGCCGCAGGCTGAGCCCCAGCGTGAACAGGGTGGCGCCGACGCCGACGCTGATCAGCGACGACGTGCCGGCGAACCACAGCCAGAACAGCCGGGATGCGCGCCCCACCCTGCGGTCGACGGCGGTCGGCTCCAAGTCGGCGACCTCCACCTCGAACAGCGGCGCGGGCACCGGCTCGTCGCCGAACAGGATGCGCTCGCCGGACGCGACGCGCTGGCTCGCGACGGGGGCGGCGAGCGAGCCGGTCGGCAGCACGACGTCGTCGGCGTCGTCGGCGAGGTCGGCGTCGATCGCGTCCGCCACCGGCCCTGCAGCGCCGAGGTCGTGACCGGCCAGGGCGTCGGCCTGGAGCACCGGCAGCGGAACGGAGTCGAGGCTCGGCGCATCCGGATGCTCCACCGGCAGCGGGAGCAGCGGCAGCAGCGGCACGATGGGCACGGGCTCCGAGTCGCGCGGCGCGACGTCCTCCGGCACGAAGTCGAGCGGCTCCGGCCGCTGCACGAGCGGCTCTGGATGCGCGGCCGCCGCCGGCGCGATCCACGCGCTGAAGGTCGGCTGCGGGCCAGACGTGCGGCGCGGGACGGGGAGGTCGTCGAAACTGATGAGCTGGGTGGGGGCGCCGTCGGTGTCGGAGTCCGGCTCCGGCTCGGACTCTGTCTCCGGCTCCGGCTCCGGCTCCGGCTCAGCTTCCGCATCCCGTGCCCGCTGAATCGGGATCGCCGCCGTCGCGCGAGCCTCCAGCACGCTCTCCAGATGCTCGATCGCCGCGAGCGTGTCGTGCGCCGCGAGGTCGTGGCCGACGAGCTCCTTCACCTCGTCGTCGGTGAGGGAGGCCGGGTCCGGCTCGACCTCGTCGCCTTCCATGGGGCAAGACTAGCGACGAGTCGCGTCACGAAGCCGGTTCGCGCCCGCCGATTCGACCGATCGGCGTTACGATCGACTCGATGAGCGAGACGATCGAGACCCCGTACGAAGACCTGCTCCGCGACGTGCTCGCGAACGGAGCCCGCAAATCCGATCGCACCGGAACGGGGACGCGCAGCGTGTTCGGCCGGCAACTGCGATTCGACCTCGCCGACGGCTTCCCGCTCATCACAACCAAGCGTGTCCACTTCAAGTCGATCGCGTACGAACTGCTCTGGTTCCTCCGCGGCGACAGCAACGTCGGCTGGCTGCGCGAGAAGGGCGTCACCATCTGGGACGAGTGGGCGGACGGGAACGGCGAGCTCGGCCCGGTCTACGGCGTGCAGTGGCGCTCCTGGCCCGCGCCGGACGGCACGCACATCGACCAGATCAGCCAGGTGATCGACACCCTGCGCAGCGACCCGGACTCGCGCCGCATCATCGTCTCCGCCTGGAACGTCGCCGACATCCCGCAGATGGCGCTCGCGCCCTGCCACGCGTTCTTCCAGTTCTACGTCGCAGACGGCAAGCTCTCCTGCCAGCTCTATCAGCGCAGCGCTGACATGTTCCTCGGCGTCCCGTTCAACATCGCCAGCTACGCGCTGCTCACGATGATGGTCGCCCAGCAGGTCGGCCTCGAACCGGGCGAGTTCGTCTGGACGGGCGGAGACGTGCACATCTACGACAACCACGTCGAGCAGGTCACCGAACAGTTGTCGCGCGACCCCTATCCCGCGCCGACTCTGCGGTTCGCCCGCACCCCGGAGAGCATCTTCGACTACCGCTTCGACGACTTCGTGATCGAGGACTACCAGCACCACCCGGCCATCCGGGCGCTGGTCGCCGTATGAGCCTCGCGCTCATCTGGGCGGAGGCGCACGACCGCGTCATCGGCGCAGACGGCACCATGCCCTGGCACCTGCCGGAAGACCTGAAGCACTTCCGCGAGCTCACCGGAGACGACACCGTGGTCATGGGCCGCCGCACCTGGGAGTCGCTGCCCGAGCGGTTCCGGCCGCTTCCCGGCCGCAGGAACATCGTGGTCACCCGGCAGGCCGACTGGCAGGCGCCAGGTGCCATCGTCGCCCACAGCGTCCAGGATGCGCTGGCCGCGTCCACCTCCGAGACCACCTGGGTGATCGGGGGCGCAGAGCTCTACCGGCTCGCCCTCCCGTCCGCCGACCGCGTCGAGCTCACCGAGATCGACCTCTCGGTCGACGGAGACACCCGCGCTCCCGCCATCGACGCATCCTGGACCAGCGACCCCGGCCCCTGGCTCACCGCCGCCTCCGGCCTCCGCTACCGCTTCACGCACCTCGAACGCGATCGAGCCCGCACTTAATCACCGCTCGCCCCGGCGTGTCGGGTGAAAAACCGCGGGCTCGATCACGTGGTCAGGTGAGACCGGCGACGAGGTTCACGGTGGTGGCGAGGATGACGGAGCCGAACAGGTACGACAGCAGCGTGTGCCGCAGGATGGCACGCCGGATGTGCGGGTTTCCGATGTTCGTGTCGCTCACCTGGAACGTCATGCCGAGGGTGAACGCCACGTAGGCGAAGTCGCTGTACCGCGGCGGCTCGTCCTGGTTGAAGTCGATGCCGCCCTGCGGCTGGTGGTAGTACATCCGGGCATAGCGCAGGGTGTAGATGGTGTGCACCAGCGTCCAGGACAGGGCGACGGACGCGATGGCGAGCAGCGCCAGCCACGCCTGCGGTGCACCGTGCACCTGCCTGGCCGCGACGAGCACGAACACGATCGCGACCACCCCGGCCAGGCTGGCGATCAGCAGCAGCAGGTCGGAGACGGTCGTGCCGGGGTCCTCCCTGGTCGCGTGCGACCGCGTCTCGTCCGCATCCATCCGCCAGACGATGGACCACACCCACACGATGTAGACGACGCACGCGCCCGCCCACCCGGTGATGAGCGCGAACTGCCACTCCCCGAGCACCCCGGTGAGCATCGCGACGATGAAGCCGAACAGGAACGCCGCGATCATACGCAGCCGGGAACGGCCGCGAACGGTCTTCAATTGGTCTGACACATCTGTGATGTTCGCACAGGCTGCCCTGAGGTGGCCCACGCCACTGCGGGCGCGGCTACGATCGGATCGTGACTTCCGCGCCTCTGCACTCGCCCTCCCCTCTGCGCTCGCCCTCCCCACTGGCCGACCTGTCCCCCGACGCGCTCCGCGCCGCGCACGCCGAGTTCGCTGCCGCATACGAAGCGCTGCGCTCCTCCGGTCTCAAGCTGGATCTCACCCGCGGCAAGCCGTCCGCCGAGCAGCTCGATCTGTCGAACGACCTGCTTCACCTGCCGGACGGCGCATACCGGGATGCAGCCGGAACCGACCTCCGCAACTACGGAGGGGCGACCGGCCTGCCGGAGCTGCGCGCCATCTTCTCGGACGCCGTCCAGGTGCCCACCGCCCAGCTCCTCGCGCTCGGCAACGCCAGCCTGACCGTGATGCACGACGTGATCGTCCAGGCGCTGCTGCACGGCGTCCCCGGCGGCGAGCGACCGTGGGGCGCACAGCCGATCAGCTTCCTGGCGCCGGTGCCCGGCTACGACAGGCACTTCACGATCTGCGAGCGCTACGGCATCCGCCTCATCCCCGTCCCGCTGAACGACGACGGACCCGACGTGGATGCGGTCGCCGCCCTGCTCGCCGCCGACGACAGCATCAAGGGCATGTGGTGCGTCCCCGTCTACTCCAACCCGAGCGGCGCCGTGTACTCGGAGGAGGTCGTCCGCGCGCTCATCTCGCTGCCAGCGGCGCCCGACTTCCGGCTGTTCTGGGACAACGCGTACGCGGTGCACCACCTCACGGACGAGCGGCCGACGCCGTTCGACGTGTTGACGCTCGCCGCCGAGGCCGGCAACCCCGACCGGCCGCTGGTGTTCGCATCCACCTCCAAGGTCACCTTCCCCGGCGCCGGTGTCGCGTTCGTCGGCGGCTCGCCTGCCAACGTCGAGTGGATGCTGCACAACCTGTCCGCGCAGAGCATCGGCCCCGACAAGCTCAACCAGCTCCGCCACGCGCAGTTCCTCCGCGACGCGGACGGCCTGGCCGCCCACATGGAGAAGCACCGCGCCATCCTGGAGCCCAAGTTCGACGCGGTCTCCCGCGCGTTCGAGAGCCGTCTCGCGCCGTACGGCGCCGGCGCCTGGACGGCGCCGAAGGGCGGATACTTCGTCAGCCTCGACGTGCTCGACGGCTGCGCGAAGCGTGCCGTGCAGCTCGCGGCGGAGGCCGGCATCGCCGTCACCCCGGCCGGCGCCACGTTCCCGTACGGCGACGACCCCCGGGATGCGAACATCCGCATCGCGCCGACCTTCCCGCCGCTCGCCGAACTCGAGACGGCGCTCGACGGTCTGTGCACGGCGATCCTGCTGGCCGAGACGGAGCTGCTGCTGGCGAACGGCGCACCGCAGGCATGAGCGGCGGGCGGGCGTGACCGGCCGGCGGGCATGACCAACTGGCTGGTGCGCGAGAGCGCAGAGGACGACTGGAGCGCCTACCGCGCCATTCGCCTCGAAATGCTCGAGGACACCCCCATCGCGTTCCTGGACACGCTGGAGCACGCCAGGACGCTCCCCGACGAACACTGGCGCAACCGCGCC
Organism: Leifsonia lichenia; assembly: GCF_054780215.1. Lineage (NCBI taxonomy): Bacteria > Bacillati > Actinomycetota > Actinomycetes > Micrococcales > Microbacteriaceae > Leifsonia > Leifsonia lichenia. The sequence continues at coordinate 828,556 of NZ_BAAGWT010000002.1, forward strand.
GCCAACGCATCGTCGTCGAGCCGCCTGTTCGCGGCGGTCGGCGACGACGGTCGCTGGCTCGGCACGATGGGCGGCTTCCAGGCCACGGGAGCGCAGAACCCGCACCTCGTCGGCGTCTACATCACGCCCGCCTTCCGCGGCCGAGCGCGCGGCATGGCCGACGCCCTCCTGGATGCGGTGATCGCCTGGGCGCGTCCGCGCGGCACGCGGCTGCTTCTGCAGGTGCACGAGCAGAACCCGGCCGCGATCCGCTTCTACGAACGCCGCGGCTTCGCCCTCACCGGCGCGACAGAGCCATACCCCCTCGACCGCTCCGCCCGCGAACTCGAAATGGCCCTCCCCCTCCGATAATCGAGCCGGGACTTGTGCACGCGACACGCCGGGGCGAAGCGGGCACAAGTCCCGGCTCGATTGCTGGGGGACGTCAGCGGACGGGACGGAAGTGCAGGGCGAGTTCCGTCAGGAGCCGCGCGCCGAAGCCCGTCGCGCCCTTGGAACGCCAGGCGTCGTCGGTGTCGGACTGCATCGTGCCCGCGATATCGAGGTGCGCCCACGGCACGCCGTCCACGAACTCGTTGAGGAACAGCGCCGCCGTCGTCGCGCCCGCGAACGGGCCGCCGAGGTTGGAGATGTCCGCGATGTCGGAGTCCAGCGCCTTGCGGTACTTCTTCTCCAGCGGAAGCTGCCACACCCGCTCGTCCGTCGCGGTGGATGCGGCCGTCGCCTGGTCGACGAACGCCTGGTCGTTGCCGAACAGCGCGGCACGGATCGGTCCGAGAGCCATCAGGGCCGCCCCGGTGAGCGTGGCGATGTCGACGATCGCGTCCGGCTTCTCCTCCGCGGCGAGCACGAGGCCGTCGCACATCGCGAGCCTGCCCTCCGCATCCGTGTTCTTCACCTCGATGGTGGTGCCGTTGCGGGCGGTGAGCACGTCGCCGAGCTTGTACGCGCTGCCGGACGGCATGTTGTCCGTGCACATCAGGAACGCGGTCACCGCGGTCGTGCAGCCGAGGTCGCGCAGCGAGGTGAACGCGCCGAGAATCGCCGCCGCGCCGCCCATGTCCATCTTCATCAGCAGGTGCATCGGGTCGGAGGGCTTGAGGCTGATGCCGCCGGAGTCGTACATGATGCCCTTGCCGACCATCGCCAGGTGTCCCGTCGGCTCGCCGTTCGGGGTGTACCGCAGCTTGATCATGCGCGGCTCCTCCGCGCTCCCCGCGTTCACGCCGAGCAGTCCGCCGGCGCCGAGCGCGATGAGCTGCTCCCTGTCGAACACCTCCACCTCGATGCCGAACCGCTCCGCGATGGACAGCGCCAGGTCGCCGAAGTCGGTCGCCGTGAGGTGGCTCGGCGGCGTGTTGGCGAGGTCTCTGGCGAGCGCAGCCCCGCGCGCTGAGACCACCCCGCGCGGGATGCCCGCGGTGACACCGGATGCGTCAACACCGTCGACCGCGAGTTCGACCGCCGCGAGAGCGGTCACCTTCGGATCGCTCTTGAGCTCGCTGTACCGGTAGCGCGCCAGCAGCACGCCCTCTGCGGCGACCTGGCCGGCCCGCTCTGCGGTGACGGCTCCGACATCGGTGAGCCGAAGACCGACGCGCGCGGCGGACGATGCGGCCCGCGCGAAGATCGCTGCGGCGTCGCGGAGCGCATCGGCGTCCAGGTCGGAGGCCTCCCCGGTGCCGACGGCGAAGAGCAGTGGCCCCGACTCGGTCGGGACGAGGAGGGTCTGGCCCGCCTTCCCGTCGAAGCCCGCGCGGGAGAGGGCGTCCCTGTCGAGCCCGAGCGCCGCATCCACCGGCCCGTCGGCGCCGACGGTGATGCCGATGGCGTCGAGGTCGGCGGAGAACGCGGTGACGGCGTCGAAGTCGACGACCCGCTCCGGGACGATCGACGGAGCTGGGGTGAACGAGTCGGGGATGAGCTTGTATGCGCTGGATGCCATGGTTCAGTCCTTCGAGGTTGCGATGGTCGTCACGGTGTCGCCTTCCTCGGCGACAGGGTCGTCCGGGGACGCGATGTCCTCCGGATCGGACGGTTCGAGCTGTTCCGGCAGGTCTCCGGAGCGGCGGCCGGGCATCCGACCAGCCGGCACGATGGCCAGCAGCGCGATGGCGGCGAGGCCGAGCAGCGAGATGTTGAGCGCCCGCAGCCGCGCATCCGCGTTGACCGCGACGGCCTCGTCGACCTGGGCGGGCGTCGCGTCGGTGTTGGTCTCCAGGAAGCCCTTCAGGTGGTCGTTGGTGACGAAGTTCGCGTCGTCGAGGTTGACCTGGGAGACGAGGGCGGGCGGCAGGGTCGGGTGGTCGGCGAGGCTCGCCGACAGGAGACCGCCGAGGACGCCGACGGCGAAGACGCTCGCCACGGCGATGCCGACGCTGCCGGAGAGGTTGTGCACCAGCCCGCGCCACGCGCCGACGTCACCGGCGAGCTTCTTGGGGGCGGCGGACAGGAGCGTGTTGAACACCAGCGCAACGATGGAGCCCTGGCCGAGGCCGAGCACGATCAGGCCGACGATCACGACGAACTGCTCCCACTCGTTGCGCACGCTGAACGCGAGGATGACGAGGCCGGCCGCGACCACGATGAACCCGAACCGGGCGAGCACACGCGGTGAGAACCGCTTGTACAGCGTCGCGACGAACGTGCTCGCGACGAAGATCGACAGCGTGTACGGGATGACGGCGATGGATGTCTCGAAGCTGCTCCTGCCCTGCACCACCTGGATGTAGAGCGGGATGAGGAAGTTGGCCGCCGTTCCGACGAACAGCATCGCGCCCATGCAGATCGTGACCGCCCGCTCCGAACCCGTCGCCAGCACCCGAAGGTCGAAGATGCGCGGCTTCTTCTCCTTCTGCCTGCGACGCAGCCAGACGAAGAACAGTTGGCCTCCGATGAGGCCGAGGAGGACCAGGACGGGTGCGGGCGACAGGCCAAGGATGGTGAACGGCGCTCCGTCCGTCGCCAGCACGACGCCCCACGGCTCGAGACCGCTGAAGCCGAAGCTCAGCAGGATGATCGTCACGGCGGCGAGCACCGCGCCTGTCCAGTCGATGGCCAGGTCGCGCTGTGCGGGGACCACCTTGAACCGGAAGCTGAGCAGGAGGTTGATCACGCCGAGCGCCACGATCAGCCAGAACGACCAGCGCCAGCCGATCGTGGATGCGAACGTCCCTGCGATCAGCAGGGCAAGCACACCGGCTGCCGGGATCGCGGCGGCCAGCAGTCCGATCGCCGTCGCCTGCTGCTCGCGCTTGTAGTTGGTGGCGATGAACACCGTCAGCGCCGGGGCGATGAGCGCGATCACGGCGCCGGAGACGGCCTGTGCGATGAACAGCATCGCCGGGGTGACGCTCAGGGCGACGACCGCCATCGCAACCGCGTGGATGACCACGGCGATCTGGAAGACGCGCCTGGTGCCGAAGCGGGCGCCCACCTTCGCGCCCAGCAGGATGAACGCCGCCATCGCGAAGGTGCCTGCGGTGATCGCCGTGCCGACCGAGGTGGCCGCCATGTGGAGGTCGGAGGTGATCCCCGCCATCGACACGGTGAGGGTGTTGACGGCGAACGACGCCTGTATCTGCGTCAGGACGACCACGATGAGCGGCAGCCAGGATGTCTTGGCTGCCGTCGTCGGGACTGTGGTTGATGGTGAGCTCATCGCCCGGCCCTCCTGCGCGGCTCGCCATCACGAAGGCTGCCGCGCCCTGTTCGGTTGTCTCCCCGGGTGGGGACTGGCTTCATTCTGGCCTCGCGGAGGGCGATCTGTCATTACTTGCATTTTTGCCGTGTCAGGCCTCCCCGAAACCGCTCTCGACCAGGGCCGCCAGCGCATCCACAGCCGGAACTCCGCCGTCGTCCGACGACGCGATCTCGGCGGTCGTTCCCGCCGTCAGCCCCAGCGACATGATGCCGAGCAGGCTCTTCGCGTCTTTGCCGTTGACGGTGACGGATGCGCCGAAGGTGTTGGCGAGCTTGACGAACTCGGCCGCCGGCCTGGCGTGCAGGCCGTCCTTGTTGCGCAGGACGACCTCGCGCACGTACCGGCCGGTCGAGGCCGCGGGGCTCGCAGAGCTCGCAGGGCTCGCAGGGCTCGCAGGCGCCGCCGCCGCTTCCGTCGGAGTGGACGACGTCTCGTCTGCCCACGCCGTTCTCGCACCCTCGGCGGCCGCGACGACCCCGGCGAGGTCGGCGCCGCTCTCCGCTGCGACCGCCGCGGCGACTCCGCCCTCCACGAACGGCACGTCGACGACGGCCACCTTCGCCCGCTGCTCGTCCGCCAGGAAGTCGAGCGCCGTCTCGGCCGTCAGCAGCGCCGAGCCGAGGTCGCTGATGACCACGACCCCCGACCCGCCATCGGCGTCGCCGACAGCAGCGCTCACCCTGGCGAAACTCGTTCCGATCCCGCCGTCGTCCGTGCCGCCCGCGGGGAGCAGCCGGACGGACGGCGCCATCTGACCTGCGAGGGCGACGGCGCCGTCCGCCAACTGCACGCTGTGCGAGACGAAGACGATCCCGACCCGCTCACTCATCGGCCGCCGCCTCCGCAGCGGCGCGAAGCAGGAGCGCCGTGGACTGCGCACCGGGGTCCCGGTGACCGGCCGACCGCTCGCCGAGGTAGCTCGCGCGTCCCTTGCGGGCGACGAGCGGCTCGGTGGCGACCGCGCCGGCCTCCGCGGCGTCAGCGGCCTCGCGCAGCACGTCGGCGGGCGAACCGCCGTCCTCCGCCGCGGTGGCCGCAGCAGCCACGGCCGGAGTCCAGGCGTCGATCATGGTCTTGTCCCCGACCTCGGCCTTGCCACGGGAGACGATCCCGTCGCGGGCGGCGGCGAGAACGGCGACCAGCGTGTCCGCGTCGAGCTGCGCGGCGTCCCCGATCGGGTCCCCCGCCTTCAGGAACGCCGTCCCGTAGAGCGGGCCGGACGCACCGCCGACCGTCGAGATGAGGGTCATGGCGATCGACCGGAACGCGGCGTTCGGCGTCGCGTCCTCCGGCAGCTTGCCGAGCGCATCCACCACGGCGTGCATCCCGCGGTCCATGTTCTCGCCGTGGTCGCCGTCGCCGATCTCGCGGTCGAGCGTGTTCAGCTCGTGCTTGTGCTCGGCGATGACGGCAGCGGCGTCCGTCATCCAGGACTTCACCCAGTTCGTGTCCAGCGCCATGAGCGCCTCCTCTCGTGCGGTTCTCAGAGTCCCCAGCGGAGTGCGGCGGTGTGCACCGGCGCATCCCAGAGGGCGGTCAGTTCGTCGTCCAGCTTCAGCACGGAGATGGATGCTCCCTGCATCTCCAGGGAGGTCACCAGGCTGCCGACCAGGGAACGGCTGAGCGTGATGCCGCGCTCGTCCAGGATCTGAGCCGCGCGCCGGAACACGATGTACAGCTCGGACAGCGGCGTGCCTCCCATCCCGTTGACGAACAGCAGCACCGAGTCTCCGGATGCGAACGGCAGGTCGTCGAGGATAGCGGCCATCATGCGGTCCACCAGGGCGTCGGCCGGCTGCACCTTGACGCGTTCGCGGCCCGGCTCCCCGTGGATGCCGACACCGAACTCGATCTCGTCGTCCGCCAGGTCGAATCCCGGCTCGCCCGCGTGCGGCACCGTCCCTGCCGAGAGCGCGAGGCCGATCGACCGCACGTTGGCGTTGACCCTCTCCGCGATGGCGGTGACCCCGTCCAGGTCGTCTCCACGATCGGCCGCCGCCCCTGCGATCTTCTCGACCAGCACCGTGCCTGCGACGCCGCGGCGGCCAGCGGTGTACAGCGAGTCCTGCACGGCCACATCGTCGTTGGTGACGACCGCCCTGACCGCGATGCCCTCCGCGGCGACCAGGTCGGCCGCCGTCTCGAAGTTCAGCACGTCACCGGTGTAGTTCTTCACGATGTGCAGCACGCCTGCGCCGCCGTCCGCCGCTTTCGTGGCTTCGACGATCGGCATGGGCGTCGGCGAGGTGAACACCTCTCCTGGCACGGCCGCGTCGAGCATCCCCCTGCCGACGAAACCGGCGTGGAGGGGTTCGTGACCGCTTCCGCCGCCGCTGATCAGGCCGACCTTGCCCTGCACAGGGCCGTCGGCCCTGGACACGAAGCGCGGGTCGTGGGACACCTTCACGATGTCCGAGTGAGCTCGGGCGAATCCATCGAGGGATTCGTCCACGACGTCGGGTACGCCGTTGATGAGCTTCTTCATCGAAACCCTTTCCACTGCTGTCAGTGCGTCGCCGCTATCCAATCCTCGAGCTTCGCGGCCGCAGCCCCGGAGTCGATCGCTTCGGCGGCGATCGCCATTTGCGAACGGAACCGATCCAGGATGGCTTCCTGAACCCTCGACGGGTCGGACGCGAGCTCGTATGCCACGAGCCCTGCCGCCGCGTTGAGCAACACGATGTCGCGCACGGGGCCGGTTTCGCCCGCGAGCACGGCACGTACGACGCCGGCGTTGTACGCGGCGTCCTTTCCGAGCAGATCGGCCATCTTCGCGCGAGGGATGCCCAGGTCGCGCGGGTCGATGTCGTGCTCGGTGACGAGGCCCCGGGAGACCTCCCAGACGTGGCTGTGGCCGGTGGTCGACAGCTCGTCGAGACCGTCGTCTCCGCGGAAGACCAGCGCGGTCGCGCCGCGGGTCTGGAAGACCCCGACGAAGAGCGGGACGCGGTCGAGCGAAGCGACGCCGACCGCGGACGCCTCCGGCCTGGCCGGGTTGCACAGCGGGCCGAGGTAGTTGAACACCGTCGGGACGCCGAGCTGGGCGCGGACAGGCCCGGCGTTCGCGAATCCGGGGTGGAAGGCGCTCGCGAACGCGAAGGTGATACCGGCCGTGTCCAGCACTTCGGCCACCTTCTCGGCGGAGAGGGTCAGGTCGATCCCGAGCGCCGCGAGCACGTCGGACGATCCAGACGACGAGCTGGCCGCCCTGTTGCCGTGCTTGATCACAGGCACTCCGGCCGCCGCGGCGACGATGGATGCGGTGGTCGACACGTTCACGGTGCCGAACCTGTCGCCTCCCGTGCCCACGATGTCGAGCGCCATCGGGTTCACCGGCAGGGGAACCGCGTGGTCGAGGATCGCGTCGCGGAAGCCGACGATCTCGTCGACGGTCTCCCCCTTCGCACGTAGCGCGATGAGAAATCCGGCGACCTGCGCCTCCGTGGCTTCGCCGGTCATCACCTGGTCCATCGCCCACGCCGCGTCCGCCACGCTGAGGTCTTCGCCCCCGAGAAGGGTGGTGAGCACGGAGGACCAGGACTGCATTTCCGACATGTACCGATCCTACTGAGCGGGCGCCCTGGTGCGGCAACCCGCGTGGAACTGGCGAATTTAGGGCATCCTAACCAGATTTAAGCGCGATTCCGGCCTGTCGGATGAGAAAACCACGGCTTCTTTTCAGCCATAATGGTTACCGTGACGAGCACCTCAATATCTCCTACGGCGAGTGCGCCTACGATCAACCGGCCCAATGTCGTGGCCGTCGGCACCATTGTCTGGCTGGGCAGTGAGGTCATGTTCTTCGCGGGCCTGTTCGCGATCTACTTCACCCTCAAGTCCACGTCCCCCGACCTGTGGGCGGCCGAGACGGCACACTTGAACATCCCGTACTCGCTGACGAACACGATCATCCTGGTCGCCAGTTCGTTCACCTGCCAGTTCGGTGTGTTCGCAGCGGAGCGCCTGCAGCCGCGCGCTACGGGCTGGAGCCCGCTCAAGTGGGGCATGGTCGAGTGGTTCACGGTCTCGTACGCGCTCGGCGCGATCTTCGTCTCCGGCCAGATCCTCGAGTACGCGACGCTCGTCTCCGAGGGCATCTCGCTCAGCTCCAACGCATACGGGTCGGCGTTCTACCTGACCACCGGCTTCCACGGCCTCCACGTCACGGGCGGCCTCATCGCGTTCCTCCTCGTCATCGGCCGCGCGTTCGCGGTCAAGACCTTCGGCCACAAGGAGGCGACGAGCGCCATCGTCGTCTCGTACTACTGGCACTTCGTCGACGTCGTGTGGATCGGACTGTTCGCGGTCATCTACATCATCAGATAGAACAACAGGAGCTGACCTACCCACCATGCGTCCGAAAAACCGCACCAAGACGAAGACCGTCCGCAAGGGCGGCCGCCGTCATCCCCTCGCCACCGTCGCGCTGATCGCGATCGGCCTCGGCCTCACCGGAGGCGCGTACGCGGCGTTCAACACGACCACCGCCTCCGCAGAGACCCAGCAGGTCCAGGCCGCGTCGCAAGACACGGTCGACCAGGGCAAGAAGCTTTTCCAGTCGAACTGCGCCACCTGCCACGGCCTCGACGCCCAGGGCACGGTCAACGCGCCGAGCCTGATCGGCGTCGGAGCAGCATCCGTCGACTTCCAGGTCGGCACCGGCCGTATGCCGATGCAGATGCAGGGCCCGCAGGCCCAGGAGAAGCCGGTCCAGTTCACCGACGAGCAGATCAAGCAGCTCGCCGCGTACGTCGCGTCACTGGCCCCCGGCCCCTCGATCCCGGAGCAGAAGTACCTCGACGGCAAGGGCGACGCCGCCAACGGTGCAGAGCTCTTCCGCATCAACTGCGCGATGTGCCACAACGTGGCCGGCGCCGGCGGTGCGCTGACGGAGGGCAAGTACGCTCCCCCGCTCACCGGCGTGAGCGCGCAGCACATCTACGAGGCCATGGTCACCGGCCCGCAGAACATGCCGGTCTTCAACGACCTGAACATCACGCCGCAGGGCAAGGCCGACATCATCACGTACCTCAAGTACATCCAGAACAACCCGTCCCCCGGCGGCTTCGAGCTCGGTTCGCTCGGCCCGGTCGCGGAGGGTCTCTTCCTCTGGATCTTTGGACTCGGCGCCATCGTCGCGCTGACCGTCTGGATCACGGCGAAGTCGAACTAGCCGGTACTCGGGACATGTCACAGCTTAAGAAGGAGAACAATGGCACACGACGATAACAGCGGTCACGAGCTGACCTCTGCCAGTTCGTCAGCCGTCGACGTGCACAGGACGGGCGACCCGGGAACGGCGCTGATCATCCGCGACGAACTGGAGAACCCCGGCTTCCCGCCGCACCGCCCCCGCGTCACCGACCTCGACCCCAAGAAGGAGCGTCGGGCGGAGCGAACCGTCTACACGCTCTTCTACCTGTCGATCGTCGGCAGCGTCTGGGCCGTCGCGGCGTACATGGCGTTCCCGATCAACGACAGCGACCCGGGCTCCGTCCGCCTGAACAACCTGTTCATCGGCATCGGAATCGCCCTCGCGCTCCTCGCCATCGGTATCGGCGCCGTGCACTGGGGCAAGGCCCTCATGCACGAGAAGGAGGGCGTCGACCTCCGTCACCCCGTCCGCGGGTCGGAGTCGACCACGGAGCGTGCCGCCGAGATCTTCAAGCAGGCAGACGAGGAGTCGGGCTTCAGCCGTCGCGTCCTCGTGCGCAACAGCCTGATCGGCGCGCTCATCGCCTTCCCGCTCCCCGCCGTCGTGCTCTTCCGCGGACTCGCTCCGCAGAACGAAGACCCGGTGGAGCTGCTCTCGCAGACCATGTGGGCCAAGGGCATCCGCCTCACCCGCGACCCGTCCGGAACGCCGATCAAGGCGTCCGACGTCACACTCGGCAGCGCCTTCCACGTCATCCCCGAGGGGCTGAACGAGAAGGAGAACCGTCTCGAGGAGAAGGCCAAGGCGGCCGTGCTCCTCATGCGCCTCAAGCCCGAAGACCTCCACGTCTCCAAGGGCCGTGAGAACTGGAACTACGACGGAATCGTCGCGTACTCCAAGATCTGCACGCACGTCGGCTGCCCCGTCGCACTCTACGAGCAGCAGACCCACCACCTTCTGTGCCCGTGCCACCAGTCGCAGTTCGACATCACGCACGAGGCCGAGGTGATCTTCGGCCCGGCCAAGCGTCCGCTGCCGCAGTTGCCGATCACCGTGGACGCCGATGGCTACTTGGTCGCGCGCAGCGACTTCACCGAGCCTGTCGGCCCGAGCTTCTGGGAGCGTCATTGAGCACCACCACCGCCGCACCTGCCGCGGCACAAGCACCGGCCAAGAAGGGCGGGTTCACGGCATCAGCCGCGAACTACCTCGAAGACCGCACCAGCATCTCGGGCGCCGTCAAGGAGTTCGGCCGGAAGATCTTCCCCGATCACTGGTCCTTCCTCCTCGGTGAGGTCGCCCTCTACTCGTTCATCGTCATCCTGCTGTCCGGAACGTTCCTGACGTTCTTCTTCCAGGCGTCGATGGCCGAGGTCGTCTACCACGGCTCGTATGTCCCGCTCAAGGGCGTCGAGATGTCGGCCGCGATGTCGAGCACGCTCAACATCTCGTTCGAGATCCGCGGCGGACTGCTCATGCGTCAGATCCACCACTGGGCGGCTCTGCTGTTCGTGGCGGCCATCGGCCTGCACATGCTCCGCATCTTCTTCACGGGTGCGTTCCGCAAGCCGCGCGAGCTCAACTGGGTGATCGGCTTCGTGCTGTTCATCCTGGCGATGGCAGAGGGCTTCACCGGCTACTCGCTCCCCGACGACCTGCTCTCGGGCAACGGCCTCCGCATCATCGACGGTCTGATCAAGGGTCTCCCCCTCGTCGGCACCTGGATCTCGTTCCTCCTCTTCGGCGGCGAGTTCCCGGGCACGGCGATCGTCGGACGCCTGTATACGCTGCACATCCTGTTGCTCCCGGCACTCGTACTCGCGTTCATCGCGCTACACCTGATGTTCGTGGTCATCCACAAGCACACCCAGTACGCGGCCCCCGGTCGCACGCAGGGCAACGTGGTCGGCTACCCGGTGCTCCCGGTGTACGCGGCGAAGGCCGGCGGCTTCTTCTTCATCGTGTTCGGTGTCGTCGCCCTCATGGCGTCGTTCTTCACCATCAACCCGATCTGGAACTACGGTCCGTACGACCCGTCCCCGGTGTCGGCAGGTACACAGCCTGACTGGTACATCGGCTTCGCCGACGGGGCCCTGCGTCTGGTTCCACCGGGCTGGGAGTTCGTCTGGCTGGACCGCACCTGGTCGTTCAACATCATCGTGCCCGTCGCGATCCTGGGCCTGTTCATCGTCACCGTGCTGATCTACCCCTTCATCGAAGCGTGGATCACTGGCGACAAGCGTGAGCACCACATCCTGGATCGTCCGCGCAACGCGGCAACCCGCACCGCCATCGGCGCTGCCGGCGTCACGTTCTACGCGGTCTTCTGGGCCGCGGCGAGCTCGGACATCATCGCGACGCACTTCAAGCTCACGATGGAGGGCGTCATCCACGCCCTGCAGGCTCTGCTCATCGTCGGCCCGATCATCGCCTACTTCGTCACCAAGCGCGTCTGCATCGCGCTGCAGAAGAAGGACCGCTCGATCGCGCTGCACGGCTACGAGTCCGGCCGCATCGTCAAGCTCCCCGGTGGCGAGTTCATCGAGGTGCACGAGCAGCTCGACGAGTACGAGCGCTGGCGCCTGGTCAGCTTCGAAAGCTACGAGCCGCTGATGATCCGCCCCAACAGCAAGGGAAAGATCACGGTCGGCAACCGGATGCGCGCCAGCATGTCCCGCTGGTTCTTCGAGGACCGCATCGTGCCGCCCACCAAGGGCGAGCTCGAGTCGGGCCACGGCCACCACTGAGCCGCACCTGCTCCACCGACGTGAAAGCGCCGGCCGCGATCATCGCGCCGGCGCTTTCGCGCATCCACCCGCCGTTCGTTCCGTGTTGAGAGGCAACCCATGAGTCCGTCCGATGCCGTCCAGCTCGCCGGCCTGGCTGAGTGGCTTCGCTGCACCGTCTGTGGGGAGCCCCTGGAGCCCGCTGGACGCCTCAGACTGGCGTGCGTGCGTGCTCATAGCTTCGACGTGAACAAGCGCGGCTACGTGACGCTCCTGGCCGCTGGGACGAAGTTCCAGGGCGACAACGCCGCCATGCTCGACGCACGGGATGCGGTGCTCGAGAACGGCACATACGCTCCCATCGCCGACGCCGTCGCCCGCGCGGCGACCGGCACGCGCATCCTCGACGCCGGCGCGGGCACCGGATACTATCTGCGGGCAGCGCTGGCGGAGTATCCGGATGCGCACGGCCTCGCCATGGACCTCTCCCCCGCTGCTGTCGGCCGAGCCGCCCGAAGCTCCGACCGCATCCAGGGCCTCGTCGCCGACACCTGGCAGCCGCTGCCGGTGCGCTCCGCCACAGCCGACAGCGTGCTCGACGTGTTCGCCCCGCGCAACCTGCCGGAGTTCCACCGCGTGCTCCGACCGGGCGGCACGCTGGTCGTCGTGGTCCCCCGGGGCGACCACCTGGCCGAGCTGCGCGCCAGCGGAGCCATGCTCGACGTTCCCGCTGACAAGGCGGACGACCTCATCGCCACCGCCGAGCCTCTGTTCGCGCTCCAGACGCGCGAACACATCACGAAGGTCCTCGCACTCGATCCCGAACTCCTGGCCGCTCTCGTGGGCATGGGGCCGTCCGCGCACCACACACGAACCACCCCCGTCGACGTCGTCGCGACGGCGACCATCTCGGTGGACGTCCTCCGGTTCACTCGCTAGCGATCCAGGCAGCTCAGCCCGATCGGCGCACCCGGTAGCGGAGGTGCAGCACACCGCTGCCCTGAATCGCGGCGTCCGGGTCCTCCAGCAGGTGCTGTGCGTCAACCTGACCGAAGTAGCGTTTGCCAGAACCGAAGACGACGGGGACCACGTCCATCCGCACCTCGTCGACCAGTCCGGCTGCGAACACCTGACCACCGACATCCCCGGCGGCCACCTCGACGATGCGGTCCCCCGCGAGCTCCTGTGCCCTGGCGACGGCCGCCTCGACGCCATCGACGAAGAGGAACGGTGCCGCGGGGTCCCAGCCCTCCGGCATCGGCCGGTGCGTCACCACGACCACGTGGCCGACACCGCTCGGCGGCTGCCCGTCCCACCCGTCCGTGAGGTCGAAGACGTGGCGACCGACGATCGTCACCCCGATGCGATCCCAGTACGGCCGGGTGTAGTCGAACGACGTCTGCGACACCGTCAGCGCGCCGCTCTCGTCCAGCGGCACATCCCCGCCGACCAGCCAGTCGAACAGGGGCCCCGGCTGGTCGTTCTCATCCGCGATGAAGCCGTCGACCGACACCGAGCTGTACATGACCACCGTGCCCATCGGCACCTCCTTGCGTGTGGCTGTCCATCGTAGCGAGAGGTGTTCCCTCGCGGGGAACGCGGAAGCGCCGCACCCCCGGAGGGATGCGGCGCTTCGAGCGAGTGCGATCAGCGGGCGAAGTAGCCGCGGTAGTACTCGTAGGTCCAGCCGACGATGCAGACGAGCGCGAAGGCGACGCCGATGAAGCAGATCCAGAAGCCGACCGCGAGGCCGAGCATCACGAGACCGGCCCCGAAGGCGAGGGCCACCGGCCACCAGCTCCACGGGCTGAAGTGACCGAGCTCCGGGTCGCCGTCGTCGATGTTCGCATCGAGGCGGTCCTCCGGCAGCTCCCCGCCCTGGGAGGCGTGCGAGCGTCCGACATAGAACGCGATGAAGGCGGCGAGGATCGCGCTCAGCGTGAGCGCGACCGTTCCCACCCACTCGACCTTCAGGTGCATCGGGTCGAGCAGGCTCCACACCGTGTACACGATCGCCGAGAGGAAGAAGAAGATCGCGAGGATCCAGAAGAGGATTGCATTGGCTCTCATGGGTTACTTCACCTCGTTGTTCGCGACGTCGAGCACGGGGGCGTCCGGGGCGTCCTTGGCGCCGCCGACACCGATCGGGATGCCTGCCTCCGGGTGGTTCAGGTCGAACGCGGGAGACTCCGAACGGATACGCGGGATCGACGTGAAGTTGTGGCGCGGCGGCGGGCAGCTCGTCGCCCACTCGAGCGAACGGCCGTAGCCCCACGGGTCGTTGACCGTGACCTTGGGAGCGTTGCGCGCCGTGAGGTACACGTTCACGAAGAACGGGATCATCGAGATGGCGAGGATGCCGGCACCGATCGACGAGAGCTGGTTCATCCAGGTGAAGCCGTCAGACGGAAGGTAGGTCGCGTACCGACGCGGCATACCGACGACACCCAGCCAGTGCTGCACGAGGAAGGTGGTGTGGAAGCCGATGAAGAGCAGCCAGAAGTGCCACTTGCCGAGGCGGTCGTTGAGCATCTTGCCCGTCCACTTCGGCCACCAGAAGTAGAAGCCGGCGAACATGGCGAAGACCACGGTTCCGAAGACCACGTAGTGGAAGTGGGCCACGACGAAGTACGTGTCCGACACGTGGAAGTCGAGCGGCGGCGACGCCAGGATGACACCGGTCAGACCACCGAAGGTGAAGGTGATCAGGAAGCCGATCGACCACAGCATCGGCGACTCGAACGTGAGCGAGCCGCGCCACATCGTGCCGATCCAGTTGAAGATCTTCACACCGGTCGGGACCGCGATGAGCATCGTCATCAGCGAGAACCACGGCAGCAGCACGGAACCGGTCACGTACATGTGGTGAGCCCACACGGTGACGGACAGGGCCGCGATCGCGATCGTCGCGTAGATCAGGGTCTTGTACCCGAAGATCGGCTTGCGGCTGAACACCGGGAAGATCTCCGAGACGATGCCGAAGAACGGCAGCGCGATGATGTAGACCTCCGGGTGCCCGAAGAACCAGAACAGGTGCTGCCAGAGCAGGGCTCCGCCGTTGGCAGCGTCGTAGATGTGGGCGTCGAAGACACGGTCGGCCGCGAGGGCGAACATGGCGGCGGCGAGGACCGGGAAGGCCATCAGCACGAGAATCGAGGTGACGAGCGTGTTCCAGGTGAAGATGGGCATCCGGAACATGGTCATGCCGGGGGCGCGCATCGTGATGATCGTGGTGATGAAGTTCACCGCGCCGAGGATGGTGCCGAAGCCCGAGAGGCCGAGGCCGACCACCCAGAGATTACCGCCGACCCCTGGTGAGAATGTCGTGCTCGATAGTGGGGCGTAGGCGAACCAGCCGAAGGACGCAGCGCCCTGCGGGGTGAGGAATCCGGCGACCGCGATCAGGGAGCCGAAGGAGTAGAACCAGTACGCCAGAGCGTTCAGTCGCGGGAACGCGACGTCAGGCGCGCCGATCTGCAGCGGCATGAGCACGTTGGCGAAACCGGCGAACAGCGGCGTCGCGAACATCAGCAGCATGATCGTGCCGTGCATGGTGAAGAGCTGGTTGTACTGCTCCTTGGTCTGCACGACCTCGAGTCCGGGCTCGAAGAGCTGAGCACGGATGATGAGCGCCATCACTCCACCGATGAGGAAGTAGATGAACGACGAGATCAGGTACATGTACCCGATCGTCTTGTGGTCGGTCGACGTGATGTAGTTCACGAGGATGTTGCCCTTGCGCTCCACCTGGTTCGCGCCGAGGGCCGGATTGGCCTTCGGTGCGGGCGCCGTGGTCGCCGCTGGGGCCGGTGCTGTCGTCGTCATTCGTGGATGCCCTACTCGTTACCCTTGGGAGCGCCCGTTCCGGGCAGGTTCTGATTACGGTCGTACTCGGAGCCCAACTGGCCCTCGTAGCCCTTGTCGCGCAGGCTCTGGATGTGAGCGTCGTACACGTCCTGGGGGACGATCTTCACGTTGAAGAGCATCGCAGAGTGGTACTCGCCGCAGAGCTCGGCGCACTTTCCGACGAACGTGCCGGTGCGGCCCGTCGTCTCGAAGTACATGTAGTTGGTCTTGCCGGGGATGATGTCCTTCTTGTAGAGCATCGCCGGCACCCAGAACGAGTGGATCACGTCGCGCGAGTCGAGCTGGATCGTGATCTTCTTGCCCTCGGGCAGGTACAGCGTCGGGATCTCTCCCTCCTGCACGGAACCGGGGGTGGCGCTCGAGTCGTCCGGCTGCACCTGGATGCCCGGGTCGTAGACGTTGTCGCTCACGTAGTTGAAGTCCCACGCCCACTGCTTGGCGTAGACCTGGATCTTGAGGTCCGGCTTCGCGTACGGCTGCTCGATGGCGTTCTGGTCGCGCGCCGTGAAGGCGAAGAACCCGAGCACGAGGATGAGCGGAACGATCGTGTAGAAGATCTCGATCGGCATGTTGTACCGCATCTGGACCGGCAGGCCGGTCTGTCCCTTGCGGCGGCGGTACACGATGACCGCCCAGACGATGAGACCCCAGACGATCACACCCACGATGAGGAGGACGATCCAGCTCGTCACCCACAGGCCGCTGATGCGCTCCGTGTGGTTGGTGACGGGCTCTTCACCCTCGACGAATCCGGGGAGGAATCCGTTCAGCTGTGCCTGCGTGCATCCCGCGAGAACGACGGCGAGCGTCGCTGCGATCGGGATGGCAGCCCATCGGAGACGGCGATTGTGACGCACCGGTGACCTTTCGAGTGACTCATGGACAGTTCACACGTAACTGTATTTGGCTGTATCCACCCTACTCCGCCGCACGCGCCGATTTGAACAGAAAGGGCCGCCCCGATGGGGCGGCCCTCAACCTTTTCGTGTGCTATAGGAACTCAGTGGAACGAGTCTCCGCAGGCGCACGAGCCGGATGCGTTGGGGTTGTCGATGGTGAAACCCTGCTTCTGGATGGTGTCCTCGAAGTCGATGGACGCGCCATCGAGGTACGGGACGCTCATCTTGTCGACGATGACCTCGACGCCGTCGAAGTCGACGGTGGCGTCACCGTCGAGCATCCGCTCGTCGAAGTAGAGCTGGTAGATCAGGCCGGAGCATCCACCGGGCTGGACGGCGACGCGCAGACGCAGGTCGTCGCGGCCCTCCTGCTCGAGCAGGCTCCTGACCTTGCTCGCCGCGGCGTCGGACAGCCCGACGCCGTGCGCCTTCGTCTCGGTCAGCATTGTGTCGGTCATGGGACTCCTCTTACGGGTCTTGTTCGGACTTCTGGAAAATCTGGGACGATTCTACGTCGGAAAACCGGGAAATCACCCCGGGCATTCCGCGACCGCCCAGGTTGGCCGTCTGCGCTCAGCCCTCTGTGCGCGCGTCGAGGCGAGCGAGCAGCAGGGCCTCGGCGAGGATGGCCCGCTTGAACACGCCGAGGTGCAGCGACTCGTTCGGGCTGTGGGCGCGCGAGTCTGGGTCCTCGACGCCGGTGACCAGGATCTGCGCCTCCGGGAACTCGCGGACCAGGTCGGCGATGAACGGGATGGAGCCGCCGACGCCGGTCTCGACCGCTTCTTTGCCCCACGCATCCGTCATCGCCCGTTTGGCCTCCGTCGCCGCCCAGCCGTTCGTGTCGACCAGGAACGCCTCGCCCGTGTCGACGTCGTCGATGGCGATGTGCGCTCCGAACGGCGCGTTGGCGCGCAGGTGGCGCTCCAGTGCCGCGTACGCGTCGGCGGCGGGCTGGCCCGGCGCGACGCGCGCGCTGATCCGCACGGAGACGCTCGGCAGCAGCGTATTGGATGCGTTGGCGACACTCGGCGCGTCGATGCCGGTGACCGTCACGGTCGGCTGCGACCACATCCTGGACAGGATGGGCCCCGTGCCGATGGGCGTCACGCCGTCGAGCAGCGCGGCCTCCTCGCGGAAGTGCTCCTCGGTGACGACGGGCGGCTCCGCGGCGTCCGTGCGGCCGGTGAAGCCATCGACGGCGACGGAGCCGTTCTCGTCGTGCAGGGTGGCGAGCAGCGTGACCATGGCGAGCATCGCATCCGGAGCTGCGCCGCCGAACATTCCGGAGTGCGAGGCGTGCTCCAGTGTCGACACGGTGAGGCGGAAGGTCACGTTGCCGCGCAGCGAGACGGTGAGGGCCGGCGTGTCGATGTCGACGTTGTCCGAGTCGGCGACCACGATCACATCCGCTTCGAGCGCGTCCTTGTTCTGCTGCAGGAAGTTGGCGAAGGAGCGGGAGCCGAACTCCTCCTCCCCCTCGATGAACACGGCGAGGCCGAGGTCGAAGCCGTCGCCGAGCGCATCCACGATGGCGCGCACGCTGGCCACGTGCGCCATGACGCCCGCTTTGTCGTCCGCGGCTCCTCGGCCGTACATCCGGTCTCCGCGCACGGTCGGCTCGAACGGCGGGGTGTTCCAGTCCTCGTCCTTGCCCTGCGGCTGCACGTCGTGGTGGGCGTAGAGCAGCACGGTGGGGCGACCGTTCTTCGCAGCGCGGGTGGCGAGCACCGCCGGCTGGCCCTCTTCTGCCCCGTCTCCGATCGGCGCGCGCCTGATCTCGACGCTCTCGAAGGCGCCGGTCTCCTCCAGCAGCTTCGCAACGGCGGCGGCGCTCGCGGCGACGTTGGCCGGGTCGAACGCCGACCAGGACACCGACGGGATGCGCACGAGCGACGCGAGATCGGCGACGGTCGACGGCATCGCCGCCTCGACGCTGGCGCGCACCGCCTCCTCTGCTGCTGTGGGTTCGGTGGGCGGGGTCTGCTGTCCGTTCGTCATGACGGTAATCTTAAGCGGACCCCACGAACCGAAGGCTTGACGTTGGCAAAACGAGAGAACCCGCAGGCGACCAAGGCGGAGACGCCGGTCACCGAGACCGCAGAAGAGACGGCTGAGCGTCTGAGGCAGGGCAAGGGCGCCCCGACCCCGACCCGCCGTGAGCAGGAGGCCGCCCGCAAGCGCCCCCTGGTGCCGGAGGACCGCAAGGAGGCGGCACGTCAGGCCCGCGCCAAGACGGCGGAGGCCCGCGAGAAGGCGCGCGTCGGCATGGCAGCGGGCGACGACCGCTACCTCACGGCTCGCGACCGCGGTCCGCAGCGCCGCTATGTCCGCGACTACGTGGATGCGCGCTTCAGCATCGGCGAGTACCTCATCCCGGTCATGCTGCTGGTGATCGTGCTCTCCTTCCTGCCCGGCTACTTCCAGGTGTACGGCCTGCTCGCCCTGTGGGCGTTCTTCGCCATCGCGGTCATCGACTGCTTCGTCCTCGGCCTCCTGGTGCGCAAGCGCCTGCGCGAGAAGTTCGGCGAGAGCAAGGTCGAGCGCGGCGTCCGCTGGTACGCGGCCATGCGTGCTCTGCAGTTGCGTGTCATGCGCCTGCCGAAGCCGCAGGTCAAGCGCGGCCAGTTCCCTAGCTGATCGTGACGATCGTCGCAGCGGCGGACGGCTCCGCACTGGGCAATCCCGGTCCAGCAGGGTGGGCGTGGTACGTCGACGACAACACCTGGGCCGCCGGCGGATGGCCGCACGGCACCAACAACCAGGGCGAGCTGATGGCTGTGATCGACCTGCTCGACTCCACGGCTCACCTCGACGAGGAGTTGCGCATCCTCTGCGACAGCCAGTACGTCATCAACGCCGTCACCAAGTGGATGCCCGGGTGGAAGCGCAAGGGGTGGCGGAAGGCCGACGGCTCCCCCGTGCTCAACCGCGAGCTGCTGGAGCGGCTGGACCGCGCCGTGCAGGGCCGCAGGTACACCTTCGAGTGGGTCAAAGGACACGCGGGTCACGAACTCAACGAGGCCGCGGACGTGCGCGCACGCGCGGTGGCGACGGCCTATCAGAAGGGCGACGCCATCCCGATCGGACCGGGCTGGCCCGGTCGTGCCCGCACCGACGAGGCGACGGGCGAGGTGATCGAGGCGACCGGCCCTGCCGGCGTAGACGCCGCGCAGGAGAGCGTCGAGCTCGACCTGTTCGGCGACCTCGACGCAGACCACCTGGGCGCTGCAGAGACCGACGCAGAGACAGTGGTGCGCCTGGAGCGCGAACTGCTCGACCCCGCGGTGCGCGCGGACGCCTCCCGGGTCGCGGCGCTGCTGCACGCCGACTTCGAGGAGATCGGCCGCTCAGGGCGACTCTGGGGACGCGACGCCATCGTGCAGGAGATCGGCGCGGACGACGGCGCCGCCGCTGCCAGCCTCGAGGTGCTCGGCACCGAAGCGCTCTCGCCCGAGATCATGCTGCTCACCGCCCGCACCGTGGATGCGCGTGGCAGCTCCCTCCGTAGCTCGCTCTGGCAGCGGGTCAACGGCCGCTGGCGGCTACGCTTCCACCAGGGGACGCCGGAGGCGGAGTAGTCCGCGGTTGATCTGCCTGGCCCACAGCGGGCCGAGGTAGAGGAACGCGGTGTATCCCTGCACCAGGGTGGCGCCCGCATCCAACCGGGCCTGCACATCGGCGGCCGTCTCGACGCCGCCGACCGAGATGACGCAGAGCTCGGCGGGCACGTTCGCGCGGATCAGCCTGAGGACCTCGAGCGACCGGTCGGCGAGCGGGGCGCCAGACAGACCGCCCGCTCCCGCGGCCTCGACCGCGGCGGCGTCGGTGCGCAGGCCGTCGCGGCTGATGGTGGTGTTCGTGGCGATGATGCCCGCGAGGCCGAGGTCGACCACGAGTGCGGCGATCTTCGCGACCTGCTCGTCGGTGAGGTCGGGTGCGATCTTGACCAGCAGCGGCTTCTCCCCCGCCACCACTTTCACCGCGGTGAGCAGCGGGGCGAGGAGGTCGAGCTCCTGCAGACCGCGCAGGCCAGGGGTGTTCGGCGAGCTGACGTTGACGACGAGGTAGTCGGCGACCGGCGCGAGGGAGCGGGCGCTGGTGAGGTAGTCGACCGTCGCGTTCTCGACGGCGACGACCCTGCTCTTGCCGATGTTGACACCGAGCACCGGACGGTTCCGCTTGCGCACGACGCCGAGCAGCCGATTGGCCGCGGCTGCCGCGCCCTGGTTGTTGAAGCCCATCCGGTTGATGACGGCGCGGTCGGGGATGAGGCGGAACAGTCGGGGCTTGTCGTTGCCCGGCTGCGCAATGGCCGTGATGGTTCCCACCTCGACGTGCCCGAAACCGAGGGAGCCGAGACCGAGCACGGCCTCGCCGTTCTTGTCGAACCCGGCCGCGACGCCGAACGGAGAGTCGAACCGGAGGCCGAGGGCTTCGACGGCGAGCGACGCATCCGGTGCGGTGAACCGGCGCACGAGACGACCGAGACCCAGCACGGGAAGGGCGCGGATCACCAGGAACGCCAGGTGGTGCGCGCGCTCTGGATCGAGCTTCGACAGGACGAGGGAGAAGAGTGTGCGATACATGCCTGTACGAGGATACCGGGCGCGCGGGCGGCGGGGTGTCAGTCCTCGATCGGGCCGGACCTCAGGCGATGGTCAGGCGATCGTCTGGCCGGGGTCAGACCGTGCCGGCCTGCGCATCCACCGGGGCGCCGTGGTGCTCGATGCGGAGCTGCTGGATGGCGTCCTCGAAGTCGTCGAGGGAGTCGAAACCCTGGTAGACGCTCGCGAACCGCAGGTAGGCGACCTCGTCCAGGTCGCGCAGCGGCGGCAGGATGGCGAGACCGATGTCATTGGCCTCGATCTGCGATGCGCCAGTGGAGCGGATGGTCTCCTCCACCTTCTGCGCCAGCACGGCGAGGTCGGAGTCGGTCACCGGACGGCCCTGGCAGGCCTTGCGGACACCGAGCACGATCTTCTCGCGGCTGAACGGCTCGGCCACGCCGCTGCGCTTGATGACGCTGAGGCTCGCGGTCTCCGTGGTGGAGAAGCGACGACCGCACTCCGGGCACTGTCGGCGGCGACGGATCGACAGCCCGTCGTCGCTCGTGCGGGAGTCGATGACACGGGAATCCGGGTGGCGGCAGAAAGGGCAGAACATGGTGAGACGATTCTACCGTTCGGCAGACCCCATCCGGGGGATGCGGGAGGACCTCAGCGAAAACGGGCGGTGACGGCCTCGCCGTGCGCCGGAAGGTCTTCCGCGCTGGAGAGCGCGACGATGCGGTCGGCCACCTGCTGCAGCGCCGGCCGGTCGTAGCGGATCACCTGCTGCGGGCGCAGGAAGGAGTACGCGCCGAGACCGGACGAGAACCGGGCCTGACCGCCGGTGGGCAGCACATGGTTGGAACCGGCGAGGTAGTCACCGAGACTCACCGGCGAGTGGGCACCGAGGAAGATGGCGCCCGCGCTCTCGATGGCGGAGAGGACCGCATCAGGATTCGCGGTCTGGATCTCCAGGTGCTCGGGGCCGTACGCGTTGCTGAACGCGGCGGCCGCGGCCAGGTCGTCGACGAGCACGATGGCCGACTGCTGACCGGACAGCGCGGTGCGAACGCGCTCTGTGTGCTTGGTAGCAGACGCGATGGCCTCCAGCTCGGCCACGACTCGCGCGGCGAACGCCGGGCTGTCAGTGACGAGCAGGGAGGCGGCCGCCTCGTCGTGCTCCGCCTGGCTGACCAGGTCGGCGGCGACGAACCGTGCATCCGCCGTGTCGTCCGCGATCACCAGGATCTCGGTGGTGCCCGCTTCCGCATCGATGCCGGTCTGCCCGCGCACGACGCGCTTGGCCGCGGCGACGTAGATGTTGCCAGGACCGGTGATGACCTGCACGGGGTCGAGCCCGATCTCCTCGACGCCCCAGGCGAGAGCGCCGATCGCGCCGGCGCCACCCATCGCGTAGACCTCGTCGATGCCGAGCAGCCCGGCTGCACCGAGGATCGCGGGGTGCACTGCTCCCCCGAACTCGCGCTGCGGCGGGCTGACGAGGGCAATGGATGCGACGCCCGCCACCTGCGCCGGCACCGCGTTCATGATGACGCTCGACGGGTAGACGGCCTTGCCACCGGGAACGTAGAGCCCCGCGCGCTCGACGGGCTGCCAGCGCTGCACCACGGTCGCGCCGGGGCCGATGCGTGTCTCGGCGGGCGCGGGCACCTGGGCGGCGGTCGCCTCGCGCACGCGGGCGATGGCCTCCTCGAGCGCCGCGCGGACATCCGCGGGCAGGTTCTCGACGGCGCGGTCGATGTCCTCCTGCGGCACCCGCACGGCGGCGGGGGCGCCGCCGTCGAACCTCTCCGCCTGCGCGGCGAGTGCTGCGGCGCCATGCGCCTTCACGTCCTCGATCAGCTCGGACGCCACCGTCAGCGCGACGGAAACATCCACGACGGGACGGGGGACGAGGCGCTGGAAGGCGGCGCGGGTAGGCTGGATTCCGCGGAGATCAATGGTCTGCATCATGACCAGACAAGACTATCCGCAACCCGGAATACCCAGGAGCCCGACCGCGCTGATGCATACGTATGAATAGTTCGCCCGAACCCCAGAACTCCCAGAGCGCGCAGAACCCGCAGAGCGCGCAGAACGCGCAGAGCGCGCCGCCCCGGCCCGCCGACCGCGTCGAGCCGGATGTGACGCCAGACCTGGCGGCCTTCCGCCAGTCGTTCCGCCGCCACGCAGCCGGGGTCGCCATCATCACGGCGCTCTCCCCCGACGGAACGCCGGTCGGCTTCACGGCGACCTCGCTCGCCTCCCTGGCCGCCGTGCCCCCGCTCGCGACGTTCAACATCGCCCGGTCCGCGTCGAGCTGGCCGGCCATCTCCGAGACCGACAGGGTGGTCATCCACATGCTCGGGGTGCGCAACCGCGCCGTCGCCGAGAAGCTGGCCGGGGACAATGCGCTGCGCTTCGACGGCGACCACTGGTATCCGGGTCCGCACGGCCTCCCCGTCATCAAGGACGTGACGAGCTGGATGGTCGGCCGCATCGTGGAGCGGGTCTCCGTGCACAACAACGCGGTCGTCGTCGTCCAGATCGAGGACGGCGAAGTCGGCGCCGACGACGCCGCCCTCCTCTACCACGAGCGCCGCTACCTCACCCCCGGCGAGTCCGCCTGACCGACGCTATCGAGCCCAGGCTTTTTCACCTTAAGCGGCGCATATGAGGTGAAAAAGCCTGGGCTCGATTGCGTGGCTAGACGAGGCAGTTGGGGCCGAGGAGGCCCTTGAGCTCGCCGTAGAGGTCGGCGCTGATCGCGACCGGCTTCGGCACCTCGAAGACGCGGGCGACCTGGCCCTTCACGAGCCGCAGGCGCACCTCGTTGTCTCCCGGGTGACGCGCGAGCACCTCCGCGAGGGTGGTGACCGTGTCCGTGGTCGCGCGCTGGTCCGGCATGGTGATCATCAGCGGTCCGGTGCCGACGCTCTGGCCGAGGTCGGGCGTCATCAGGCTGAACGCGTGCAGGTTCATCCCGTCGTCGCGCAGGCTGACCCGGCCGCGCACGACCACGATCGCGTCGCCCTGCAGCATCGGCGAGAACTCCTGGTACGCCTTGCCCATGAACATCACGGTCAGTTCGCCGCCGAAGTCCTCGACCTGGATCATGCCGTACTGGTTGCCCGACGCCTTCGCCACGCGGTGCTGCACGCTGGTGACCAGACCGGCGATCGTGACCGTCTCGCCGTCCTGGATGTTGTCGGAACCGACCAGGTCGGCGATGGACGTGCTCGCGAGCTTGGCGAGCTGCAGCTCCAGCCCGGCCAGTGGATGGTCGGAAACGTACAAGCCGAGCATGTCGCGCTCGAACGCCAGCTTGTCCCGCTTGCCCCACTCCGGCCGATCCGGGATGTGGTGCTGCGACGCCGTCTGCTCGTCCTCGCCCCAGAGGCTGTCGAAGTCGAAGCCGACGTCGCCGTTGGCCTCATTGCGTTTGATCTTGACCGCCGACTCGACGGCGTCCTCGTGCACCTCGACCAGGGCGCGCCTGGTGTGCCCGAGCGAGTCGAACGCCCCCGCCTTGATGAGCGACTCCACGGTGCGCTTGTTCGCGGCGTGAATCGGCACCTTCGTGAGGAAGTCGTGGAACGAGTCGAACCGGCCTTTCGCCTCGCGCGCCTCGCGCACGCCCTCGACCACGTTCGCTCCGACGTTGCGCACAGCGCCCATCCCGAAGCGGATGTCGGTGCCGACGGCGGCGAAGTAGAGGTTGGACTCGTTGACGTCCGGCGGGAGCACCTTGATGCCCATGCGGCGGCACTCGTTGAGGTAGAGCGCCATCTTGTCTTTGGAGTCGCCGACACTCGTCAGCAGCGCAGCCATGTACTCGGCCGGGTAGTGCGCCTTGAGGTAGGCGGTCCAGTACGAGATGACACCGTATGCGGCGGAGTGCGCTTTGTTGAACGCGTAGTCGGAGAACGGGAGCAGGATCTCCCAGAGCTTGTTGACCGCCTCCATCGAGAACCCGTTGGCCTGCATACCGCCGGCGAAGCCCTCGAACTGCTTGTCCAGCTCCGACTTCTTCTTCTTGCCCATCGCGCGGCGCAGGATGTCCGCTTGGCCGAGCGAGAAGCCGGCGACCTTCTGCGCGATCGCCATCACCTGCTCCTGGTAGATGATGAGGCCGTAGCTGGTGGACAGGATCTCCGCCAGCGGCTCGGCCAGCTCCGGGTGGATCGGGGTGATCTCCTGGAGGCCGTTCTTGCGCAGCGCGTAGTTGGTGTGCGAGTTGGCGCCCATGGGGCCAGGCCGGTAGAGGGCGATGAGCGCCGAGATGTCCTCGAAGTTGTCCGGCTTCATCAGGCGCAGCAGGGAGCGCATCGGTCCGCCGTCGAGCTGGAACACGCCGAGCGTGTCGCCGCGCGAGAGCAGGTCGTACGCACCGCGGTCGTCGAGTTCGAGGTCTTCGAGGACGAGCTTTTCGCCGCGGTTGGCCTCGATGTTGTCGAGCGCGTCGTTGATGATCGTGAGGTTGCGCAACCCCAGGAAGTCCATCTTGATCAGCCCGAGCGACTCGCACGCCGGGTAGTCGAACTGCGTGACGATCTGGCCGTCCTGCTCGCGCTTCATGATCGGGATGATGTCGATCAGCGGATCCGACGACATGATCACGCCGGCGGCGTGCACGCCCCACTGGCGCTTCAGGTTCTCCAGGCCCAGCGCGGTGTCGAACACCGTCTTGGCCTCCGGGTCGCTCTCGACGACCGCCCGGATGTCCACCGCCTCTTTGTAGCGCGGGTGGTTCTTGTCGAAGATCCCGGTGAGCGGGATGTCTTTGCCCATCACGGGCGGCGGCATCGCCTTGGTGAGCTTGTCGCCCATCCCGAACGGGAAGCCGAGGACGCGCGAGGAGTCCTTGAGCGCCTGCTTCGCCTTGATGGTGCCGTATGTGACGATCTGGGCGACGCGCTCCTCGCCGTACTTCTCCGTCACGTACTTGATGACCTCGCCGCGGCGGCGGTCGTCGAAGTCGACGTCGAAGTCGGGCATGGAGACGCGGTCCGGGTTGAGGAAGCGCTCGAAGATGAGGCCGTGGCGAAGCGGGTCGAGGTCGGTGATGCGCATGGCGTACGCGGCCATCGAGCCTGCGCCGGAGCCACGCCCGGGACCGACGCGGATGCCGTTGCGCTTCGACCAGTTGATGAAGTCGGCGACCACCAGGAAGTAGCCGGGGAAGCCCATCTGCGAGATGACGCCGATCTCGTAGTCCGCCTGCTTGCGCACGTCCTCCGTGATGCCGTCCGGGTAGCGCTCGTGCAGACCTTTCTCTACCTCCTTGACGAACCAGCTCTGCTCCGTCTCCTCCTCCGGTACGGGGAAGCGCGGCATGTAGTTGGCCGAGGTGTCGAACTTCACGTCGCACCGCTCCGCGATGGCGAGCGTGTTGTCGCAGGCCTCCGGGTGGTCGCGGAAGAGCTGGCGCATCTCCTCGGCCGTCTTGAGGTAGAACTCGTCGGCGTCGAACTTGAACCGGTTGGGGTCGTCGAGGGTCGAGCCGGACTGCACACAGAGCAGCGCCGCGTGGCTCTTGGCGTCCGCGGCGTGCGTGTAGTGCAGGTCGTTCGTGGCGACGAGCGGGATGTCCAGCTCCTTCGCCAGCCGGATGAGGTCGGCCATGATGCGGCGCTCGATACCGAGCCCGTGGTCCATGATCTCGGCGAAGAAGTTCTCCTTGCCGAAGATGTCCCGGAACTCCGCCGCGGCCTTCTTGGCCTCGTCGTACTGGCCGAGACGGAGCCTCGTCTGCACCTCGCCGGACGGGCAGCCCGTGGTGGCGATGATGCCCTTCGAGTACCGGTTGAGCAGTTCCCTGTCCATGCGCGGCTTGAAGTAGTAGCCCTCGGTGGAGGCGAGCGACGACATCCGGAAGAGGTTGTGCATCCCCTCGGTGGTCGCGGCGAACATCGTCATGTGCGTGTACGCGCCGGAGCCGGAGACGTCGTCTCCCCCGCCGTCGCCCCAGCGGATCCTGGTGCGGTCGGTGCGGTGCGTGCCCGGCGTGAGGTACGCCTCTGTACCGATGATCGGCTTGATTCCCGCGTCCGTCGCCGTTCGCCAGAAGTCGAACGCGCCGAACATGTTGCCGTGGTCGGTGACCGCCACGGCGGGCATCCCCTGCTCGACCGCGGCGTCGACCAGGGGTTTGATACGCGCCGCACCGTCGAGCATCGAGTACTCGCTGTGGACGTGGAGGTGTACGAAGGAGTCTGTCGGCACTATTGCTCCGGGTCGAGGTGAGGGCTTAAGACTACGTCGTGCCTACGACGTGCGAAGCACGTCGAGTGCGTGTTGCAGATCCTCCGGGTACGTCGTGGTGAAGGTGACCCACTCGCCGGAACCGGGATGCTCGAACGCGAGCTGCACGGCGTGCAGCCACTGCCTGGTGAGGCCGAGCCTGGCCGACAGCGTGGGGTCCGCTCCATACATCGCGTCTCCGACGCATGGGTGCCGCTGGGCGGCCATGTGCACGCGGATCTGGTGGGTGCGGCCGGTCTCCAGGTGCACCTCGAGGAGGCTGGCGGCAGGGAACGCCTCGATGGTCTCGTAGTGCGTCACGGACGGCTTTCCGCCGGCCACGACCGCGAACTTCCAGTCGGATTTCGGGTGGCGGCCGATCGGAGCATCCACTGTTCCGACGAGCGGATCGGGGTGGCCCTGGACGACGGCGTGGTAGATCTTCTCCACCGTGCGGTCGTGGAACGCCCGTTTGAGGTGGGTGTACGCACGCTCCGACTTGGCGACCACCATCAGGCCGCTGGTGCCCGCATCCAGCCGGTGGACGATCCCCGCACGCTCGGCGGCGCCGGAGGTGGAGATGCGGAAACCCGCTGCCGCGAGGGCACCGAGCACGGTCGGACCCTCCCAGCCGGCGGCGGGATGTGCGGCGACGCCGACCGGCTTGTCGATCACGACGATGTCGTCGTCGTCGTGCACGATGGTCAGCTCCGGCACGGCGATCGGCACGATCTGCACCTCGGTCTTCGGCTGCCAGCTCACCTCGAGCCAGCTTCCGGCCGAGAGCCTGTCCGACTTGCCCACATCGCGACCATCGACGGTCACGCCGCCCGCCTCGGCGATCTCGGCGGCGAAGCTGCGCGAGAAGCCGAGGAGCTTGGCGAGGCCCGCATCCACCCTGCTGCCTTCGAGGCCGTCAGGGATGGGGAAACTCCGGGATTCCATGACTAGGCGGTGGGCTTGTCGTGCTGCTCGCCGCGCACGTCGGCGTCGGAAGACCCGTGCGGCAGGTTGTGCGGGTCGGGCTCCGCCTCGGCGGCGACCGCTTCGGCCTCCGCCTCCTCCTCGTCGTCCGTGCGCTTGCCGTCGAGGCCGATGCCGCGGATGGTGAGGATGAGGAACAGCACCATGCTCGACACGATGGCCACGTCGGCCAGGTTGAAGATGGCGGGAAGGAGCGGGATCTGCAGGAAGTCGACCACGTGGCCGACCCCGAAGCCCGGCTCCCGGAACAGCCGGTCGGTCAGGTTGCCGAGCAGGCCCCCGAGCAACAGCCCGAACAGGATGGCCCAGGCAGCCGACCGGATCCGCGGGGCGTACCAGATCACGAAGCCGAGGACGCCGACCCCCACGATCGAGAAGATCCAGGTGGACCCGCTCCCGATCGAGAACGCGGCGCCCGCGTTCTTGACGAAGTTGAACTGCAGGAGCTGGCCGAGAACCTCGACCCGCTGTCCCTCGTACAGGTTCTGCACCACCAGGACCTTGGCGATCTGGTCGATGAGGTACACGACGAGCGCGACCGCACCGAGGATCACCAAGGCCCGGGTGCTGACCTTGGCGCGGGAGGTACTAGCCTCCAAAGCCGGGGAAGACCGGGGGCTGCTGGCCCTGGTCCTGGCCGTTGGCGGCGTTGTCGCCGGCGCTGGCGGACACCGGGGTGGGGACCGCCCCGGAGTTGACGTTGCCCGTTGCGTCCTGCGTGGAGCGCTGCGCGGCGTAGCCGCCCGTGCCGGAGCCGGAGACCGACGAGCTCTCGAGGTCGCGGAGCTGGCCCTCGATGTAGCCCTTCAGCTTCTCGCGGTACTCGCGCTCGAACGAGCGGAGGCCGTCGATGCGGCTCTCCAGCGACGTGCGCTCCTGGTCGAGTGCGCTGATCTGAGCGCGCTGCTTGGACTCCGCCTCTGCGACGATGCGTGCGGCGGTGGCGTGTCCTTCTGCGATGAGCGCGTCGCGCTTCTCGATGCCCTCGCGCACGTGCTCCTCGTGCAGGCGGCGGGCCAGCTGCAGGAGGTTGTTGGTGCTGTTGGGGTCGGATGCGCTTGCGTCCGGAGCCGTGTACGCGGCGGTCGCCGCGCCCGCCGCCGCTGCTGCGACCGGAGCCGCTGCCTGCGCGGGGGCCGCCTGTGCTGCCTGCGCTGCCTGCTGGGCTGCGGCGAGGCGCTGCTTGAGCTCCTCGTTCTCCTGCTGCAGGCGGGTGACCTCGCCGTTGTCGGCTGCGGGAGCTGCGGCGACGGGGGCTGCGCCGCCCTGGCCTCCGCTGCGCTGCAGTTCGGCGATGCGGGAATCGCTCGCCACGAGGCGCTGCTTGAGCTCCTCGTTCTCCTGGTTCAGACGACGCAGTTCGACGACGACCTCATCGAGGAAGTCATCGACCTCGTCCTGGTCATAGCCCTCACGGAACTTCGTCGGTTGGAACCGCTTGTTGACTACATCTTCCGGAGTCAGCGCCATGGCAAGCCACCTTAGATCTTGGGGTACGAACAAAAAAATGCGTTCAGCCAACGCTAGCAAAGTGCGCTGGGGGTGCGCACTCCGCCCGCACTCATCCGGCGTCGGCTCGTCAACACTACATCCCGAGGCGCACCTGGCTGCGGATCGACTCTCAGATAAGACCGGGTGTCACGTACAGGCCGATGATGACGACCAGCATCGTGAGGCTCCACCCGAAATCGATGGCGATCGGGCCCATCGAGAGCGGAGGGATGATCCTGCGGAAGAACTTGATCGGCGGATCGGTCACCACGTACGCCGACTCCGCGAGCACCAGGCCGAAGCCGCGCGGCCGCCATCCCCTGCTGAAGGTGCGGACCAGGTCGAGCACGAAGCGCGCCCAGAGCACGAAGAAATAGATCAGGAGGAGGTAGTACGCCACAGTGGCGACGATGGAGAGGACGAACACGAGTCTCAGTATGGCCGAGAGCGCGCCGCCCAAGCTGGGAACGGCGCGCTCTCGGAGTGTCGGTGGTTTCGCCCTGGGCGAAGCGGGGTCAGCCCTGGGCGAAGAAGGACGCGTCGACCTCGGCGTCCTGGCCGCCGTGCTCGCCGGAGACGACGACGTGCGACGGGGAGAGCAGGAAGACCTTCGGCGTGACGCGCTCGATCTTGCCGTAGAGGCCCTGCGAGAGGCCGCTGGCGAAGTCGATCAGGCGACGTGCATCCCCTTCGCTCATCTGCGACAGGTTGATGATCACCGGGATGCCTTCGCGGAAGGACTCGGCGATCGCCTGGGCGTCGCGGTACTGGCGGGGGTGGACCGTGAGGATCTCGTTCATTTCCTGTACCGAAACATTCCGTGCGGTGGACGATTTGCGCAGCGGGGTCACCGGGGCGCGACCGGCCACGGGGGCGACCGGTGCTGGATGGGGAACGGGTGCGACGGGCGCCTGGTGCTGCTGGGGCGCCTGCTGACGCTGCGGCTGCTCCTGAGCCTGCTCGTCGTACTCGAGCTCTTCGTCGGCGAGGCCGAGGTAGACCATCGTCTTCTTCAGCGGGTTGGACATGCGATCCTCCGTGTACCTGTGCGCCGTCGCTTTCCACGCACGACGAACCTTCTCTTCGAGATTAACCGGGCTGCGGTCGATTCCCGGTAATGGCCGTGCCAATGCGAAGGTGTGTCGCCCCCTCCGCGATGGCGTCGGCGTAGTCCTGGGACATGCCTGCGGAGATGTTCGTGGCGTCCGGCGCGATGCGGCGGACGCGCTCGCTCGCGAGCCGGACCCGCTCGAAGGCGCGACGGGGCTCCTCGTCGATCGGCGCGACCGCCATCACGCCGAGCAGCCGGAGGCCCGGCGTGTCGACGATGTGGTCGACGAGCGGTTCGAGGTCGCGGTCTGCGACGCCGCCGCGAGCGGGGTCGTCTGTGAGGTTGAGCTGCACGAAGCAGTCCACGTCCCACTCGTCCGAGCGCAGTGCATCCACCAGCGACACACGGTCGACCGAGTGGATGACGGACGCGTACGCACGCGCCTGTCTCGCCTTCTTGCTCTGGAGCTGCCCGACGAAGTGCCAGCGCAGGTCGAGGTCGGAGAGTTCCGCCGCCTTGGCCTGCGCCTCCTGGTGACGGTTCTCCCCCACGTCGGCGACGCCGAGTTCCGCCAGCTCGCGCACGAGCGACGCCGGGTGGAATTTGGTGACGACGATGGTCGTCAGCTCCTGCGGCGAACGCCCGGCGGCGCGGGCGGCATCGGCGATGCCTGCCCGCACGGCGCCGAGCCGCTCCGCGAGCGGACTACTTGAGGAAGTCGGGGATGTCGAGGTCGTCATTCTCGTCGTCGAAGGCAGGGTCCTTGGGCGCGGCGTCGGACACGGGGCTCTCCCCCGCAGACCAGGCGTCCGTGGACGGCGATGGGATGTCCTCTGCGTCGAGCGCGGCGGTGCTCGCCAGCCCGTCCTCGTCGCCGGCCTCGACGAACGTGGTGCGGCGCGCCTCTGCGAGCTGCGCCTTGACCGCGTTGGGCTCTCCGCCGTCGAATCCGGCTGCGATGACCGTCACGCGCACCTCGTCGCCCAGGGTGTCGTCGATGACGGCTCCGAAGATGATGTTGGCCTCTGGATGCACGGCCTCCTGCACCAGCCGGGCCGCGTCGTTGATCTCGAAGATACCGAGGTTCGACCCACCCTGGATGGAGAGCAGCACGCCGTGCGCCCCGTCGATGCTCGCCTCGAGCAGCGGGGACGCGACGGCGAGCTCCGCCGCCTTGATGGCGCGGTCGGCTCCGCGGGAGGAGCCGATGCCCATGAGGGCGGACCCCGCTCCCTGCATGACCGACTTGACGTCGGCGAAGTCGAGGTTGATGAGGCCGGGGGTGGTGATGAGGTCGGTGATTCCCTGCACACCGGCGAGGAGCACCTGGTCGGCGGTGGAGAACGCCTCCAACATGCTGATCCCGCGGTCGCTGATCTCCAGCAGCCGGTCGTTCGGCACGACGATGAGGGTGTCGACCTCTTCCTTCAGCCGCTGCACACCGGCTTCCGCCTGCTCAGAGCGGCGCTTGCCCTCGAAGCCGAACGGCTTGGTGACGACACCGATGGTGAGCGCGCCGATGGACTTGGCGATGCGCGCGACGACGGGAGCGCCTCCTGTGCCGGTGCCACCGCCCTCGCCAGCTGTGACGAAGACCATGTCGGCGCCGGCGAGCGCCTCCTCGATCTCCTCCGCGTGGTCCTCGGCTGCGCGGCGACCGACCTCCGGGTCGGCTCCTGCTCCGAGTCCGCGGGTGATCTCACGGCCGACGTCGAGCTTGACGTCGGCGTCGCTCATCAGCAGTGCTTGCGCATCCGTGTTGATGGCGATGAACTCGACGCCGCGAAGCCCGAGTTCGATCATCCGGTTGACGGCGTTGACGCCGCCGCCGCCGATGCCGACGACTTTGATCACGGCGAGGTAGTTCTGGTTTGATGTCACGTCCGGCCTCCACTGGGAACCTTCAACCTCAAGTCGAGGCTTAAAGTTATGCTCAGTATGCAATTCTTGATTCGACGTTAGGTGCGCACGGGCTCTGCCCGCGTATCGCACGGGGCGTGTCGGAAAAGTCGGCGCCCAACCCGGCCATTCTGCCCGGTCAACCCGTCGTCACGCTGTGTGGGGACGAGACGTCGAAGACACGGGCGGTGGATGCGCCCTTCAGCAGGGCGGACAGGTCGGCCACCTTGAGCGACGAGTCGTCCGCGCTCCCCCAGATCACCTTCGCGCCGCTGTCGCGGAGCGTGAAGCTCACATCGTCGGCCGTCGTCGCCGAAATCGTGTCGACGCGGGCGAGCAGGTCGGCCGGCAGCGCGCGGAGCACCTCGGCGGCCGCCGCGAAACCGGACTTGGCGTCCGTCTCCGCCGCGGCGCCGGATGCGGTGATCAGCGGATAGCCGTCCTGCCGCGTGCCTGCGGTCGCGATCGAGACCTTCGCCGCATCCACGAGGGTGAACGTGGAACCGCTCTGCAGCACGCCGATCGGCTGGCGCTCCACGATCCGCACCACGATCGTGTTCGGCGGGTGGCTCTCGACGCTGTAGCTCCTGATCAGCGGGAACGCGGCGAGGTCGCCGCGGATCGCGCCCTGGTCGACCAGGGGAAGCGGTCGGCCGACCTGGTCGGAGAGCGCCTTCTTCACCGCCGCGACATCGAGGCGGGAGGTGCCGGTGACCTCGATGGTGCGCAGCGCCATCAGCGGGGAGAACGCGGTCAGTGTGACCCCGAGGACCAGAGCGACCACGACGCCGAGCGCGGAGAACCAGACGAGCTTCCTGCGCCGGGAGCGCTTGGTGAAGCGACGCACCTCGCCGCGCTCGACGCGTGCGCGCTCCTTCTTGGCCTTGCGCAGCTCGCGGCTGATCTCCCGGTTGGACGGAAGGTGGTCGTACGGCTCGGCGGGCTTGCGCTCGGCCGAAGCGGCAGCGGGAGCCGAAGCGGCGACCGAGGGCGCCGCATCCGCCGGGCTCGCCCTGACGATCGGAATGGGCTCCGTGCTCGCCTCAGGACGGCTCGGCGGTGCGACGGGCGGCTGCGGCTGAACGCCGGCAGCCGACCGGTCGAAACCCTGGGGACGCTTCACGACGGGACGGCTATCCTCGCACGCGGCGGAGCGAGTCGAGCAACTGCGGCACGATGCGGTAGACGTCACCGCAGCCGAGGGTGATCACGAAGTCGCCGTCGCGGGCGATCTCGGCCGTGTGGTCGGCGGCATCCTGCCAGTCGGCGATGAACGCGACGTGCTCCGGATGCGCGAACCGGTCGGCCACGAGTGCCCCGGTCACGCCGGGCTCCGGGTCTTCGCGGGCACCGTACACGTCGAGCACGACGGTCTCGTCCGCGTAGGTCTCCAGCGTCTCGGCGAACTCCTTCGCGAACAGGCGCGTGCGGCTGTAGAGGTGGGGCTGGTGGACGGCGATGATCCTGCCCTCACCGACGACCGTGCGCGCGGCGGCCAGGGCGGCGGCCACCTCGGTCGGGTGGTGGGCGTAGTCGTCGTAGACGCTGACACCGCCGACTGTGCCGTGCAGCTCGAAGCGGCGCTCTGTGCCGCCGAACTCGGCGATGGCGGCCAGGGACGCTGCCGGGTCGAAGCCGAGGCCGGTGAGCACCGCGAACGCGCCTGCCGCGTTGATCGCGTTGTGGCGGCCGGGCACCCGGAGCTGCGCGGAGTACTCGGCGCCGTCGTATGACAGCGTGAAGGCCACGGGGCCGTCGGTGACGATGGAGTGCACGCGCACCTCGGCGTCCTCCGCCTCACCGAAGGTCACGATGCGCTTGTCCGGCGCCTCCGCACGGAGCTTGCCGGTGACGTGCACGGCGCCGGCGTCGTCCGAGGAGACGACGACGAACTCGCTCGCCTCGCGGGCGAAGGTGACGAACGCGTCCTCGAACGCTTCGAGCGACCCGTAGTGGTCGAGGTGGTCGGGGTCGACGTTGGTGATGAGGGCCACAGCCGTGTCGTAGAGCAGGAACGAACCGTCCGACTCGTCCGCCTCGACGACGAACAGGTCGCCGGAGCCGGTCTGCGAGCTCTTGCCGAGCGACTCGATGACGCCGCCGTTGACGAAGCTCGGGTCCTCTCCGATGCCGAGGAGGCCGGTGACGACCATCCCGGTCGAGGTGGTCTTGCCGTGCGCCCCGGCGACGGAGACGAGGCGCTTCCTGCTGATCAGCCAGGCGAGCGCCTGCGAGCGATGCAGGACGGGAAGGCCATTCGCGAGCGCGAGCTGGTACTCCGGGTTGTCCTGCCAGAGCGCGCCGGTGACGACGAGCGTGTCCGCATCCCCCACGTTCTCCGCGGCGTGACCGACGGCGATGGTCGCGCCGAGCTCGCGGAGGGCGAGCACGTTGGCAGACTCGCGCACGTCGGAACCGGTCACCGTGTACCCGGCCTCGAGGAACAGGCGGGCGATGCCGCTCATACCCGAGCCGCCGATGCCCACGAAGTGGAGGGCGCCGAGCTCCTCGGGGAGCGTCATGGTGAGGTCGGGTTTGATCACGAGCACTGCTTTCGGTCGGGACGGAATCGCACCATCAAGTATGACGGTACGCGCTCTACAGCGAGCTTCGGATGAGCGACACCATGCGGTCGGAACCGTCGCGGACGCCGGCTGTCGCGGCGCGGGCGCCCATCGCAGCCACGGCGACGCCGTCGGCGAGCAGCGGCAGGAACTTCGCATCCACCCACGCGGGAAGGAACGCCGCGTCGTCGACGAGGATTCCCCCACCCGCCTGCACCACGCCGGCCGCGTTGAAGCGCTGCTCACCGTTGCCGACCGGGAACGGCACGTAGGCGGCAGGGATGCCGAGGGCGGCGAACTCGGAGACGGTCGCCGCTCCCGCGCGCGCGACGGCGACGTCGGTGATCGCGAAGGCGAGGTCCATCCTGTCGCAGTAGTCGAGCAGCCTGTAGTGCTCGATGCCCGGGTCGGACAGTTCGCCGCGGCCACCCTGGATGTGCAGGATCTGGTACCCGGCGGCGACGATGGCCTGCGCGCGGTCGGCGATGGTCTGGTTGATCCGACGAGCGCCGAGCGAGCCCCCGGTGACGAGGAGGGTCGGCCGCGAAGCGTCGAGACCGAACTCGGCTGCGGCGAGCGGCCGGGACGCTGCGCGGTCGAGGTCCTCGATCTCGACGCGGAGGGGCATCCCGACGAAGGTCGCGTGCGGGAGTCTCGTGCCGTCGAAGGCCACGCCGACGTACGGCGTGTACCGGGCGCCCAGCCGGTTGGCGAGGCCGGGCTTGGCGTTCGCCTCGTGCAAGACGAGCGGCACACCGGCCTTGCGCGCGGCGGAGTATGCGGGCGCAGAGGCGTAACCGCCGAAACCGACGACGGCGTCGATGCCGCGATCCCGGATGAGCGAGGTCACCGTGCGGATCGTTCGCCGGTACTCGCCGGGGAACCGGAGGGCGGCGGCGTTCGGGCGGCGAGGGAACGGCAGCTTCGGGATGGTCGCCAGTTCGTAGCCGCGGGCAGGGACGAGGCGGGCCTCCAGGCCCTCCGCCGTGCCGAGCACCAGCACCTCGGCCGCCGGATCGTCACGGCGGAGCCGGTCGGCGACGGCGAGCAACGGGTTCACGTGACCGGCGGTTCCCCCACCGGCCAGAAGGTAGCGGGTCACTCCGCCGAGCCGTCCGCGACGCGCTCGCGGCGCGCCTCACGGCCGGTCTCCCGGGCGAAGGACAGGACGATTCCGATTGCGATCATGGAACTAATCATCGCAGTGCCTCCCGCAGAGATCAGTGGGAGCGGCACGCCGAGCACGGGTATCACGCCGAGCACCACCGCGATGTTCACGAACGCCTGGCCGATCAGCCACACCATGATCGCCGCCGTCGTGACGCGCGCGAACGGGTCGGTGGACGCGTGGATGATGCGCAGGAACACGATCGCCAGCAGCACGAACAGGATGAGCACGACCACAGCGCCGATCAGTCCGAGCTCCTCTCCGATGATGGCGAAGATGAAGTCGGTGTCGGCAGCGGGAAGCCAGGACCACTTGGAGTGCGAGTTGCCCAGCCCGACGCCGAACACGCCGCCGGAGGCGAGCGCGTAGAAGCCGTTGTCGATCTGCCAGTTCACATCCGGGTTGGCGGCGGACGAACCGCCGAAGAGCGCTGCGATGCGCCCGAGCCTCGACTCACTGGAGATGGCGACGAGGAAGGCGAGGATGCCGATGGCGATCGTGCCGACGGCCAGGTGCCGCAACCGCACCCCCGCGAAGAACAGAGCGCCGAGCAGGATGGCCGCCATGATCATCGTGGTTCCGAGGTCACCGCCGAGCGTGACGAGCAGGATCGCCCCTCCGCCGATCGGCACGATGGGAACGGCGACGTGCTTCCACTGCCAGAGCATGTCCTTCTTGCGGGCGAGCACCACCCCGAGCCAGACGACGAGCGCGACCTTGATCGCCTCGGACGGCTGGAGCGTCTGCGAGCCGATCTTGAGCCAGTTGCGGTTGCCGCCGATCTCCATCCCGAGCGGGGTGAAGAGCACGAGCAACTGCAGGAAGCAGGCGAAGGCGAGGAAGAACCAGATGGTCTTCTTCCAGAACCGCGAGGGCAGCCGCGAGACGATGAACATCAGCGGCAGGCCGATCAGGGCGTACGCACCCTGCGACCAGAACCTGGCGAAGAAGTTGTCCGTGTCGTTGTGCGACTCCACCGACGACGACGACAGCACCATCACGAGTCCGAAGACGACCATGAACAGGGTGATGCCGAGCAGTAGGAAATAGTTCGCCGACTCGGCCTGCACCGCCTTGCCGAGCGAGATCCGCGCGGTCAGACCGGCGAGCTTCGACGAGGACGCGCCGGACTTCTCCAGGTCAGGCCTCTCCAGGGTGCGAGGCGGATTGGTCATCCGCCTCACCTCCAAAGAACTCGTTGACAGCCGCCTGGAAGAGACGGCCACGCTCTGCGTAGTCGGAGAACTGGTCCATCGACGCCGCCGCAGGAGCGAGGAGAACGGTGTCTCCTGCCTGCGCGACGCCACCGGCCAGCCTGACCGCCAACGGCATCACATTCTCAGTCTCGTCGGCGTCCACCTCGTAGACCGGGAGCTCGGGGGCGTGTCGCGCGAATGCGGAGCGCAGCGCCTCCCTGTCCGCTCCGATGAGCACGACGGCGCGAAGCCTGCCGATGTGCGTGCGCACCAGTTCGTCGATGTCGACGCCTTTGAGCAGGCCGCCCGCGATCCAGACCACGGACTCGTATGCGCGCAGCGATGCTGAGGCGGCGTGCGGGTTGGTCGCCTTCGAGTCGTCCACCCAGTGCACACCGGCCTCGATGCGCACCAGCTCGATGCGGTGGGCGTCCAGGCGGAACGCGGCCAGCACATCCCGGATCGCGATGGGCTCGACCCCGTACGACCTGGCGAGCGCGCTGGCGGCGAGGATGTTGGCGACGACGTGCGGTGCGGCAAGGCCGGCCTCGCGCAGCTCGTCGAGCGTGGTCAGCTCGATGGCCGTGGTGAACCGGTCTTCGAGGAACGCGCGGTCGCAGAGAATGCCGTCGACGATGCCGAAGTCGCTCGGGCCCGGCACGTCGAGACCGAAGCCGATGGCGCGGGCGCCGTCGATGACCTCCGCTTCCTCGACCATCTCGCGGGTCGCGCTGTCCGCCTTGTTGTAGACGCAGGCGACCTGCGCGTTCTGGTAGACCTTGGCCTTGGCGGCCTTGTACGCGTCGAGCGAGCCGTGCCAGTCGAGGTGGTCGTCTGCGATGTTCAGGCAGGCGGCCGAGTACGGCGAGAGCTCGCCGCCCGCGTTCCTGTTCATCCAGTGCAGTTGGTAGCTCGACAGCTCCACCACCAGCACGTCGAAGCCCTGCGGGTCGCGGATGGCGTCCAGCACCGGGATGCCGATGTTGCCGCACGGCGCTGCACGGTATCCACCGGCGACGAGCATCGTCGCGGTGAGCTGCACGGTGGTGGTCTTGCCGTTGGTGCCGGTGACGGCGATCCAGTCGGCCGGTGCACCGACCTTGTCCCTCAACCGCCAGGCGAGCTCGATGTCGCCCCAGATCTGCGTGCCGCGTTCGGCCGCCCAGTTCAGCAGTGGATGGTCGTGGTGGAAGCCGGGGGATGCGATCACGAGCTCCGGGTCGAACTCCGCCAGCCGCGCCGGGGGTGCGCTCAGGTCGGCCTCCTCCAGGAGCTCGGCGCCGATGACCTCGAGCAGCATCGCGCGCTCGTCGTCGGCCTTCGCCGTGACCACGAGCACGTCCGCGCCGAGCTCGGCGAGGGTGTCCGCCACGGAGAAGCCGGTGACGCCGAGGCCGTAGACGGCCACGCGCAGGCCGCGCCAGTCGGCGTGCCAACTGGTCAGCGCAGCCAGGCGATCGTCGAGCTCTGTCACGTCGCGAGCCATTCGAGATAGAAGCTGCCGACGCCCGCTGCGACCAGCAGTCCGCCGATGATCCAGAACCGCACGACGACCGTTACCTCCGCCCAGCCCTTCAACTCGAAGTGGTGGTGGATCGGGCTCATCAGGAAGATGCGTCTGCCCCTGGTGAGTTTGAAGTACGCCCGCTGCACGATCACCGAGCCTGCCTCGATCACGAACAGGCCGCCGATGAGGACGAGCAGCAGCTCGGTGCGGCTGAGGATCGCGAGGGCCGCGACCGCGCCGCCGAGGGCGAGCGAGCCGGTGTCACCGAGGAAGATCTGCGCAGGCGAGGTGTTCCACCAGAGGAAGCCGACGACAGCGCCGACGATGGCTGTCGCCACGATCGCCAGGTCGAAGGGGTCGCGCACGTCGTAGCACTTTGCCACGTTCGCCGGGTCGAGCTTGATGTTCGAGCAGGACTGGATGGACTGCCAGAAGCCGATGATGATGTACGCGCCGATGGCGAGGATGGATGCACCGGACGCCAGGCCGTCGAGACCGTCCGTGACGTTCACGCCGTTCGACGTGGCGGCCACGATGAAGTTGATCCAGATCAGGTAGAGCCCGTAGCCGACGATCACGCCGATGGCGCCGAACTTGGTGATCGACATGAAGTCGATCGGCAGGTCGCGGATGAGCGAGACGCTCATGGTCGCGGGCGTGTCGCCGTTGCCGTTCGGGAACATGATCGCGAGGAACGCCCAGACCGTCGCGACGACCACCTGTCCAGCCACCTTGGCCCAGCCGGTGAGGCCGAGGCTGCGCTCCCTCCTGGTCTTGAGGAAGTCGTCGATGAAGCCGACGACGCCGAGACCGACCATGAGGAACAGCACGAGCAGCGCGGACACGCTGGTCTCGTCACCGGTCAGCAGGAGGGCGACGAAGTACCCGAAGAGCGTGCCGAGGATGACGACGATCCCGCCCATCGTGGCGGTGCCGCGCTTGGCGTGGTGGCTCTGCGGGCCGTCGTCGCGGAT
The DNA here is from genome assembly GCF_054780215.1 of Leifsonia lichenia. Classification (NCBI taxonomy): domain Bacteria; kingdom Bacillati; phylum Actinomycetota; class Actinomycetes; order Micrococcales; family Microbacteriaceae; genus Leifsonia; species Leifsonia lichenia. Next base: position 868,533 of record NZ_BAAGWT010000002.1, read on the forward strand.
GAACTGTCCCCACTGCAGGCGACGGAACAACCGGATGAACACGGGTGTGAGGAACAGGGTGAACGCCATCGACAGCGCACCGGACGTCAGCAGAGCTCTCACGAGAACAATTCTCCCAGTCGATCGCCCAGAAACCGGAGACCGGCGGAGTTGGAGGACTTCACCAGCACGGTGTCCCCCTCGTTCAGGGACTCCTGCAGGTGCTCGAAGGCCTCGTCCGGCGTGTCGAAGTACTTCGACTCGCCGTCCCACGAGCCCTCGTTGATGGTCGAGATGTGCATCCGGCGTGCCGCGGGGCCGACGACGATGAGCTGGTCGATGTTGAGGCGCACGACGAGCAGACCGATGCGGTCGTGCTCCTCGCCGGAGAACTCGCCGAGCTCGCTCATCTCGCCGAGGACCGCGACGGTGCGTCCGCCGGGCTCCGCGATCTGCGCGAGCGTCTTGAGCGCCGCCGCCATCGAGTCAGGGCTGGCGTTGTATGCGTCGTTGATGACGGTGACGCCACGGGCACCGCCCATGACCTCCATCCGCCAGCGTTCGGCCCTGGTGACGCTCTGCAGGCCGTCGACGATCCTGTCGATGCCGACGTCCAGCGTGTGGGCGGCAGCGGCAGCGGCCAGCGCGTTCATCACGTGGTGCTCGCCGAGCACCCGGAACTGCACAGCGCGGGACTCGCCGTTCGGCAGGTGCAGCACGAACGAGGTGCCGCGGGCGCTCGAGACGATGTCCGTCGCCCGCACCGCTGCGCGGTCGTCCAGCCCGAACCACAGGATGCGCGCGACGGTCTTGTCCGCCATCGACGCGACCCGCGGGTCGTCCAGGTTGAGGACCGCGACGTCCGAGTCCAGCAGGTCGCTGACCATCTCGGTCTTCGCGGCCAGCGTCGCCTCGATGCCGCCGAACTCTCCCGCGTGGGCGAGCCCGACCTTGAGGACGATGCCGATGTCCGGGCGCGCCATCCGCACGAGGCGCGCGATCTCGCCGATGCCGCTCGCGCCCATCTCCGCCACGAGGAACTCGGTGTCCTCGGTGACTTCGAGCATGGTCACCGGAGCGCCGACCTCGTTGTTGAACGACGCCCGCGGAGCGATGGTCGGCCCGACCTGCTCGAGGATCTCGCGCAGCAGGTTCTTGGTTGTGGTCTTGCCGTTCGAGCCGGTGACGCCGACGATCTTCAGCAGGCCGGCCGAGCGCACGCGTGCGATGACCTCGGTGGCGAGGTCGCCGAGCGCGACGACCGTGTCGTCGACCACGAGCTGCGGGACGGGACGGGACCAGCCGGAGGTGTCGAGAGCGTGATCGACCACGACGAGGGAGGCTCCTGCATCCACGGCCTGCGGCACGAACAGGTGGCCGTCGGTGAACTCGCCGTGCTTGGCGAAGAACAGCGTGCCGTCCACGACCTCGCGGGAGTCGGTGGTGGAGAGGCCGTCAACGACGGTCTCCTCGGTCGCGCCCGTGCCGTCGAGCACGAGGGAGCCACGGGTGGCGGACGCGATCTCCGCCAGAGTCAGGCCGATCATCAGAGCCACCCGGCCTCTCGCAACGCCAGCTTGGCGTCGTCGCGGGCGGAATACGGGATGCGCTCCCCCGCGACCTCCTGGTAGTCCTCGTGCCCGGGGCCCGCGTAGAGCACCACGTCGCCCTCTCCGGCGAGCGAGAGCGCCGTGCGGAACGCCGCCCTGGGATCTGCCACCTCGTACAGCTCCAGGTCGGGGACGGCCCCGCGCGCTCCGTCGAGGAGGGTCGCGCGGATGGCGGCCGGGTCCTCCCAGCGCGGGTGGAAGTCGGTGATGACCACCGCATCCGACCCGCGGGCCGCGATGGCGCCCATGTCGGTGCGCTTGGTGGTGTCGCGGTCGCCGTCCGCTCCGAAGACCATGACGATCTTGCCGTCGCTGACCTTGCGGAGCGCGCTCAGGGTCGAGAGGAACGCGTCGGGGCTGTGGCCGTAGTCGATGAAGACGACCGGGCCGCGGTCGCCGGAGATGCGCTCTGCGCGACCGGGGATGTACGCGTCGATGCCGCCGTCGCGGTCGAGCGCCGCTCCGATGGCGTGCAGGTCGTACCCCGACTCCACGAGCATGATGATCGCGAGCGCGGCGTTCGCCGCCATGTACGAGCCGAGCAGCGGCACGCGCGTCTCGATGCGGCTGCCCTCCGGGCCCTCCAGCACGAACGCGGTGTGCTCCAGCGTCTCGTCGGTGACCGTCATGGTCCACTCGGCTTCTCCGCCAGGAGACGTCGACAGCGTGGTGACCGGGATGCGGGACTGCTCGACCAGGGCGCGGCCCCAGTCGGAGTCGACCGTGATGACGCCGCGGCGGGCGCGGTCGGGCTGGAACAGCTCCAGCTTCGCCGCGAAGTAGTCGTCCATCGCGTCGTAGTCGTCGAGGTGGTCGTGGCTGAGGTTCGTGAAGCCGACGACGTCGAACACGATGCCGTCGACGCGGTGGCGGCTGAGCGCCTGCGCCGAGACCTCGATGGCGACGGCGCGGACGGCCTCCTCGCGCATCCTGGCCAGCAGGGCGTGCAACTCGCTCGCCTCCGGAGTGGTCAGCTTGCTCGTGATCGCGGTGCTGCCGATGCGGCGCTCCGCGGTGGAGCTGAGGCCGGAGACGACGCCGAGCTGCCCGAGGATCGCGTTCAGCAGGTACACGACGCTGGTCTTGCCGTTCGTGCCCGTGACGCCGAACAGCGTCGCCGCGTTCTCGTCCGTGCGGTAGATCCACGCGGCGACCGCGCCGAGGGCCGCACGCGCATCCTGGGTGACGATGACGGGGAGGCCGCTGTCTGCGGCGAGCTCCGCGCCCTCCTCGTCGGTCAGGATCGCGACGGCGCCCACCTCAGCGGCCTTCGCCGCGTAGCTCGCACCGTGGGCGTTCCTGCCGGGGACGCCGACGTAGAGGTCGCCTGGCTCGATGGCGGTGGTCGCGAGTGCGACACCGGTGACCTCGACTGCATCGAGATCGCCGCGCCATTCCAGCCCGAACTCCCTGGCCAGCTGTGCGAGCGGTCGGGCGACGGGATGTTCGGGGCGCAGGGACGTAGGCGCCGGTCCTGTCACGGGGCTCACTTTCAGTAGTACGGAGGGTAGTCGGCCGGGGTGGACGTTGACGGCTTCACCCGGTAGGTCTTCAGCACCTGGCTCATGATCGTGTGGAACAGCGGAGCGGCGGCTGCCGACGAAGTAATGGTAGTCGGGTATCCGAGGTTGACCGAAACGACGTACTGCGGATCGTCGACAGGGGCGACGCCCATGACCGACACGTAGTACGACGGCAGGTAGCCTCCGTTGCCGTCCGGCTGCTGCGCCGTTCCGGTCTTCGCGGCGACCCGGTAGCCGGGGATCTGGAGCTGTCTGGCGAGCTCGCCCTGGGTGACGACGCTCTCCATCATCCCGAGGGTGGTGTTGGCCGCGTCGGCGGAGACGACCTGGGTGGCCTTGGGCTTCGGGACGTCGACGACCGTGCCGTCCGACTTCGTGCATCCCTCGACCAGCGACAGCGGGATGCGCTTGCCGCCGTTGGCGAGCGCCTGGTAGGCGCTCACCATCTGCACCTGCGTGGCGGAGACGCCCTGGCCGAACATCGTGGCGTACTTGGTCTGGTCGTCCCAGTCGGCGACCGGGTTCAGGATGCCGTCCGACTGGCCGGGGTACGGCACCCCGGTGGCATCGCCGATCCCGAACTTCTTGAGGTAGTCGTAGCGGGTCTGGTCGGTGAGCGCCTTGCCGAGGATCGACATCCCGACGTTGGACGAGTTCATGAGCACGCCGGTGAGGGTCAGCCGTTCAGGGTCGTGATAGCCGGAGTCGTGCAGATCTGCGCCCTGGCCGGAGACGAAGCGGTACGGGGCGAGCACCTCGCTCGTCGGGCTCGCTTTGCCCTGGTCGATCAGCATCGCGGCGGTGAGCGCCTTGAAGGTCGAACCGGGCTCGTACGGAGTCGTGAACGGCAGGAGACCCCAGTACTGCGAGTCCGTGGCATCGATGTTGTTGGGGTCGAGAGCCGGCCACTGGGCGATGGCCTTGATCTTGCCCGTCTTGGCGTCGGCGACGGTCACGAAGCCGAACTTGGACCCCGTCGCTGCGACCTGCTGGGCGAGCGTCTGCTCGCTGAACCACTGCAGATCGCGGTCGATGGTGAGTTTGAGCGTGCCGCCGTCCTTCGCGTCCTTCTGCGTGACCGTGCTGCCGGGGATGGCGACGCCGTCCGCTCCCCGCTGATACGTCTGCGATCCGTTCTCGCCGGCGAGGCAGGCGTTCTCGCTGTCCTCGAGACCGCCGAGTCCGCCGGCGGAGACGAAGCCGAGCAGGTTCCCCGCGACGGCGCCGTTCGGATACGTGCGTGCCGGCACCTTGGTGAAGGTGAGCCACGGGTACGGGAGCTTGTCGAGCTTGGTGAACGCGCCGACGTCGAGGCCGGTCTTCACGAGGGCGTACTGCGACTTCGGGTTGGCCGCGAGGGCGTCCTCGATGATCTTCTGCACCGCGGGGCCGCCCTGACCGGTGATGGCGCCGATCTTCGCCGCCGCCTCGATCATGGTGGCCTTGCCGTCCTTGCCGGCCACCGCATCCCGCGGGGAGACTGCGGCGGTGTACTTGTACACCGTGTCGGCGAGGACCGTGCCGCTGTCGTCGACGATGCTGCCGCGGGCGCCGAGCAGGGTCGTCTCGACCTCTTTGGCGTTGACGGACTTCTTCTGCAGCTCGGCGGCGTTGACGACCTGGATGTCGACCAGCTTGGCGCCCAGAATGCCGACGGTCGCCGCGACAGCGACGACCGTGATGGCGGTCCTGCGCCGCATCATCTTTCTCGTAAGCACGTTCGGAACTCGTCCCCGCGTCAGTGCGTCACCGGGGTCGGCAACGCTCCGTCCAACGGTACGGTCGGCGGTGTCGCCTGCGTGTCCGGCGCGCTCGTGCTGCCGGAATTCTCAGCTTGCGCGCCCGCCGAGGCCGACCCGGCACCGGCGCCGGTCTTGGCGCCCGCCGTCGATCCCGCTGGCGCACCAGTGAGGGGCGTCGCCGTCGCGTTCGCTGCCGGAGTCTTGGCCGCCGCGAGCGGGACCCCGGCGAGCAGCGAGTTCGGGACGAGGTTGCCCTGGCCGCCCGTCACGGTGCCCGCGGCGCCGTTCGCCGGGATCGGAGCACCGAGCACCGCGCCGTCGGACAGGCGCAGGTAGACCGGGTTGCTGTTGGTGACCATCCCGAGCGCGTTGGCATTCGCTGCGAGGTTCTGCGGTGAGGAAAGCCGGTTCAGGTCCTCAGACGCCGCCTGGTACGAACGCTGCAGCTCGGTCTGCTTGTCTTGCAGCGAGTTGAGCTGGTACGCCCCCTGGGAGACGGCGATGCTCATCAGCAACTGGGCGACGACGACGCCGAACAGCACGCCGACGGCGATGATCGCGTAGACGGTGCGCGGGCGCGCCCGACGTTGCGAGCGGGTGGTGACGACCTCGAGGTGACTGGGGCGCTCCTCGACCTCCGGCCGTGGCGCTGTGCGTCCGATCCACCCGATGGATGGGCGCTTCTCGGCCAGATTGGTGCTCACGAGCCCCTCCTCACGCGTTCGGCCGCACGCAAGCGAACAGGCGTCGCTCGCGGGTTCGCCGCTTTCTCTTCGTCATTCGCCAGCTCGGCGCCACGGATCAGCAGCTTCAGCTCCGGTCGGTGCTCCGGCAGCTCCACCGGAAGCCCCGCTGGTGCGCTGGAGGTGGACCTGGTCTGCAGTTCGCGCTTCACGATCCGGTCTTCGAGCGACTGGTACGCCTCGACGACGATGCGTCCGCCGACCGCGAGAGCGTCGATGGCGGCGGGGATCGCCCGTTCCAGCACCGACAGCTCCTGGTTGACCTCGATCCGCAGCGCCTGGAACACGCGCTTGGCCGGGTGTCCCTGACGCTGCACGGCCACCGGGGTCGCCTTGGTGATCACGTCCACCAACTGCGCGGAGCGCACGAACGGCTCGACCTCGCGGGCGGCGACGATCTTCTGCGCGTAACGGGCCGCGAGCTTCTCCTCGCCGTACTCACGGAAGATGCGGCGCAGGTCCGCCTCGCTGTACTCGGCGAGGATCGTTGCGGCGGTCAGCTCACTGGTGCCGTCCATCCGCATGTCGAGCGGGGCGTCCTTCGAGTACGAGAAGCCGCGCTCCACCCTGTCGAGCTGCAGCGACGAGACGCCCAGGTCGAACAGGATGCCGTGTACTTCGTCGATGCCGAGGCCGTCGAGCGCATCCAGGATGCCGTCGTAGACCGTGTGCACCAGGTGCACGCGGTCGCCGAACCTGGCCAGACGCTCCCCCGCGATGGCGAGGGCGTCCGGGTCGCGGTCGAGACCGACCAGTGTGACGTCGGGGAAGCGCTCGAGGATGCCCGCCGAGTGCCCTCCCATCCCGAGGGTGGCGTCGACGAAGACGGCTCCCGGGGTGTCGAGGGCGGGGGCCAGCAGCTCGATGCAGCGCTCGAGGAGGACCGGGGTGTGGATCTGATCGTCGGTCATGATGCGAGAGGACCGGCTCCTGAAACCTGATCCCCATCCATTCGGTACCTGGCGCCGGGGAAGTGCGTCAGGGCGGTATGAATGGCTGGGAGTCGGGCGTCAGGGGCTAGAAGAGTCCCGGAATCACCTCCTCTGTGGTGTTGGCGAATGTTGCTTCCTGCTCGGCCAGGTAGGTCTCCCATGCCTGTGCGTCCCAGATCTCTGCGCGGCTTCCCGCACCGATCACGACCAGGTCGCGATCGAGTCCTGCGTACGACCGCAGGGTCTGCGGCACCGTCACGCGGTGCTGCTTGTCCGGAACCTCCGAGCTCGCTCCGGAGAGGAAGACGCGGAGGTAGTCGCGGGCCTGCTTGCTCGTCACCGGCGCCTGCCGGATCTTCTCGTGCAGCGCTTCGAACTCGCGCTGACTGAAGACGTAGACGCAGTGCTCCTGGCCGCGAGTGAGGACGATGCCGGACGCGAGCTCATCCCGGAATTTGGCCGGCAGGATGATGCGCCCTTTTTCGTCGAGCTTGGGGGCGTACGTACCGAGGAACATCGGTGACTCCCCCCACTCTTCCGGCCAAGGTTGCGGTGTGGCTCCACTTTACTCCACATCCATCCACATTTTCAGCAGATTCGGGAATATTGCCCCGATAAGGGGTCAACAAGCCGCGGAAAATCAGGGAAATCTGCGGTGGAGGGAAGTGGATGGGTTTGGATCAACCGGGCGCGAAAAGGGCACAAAAAAAGGGCCGATCCGAAGATCGGCCCGAAGAAGGGGTGGGCGTGGAGCCCTGTGGAGGGAGGGCGCCTAGCTCTGCCCGTCCTGACGCTTGTCCCAGCGGTCGTTGAGCTTGTTCATGAAGCCGGCCTGGGCGGCTTTGCCCTGCTTGGCGCCACGGCTGGAGGGCGACGGGGTCGCATCCGGGTCCGGCGCGATGCGCTTGCCAGGGGCGATGGCCACGAGGACACCGGCGAACATCACGACGAAGCCGAGGATGCCGACCAGCGGCTGCTGCACGAACACCCCGGTGACGAGGACGGCGATGCCGACCACGGCGATGAGGATGCCGAGCACGATGGAGCGGTACGCGGGTCGAGCTCGCGTGCCTCCGACCTTCGCGACGAAATCTGCGTCGTTCTGATAGAGGCTGCGCTCCATCTCTTCGAGGAGGCGCTGCTCATGTTCCGAAAGCGGCATCCGTTTCCCCCTCTTTCCCGGGTTCGTGGCGTTGTGAGCCTGATTCTAGTCCCGCCGTGATGGCTAGGCTAGGCGTGTGTCAGAAAGCATTCGGTTCGTCGACCTCATCCAGTCCAGAATCGATGGATTCCTCGATGCACGCGCATCCATTCTCGTCTCCATCGCGGACGAACTCTCCCCGATCGCGGCGTACTCCCGGGATTTTCTCAGCGGCGGCAAGCGATTCCGGGCACTGTTCTGCTTCTGGGGCTGGCAAGCCGTCCGTTCGGCGGGGAACGAGGACCTCGAGACCATCACGCCCGGCGGTCCGCTCGACGCCGTCGTGTCCGCCGCGAGCGCCCTCGAAGTGTTCCACGCGGCCGCGCTGGTGCACGACGACATCATCGACAACTCGGACACCAGACGCGGTGCTCCTGCCGCCCATCGGCGGTTCGAGTCGCTGCACGCTGAGAACCGCTGGCAGGGCTCGGGCGAGACGTTCGGGACGGGGGCGGCGACCCTGCTCGGCGATCTGCTGCTGATCCTCAGCGACGAACTGTTCGACGAGGGGCTCACCGAGGTGGTCAGCCCGTCCGCCCGGCGCGCGGCGCGGGCGGAGTTCAACCGGATGCGCATCGACGTGATGGCCGGGCAGTATCTCGACATCTTCGAGGAGATCGGCTGGAGCAGCCAGCCGGACGCCGACCAGCTCGAACGCGCGGAGCGGGTGATCGTCTACAAGTCGGCCAAGTACAGCATCGAGGCCCCCCTGCTGATTGGCGCCAGCCTCGCCGGGGCCACGATCGGCCAGCTCGACGCCCTGCGCCGGTTCGGGCTCCCGCTCGGAATCGCCTACCAGCTTCGCGACGACCTTCTCGGCGTGTTCGGAGACGCCTCCGTCACGGGCAAGCCGAGCGGCGACGACCTCCGGGAGGGCAAGCGCACCGTGCTGATCGCTCTGACCAGGGATGCGATCCCCAGCGGCGCGCGCTCCACGCTCGACGAACTCCTCGGCGACCCGGCCCTCACCGCTCAGCAGATCGAGACGATGCAGATGACGATCCGCGCATCCGGGGCCGTGGACAACGTGGAGAAGCTGATCGCCGACAACGTTGCGCGGGCGATCGAGGCGCTCGACACCGCCCCGCTCGGCGCGCAGGCCAAGGCGCAGTTGCGCGAGCTGGCCGTGACGGTCACCCGCAGGAACTACTGAGCCGCAGCAGGCGAGCGGCGGTCAGGCGAGCGGCAGTCAGGCCAGCGCTTGGGCGACCCTACGCACCTCGGCCTTGCGGCCGGCGCGCAGCGCGTCGATCGGCGCGGTGCCGAGGACTTCGTCCTCCTGGATGAGCCAGTCGACGGCCTCCTCGTCGTCGAAACCGGCGTCGCCGAGCACGATCAGCGTGCCGCGGAGTTCACCGAGCGGCTGGCCGTCTTTCAGGAAGTCGGACGGGACCTTGAGGACGCCGTCGATGCGCTTGGCCGCCAGGTGGCGGTCGTCGATCAGGCGGCGGACCCGGCTGACACCGAGTCCGAGGGAGTCGACGAGGTCGGGGATGGTCAGCCACTCGCGGGCTGGGGCTTGCTCAGTCACCCCTCAAGAGTGCCACGGCCTGGCCCCCGGCGTGAGCGCATCCAATTGTTACGATCATGTAAACTCAAATCACATCCGTCACACTAATTGACTCCTAATTCATTGTGTGTCAGCGTGGAGACTCGCAACACAGCACGAAGGTGGGGGTTCTATGTCGATGATCGACAGTGAGACCAGCTCAGCAACGGACACTCCGACGCGCGCTCAGCGCAGGACGACGCGCGGGATCTTCGGAACCGTGCCCATCGCCATCGCCAGTTCCGTCGCCGTCACCCTCGGGCTCGTGACACCGGCGCATGCAGCGGCACCGAGCGGCGAGGCGGAGCGCTCGAAAGAGAAGGCGCCGCAGAAGCAGGGCGAGAACGGCTCCACCGTGAGCGCCATCGGCGGGGCGCAGAACGCATCCACGGGTGCGACGGCGGTGGCTGCCGCCCCGGCGAGCTACCGCGTGCAGAACGGCGACACCGTCTCCGGCATCGCCGGGAGGTTCGGGCTGTCCACCGCGAGCGTGCTCGCCCTCAACGGACTCAGTTGGAAGAGCCTCATCTTCCCCGGGCAGGTGCTCGCCCTTGGCGGAGGCGCCGTCGCGGCGCCCGTCACCGCCCCATCGCCCGTTCCCGCCGCGAGCAAGTACAAAGTCGCGTCCGGCGACACGATCAGCGGCATCGCCGCGCGGTTCGGCGTCGCGACCAGCGCCGTGCTGAGCGCCAACGGACTCAGCAGGTCCAGCCTGATCTTCCCCGGCCAGCTCGTCACCATCCCTGGGATGACGACGGCCGCGCTGAACACCCCGCACGCGGCAGCGCCCGCACCGCCTCCTGCACCGGCACCAGCCCCGGTTGCGCCGGCGCCCATCCCCGCCCCTGCCACCGGCGCGGTCGTCGCGTTGACCGACGAGATGCGCGCGAACGCGGCCGTCATCGTGCAGGTCGGACGACAGGAGGGTGTCAGCGACCAGGGCATCGTGATCGCCCTCGCCGCGGCCGCCCAGGAGTCCGGGATGCGCAATGTGCGCTACGGGGACCGCGACTCGCTCGGCCTGTTCCAGCAGCGTCCGAGCACCGGATGGGGCTCGCCCGCCCAGATCCTCGACCCGCACTTCGCGGCGATGGCGTTCTACGGCGGGAAGACCAATCCGAACGCCGGTCGCACCCGAGGACTGCTCGACATCCCTGGCTGGACATCGATGAGCGTGACCCAGGCCGCACAGGCCGTGCAGATCTCCGCGTACCCGGACGCGTACGCGAAATGGGAGGCGTCGGCGCGGGCCTGGCTCGCCCAACTCGGGTGATCGGGCCCTGGATGGTCACAACGCGATCACAGCCCGGCCGTTCACGGTGTTTTGCAGGCTTCGCGCAGACCCCTTTCCCTAAACTCGACTCGTGACCACGAGCCAGACCGATCCCATGATCGGCCGTCTTATCGACGGCCGCTATCAGGTGCGCTCGCGGATCGCCAGAGGCGGCATGGCCACCGTGTACCTCGCGACCGATCTGCGCCTCGAGCGCAGGGTCGCGATCAAGATCATGCACGGCCACCTCGCCGACGACAGCACGTTCAAGAGCCGCTTCGTGCAAGAGGCGCGCTCTGCCGCCCGGCTCGCGCATCCGAACGTCGTCAACGTCTTCGACCAGGGCCAGGACTCCGACATGGCGTACCTGGTCATGGAGTACCTGCCCGGCATCACCCTGCGCGATCTGCTGAAGGACTACGGCAAGCTCACCCCCGAGCAGACCATCGACATCATGGAGGCGGTGCTCTCCGGCCTGGCTGCAGCGCACAAGGCGGGGATCGTGCACCGCGACCTCAAGCCGGAGAACGTGCTGCTGGCGGACGACGGGCGCATCAAGATCGGCGACTTCGGGCTCGCGCGGGCCGCGAGCGCCAACACGGCGACCGGCCAGGCGCTCCTCGGCACCATCGCGTACCTCTCCCCCGAGCTCGTCACCCGCGGAGTGGCGGATGCGCGCAGCGACATCTACGCGCTCGGCATCATGATGTTCGAGATGCTCACCGGCGAGCAGCCGTTCAAGGGCGAGCAGCCGATGCAGATCGCGTATCAGCACGCCAACGACTCCGTGCCGTCGCCGAGCAGCAAGAACCCTGCCGTGCCGGCGGAGCTCGACGACCTCGTGCTCTGGGCCACGGCCAAAGACCCCGACCAGCGCCCGAAGGACGCGAGGGAGATGCTCGACCGTCTGGTCGAGGCCGAGAAGGCGATCAGGGGCGAGACCTCGGCCTTCCAGCCGACGATGGTCATGCCTCCCGCGTTCGGCCCCGGCATCGACGACGGCGACACGCAGATCATCAACCCGGCCATCCGGCAGCAGGTCGCGTCCACCACGCCGAGCACCATCGACACCCTCACCGCCACGGCCAAGCGGCGGCGCGGCAAGGGCTGGTGGCTGTTCGCGCTCGTGATCCTGCTCGCCGGCGTCGCGGGCGGCACCGGCTGGTACTTCGGCTCGGGCCCCGGCTCGCTGGTGCAGATCCCGAACGTGGCGAGCAAGACCCCGGATGCGGCGGCCGCGCAACTGAAAGCGCTCGGCTTCGAGACCAAGCTCGGCCAGGAGTACAGCACCACCATCGCCATCGGGCTGGTCTCCAACACCGATCCTGAGCCGGGAGCGTCCGCGAATCGCGGGAGCATCGTCACCCTCAAGGTGTCGCAGGGCCCTAAGCCGATCGACGTTCCAGCCCTCGCGGGGCAAACGCAGGAGAAAGCCACGTCCCTGATCACCGGAGTCGGAGCGCAGCTCGGACCGGTCGCCCAGCAGTTCGACGCCAAGATCCCGAAGGGCACGGTCATCTCGGCCGCGACGGCCGACGGCACCGACCTCTCCGGCGGCGGCAAGTACTTCGAGGGCGCCAAGGTGAGCCTGGTGGTGTCGGTCGGCGCCATCCCGAGCGTTGCCGGCACGTCGGTCGCAGACGCGACGGCCACCCTCAAAGACGTCGGGCTGTTCGCCGAGCAAGGGCCGCAGAGCTACAGCGACACGGTGCCGGAGGGCGACGTCATCCAGGCGCAGGCGCAGAGCGACGGCCCGGTGAAGCCCAACGACACGCTCCTGCTGGAGACGTCGAAAGGCCCGGAGCCCGTCCCCGTGCCCGATGTCGCCGGCAAGACCTGGATCGACGCCAAGAAGGCGCTCCAGGACGCCGGGTTCCAGCTCGACTACGACAAGACGGCGGACATCCTGCCCGGCGTCGCCATCGTCGCGAGCACCAACCCCGCCGCAGGCACCGACGCCAAAAAGGGCTCGACGGTCAAGGTCACCTTCAAGCCCATCTTCGGCTGAAGCAGTCGAGCCCAGGGTTCTTCACCTCAAGCACGGCTTATAAGGTGAAGAACCCTGGGCTCGATGGCGCAGGTGGGGCGCGGGGCTAGCGGGCCGCGAGCTCCTCGGCGACGAGGAACGCGAGCTCCAGGGACTGCATGTGGTTGAGGCGCGGGTCGCAGAGCGACTCGTAGCGCGTCGCCAGCGTCTCCTCGTCGATGTGCTCCGAGCCGCCGAGGCACTCGGTGACGTCGTCGCCGGTCAGCTCCACGTGGATGCCGCCCGGGTGCGTTCCAGCGGCGCGGTGCGCCTCGAAGAAGCCCTTGACCTCGTCCACCACGTCGTCGAAGCGGCGGGTCTTGTAGCCGTTCGGCGTCGTGAGGCCGTTGCCGTGCATCGGGTCGGTGACCCAGAGCGGCTTCGCGTCCGACGCCTTGATGGCCTCGAGCAGCGGGGGAAGCGCATCCCGGATCTTGCCGGCGCCCATGCGCGTGATGAACGTCAGACGCCCAGGCTCGCGGTTCGGGTCGAGCTTCTCGATGAGCTCCAGCATCGTCTCCGGGGTGGTCGACGGGCCGAGCTTGACGCCGATCGGGTTGCGCACCCTGGACAGGAAGTCGACGTGCGCTCCATCGAGGTCGCGCGTGCGCTCCCCGATCCAGATGAAGTGCGCCGACGTGTTGTACGGGGTGCCCGTGCGTGAGTCGATGCGCGTCATCGGACGCTCGTAGTCCATCAGCAAACCCTCGTGGCTGGAGTAGAACTCCACGCGCTTGAGCTCGTCGAAGTCGGCTCCCGCCGCCTCCATGAACTTGATCGCGCGGTCGATCTCCTTGGCCAGGCCTTCGTAGCGCTGGTTGGCCGGGTTGGCGGCGAAGCCTCTGTTCCAACTGTGCACCTGGCGCAGGTCGGCGAAGCCACCCTGCGTGAACGCCCGGATGAGGTTCAGCGTGGATGCGGCGGTGTGGTAGCCCTTGACCAGCCTGCGCGGGTCGGCCTGGCGCGACTCCGGCGTGAAGTCGTAGCCGTTCACGATGTCGCCGCGGTATGCGGGCAGCGTGACGCCGCCGCGCGTCTCGGTGTCGCTGGAGCGCGGCTTGGCGAACTGCCCGGCCATGCGCCCCATCTTGATGACAGGCATGGATGCGCCGTAGGTGAGCACGACGGCCATCTGCAGCACGGTCTTCACCCTGTTGCGGATCTGGTCGGCGGTCGCGCCGGCGAACGTCTCGGCGCAGTCGCCTCCCTGCAGCAGGAACGCCTTGCCGTCGGCGGCGCGGCCGAGACGGTCGCGGAGCTGGTCCACTTCACCGGCGAAGACCAGCGGTGGCAGCGTGGCGATCTCCGCAGAGGCAGCGGCCGCCGCATCCTGATCCGGCCACGTGGGCTGCTGCTTGATCTCGAGCGTGCGCCAATAGTCCAGGCCCTCGATCACAGACTCGTCAGCCAAAACGACGGGATCGGAGGTGTCTAGCACTGGTCTTCCGCTCAGTTCAGGGCGTGCCACGAAATCGGCACGCCGATGGGGTTTCCGGCGCACGGGTCGGCGCCGGGTACTTGAGCCTACCGTGAAAGGGACGCGCGCTTTTCCTTCACGCTACTGGCGTAGACATCCACGTACTCCTGCTCGCTGAGCGCGTGCAGCCGGTACATGATCTCGTCGGTGACGGAGCGGAGGATGAAGCGATCACCCTCCATTCCCTCGAAGCGGGAGAAGTCGATCGGCTCGCCGATGACGATCCCGATGCGCCCGATCTTCGGCAGGCGCGTTCCGATCGGCATGATCTTCTCCGTGTCGACCATCGCGACGGGCACGACGGGAACTTCGCCCTCCAGGATCATCCGCGCGACGCCGGTGCGGCCCCGGTAGAGCTTGCCGTCAGGGCTGCGCGTCCCCTCCGGGTAGATGCCCAGGATCTCCCCGCGAGAGAGCACGGCGAGGCCGGTGTTGAGGGAGTCCTCCGACGCCTTGCCGCCAGAGCGGTCGATCGGGATCTGGCCGGTCGCGGTCATGAACGACTTGGTCGCCCACCCTTTGAAGCCCTTGCGGGTGAAGTAGTCGCTCTTGGCGAGGAAGGACACGTGCCGGTCGACCACGAGCGGCAGGAAGATCGAGTCGATGAACGACAGGTGGTTGCTGGCGAGGATCACGGCGCCGTTCGCCGGGACGTTCTCGAGCCCCACGACCCACGGACGGAAGATCCCCTTCAGCAGGGGGCCCGCGATCAGGTGCTTCATCAGCCAGTAGAACACCGGCTCAGCCTAACGCGCGGTCGCGTGCAACCGCGCGAGGTCGGCCGCGCCGACCACACCGGCGTCGTTGACCAGCTCCGCGATACGGAACTCGGGCTCCGGATGGAAGCCGCGGGCCGGTAGGTTCTCCAGGTAGGCGAGCCTGATCGGTTCGAGCAGCAGCTCACCTGCCTGGGCGACACCGCCGCCGAAGACGAACAACTGGGGGTCGAGCACGGCGCCGAGGCTCGCGCACGCCTGGCCGAGCCAGTCGCCGAGCTGGCGCAGCGCCGCGAGAGCGCCAGGGTCGCCCGCCATGATGAGTTCGCTGATGTCGGTTCCGCTCAGCGAACCCTTGCGCGAACGGACGTCGGCGAGCGTCTGCCCGATGCCGCCCGCATCCGCCAGTTCGTTCGCCATGCGCTGCAGGGCGCGACCGGAGCCGTACTGCTCGATGCAGCCGTGGGCGCCGCAGCCGCAGGGCAGCCCGCCTGGCACGACGCGCATGTGGCCGACCTCGGCCCCGGCGCCGAAGCCGCCGCGGAACAGGCGGTCGCCGCTGACGATCGCGCCGCCGACGCCGGTGCCGATGGTGAGGATGACCATGTCGCTGACCAGGCGGCCCGCGCCGTAGCGGAACTCGGCCCAGCCGGCGGCGTTCGCGTCGTTCTCGATCAGGATCGGCAGGTCGAGGCGCTTCTCCAGCTTTTCCCGGAACGGCTCGTTGCGCCAGTTGATGTTGGGGGCGTAGTAGACCGTCGACTGCGCCGCGTCGATGAATCCGGCGGCGGCGACGCCGGCGCCCGCGATCTCCTCGTCGCCGTCGGCGAGCCGCTCGATCATCTCGACGACCGCGTTCTCGATCTCGTGCGGCTGGGCGGCATCGGTGGGCACTCTGTCCTCGCGGACGATGGTGCCGAGCTCGTCGACCACTGCGCCTGCGATCTTCGTTCCGCCGATGTCGATCCCGATCGCGTGCACAGACACAGCCTTTCGTTGAGTTGCGGGTATGGCGCGGGAGTCGGCGAGCGCCAGAAGACTCACATCCGCACCATCTAGAGTGTAGTTACCCAGTGTGGCCGAAGCCATCTGGCCCGTCTGACGCCCGCCCCGGTACCGAGGGAGTTACCGTGAAACAGTTCGATTCACCCGCCATCGTTCCCGCCGACCCTGAGGCGAACGCGACCGACCTGCTGGTCGACCGCGTCGCCGCCACTCCGGATGCGCCCCTGTTCAGCATCCCGGACGGCGACGCCTGGAAAGACGTGACCGCCGCGGAGTTCCTGCGCCAGGTCGTCGCCCTCTCCAAGGGGTTCGTGCAGGCCGGCATCCAGCCGGGCGACAAGATCGGCCTGATGTGCAAGACCCGCTACGAGTGGTCGCTGATCGACTTCGCCGCCTGGTTCGCCGGGGCGGTGCTCGTGCCGATTTATGAGACGTCGTCCCCCGCACAGGTGCAGTGGAACATGAGCGATTCCGGAGCCATCGCCGTCATCCTGGAGAACGCGGAGATGTTCTCGCGGTTCGACGAGGTGCACCCCGACCTCCCCCTCATCCAGAACGTCTGGCAGCTCCACCTCGGCGACCTGGACAAGCTCGCAGCGTCTGGCACGGGCATCCCGGACGGCGAGATCGAGCGCCGCAGGAACCTGGCGCGTGGCGAGGACATCGGCACGCTCATCTACACCTCCGGCTCCACCGGGAAGCCCAAGGGATGCGTTCTCACGCACGCGAACTTCGTCGAGCTCTCGCGCAACTCGGCAGAGGCGCTGAAAGAGGTCGTGATGCAGCCGGGCGGCGCATCCACGCTGCTGTTCATCACGACGGCGCATGTTTTCGCCCGCTTCATCGCCGTGCTCTGCGTGACGGCAGGCGTGAAGGTCGGCCACCAGGCGGACACCAAGCAGCTCCTGCCTGCGCTTGCCAGCTTCAAGCCGACGTTCCTCCTCGCCGTTCCCCGCGTGTTCGAGAAGGTCTACAACTCGGCGGAGCAGAAGGCCGAGTCCGGTGGACGCGGCAAGATCTTCCGGAAAGCCGCGGCCGTCGCTGTCGAGCACTCGAAGGCCGTCGAGGCAGGCAGCGTGCCGTTCGGGCTGCGCGTCCGCTTCGCGATCTTCGACCGCCTGGTCTACAGCAAGCTGCGCGCCGCGATGGGCGGCCGCGTGAAGTACGCGGTGTCCGGCTCCGCGCCGCTCGGCTCGCACCTCGGTCACTTCTTCCACAGTCTTGGCATCAAGATCCTGGAGGGCTACGGCCTCACGGAGACCACGGCTCCGGCGACGGTGAACCGGCCGGACACGTTCCGGATCGGCACGGTCGGCCCCGCGCTCCCCGGCGTCTCGCTGCGTCTCGCAGACGACAACGAGATCGAGGTGAAGGGCATCAACGTCTTCAAGGAGTACTGGAAGAACCCCGAGGCGACGGCGGCGGCCTTCGACGACGGCTGGTTCCGCACGGGTGACCTCGGCTCCTTCGACGACGACGGCTTCCTCACCATCACCGGTCGCAAGAAGGAGATCATCGTGACGGCGGGCGGCAAGAACGTCTCCCCCGCCGCCCTCGAAGACCCTGTGCGGGCGAACCCGCTGGTCAGCCAGGTGATCGTGGTCGGCGACCAGAAGCCGTTCATCGCGGCCCTCGTCACGCTCGACACCGAGATGCTGCCGACCTGGCTCGCCAACAACGGCGAGGACAAGGACATGACGCTCGCCGAGGCGTCGGTCAACCCGGCCGTCTACGCGGAGATCGAGCGCGCCATCGAGACGGCGAACGCCGGTGTGTCCCGTGCGGAGTCCATCCGCAAGTTCGTGATCCTCTCCACCGACCTCACCGAGGCCAGCGGGCACCTCACGCCGAAGCTCAGCATCAAGCGCAACGTGATCCTGACCGACTTCGCCGATGTGATCGAGGGCATCTACAGCGGCGCCCCCGCCACGCAGGGCATCTCACTGGCCCACTAGCGCCGCCCGCATCGAGTGGTCCCGAATTGCCGCGTCGCGTCGTCGCGCCACGGCAATTCGGGACCACTCGTCGCGCGGGGCTAGACCTCGTCGCGCCAGGAGTGCTTCGGCTCGTAGCCGAGCACCTGGCGCGCCTTGGCGATCGACAGCAGGGTGTCGTTGACGCCGAGCTCTCCCGTGAGGGGCACGCCGGGGAACACCTCGGCGACCAGCTCGTCGTTGGGGCGCGTCATCACGGTGTCGGCCGCCGCGATGATGAAGCGGTCGAATCCGGTGGTGTCCCATTCGAGCGCGCGCAGGATGGCCTGGGCTCCGTCGCGGCCGTCGATGTAGCCCCACAGGTTCCACTTGCGGGCCAGCGCGTCCGCGTCGAAGCCGGGGAACGCGGCGTAGTCCTCCGGGTTCATCACGTTCGAGAACCGCAGGGCCACGATCTTCAGCGCCGGGTCCCACCGCACCAGCTCGATCGCGAGCTGTTCTTCGAGGTGCTTGACCAGGGAGTACGTGCTCTCCGGGCGGGCCGGGTAGTCCTCATCCACCGGGATGTACGGCGGCGGCACGTCGAACGGCAGGCCGAGCACGGTCTCGCTCGACGCGTAGACGATGTTCCGGATGCCCGCCCTGCGCGCCGCCTGGAACACGTTGTACGTGACCCGGATGTTGTTGTGGAAGGTGGCGACATCGCTCAGGATGCCCGGGGCCGGGATCGCCGCCAGGTGCACGATCGCGTCGAAGCCGTCGTGCTGGTCGTTGACGCCGAGGATCGCGTCGATCGTCTGCCCGTAGTCGGTGAGGTCGACCCGGACGAACCCAGGCCCACGCTCCCCCGTCGCATCCAGATTGACGACGGCGTTGCCCGCCGCCCTCAGCTCGCGGACGACCGTGCGCCCGAGTTTTCCTGATCCGCCGGTGACCGCGATACGCATGACGCCAGTCTAGGTGGCGGGCGACCGGTGGCGCGCTCCTAGAACCAGTCGGACTCGCGGACCTGCCTCATCGCCTCGCGCCTGCTGTCCTTGTCGAGACGGTCGAGGTAGAGCTTGCCGTCCAGGTGGTCGGTCTCGTGCTGCAGCGCCTGCGCCATCACACCGGTGCCAGACACCTCGATCTCGTTGCCGTCGAGGTCGATGCCGCGCACGGTCGCCGACGGATAGCGGGCGGTCTTGAACCAGAGGCCGGGGACCGACAGGCAGCCCTCATCCACCAGCTCTGGCTCCCCGGAGACCTCGACGAGCACCGGGTTGATGACGTAGCCGATCTCACCGTCGACGTTGTAGCTGAACGCGCGCAGGTTGACGCCGATCTGCGGGGCGGCGACACCAGCGCGGCCGGGAGGCAGCACGCTGTCCACCAGGTCTTCCACCAGGCCGCGCACGCCGTCGTCGATGTCGCCGATCGGCTCGGACACGGTCTTGAGGACGGGGTCGCCGAACAGGCGGATCTGACGTTCGGTCACAGCGGTCTCCTAGGCACGGGGAACGGGATGCGCGGCTCAGCCGCGTGAGGTGGGCAGGCCCTCGACCACCAGGGCGGCGAGGGTGCGCGCCGACTGCTTGGTCAGAGGCTTGAGGTCTTTGTACGACACGACGGACCCGGCGGCGAGCTGCGGGTCGTACGGGATGCGCACGACGTCGCGCACGCGCGACAGGAAGTGCGACTCGATCTCCTCGAGCTTCACCAGGTTGGTGCCCTGGGTGGCCGTGTTGAGGGCGACGACCGCGTTCCGCACCAGCTCACCGTAGCCGTTGGCCTCCAGCCAGGTCAGCGTCTCGGACGCCAGGCGCGCCTCGTCGACGCTTCCGCCGGAAACGATCACGACCGAGTCGGCGCGCTGCAGCGTGGCACGCATGACGGAGTGGACGATGCCGGTGCCGCAGTCGGTGAGCACGATCGAGTAGAACCGCGCCGACAGGTCGGCGACGACGTTGTAGTCGTTCTCGTCGAATGCCTCGGAGAGCAGAGGGTCGGTGTCGGAGGCGAGGATGTCGAGCCTGGTCTCGTCGCGCGAGACGAGAGCGGAGAAGTCGGTGAAGCCGCCGATGGTCGCGGCCTTGTGGACCACATCCCGCACAGTCGCACGGGTCTGCTTGGGCACGCGCTCCGAGAGGGTGCCGCGGTCGGGGTTCGCGTCGATCGCGATGATGCGGTCCTCGCGGGCGTCGGCCAGCGCCATCCCGAGCAGCGTCGTGACGGTGGTCTTGCCGACGCCGCCCTTGCGGGTGAGCACGGGAACGAACCGCGTTCCGCCCTCGAACTGCTTCTGGATGCGGTGGTCGAGCTCCTTGCGAGCGCGCGCCTTGGCGGAGTCGCCGAGGTTGACCATGCGGAAGGTGACGTTGTAGACGAAGCGCTGCCAGCCGCCCTCCGGCCCCGGCCGGGTGTTGCGGTTGACCTCGAGCAGCCGGTCGGCGGTGAGCATGGCCGCCGGCTCCGGCTGCTGCGAGTGCTCGCCGCGCAGGCGGCCGCGGCGCGACTGCGAGAACGGGTCGGCGGCCGGGAGCTCCTGGGCCTCGTGCTGGGCGTCGCCCTGCGCCGCCGCTGCGCCAGGGATGGTGCCGGTCGGGCCTGTCGTCAGCCGCGAGGCGACGATGGCGACGGACATGGTCGTCGGCTCTGCCGGAGACGCGACGAACCCAGGATCGACCGGGACCTCATCGATCGCGACGGCCGCTTCGTCCTCCGGGACCTCGGGCGCCGGAGCGGGCGGCAGGTCGACGGCGATGCTGAGATTCTCTGGAACCGCGATGGTCAGATCGTCGTCAGGCGACACGAGCGCGCCCGGTTCGGGGCGCTCGGGCTTGAGGTTGTCTGGCACGGATCACATCTCTTTCTGTCGCAGCGAGCGACGGACACAGTTTAGCTGGCCGCCGCACGCAGCAAACGAGTCCGGACTTATTCACGCGCCACGCCGGGCGCAGACGTGAATAAGTCCGGACTCGATTATCTGGGGGGGGTGGGTCAGGCGGGGGCCACGACGACGAGGAGGTCGCCGGCGTCGACCTGCTGGGTCTTCGGGATGGCGAGCCGCTCGATCGTGCCGGCGATGGGGGCGGTGATGGCCGCCTCCATCTTCATGGCCTCGATGGAGGCGACCGACTGGCCGGCCGCGACCGTGTCGCCGACCGCGACCTGCAGCGTGACCACGCCGGAGAACGGCGCAGCGACCTGACCAGGCTTCGCCGTGTCCGCCTTCTCGGCCGCCTTCGCCTCCACGACGATGCCGCGGTCCCGCACGAACACCGGCCGGAGCTGGCCGTTGAGCGTGGTCATGACCGTGCGCATCCCCTTGTCGTCGGCTTCGCCGATGGCTTCGAGGCCGATGTAGAGGCGCACGCCCTTGTCGATCTCGATGACGTGCTCGTTGCCCTGCTTGAGGCCGTAGAGGTAGTCGAGCGAGTCGACCACGGACAGGTCGCCGAAGAGCTCGCGCATCTGCTCGTAGATGCGCGTCGGGGCGGGGAACAGCAGACGGTTGAGCGTGGAGCGGCGCTCCTGGCTGGAGCCTTCGAGGGCCTTCACGTCGGCCGGGGAGAGATCCTCGACGCCGATCTTGACCGTCTTGCCCGCCAGCACCTTGGTGCGGAACGGCTCGGGCCAGCCGCCGGGCAGCTCGCCGAGCTCGCCTGCCATGAAGCCGACGACCGAGTCCGGGATGTCGTAGTTCTGCGGGTTCTCGGCGAAGTCGGCCGGGTCGGCGTGCACGGCGGCGAGGTGCAGCGCGAGGTCGCCGACGACCTTCGACGACGGCGTCACCTTCGGGATGCGCCCGAGGATCTGGTTGGCCGCGGCGTACATGTCCTCGACCAGCTCGAAGTCCTCGGCGAGGCCGAGCGCCTTCGCCTGCTGACGCAGGTTGGAGAGCTGCCCGCCAGGGATCTCGTGCTTGTACACGCGACCTGTCGGGCCCGGCAGACCCGACTCGAACGGACGGTAGACCTGGCGAACGGCCTCCCAGTACGGCTCGAGCGCGTTGACGGACGCGAGCGAGATCCCCGTGTCGCGTTCGGTGTGCGCGAGGGCGGCGACGAGGGCGGATGCGCTCGGCTGGCTGGTGGTGCCCGACATCGGCGCGCTGGCAACGTCCACCGCGTCCGCTCCCGCGCGGCTGGCCGCGAGCAGGGTCGCGAGCTGTCCGCCTGGGGTGTCGTGCGTGTGCACGTGCACCGGCAGGTCGAAGCGCTCGCGGAACGCCGAGACGAGCTTCTCCGCCGCCGACGGGCGGAGCAGTCCCGCCATGTCCTTGATGGCGAGGATGTGCGCGCCGGACTCTACGATCTGCTCGGCCAGACGCAGGTAGTAGTCGAGCGTGTAGAGGTCTTCCGCCGGGTCGAGCAGGTCGCCGGTGTAGCAGACGGCGACCTCGGCGACGGCGGTTCCCGTGGCCAGCACGGACTCGATGGCCGGACGCATCTGGGAGACGTCGTTGAGGGCGTCGAAGATGCGGAAGATGTCGACGCCGGTGGCGGCGGCCTCACGGACGAACGCATCCGTCACCTGGGTGGGATACGGCGTGTAGCCGACCGTGTTGCGCCCGCGCAGCAGCATCTGGATGTTGACGTTCGGCAGCGCCTCGCGGAGTGCGGCCAGGCGCTCCCACGGGTCTTCGCCGAGGAAGCGGAGCGCGACGTCGTATGTCGCTCCGCCCCACGCCTCGACCGAGAGCAGCTCGGGGGTCATCCTGGCGACGTACGAGGCGACGGCGAGCAGGTCGCGGGTGCGGACGCGGGTCGCGAGCAGCGACTGGTGCGCGTCGCGGAACGTCGTCTCTGTCACCGCGAGGGCGGTCTGCGCGCGCAGGGCCTTCGCGAACCCGGCAGGGCCGAGCTCGAGCAGCTTCTGCCGCGAGCCGGACGGCGCGGGAGCGGACAGGTCGATCTTCGGCAGCTTGTCGACCGGCGCGTGCGTCTCCGGACGCACGCCGTTCGGCTGGTTGACCGTGACGTCGGCGAGCCAGTTGAGCACCTTGGTTCCGCGGTCCTTGGACGCACGGCCCTTGAACAGCTCGGGTCGCTCCTCGATGAACGAGGTGCTGACGTTGCCTGCGATGAAGTCAGGGTCGTCCAGGACGGCCTGCAGGAACGGGATGTTCGTGGAGACGCCGCGGATGCGGAACTCGGCCAGACCGCGGCGGGCGCGGCTCACCGCTGCCGCGAAGTCGCGGCCGCGGCAGGTCATCTTGGCGAGCATCGAGTCGAAGTGCGGGCTGATCTGCGCGCCGGGGTTGATGGTTCCGCCGTCGAGGCGGATGCCGCCGCCGCCCGGGGAGCGGTAGGTGGTGATCTTGCCGGTGTCCGGGCGGAAGCCCGCCGTCGGGTCCTCCGTGGTGATGCGGCACTGCAGCGCTGCGCCGCGGATGTGCACGGTCTCCTGGCTGAGGCCGAGGTCGGCGAGAGACTCGCCCGCGGCGATGCGCATCTGCGACTGCACCAGGTCGACGTCGGTGATCTCCTCGGTGACCGTGTGCTCCACCTGGATGCGCGGGTTCATCTCGATGAAGACGTGCTCACCGGCGCGCTCCCCCGCCGTGTCGAGCAGGAACTCGACGGTTCCGGCGTTCTCGTAGCCGATCGACTTGGCGAACGCGATCGCGTCGGCGTAGAGCGCCTGACGGGTCTCGTCGTCGAGGTTCGGGGCCGGTGCGATCTCGATCACCTTCTGGTGACGGCGCTGCACCGAGCAGTCGCGCTCGAACAGGTGCATGGTGGCGCCGTGCGAGTCCGCGAGGATCTGCACCTCGATGTGGCGCGGGCGCAGAACGGCCTGCTCCAGGAACATGGTCGGGTCGCCGAAGGCGCTGTCCGCCTCGCGCATCGCCTCTTCGAGGGCTCCGCGGAGGTCGTCCTTGGTGTTGACGCGGCGCATCCCTCGTCCGCCGCCACCCGCGACGGCCTTGGCGAAGATCGGGAAGCCGATCTCGTCCGCCTGCGAGACGAGGAGGTCGATGTCCTTCGACGGCGGGGTCGACTTGAGCACGGGGACGCCCGCGGCGATCGCGTGCTCCTTGGCGGTGACTTTGTTGCCCGCCATCTCCAGCACGCGCGACGGCGGGCCGATGAAGGTGATGCCGGCCTCGCGGGCGGCCTCCGCCAGCTCCGGGTTCTCGGAGAGGAAGCCGTAACCGGGGTAGATCGCGTCGGCGCCGGACTCCTTGGCGACGCGGATGATCTCCGCGACGTCGAGGTAGGCGCGCACGGGGTGACCCGGCTCGCCGATCTGGTACGCCTCATCCGCCTTCAGGCGGTGCATGGAATTGCGGTCCTCATACGGGAACACCGCCACGGTTTGAGCGCCGAGCTCGTAAGCGGCCCGGAAGGCCCGGATGGCGATTTCACCGCGATTGGCAACGAGGATCTTACGGAACATGGGGACCTTTCGAGCAGGGGGCGACGCCACACAGCAAACGGTTAGGTTCTCTAAGACTAGTGAAGGTAACGTGGCTTCTTGTGCACGTACTCAGCGTTAGTTCCCTCAAGGGCGGTGTCGGCAAGACCACGGTGACGCTTGGACTGGCCTCCGCGGCGTTCGCCAAGGGGCTCCGAACGCTCGTGGTCGATCTCGACCCGCAATCGGACGTGTCCACGGGCATGGACATCCAGGTGGCTGGCCACCTCAATGTGGCCGATGTGCTCGCGTCGCCGAAGGAGAAGATCGTCCGCGCGGCCATCGCCCCCTCCGGCTGGACCAAGGGCCGCACCGGCAAGATCGATGTCATGATCGGCAGCCCGTCCGCCATCAACTTCGACGGCCCGCACCCGAGCATCCGCGACATCTGGAAGCTCGAGGAGGCGCTGGCGAACGTCGAGCACGACTACGAGCTGGTGCTGATCGACTGCGCTCCGTCGCTCAACGCTCTGACCCGCACCGCGTGGGCGGCGAGCGACCGCGTCGCCGTCGTCACCGAGCCCGGCCTGTTCTCTGTCGCTGCTGCCGACCGTGCGCTGCGCGCGATCGAGGAGATCCGCCGCGGACTCTCCCCCCGCCTCCAGCCGCTCGGCATCATCGTGAACCGCGCCCGCGTTCAGTCGCTGGAGCACCAGTTCCGCATCAAGGAGCTCCGCGACATGTTCGGGCCGCTCGTGCTCTCCCCGCAGCTTCCAGAACGCACGTCGCTCCAGCAGGCGCAGGGCGCGGCGAAGCCGCTGCACGTCTGGCCGGGCGAGAGCGCGCAGGAGATGGCGCACAACTTCGACATGCTGCTGGAGCGCGTGCTGCGCACGGCCCGCATCGGTGAGTACGCGGTCGCACCGTAACACTACCGTTTCCGCAGGAGTCTCCGGCCGACGCGCCGTCGAAAACTCTGTTCAGCAGGAGAAGCGCCGCGCAGCGCCCGCATTCTCCGTCCGAACGGAGTTACTGGCGGCGTCGCGAGAACTCCGTCCGAACGGAGTTCGTGGCGCCAGGATTCGAGAACTCCGTCCGAACGGAGTTACTGGCGGCGTGGCGCGCGAAGACTCCGTCTGAACGGAGGTCGAACGCCGGTCAGGAGCGGCTCAGGAAGCGCGGGAGGCGCGACGAGCGGCGAGCTCGTCCATGGCGTCGGTCTGGGTGTCGAGCTCGACGAGGCTCGACTCGACCTCGCGGAGGACCTTGCCGACGGCGATGCCGAAGACGCCCTGGCCGCGGCTGACGAGGTCGATGACCTCGTCGTTGGAGGTGCAGAGGTAGACGCTCGCGCCGTCGCTCATCAGCGTGGTCTGCGCGAGGTCGTTGACGCCGGATTCGCGGAGCTGGTTCACCGCAGTGCGGATCTGCTGCAGGGAGATGCCGGTGTCGAGGAGGCGCTTGACGAGCTTGAGGACGAGGATGTCGCGGAAGCCGTAGAGGCGCTGCGAGCCGGAGCCCGCCGCACCGCGGACGGTCGGCTCGACCAGTCCCGTGCGCGCCCAGTAGTCGAGCTGGCGGTAGGAGATGCCGGCGGCGCGGGCGGCGACAGCACCGCGATAGCCGTTGGCGTCGTCCATCTCCGGGAGGCCGTCGGTGAACAGCAACCCCAGATCGTACCGGGCCGCGTCGTTGTCACGACTCAGTTCACTCATGGGTTCGCCTCTCGCCCGGTCTTGGGATGCGCGTGTTCGACAGGCGCATCATCCACGGTACCCATGGTCAGGGTCGCGGGCAACGACATTCGCAGTTTGACTATCGGCGTGTCGAAGCGATCCGTCAGTGCGGCGCACGCGGTCATGGCTGGATGCGCGCAAGAGCCGACCGGATGATGCTCCCGCGCACCACGTCGAGCTGCCCGGCGATCTCGCGGGCGAGCTCGGCGGTCTGTGCCCTGCTCGACACGTCGTTGCGTCTGGCGATGGGCACGAGGGCCGTCTCGATGAGGCCGAGTTCACGCTGCGCCGCCGCACGGAAACCGCGGAGGTGGCGGGGCTCGATGCCGTGCCGCTGGAGCTCGACCAGTGCGCGCAGCACCGCCAGCGTCTCCTCGCCGTAGACCTCGGCCGGCGCGATGACGGATGCGCTGATCGCGTCCTGCAGGAGTTCCTGGCTCGCCTGCGCCTCGCGCAGCAGCTCGCCGCGCTTGAAACGACGCCCTGTGGGCAGCATGGAGGGACCGGCCGTGGGAGCCGCGCCCGGCAGTTGCGGGTTGAGGCCAGCATCCAGATCGGCGAGGTAGCTCTTGATGACCTTGAGCGGCAGGTAGTGGTCGCGCTGCATCCCGAGCACGATGCGGAGTCGCTCCACGTCGTCCGGAGAGAACTTGCGATAGCCGGATGCGGTCCGCGCCGGGGACACCAACCCTCGCTCTTCGAGGAAGCGCAGCTTCGACGACGACAGGTCGGGGAACTCGGGAGTCAGGCGCGCGAGCACCTGGCCGATGCTGAGCAGCGCAGGCGAGCCGGCGCGAGCGCTCGCTGCCTGCCGTGCCACTAGCGCGGTGCCATCAGTTGCGGGCCACTAGCTCTGCGCCGACGCTGCGAGGTCGAGACGCGAGGCGTAGAACGTGAGCCGGAACTTGCCGATCTGCACTTCGGCGGAGTCGGAGAGCAGGGCGCTCTCGATGCGGACTCCGTCGTAGTACGTGCCGTTCAGCGAACCGAGGTCGCGGACCTCGAACGCCGTTCCGCGGCGCGTGAACTCCGCGTGACGGCGCGACACGGTCACGTCGTCGAGGAAGATGTCGGCGTTGGGGTGGCGTCCGGCGCTCGTCACATCGGCGTCGAGCAGGAAGCGCGCGCCGGTGTTCGGACCACGGCGGACGATCAGCAGAGCCGACCCGGACGGCAGGGCGGCGATGGCCTCCTGCTCCTCCGGGGAGATCTCCCCATCCATCGGGTACATCTTCGACACGAACTCCTCGCCGAAGCGTGCGGTCGTGTCTTCGTTCCCCGCGGCTGAATTACGCAGGGGGTTGTTCTCGGCGTCGTCCGCCGGCCCATTCGGGTATGTCTCGTCAGGCACGTCAACCTCCTCTTATTCCAGCGTATCGGATCGGTCGGCTCCGTCGTCGGCCGGAAGGCGGATTACCCGAGCCGTTTCTCCGATATACACGAATCCGGCCCACCAGTAGAGGAAGGCTCCCCAGAGCGCGAACGCCCAGCCGAGCGGCAGAGAGAACGGCGCGAGAGCGTCGAATGCCTCGCCGAGCATGAGCAGCGGGAGCGCCCAGAACAGGCAGAACGTCGCCACTTTGCCCAGGTGATGCACGGGAAGCGGGCCGTAGCCGTGGTTCGCGAGGATGACGCCGAGCACCGCGAGCATGACATCCCTGGCCACGATGATCGCCACCAGCCACCACGGGATGACCTCGCGCCAGGCCAGCCCGATCAGGGCGGCGAAGATGTACAGCCGATCGGCGGCCGGATCGAGCAACTGTCCAAGCCGCGACACCTGATCGAGGCGCCTGGCGAGGAAACCGTCGAGGAAGTCCGTGATGCTCGACACGACGAGCACGAGCAGCGCCAGCGCATCCTGACCGACGATCACGAACGCCAGGAACACCGGCACGAGGGCCAGCCGGAAGAAGCTCAGGATGTTCGGGATCGTCAGAACCCGCGAACTCGCCTCGCGCGCACCGACACCATCCACGAGGTACGAGTCTAGTGATCCAGCCGCCCGCGCCGGGAAGCTCCCCGGCGCGGGACGAATGCGTGCATAAGATGTGGGCGTGGAGCCTTTCATCGTCAGTCTGTGGGTCCTGGTCGGCGTCTGCGTCGTCACCTGGGTGCTCTCGCTCATCACGGGCGAGCACTCCTGGGTCGATCGCATCTGGTCGGTGGTGCCGGTCGGGTACGTCTGGATCTACGCGGGCTTCGCCGGTCTGCAGGATGCGCGGCTCAACCTCATGGCGATCCTCGTGACCCTCTGGGGCATCAGGCTCACCTTCAACTTCGCGCGCAAGGGCGGGTACGCGCCGGGCGGAGAGGACTACCGCTGGGCCGTGCTGCGCGGACGGATGCCCGCCTGGCAGTTCTGGCTGTTCAACCTGTTCTTCATCGTGATCTACCAGAACGTGCTGCTGTTCCTCATCACGCTCCCGGCCTGGACTGCATACCTGCACCAGACCCCGCTCGGCGCGCTGGACATCGTCTGCGCCGTCGTCTTCCTCGCGTTCCTGGTCGGCGAGACAGTCGCCGACCAGCAGCAGTGGAACTTCCACCAGTGGAAGAACGCGGAGAAGGCCGCTGGACGCGAGCCGCAGCCGCGCTTCCTGCAGTCCGGCCTGTTCCGCGTCTCGCGGCATCCCAACTTCTTCTTCGAGCAGGCGCAGTGGTGGGTGGTCTTCCTGTTCGGCTGCGTCGCCGCGGGGTCGATCCTGCAGTGGACGGTAATCGGTCCTCTGCTGCTGACCGGGCTGTTCATCGGCTCAACGGTGTTCACCGAGAGCATCTCGCTGTCGCGCTACCCCGAGTACGCGCAGTACCAGCGCCGCACGTCGCCGATCGTGCCGTGGCCGCCGCGCGGTCGAGGCGAGGAGCCGGTCACGCCGTAGCCGGACCGTGCCCGGCCCGGCGCGGCTTGTCCCCGCCGGACTTCGCAGGCTTGGGGAAAGCGGCGCGCATGTGGTCGGAGTCGAGGTAGTCCGCGACGCCGATCAGGATGAGGCTGAACAGGATCTGCTCGGTGACCATCCACAGCGGGTACAGCCCGGGGATCGCGGCGATGACGAGCGTGACGACCGGGAAGATCTTCGAGAACAGCCGCAGCCGCGAGTACGCCCAGTAGTAGCCCTTCTGCGCGCGCCAGGCGAAGTAGAAGAGCGTCACCGTCATGCCGAGCACCACGACGCTGCGCATCCACACCGCCCACGGGATGCTCTCGCCGCCGACGGCCAGGACCACCGCGATCGCGACGGCGGCGACGCCGACGACGAACTCGGCGACGAGCAGCCAGGTGATCACCACGAACGCGCGGCGGGTCTTCGGATCGCGCAGGTTCTCATCCGGAATCGTGTAGTCGGCGTTCCGTCCTCCCGCGATGCGGTCGAGCGTTCTCAGCAGGGATTCCATGCTTTTACGGTAACCCGGCGCGACGCGCGCCCGCTTCCACATTTCGATGGATCGAGCGCGTACCGTTGGAGGATGTCGTGCATTCGGTTCAACACCCCGGCCCAGCGTCAGGCGATGCGTGAGCACCGGCCTGCGATGCTCACCGCGGAGGAGGCGGCGGCGCTGCATCCGTCTCCCCCGGTCACCGAGAGCAAGATCCGTCGCCTGCGTCTGCTGGCCGCCGACCCGAACCCGAAGATCAGGGAGAGCGTCGCGAGCAGCTACAACACGCCGGAGGACCTCTTCCTCACCCTCGCGAAAGACCAGGACGCCGGGGTCCGCGGATGTGTCGCCAAGAACGAGGCGACGCCGTGCGACATCCTCCGGATGCTCGCCGACGACCGCTCGGAGGTCGTGCGCGGCTGGGTGGCCGTCAACTACTTCGTCCCGGCGGATGTGATGGACAAGCTCGCCGGCGACAGGAGCAAGACCGTCCGCAGCCTCGTGAAGTGGAAGAGCCAGCTCGCAGAAGCGATCTGATCGTGGCTGAACCTGCGAGCGTCCGCGTCGACTCCTGGGCGTGGGCGGTGCGGCTGTACAAGACCCGCTCCGCCGCATCCACGGCGTGCAAGGCCGGCCACCTGCGGGTGAACGGCGACAAGGCCAAACCGGCGACGCCCGTGAAGGTCGGCGACGAGGTGCGGGCTCGCGTCGGCGAGACGGAGCGCATCCTGATCGCCAGGAAGCTGATCGTGAAGCGGGTGGGCGCCGCGGTCGCGGCCGAGTGCGTCGACGAGCTGACTCCCCCTCCGCCGCCGAAGGCCGAGGCGCCGTCTGCGATCGTGCGCGAGCGCGGGGCCGGGCGTCCGACGAAGCGCGACAGGCGCATCCTGGACCAGTTGCGGGGGCGCTGATGGCCGTCGCCCGCATCGGCATCTCCGGATGGACGTATGCACCGTGGCGCGGAACCTTCTACCCGAAGGGTCTCCCGCACCGTGCCGAGCTGGCGTACGCGGCAGAGCGGCTGGACTCGATCGAGATCAACGGCAGTTTCTACGCGCTGCAGAAACCCGCGAGCTACCGCCGCTGGGCCGAGGAGACGGCAGACGACTTCGTCTTCTCTGTCAAGGGCGGCCGGTACATCACGCACATTCTGCGGCTGAGGAACGCGCGAGAGGCCGTGGCCAACTTCTGCGCTTCCGGAGTGCTGGCGCTCGGCGCGAAGCTCGGGCCGATGCTGTGGCAGCTCCCGCCGAACCTGTCGTTCGACCCGGAGGCGGTCGCCGCGTTCCTTGCACTGCTGCCGCGGACGACCTCCGCGGCAGCGACTCTCGGCGCGGAGTCGACGCTGGACGAGGACCGCACGTTCCTCTCCCCCGCGGTCGACGCCCCGCTGCGTCACGCGGTCGAGGTGCGCAACACGACCTTCGACGTGCCCGAGTTCACGGCCATCGCACGGGATGCGGGAGTGGCCATCGTCGTCGCGGACACGGCCGGCCGCTACCCCGTCATCCGGGAGACGACCGCCGACTTCCAGTACCTGCGACTGCACGGCGACGAAGAGCTGTACGCGAGCGGATACACCCCGGATGCGCTCGACCGCTGGGCGGAGGACATCCGGACCTGGCTGCACGCCGGTCAGGACGTCTACGCCTACTTCGACAACGACCTCAAAGTGCGTTCCCCCGTCGATGCGACCTCCCTCCGCACCCGGCTAGCCCCCTGACCCGTCACCCCCGCCCGGCAACGAGTGGTCCCGAATTGCCGTGCGCGCGTAGGCCGCACGGCAATTCGGGACCACTCGACTGGCTAGTTCTCGATCACCGAGACGACATTGCCAGCCGGGTCGAGGAACCAGGCGATGTTCGGCCCGCGGTCGACCTCTTTGCCGCGCAGGACTCCCTTGGCGTCGGTCGGCAGGTTGGGGTCGTCGTAGATGTCGGTCTTGACACCCTTGGCGTTGAGCTCGTCGACCGCGTCGTCGATGTTCTCCACGACCAGGTTGAGGATGGTGAAGGTCGCCGGGGTGTGGTCGTCCTTCGGGTAGATGAAGACATGGCTTCCGGACGGCAGCGCGAGGTCGAGGTTGCCCATCGGGCCGTCGGTGACCTGGAGCCCCAGCGTGTCGGCGTAGAACGCCTTGGCCGCTGGGATGTCGTTGACGCTGAAACCGCTGAAGATGTCGAGTGGTGTGACCATGTCCCCACTCTGCTCCTCCGGCGGCCTTCGCGTCTAGACGAACCGGATGCTCTCCTGGAGCCGGGGGCGCAGCTCGAACGCCCGGTCGACGCTCTCCCTGCCCGCGGCGTTCGCGCCGTTGCGGAGGACGAGCGGAAGCAGCGAGCGGCGCACGAGCAGCGACCCGGCGAGTCGTCCGCGTTCGATGCGGTCGTACGGCACGGCGAGCGCGTCGTCCGGGACCACGATGATCAGGCCGGTGAAGCGCACGCCCACCTGACGCGAGAACGTCTTGGCGTCGCGCAGCAGGTCGTGGAAGGGCTGCTCGTCGCGGTCGACCGTCTGGCCGACCACATCGCCCTTGGAGAGCTTGACCTCTCCTCCCCAGTCGGCCGAACGGATGGCGAAGAGCCCCGCAGGGCCGAGCACCACGTGGTCGAGCTTCGCGTCGGAACGGGGATGAACGGAGACGTCGTTCCAGATGGTGAAGCCGATGCCGAGGCCGGTGACGGCGCGCGCGGTCGCCTCCTCGGCGAGCGCGACAGCGAGGAGCTGGCGGATCTCGCGCGGGGCGGAACGGACGAGCCCGGGATCGTACGGGTCGTCGAGTTCGGTTCCCCTGCCCATCCACTCACGCATGAGGTGCAGGTAGCGTTCGCGCGCCTGTCCGCCGGGATGGCCGTAGCTGCGCGCGCGCGCACCGTTGCGCCCTGCGACTGCGAGCGGGTGGCGTGGAAGGTGGCGCTGAACCCGCCTCCGGTGGAGCCCTCCGCTGTGACGTCGGAGGTGTATGCGGACTCGCCGCGGTCGTAGCGGGCGCGGTCGTCCGGTTCTCCGATGAGCTCCCAGGCCTCCTGGACCGCTTGGAAGCGCGCCGCGGTGCCGCCGGTGTCCGGGTGGGTCTCCCTGAGCAGCCGACGATAGGCGCGGCGGAGGTCGTCGTGGCTGACGGTGGAGGCGACGCCGAGCACCTCGTATGGGGTGGGCGAAGCCGGGCTGTCGCTCATCGCTCGTTCGTCTTTCTCGGGCGTCCTGGTGCGGAGGGTGTCCGCGTTGCCTTTTGACGATACCGTCCCTGCGCTGTGAGCTTCCTCCCCACTGGCAGGGAGTGAGATGTTTTCCCCAGATTTTCATTGCGGCCGGAAGATGACCGCAATCGTTCGTACGCTGGGAACAACGAACGGACAACACGAGAGAAAGGGCTCAGCTCATGGCCATCACCGACTGGCGCATCGAACTCATCACCATCCCCGTCACCGACGTCGACCGCGCCAAGGCGTTCTACGTCGACCAGGTCGGCTTCGTCGCCGACCACGATCAGCGGGTCTCCGAGACACTGCGTTTCGTGCAGCTCACCCCTCCTGGCTCCGCCTGCTCGATCGCGTTCGGCGAAGGGCTGACGGACATGGAGCCCGGGTCGCAGCGCGGACTGCAGATCGTGGTGCAGAACGCAGACGACGCACTCGCCCACCTTCGGGAGAACGGCGTGGATGCGGAGGGCGTGGCCGACCTGGACTGGGGCCGCTTCGTGACCTTCGCCGACCCGGACGGCAACGAGTGGGCGTTGCAGGAGCTGCCGAAGCGCGACTGAGAAGGACTGCGCGCGGGCATCGGCGCGGGATGCGCGGTCCCTCTTGACACGGGCCGCGCATCCACTATTCTTGCCTCATCGGTTATAGAACCATTTGGTTATGGATAGGACGAACGTCGATGGGTGTGGAGCAGACCGACCAGCTCAGCGCGGTGTTCGCCGCCCTCGCCGATCCCACCAGACGCGAGATACTCCTTCGCCTCCAAGACGGCGACGCCTCCGTGAGCGAGCTCGCCGAGCCGTTCGCGATGAGCCAGCCGGCGATCTCCAAGCACCTCAAGGTGCTCGAGCACGCTGGGCTGGTCTCCCGAAGCCGGGTCGCCACGACGCGGCTCAGCCATCTCGAGGCGGAACCGCTCAGGGAGGCGACCGAGTGGATGCAGCGGTACAAGCGGTTCTGGAACGCGAGCTTCGACCGCCTCGATGCAGCCATTGCCGCCTTCCAGCAGCAGGAACGCCGGCACGAACACGAGCCTGTGCGCGATCGCGAGCCCGGTTCGATGACAGGACACCAGCCACACGAGGAAGAAGAGGCATCATGAACGACAGCGGCCGACCGGCGGGGATCGCCGACACCGACGTCTACATCACCAGGGCGTTCGACGCTCCGCGCGCGCTGGTGTGGAAGTTCTTCATGCAGCCCGACCTGCTCGCGTCCTGGTTCGCACCGACGGCGCATTCGGCACCGGAGGAATCGATCGTGGTCGAGCCGCGGGTCGGCGGGCGGTGGGAGCTCGCGATGGTGAACGACGCCACGGGCGGCACCTTCCCGATGCGCGGCACCATCGTCGAACTGGTCGAGCCGGAACTGCTCGTTCTCGATGTCTCCGCCGTGGCCGAGATGGGCGCGCTCGACAACCTCTTCCTGCGCATCCAGTTCCACGACCACGGAGACCGCACCAGGATCACCCTGCACCAGGGCCCGTTCGACCGCGACGCCCAGCACGAGACCGAGACCGGCTGGGGCGAGTCGTTCGTCAAGCTCGACGCGCAGCTTGCGAGAACGAAGGGATAGCAGCATGACCGACAAGACCGCATCCACCGTCGCCCCGACCACCGGGGCGGTGAGCTCCGAAGACGGCACTCGCATCGTGTACGAGCGCTCCGGAACGGGACCAGCGCTCGTGCTGGTCGACGGCGCGCTGTGCTCGCGCGCATTCGGCCCTGCGCGACCGCTCGCCGCGCTGCTCGCCGACCGCTTCACCGTCTATGCGTACGATCGGCGCGGCCGCGGTGAAAGCGGCGACCGACAGCCGTATGCCGTGCAGAACGAAGTCGACGACCTGCGTGCCGTGATCGCCCAGGCGGGGGCCGACACCGGAGGGGAGGTCGACGTGTACGGCAGTTCGTCCGGAGCCGGCGTCGCGCTCGAAGCCGCTGCGGCCGGCATCCCGATGCGCCGGCTCGTGACCTACGAGGCGCCGTACATCGCGGACGGCTGGAAGGACACGAGCGTCGATCACCTCGCCGCCGTGCAAGCGCTGCTCGCCCAGGGCAAGAACGGTGCGGCCGTCGGCTACTTCCTCACGAAGATGGTCGGCGCTCCCGTGTTCATGCCCGCCATGATGCGGCTGATGCCGAAGGTCTGGAAGCAGCTCACGGCCGTCGCCCCGACACTGCCGAACGACATCCGGGTGATGGACGGCTTTCGCCTCCCCACCGAACGGCTGGCGACCATCGCCGTGCCGACCCTGGTGTTGGTGGGATCGAAAGCCGCCGACCCGATGCGCGAGGCTCAGGATGCGCTGGCCGCGACCATCCCCGGCGCCCGGTTCGGCGTGCTCGCCGGGCAGACCCACCAGGTCTCCGAGAAGGCCGTCGGGCCAGAGATCGCGTCGTTCAGCTCGTGATCGCCGCGAACAGGATGAGCAGCATGGTCACGAGGAAGCCGCAGGCGTAGTTGATCCAGAGGAAGCGCCGCCAGCCGCGGTTGGCGGCGGCGGAGTCCTCTTCGGTGATCCGCCAGAACGGCGCGGCCGCAACGATGTACGGCACAGCGAGCACCGCCGCGAGCGGTCCAGGCCAGGCAGTGAAGAGCATCGCGACCCCGGCGAGCGCCCACGCGGCGATGGCGAACCTGGTCGTCGCCTTCGCGCCGAGTGCGGTGGCGATGGAGGCGATACCGCCCTCCCGGTCCGGCACCACATCCTGCACGGCGCCGAACGCGTGGCTGCCGATCCCCCACAGGAAGAAGGCGAGCAGCACGGCGCCGAGCTGCGGCGTGAACGCGGCGCCGGCCAGCACCAGCGCGTAGACCGCGGGGCTCACGAAGTGGGTGCTGGAGGTCACGGAGTCGAGGAACGGGATCTCCTTGAACCGCAGACCCTTCACCGAGTACGCGAGCACGGCGAACACGCTCACCGCGAGCACCAGCCAGGACAGCGGGGAGCCGACCACGACGAGGTAGAGCAGAAACGGGATGTTCGTGACGGCCGCAGCGATCAGAGTGCGCCGGTGCATCCCCCGGTCGAGCATGGCGCCCTCCGCGCCGCCCTTGCGCGGATTGCGGAGGTCGGACTCGTAGTCGAACACGTCGTTGATCCCGTACATGGCGAGGTTGTACGGGACGAGGAAGTAGATCGTGCCGACGACGAGGGTGAGGTCGAGCTGCCGGGTGGTCAGCAGGTAGGCGGCGGCGAAAGGGAACGCGGTGTTGATCCAGCTCAGCGGTCGCGAGGCGAGCACGAGCTGGCGGAACGGGGAGGTGGAGCGCGTCATCGTCATTCCGGGCGCCGCCTCCGCAGCAGCAGCCACAGTGCAGGCAGGAGCAGGAGGCCGGCGAGCGGGTATGCGAAGTCTTCGACGGGAACCAGACCGATTCTGGCGCCGCTGATGTGCGCCTCGCCGTAGGTCATCAGGCCGGAGGCGATCATCGCGTTGTCGAACACAGCGGTGAGCACCGCGAGGAGGAGCCCGGCGATCAGGACGGGGAGCCACCACCGGCGGACGACGGCTGCGCGATCGCGCGCGGTCGCGAGCGCAACGGCGAGCACAGCGACGGCGACGGCCAGGAACCCGAGGCTGAGGAGTAGGTAGGTCATGCGTCGCCCCGATCGCGGGCGCCGTCGTGTGCCGCAGCGTCCGTCGAGGCGGCGCCCATCGAGGCGGTGCCCGTCGAGGCCGTGCCCGTCGAGGCGGTGGTATCGCCCGGAGCCCCGCCCGCCGCGCGGCGGTCGAGCAGGAGCCTGGCTCCCGTCACGAGCACCATCGTGAGGTAGCAGAGGAAGGTGAGGAAGAAGACCTCCTCGAGCGGAAGCTCCGGCGCGAGCACGATGCCGGTCATGAAGCGGGAGCCGCCGCGGGCGAAGACGTGCAGTCCGATGCCGGCCAGGTCCCAGGCGAGGAAGAACGCGACGCCGACGACCAGCACGATCGCGGCCCGCCGCGCATCCCGCCAGAAGAACAGCCGGAAGCCGCGGTCGAGCAGCACCATCGAGCCGAGCGGGATCAGCAGAGCCACCAGGTAGAGGATGCTCACCCGACCGGCTCCTGCCTGGACTCCGCCGAGGTCTCCGCGGTGCGGGGCTCCGGCAGGGGTCCGGTGCTCGTGTCGCCGCGGAGACGCTTCAGGACGAGTTCGGCGCTGATCAGGCACATCGGCAGTCCGATGCCAGGGATGGTGGTCCCTCCCGCGTAGAGGAGGCCGTCGACCTTCGCCGACGCGTTGCGGCCGCGGAAGAAGGCGCTCTGCCGCAGGGTGTGCGCCGGCCCCAGTGCCCCACCTCGCCAGGCGTTCAGGTCGGTGGCGAAGTCGTCAGGCCCGACGGTGCGTCGCACGATCACGCGCTCCGCGAGGTCCGGGATGCCCGCCCAGGCCGCGACCTGCGCGATCGCCGCGTCCGCCGTGCGCTCCACGACTCTGTCGCCCGCGCCGTCGATCCCACCGGAGCCGATGGAGACGTCGGCGGGCACAGGCACGAGGACGAAGAGGTTCTCGCAGCCATTGGGCGCGACAGTGCCGTCCGTGGCGCTCGGCTTGCAGACGTAGAGCGAAGCGGGGTCGGGGATGGACGGATCGGCGCCGTAGATGCGCTCGAAGTTGTCGTCCCAATCGGTGGTGAAGAACAGGTTGTGGTGGGTCAGCTCCGGGAGCGCGCCGCGCACGCCGAGCATCACGAGCACGGCGCCTGGTCCGGGGTCGCGGCGGTCCCAGTACGACTCGGGGTACGTGCGAAGCTGCTCCGGCAGCAGCCGGGTCTCTGTGAAGTGCAGATCGGCGGCCGACACGACGATGTCGGCGGGGCTGAAGTGCAGCCCGCCTGCCGCATCCCGGTACTCGACACCGGTGACCCTGGCCCTGGCGACGCCCGGTTCGGTGCGGATGGCGGTGACCCTGGCCCCGGTTCGCAGGTCTGCTCCGTCTGACTGGGCGATCGCCGCGATGCTGTCGACGATGGTGGTGAAGCCGCCCTGGGGATAGTGGACGCCGTCCTCCAGGTCGAGGTGACTCATCAGGTGGTACATGCTCGGTGCGCGGCCGGGCGACGTGCCGAGGAACACCGCTGGATAGCCGAGGATCTGCCGCAGCCGGGTGTCGTTCACCGTGCGCGCGGCCAGCCGGCCGAGCGGTTCGAGCAGAAGGCGGGCGAGGCGGCCGAGCCTGGTCACCAGGTCGCGGGCGAACAGCGGGCGGAAGGATGCGAACGTTCCGTAGAGGAAGCGGTCGACCGCCATCCGGTAGGTCTCCCTGGCGCTGTCCAGGTAGCGGTCCAGTCGTGCGCCGGAGCCGGGCTCGACCGCCTCGAACATCGCCCGGTTGGCCGGGTAGTCCGCCCGCACGTCCAGCGGCGCCTCCCCCGACTCCGCGAACACCCGGTAGCCGGGGTCGAGCGTGACGAGGTCGAGCTGCTCCTCCGACGTGGTGCCGAGCAGACGGAAGAAGTGGTCGAAGACCTCCGGCATCAGGTACCAGGACGGTCCGGTGTCGAACCGGAAGCCGTCCGCCGACCAGGTGCCGGCCCGACCACCGAGGGTGTCGTGCTGTTCGAGCAGCGTCACCCGGTAGCCGTCGTCTGCCAGCAGGGCTGCGGTCGCCACTCCGGCGATCCCGCCGCCGATCACCACCACGGAGGCCGGACGCGTCATCGGTACGATCCCGCCCCCCACCCGGCTGTCGCGCGCACCAGGATCGCAAGCTTCGTGCGGGTCGGCACGCTCACGCGGGTCGACAGCAGCAGCGGCGCGGGCGTCAACCGGATGCGATCCGTCAGTTCCGCGAACAGGGAGTGCGCCGCCACGATGGCCCTGCGGCAGTTGTCCGGGAGCTCGGGGATGGCGTCCTCCGCCGCCCCGAGATCGCGCTCGATGTCGACCACGAGCTCGAGCTTCTGCCGCTCGGTCAGTCTGCCGGGGTCGATGCCAGGGAAATAGCTGCGGCCGAGTTCTGTCCAGTCCACGGCGAGGTCGCGGAGGAAGTTGATCTTCTGGAAGGCGGAGCCGAGCCGGCGTGCGCCGCGCTCCAACCGCATCCGGCGCTCGGTGGCCACCTGCTCGTGGGAGAGGAACGCGCGCAGGCACATCAGGCCGACCACCTCGGCGGAGCCGTAGATGTATGCACTCAGCTCGTCGGAGCTGAAGTCGACCGGGCTGAGGTCGCGGCGCATCGACGAGAAGAACGGCGCGGTCAGTGCGGCGTCGATGCCGACCGCGCGTGCCGTGCAGGCGAACGAGTGCACGACGACGTTCGCGCTGTATCCCGTGCGCATCGCCCGTTCGGTGTCGGCTTCGAGCGCGTCGAGGAGGGCGCGCTGATCGTCGACGGCCAGACCGGCCTCCGCGGCCGCTCCATCCACGATCTCGTCGGCGATCCGCACCAGGGCGTAGATGTCCTCGACCTGCGGGCGCACCTCGGGCGACAGCAGCCTGGTCGCCATCCCGAACGATGTCGAGTACTCGTGGATGATCGTGGCGGAGCTGGTGTGAGCCGCCCTGGTGTAGAGGGACAGGTCGGTGGGATTGGCCGGGTGCGAGCCGCCCGGTGCGGTGAGTTCGGCCTCTCGGGTCATGCGATCCTCCCCACGCAGGAGCGGGCCACCGCCTGGAGCTCGTCGCTCAGCGAGACGGGCAGGCCCGGCGCGTCCAGCGCAGCGACGGCGGCGTCCGCGTACTCGGTCACGAGGCCCTCGACGAACCCGCGCGCGCCGCAGGCCTCGAGGTCTGCTGCGAGGCGGCGGCCTGCCTCGTGGTCCAGGTCGGCGCGTCCGAACTGCTGTTCGATGCCCGGCCAGGCGGACGTGGCGCGCGCGTACGCGATGAGCGAGGTCTCCTTGCCCTCCCTGAGGTCGCTGACGATGCTCTTGCCCGTCGCGTCCTCGCGTCCGAAGACCCCGAGCAGGTCGTCGCCGAGCTGGAAGGCGATGCCGAGCAGCCGGCCGTACTCGCCGAGAGCCGCCAGCACGTCTCCACCTGCTCCGGCCAGGATCGCCCCGGCAGCGAGCGGTCCGGCGAACGAGTACGCCGCCGTCTTGCGCTCGGTCATCGCCAGCACGTCCGGCAGGCGCGCCTCATCGAGCCGCACGCTGAACGACACGTCGGAGAGCTCGCCGGCCGCCGTGACGAAGATGCTGTGATCGAGCAGGTCGAGCAGCGCCGTGCGGGAGGCGGAGGGGACGCTGAGGCGGGCGACCAGGGAGGCCGCAGCGTGCAGCAGGAGGTCGCCGGCGAGAATGGCGGCCGTCTCTCCCCAGAGGGCGGCGCGCTCAGGCTGGACGCCGCGGGAGACCGCATCCCTGGCGAACTCGCCGGACACATTGGGTCTGCCGCGCCGCATCGTGTCGCCGTCGATCACGTCGTCGTGCAGCAGGAAGGCGGTGTGCAGCAGCTCGAAGGCCACGGCGGTGTCGACGGCATCGGCGGTGGTCGCGATTCCGGACGCGGGGCCACCGATGGCGTCGAACGCGCTCAGCACGAAACCGGGCCGGATGCGCTTGCCGCCGTCGCTGGCGCTCTTCGCGCTTGTCCAGAGCCGCTGGTACTCGCTGCCGTAGCGGGTGGCCTGCTCCGTTCGCTCGGCGAAGAACGCGGCGAGCCGGGCATCGACCTCTGCCAGACCGATCCGCGGTGGTGTTCCCTGATGGACCTGGGTCATCTCCGCTCCCCTTTGTCTAGCCAAGTAAGTAAATAACCTAGCACGATTCTTACACTCGGGCCTAGGATGTGGGAATGGGTTCCAAGGACGACGCGCGACGCGTTTCAGGGTCGCTTCTCGATCCCCGCGTCATCGATCCCCGACAGGAACTCGTCCGCCACGACGACCTCAGCGACGACGACCTCGCGCAGGTGGTGCAGGTGCTCACCGCCATCAGGGACTGGCGAGAGGCCGAGCAGAGGCTGAGCTTCGAATCGCGCAGCCGGATGAAGCTGAACGACACAGACATGAAAGCCCTGCGATACATCATCGCGTCGGTCAACTCCGGAGTCGCCGTCACGGCGGGGGCGCTCTCCGAGCACCTCCACATCTCGACCGCATCCACCACCAAGCTCCTCGACCGGCTGGAACGCGCCGGACACATCGAGCGCAGGCCGCACCCGACCGACCGCCGAGCAGTCACCGTCGCCATCACCGAGGAGACGCACCAGCAGGTGCGCCGCATGATGGGCAAGCAGCACGCGCAGCGGTTCGAAGTCGCCAGGGCGATGACGCCCGACGAGCGCGAGGTGGTCATCCGGTTCCTCACCGAGCTCACTGCGGTGGCGACACCGGTGCCGGTGGCGACGCCGGTGCCGGTGGCGGAGTAGCCGGACCCTCGTCCGGAGCGGTCGCCGCGGCGACGATCCGGTTCGCCATCCCGTTGAAGATCACGCCGTGGAACGGCAGGATCGCGAACCAGTAGAGCCGCCCGGCCAAGCCCTTCGGGAAGAAGATCGCGCGCTGACGGTAGCGCGAGCCGTCGCCGTCCGGATCGACCCGCATCTCCAGCCACGCCCGTCCCGGCACCAGCATCTCGGCACGAAGCCGCAGCTCCCTGCCTCTGTCGATGCGCTCGACCCTCCACCAGTCGAGCGCGTCTCCGGTCTGCAGCCGGTCGGCATCCCTGCGTCCCCTGCGCAGGCCAACCCCGCCGACGATCTTGTCCATCCACCCGCGCAGCGCCCAGGCCAGCGGGAACGAGTACCAGCCGCGTTCGCCGCCGATGCCCTCCACCACACGCCACAGCCGGTCAGGGGATGCGCTGCTCTCCCGCTCTCGCACATCGGAGTACACGGTGTGCCCTGCCCAATCGGGGTCGCTCGGCAGAGGGTCGCTCGGTGCGTTCCCGACCGAGGAGTTGCGCCAGCTCGTCTCCACATCGCCGTCGCGCACCCGCGCGAGCGCGAGCCGGACAGCCGTGCGGTAGCCGGTGAGGCCGCCCTCCGGCGGCGGAATGACCTCGTCGATGTCGTGCTCGCGCACCACGCAGTCGTACTGCAGCGATTCGATGATCGGAACGGCGAGGCTGCGCGGGATGGGCGTCACGAGGTTCACCCACTGCGAGGCGAGCCACGGCGTGAACACCGGCAGCGACGCGATCGGGCGCTGCCGCAGCCCCGCCTCCAGCGCGAAGCCGTTCATCATCTGGCCGTAGCGCAGGATGTCCGGCCCGCCGATGTCGTACGCCCGGTTGATCTCGGGAGGCAGGCCGGCGGCGGCGACCAGGTAGCGCAGCACATCCCGGATCGCGATGGGCTGGATGCGGTTGCGCACCCAGCGCGGAGCGGGCATGTACGGCAGCACCTCCGTCAGGTGACGGATCATCTCGAACGACGCCGAGCCGGAGCCGATGACGACCCCGGCCTGCAGCACGACGGTCGGCACCCCCGAGTCGAGAAGAATCCTGCCGACCGCCACCCGCGACCGCAGGTGGCGTGACAGCTCGCCCTCGGGGTGCAGCGCGCCGAGATACACGATGCGGCCGACTCCGGCGGCGCCCGCCTCCTCCGCCACCACGCGGGCGGCGTCGGCCTCCTCGTCGTCGAAGTCGCCGGAGGCGCGCATCGAGTGGACGAGGTAGTACACGACGTCGGCGTCGCGCATGGCGTCGGCCACCGCATCCCGGTCGTGCAGGTCGCCCTCGGCGACCTCGACCTGCGGAGCCCACGGCACATCCGTGAGTTTCTGCGGCGAGCGCGCGAGCACACGCACCCGGAATCCCTCGGCGAGGAGCCTCGGCACCAGGCGTCCGCCGATGTAGCCGGTCGCGCCGGTGACCAGGGCCAGGCGGCCGCCGGTCCCCTCTGGTGTCTGCTGCTCGGGATGCACTGCTGAATCGGTCATGCCGCGACCTTACGCTCGGCGCTTCGCACGCGAAGGCCCTCCGCGTCCTGTAGCTTCGTGCCATGGGCAAGCTTGTATACGCGGGGACGACGGAGATCGGCTTCGAGGACCGGGTCCTCGCACACCTGCAGATCGTGGTGGGTCTGAAACTGCGCCGCAAAGAAGGGTTCTTCATGTCGTGGCGCGACGAGCAGGGCGTCGGCGACGGCCGGAGCGCGATCTGGGTCGACCCGTCCATCCCGCTGCTGTTCCGCTACAGCGGCGGACGGCAGCCGTCGATCAACAAGGCGTGGCTGGAAGCCCTCACGCTCTCGTCCAACAGCGCACAGGGCCTCCAGCTCACGGAGGAGATCGGCGCGATCGGCGCCGACGAGGTGAACGCGGACTCGGCTCCCGGCCGCTGATTCCTCGACCGGCACGGACGGACCGATGCGCACTGACGCGCTGATCAGCGCAGGTACTCGAGCAGTTCCGGGCTGCGGAGGCGCTTGAGGCTGCGGGTCTCGAGCTGGCGGACGCGCTCGCGGGTGATGCCGTAGACCTCGCCGACCTCGTCCAGAGTCATCGGCTTCTGGCCGTCGAGGCCGAAGCGCATCCGGACCACCTTGGCGTCGCGCGGGGGCAGATCCTTGAGGCGCTCCTCCAGGTCGCGGTGCCGGAAGCCGACCTCCACCGCCTCCGCGGGGGTCGGGAAGTCGTCGTCCTCGATCAGGTCGCCGAGCTCTGCGCCCTCGTTCTCGCCGACGGGCACAGCGAGCGACACCGTCTCCGAGTCGCTCATCTGCAGCTTGTGCACCTCGGCCGGGGTCAGGTTCGACGCCTCTGCCATCTCGTCGAGCGTGGGGGTGCGTCCGAGCTCACCACCGAGGTCGCGGCGGATGCGGTCGAGCTTGTCGATCTTCTCCACGGTGTGAACCGGGATGCGGATGAGCCTGGCCGTGTCCGCGATGCCGCGGAGGATCGACTGGCGGATCCACCAGGTGGCGTAGGTGGAGAACTTGTTGCCTGTGCCGTAGTCGAACTTCTCGACGGCGCGGACGAGGCCGAGGTTGCCCTCCTGGATGAGGTCCATCACCGGCAGGCCGCGGCCCGCGTAGCGTTTGGCGATGCTGACCACGAGGCGCAGGTTCGCCTCGATGAAGCGCTCGAAGGCGCGCTTGCCGTCGTCGGCCAGCCACTGGAGTTCACGGCGCTCCATGCCGGTGAGTCCCTGACGCTTGCTGAGGCGTTCGCCGGCCAGCACACCGATCTCGATGCGCTTG
Source organism: Leifsonia lichenia (assembly GCF_054780215.1). Classification (NCBI taxonomy): domain Bacteria; kingdom Bacillati; phylum Actinomycetota; class Actinomycetes; order Micrococcales; family Microbacteriaceae; genus Leifsonia; species Leifsonia lichenia. The sequence continues at coordinate 911,983 of NZ_BAAGWT010000002.1, forward strand.
GCCAGAGCGACTTCCTCTTCTGCCGTGAGGAGGCGCGTGCGCCCGATTGAGTTCAGGTAGTCGCGCACCGGGTCGTTGGTCACTTCGAGGACTGTCATGTCTTCTTCCCATCACTCATGTTCATTTGTTCGCTCTGCATCCCTGCGGTGCGCGATCCCGCGGTCGGGCGGGGAATCTGACTTCAGGCTCTCAGCGCGGCTTGACCCCCAACAAGGGGTTGACAGCAGGGGTATAGGAACGCTAGGCGTGTCGGATTCGTCACACGCATCCCGTTCTGTCAAGCCCCTGCTGGGATCGGGGACGGCGACGTATGTTGCGCTCCGTGAGTGCGCATACATCGGATTCCCAGGCAACGTCGCTGAAGACGATCGAAACGACCATCCCCGCCCGGATGGACAGACTCCCCTGGTCGAAATTCCACTGGCTCGTGGTCATCGGCCTCGGCACCGTGTGGATCCTCGACGGGCTCGAAGTCACCATCGTCGGCGCGATCGGCAGCAGACTCACCGAGCCCTCCAGCGGCCTCGGGCTGTCCACCGCCGACGTCGGTCTCGCCGCCGCCATCTACGTCGCCGGGGCGTGCACAGGCTCACTCGTCTTCGGCTACCTCACCGACCGCTTCGGCCGCAAGAAGCTGTTCATCGTCACACTCGGCCTATATCTGGTGGCGACCGTGCTCACCGCGTTCTCGTTCGCCCCGTGGATGTTCTTCCTGTTCCGGTTCTTCACCGGCGCGGGCATCGGCGGGGAGTACGCGGCCATCAACTCGGCCATCGACGAGCTCATCCCGGCCAGGCGCCGCGGCCTCGTCGATCTGGCGATCAACGGGTCGTACTGGCTCGGCACGGCGTTCGGCGCCGTGCTCACGGTCTTCCTGCTGAACACCGACATCTTCGCCGCGGACATCGGCTGGCGCATCGCGTTCGGCCTGGGCGCCGTGCTCGGCCTCGTCATCCTGCTCGTGCGGCGCAACGTCCCGGAGTCGCCGCGGTGGATGTTCATCCACGGCAAAGACGAGGCGGCGGAGAAGCTCGTCGGCGAGATCGAGGAGGACGTCGAAAAGGACACAGGGAAGCCGCTCGACGCCGTCCCCGCCGACAAGGCGATCCGCATCAAGCAGCGCCGCTCGACGGGCTTCGGCGAGATCGCCCGCGTCGCGGTGACACGCTATCCGAAGCGCTTCGTGCTCGGCCTGTCCCTGTTCACCGGCCAGGCGTTCCTCTACAACGCCGTGTTCTTCACATACTCGCTGGTGCTGACCAAGCTCCTCGGCGTCCCGGACGATCTCGCTCCGTGGGCACTCGTCCCGATCGCGATCGGCAATTTCCTCGGCCCCGCGCTGCTCGGGCACCTGTTCGACTCGGTCGGCCGCCGCTTCATGATCACCCTCTCCTACGTCGGCAGCGGGGTGCTGCTGGTCGGCACGGCGGTGATGTTCGACGCGAAGATCCTGGATGCGTTCTGGCTCACCGCGTGCTGGATGATCGTGTTCTTCTTCGCCTCCGCCGGCGCGAGCAGCGCATACCTGACCGTCTCCGAGATCTTCCCGATGGAGACGCGTGCGATGGCGATCGCGTTCTTCTACGCGATCGGCACCGGCCTCGGCGGCATCATCGGCCCGATCCTGTTCGGAAACCTGATCGAAAGCGGCATCCACGCTGTCGCCATCGGCTACTACATCGGAGCGGGGCTGATGATCGCCGCCGGGCTCGTGGAACTGTTCCTGGGCGTGGATGCGGAGGGCAAGTCGCTGGAGGAGATCGCGGCCCCGCTGTCGAGCGAGGATGTGTCTTCGGAGGACGCACCGGCGGAGACGTGAGCAGCCGAAGTGAGCAGCCGAAGTGAGCAGCCGGAGTGAGCAGCCGGAGTGATTACCGCCGAAGCGACTACCCCAGCAGCTCCAGCAGCGCCGGCTCCGGCGCTCGCCCGCCGCGCAGGTCGATGACCTCGCCCTGCCGGTAGCGGTCGAAGATGCGCGGGTCGATGTAGCTGTTGCGGGCGATGGCCGGGGTGTTCCCGAGCGCGTCCGCTGCGGCCGCGACCGCTGCGGTGACCCGCTTGGTGCGCTCCCGCTCCGTTCCTCCCGTGCCCAAGTCGGCGAGCGCTGCGGCCGCGGTGATCGTGCCGTGCAGGGTGCGGAAGTCTTTCGCGGTGAACTCGCCGCGGGTCTGGCGGCGGATGTACTCGTTGAGCGACGCCGGCCGGATCGTGTGCCAGGTTCCGTCTTTCCAGGACAGCAGCCGGGAGCGCTGACCGCGCGCGGCGACGATCTCGGAGAGCAGGGCGGCCACATCCGGGTCGGTGACGGTGCTCGTCCATTTCTGGGCGCTCTTCGCCGGAAAGGTCAGGGTGACGTCGTCGCCGTCGATGGCGACGTGGCGGCAGAGCAGGGTGGTGAGCCCTCTGCTTCCGTTGGCGTGCAGGTATTCTTCGCTGCCGATCCTGAGGGACCCGAGGTCGATGATCCGTAGCGCCGCGGCCAGGATCCGGTCGCGCCCGAAGCCGTCCTCCCGCAGATCCATCGTGACGCGACGGCGTGCAGCGGGCAGCGTCTCCGCGAGCTGAGCCGCGCGCTCGAACTTGAGGCGGTCCTGATGAAGCCTCCACGACTCGTGGTAGAGGTACTGCTTGCGCCCCGCCTGGTCGATGCCGACCGCCTGGATGTGCCCCCGGGCGTCCGGGGAGATCCACACGTCCTGCCAGGCCGGCGGGATCACCAGCGACCGGATGCGCTCCAGCTCGCGCTCGTCGACGATCGGGTTGCCCGCCTCGTCCTGATAGCTCGGCGCCTTCTTCGTGCTGATCCTGCGGTAGCCGGGGCCGGACGGGTCGCTGCGGCGAAGCCGGGTCACGCTGGCTTCTTGGCGGCGGTCTTCTTCGCCTTCGCGCCCGACTTCTTCGCTGCCGGCTTCTCGTCGTCGTCCTTCTTCGCACCGCTCTTCGCCTCGCTCTTCGCGCCGGAGCCCCGGCTGCGCTCGACGCTGCGCTGCAGCGCCTCCATCAGGTCGATCACCTCGCCCCCGCCCTTCGCCTTCTCCTCCTGCTCGCCGAAGGTTTCCGCCGTGTCGATGGTGTCGCCCTGTTCGAGTTTCGCGTTGATGAGCTTGCGCAGCTCGTCCTGGTACTCGTCGCTGAACTTCTCCGGCTGGAAGTCGCCTGCGAAGCTCTCCATCAGCGCGGCGGAGAGATCGAGCTCGCGCTGTGTGATCCGCGGCGTGTCCGCCAGGGAGGGGAAGCTCGCCTCCCGCACCTCGTCGTTCCAGAGCAGGGTCTGCAGCACGAGCACGTCGCCGCGCACCCGCAGTGCGCCGAGCCTGGTCTTCTGCCGCAGCGCGAAGTTGACGATGGCCGTGCGGTCGGAGTCCTCCAGGGTACGGCGCAGCAGCGCGTACGCCTTCAGCGATTTCGAGTCGGGCTCCAGGTAGTAGCTCCGGTCGAACATCAGCGGGTCGAGCTGGTCGTTCGGCACGAACTCGACCACGTCGATCTCCCTGCTGCGCTCCGCGGGCAGCGAGGCCAGGTCTTCCGGGGTGAGCACGACCGTGCGCTCCCCGTCGTCGTACGCCTTCGCGATGTGCTCGTACGGGATGATCTTGCCGTCGATCTCGCACCGACGCTGGTACCGGATGCGCCCGCCATCGGCGTCGTGCACCTGGTGCAGTGCGACGTCGTGATCCTCCGTCGCGCTGTATACCTTCACCGGTACGTTGACCAGCCCGAAAGTGATCGCACCCGTCCATATGGCCCTCATGAGCCCATCGTGACCGTGGATGCGCGGATTTTCAACCAGTGATCGAGGTTTACTCGCCGTTTCGGACGTCGCTGGGGATGCTCGTGCTGTACGAGATCTCGTCGAATTCCGCGACGCAGGTGTCGCCGAGCGGCGCCTGGGCCATCAGGCCGACGTTCACCTGACCCGCCCAGTCAAGCCGGAAGACGCGCACGAAGTCCCAGGTGCGCCCGTCTGCGGAGGAGTGGAACGCCCATCCACTGCCCGACCGCATCACCCGGAGGAAGACGTGGTCGCCGGTGACGACGGTGGAGTTGCAGTCATCGGAGTACTCGTTCGTCACGACGGAGACCACCATGGCCTGCCCCTGCGGGGAGAACTCGAAGCAGAGCTTTGCCCAGTGATCCCTGTCGCCCCAGATCGCGAGGACGCCCGCGTCGAAGGTGCTGCGCTCCCCCGCCACACGCACGCGAGCGCTGAGGCTGAAATCCTCGGTGGGCACGAAGCCGATGGAGGTCGCCGCGTGCTGCTGCTCGCCGCCGAACGCGCTGTTGGTCCAGTCGGTCCCTGCCGCTGCGGTCACGACCACGCGGCCGCGTCGAGGCTGCTCCGCCGTGCCTGGTCCGTTGCTCCAGGAGAGGGGAGGAAGGTTTTCGATCACAATGGTCATCTGTTCAGGCTAGAGGTTCGGCGTACGATCTGGCCATGGCCTCCACGGACACCGAAGTCGTCGAGCTCGACGGTCACCGGCTGAAGCTGACGAACCTGGACAAGGTGCTGTACCCGGAAACCGGCACGACCAAGGCCGACGTGATCGGCTACTACAACGCCATCGCGGAGGTCATGCTCCCGCACATCCGGGATCGCATCGCCACGCGCAAGCGGTGGGTGCACGGCGTCGGCACGCCGGACGAGCCCGGCGAGGTGTTCTTCCAGAAGAACCTCGACTCCTCGTCGACGCCGAGCTGGGTGAAGCGGCGCACGATCACGCACAAGAGCCACAGCAACGACTATCCGCTGGTCAACGACAGGGCCACGCTCATCTGGCTGGCGCAGATCGCCTCGCTGGAGATCCATGTCCCGCAGTGGCGGGTGTCGCGGAACGGGACGCAGAAGAACCCGGACAGGCTGGTGCTCGATCTCGACCCAGGCGAGGGTGTCACGCTCGCCGACTGCGCCGAGGTCGCCGTGCTCGCCCGCGGCATCCTGACCGACATGGGGCTCGACCCGATGCCGGTGACCAGCGGGTCCAAGGGCATCCACCTGTATGCGGCGCTCGACGGAGGTCAGACCAGCGACCAGGTGTCCGCCGTCGCACACGAGCTCGCCCGCGTGCTCGAAGCCGACCACCCCGACCTCGTGGTGAGCGACATGAAGAAGGCGCTCCGTGCCGGCAAGGTGCTCGTCGACTGGAGCCAGAACAACGGCGCCAAGACGACGATCGCCCCGTACTCGCTGCGCGGCCGGTTCCGCCCGACGGTTGCGGCGCCGCGCACCTGGCGCGAGCTGGCGCGGAAAGACCTGGCGCAGCTCGAATACACCGAGGTGCTCGCCCGGGTGAAACGCAGGGGCGACCCGCTCGCCGACCTCTCGGCCGGGCACCTCGACGAGGACGTGCACGGCGCCGCGGAGGACAGGCTCACCGTCTACCGCAGCAAGCGCGACGCCGCGAAGACGCCGGAACCCGTGCCGGACAAGCTGGAGCACTCGACCAGCGGGCGCACGTTCGTGATCCAGGAACATCACGCCAGGCGGCTGCACTGGGACTTCCGGCTCGAACACGACGGCGTGCTGGTGAGCTGGGCGCTCCCCAAGGGGCCACCGACCGACCCAGGCCAGAACCATCTCGCCGTGCACGTCGAGGACCACCCGCTCGAGTACGGCGCGTTCGAGGGCGACATCCCGCACGGCGAGTACGGCGCAGGACACGTGACGATCTGGGATGCGGGTGACTACGACCTGGAGAAGTGGCGGGACGACGAGGTGATCGTCACCCTGCACGGCACGAAGGGCGGCGGGCTGGGCGGCGACAGGAGGTTCGCCCTCATCCACACGGGTGGGGAGGGCAAGGCGGAGCAGAACTGGCTGATCCACCTGATGAAGGACGACGGGGCGAGCGCGAAGGGGACGCCGAAGGCGACGGCCACGCAGAAGGCGACGGCCACGCAGAAGGCGAAGGAGCCCATCTCCCCCATGCTCGCCACGCTCGGCTCGGAGAAGGACGTGCACGACGAAGCCGAGTGGGCGTTCGAGATGAAGTGGGACGGCATCCGCGCCATCGCGGAGGTGCGCGGGGACGCGCTGCGGCTGAGCACCCGCAACGGCAACGACGTCACCGTCGCATACCCAGAGCTGGCGACTCTCACCTCGCTCGCCCACGGCCACGACCTCGTCCTCGACGGCGAGATCGTCGCGCTCGACCCGACGGGACGCCCCGACTTCGGCCTCCTGCAGACCAGGATGGGCCTCACCAGGCCAGGGGATGTGGATGCGGCGGTCACGCGCGCGCCCGTGCACTACCTGGTCTTCGACATTCTCGAACTCGATGGCCATGACCAGCGCAGGAACACCTACGACGAGCGCCGCGCGACCCTCGAGGACGTGCTCCGGCCGCCGAAGAAGGACCCCGTGCAGGTGCCGCCGGCGTTCGACGGCGACCTGCGCCACGCCGTCGACGCGAGCAGGGACCTGAACCTGGAGGGCGTCATGGCCAAGCAGCGCGACGGCACATACGCCACTGGGCGCCGCTCGCGCACCTGGATCAAGATCAAGCACCACCGGATGGAGGAGGTGGTGATCGCCGGATGGACGCCGGGCAACGGCCGCCGTGCCAACGGCGTCGGTGCACTGCTGCTCGGCATCCCGGACGGCGACGGGCTCCGCTACGTCGGCAAAGTGGGCACCGGGTTCACCGACGCGATGCTGGACGACCTCGCGAAGCGGCTCGCCGCGCATCCCAGGAAGACGAGCCCGCTGACCGACATCCCCTCCGCCGACGCGAGGGATGCGCACTGGGTGCGCCCCGAACTGGTCGGCGAGGTGGAGTTCGCCGAGTGGACGCCCACCAAGCGGCTGCGTCAGCCGTCGTGGCGCGGACTCCGGCTGGACAAGGCGGTGGCCGACGTCAACGTGGAGTGAGTCGGCTCACTCCCCGCGCTGCGCAGGCGAGTACACGCGCAGGCCGCCCGGCACCAGGGTGAGGTTCAGGCGCTTGGCGCCGTCGTCGTCCGTGCCGCCCGGGGTCTCCGTTGACGCCTCGCCGTCGTGGGCGTATCCGGGGTCGTCTTCGCGTGAGCGGATCGTGAGCCCCGTCCCGGTGAAGGCGTCGAGCACCGGCGGGCCCTGCAGGAACGGCAGGCGTGCGGCCAGCGCGTCCATGCGGCCGCCGAGCGCGAGCGCCACGGCCCCGCGCGTCTTGGGCTTGCCACCGGCGAAGAGCACGCGCACGTCGAGGACGCCGTCGTCGAGCCTCCTCCGTTCGATGGGCGCAGCGGTGACGGGGTAGTACCGGCCGACGCCGACGAAGACAGACCAGATCGTGCGGCGGCCGCCCTCGATCTCGACTCGCAGCGGGCTGCTGCTGCGCAGCACGCGGATGGCGGCGATCAGGGCGGCGACCGGCTTGCCCAGCCGCTTCTCGTGCTTCTCCCTCTCCTCCACGAACGACGGATAGATGCCGACGGAGACCGTGTTCAGGACCGTGATGGGGTCCCCCGTCGCGAAGCGCAGGTCGGCGACGTCGACCGCGCGCCCCTGGCCCCGCTGCAGAGCGTCGATGGCGACGTCAACGCTGTCGAGCATGGCGGCTTTGGCGAAGTGGTTGAACGTGCCGCCGGGGAAGACCAGCAGCGGGAGGTCGTGCTTCCGTGCGATGGTCGCCATCGCGCCGACAGAACCGTCGCCGCCATGGATGCCGATGACGCGGGGCGGATTCGGGGACGCGATGGCCACATCCACCAGTTGGGCGAAGTCGTCGCCGGCGGACAGCTCGTGCATGACGGCCTTCGGGAGGCGCTTGGCGATCAGGGGCCGCGGGTCCGGCCGGCCCAGCCCGCGGCCGGAGCCGGGGTTGACCACGATGAACGCTCCGTCCCCGTCGGCGAGCGCGGGAAGCTCGACGGTCTCCGCGGTCGGCGGCGCCTCGTTGAGCAGAGTGGACGGCTTCGGCACGGGGACGGCGGCCTTGAGAGCGATGGCCACGCCCGCTCCGATGGCGGCTCCCCCTGCCACATCCGAGAACCAGTGCGCCCCGGTGTGCAGCCGCGAGTACGCGACCCCGGCGGCCAACGGTGCGAGGGCGGCTCCGGATGCGGGCGACTCCAGCGCAGCGCCGGTCGCGAACGCGACGGCGCTAGCGGTGTGACCAGACGGGAACGACGGCGACGTGGGCGTGCGCTGCAGCCGCCTGCTGATCGGGATGGAGGTGAGCGCCGGCCGCTCGCCGCCGATGAGCCGCTTGCCGACCAGGTTCGCCACCAGGCTCGCGACGCCGAGCGACGCCAGCCCGCGTGCGGCAGCGCGTGGCTTGCCGAGCAGCATCAGCACGGCGGCGGCGGCGAACCACAGCTTGCCGTGGTTGGCCGCACTGGACACCAGGCGCCAGAATCGGTCGACTCCCTGCCCCGTCTTCCGCGCGTTCACGCGCCTGGCCACCTTCTCGTCGACCCGTCGCACCCGCACTCGCCACATGCCTTCACCATATCCTCGGCCGCCCGCATCCTCGACGGAGAGGTCGGCGACCTGTGCCGTTTTTCGGACTGGCGGGGGTGCGGCGCTAGGATCGTGGACGTGAGCACACACGTTGAAGAACCCCGCACCGCCGACGTCGACGACGAGCACGGCAGCCTCGTCCGCAGCCTGAGCGCCGTCCTGCCCGGCCCGCTCGGCAAGCTCCTCGCGACCATCGTCGTGCTGGTCTCCGCGGTCTTCTTCGTGATCAGCCTCGTCTTCACCTGGAGCGGCGACCCGCACGCGTTCCTCCCGCTCTTCCAGGTCTTCGTGGCCGGCACCGTGGTGTCGCTCAACGCGCTCTACGCGAGCAAGACGTTCAGCTACGTCATCACGCTCATCGGTGCCGTGCTCTGGCTCTGGGTGTCCGTCACCCCGTTCGAACCGTTCTGGCAGACGCTGCTGCAGGGCGTGACGGTCACGATCATGGCCGCGGGCGTCGTCTTCTCCACCGCAGCCGTCGCACTGAGCAAGAAGCCCCGGTTCTGACCGGCGAGCCGACCGGCTCCCGCACCGAACCGAACAGCGCCGGCGGGCGCGAACCACAGGAGCCCGACGATACGACGCTCGCGCGTCGCCGTCACTTCGTCGATCTCTCCCCGCTGAAGGAGTCCCCCGCGTTCGCCCGGCTCTGGCTGGGCGGCTCGATCGCGGGCATCGGCGGTCAGATGACCGTCGTCGCCGTCGGCCTGCACATCTACGACCTCACCCACTCGACCCTCGCGGTCTCGGCCGTCGCGCTGTTCGCGCTGCTGCCGATGGTGGTGTTCGGCCTCTACGGCGGCGTGCTGGCGGATGCGTTCGACCGCCGTCTGGTCGCTCTGGTCACCGCCATCGTCGCGTGGGTGTCGACCGCCGGCATCGCCACGTTCGCCTGGCTGGACATCCAGGTGGTGTGGCCGCTCTACATCCTCACCACCATCAACGCCGTCGCCACCATCGTCATCGGCGGCACCAGGCAGGCCATCACGCCCCGGCTCCTGCCCGCACGCCTGCTGCCCGCGGCGAGTGCGCTCGGCGGCATCGGGTTCGGTGTGCAGGTGACCATCGGCCCTGCCCTGGCCGGACTGCTGGTCGCGAGCGTCGGCATCAGTTGGACGTACACGGTCGACGTGCTGCTCTTCACCGCGGCGTTCCTCGGCATCTTCACGCTCCCCAGGATCGTCCCGGAGGGCGAGCGGCAGCGGGCGGGCTTCGCCGGGGTGCTCGACGGGCTGCGCTTCCTCAAGACGGCGCCGAACCTGTCCATGACGTTCGTGCTCGACCTGATCGCGATGACCTTCGGGCAGCCGCGCGCGCTGTTCCCCGCGGTCGGCGCACTGCTGATCGGCGGAGGACCGGTGACGGTCGGCATCCTCACGGCCGCCGGAGCGGTCGGGACGCTGCTGTCGAGTGTGTTCTCCGGACGGCTCGGGCACGTCCGCTGGCAGGGCCGCGCGGTCGGGAGGGCGATCGTGGTCTACGGCGCGTGCATCCTGGGCTTCGGCATCGTGCTGGCGGTGATCGCGTTCTCCGGCCTCGGCAGCAGCGGACAGAACTTCGCCGACGCGAACCTGCCTGCCCTCATCGTCGCCGCTCTGCTGCTGGCCGGCTCCGGCGCCGCCGACAACATCAGCTCGATCTTCCGCATGACCATCCTGCAGGCCTCTGCCCCGGATGCGATGCGCGGCCGGCTGCAGGGCGTCTTCACCGTCGTCGTCACCGGCGGCCCTCGCCTCGGCGACCTGTACATCGGGTTGCTCGCGCTCACCGGCGCCCTGTGGTTCCCTCCGCTGCTCGGCGGCCTCATCATCATGGTCCTGGTCGCCACCGTCGTGCGCGTCCAGGGCGCGTTCCGAAAGTACGACGCCCTGGCCCCCACGCCGTAGCGATCGACCCCAGGATTTATCACCTCAAGCACGCGTTTTGAGGTGAAGAACCCTGGGCTCGATTGCCGCTAGGGGCGGGTGCGGATGCGACGGGCGAGCTGCGGGTAGTCGATGACCACACCGTCCTGGTCCACGGTGAGGTCGGCGGTGAAGTCCCGGAGCGCGCTGCTGTAGCGGACGACCGCGTGCCCGGCCCCCGGGGCGAACGGGCGCGAGTTGTAGACCTGCTCGCTGCGGATGACCGCGAGCGACGGCAGCGACACCCACGCCATCACGAAGGCCGTCTCCTGCACGGCGCGCCGGTGGGCGCCGAGCCGCAGGATGGGCATGGTGTTCGTGACAGGGCAGAGCGCGAGGTCGCAATCGTCCGCGCCGTCGAGGGCGCCGGAGCGTGCATCCGCCTCGGAGATGCCGGGGTCGGGAAGGTCCTCGTCGTGGTAGCGGCGGGTGCCTTCCTGGGTGACTTCGCTCGTCCAGCGGCCACGCGCATCCCGTGCCAGGGCCAGACGGCGTGTGAACCCGCGGCCGGACACGGCGACGTCCAGTCTGCTCGTCACCCAGCCCGGCCCGGTCTCCAGCGACCAGCTCGTGACGTAATCGGCCGTGCGCGAGGTGCCGAGCGCATCCAGCCGGTCGGCCGCGAGGGTGATCGTGGCCGCCTCCAGCCGCTCGGGATCGTCGTCGCCGACCCACTCCACCTGCCTGACCGCTCCGCGCATCCCGACCACCTCCCCTCCAGGATGACCCTTCCGCGCGCTACCCTCAAGGCATGACGGACCCCTTCCTCGCGATCGTCGTCGGCATCGCCGCCCTCACCACCGCGGCGGCCGGCGGCGTCTACCTCGGCTTCTCCACCATGGTGATGCCCGCTCTGCGCGGCGCCGACCCCGACGATGCCGCCGGCACGATGAACCGCATCAACGTGTTCGCGGTGCGCTCGGTGTTCATGGTGGTGTTCCTCGGCTCGGCTCTCGCGTCTGGGGTCGCCGTGTTCGCGGCGTTCCCCGGCCTGCCGTCGACCGAGGCGGTGCTCGCCATCGTCGGCGGCGTGCTGGGGGTCGTGGCTTTCCTGGTGACGGCGTCCGTCAACGTGCCGCTGAACAACCGGCTGGCTGCCAGCAGGGACGGAGCGGGCTACGCGGCGTTCGAGCGGCGCTGGAGCCACGCGAACACCGCACGCGGCACCCTGTCGCTGCTCGGCGCCGTGTCGTTCATCGGCGCTCTGGTGGCGTGACGGCAGCGCGATCGGTCGCGGCAGTGCGCTCGGTCGCAGCCGCGCGCTCGGTCGGGGCCGCGCGCTCCGGCAGCGGCTCCGGTGCCGGGGGCCCGACGTAGCGCGACGACGGCCGCACGATCTTGCCGTCCGCCGCCTGTTCCAGGATGTGGGCGGTCCAGCCGACCACACGCGCCGCGGCGAACGTCGGCGTGAACATCGACCGCGGGATGCCGCACGCCTCCATCACGATCGCTGCGTAGAACTCGACATTCGTGTGCAGCTCCCTGCCCGGCTTCAGCTCGGCGAGCAGCTCCTGCACCCGGCGCTCGACCTGCACGGCGAACTCCACCCGCGCCCCGCCGAACCCCTCAGCGATGCCGCGCAGCATCCTGGAGCGCGGGTCCTCCGTGCGGTACACGGCGTGGCCGAAGCCCATGATGCGGCCGCCGCCCTGCACTGTGCCTGTCACCCACTCGTCGATGCGGTCGGGCGTCGCGATCTCGTCGAGCGTGTCCAGTGCCCTGCTCGGGGCGCCGCCGTGCAACGGCCCGGAGAGCGATCCGAGCGCGCCCGTGACCGCGGCGGCGAGGTCGGCGCCGGTGGATGCGATCACCCTGGCGGTGAACGTCGACGCGTTGAAGCCGTGGTCGATCGCCGCGGTCATGTACGCGCTCACCGCGTGCTCGCTGCGTGCATCCGGAGCCTCGCCCGTCACCAGGTAGAGGTAGTTGGCGACGTGGCCGAGGTCGTCGCGGCTGCGCAGCAGGACACGACCGGTGGAGAGCACGTGCAGGCTGGCGAGGAGCATGGGGGTGACGGCGCTGATCCGGACGGCGTCGGCGATCCTCGCGTCCACGTCCTCGTCGTAGAGCGGGCGGATGCGGTCGCAGGCGGCCACGGCGGCGAGCGCCATGCGCACCCCGGCCAGAGCATCCGGTGCGTCTGCGGTCAGACGGGCGATGACAGGGAGCAGCGCGGTGACCTCGTCCGGGATGGTGCGCGCCCGCGCGACGCGCTCCCGGAAGGCGGCCAGCTCGGCCGTGCCTGGCAGCGTGCCGAACAGCAGCAGGTGCCAGGCCTCCTCGAAGCTCCGCTCGCTCGCCAGCTCGACAGCCGAGTACTGGCGGTAGTGATAGAAGCCCTCGTGACCGCGCACGTCGCCGAGCGCCGTCTCCGCTGCGACCACGTTGGCGAGGCCGCGGGGCACGTCGATGAGGGTGTCGTCCATCCGGTGGTTCTGCATAGTATGAGCATGAGCATGGATCATCCGTGCGTCAACGTTGATCTCGTCAATGTGGAGGTGGCTGTGAAGCGAGCTGTGCCCGCTGCGGCGGACGACCGATCACTCCCCCGCCTCACCGCCGAGCAGACGGCGGAGCGCCTCGGGGTCAAGCTCGAGACCCTGTACGCGTATGTGGCCCGCGGACGGCTGGACCGCATCCGCACCCCCGACGGTTCGACGTTCGACCCGCTGGAGGTGGAGCGATTCGCGAGCGACCGGCGCAGGCGACCGGTCTCTGGCACGCACGGACACTCGGACGGGCGCCCGCTGATGGTGGTCGAGACCTCGTTCGCGCTGATCGAGGACGGCGAGCTGTTCTACCGCGGACGCAACACCGCCTCGCTGATCGCCGAACCGTTCGAGACCGTGGCCCGCTGGGCGCTGACCGGCGACTGGGATGCGGCCGCGGCCTTCTCCGCCGGACCGGGGCTCGACGCCGCGCGACAGGTGGGCGATGCGCTGCCGGCCGCCGCGACGACGCGCGACCGGCAGCAAGTGGCCGTGACCGCGCTGGCGGCGGCGGACCCGCTCCGCTACTCGCTCGACCGGGCGGCGGTGGTGGGAGCGGCGGAAGGGCTGGTGGCGGGGATGGTGGATGCGCTGCCGCGGCGGTGTGCTGACCCGCTGAAGACGCCCGCACCGCTGGCGGCTCGGCTGTGGGCCGCACTGACCGGCGCTGAGCCCACCGCCCTCCCCGCCCTCTCCGCCCTCCCCGCGCTCCCCGCCCTCCCCGTGCTCCCCGTGCTCAACGCAGCGCTCGTGCTCCTGCTCGACCACGACCTCGCCGTGTCGACGCTCGCGGCGCGCGCGGCCGCATCCGCCCGCGCCAACCCGTACGCGGTGGTCACGGCCGGACTCGGCGCCCTCGACTCGCCCCTGCACGGCAACGCCAGCAGGGCAGCCCACCGGATGCTCGCCCGCGTCGTCGCCGGTGAAGCGGCCGAACGCGTGGTGGCCGACACGGTGGTGGCCGGACGCGGGCCCGTGCCGGGGTTCGGCCACGGACTCTACCCGGACGGCGACCCACGGGCCCGGGCACTGCTCGGGATGCTCGGGGAGTCGGCCGCTGCCTCCGCGACCAGCTCGGGCGGCGCGGCCGCCGCATCCGCCGCCGCCACCGCATCCGCCGCCGCCACCGCATCCACTGCCGACGCATCCGCCGCCACCGCATCCACTGCCGCCGCATCCGCCGCTGCGGCCGACGTCGCCGCCATCGTCCGCCGCCGCACCGGCCTGCATCCCAACATCGACCTGGCCCTCGGCGCTCTCTCGCTCGCGGCGGGCATGGCCGACGACGCAGGCGAGGTGATCTTCGCCACGGCGCGCAGCGTCGGCTGGATCGTCCACGCCCTCGACGAGTACGAGCAACCGCCGCTGCGCCTGCGCCCCGTCGGCCGCTACGTCGGCTGAGCCGCCTCACGACGCGCCGACGTCCAATCGAGTGGTCCCGAATTGCCGTGCGGGCCGACGCACCCACGGCAATTCGGGACCACTCGGTTGGACGTCGAGCGCGGCAGCCCGGTCAGCGCCGCAACGCCTTCCGCGCCAGCCAGTTGCCGAGGAACTGCGCGGCCTGCACCAGGATCACGATCGTGATCACCGCGATCCAGGTCACCGCCCAGTTGTAGCGCTGATAGCCGTACGAGATCGCGAAGTCGCCCAGGCCGCCACCGCCGATGCTGCCCGCGATGGCCGACAGGTCCACGATCGCCACGAACACGAACGTGTATCCCAGGATCAGCGGGCCGAGGGCTTCCGGGATGAGCAGCGTGGTGATGATCCGCCACGGGCTCGACCCCATCGCGCGGGCCGCCTCGATCACCCCGGGGTCGATCGTGATCAGGTTCTGCTCCACGATGCGGGAGATTCCGAACGTCGCCGCGATCGTCATCGGGAAGATCGCCGCCGGCGTGCCAAGGAAGGTGCCGAGCACCAGCTGGGTCAGCGGGGCGACGGCGGTCATGAAGATGATGAACGGAATCGGGCGGATGAAGTTCACCAGCACATTCAGCACCGCCGAGAGCGCACGGTTCTCCAGAAGTCCGCCGCGCCTTGTCGTGTAGAGCAGCACCCCGAGCGCCAGCCCGAGGGCGCCGCCGAGGACCAGGGTCGCCACGACCATCCACAGGGTCTGCCCGATGGACTGCACGAACACCGGCCAGAGGGTGTTCCAGTCGTTCACGCCGCCACCTCCTCCACCTCGGTGACCTCGCGGAGGTCGGCGATCAGCGCATCCACCCCGGTGTCGTCGCCGATCAGTTCCAGGGTGAGGCTGCCGAACGAGCGGCCCTGCAGGGCGGAGATGCCGCCGTAGACGATCTCGAAGCGCACGTTGTGCCTGCCGACCGCATCCGAGAGCACCGCGCCCAGGCGCCCGTCGTCGTGGATGCGCGCGGAGACGATGCGTCCGGCGTGCTTGCCGCGCAGACGCTCCACCTCCGTCTCGTCCGGCGTGTTCTTGAGGACCGTGCCGACGAAGCGCTGCGCCGTCCCGGTCTGCGGCGACGAGAACACCTCGAACACGCTCCCGGTCTCGATGACCTTGCCCGCATCCAGAACGGCGACGCGGTCGGCGATCGAGCGCACGACCTCCATCTCGTGCGTGATGACGACGATGGTGACCCCCAGCTCGTCGTTGACCCGCTTGAGGAGGCGCAGCACATCCGCGGTCGTCTCCGGGTCGAGCGCGGAGGTGGACTCGTCCGCGAGCAGGATCGCCGGATTCGTCGCCAGCGCGCGGGCGATGCCGACACGCTGCTTCTGGCCCCCGGAGAGCTGGTCGGGGTAGACCCAGGCCTTGTCGGTGAGACCGACGAACGCCAGCAGCTCGGCGACGCGCTGTTTGCGCTTCTCCTTCGGCCAGCCCGCCACCTTGAGCGGGTATGCGATGTTGCCGAACACCGTGCGCGAGCGGAACAGGTTGAACTGCTGGAAGATCATCCCGATCCCGGCCCGGACAGCGCGCAGCTTCGATTCGGGAAGCTGCGTGATGTCCTGGCCGTCGATCAGGATGCTGCCTGCGGTCGCCCGCTCGAGCGCGTTGATGAGGCGGACGAGCGTGCTCTTTCCCGCCCCCGAGTATCCGATGATGCCGAAGATCTCACCGCGCTCGATCGCGAGGCTGACCCCGTCGACCGCCGTGATGGTCGCGTCGCCGGAGCGGAACGCCTTCGAGACGTCGCGGAACTCGATGATGGGACTCATCCGCGCTACTTCGCCGCCGTGATGGTCGTCTTCAGCTTGTCCAGGATGGAGATGAGGTCGGACTGCGGGCGGTCGACGATCACCGCGGTGTTCTTCGACTCGGCCAGCACCGCGTCGGTGACCGGCTTGGTGTGGTAGAGCTCCGCGACCTTGAGATAGGTCTTGTTGTCCTTGTCGGCGGCGCGGGCGACGAACGCGTTGATGTACGGCTCAGCGGTGTCGCTCTTCGGGTCGTCCTGGAACAGCGCCGACTTGGGATCGATGCCGGCGGTGAGGGCGAAGTTGTTGTTGATGATCGCGCCGTCTGCCGAGTCGAGCGCGGGCGCGGTCTGGGCCGCATCCACCGGGATGACGGAGACCTTCGAGTCGGACGCCACGATGTCGGCGGGGGTCGCCAGCGTGTTGCCGCCGTCCTTCAGCGTGAGCAGACCGGCCTTCTGCAGCACGAGGAGGGCGCGGGCCTGGTTGGTGGCGTCGTTCGGGATGGCGATCTTCGCGCCCTGCGGGATCTCGTCCAGCTTGGTGTACTTCTTGGAGTACAGCGGGAGGGGCACCACCTGGGTGGAGGAGATCGGCACCAGGTTCTGGTTGGCGTTCACGTCGTAGTTCGCGAGGAACTGCAGGTGCTGGAACAGGTTCAGGTCGATCTGCTTGTCGGCCAGCGCCGGGTTGGCCTGCGTGTAGTCGCGGAAGCCGACGACCTGGATGTCGATGCCCTCCTTGGCCGCGGCCTTCTTGAGGATGGTCCAGTACGGGGCTGCCTGCTCGGTGGTGCCGATCTTCACGGTGACGCGCTTCTCCGCGCCGTTCGAGGCGGGAGCTGTCACGTTCACGACGATGAGCACGACGGCGACGACGACCGCGATGACCGCGATCCCGATTCCGACGATCCAGCCGGTCTTGGACTTCGGCTTCTCCGGAAGGGATGGGGTGGGCGGGGTGGCCTCGGACATGGCTGTGCCTCTCTTGTGAAGGGGTGGGGGTGTGCCGGCGAACGGTTGGCGGCTATTCGAGCCTGCCGTCTGTGCACCGGATGCCCAAACCGTGTTCCGAAATGTGACACCGAAGCTCGTTAAACGCCGCACGAGTCGTGCGAAAGGTGCGCTGCTCGCGGTCGCGAGCGCGCCTTTCGCACGACTCGTGCGCGCGGTTCAGGCGGGCTGCAGGATGGTCTGGATGCGCACCATGTTGCCCGACGGGTCGCGGAACGCGCAGTCGCGCGGGCCCCACGGCTGGTCGATCGGCTCCTGCAGCACCTCGGCTCCGGATGCGCGCACCCGCTCGAACGTGCCGTCGATGTCGTCCGTGCGGAAGACGATGTTCTGCAACACGCCCTTGGTGAGGAGTTCCAGGATGGTGTCTCCGTCGGCCTGCGAGCGGCCGCCGTACGGGTCGGAGAGCACGATCTCCAGCCCGGGCTGGTCGGCGCTGCCGAGAGTGATCCAGTGGTGCCCACCGGACTCGACGTCTCGCACGACGTCGAGCCCGAGCGCGTCGCGGTAGAAGTTGAGCGACTCCACGGGGTCGCTGACGGTGATCTGGTAGTACTGCAGTGAAACGGTCATGAGTCCACTGTATGAAGCGGGGGCGGGTCCGCACTTCTCCAAAACTGCTCGATCGGCAATGGATGCGCGCGGCGCGGCAGCACCGGATGCGCGCTTCCCGGTCAGGCCGACGTGGACCGCACCGGCCGGGTGCGCTGCTTGGCGACGCACGACGGCATCGCCTCCACGGCCCGGTGTTCGCGTGCCCGGTACTCGGTCGGGCTCATGCCGACGATCTCGCTGAACTTGGAGCTGAACGAGCCGAGCGATGTACAGCCGACGGTCATGCAGGCGTCGGTCACGCTCATCCCGGATCGGAGCAGCGCCATGGCGCGTTCGATGCGGCGGGTCATCAGGTAGCTGTACGGTGTCTCGCCGTACGCTGCGCGGAACTGGCGGGAGAAGTGCGCGGGCGACATGAGCGCCTTGCTCGCGATGGTGGGCACGTCGAGCGGCCGCGCGTACTCGCGGTCGATCAGGTCGCGGGCCCTGCGCAGGTGCGCGAGTGTTTCCAGTTCCTCCGGTGACACGCCACGAGCGTAGCACCGCGCCCCCGACCCGCTCATGCGTCCTGTTCGACCAGGCGGATGAAGGCGCTCAGCTCGGTGAGGCCGGTGGGCGTGGTCGGCAGGTACTCGGTGAGCTCGGGCGAGTGCACCAGGTACGCCGCCCACTTCGCACGGGACACGGCGACGTTGAGCCGGTTCTTCATCAGCAGGAACGACATGCCGCGGGGCACATCGGCCGACGACGACGCGGCGAGGCTGACGATCGCGATCGCGGCCTCCTGCCCTTGGAACTTGTCGACCGTCCCCACCCGCACGCGCGACAGCCCGGCCTCGTCGAGCGCGGCACGGACGGCAGCGAGCTGCGCGTTGTACGGCGTGACCACGATCACGTCCTCCTCGCGCAGCGCGTCGCGCGTGCGGCCCACACTGGGATCGGTCCACGCGCGCCCGAGGACGTCCAGCACGATGCCGACGACCACAGCCGCCTCCTCCGGCGACTCTGTGGAGTTGCCGACGTGCTCGACCGGAACGGGATGCAGTCCGGCGGCCACTCCGTCCAGCGCCCGATTCTCCGCCTCTGGGTGGGCGTGAAGCTTGCCCTCGTACGACAGCAGGGACACGGCGCGCGCCAGCGCGGGATGCATCCGCCTGCTCTCGGCGAGGAAGTATCCGAACTCGCACGGCAGAACGTCGTGCCCGTCGCTCACCCAGCCGAGCGCCGATCCGTCGATCGGCTCCGGGTGCCGCCCCTGGCTGACCTGCGGGAGCTGCTGCGGGTCGCCGAGCAGCAGCAGGTTGCGCGCGGAGACGCCGGCGCCGATGGTGGATGCGAGCGAGAACTGCCCTGCCTCGTCGACGACGAGCAGGTCGAGGCTGTCGCGCGGGATGCGCGCGGCGTTGGCGAAGTCCCACGCTGTGCCGCCGACCACATACCCGCTCGCCTCGTTGTCGAGGGCGAACAGGAGCTGACCGTCGTGCTCGAGCGGAGTGAAGGCGTGCGCATCCCGGTCGCTGTCGCTGCCGCTGCCGGGGACCTTGCCGACGAGTCGTGCATCCAGCCCGGCTGCGACGACCCGGTCGAGCAGGTTCTCGACGACGGCATGCGACTGCGCCACCACGCCGATCCGCCACCCGTGCCGGTGCACGAGCCCGGCGATCACGTGGGCGCCGAGATAGGACTTGCCCGTTCCCGGAGGCCCCTGGACCGCGAGGTACGACCGATCGAGGTCGAGCAGGCTGGCGATGACGGCGTCGACCCGCCCGCTGCCGTCCGCGGGCCCCTCAGGGGCGAGCGCGCCCGAGCGCGTGCGCGGGGGCGTGCGCCGCAGGAGGTCGACCATGCCATCGCGCGGCCAGCCGCCGTCGCTCGGCTCGTGCGAATCGTGCGCTGCAGCGCTCTCAGACCGCACTTCTGGCACGAGTCCAGCGCCGGGCGTCGTGTCTCGGCCTCCGCTCCGCGCCTCCAGCAGTTCGCTGCCCCACTCGCGGATCGCCTCGGCCAGGCGTCGCGCATCCGGTGGCCCGGCTGGCGTGAGGGCGCTCGGCAGGTCGTCGTATGGCAGCACGTCCCTCGGCAGGGTCTCGCGCACGACCACGGCGCCCTCGTCGGTCGCGTCGATCACCGCCACCGTTCGTGCGGCCCGCGCGCCCGGCTGCGAGCGCGGTGGCCGGAACGGACCGGGGTATTCGTAGAGCAGGAACGGGCCCGTCCGCTCGCTCACGCGGATCGCGCTCCCCGGCCCCCACCGGCCGCTGAGCAGCAGCTCGCGCCGCTCGACGCGCTGCCCCTCGTCCTGATACCAGTCGCGCAGCACGCGCACGTCCTCCACGACGAGCACGTCCCTGTTGTCCGCCCACTCCTCGACCGGCTGGATGAGCCGGGCGAAGTGCGACTGCCAGAAGCTCTTCTGCTCGCGGCGGTGGAAGTCGATGGCCGCCGCGGCGAGCGCCATCGCCTCCCTGTCCGGCGTGCGGTGCGGATCGAGCGGGTCGCCCGCGAACGCCAGCAGGCCGGCGCGCAGCGGCGACTCCTCCGGCGCGATCTCGACATCGTCGACCGGCGCCTGCCCGATCGGTACCCCGTTCTCCTTCGCCCTGGCGATCAGCCAGTCCCGCAGCCGCAGCGTGGAGACGCAGTCGTAACGGTTGTAGTCGCCGATCGCATCCAGGATCGGCTGCGCCTCGTCCTCGCGGCCGACCGCGATCAGGTCGCGCGCGTTGGCGTACTGGGTGATCGAGTCCGCGCCGTTCGTGACGTCGCTCTCGCGCAGTTCGTCGCCCATGTAAAGCGGTTCGAGCTTCTTGATCGAGTACGACCGAGAACCGACCCGCACCGCCTTGCGCACCAGCGGATAGAGGTCGACCATCACGCTGTCGCGCAGCAGCGCATCCACCTCCTCCTCGCCGACCCCGTGCCGGGCGGCGAGCGCCAGCAGGTGCGTCTGCTCGTAGGCGGCGTAGTGGTAGATGTGCATGTTCGGGTAGCGTTCGCGCCGGTCGCGCACGAACGCGAGGAAGGCTTCGAGCGCGACCCGTTCTGCTGCGAAGTCGTGCGCCCAGAACGCGGTGAACTCGGCGTTCTCGTCGACCAGCCCGAACAGGTAGTCGAGGTTCCAGCGTTCCCCCGCCCCCTCGGTGTAGAGCGGGTCGCCCTCGAAGTCGAAGAAGATGTCCCCCGCGTCCGGATGCGGAAGCACAGCGAGCACGGGAGCGTTGAAGACGCGGATCGGCGGGGGCGCGCCATCGACCGCATCCCGTTGCAGCCGCGCCTGCTCGCGCAGGCCGTCGAGCGTTCCGTCCGGCACGCCGTCGACCGGCCCGGTGGATGCGGCGAGCTGGTCGATCGTGTACACGCCGGACTCGAACAGTCTCGCCCGCTGGGTGACCCGCATCCCCGCCACCAGGAGCACGTCTCTGGTGGCCTGGATCTCGGCATCGCAGGTGTCGCAGCGTCCGCACACAGTGAACCGCGGGTCGCCCCACGCGACCGGCCCCTGTTCTGCGAGATGCTGCTCGATGATCCAGAGCAGCCTGGCGCGGCGCTTGCGGTACACCGGCTCGATCTCGGAGACCCGGTGCTCGCTCACCGAGCCGTCGCCGAGCAGCAGTTCGACCGTGTCCTCCACGTCGACGCCGATGCGCCGGAGCTGACCGGCGTATGCGGCGAGCTGCAGCAGAGCGGTGACGCGTGCGCTGCGGGCAAGCTTCGAATCCTGCACCCGGTAGCGGCCATCGGGACGGCGCACGATGAAGTCGGCGAACCCGACGAACGATCCGTCGAAGAAGGTGGCCTGGAAGACCACCTCTGAGGAGCGCGCGAACGCATCTGCCGTCTCAGCGACCGCCGCGGCCAGACTGTCGGCGTCCAGCCGCTCCGGCCGCTCGATCTCGGCCACGGCTGCCCCGAACTGCTCTCGGTAGCGCTCCAGGATGTGGTGCTCGTGCTCGTCGCCCAACCGGGACGACCGCACGTACATCGGGTCTTCGATCTCGTCGGTCTTCTCGAGCCGCCCGAGCTTGACGTCCAGGGCGCGCAGAAACGCGAACTCGCACTTCGACGCCTCGGTCAGATCACTGGCACTCGTGACGATGACACCGTCCAGAAGGAACACGTGCGCTCCCTCCCGCGACGCCAGACGGCCCCTGCGGCCGCCGCTGCCAGCGAGCCTATCCGGAACCACCGACACGGCCGCGTCGGGCGGCGATCGTGCGGCCGCGGACGTCAGGCGGTGATCGTCATCCGCTCGATGCCGCCGTGCCCCACCAGGAAGGTGAACGTCGACGGGCCGTTGAACCCGGACCCGCCGACCAGCGCGGTCACAGCCACGCCGTCCGGCACCGCGCTGAACTGCAGATCGTCGAGCGAGACGGCCGAGCCGATGAACTCGCCGTCGCTCCAGCCCCTGATCGCCTCGCGGCCGGTGAAGACGCGGCCCCAGTCGTCCACGCTGCCTGTCGGCGCGAACGTGTCGAGGAAGCGCTCCGTGTCGTGAGCGTTGGCCGCGTCGATCGCCGTGGCGACGACGGGCGGGATGCCATCGCGGCTCTCGTCGGTCATCGCCCCAGTGTGGACCGCATCCCGTGCTGGGCGCCAGTGCCGAAACGGGATCGAGGCTCAGGGCGCAGCCGCCGTCGCACGCGCGGCTTACGCCTTCTTCGCCGCCGCCTTCGCCGCGCGCTTGAACTCGCGCACCTTCGTCAGCGACTCCGGACTCACGATGTCGGCCACCGAGCGGAACGAGCCCTCCGTGCCGTAGTCGCCCGCTGCCTCGCGCCAGCCGGGAGCCGTCAGCCCGCGCTGCTTGCCGAGGAGCGCGAGGAAGATCTTGGCCTTCTGCTCTCCGAAGCCGGGCAGCGCCTTGAGCCTGCGCAGGATCTCCGGGCCGTCCGGGTCGCCCTGCGTCCAGATCGCCTCGGTGTCGTCGCCCCAGTCGTTCACGATCGCCGCGGCGAGCGCCTGCACACGCCCGGCCATGGAACCGGGGAACCGGTGGACAGCCGGCGTCTGCTTCATCACCTCGACCAGCTTCTCCGGGTCGGTGGATGCGACGGTCGCCGGATCGAGGGAGCCGAGCCTGTCCTTCAGCTTGGCCGGGCCGGAGAACGCGGTCTCCATCGGGATCTGCTGGTCGAGCAGCATCCCGAGGATGAGCGCGAAAGCGGACTGGTCGAGGACGGCGTCAGCCTCAGGGTCGCCGGTGATGTTCACAGCCATGTGTTCATGGTGCCATCCGGTCAGGAGACCAGCAACATCACCCCGGCCACGAGCGAGGCGAGCGCGAGCAGCAGCGCGACGCCGAGCAGCACGCCGTGCACGATGAGGAACGGAGTCGGCTTGCCCGCCGCATCCCGTGCCCTGCTGTCTGTGGCGACTCTGGCGAAGAACCGCGGCCAGGCGAAGACGTTGAAGACGGCGTTGAGGAACAGGACGATGGCGGCGAAGACGGTCATGGTGCCTCCAGCCTAGGAGACACGGGATGCGCCCGTCCCCGAGCCGCGCTCAGTCGAGCCTGTGCCGTGGCCGCACCACCTCCGACAGCGTCGGCCGGTCCGTCCAGCGCAGTTCGACGATCTCGTTCGCCTGGGACGTGTAGAAGACGTGCTGCGTCGAGCCGGCGTGGTCGGCGAACGCCGACGGCGTGGACTCCGCGCCTGGATCGTCGGCGTTCGTGAGCGGGTTCTCGTGCCAGCCGGTCGGATCTTTCCACAGCTCGTGGATGCGGTGGTCGCCTCCCGCGTACACGACATGCTGGGTGGCGACCGGCACCGCGTCCGTCGCCTCGAACGCGTACGCGGACACGCTCGTGCCGGCGAGCACGTGCTCCGCCCCGCGCGGTGCCGTCAGATTCTCGACCGACCAGGTTCCGTCGAAGCTGTACTCCCACACGTCGCCGGACGTGTCCACCACATCCACGTGGCGCGTGCCGTCCGCGGCGAACCCGTAGCCCCGGTATGCGTCGTCGGCGAAACCCGCGGGACCGTCGAGCCCTGCGCCGATGTCGACGGGTTCGCCCCAGGTGAGGTTCGAGGTGCCGGTGTACTCGTACATGCGGCCGTCGTCGCCGAGGTAGTCGACGTGCATCGTGTTGCCGGAGGAGAACGAGTACCCGCCCGGCGCTCGGGCGCACAGCGGTCCGCCGTGATCCCAGGTGAGGTCTTTGTGCACCCAGGTGGGGTCTCCGTCGTCCTTGGACTTCCTCGTGAGCACGTGGACGTGCCTGTCGATGCCCTGGAAGACGACCACCTGCGCGCGTCCCGCCGTGTACTCGAATCCCTGCGCCGCCTTCTGCGCCGCCTGCGCCCCGGAATCGTGGGTCAGGTCGTTGGCGTGCCACCCGTCGTCCTGGTACAGCTCGCGCAGGTGCCCGTCCGCTGTCGTGCCGAGGTAGAGGACGTGCTGCGTTCCCTCCAGGACGAACAGGTACGCCTTCGGGGGCGACGACGAGTGCGGGGCACCGCTCTCGTTCATCAGGTCCTTCTCGTGCCAGACATCGTCCGTGCCGCAGTACAGCTCGTGCAGGATCCCGGTGTCGTCGGAGACGCCGGAGCCGCCCAAGTAGATCACGTGCCGCGTTCTGTCGTCGGGGAAGTCGTATGCGGCGGGCGCGAAGACGCCCGTCGGGAAGTGGAACGTCTCTGTCAGGTTCCGTGCTGTCCAGCCCATGATCGGCTCCGATCGGGAGAATGCGGCGTCAGACGGGGAAAGAGTACGCCCACGAGCGGGGCTGTGGAAAGGGCGGGCCGCCTGCTCACTCCTCCGCCGGCCGCGCGACCGGCCCGAAGCGTTCGCCGAGCAGGTCGAGCATGGCTGCGGCCGCCGCGCTCGGCCGCGTGCGCGACACCGCACTGAGCACCCAGTCGATGCGCTCCGCCAGCGGCACCACCACGGCGCCTGCGGCGGGAAGCACGGTGAGCTGCGGCATCACCGCCACCCCGAGCCGTGCGGCGACGAACCGCGGGATCTCCCCCAGGTCGGACAGCTCGGTCGACACCCGCCTGGCGATCCCGAGCGCGTCGATGGCGCGGTCGAGGGCGACCCGGTTGCCGAAGCCCTCACGCGCATCCACCCAGCGTTCCGCGGCGAGGTCGGTCAGCGACACGGCGTCCGCACCGGCCAGTGGATGCGCCTCCGGCAGCACCGCGACGAACGGCGAGACCGCGAGATCCCGGTACAGCAGGTCGGGGACCCTGCCCGGCAGGCCGAGGAACGCCACGTCGATCCTGCCGAGCCGCACATCCCGCGCAAGCCCGGTCGACCCGCTCGGCGACGGCCCGAGGCGCAGGTCGACCAGCGGGTGGCGTGCGTGGAACTCGCCCATGATCCCCGGAAGGTCGATGCTGGTGAGGTTGGTGAAGATCCCGACGCGCACCTCGCCGCGGAGGCCGCCTGAGCTGTCGGCGAGCAGGCGCATCCGCTCGGTGGCCTCGAGGGTCGTGCGCGCCGCATCCAGCACGTGGCGACCGAGCGAGGTCAGCCGCACCCGGTGCTTGTCACGCTCGAACAGGGCTCCGCCGAGCTCGCGCTCCAGCGACCTGACCCCGGCGGACACGGTGGACTGGGCGGCGAACACCCGGTCTGCCGCGCGGGTGAAGTTGAGCTCGTCTGCGACGGCGACGAAGTATTCGAGCTGACGGGTGTCCACATCGCAATCGTAGTCTCCGATCACGCTTATCAATGCTATCCGTTGGACACGATCACCATGCGGGAGCACGATACCGGTATGGCACTCACGACCTCCCCCCTCCGGCCCGCTGCATCGACCCGTTCGTGGCGTCTCCGCCACGGCGCGGGGTTCTGGGTCATCGCCGCCGCCTTCCTCGCGGTGATGGCGTTCTCCACGCTGCCGACCCCGCTGTACGCGCTCTATCAGCAGCGCGACGGCTTCCCGACCTGGGTGGTCACGGTGATCTTCGCGGCGTACGCGATCGGCGTGCTCGCAAGCCTGTTCCTGATCGGGCACATCAGCGACTGGGCGGGGCGACGCCGGATGATCCTGGTGGCGATCGCGCTGGAGATCGTGGCGGCGGTGCTCTTCCTGTTCTGGAACGATGTCTCCGGCCTGCTGGTCGCGCGCGTCATCTCCGGCGTCGGCGTCGGGGCGCTCACCGCGAGCGCGACGGCCCATCTCAGCGAGCTGCGCTCGACGGCGCGGCCGGAGGAGAGCCCGCGCCTCGCCGGAACGGTGTCGACGGTCGTCAACACCGGCGGCCTCGCGCTCGGGCCGCTGATCGCCGGGGCGCTCGCGCAGTTCCTGCCCGCCCCGCTGATCCTCCCGTACGCCGTGTTCCTCGTCGTGCTCGCCGTCGCGGCGGTCGCTGTGGCGCTGGTGCCGGAGACCGTCGAGCGCGCCGAGGAGCGGCCGGCGTACCGGCCGCAGCGCATCTCCCTCCCCCGGGATGCGCGGAGCACGTTCTCCGCTGCGGCCGTCGCCGCGTTCGCCGGATTCGCGGTGTTCGGGCTGTTCACGGCGCTCGCCCCGACGGTGCTGTCCGGCGTACTGCACGAGCCTTCGCGCCTCCTCGCCGGGGCCGTGCCGTTCTCGGTGTTCGCGGCGTCGGCCCTCTCGCAGATCGTGTTCTCTCGGCTCTCCGGCCGCGCGCAGCTCGTGCTCGCGATCCCGCTGGTGGTGGCCGGTCTGGCCGGTCTCGCCGTGGGAGTGCTGGCGACGGGGCTCGTGCTGTTCGTCGCGAGCGGGGTGGTGGCGGGAGCGGGCGTCGGGCTGCTGTTCCGCTCTGCGATCGCGGTCGCCGCGTCCCTGGCGGCCCCCGACCGCCGTGGCGAAGTGCTGGCGGCGATCTTCCTCATCGCGTACGTCGGCCTCGCAGTGCCCGTGCTCCTGGTCGGCGTGGCGCTGATCGTGTGGCCGGTGGTGCCGGTGCTGGTGGTGTTCGTGGTGGTGGTCGCGGCGCTGTCGCTGGCGGCGGGCTTCCGGATGCTGCGCCGCTGAGGCGTGCCGCCGCTGCGCGCCGCTGCTGCGTGCCGCTGCTGCGCGCCGCTGCTGCGCGCCGCTGCTGCGCGCCGCCCGCCGTCGCACGCCTCGTGCGGAAACGCCGCAGCGCCTGGCCGCGCACGGCGTTTCGGCACGAGCCGTCAGCGCCGCTCGGGCGGCGTCACTCCGCGGCGCGGAGCTGCACGCGCAGCGAGTCGACGCGCGTCGCGATCACGTCGTCCGCGGCCCAGCGCTGCGCGAGGCGGCTGAGCACCGCATCCAGTTCCTCCCTGGTGAGGCCGCTGGACAGTGTCAGCCGCACCACCAGCTCCTCGCCCGCGAGCCTGGCGCCAGGGTCGCCTGCGACCAGCTCGATGTCATGCACGCCGAGCTCCGACCCGATGGATGCGGTGAACGCCGCGAACACCTCGGGGTCTCTGTCGCTCGGCAGCCACGCACGACTCTGCGCGATCGCCCACAGCGCCGGACGCCGCAGCACGAACTCGGTCTCCGAGGTCGGGTCGAGCACGACCAGTTCGGTGTCCTCCGCCGCCGCCGCGAGCGCGACGCGCATCCCGTCCGCCGGCACGGGGCGCGCATCCCGGTTCCACGTTTGCATCGCGGTCACCGACGAGAAGACCGGCAGCACGGTGCGACCGTCCGGACCCGCCACGGTCACGATGGCGAGCTCCTGCGTCTTGTCGATCAGCAGCCCGTCCTCCGTCGTGTCGCTCTCGCCGAGCCGCGCCATCAGCGGGATCAGCAGTCGCGAGGCGCGCACCGCGTCGACCACGGCTTCGGCGCCGACCTCGCCCGCGCGGAACGCCGCCAGCGCGCCGAGCAGCGCGGGTGGCGCGCTCCCGTCGTCGTCGCCGAACACGTTCTCGTCGAACTCGCGCCCCTCCCAGGGCTGTCCCGCCGAGTCGGCGGCCTTCGCGGCGTCGGCGGCGAGCTGCGCCGCGAACCCGCTCAGCCGTGCGGCTCCCTTCGCGCTGGGACCAGTGGATGCGGCGCTCGCGCCATCGCCCGGCGTCGCGCCATCGCCCGGCGTCGCGCCATCGCCCGGCGTCGCGCCATCGCCCGGCGTCGCGCCATCGTCCGGCGTCGGGCCATTGTCCGGAATTGCGCCATCGCGCTCAGCGTCCCAGGCGACCGATCCGCCTTGAGCCTCGGCCCCGTCTCCGCCTCTGGCTTCGGCCCCGTCTCCGGCCCCGGTCCCGTCTCCGGCCTCGGCCCCGGCCCGGTGCCCGGCCCCGTGCATCCGGTCGTCGCCCGGCTCAGTTCCCTGCGACATCCAGCGCCTCGGGCAGCGTGAACGCGCCGGCGTAGAGGGCTTTGCCGACGATCGCGCCTTCCAGGCCGAGCGAGACCAGTTCGCGGAGGGCCGCGATGTCGTCGAGGTTGGAGATGCCGCCCGACGCGACCACGGGACGCGGGGTGCGCTCCATGACCTCGCGGAGGAGCTCGATGTTCGGGCCGCGGAGGGTGCCGTCCTTGGTGACGTCCGTCACGACGTAGCGGGCGCATCCTGCGTCTTCGAGGCGGTCGAGGACCTGCCACAGGTCGCCGCCGTCGCGGGTCCAGCCGCGGGCGGCGAGGGTGGTTCCTCGCACGTCGAGGCCGACGGCGATCGCTTCGCCGTACTGGCCGATCACGTTCGCCGCCCACTCGGGGTTCTCGAGCGCTGCCGTTCCGAGGTTGATGCGCTTCGCGCCGATCTCGAGCGCCGACTCGAGGGAGGCGTCGTCGCGGATGCCACCGGAGAGTTCGACGTTGACGCCGCGGACCTGCTTGATGACCTTCTTGAGGATCGCGTGGTTGTCCCCGCGTCCGAACGCAGCGTCGAGGTCGACGAGGTGGATCCACTCTGCGCCCTGGTTGGCCCATTCGGCCGCAGCGTCGACCGGATCGCCGTAGCTCGTCTCCGAACCGGCCTCCCCCTGCGTCAGGCGCACAGCTTTGCCGTCGGCCACGTCGACCGCTGGCAGCAGGACGAGCCGGGGGGTGTTGTTGAATTCGCTCATGTTCTTCCTCGGTTGGGCCCGCTCGGTGGCGGCGGGCTCGGGGTGGGTCTGAGACCTACAGGGTGCCGATCCAGTTGCGGAGGAGCTGGATGCCGGCGCGGCCGGACTTCTCGGGGTGGAACTGGGTCGCGCTGAGCGGCCCGTTCTCGACGGCGGCGATGAAGCGGCTGCCGTGCTCGGCCCAGGTGACGCGCGGCTTCGGGAACGGCGGGACCACATCCAGCGTCCAATCCTGCGCAGCGTATGAGTGCACGAAGTAGAACCGTTCGTCGTGGAGGCCGTCGAAGAGGGCGGAGCTCTCGGGCGCTTCGACCGTGTTCCAGCCCATGTGCGGAACCACGTCCGCTTTCAGCACGTCGACAGTGCCGGGCCACTCGCCGAGACCTTCGCTTTCGAGGCCGTGTTCGACGCCGCGTTCGAACAGCACCTGCATCCCGACGCAGATCCCGAGCACGGGGCGGCCTCCGGCGAGACGTCTGTCGATCACCTCGTCGCCGTGGGATGCGCGAAGCGCGTCGATGACGGCGGCGAACGCGCCGACGCCGGGGACGAGCAGGCCGTCCGCTTCCTGGGCGCGGCGGCGGTTGCCGGTCAGTTCGACGTTCGCGCCCGCCTCTTCGAGCGCTTTGACCGCGGAGTGGACGTTGCCCGTCCCGTAGTCGAAGACGACGACGTCGGGTGCGGTCACAGCGCCCCCTTGGTGGACGGGATGCCTGTGATCAGCGGGTCGAGGGCCTTCGCCTGACGGAATGCGCGAGCGAACGCCTTGAACTCGGCCTCGGCGATGTGGTGCGGGTCGCGGCCGCCGACGACGGTGATGTGCGTGGTGATGGCCGCGTTGAACGAGATGGCCTCGAAGACGTGCCGCACCATCGAACCGGTGAAGTGGCCGCCGATCAGGTGGAACTCGAACCCGGCCGGCTCGCCGGTGTGCACGAGGTACGGACGTCCGGAGATGTCGACGACGGCCTGCACGAGCGCTTCGTCGAGCGGCACCAGGGCGTCGCCGTAGCGGGAGATGCCGCGTTTGTCGCCGAGCGCGATCTTGATGGCCTGACCGAGCACGATGCCGATGTCTTCGACAGTGTGGTGCACGTCGATGTTCGTGTCTCCGCTGGCGCGCACGCGCAGGTCGGTGAGCGAGTGCTTCGCGAACGCCGTGAGCAGGTGGTCGTAGAACGGCACGGACGTCTCGATGTCCGTAGCGCCTGTGCCGTCGAGGTCGATGCTCAGCTCGATGCTGGACTCGCTGGTCTCGCGCTGCAGGGTGGCGATGCGATTCGTCATGACAGCGAGTTTACCGGGGCGTCCGGACGCCCGAGCGCCGCCAGCGCGTCGAGGAACGCGGTGGTCTCGGCCTCGGTGCCCGCGGTCACGCGGAGGTGGTGCGGGATGCCGACGTCGCGGATGAGGACACCGCGGGCGAGCAGCGCCTCGAACGTCGCCTGCGGGTCTGCGACGCCGCCGAACAGCACGAAGTTGCTGCCGCTGCGGTGCGGCTGGTAGCCGAGCCTGGCCAGCTCGGTGACGAGCCGGTCGCGCTGGATGCGGATCTCCCCGACCATCGCGAGCATCTCGCCGGAGTGGGCGAGCGCCGCGGTGGCTGCGGCCTGGGTGAGAGCGGACAGGTGGTACGGCAGGCGGACCAGACGGAGCGCATCCACGACGGCCGGGTCTGCGGCGAGGTAGCCGACACGCGCTCCGGCGAACGCGAACGCTTTGCTCATGGTGCGCGAGATCAGCAGGCGCGGACGGCCGGGCAGCAGGCCAAGGGCGGTCTGCTCGCCGTCCGGCAGGAACTCGGCGTACGCCTCGTCGACGATCACGATGCCGCGGGCCGCGTCGTACGCGGCCTCGATGGTCGCGAGCGACAGCGGCGTCCCCGTCGGGTTGTTCGGCGAGCACAGGATGACGATGTCCGGGTCTTCGCGCCGGATCTGCTCCGCGGCGGTCTTCGCCGACAGCTCGAATTCGCCGTCGCGGTGCGCGGCGATCCAGCTCGTGCCGGTGCCGGATGCGAGCAGCGGGTACATCGAGTAGGTCGGGCTGAACCCGAGCAGGCTGCGACCCGGTCCCCCGAACGCCTGCAGGATGTGCTGCAGAACCTCGTTGGACCCGTTGGCCGCCCAGATGTTCTCGGCGGTCAGTCCGTGCCCGAGGTACCGCGCGAACGACTCGCGCAGCTCGGTGAACTCCCGATCCGGGTAACGGTTGACGCCCCCGATCGCCGCCGAGATGCGCGCGACGATGTCGGCGGCCACATCCGCGGGCACCGGATGCGTGTTCTCGTTCACGTTCAGCGCCACCGGAACGACCTTCTGCGGCGCTCCGTAGGGGGTCTTGCCCCGCAAGTCATCACGAATCGGCAAATCGGAAAGAGAAGTCACCCACCAATGCTAGTCACGCGGCGCACCGTGTGACGCCGAGCGGCTGGCGAACCCGCACGGCACTCCGTTCGAACGGAGACCCCACGCGCCACGCCGCGAACGCCTCCTTCCGAACGGAGAACCCGCACCCCACCAGCAGCAACCTCCTGCCCAACGCAGAACCCGCACCCCACCAGCAGCAATCTCCTGCCCAACGGAAACCCCACACTGCTAAGCAGCAAACTCCTGCCCAACGGAGAACCCACACCCCACCAGCAGCAATCTCCTGCCCAACGGAGAATCCACACCCCCGTCAGCAGCAACCTCCTGCCCAACGGAGAACCGACACCGTCAAGCAGCAAACTCCCGCCCAACGCAGAACCCACACCCCACCAGCAGCAAACTCCTGCCCAACCGAGAACCCACACCCAACCAGCCACGACCTCCTTCGGATCGAAGCACCCAGCTCACCACCGTCACCCGGCGGCACTGCCGCGGGACCGCTCGGCTCGGTTCCGCAGGACAATCCGTACGACACGCCGCCAACTTCTCCTTCCGAACGGAGAACCGACACTTGACCGGCCCAAGAGTCCTGCCGAGCGACGAACCACCCCACCAAGGCGCCCCAAATTCCCCCCCGCACCCCGCACTCCGCGCCCGCGCCCGCACCACCCCACCAGCCACGCAAAAAGGGCGCACCCATCCAGGCACGCCCTCCCCAAACTTCCCCAGCGCTCTCAAACCCGCGCTACCGAGGACCGCCCGGGCCCTACCCCGCGTACTGCGTCGGAATCGCCAACTGCTGGCCCGGCGACACCACGGCGGTATCGAGCTGGTTCAGCGAGACGATGTCCGCGATCACATCGCGGGGGTCTGCGCTCGGCGCGACCTTCTCCGCGATGCTCCACAGCGACTGGCCTGACTCGACCGTCACGTAGTGGAACTGCACGTGGGCCTGGTCGCCCGAGGCCGCAGCGCCTCCGCCGTTGAGCGCGAAGACGAGGGCTCCGACGATGAGCGGCACGGAGGCCAGCGTGGTGAGGACGACGCGTCCGCGTCGCGTGAGACGAAGGCGCGTGCGCGCGCCCACGGGCGTCGGGAACTGCGACGACGACATCGTGATCGTTGCTGTGCTCATGCTGCTGACCTCCTAAGATTCCGCACCCGGTGCTTGGCCGGCAGGCCGGATGCGAAGCTGTGTTCCGAATATATCTTCGAATGTTCGAAACCACAAGCACGATTCAATGACGAAAAACACCAGTGATTTCGAGACACGCTCGAACACATGTTTGTTTTACCCCTGCATCGTGGATACAGTTTCGATTGTCTGGACTTCACTCAACCAGGCACCACCGACATTCGGGCCGGCCGGATGCGCAGACGGGTCACGAAAGGGACGACCGTGGCGAACGACAACCAGGGAGCACGCGAGCGCGGGGGCACGCGCAGACGTAAGAACCTGAGCGAGAAGCAGTTGTCCATCCTCGACGTCATCCAGCGATCGGTGAGCCAGCGCGGCTATCCGCCGAGCATGAGGGAGATCGGCGACGCCGTCGGCCTCTCGTCTCTGTCGAGCGTCACGCATCAGCTCAACCAGCTCGAGCTGAGCGGCTACCTGCGCCGCGACCCGAACCGGCCGCGCGCGCTGGAGATCCTGATCGACCTGCCGTCGAACTCCTCCGAGTCGGTCGACTACGAGAACCAGACGCCTGTCGGCGACGCCGCGATGGTCCCGCTCGTCGGCCGCATCGCCGCCGGCGTGCCGATCACCGCCGAGCAGCAGGTGGAGGAGGTCTTCCCCCTCCCCCGCCAGCTCGTCGGGAACGGCGAGCTCTTCATGCTGAAGGTCGTGGGCGAGTCGATGATCGACGCCGCCATCTGCGACGGCGACTGGGTGGTCGTCCGCACGCAGAAGACCGCGGAGAACGGCGACATCGTCGCGGCCATGCTCGACGACGAGGCGACGGTCAAGGTCTTCCGCCAGCGCGACGGCCACACCTGGCTGCTGCCCCGCAACTCCAACTTCGAGCCCATCCTGGGCGACTACGCCGAAGTCCTCGGCAAGGTCGTGGCGGTCCTCCGCGCCGTCTGACCGACACCCCAGCGTTTCCGAGCCCGGCCCGTGGATGCACGGCCGGGCTCACGCGCATCCACCCTGCTCTGCACCCCATCGAGTCCGACGTCGTTCACGCGGCCGGCCGCGACCGACAGCGAACAGCGTCAGACTCGATCGGCGGACCAGGCCGGTCACGCCCAGCCGAGCTCCTGCAGGCGGGCGTCGTCGAGCCCGAAGTAGTGCCCGATCTCGTGGACGAGGGTCACCCGAACGCGCGCACGCAGCGCATCCAGATCCGCAGCACTGGCAGCGAGGTTGTTGCGGTACAGCGTGATCCGGTCGGGCAGCTCGCCGAACCCGTAGACTCCGCGCCTGGTCAGTGGATGCCCGCTGTACAGCCCGTACAGTCGCGGCCGGGCGCCGGGCGGCTGGTCCTCGATCAGGATCGCCACGTTCTCGAGCGGCGCGACCATGTCCGGCGGCAGCGCGTCGAACACGTCGCCGACCATCGCTTCGAACGCATCAGCCCCGATCTCCACCATTCCCCCATCCTCACCCCGAACGCGATCGAGCCCAGGGTTTTTCAACGCATCCGGGCGGAATACGGTGAAAAACCCTGGGCTCGATGGCGTCGAGGCGTGGAGGCCTGGGGCTAGGCGGTGACGGGAGCGGCGGCGCGCACGGCGCGCGTCGCGGCGATGATGTTGCGCAGCGACGCGACGGTCTCGTCGTAGCCGCGCGTCTTCAGTCCGCAGTCCGGGTTCACCCAGAGCTGGCGGCCGGGGATCGCACCGAGCGCCGTCTCGAGCAGCTCCGTCACCTCGGCGACGGACGGCACGCGGGGCGAGTGGATGTCGTACACGCCAGGGCCGATGCCGTGCTCGAACCCGGAGCTCTGGATGTCGTGGACGACCTCCATGCGCGACCTGGCCGCTTCGATGCTGGTGACGTCCGCATCCAGGTTGCGGATCGCGTCGATGACCACGCCGAACTCCGAGTAGCAGAGGTGGGTGTGGATCTGCGTCTCGTCCCGCACACCGGACGTCGCGAGCCGGAACGACCCGACCGACCAGTCCAGGTACGACGCGTGGTCAGCCTTCTTCAGCGGAAGCAGTTCGCGCAGCGCGGGCTCGTCGACCTGCACCACCCGGATGCCCGCGGACTCCAGGTCGGCGATCTCGTCGCGCAGCGCGAGCGCCACCTGGCGCGCAGTCTCGCCGAGCGGCTGGTCGTCGCGCACGAACGACCAGGCCAGGATGGTCACAGGCCCGGTCAGCATCCCCTTGACCGGCTTCGGCGTGAGGCTCTGGGTGTACGTCGACCACTCGACCGTGATCGGCTTGGGCCGCGACACGTCACCCCACAGGATGGACGGGCGGGTACAGCGGGAGCCGTACGACTGCACCCAGCCGTTCTGCGTCACGGCGAACCCGTCGAGGTTCTCGGCGAAGTACTGAACCATGTCGTTGCGCTCCGGCTCGCCGTGCACGATGACGTCGATGCCGATCTCCTCCTGCAGGTCGACGACGCGCTTGATCTCGTCGCGCATCCGGCCCAGGTACTCCGCCTCGGTGATCAGCCCCTTCGCGAACTGAGCGCGCGAGCGGCGGATGTCGCCGGTCTGCGGGAACGACCCGATCGTCGTGGTCGGCAGGAACGGCAGCCCGAGGGCCGCATCCTGCGCCGCCAGCCGGTCGGCGTACTCCCCGCGGGCGAAGTCGGCCTCGGTCAGCGCCTCTTCGCGTGCGCGCACAGCGGGAACCCGCACCCCTGGCGCAGCCGCGCGGTCCGCCAGGGCAGTGGATGCGGCACTCAGGTCGTCCTGGATGGCCTCGTGGCCGTCGACCAGCCCGCGGGCGAGCGTCGCGACCTGTCCGACCTTCTGGTCGGCGAACGCCAGCCAGCTCTTGAGCTGGTCGGACAGCTCCGGCTCGTCGTCGACGTCGTGCGGCACGTGCTGCAGCGACGTGGAGGTCGCGACGGCGACGTCCGGGGTGAGCGACAGCAGTTCGGTGAGCGTGCCGAAGGCGGCTTCGAGGTCGCCGCGCCAGATGTTGTGGCCGTCGACCACACCGCCGACGATGGTCTTTCCCGACAGCCGGGATGCGGTGTCCGCGTCGAGCCCGCGCGGAACGGAGCCGCGCACCAGGTCGAGCGAGAGCGCCTCCACCGGGGAGGCCGCGAGCACGGGGAGGGCGTCGTCGAGGCTGCCGTAGGGGGCGGCGACGAACAGCGCCGGCCGCGCGGGGACCGCACCGAGCGTGTCGTACGCCGTCGCCAGGGCGGCGAGCACCGCATCCCGCGGCTCGTCGATGGACTCGCTGACGAGAGCGGGCTCGTCGAGTTGCACCCACGGGGCGCCCGCCGCCGCGAGGCGCGACAGCAGTTCGGCGTAGACCGGAAGCAGGTCGCCGAGGCGCGACAGCGGGCTGAAGCCATCGGGAGCCTCGTCGCTCGGCTTGCTGAGCAGGAGGAAGGTCACCGGCCCGACGATCACCGGACGGGTGACGAACCCGGCAGCCTTCGCCTCCTCGAACTCGCGCACGATGCGGTCGGACGCGAGCCGGAACGCGGTCTCCGGGCCGATCTCGGGCACCAGGTAGTGGTAGTTGGAGTCGAACCACTTGGTCATCTCGAGCGGCGCGTTCTCGCCTTCGCCGCGGGCGATCGTGAAGTATCCGGCCAGGTCGACGGCGCCGTCCGCGTCGGCGAGCGACGCGAACCGCGACGGGATCGCTCCGACCGTGACCGCCGCATCCAGCACCTGGTCGTAGTAGCTGAAGCTCTCCGGGATGGAAGCGTCGTCGCGTCCGAGGCCGAGGGCCGCAAGGCGCTCGCGCGTCACGGAGCGCAGCTCGGCGGCGGTGGCTTCGAGCTCGTCGGCGGTGCTGTTCCCCGCCCAGAAGCTCTCCACGGCTTTCTTCAGCTCGCGCCTGCGCCCGATGCGCGGGTAGCCGATGATCGTCCCCGTCGGGAACGGGATGCGGAAGGTGGTGTCGGTCATGCTGGTTCCCTTTCGGTGGTGCTGGGGTCGGTCGGTCTGGTACTGGTCGTGGTGCTGGTCGTGGTGGCGATTGCGGCGGGGGTTGCGGTGGCGGTTGCGGCGGCGGTGTCCGCGCGGAGGAGCCCGATCCTGTCGAGCACCGCGAGCACCGCCTCGTGCTGGTTGAACGTGTACAGGTGGATGCCCGGTGCGCCGCCGTCGAGCAGTGTCCGAGCGAAGTCGGTCGCCCAGGCGATGCCGATCTCCCGCTGCCCCTCCTCGGTCGGCTCGATCTCGAGCTGGATCGCGAGCTCGCTCGGCAGGTCCTCGCCGCTCAGCTCGAGCATCCGCTTCAGCCTGGCGGGACTGGTGACGGGCATGATGCCGGGCAGGATCGGGAAGAGGACGCCCGCATCCCGTGCCTTCTGGGCGAAGCTGAGGTAGTCCTCCGGGTGGAAGAACAACTGGGTGATGCCGAGGTTCGCACCGGCGGCCTGCTTGGCGAGCAGGGTGTCGATGTCCTGGCTGACGCCGTGCGACGTCGGGTGCCCGTTGGGGAAGGCGGCGACGGCGATCTGGACGTGCTCGCGGTGCGAAAGCACGGTGCTCGCCGGAAGCCCGGGAACGGCGAGCTCGCCGTACGGGACGCGCTCCGCCTGCACCCGGTGGATGAGCTGCACCAGCTCGGCGGAGCTGTGCAGGTCGCCGAGGCCGGTCTCCCCCGGCGCGAGGCCCGCCGGCGGGTCGCCGCGCACCGCGAGGAAGCGCCGGATGCCCGCATCCAGGAACTCTCGGATGAGCTGCCCGGCCTCCGCGTGCGACGAGCCGACGCAGGTGAGGTGCGCCATCGGGCTCACGTCGGTGTTGTCGAGGATGTAGCGCAGCACGTCGAGCGACGACGACCTGGACGACCCGTTGGCGCCGTAGGTGACGGAGATGAACTCCGGATGCGCGGCCGCGAGCTTCTGGATCGTCGCGGGCAGCGCCTCTGCGGCGCGCGCATTCCGCGGCGGGTACAGCTCGAAGGAGAACCGCGCGTCGGTACAGCTCATGGCGTCCTCTGGTGTCGGTGGCGTGACGCGTCGCCCCGCCCGGGGCCGCGCCCGCCTCGGTCAAGGTGGGGCCCCGCCGGACGGCCGGGGCCGTTCGGTGAGGTTTTCGCGGGCGGGTGCCGGGCTCGGCTGTCGCACCACCGAGCGGGTCGCCCGCTGCGGTTGAATGGCAATCTAGCAACCGTTGGCGTGCGACGGTATCCCTGTGTCACCGTGTGACGCCGGAAGACGCGAAAAGCGGGCAAGGACGATTCGTCCCTGCCCGCTCTTTCGTGCCGTGCGGTGTCCGCTAGGCGGTCGGCTCCACCGCGAACGCCTCGAACACCGACAGGTATTCCGGCATCACGCGCGCCCGCACCCTCGTGCCGTCCTCGACGTACTCGGTCGAGACCACGCGGCCCCGCTCGTGCAGCGCCGAGATCAGGTCGCCGCGGTCGTACGGAACGACCAGGTCGACCTCGACCGAGTGGTCGGGCAGCAGCCGTGCGATGGCCGCGAGGATCTCGTCGATCCCCTCGCCCGTGCGCGCTGAGGCGAAGATCGCCCCTGGCTCCAGCCCGCGCAGCACCAGCCGGTCGTCCGGCGTGATCAGGTCGGACTTGTTGAAGACCACGATCTCCGGCAGCTCGCGCGCACCGACCTCGCCGATCACATCCCGCACCGTCGCCAACTGACTGGCGGGGTCTGGATGCGAACCGTCGACCACGTGGACGATCACGTCCGACTCCGCCACCTCTTCGAGTGTGGAGCGGAACGCCTCGACCAACTGATGCGGCAGGTTGCGCACGAAACCGACCGTGTCGGCCAGCGTGTAGAGGCGGCCGTCAGCGGTCACCGACTTGCGGACGGTCGCATCCAGGGTCGCGAACAGCGCGTTCTCGACGAGCACGCCCGCCTTGGTGATGCGGTTGAGCAGGCTCGACTTGCCCGCGTTGGTGTATCCCGCGATGGCCACCGACGGCACAGCGTTGCGGTTGCGGTTGGCCCGCTTCGCATCGCGCGCCGGTTTGAACCCGGCGATCTGCTTGCGCAGCTTGGCCATCCTGGTGTGGATGCGGCGACGGTCCAGCTCGATCTTCGTCTCACCCGGACCACGCGACCCCATACCGGCGCCCGCTCCACCGACCTGGCCACCTGCCTGCCTGGACATCGACTCGCCCCAGCCGCGCAGACGCGGCAGCAGGTATTCGAGCTGCGCGAGCTCGACCTGAGCTTTGCCCTCGCGGCTCTTGGCGTGCTGGCTGAAGATGTCGAGGATCACGGCCGTGCGGTCGATCACCTTCACCTTCACCACGTCTTCGAGCGCGCGCCGCTGGCTCGGGGCCAGCTCGGTGTCCGCGATCACGGTGTCGGCGCCGAGGGCGGCGACGACGCCGGCGAGCTCCTGCGCCTTGCCCTTGCCGAGGTAGGTGCTCGGGTCGGGGTGCGGTCGACGCTGGAGCAGCCCGTCGAGCACCACGGCACCGGCAGTCTCTGCCAGGGCGGCGAGCTCCCTGATGGAGTTCTCCGCATCCTGCAGCGAACCCTGCGAGTAGACGCCGATGAGCACGACGTTCTCCAGGCGGAGCTGCCGGTACTCGACCTCTGTGACGTCTTCGAGCTCGGTGGAGAGTCCGGAGACACGGCGGAGCGCTGCGCGTTCCTCGCGTTCGAACTGCTCGCCGTCGTGGCCGGCGTCGTCGGTGTGCTCGGTCTGGAGCGCCTGGGCGCCCCCGCCGAACAGCGTCATGCCGGCGCGGCTCTCCGCGGCGGCGAGCACGCGGGCAACGACGTCGGCGTCGCGGCTGGTGTCCGTCGGCTGATCGGCCGTCGGCGTTTCTTCTGTGCTCACATGTTCATTCATCTGAAAATCCTGCATCTGGGTTAACCCTAGTTTGTTAGCGTCCTGTACGGTCCTCTTATGGCCAGCGGAGATCACTACTTTTCCCCGGCGCCCGAGAGCGAACTGAAGCTCCGTCCGTTCACCGTCCGACTCGCCGGACAGACCTTCGAGTTGACGACGGCGAACGGAATCTTCAGCCCCGAGCGCGTTGACACGGGTACGCGAGTGCTCCTCGACCATGTCCCCTCAGCACCGCCAGGAGGTCACCTCTTGGACCTCGGATGCGGCTGGGGGCCTGTGGCTCTCACACTTGCTCTCGAATCCCCTCACGCGACCGTCTGGGCCGTCGACGTCAATACCCGAGCGTTGGACGTGGTGCGCAGGAACGCGCAGAAGCTCGGTCTCACCAATGTAAACACATCCACGCCGGATGATGTTCCCGATGATGTATTTTTTACGACGATCTGGTCGAATCCGCCCATCCGGGTGGGCAAGAACGAGCTGCACAATCTGCTGGAGCGCTGGCTGCCGCGCCTCGAGCCGGGCTCGGACGCGTGGCTGGTCGTGCAGCGCAACCTCGGCTCCGACTCGCTGCACCGCTGGATGCAGGCGACCTTCCCCGACCTGAGCACCACGCGCGCGGCCACCTCCAAGGGCTACCGTGTCCTCCGCGCCCGCCGCTCCGCCGCCTAGCCGCCCAAGCAATCGAGCCCAGCCTTTTTCACCTCAAACACGCGACTCGCGGTGAAAAACCCTGGGCTCGATTGCGTGGCGGGTGAGGTCAGGCGAGGTCGATGGTGCCCGTGTAGACGAGCTCGGCGGGGCCGGACAGGGCGACGTGCTCGCCGTCCTCCGTCGCGAACATGCGGACGCCGACCGTGCCGCCCGGCACATCCACTCGCCACTGGTTCGGGGCGCCCTGCCCGGCCCAGTAGCGCACGGCGAGAGCCGCGGCCGCGGCTCCCGTGCCGCAGGACAGGGTCTCGCCACTTCCGCGCTCGTGCACGCGCATCCGGATGCGTCCGACGCCGTCGACGATCAGGGGCTCGTGCGGCACGACGAACTCGACGTTCGCTCCGTCGGCGGGCTCCGGCTCGATGTGCGGGATGTAACTGAGGTCGGCGGCTTCGAGCTCCGACTCGTCGGCGACGGCGACCACCACGTGCGGGTTGCCCATGTCGATCCCGAGTCCTGGCCGTGCCACCGGAAGCTCCTTGGCGCGCACCAGCGGCTCGCCGCCGTCGAGCGACCACCGTCCGAGGTCCACCTGGAAGCCCGTGAGGTTGCGCTGCACGTCGCGCACGCCAGAGCGGGTGCCGATGGCGAGAGTGTCGCCGTCTGCGAGCTCGGCGAGGCCGGACGCGAGCAGGTAGCGCACGTACACCCGGATGCCGTTGCCGCACATCTCAGCGGGCGACCCGTCCGCGTTGTAGTAGTCCATGAACCACTCGGCGCCGTCGTCCTCTGCCAGCGCCTCTGCGCCCTCCGGGAGGTGCTTCGACCGCACGGCGCGGATGATCCCGTCCGCGCCGATCCCGAAGTGCCTGTCGCAGATCTCGGCGATCTGCGTCGCGCTGAGGTTCACCTGGCCGTCCGGGTCGGAGAACAGCACGAAGTCGTTTCCCGTGCCCTGACCTTTGGTGAAGTGGAGGGTTGTCGCCATGCTCACAGCCTACCGAGCGCCGAGGCGGTCAGATTCTCGTCGTCGTAGTCCAGCCAGTGGATGCGCGGGTACCGTTTGAACCAGCTCACCTGCCTCCGCGCGTACCGCCTGGTGAGCTGCTGGGTCTGCGCGATCGCCTCGGCGCGGCTGAGCTCTCCGCGCAGTTCGGCGAGGGCCTGCGCGTAGCCGATCGCCCGGCTGGCCGTCACACCGCGCTCCAGCCCGAGCGGGATGAGTCGCTCGACCTCGTCGAGAAGGCCCGCGTCCCACATCCGCCCGACGCGTGCATCCAGTCTGGCCGTCAACTGCTCGCGCGGGGCGGCGAGACCGATGATGGTGGCCGGCCGCCAGGGAACGGGCTCGTCCGGCAGGGATGCGCTGACCGGCTCCCCGGTGATGGCGACCACTTCGAGCGCGCGCACCAGCCGGCGCCCGTTGCTCGGCCCGATGTTCGCAGCGGCGGCCGGGTCGACGTCGAGGAGCCGCCGATAGAGCGTCCCAGGGCCGTGCGCGGTGAGCTCCGCTTCGAGTTCGGCGCGGAGGGTCTGGTCGGTGCCGGGGAAGCGGAAGTCGTAGATGACGCTCGACACGTACAGCCCTGACCCGCCCACCAGGATGGGCACGCTGCCACGGGCGAGGATGTCGCTGACGGCAGCGCGCGCTTCCGGCTGATAGCGGGCGACCGTGGCTTCGTCGAGCACGTCGAGCACGTCGAACAGGTGGTGCGGGATGCCCCGCCACTCGTGCTGGCCGATCTTGGCGGTGCCGATGTCCATGCCGCGGTAGAGCTGCATGGCGTCGGCGTTGACGATCTCCGCGCCGCGCCCGTCCGCGCGCAGACGCTCGGCGAGGTCGAGCGACAGGTCGGTCTTGCCGGTGCCGGTCGGTCCGACAATCGCCATGATGGGGGTGGCGGATGCGCTGGGGTCGAGTTCGCCGTCGGTGGTCTCGGCGGGATGCGGGGTATCGACGGCCGGACGCGCGTCGACTCGTGCCGTGGCACCGCGCATCCCGTCGCCACAGGCGCCGCCAGCGGGATCGGCGGGTTCGGCGGGATCGGCGCCGCCCTCCGAGGTGGCCGGCGCGGTCAGCGCTGGCCGTCCGTCGGGTCGTAGATCGGCATCGTGCCGACGCCGGGCGACGTGAGCGGCTCTCCGATGCGGAGGGTCGGCAGGCCGAGCGAGACGCGGCCTTTGCCTCCGGACGCGACGCCATCGCCGTGTGCTGGGACCGCGCAGGACTCGGCCTCTGCCCTGTCCCACGCGTCGCCCGCGCGGGTGCGGCGGATCGCGAGCGGCGCTCCGTCGGCGGAGTCGGCGATCAGGTAGAAGGGTGCAGCCTGGGTGACCGTCACGGTGACGACGTCTCCCGGGCGCGGCACCGGAGACCCGGCCGGGACCTCGAAGTGGACCAGACGGCTGTCGAGGGCGCGGCCGCTGAGACGGTGCGTGTCTGCGTCCTTGCGGCCCTCGCCGTTGGCGACGAGGAGTTCGACCTGGCGTCCGATGACCTTCTCGTTCTCTTCGAGCGAGATACGCTCCTGCAGGGCGATGAGGCGTTCGTACCTGTCCTGTACGACCGCCTTCGGAACCTGCTCGTCCATCGTCGCGGCCGGGGTGCCCGGCCGGACCGAGTACTGGAACGTGAAGGCGGACGAGAAGCGGGCCGCCTCGACGACGCGCATCGTCTCGAGGAAGTCTTCTTCTGTCTCACCGGGGAAGCCGACGATGATGTCGGTGCTGATCGCCGCATCCGGCAGCTTCGCGCCCACGCGGTCGAGGATTCCGAGGAACTTCTCGGACCGGTAGGAGCGACGCATCGCCTTCAGAATGCGGTCCGACCCGGACTGCAGCGGCATGTGCAGTTGGGGCATGACCGAGTCCGTCTCCGCCATCGCGTCGATCACGTCGTCGGTGAAGGCGGCGGGGTGCGGGCTGGTGAACCGGATTCGCTCGAGTCCGTCGATCTCGCCCGCCGCGCGAAGCAGCTTGGAGAACGCCTGCCGGTCGCCGAACTCGACGCCGTACGAGTTGACGTTCTGGCCGAGTAGGGTGACCTCGATGGCGCCGTCGTCAACGAGCGCCTGGATCTCGGCCAGGATGTCGCCCGGTCGGCGGTCCTTCTCTTTGCCGCGCAGCGAGGGGACGATGCAGAAGGTGCAGGTGTTGTTGCAGCCGACCGAGATCGACACCCACCCGCTGTAGCTGGAATCGCGCTTAGTGGGAAGAGTCGATGGGAACGTCTCGAGCGCTTCGAGAATCTCGATCTCGGCGGCGTCGTTGTGCCGTGCCCGTTCGAGCAGGCTCGGAAGGGACCCCATGTTGTGGGTGCCGAAGACGACGTCCACCCAGGGCGCCTTCTCGAGGATGACGTTCTTGTCCTTCTGCGCGAGGCAGCCGCCGACGGCGATCTGCATCCCGTCGTGCCGCTTCTTGACGGCGGCGAGGTGACCGAGGTTGCCGTACAGCTTGTTGTCCGCGTTCTCGCGCACGGCGCAGGTGTTGATGACGACGATGTCGGCCTCTTCGCCGTCTGCCGCCACGTAGCCCGCCGCTTCCAGCGAACCGCTGAGTCGTTCCGAGTCGTGCACATTCATCTGGCAGCCGAACGTGCGGACCTCATAGGTGCGCGCGCGCCCGTCCGGTCGCACGGCTGCGTCCGACGGCATGATGGTGCTGCGCTCTTCGGTAATGCTCATAGTGCGACAAGTTTACGTTCGCCCGGCTGAAGAACCGAACCGCGTCGCAACGCGACCGCAGCGACCGCCGCAACAGCCGCGACCGCCGCGACAGCCGCGACAGCCCCAACAGCCACGACTGCCGCAACAGCCCCGGATGCGAGCCCGCTACTCGAAGCGCACTCCGCTGCGGCGACCGCGGGTGGCGAGCGCCGCATCCATCGCCTGCCGTACGACGGACGAAC
Organism: Leifsonia lichenia; assembly: GCF_054780215.1. Lineage (NCBI taxonomy): Bacteria > Bacillati > Actinomycetota > Actinomycetes > Micrococcales > Microbacteriaceae > Leifsonia > Leifsonia lichenia. Next base: position 955,381 of record NZ_BAAGWT010000002.1, read on the forward strand.
TGTAGCCCTTGCGAGCCAGGAACCCGTGGAGGCGCCGCTTCGCCGTCTCGTCGTCGTAGGTGGACAACTGCCCGACGCGCTTCATCGCCAGCTCCGTGGCGCGTTCGAGCTCATCGTCGTCGGCGATCTCCGCGAGCGCTTCCTCGACGAGTTCCGGCGCGATGTGCCGCCTGTGCAGCTCCTGGGCGATGGCCGATCGTCCCAGGCCCTTGCGGTTGTGCTGGGTGTACACGAGTGTGACAGCGAGTGCCGCGTCGTCAAGCAGGCCGACGCTCTCCAGCCGATCCAGCTCCGCCTGAGCGACGGTCGGCTCGATCTCGCGCTTCGCGAGCACCTGCTCCAGTTCCCAGCGCGACATGCCGCGCCGCGCGAGCTGGTGGATCGACACGTTGGATGCGCGCTTCACCTGCTTCTCGACACCGCCGTCCGAACGCTCGGCCTCGCCGCTCGCGGAAGGCCCGTCGTTCCGACCGGACTCTGTGTCAGCTTCCTCGAGGAAGGCCTTCGACCACAGTCCCGTGGTTCGCCTGCGCTCAGCGGCGGAGTCCTCGGACTGGCCGACCGGATGCGCGGAGGGGAAGGCGACGACCGACCGGACGGACTCGCTGTCCGTGCTCCTCGGTTCCACGCCGCTCACCCGCCGCGATGGGTGGTCCGCACCACGGGAGCGCGGCAGAAACGTCACGGGAGCAAGCCGCTCCGCAGCCGCGCCGCCATCGGGCGCGCCGCCATCGGCCGCGCCACCATCGGGCGCGCCGTCGTCACTCACGCCCTCAGACGCCGCGCCTTCAGCTCGCACCTCTTCGCCTGCGCTGCCGTCTCCGCGGCCGGCCCCAGACTCCGACTCGGAGGGAAATCGCACCACCACGGGTCACTCCTCGCTTTTCTCGCCTCACCCTGGCCCATTCGCCCGGACCAGCTCGCCCGGCCCCGTTGACCCGAACCCGACCAGCGGGTCCCGCTCAGCGGCTCCCCCCAGCGAAGGACCGCCACGTGTCGTTCGTTCACGAACCACACGTGACGGGCCGGACGCTACGCGCCCTTCTTAGCCTGCAGCTTCGCCTCGAGCGATCCGACGTTGTCGGGCGCCTCGGCGACCGCGTTCGGGTCGGCGACGATTCCGAGCTTGATCTTGATCTTGTTCTCGATATCGAGCGCGATGTCGGGGTTGTTGATCAGGAAGTTGCGCGAGTTCTCTTTACCCTGGCCGAGCTGGTCGCCCTCGTAGGTGTACCAGGCGCCCGACTTCTTGACGATTGCGTGCTCCACGCCGAAGTCGATGAGGCTGCCCTCTCGGGAGATGCCGACACCGTAGAGGATGTCGAACTCGGCCTGCTTGAACGGCGGCGCCATTTTATTCTTGACGACCTTGACGCGGGTGCGGTTACCGACGGCTTCCGCTCCGTCTTTCAGAGTCTCGATACGGCGGATGTCGAGGCGGACCGAGGCGTAGAACTTGAGCGCCTTACCACCGGCTGTGGTCTCGGGGCTTCCGAAGAAGACTCCGATCTTCTCGCGGAGCTGGTTGATGAAGATCATCGTGGTGTTGGTCTGGTTGAGACCACCGGTGAGCTTGCGAAGCGCCTGCGACATGAGGCGGGCCTGGAGGCCGACGTGCGAGTCGCCCATCTCGCCCTCGATCTCGGCGCGGGGCACGAGCGCGGCAACGGAGTCGATGACGATCAGGTCGATCGATCCGCTTCGCACCAGCATGTCGGCGATCTCGAGCGCCTGCTCACCGGTGTCCGGCTGAGACACGAGCAGGGCGTCGATGTCGACGCCGAGCTTGCGAGCGTACTCGGGGTCGAGCGCGTGCTCGGCGTCGATGAAGGCGGCGATGCCGCCGGCGCGCTGTGCGTTCGCGATGGCGTGGAGGGTCAGAGTGGTCTTACCCGAGGACTCCGGACCGTAGATCTCGACGATGCGGCCGCGCGGGAGGCCGCCGATGCCGAGCGCCACATCCAGTGCGATCGATCCGGTGGGGACGACCTCGACGGGTGCGCGCTCGTCGCTGCCCAGTCGCATGACCGAGCCTTTGCCGAACTGGCGGTCGATCTGCGCGAGCGCGGTCTCGAGCGCCTTTTCGCGGTCTGCGGGTGATGGCATGTGCGGTTCTCCTTCTCGGCTTCGCTAACGAGATCGACTGTACGGGGGACGTCCGACACTCGGTGTTGGCCACGCGAATCTGTGGACAACCCGTTTTCGATTGCCGTTGTGAAGAAGTCTAACTACATCCGAACATATCTTCGAGACTTTCGAACGCGGCGTGTCGCGTCAGCGCTTTGGCGCAGGTTTGCCCGCGCCGTACCAGTGCGCCTGCGGAACGCCGGTCTCGCGGCAGAGCGCGATCCAGACCTCGCGGGGCGCGACGCCCGCTGCGAGCGCCTGCTGCGCCGTGCGGTTGCCGAGCTCGCCGAGCACGAGGTCCGTGGTGAGCGCCTGTCCGTACGTCGAGCCGAACTCATCGAGGATCGCGCGCTGGAACTCACTCAACTTCATGGAACCACCCTACGGGTCTGCCCGGCGCGGATCGCCGGGGAAACGAAGAACGCCCCGGTCTCCCGGGGCGTTCTCTGGTGAGTCTGTGTCAGCGTGCGACCAGATCCGCGTCCATCGCCGAGACGAACTCGTCGGGGACGGTGTCGGGGATGATGGGCTCGATCCCCTCCAGCACAGCGAGACGGTCACCGACCTCGCGCATGATGACGGAGATCGGAGTGTCCAGCGCTTCTGCGACCGAGGCGAGAATCTCGGACGAAGCTTCCTTCTGACCGCGCTCCACCTCGCTGAGGTAGCCGAGGGCGACACTCGCCTTGCTGGCCACCTGTCGGAGCGTACGGCCCTTTTGCAGGCGGAAGTCCCTGAGCACGTCGCCGATTTCCTGACGTACAAGAATCATTCGGAGCCTCCTTCTTCTACCCTGCCGACGAATCGGACCTTAAACGGATGCCAACACTAGCGCATCTTATGAGGCTCAACGATATCGGCGACGACTGGGCTTTTCTTGTGAATGCAGCAGGTGTAACGAGACCGTAACAGCAGGTATTCCCGGCCATCACGCGCGGTCGAGACCGACCTCGTCGGCCAGCTCCTCGAGCACGCGTTCGACCACCTGGCGGCGGATTTCCGAGCGCGTCCCGGTGAGCGCGAGCTCGACCGCCCGCGTGCCCGCCGCGGTCGAGATGCCGACGAACACCGTGCCGACCGGCTGACCGCCCTGCGGGTCCGGTCCTGCCACCCCGGTGGTGGCGAGCCCGATGTCGGCTGCCCGGCCGGAGACGGCCAGCGCATCCCGCACCCCTGACGCGAGCTGCCTGGCGACCTCGGGATGCACCGGGCCCTCCGCGGCGAGCAGCTCCGCGTCCACCCCGACGATGGTGTGCTTCAGCTCGGTCGCGTAGACGACGACGCCGCCGAGCACGACGGCGGACGCTCCTCCGACACGCGTCAGCTCCGCGGTGAGCTCACCACCGGTCAGCGACTCGGCCGCTGCGACGGTCAGCCCGCGCTCGGCCAGGAAGCGGATGAGGCCGGAGCTCAGGTCAGACGACGGCACGCTTGGCCCTCCGGCCCTTCCACGCCTGCCAGAGGTAGTCGACACCGGTGACGACCGTGAGGATCACCGCGGCCGTCATCACGACGCCGTTGACCCAGTACACCCAGTCGCCGAACAGGGTCCAGAGCGGGAATAGGGCGAGGCTGATGGCAACGGACTGCACGATGGTCTTGATCTTGCCGCCGCGCGAGGCCGCGATCACACCCTGCCGGATGACCACGAAGCGGTACACGGTGATGCCGATCTCCCGCAAGAGGATCACGATGGTGACCCACCACGGAAGCTCTCCCAGGATCGACAGGGCGACGAGCGCTCCCCCGGTGAGTACCTTGTCGGCGATCGGGTCTAGCAGTTTGCCCAGCTCGGTCACGAGGTTGTTGCGCCGAGCGATGGCGCCATCCACGCCGTCCGTCGCGATGGCGATGACGAAGAGCACGGCGGCCGCCCAGCGAAGCCAGCCGTCGTCGCCCGCGTCGGCGAGCAGCATCCACACGAACAGCGGCGCCAGCAGGATGCGCACCACCGTGATGATGTTGGGCAGATTCCAGTTGCTCGCCCGTGCCGGGGTCCCCTCCGCCGGTGCCGGCGGAGGCGTGTCGTGCACCGACATGTGGTCTACTCCCTGTCGGTCAGCTGCCAGGCGTCCTCGTCCGAGTCGCCGTCCACCTCAGGATAGCCCTCGGTCATCCGCGCGACAGGGTCGCCGCCGTACTGGTCGTCGTCCTCGTACGAGGCGGCAGCAGAAGGTGCGCCGGTACCGGCAGACACAGTGGATGCGCTCCCAGGGCCCGCCGCGCTCAGGCCGGCACCTGCGCCCCCGCCCGCACCTCCGCCCGGCGACTCCTCGCCGCGCAGCGTCGCGAGCACAGCGGGCAACTGCTCGACCGTGGCGAGCACATCCCTGGCCTTCGACCCTTCGGACGGGCCGACGATCTCGCGCGACTCGAGCAGGTCCATCAGGCGCCCGGCCTTCGCGAATCCGACGCGCAGCTTGCGCTGCAGCATCGACGTCGAACCGAACTGCGTCGACACGACCAGTTCGGCTGCGGCGAGCAGCAGCTCGAGGTCGTCGCCGATATCGGAGTCGATCTGCTTCTTCTCCGCGGCCGCCGCGACGTCTTGCCGGTACTCCGGCCGCGCCTGACGCGTGACGTGCTCGACGACCTTCTGGATCTCCGCCTCGTTCACCCAGGCGCCCTGCACACGGATCGCCTTGGAGGCGCCCATCGGCAGGAACAGGGCGTCGCCCTGGCCGATGAGCTTGTCGGCGCCGGGCTGGTCGAGGATGACGCGGGAGTCGGTGACGCTCGTGACCGCGAAGGCGAGTCGCGACGGCACGTTCGCCTTGATGAGGCCGGTGACCACATCCACGGACGGACGCTGCGTCGCGAGCACCAGGTGGATTCCGGATGCGCGGGCGAGCTGGGTGATGCGGACGATCGAGTCCTCGACGTCGCGCGGGGCGACCATCATCAGGTCGGCGAGCTCGTCGACGACCACCAGGAGGTACGGGTACGGCTTGAGCGTGCGCTCACTGCCTGCGGGGAGCACGATCTCGTTGTTGACGACGGCCTTGTTGAAGTCGTCGATGTGGCGGAAACCGAAGCTCGCCAGATCGTCGTAGCGCATGTCCATCTCTTTGACGACCCACTGCAGCGCCTCTGCCGCCTTCTTGGGGTTCGTGATGATGGGCGTGATGAGGTGCGGGACGCCGCCGTAGATGGTGAGTTCGACGCGCTTCGGGTCGATCAGCACCATGCGCACGTCGGACGGCTTGGCACGCATCAGCAGGCTGGTGATCATCGAGTTGACGAAGCTGGACTTTCCGGACCCGGTGGAGCCCGCCACCAGGAGGTGAGGCATCTTGGCCAGGTTGGCGACGACGTAACCGCCGCCCACGTCTTTGCCGACGCCGATCGTCATCGGGTGCGTGCTCTTGGTGGCGGCGCCCGAGCGCAGCACGTCGCCGAGCGAGACGATCTCGCGGTCGGAGTTCGGGATCTCGATGCCGATCGCGCTCTTGCCGGGGATCGGAGAGAGGATGCGCACCTCATTGCTGGCGACCGCGTAAGAAAGGTTCTTGCTGAGCGCTGTGACCCGCTCGACCTTCACGCCGGGGCCGAGCTCGATCTCGTACTGCGTGACCGTCGGCCCGCGGGAGTATCCGGTGACCTTCGCATCCACGCCGAACTGGGTGAGCACCTCGGTGATCGCGGCGACGATCTCGTCGTTGGCGCTCGACCTCGTCTTGGCCGGAGTGCCGGCGGACAGCATCCCCGCGGACGGCAGGTGGTACGGCGCTGCCGGCTCGGAGGCGGACGGGATGGCGGCGGTCTCGTCGAAGTCGTCCGCTCCTGCACCGTGCGCATCGGGCACGAACCCCGGAAGGACGGCGGGCGCGGCCGGAGCGGCAGGCACACCGGGAATCGCCGCGGCCGAGGGGATCTCACCCGTGAAGCGCTTGACGGCGTCCTCCGCGAGCGCAAGCTCGCTCAGCACCTCGGTGTTGTAGTGGTCGCTCGCCGGATCCGGCTCCAGTGCGGTGGCGAACTCGCCCTTGCCCTTCGACCTGTCGCCGAACACCTCGGTGATGCTGTCGTCGACGACGGGGGTGTCGAACGCCGGGTCTTCCTCGCGGCCGGACTTGTTCCTGCGCCACCAGGGCAGATTCGCCTCGGGCTCCGCGTCGTCGTCCACGCCGTCCAGCTCGACCTGCTGGGTCTTGGCCTCCTTCGCGGCCTGGCGCTCCTCCTCGGTGGGAAGCTGCGCTCCGAACAGGTAGGCGTAGAGCTCGCGGACGCGGACGCCGACCTTGTTCGGCGGCGTCTTGGTGATGATGAAGATGCTGAGGATGAGCAGCACGATGATCACGGCGGCGGCGCCGTACGGCGTGATCAGGGCCGCGAGGGGCGCGGCGAGCAGCCAGCCGAGCACTCCCCCTGCCTCTGCGAGCTTCGCCATGCCGTCGCTCGGCTGCGGGTGCGAGCTGAACAGGTGGCACAGCCCGGAGATGGTGAGCAGCAGGATGCTCAGACCGATTCCGATGCGCGTGTTGTCGTGGACGGAGCTCGGGTGCCGGAACAGCCACGCGGCGAACAGGACCATGATGACCGGGAGTGCGAACGCCACGCGACCGAACAGCCCACCGAAGGTCCACGCATCCAGAGTGCGGGCGACCTGGTCGTTGATGAGGAACCACTCGACCACGGCGCCGGCCACGGCGAGCAGGACCAGGAAGAACGGGAACCCGTCGCGGCGCTCCTCCTTGGCGAGCTTCTCCGGCCCGAGGGCACGGAAGGCGGCGCCTGTGAGGTGGGCGAGGCCCATCCAGGCGCGGACCAGCGGGTTCGGCCCTGCGTCGGCGGTCGGGTATGCGACCGTCTTCTGGGCCGCGGTCTTCGCCGCCGGCTTGCGCGCGGTCGAGCCGCCGCGGCCGGAGGAGTTCCGCGCGCGCGATGTCGACTTGGTGCTCGTAGCCATAGGGTCCACGGTACTTCGCACCCGTGTCATCGGCCGGTTACCGCGCGCGGATTGTGGAAAATCCGTTACACGGCCTCGCTGTGAAGGAATCGCGAAAAGCGGCGTCAGTGCACCGCGCGCACCATCGTGTCAGAGTCGGCGCCGGACTCGACGGTGATGTACCCCTCGCTGATGTAGAGCCGCTGGGCGAAGTTCGCCCGTTCGACGCTCAGGCTGAGCCGGTTGTGCCCTGCTGCTCCCGCCTGCTTGACGACCGCCTGCAACAGAGCCCTTCCGACGCCACGGGCCCGCCATTGCGTGTTCACGCCGAGCGTGAGCTCCGGCACGCCGACCGCGACGAACCCGTACCCCGGCGCGTTCGCGGGGAACAACCGGCCCCAGCACGCGCCGACAGGAACGTCACGCGTGTCGACGGCGACAGAGCCGAAGTCGCCGGGGCGCATCCACCCGCTGATGTACCTGGACACCGTCGGGTCCTCGAGCACGGCGACCCGGGGACGCGCGCGGACGGGATTCCAGTTGGACGCCTCGACGAGCATGTCCGCGAGGAAGCGCGCGTCATCGCCCGTCGCTGCCCTGATCCGGAATGCTGTCATGCAGGAACGCTACCGGGAGACGTGTAACGGCGAGGTTACGAAACCGAGGTCACCCCATCGCCGATCAGTACCGGATGGCGTCGATGACCTTCACCCGCACGGCGACGAGCGCGGGAAGCAACCCGGCGAGCGCTCCCACCGCGGTCGCCGCGACCATCCCGATCACGGCGGCCTCGACAGGGAACGGCGGGAAGTCGGACACCATGCCCTGGCCGATCATCTGCTCCAGCCACGGGCTCTTCACGATAAGGATGGACAACCCCACCCCAGCAGCGCCGGCGACGACGGTCGCGACGACGCTCTCCATCATCACCGCGAAGAAGACACGACCGGCGGTCGCTCCGAAGCTCCGGCGCACACCGATCTCGCGGATGCGGTGGCGCACCGTCACCAGGGCGATGTTGACCAGTCCAAGGGCACCCAGCAGCAGAACGAGCACCGCGATGCCGCCGACGATCAGCTTGAAGAACACGAGGGGGTCGTCGCCGCCGGCGAGGTAGTCCGCCCTGCTGACGCTCGTGGCTCCCGCGCCGAGCGACTGGTCGAGTTCCGCACGGATCGTGGCGGTGAGCGGTTCGGCAAGCTCGGGCGGAACCCACGCCTCGAGGTTCGCAGGCGCGCCTCCCGAGTAGTCGATCGACATCACCCGGGGCGCGGCGGAGGTGAGGACGAACGCGGACGGCGTCATGTCCTCGTACCCCGAGGTGCGAAGCACACCGACGACGACCGCCGTGACTTCGCCATCCCCGCTCGTGACCCTGGCAGTGGGATGCGACCCGAGCGACGGCGATCCGAGCTTCCGCCAGAAGTCCCCATTGACCACGATGGCCGGTGCGAGCCGGTCGGCATCGGCCTTCGTGAACCACGAGCCCTGGGCGACGCGGATACGGTGCATCGCCGCATACGGCTGGTCGACGGCGGTGGTCTGCACCTCGGCGACTCCGCCGCGGAACTGCACGCGCATCCCGCCCTGTCGCACTGACGAGGTGTATTCGATCTTGTGACGTTCGACGACGCCGGCCCACGCCTCGGGGAGCCCACCCGCCGGCATCGGCGTGCCGTCCGGGGCGTACGACGCCGTCACCGAGAGAAGCGCCGGCCTGCCGCCGTAGCGCTCGTTGGACTCGGTCATGCCCTGCTGGGCGATGTTGGCCAGTCCCACCACGGAGCTGAGCGCGCAGACCGCGACCGCGACGCCGATGAGCGACAGGAGCACACGCACCCGATGGATGCGCACCTCCTGCCACGCTTCGACGATCGCGCCCCAGACGGACTCGACCGCCCTCATGCCGCGACGTCCTGCGCGGAGCCGAGTGGATGCAGTCTGCCGCCGTCCAGACGGTGCCGTTCGTCCGCAAGGGCGGCGATGGCCGGATCGTGCGTGATGGTGACGAGCGCCGCTCCGTAGTCGGTGGCGACGGTGTCGAGCAGTCCCATCACCGAGGTGCCTGTCTCGACGTCCAACGCGCCGGTCGGCTCGTCGGCGAGAATGAGCCGCGGCTCTCGAACGAGCGCCCTGGCGATGGCGACGCGCTGCTGCTCGCCCCCGGACAGCTTCTCGGGCATGGTGTCCATGCGGTGCCCGAGCCCGACTCTGTCGAGGATCTCGGCGGCGATCGCCCGCCGCCGCCAGAACCTGCGCCCGCTCGCGTAGAGCAGCGGGGTCATCACGTTCTCCAGCGCCGTGCGCCCGGAGAGCAGGTTGAACTGCTGGAAGATGAAGCCGACATCGGTGCCGCGCTGCCGGTCGCGGGCGCCGGAACGGAGCCGCGCAACGGGTCGGCCGTCGAACTCGAAGACCCCGGAGGTCGGGGCGTCGAGCAGGCCGAGGATGTTGAGCAGCGTGGATTTCCCGGAGCCGGAGCGACCGACGATGGAGGCGCGCTCGCCGTGCTCGACCACCAGATCGACGCCGTCCAGGATGGTCAGCGGGTCCGCATCCGGGATGTCGACGGTCTTCGTCACGCCCTCGAGCCGCAGCAGGCTCACGAGCCGACCGACGCGCAGGACATCGAGCCGTCCGGCCCGGTGATGCAGCCGTTCTCGTCCGGCATCGGCGCGCCGGGAACGAACTCGAGGATCGTGTCCCCTTCTTTCACCCCGCCGCGCACCTCGACGGTCTTGCCGTCGGTGAGGCCGAGGGTGACGGCGACCTCTTTCGGATCGCCACCCTTCGGATCCGGCAGGTAGACGATGCCCTTCTCCGCCGTGCCCTTGATCGCCGTGGTCGGCACGGTCAGCACCCCCTCGGCACGACCGCCAGACATCGTGAGGTCGGCGGCCAGACCAGCGAACACCGTGACACCGGCTGGGATGGCGCAGCGGACGGTCGTGGTCGATCCGGAGTTCCCACCTCCCTGCTGGTCTCCGCCAGAGGTCGGAACCTGCGGCGTGTCAGCGGTGGCCGCGGGCGTCGTGATGGTGAGGCCAGTGCAGGTGAACGGCGCCGGTCCGTTCTTGATCGTGACGACGGCCTCGGTAGGCCGGTTGAGAAGGCGATACTGCTGCGCCGAGGGGAGGGACGCCGTTGCCGAGAAGGTCGGCGGCGCGATGCCTCCGGTCGCCTCGCCGACCGCGACGGACTGGCCGGGGATGACCGGCAGCGCGGAGACGACTCCGCTGATCGGCGCGGTGACCTCGACGTAGCTCACGGCGGGTTTCGGCTGCGTGACGACGGGCAGACCGTCCGGGCCGGTCGACTCCACCGGGTCGCGCGGCGTCTCCACCTTGATGTCGTAGAGCGTCGCTCCCGCATCGACCGCAGCGCCGACCGCGACCTGGACCTCGTCGACGACGCCCGCCGCCGTGGCCCTGACGGGGGCGGCGGGGTCGGCGACGATGGATCCGCTCACGGTCACGTCGTTGACGATCGTGCCGGTCTGCACGGCGACAGTCGGATCGCTGAGCTCAGCGGTCGGTTGCAGCGGGTCGTTCGTCGACGGACCATCGCCGAAGAACGCCAGCTTGACGAGCGCAGCCGCCACGACGGCGACCAGAACCAGACGGATGATGGGAAAGACCCATCGTCGCGTTACCCCCACTGCTCCTGCTTTCTGCTGAATCCGCCCCCGTCCGCAGCACGAACGGGGCAAACCGGCCCCCCGGTATCTGTTCGGCTAGTGTGTCATGCCTCGATGACGAGCGGAACGATCATCGGTCGGCGGCGGTAGCTGGTGTTCACCCAGCGACCGACCGTTCGCCGCACGACCTGCGACAGGGCGTGCGAGTCACGGACGCCGTTGTGGGCGGCCTCGGCCAGCGCCGACGCGATCTTCGGCTTGACGGCATCGAACACCGCGTCGTCCTCGGCGAATCCGCGTGCGTGGATCTCCGGGCCGGTGACGATGCGACCGGTCGCCGCCTCGACGACGACGATGATCGAGATGAAGCCTTCCTCACCGAGGATGCGGCGGTCCTTGAGGTCCGCATCCGTGATCTCGCCGACACTCGAGCCGTCCACGTAGACGAAGCCGAGGTCGAGCTGACCGACGACGCGCGCGACGCCGTCGCGGAGGTCGATGACCGTTCCGTCTTCGGCGAGGATGGTGTTCTGCTCCGGCACGCCGGTGTCCATCGCGAGACGGGCGTTGGCGACCAGGTGGCGGTACTCGCCGTGAACGGGCATGACGTTCTTCGGCTTCAGGATGTTGTAGCAGTAGAGAAGTTCGCCCGCTGCGGCGTGCCCGGAGACGTGCACCTTGGCGTTGCCCTTGTGCACGACGTTGGCGCCGAGCTTGGTGAGGCCGTCGATCACGCGGTAGACGGCGTTCTCGTTGCCGGGGATGAGGCTGGACGCGAGGATGACCGTGTCGCCCTGTCCGACCTCGATCTGGTGGTCGAGATTGGCCATGCGCGCGAGCACCGCCATCGGCTCGCCCTGCGATCCCGTGGACATGTAGACGATCTCGTCGTCGGGAAGGTCCGCGGCCTTCTTGTAGTCGATCAGCACGCCCTCAGGCACCTTGAGGTAGCCGAGGTCGGCCGCGATGCCCATGTTGCGCACCATCGAGCGTCCGAGGAGCGCGACACGGCGCCCGTTGGCGGCAGCGGCGTCGAGCACCTGCTGCACACGGTGGACGTGGCTGGAGAAGCTGGCGACGATCACGCGGCGAGGCGCACGGGCGATGACGTTGTCGAGCACGGGGCCGATCGAGCGTTCCAGCGGCGTGAAGCCCGGGACGTCCGCGTTCGTGGAGTCGGCGAGGAACAGGTCGACGCCCTTCTCGCCCAGCCTCGCGAACGCGCGCAGGTCGGTGAGACGGTCGTCGAGCGGGAGCTGGTCCATCTTGAAATCGCCGGTGTGCAGTACGACGCCGGCCGGCGTGGTGATCGCGACGGCGAGCGCATCCGGGATGGAGTGGTTGACGGCGACGAACTCCAGCGAGAACGGCCCGAGCTGCTCGACCTGGCCCTCCTTGACGGTGAGGCTGTACGGCTGGATGCGGTGCTCCTTGAGCTTCGCCTCCACCAGCGCGAGCGTGAGGCCGGAGCCGATCAGCGGGATGTCCCTGCGCAGCTTCAAGAGGTATGGAACGGCGCCGATGTGGTCTTCGTGCCCGTGGGTGAGGACGACGCCGACGATGTCGTCGAGACGGTCGCGAACCGGCTGGAAGTCCGGCAGGATGAGGTCGACGCCCGGCTGGTTCTCCTCGGGGAAGAGGACGCCGCAGTCGACGATGAGGAGCTTGCCCTCGTATTCGAAGACCGTCATGTTGCGGCCGATCTCCCCCAGGCCGCCTGTGGGGATGATCCTGAGAGTGCCCGGTTCGAGAGCGGGCGGGTCGGAGACGAGGTTGGGCATATGCCCTCCTAAACAGATACCGGCGCTGGGCGCCTGTTGTGGTTCGAGCCGTACAGTGGCACGGCCTATCGAGTGGTTCCGGCGATTCGGGGCAGAGCACCGCCTGCGGCGGCGTTGCGATCCGGCCGGAAGTTGGAGAAGTCGACACCGGGGATGTCTTTGACGAGGTCGAGCTCGTCTTCGATCTGAGCGGCCTCCCACTCCTCCGGACCGACGAGCGGCAGGCGCACGCGCGGGCTGGAGATGCGGCCGAGGCCGTGCAGGATGTACTTGGCCGCCACCGTGCCAGGCACGTGCGTCATGACGGCGCGGACGAGCGGCTCGAGCTTCTGGTGCGCTGCGGTCGCCGTGGCGAGGTCGCCCGCGTTGACCGCATCCACGATCTGGCGGTACGGCCGCGCAGCGATGTTGGCTGTGACGCCGATGAGTCCCGTGGCGCCGATCGCCAGGTGCGGGAGCACGTTGGCGTCGTCGCCGGAGAAGTAGAGCAGATCGGTCTGGTTGAGCACGCGGCTCACCTCGCTGAAATCGCCCTTCGCGTCTTTGATCGCGCGCACGTTCGGGTGCTTCGCGATGCGGAGGATGGTCTCGTACTTGATCGGGACGCCCGTGCGGCCGGGGATGTCGTAGAGGATCACCGGAAGATCGGTGGAGTCCGCGATCAGGCGGAAGTGGGTGAGGATGCCCGCCTGCGTCGGCTTGTTGTAGTAGGGCGTGACGATCATGACACCGTCTGCCCCCGCCTTCTCGCTCTGCTGGTAGAGCTGGATGGCGTGCGCCGTCTCGTTCGAGCCGCCGCCCGTGATGATCTTGGCGCGGCCCGCCGCGACGTCTTTGCCGACCTCGACCAGCCGCAGCTTCTCGTGGTCGGTGAGCGTGGAGGTCTCCCCCGTCGTTCCCGTGACGACGATGCCGTCTGCACCCGCCGTGATCACGTCGTCGATGTGCTTCTCCACGCCTGCCCAGTCGACTTCGCCATCGGCGGTGAACGGGGTGACCAGGGCGACCAGCACCTGACCGAACGGATTGGAGGAGTTCGACATGGCACAAGGTTATCGGGTCGGTCGCTCCGGGCGCTCGCCCCTTCTGCGGATCTGTGGACAGGTCGCGTTCTGCACAGGCCGGCGCGTCATCTGTCGTCACACACCGCATCCCGTGCCGCGGCGGGCGTAACGTCGGCGACCATGAACGCCTTGGCTGCGGCATCCGTCATCGTCGCGCTCGTCGCCGTCGCGACCGCCGCCGGCCTGCTCTGGCGTCGGACGACGGGCCGCGTACGCGAGGCAGGGCGCTCCCGCGACGCGAAAGTGGTCACGCCGGCCGACGTCGGCGCGCCCGCGTTCGGCAGCAGCGTCACGCTCCTCCAGTTCTCCACCGAGTACTGCGCCCCGTGCCGCTCGACCGCGCGCATCCTGGGCGGCATCGCCGAAGAACGACCCGGCGTCGCCCATGTGGATGTGGACCTCACCCACCGCCCCGACCTCGCCAAGCGCTTCGGCGTGCTGCAGACCCCCACCACCCTCGTGCTCGACCCGTCCGGCACCATCCGCGCACGCATCGGCGGCGTCGCCCGCGCTGACGAAGTGCGCTCCACCATCGACACCATCGCAGGGAGCGACCATGTCTCAGCCTGACGCCACACCCGCCACCTCTCCGGCTCCCGCCGCGCCCGCCGCCCGCGCGGGGATCGACCCGCGCTCCCCTCGTTTCGGCGCAGGGATCACCGCCGTCTCGCTGCTGATCGACGTCTTCCTCGGTCTGGTCGGCGCGACGACGGCGGCGTTCTGGCTTCTCCTGGCGATCGCGCTGCTCTTCGCCTGGGGTGCGTTCGCCGGAATCAGGCGCCACCCGTACGGCGCACTGTTCCGCGCGGTCGTGCGGCCGCGGCTCTCCCCTCCGGCCGAACTGGAGGATGCCGCTCCCCCGACCTTCGCGCAGGGCGTCGGGCTCTTCGTGACAGGATTCGGCCTGCTCCTGCACCTGGTCGGCGTGCCGTACGTGCTCCCGATCGCCGCCGGTCTCGCGTTCGTCGCGGCGTTCCTCAACTCGGTGTTCGGATACTGCCTCGGCTGCCAGATCTACCTACTCCTGGTGCGCGCCGGCCTGATCAGGAGGAGCGCGGCAGCAGCCGTCTGAGCGGAGAGCACGGAGCGTCTGAGCGGGTAGCAGGGAATCCGCCGTACGCCCCTCGCGGTGTCGGACGGCGCTATTAGGCTGGTCGAACCGTCCGCGGAACGTGCGGAGGGAACGACGAGGAGGACCACCATGGCAGTCACGAGCGAATCGACAACGGTCTGGACCGGCGACCTCAAATCCGGCTCGGGCGAGGTCACCCTCGACTCGTCGCACTCCGCGCAGTTCCCGGTCACCTGGGCCGCGCGCTCGCAGGGCTCCAACGACGTCACCACGCCGGAGGAACTGCTCGGCGCCGCGCACTCCGCCTGCTTCTCCATGGCGTTCTCGAACGCTCTCAGCGGCTTCGGCACCACGCCGGAACGCATCGAGGTCACCGCGCACGTGACCTTCGACCCCGCCGAGGGAATCACCGGCAGCCACCTGGTCGTCCAGGCCACCGTGCCCGGGCTCTCGCAGGAGGACTTCGCCCGCCTCGCCGACGAGGCGAAGAGCGGCTGCCCGGTGTCGCGCGCGCTGGTCGGCATCCCGATCACCATCGAAGCCACCCTGGCCTAGCGCATGAAGGTGCTCATCGCGGGCGCCTCCGGCATGATCGGCACCGAGGTCACCGCGCAGTTGGCAGCGAACGGCCACGAGGTGCTGAGACTCGTCCGCGGCACACCGAAAGGCGCGAACGAGTTCAACTGGGCGCCGTCCGCTCGCATCATCGACTTCACCCTGATGGACCGGGTGGATGCGGTCGTCAACCTGTCCGGCGCATCCCTCAGCCGCCTGCCGTGGACGCCGGCGTGGAGACGGAACATCCTGGCCTCGCGCCTGGAGGCGACGCACACGCTGACCGACGCGATGCGGATGGCCGCGTCCCCTCCCTCCGTGTTCCTGAGCGGATCGGCGGTCGGCTTCTACGGCGACCGGCCCGGCCAGAAGCTCACAGAGACGGCGATCAGGGGAACGGGATTCCTGCCTGACGTCGTCGAGGCGTGGGAGTCCGCCGCACACCTGGCCCCGGAGAAGACCCGCGTCGTCACGCTGCGCACGGGCGTCGTCATCGGGCGCGGCGGCGCGATGAAGCCACTGCTGCCCGCTGGAAAGCTCGGCCTGCTCGGCCCGATCGCGGGCGGGGGCCAGCACTGGCCCTGGGTGAGCCTGCACGACGAGGCCGCGGCGATCGTGCACCTCCTCGGCTCGACGCTGAGCGGACCGGTGAACATCGCAGGCCCGACCCCCGCGACCGCCGACACGGTGCTGCGCTCACTCGCGGCGGCTCTGCGACGACCGTACGGCCTTCCGCTGCCGGAGAAGGCGATCACTCTCGCGCTCGGCGACGCGGGGCGCGAGCTGCTGCTGGCGAGCCAGAAGGTGGTGCCGCAGAAGCTGCTCGACGACGGCTTCGTGTTCTCCGAGCCGACGGTTCGGGATGCGATGAACCGACTGGTCGCGAAGCGGTAAGTGCGCAGCGCGGCGGCTGCCCGCAGCGCGGCGGCTACCCGCAGCGCGGCGGCTGCCCGCAGCGCGGCGACTACCCGCAGCGCGGCTCCTACGCCGCCGCGCGCTGCTGCGTGCGGTACAGACGGATCGACTCGCGCAGCGCCGAGCGTGCCCGCCTGCGGTCGCCGGAGGCGTCGTAGGCGAGACCCAGCCGGAACCAGGCACGCCAGCTCTCCGGCTCCGCCTCGACCTCGGCCTTGTAGCGCGGGAACTCCTCGTCCGCCGCGTCGCGGAGCGGTCGGCCGCTGGCGCGCACGGGGAGGTCTTCGACGGGGAGGCCGCCCTCCGCATCCAGGATCTTCACCAGCTTCTCGGTGCGAGCGCCGAACAGCAGCTCGCGGCCGATGGCCCACGCCGCCACCAGCGGCAGAGCGAGCAGGGCGATCCCCATCGCGATGGCGATGCCCTCGCCCGTCGCGATCAGCATGATCGCCCGCTGGAACACCAGCACCAGGTAGATGACCAGGATCGCGGCCATCACGATCGCGGCGATACGGTTGCGCACGGCGGCTACGCCGTCTCGCGTACGGTCGGCCGGGGTGGCTCTCCGTTGGGCTCTGCGATTCCGAGGTCGACCAGCTTATCGAGACCGACCGTCACCCCCGTGGCGGACGCCGCCGCACGGATCGCGAGCAGGATGCCCGCCTCGTACGACTCGGAACCGACGGTGTCGTGCCGGATCGTGAGAGTCTCCCCCGCGCCGCCGAAAATGACCTGCTGCTGCGCAACGAGGCCGCGCATCCGGAGGCTGTGGATGGGGACACTCGCCACCTGCTGCCCGCGGGCGCGCTGGTCGGTGTGCGGCGCATCCACTGGCCCTCGTTCTGCGCGTGCTGCACCGATCAGCTCGGCGGTGCGCACGGCCGTGCCGGAGGGCGAGTCGACCTTGCCTGCGCCGTGGGCCTCGATGATCTCGATCGAGTCGAAAAAGCGTGCGGCGACGGTCGCGAACGCAGTGCCGAGCGCGGAGCCCAGCGAGAAGTTGGGGATGACAACGGCGCCGGTTCCCTCGTGCGCCGCGACGCGCCGCTCCAGGTCCAGGATGCGATCGGCCGACCACCCGGACGTCCCGACGAGCACGTTCAGGCCGTTGTCGACCGCGAACGACACGATCCCGGGGCTCACCGCCGGCAGCGTCATATCGACGAGCACGTCGGCGACGAGCATGTCCTCCAGCGGGGAACGGGAGTCGAGGCTGGCGACGAGCTCGAGGTCGGCGGCCTGCTCGATCAGCCGCACGGCGACGCTGCCCAGTTTTCCGGTCGCCCCTGCGACGGCTACGCGAATAGTCACTCGACCAATCTACCCGCCGCACCATGGGGAAGAGTCCGGGATGCTCGGGGTGCGCGCCGGACGACTCGCGCCGAACCACCCGCACCGAACGAGCCGCATCGAACTAACCTGGGTCGATGGTGTCTTTTGCTGATGTCGCCGTCACGGACGCGACCGCCCACCGGATGCTGAGCGACTACTTCGCGGAGCGCGCGGCGTCGTTCCCCGCGTCGCAGGGCGCATACCGCACCACGTTCCCCGACCCCGGCCAGTTCGTGGCGCCGGCCGGAGTGTTCCTGCTGGCGTACGACGAGGACGGCGAAGCGGGCTGCGGCGGTATCAGGGAGCTGAGCGTCCCGCTCGCCGACATCGACCCAGAGCTGCCGGTGGTCCGCTACGAGATCAAGCACCTGTGGGTGTCGCCCACGCATCGCGGGCGTGGGCTGGGGCGGGCGATCCTGTCCGAGCTGGAGCATCGGGCGCGGGGGTTCGGCGCGACGGAGGTCGTGCTCGACACCAACGCGAGTCTGGAGGCGGCGGGGCGCCTGTACCGGTCGCACGGCTACGACAACATCCAGCCGTACAACGACAACCCGAACGCGACCGACTGGTTCCGCAAGCTGCTCTGACCCGGGCACGAGTCGTGCGAAACGTGCGGTCACGACGCTGCCGACCGCGCGTATCGCACGAGTCGTGCGGCCGCTAGACCGGCTGCAGCTCCGGGAGGCCCGTGCGCAACTCGACTGGCAGGTGTCCGAGGTCGTTGTGGACGACCAGCACGGGCGGCTTCGCCGAGCGCACCCGGATGATCGTGAGCCCGCAATTGGCCTGGTTCAGGCCCAGCCAGCGCCACGACGGAGCGTCGAAGACGTGCCGCACGAACCAGCCGATCACGAAGTTGTGCGTGACGAGCAGATCGTGCCTGTCCCCGATGGCCGGGGTGAGGAACTCGCCCACCGCGTCGTCCATCTGCGCACGGCCCGCCTCGATCTCCGCATCCGTGATGTTGCCGAAGAACGACTCGAACGACTTCGGCATGTCCGGCGTCGGTCCCGACGGGATGCAGTCGAACAGCAGGCTCGACGGCTCCGGCGTCAGCGCAGGCATTCGCTCGGCCATGATCGCCGCCGTCTCGGCCGCACGGTTCAGCGGCGAGTGGTACATGCCCGTGAACGGTACGCCGCTCAGCCGTTCGGCCACGAGCTGTGCCTGACGCTTGCCGCGCGGCGAGAGGGGTCCGTCTGGCAGACCGTGTTCTGCGTCCTGCTGCTCGCCGTGGCGGACGAGGTAAAGGTAGTGGGGCACCTGGATGGCCTTTCGGGTGTGACGGGCGAAGCGGCTGATCAGGGAGCGAGGCCGGCGAACATGTCGTCGGTCACGCTCCCCACCGCGGAGACGGAGACCGGTCTGCTCGCCAGGTCGGTGGCGAGGCTCTGCACATCGTCGGCGGTGACGAGGTGCAGGCGCCGGAGACTCTCGTCGAGGTCGGAGAACTCCCCCAGGCTGATCTCGGCTCGACCGAGCCGGGACATCCTGGTGTCGGAGTCCTCAAGAGCGAGGGCAGCGCCTCCTGAGAGCTGGCCGACAGCGCGGCGCATCTCGTCCGGGGTGACGCCGCCGTCTGCGAGGCGGTGCAGCTCACCGAGCATCAGCTCGGCGACCTGCGTGGCCTTGGCGGGAGCGCATCCCGCGTAGAGGCCGAAGATCCCGGCGTCGGAGTATGCGCCGGAGAACGAGTAGACGGCGTATGCCAGGCCGCGCTTCTCGCGCACCTCCTGGAACAGCCGGGACGACATTCCGCCGCCGAGGATTGAATTGAGCACGCCCATCGTGGTGCGGCGTTCGTCGGTGGCGACGATGCCCGGCACGCCGATCAGCAGGTTGGCCTGCTCCGTGGGCCGCTGGACGGTGACGATGGAGGCCCCGCGCTCGATGGCGACGGCGGTGGCTGCGCGCCGCTGCACCGGGGACGCCTCGACGCTCAGATCCCAGCCCGCTGCGACGAGGGCGCGCTCGACGCCGGCGACGAGCAGGTCGTGGTCGACGGCGCCCGCCGCGGTGATGACGAGGTCTTGGGGGCGGTAGTTGGCCCGGTAGTGGGCGAGCACCGCATCCCTGGTCGCCTCGCGGATGGTCTGCGGGCTGCCGCCGATGGGACGGCCGAGTGGATGCGCACCGAGCACGGCCTCGAAGAACCGCTCGTTGGCGACGTCGGCCGGGTCGTCCTCGGCCATCGACAGCTCTTCGAGGATCACACCGCGCTCGTTCTCGAACTCGACGGGGTCGAGCAGCGACGACGTGAGCATGTCGGCGATGACCTCGACCGCCATCGGCAGATCGCGATCCTGCACCTTGGCGTAGTAGCAGGTGTACTCCTTGGCCGTCATCGCGTTGTGCTCGCCGCCGACGGAGTCGAAGGAGATGGCGATGTCGAGCGCGCTGCGCGTCGGGGTGCCTTTGAAGAGGAGGTGTTCGAGGAAGTGGGTGGAGCCGAAGCTGGACGGGACGGCCGGTGTGGCCGGCTCGGCGGGGGCTCCTGCGTGCGCTGGGACGGCCGGCTCGGCGGGGATCGCATCCGCTTCGTCGCGGGAGCCGACGGCCACCCAATAGCCGAGGGTGGCGCTGCGGGCGCCGGGAACCTGTTCGCTCAGGATGCGCACGCCGCTCGGCAGGACTGTGCGCCTGACCAGCGCGTCGCCGGATGCGGCGAAAGAGAGGTCGGCCAGACCGAGCGGGAGGTCGACTGCGCTGTTCATCCCTTCCACCCTACGCCAGAGCCTATGAAACCCCTGGACGTGAAATGAGGACAAACAGACTGGTCTGTCTACTGCTATACTGGTCGAACCAGCGCATCGGCGGGTCCCTACGCCGATGCGGAACCAAGAGGACGGACCCGACCGTCCCCTGCAGTGAAGGAGTCGTGCCGGATGGTCGTTAGTGCCCGAGCGACCATCCGGCCGCCCGCGCCGTCCAAGGTCAAGATCCTTGCGACGGCCGACGAACTCTTCTACCAGGAAGGCATCCACACGGTGGGTGTCGACCGGATCATCGCGGGAGCGCGCGTCACCAAGGCGACGTTCTACAAGCACTACCGCTCGAAAGACCTGCTGATCATCGCGTACGTCGAAGGCCGGGACAAGCAGGTGCGCGACTGGTTCGACGACCAGGAACGCCAAGGCCACGACCCTCGGGAGATCGCCAGGGCGCTCGTCGACTCGATCAACCTCGAAGCAGTGCGTCCCGGCTTCCACGGCGACCCGTTCATCAACGCGGCCGCCCAGTTCGCCGACGAAACCCACCCGGTGCGCGTCGCCGTGAGCACCCACCGAGACTGGTACGCCCGCCGCATCGAGGAACTGTTCCGCGACATCGGCCACCCTCGGCCGGGTGACGCCGCCGACGACCTCATCCTGGCGCGCGACGGCGCGCTCGCCGGCGGCTACGTCGGCGACCCGATCGCCGCGGGAGCCGCGCTGCACCGCTCGCTCGACCGCATCCTCGCTGAGGCGTAGGGGCGGAGGGGCGCGGGGGCGTAGGGGCGGAGTCGCGAGCTCCTTCCGAACGGAGTGCGCGGTCGACACGCCGGACAAAGCTCCTTCCGGACGGAGCGCGGTCGGCGCGGCGACCGAATCTCCTTCCGAACGGAGAGCGCGGTCGGCGCGGTCGACGCGCCGGACGAACCTCCTTCCGGACGGAGAGCGCGCCGCGGCGGCGGAAACTCCTTCCGGACGGAGAGCGCGGCGGACACGCTGACCGCAGCTCCTTCCGGACGGAGAGCGCGCGCCGAGGCGGCGGAAACTCCTGCCGGACTGGCGACGCCCGCGCGCTATTCGGAGACGCGGTCCAGTTCGAGCATGTTGGCACGGGTGAGACGGATGCCCGCCGAGACCATCAGCGCATCCACCTGTTCGGGGCGGCTCGCGCTCGCGACGGGAGCGACGACGTTGCGCTTGGCGAGCAGCCAGGCGATGGCGACGCTCGCCGGCGTGACGTCCTGCTCGGCCGCGATGCGGTCGAGGGCGGCGAGCACGCGCTGCCCCTTGCGGTTGACGTACGCCGCAGCGCGGATGCTGCGGGCGTCCGCGTTGAGGTCGCCCTTGCTGCGGTACTTGCCGGTGAGGAAGCCGTTCGCGAGCGCGTAGTACGGGATGACGGCGAGACCCTGCGCCGCCGCGACGATGCGGAGGGCGCTCTCGAACTCGGTGCGGTGCATCAGGTTGTACTGGGTCTGCACCGCGATGAACTTGGGCAGGCCGGTGGACGACAGGATGCGCGCCTCGATGAGCCGGTCAGCGCTGAAGTTGGACGCGGCGAGGTAGCGGACCTTGCCGGTCTCGATCAGCCACTCGACGGTGGCCAGGCTGTCCTCCAGCGGCACGTCCGGGTCGTCGTCGTGGAAGTACAGCAGGTCGATGTGGTCGGTCTGCAGACGCTCGAGGGACGCCTCGACGGCGCGCACGATGCTGACAGAGCCGAGTCCGGGGTTCTCGTGGTGACGGCCGACCTTGGTGGCGACGACGACCTGGTCGCGGTTGCGGCGCTCGCGCATCCAGTTGCCGATGAGCACTTCGCTGCGTCCGCCGACGTAGCTGTCCGCCGTGTCGATGAAGTTGCCGCCGAGGTGGGCGAACCGGTCCAGGATGCGCAGAGAGGTGTCGCCGTCGGCCGTCCAGCCGAAGACGCTCGCGCCGAGCGACAGCGGGAACACCGCGAGGTCGCTCTCGCCGATGCGGCGGGGAGCGATGATCGAGAGCGGGCCCGTGCGTTCGAGCTCGGGGTCGATGGCGGGCATCGCGGCGGTCTCGACGCCGATCGACTCGGTGAGGACTTCTTCCGGCGTGCCTGGCTCGATGGCGTCGCGCGCGTCTGCGCCGCGGCCGATCGTTCCGGGACGCGCCACGGGCTCCGTGCCGTCGGCGCCACTGGGGTCCACCTGCGCGGCCGCGCGGCGCGCGACCGTATCACGCAGACGGAGAGGTAACAACTGCGGCATGTGCTCTCCCCCTTACTCTGGCGTGATTCGAATCGATTCGAGGACCCCGGCTCCCCGATACTTACTTGCAGCGTAAGGCATACGTCCGACGGGCCACGGCCAATCGCGGTGAACTGTTACACAATGCTTGGTCACAGTTTCATCACGAAGCGCGGAGGCCGATGGTTCATTCCGAAATCGTGCGTTCTCGTGGTCGACACGCCCGGCTTTCAGCCATCAGCCCTCAGTTCCCCGCTCGCGCCAGCACCGACCGCGCGTGCGCGATCACCGGCCCGTCGACCATCCGGCCACGGTGGCGGAACACTCCCCCGGCCGCCGCCGCGGCGTCCAGCAGCTCGCGCGCATCCCTCACCTGGTCGTCGGTCGGCCGATACGCCGCCCTGACCGTCTCCACCTGCCCTGGGTGGATGCACGCGGTCGCGGCGAACCCGACCGCCGCCGCGTCCTCCGCCTCCTCCGCAAGGCCCGCGAGGTCGTCGATGTCGAGGTGCACCGTGTCCACGGCGGCGATCCCGGCCGCACCCGCCGCGAGCAGCACAGCCGAGCGGGCGTGCGCCGCCACATCCCGGTAGCGTCCATCCGCTCGGCGGCTCGATGTGCCGCCGAGCGACGCCACGAGGTCCTCCGCGCCCCACATCAGCGCGACCACCTCCGACGCAGACGCCAGCCGTGGCGCCGCGAGAACACCCGTCGCCGTCTCGCACAGCGCGATCACGGCCAGCCCGCCGAGGTCGCGCAGGTCGGCGACGGACTCCGCCTTCGGCAGCATCACCGTGCTGTACGGCGTCACGGCGAGCGCCGACAGATCGGCGGCGTGGTCGTCGGAGCCCGCCTGGTTGACCCGGACGATCACCCGCTCCGGGTCGAGGTCGGAGACGGCGAGCGCCTCCCGCGCCTCGGCGCGGTGGGCGGGATCGACGGCGTCTTCGAGGTCGATGATGACCGCATCCGCCCGCTCGAGCGCCTTGGCGTAGCGCTCCGGCCGGTCGGCGGGGCAGAACAGCAGCGCAGGGCCGAACGGGAAGGGGGCGGCACTCATTCCTCGGCTCCGGCCTCGGCATCAGCCTCTGTTCCGGCCGCTGATCCGCCCTCGGCTCCGGCCGCTGCGCTCAGGCCGAGGTGCGCATCCCTGCACCACATCATCACCTGGCGGGTCGCGGTGGCGACGACCGCCCCGTCCTGGTTGCGGCCGGTGTGCGCGAGCGTCACGATGCCCTGCCCCGGCCGCGACGACGACAGCCGCTTGGCCACCACCACCGTCTCCGAGTAGAGCGTGTCGCCGTGATGCAGCGGATGCGGGAACGTCACGTCGCTGAACCCCAGGTTCGCCACGATCGTGCCCTGCGTGAGCTGGGCGACGGAGGCGCCGACCAGCGTCGCCAGCGTGAACATCGAGTTGACCAGACGCTCTCCGAACGGCTGCGTTGCCGACCAGGCGGCGTCGAGGTGCAGCGCCTGCGTGTTCATGGTGAGGGTGGTGAAGAACACGTTGTCGGCTTCCGTCACCGTGCGTCCCGGACGGTGCAGGTAGCGGGTGTCCTCCTCGAACTCCTCGAAGTAGAGGCCGCGCTGCTCGATGTCCCTCATGCTGCGCTCCCGTCCAGCTCGACGGCGAGCGGGGCGCCGGTGGCAGCCACCACCTCGTCGACGGTGACGTCCTGGGCGGTCTCGCGGAGGACGAGCCGCGCCGGAGCGTCTGTGCTCCCGCCGTCGCGCACCACGTCGATCACGGCCAGGTCGGTGATGATCCTGTCGACGCATCCCGTGCCCGTCAGCGGCAGCGAGCACTCGGCGACGATCTTCGGCCTCCCCTCCCTGTCGACGTGCTCCATCATGACGATGAGGCGCTTGGCGCCGAAGACGAGGTCCATCGCCCCGCCCATCCCCTTGACCATCTTGCCGGGGATCATCCAGTTGGCGAGGTCGCCGTTCTGCGACACCTCCATCGCGCCGAGCACGGCGACGTCGACGTGGCCGCCGCGCACCATCCCGAACGAGAGAGCGGAGTCGAAGAAGGCCGCACCGCTGTTGACGGTCACCGTCTCCTTGCCCGCGTTGATCAGGTCGGGGTCGACCGCTGCCTCTTCCGGGTACGGGCCGACGCCGAGCACGCCGTTCTCGGAGTGCAGGATGACCTCCACGTCGCGCGGGATGTAGTTCGGGATGAGGGTGGGCATCCCGATCCCGAGGTTCACATACTGGCCGTTGCGCAGTTCGCGCGCCACCCTGGCGGCGAGTTCGTTGCGGCTGAGGCTCATCGGGCGCTCCCGTCGTCGAGGCGGACGGTTCTGCGCTCGATGCGCTTCTCCCCATCCGGTGCGTGCACGACCCGCTGCACGAAGATGCCGGGGATGTGCACGGTGCCGGGGTCGAGGTCGCCCGGCTCCACCAGCTCCTCCACTTCGGCGATGGTGACGCGGCCCGCCATCGCGGCGAGCGGGTTGAAGTTCATCGCCGCCGCGTGGAAGACCAGGTTGCCGTATCGGTCGCCCTTCGCCGCGTGGACGAGCGCGAAGTCGGGGGTCAGCGAGCGTTCCAGCACATAGTCTGCGCCGTCGAACGAGCGCACCTCCTTGGGCTCGGAGGCGACCGCGACCGACCCATCCGGCGCGTACCGGCGCGGCAGGCCGCCCTCGGCGATCTGCGTGCCGACGCCCGCAGGCGTGAAGAACGCCGGGATGCCCGCTCCGCCCGCCCGGAGCTTCTCTGCCAGCGTGCCCTGCGGCGTCAGCTCCACCTCCAGCTCGCCGGAGAGGAACTGCCGGGCGAACTCCTTGTTCTCGCCGACGTATGAACTGATCATCTTGCGGATGCGCCCGTCTGCCAGCAGGATGCCGAGCCCCCAGTCGTCGACGCCGCAGTTGTTGCTCACGACCTCGAGGTCGGCTGTGCCGCGTTCGTGCAGCGCCGCGATCAGGGCGCTCGGGATGCCGCACAACCCGAACCCGCCGACCGCGAGCGAGCTGCCGTCCGCGATGTCCGCGACCGCCTCCGCGGCGCTCGCCACCACCTTGTCGATCACTGTCTTCCTCCTCCTGCGTGCGAAGCCATCGAGCCCAGGGTTTGTCTCCTTAAAACCCGTTCTTTCGGTGAAAAAGCCTGGGCTCGATTGTGTGGGGACGGGTTACGCGTTGAAGCCGAGGGCGCGCGAGATGACCATGAGCTGGACCTCGGTGGTGCCCTCGCCGATTTCGAGGATCTTGGAGTCGCGGTAGTGACGCGCGACCGGGTTCTCGTTGAGGAAGCCGTAGCCGCCGAAGATCTGGGTGGCGTCGCGCGCGTTGTCCATCGCGGCCTCGCTGCAGGTGAGCTTGGCGATCGACGCCTCCATCTTGAACGGCTTGCCCGCCATCAGCTTGAAGCAGGCGTCGTAGTACGCGAGCCTGGCGGTGTGCACGCGGGCCTGCATCCTGGCGATCTTGAACGCGATGTACTGGTTGGCGCCGATCGGGCGGCCGAACACGTTGCGGCTCTTCGCATACCGGATCGCCTCGTCGAGGCAGCCCTGCGCCGCTCCCGTGCAGAGCGCGGCGAACGCGACGCGCCCCTCGTCCAGCGTCTGCACGAAGTTCGCGTACCCGCGGCCTCGCTCGCCGAGCAGGTTCGCCTCCGGCACGTGCACATCCGTGAGAGTCAGTGGATGCGTGTCCGAGGTGTGCCAGCCGACCTTGTCGTACGACGGCTCCTGCACGAACCCCGGCGTTCCCACAGGCACGAGGATCGCGGACAGCTCCTTCTTGAGCGAGCCGTCCGCACGCTCGTGCTCCCCGGTCACCGCGGTGATGG
The DNA here is from genome assembly GCF_054780215.1 of Leifsonia lichenia. NCBI lineage: Bacteria > Bacillati > Actinomycetota > Actinomycetes > Micrococcales > Microbacteriaceae > Leifsonia > Leifsonia lichenia. The sequence continues at coordinate 981,489 of NZ_BAAGWT010000002.1, forward strand.
TCACGAGCTTGGTGATCTCGCTGCCCGAGTTGGTGATGAACTGCTTGGAACCGTTGATGACCCACTCGCCGTCGCGCAGCTCTGCGGTCGTCTTGGTCCCCGCCGCGTCCGAGCCCGCGTCCGCCTCGGTGAGGCCGAACCCGGCGAGCGCCTCGCCGCGGGCGAGCATGGGCAGCCACTCCTGCTTCTGCTCCTCTGTCCCGTTGCGGAAGATCGGCATGGCACCGAGCCCGATGCCCGCCTCCAGGGTCACGCCGATCGACTGGTCGACGCGGCCGAGCTGCTCGACGGCGAGGCACAGCGAGAGGTAATCCTTGCCCTGTCCGCCGTACTCGACGGGGAACGGCAGCCCGAACAGGCCCATCCGCCCCATCTCGGCGATGATGTCGTACGGCAGGCTGCGGCGGGTGTCGTAGTCGTACGCGGCCGGGGCGACGACGGTGTCGGCGAAGTCGCGCACCTGGTCGCGCAGCCGGATGTGCTCCGCCGTGAGCTCGAAGCCGGCGACGTCGGTGTCCGCTGCTTCCGTTCGCGTCATCTGCATGGTCATGAGTTTCCCTGTCTCGTGGTGGATCGTCGTGGTGCGACGGTCATGGAGTGACGGCCGATGGTGTCGGCCCTGTGGATGCGCGCGCCTCGCCGGTGGGCGGGGGCGGCGCGGTGGGTGAGCTCTTCGATTCGGCGGCGTCGTCCGGTTCGGCGTCGTCCTGCGGTTCGGCGGCGTCCTGCGGTTCGGCGTCGTCCTGCGGTTCGGCGGCGTCCGCTTCCACGCTCGCGACGAGCTGGTCGAGCTTGACGAGGTCGCCAGGAGCGACGCGCACGTGCACGGTCCCGGCGAGCGGCGCGACCAGACGGTGCTCCATCTTCATCGCCTCGACCGTGACCACCGTGTCGCCCGCCTCCACGCGGTCGCCTGTCGCGACGGACACTGCGACGACGGTCCCCGGCATCGGCGTGCGCAGCTCGGGATCGACCGTCCCCGCCGCCCGCGCCAGCCCGGCAAGGTCGCGCGCGACCCGCTCCGCGCGACCGAGGAACCGCAGCTCGCGTGCCGCACCGCCCAGCGCAAGCCAGGTGGATGCGCCGTCGGTCGCGTAGCGGAACGACGTCACCACGCCGTCGAGCGTGAGGAGCGCCGTGCCGGGCTCGCCGGGACGGGTCGAGGGCAGCACACGCAGACCGGCGCTGCGCGTGGCGTCGCCGGTCGGGTCGGCCGAAGCGTCAGCGCTCGCCGAACCGACCGCCTCGGCAGCACCGTCCGCATCGACCACGCTCACGCGCGCCGTGCCGGCCTCCAGTGCGGAGGCGTCGCCCGCGACGCGCACGGTCGCAGACCCCAGGTCGTAGGCCGCGGGCCTGTGCTCGCCGAGGCGCCAGCCGGACGGTTCTGCCCAGAGCGAGCCCGCCGCATCCCGAGCACGCTGCAGCCGATCGTGGTGGGCGAGCATGGCGGCGGCGATCCGTTCGCGCTCGTCCGGTTCGGTCGGCGCCTGCTCGGAGAAGCGGCGGTCGATCAGAGTGGTGTCGAGCCGTCCAGCGCGCACATCGTCGTCGGCGAGCAGCTCACGCAGCCAGCGCACGTTCGTCACAGCGCCCAGGATGGCGGTGTCGGCGAGGGCGCGGTCGAGGCGGGCGAGTGCATCCACCCGGTCGGCGCCCCAGGCGATGACTTTGGCGAGCATCGGGTCGTACTCGGTGACGATGGGCACCCCGGCGGCCAGGCCGCTGTCGACGCGCACGCCGTCCCCTGTGGCCTCGTGCAGCGCCAGCACCCGGCCGTCGCTCGGCAGGAAGCCGCGCTCCGGGTTCTCCGCGTAGACGCGCGCCTCGATGGCGTGCCCGCTGAGGCGTACGTCTTCCTGCGCGAAGCCCAGCGGCTCGCCCGCAGCGATGCGGAGCTGCCACTCGACCAGGTCGAGCCCTGTCACCAGCTCGGTCACGGGATGCTCGACCTGGAGTCTGGTGTTCATCTCCATGAAGAAGAACTCGTCCGGCGCCGCGTCGGACACCAGGAACTCGACCGTCCCCGCCCCGACATAGTCGACGCTCGCCGCGACAGCGCAGGCCGCTTCGCCGATCCGCGCCCTGGTCGCCGCGTCGAGCAGAGGAGACGGCGCCTCTTCGATCACCTTCTGGTGGCGGCGCTGCAGCGAGCACTCGCGCTCCCCCAGGTGCACGATGTGCCCGTGCCGGTCGGCCAGGACCTGCACCTCGATGTGCCGCGGCGTGTCCACCAGGCGTTCCAGGAACAGAGCGTCGTCGCCGAACGCGCTCGCGGCGACCCGCCTGGCCGCGGCGAGCGCGTCCGGCAGCTCTGCGGCGGAGCGGACAGACTGCATCCCCTTGCCCCCTCCGCCGGCGGACGGCTTCACCAGCACGGGGAAGCCGATGTCGGAGGCGGCGGCGATCAGGTCGTCGTCGCTGAGGCCGGGACGCGCGATGCCGGGGATGGTCGGCACGCCGTGCGCCTCGACCTCGCGCTTCGCGGCGATCTTGTCGCCCATCACGTGCAGTGCGTGCACGCCCGGCCCGACGAAGACGATGCCCGCGTCCTCGCAGGCTGCCGCGAAGTCGGCGTTCTCGGAGAGGAACCCGTAGCCGGGATGCACGGCCTGCGCTCCGGTGGCGAGGGCGGCCTCCACGATGGCGGCGGTGTCGAGGTAGCTGTGGGAGGCGGACGCCGGGCCGATGCGCACGGCGACGTCCGCGATGGCGACGTGCGGCGCATCCCGGTCGGCGTCGCTGAACACGGCCACCGAGCGGATGCCGAGGCGGCGCAGCGTGCGGATCACCCGGCAGGCGATCTCGCCGCGGTTGGCGACGAGCACGGTGTCGAACGGAACACCGGTCGACGGTGCGGAGAACGAGTGCGCTGGCATGGCGATCACATCCGGAAGAGGCCGAAGGCCGTGTCGGGGAGCGGTGTGCGGGAGCACACGTCGAGGGCGAGGCCTAGGAGCGTGCGGGTGTCGGCCGGGTCGATCACGCCGTCGTCCCACAGGCGCGCCGTGGAGTAGTACGGGCTGCCCTGCTGCTCGTACTGCTCGGCGATCGGCGCTTTGAACTCGGCCTCCGCCTCCGCAGACCACTCCTCGCCCCGGCCTTCGAGCTGCTCGCGCTTGACGGTCGCGAGCACAGAAGACGCCTGCGCGCCGCCCATCACCGAGATGCGCGCGGCCGGCCACATCCAGAGGAACCGCGGCGAGTACGCGCGGCCGCACATCGAATAGTTCCCCGCGCCGAACGATCCGCCGATCACCACCGTGAGCTTCGGCACCCTGGCCGTGGCGACGGCGGTGACCATCTTCGCTCCGTTCTTCGCGATGCCGCCCGCCTCGTAGTCGCGGCCGACCATGAAGCCGGAGATGTTCTGCAGGAACAGCAGCGGGATGCCGCGCTGGTCGCACAGCTCGATGAAGTGCGCACCCTTCAGCGCCGACTCGCTGAACAGCACGCCGTTGTTCGCGACAATGCCCACCGGATGCCCGTGGATGCGCGCGAAGCCTGTCACGAGCGTCGTGCCGTAGTCCTTCTTGAACTCGTGCAGTTCGCTGCCGTCCACGAGTCGGGCGATGACCTCGCGCACGTCGTACGGCGCCTGCACATCGGTGGGGACGACACCGTAGAGCTCGGCCGGGTCTGCGACGGGCTCGACGGTGGGATGCACATCCCAGGCCGGTTGCGCCGGCTCCGGCAGCGTCGCCACGATGTCGCGCACGATCTGCAGGGCGTGCCTGTCGTTCTCCGCGAGGTGGTCGACCACGCCGGAGGTCTTGGCGTGCAGGTCTCCCCCGCCCAGCTCCTCGGCCGTGACCACCTCTCCGATCGCCGCCTTCACCAGCGGAGGCCCGCCGAGGAAGATCGTGCCCTGGTTGCGCACGATCACGGTCTCGTCGCTCATGGCGGGCACGTACGCGCCTCCTGCGGTGCAGGAGCCGAGAACGGCGGCGATCTGCGGCACCTTCGCCGCCGACAGCCTGGCCTGGTTGTAGAAGATGCGGCCGAAGTGGTCGCGATCGGGGAAGACCTCGTCCTGCATCGGCAGGTATGCGCCTCCCGAGTCGACCAGATAGATGCACGGGAGCTTGTTCTCCAGCGCGATCTCCTGCGCCCGCAGGTGCTTCTTCACCGTCATCGGGTAGTAGGTGCCGCCCTTGACCGTCGCGTCGTTGGAGATGACGAGCACGTGGCGTCCGTGCACGAGGCCGATGCCCGCGATCACACCGGCTGCCGGGGACTCGTCGTCGTACATCCCGGTCGCGGCGAGGGGTGCGATCTCCACGAACGGGCTGCCGTCGTCGAGGAGGGCGTCGATGCGTTCGCGCGGGAGGAGTTTGCCGCGGGCGATGTGGCGCTGACGGGAGCGCTCTGGTCCTCCTGCCGCCGCGGTGGCGAGGCGCTGGCGGAGTTCGGCGACGAGGGCGCGCTGGGCCGCCTCGTTCTGCTCGTACCCGGTGTCCGTTGCGCTGGTGGCGCTGGTCAGCGTTGGCATGTTCGCGTCTCGCTCTTCGTCGTCGTCGACTGTCGGCCTCGTGGACCATTCGGTTAGTGGTCACTAACTCGAATTTAGGTTAGTGTTCATTAACTCAAAAGTCCAGCACCCGGAAGAACGCCATGACCGAACTCGCAGCAACCACGCAGGACACGGGGCGACCCACCCAGCGCAGCCAGGCCAAGGCCGACCGGCGCGCCGCCCTGCTCGACGCGGCGGCTGCCCTGTTCTCCGAGCGCGGCTTCAACGGCGTCTCGATCGAAGACCTCGGGTCGGCCGCCGGGGTGAGCGGCCCGGCGGTGTACCGTCACTTCGCCTCCAAGCAGGCCGTGCTCGCCGCTCTGCTGGTCGGCGTCAGCGAACGGCTGCTGGAGGGAGGCACGCGCGTCGAGGACGCCGCGGACGACCCGGCGAGTGCTCTGCGCGGCCTGATCGTCTTCCATGTCGACTTCGCCGTCTCCGAACCGGACACGATCCGCGTGCAGGACCGCGACCTCGACGCGCTCCCCGGCGACGAACGCCGAGCCGTCCGCCGCCTGCAACGCCAGTACATCGAACTGTGGATGCGCGTGCTCAGCCGCCTCCACCCCTCCCTCTCCCCCGACGAGCTCCGGATGCGCGTGCAAGCGGCGTTCGGACTCATCAACTCGACCCCGCACACGGCGCGCGTCGGCGGTGCGAGCGTGGACGCCGCGACGGTGCGGCCGGTGCTCGAGCGAATGGCCTGGGCGGGCCTCAACGCGCACTGACGAACGTCGCTTCCCACATCCACAGGAGGACTTCTCCACAGTTCTCTCGCTGGCATTCGGGGCGACACCCCTATGCGTTACAGTCGCAGGACACCAACCACCGGAAGGACTGGCGTGGGCGACGACACCCCCCGACTACGACGACACCACCGTGTGCTGCGGGTCATCGGCATCGTGGTCGCCGTGCTGCTCGTCCTGGTCGTGATCGCGGGCGGCGTCGGTGTCTGGACCGTGGTGCGGTCGTTTCCGCAGACCTCCGGAACGATCGACGTGCCAGGGCTCTCGTCGTCGGTCACGGTGTACAGGGACGACGCCGGCATCCCGCAGATCGAGGCGTCGACGGCCGACGACCTGTTCCGGGCGCAGGGCTATGTGCACGCCCAGGACCGCTTCTGGGAGATGGACTTCCGCCGCCACGTCACGGCAGGGAGGCTCTCGGAGATGTTCGGCGCGAGCCAGGTGCCGACCGACACGTTCATCCGCACCCTCGGCTGGCGCACCGTCGCCGAGCAGGAGGTGAAGCTGCTCGACAAGACGCAGCTCCGCTACTACCAGGACTACGCGGACGGCGTGAACGCCTATCTGGCCCGGCACTCGGGGGCAGAGCTGTCCCTGGAATACGCGGTGCTCGGCCTGCAGAACCCGGGCTACAAACCCGAGAAGTGGACCCCGGCCGACTCGGTGGCGTGGCTCAAGGCGATGGCGTGGGACCTCCGCTCCAACCTTGAGGACGAGATCGACAGAGCGCTCCTCTCCACCAAGCTCTCCCCGCAGCAGATCGCCGAGCTGCATCCGCCGTATCCGTATTCGACGCACCCCACAATCACGGCGGAGGGCAGCGGCGACCCCGCGCGCACGACGCCGGACGCCGCCGCGGCGGGGAGCGCGGGCGGGCAGGGCGGGTCGAATTCCAGCACGCCGTCCGCTGGCGCTGCTGCGCCGTCTGCCGCTGGCGTTCCGGCGACGCCCGCATCGTACGCGCCGGCGCTCGCGCAACTGGCGACGAGCCTGGATGCGCTGCCGACGCTCCTCGGTCCGGCGGGCAGCGACATCGGGTCCAACTCCTGGGTGGTCTCCGGCGCGCACACCGCGAGCGGCAAGCCCCTGCTCGCGAACGATCCGCACCTCGGGGCGGCGATGCCGTCGGTCTGGTACCAGATCGGACTGCACTGCCGCACAGTCGGGCCGGACTGCCCGTTCGACGTCGCCGGATTCAGCTTCTCCGGTCTGCCCGGCGTGGTGATCGGGCACAACGACCGCATCGCCTGGGGGTTCACCAATCTGGGGCCGGATGTCGCCGACCTCTACGAGGAGAAGGTCACCGGCGACACCTACGAGTACGACGGCGCGCAGGTGCCGTTGACGATCAGGAAAGAGACGATCAAAGTCGCGGGCGGCAAGGACGTTCCGCTGACCGTGCGCTCCACCCGCCACGGCCCGATCGTCACCGACCTCACCGACGGGTTCGGGATCATCGCGAAAGACCAGGCGGGCAAGCTCGGCGTGCCGGCGCAGACCTTCCAGCTCTCGCTGCAGTGGTCGGCGCTCACGCCCGGGCCGACAGCGGGGGCGATCTTCGCCTTCGACGCCGCCACCGACTGGGCGAGCTTCCGCTCGGCGGCAGCGAGCTTCCAGGTGCCATCGCAGAACCTCATCTACGCAGACGTAGACGGCAACATCGGCTACCAGGCGCCGGGAAGCGTCCCGATCCGCGCCTCGGGAGACGGCACCATGCCGGTTCCCGGCTGGACCAGCCAGTACGGGTGGGTCGGCACCATCCCCTATGACGAGCTGCCATCGGTGTACAACCCGCCGAGCGGCGTCATCGTCACGGCCAACAACGCCGCGGTCGGGCCGGGCTTCCCGCAGCTCATCACCAAGGACTGGGAGTACGGCTACCGGGCCAACCAGATCCAGCTTCGGCTCACCTCGCTGATCGCGGACGGTACGAAGATCACGGCGGCCGACTACGCCTCGATCCAGGCCGACAAGTACGACGCGAACGCCGCCACGCTCGTGCCGGTCATCCGCCAGCTCGGAGCTGACGCCGACCCGTCCTCCGGCATCGCCAGGGCAGCTCAGCTCCTCACGGGATGGAACTATCAGGACGACGCCGACAGCCCGGCCGCCGCGTACTTCAACGTTTTCTGGCGCACGCTGCTGCAGGAGGCGTTCGGTCGCAAGCTGCCGGCATCGGCACCGCCCGTGGGAGGCGACAGGTGGTTCGCGGTGGTGCAAAACCTCGTGAAGGACCAGAACTCGTCCTGGTGGGTGGACTCCAAACTCGGCACGAGCGACAGGGACTCGATGTTCGAGGTCGTCGCAGGCAAGGCGTGGGCGGAGGCCGGGCGGCTCATGGGCGGCGACCAGACCACGTGGCGCTGGGACCGCATCCACACCATCGAGCTCACCAACGCCAGTTTCGGCGAGTCGGGGGTGGCGCCCGTCGAGTGGCTGTTCAACCGCGGGCCGTACCCGGTCGGCGGCAGCTCCAGCGTCGTGGATGCGGTGGGCTGGGACGCCTCGGTCGGCTACCAGGTGGACTGGGTGCCGTCGATGCGCCAGGTGATCGACCTGAGCAACTTCGACTCGAGCACCTGGATCAACCTCACCGGCGCGTCCGGTCACGCGTTCAGTCCGCACTACACGGACCAGACCCCGCTCTGGCAGCACAACCAGACACGTCCGTGGCCGTTCACGCGCGCCGCCATCGTCGCGGCGGCCGATCAGACCCTCACCCTCCGCCCGGCACCCTGAGCGAAGCAATCGAGCCCAGGCTTTCTCACGCTATTCGCGACTAATGCGGTGAAAAAGCCTGGGCTCGATGGCGGCGGGAGCCGCGAGGTCAGCGGCCGGTGGGCCAGGTGCGCTCGGCGGAGCCGGTGTAGAGCTGCTGCGGGCGGCCGATCTTGGTGGCCGGGTCGCTGTTCATCTCACGCCAGTGGGCGATCCAGCCGGGGAGGCGGCCCATCGCGAACAGGACGGTGAACATCCTGGTCGGGAAGCCCATCGCCTTGTAGATGACACCCGTGTAGAAGTCCACGTTCGGGTAGAGCCTGCGGTCGATGAAGTACTGGTCGGCCAGCGCGACCTCTTCCAGCTCCTTCGCGATGTCGAGCAGCGGGTCGTGCACGCCGAGCGCCGCGAGCACCTCGTCCGCCGACTCCTTGACCAGGCGGGCGCGCGGGTCGAAGTTCTTGTAGACTCGGTGCCCGAAGCCCATCAGCTTCACGCCCTCTTCTTTGTTCTTCACGCGCTCGACGAACTTCTGCACGCTCTCGCCGGAGTCCCTGATGCCGGCCAGCATGTCGAGGACGGCCTCGTTGGCACCACCGTGCAGCGGGCCGTACAGCGCATTGATGCCGGCGGAGACCGAGGCGAACAGGTTGGCCTGAGTCGAGCCGACCAGACGCACCGTGGACGTGGAGGCGTTCTGCTCGTGGTCCTCGTGCAAGATCAGCAGGCGCTCCAGCGCCTTGGAAAGCACCGGATTCACCTCGTACGGCTCCGCCATCGTGCCGAAGTTCAGGCGCAGGAAGTTGTCGACGAAGCTCAGCGAGTTGTCCGGGTAGAGGAACGCCTGGCCGAGGCTCTTCTTGTGCGCGTACGCCGCGATCACCGGCAGCTTGGCCAGCAGACGGATGGTGGACAGCTCGATCTGCTCGGGATCGTGCACGCTGAGCGAGTCCTGGTAGAACGTCGACAGCGCTGACACGGCGCTCGAAAGCACCGACATCGGGTGAGCGTCGTGCGGCAGCGCGGAGAAGAAGCGGCGCAGGTCTTCGTGCAGCAGGGTGTGGCGACGGATGCGCTCGTCGAACTCGGCCAGCTCGCTCGCGCTCGGCAGCTCGCCGTAGATGAGGAGCCAGGCGACCTCGAGGAACGTGGAGTTCTGGGCGACCTGCTCGATCGGATACCCGCGATAGCGCAGGATGCCGGCGTCGCCGTCGATGTACGTGATGGCCGACCGCGTGGCCGACGTGTTCACGAAGCCGTAGTCGAGGCTGGTGAGGCCGGTCTGCTTGGTCAGCGTGGAGAAGTCGATGCTCGACGCGCCGGAGACGCTGGACAGGATCGGGAACTCGGCCGTGCCACCCGGGTAGCTCAGCGAAGCGGTCGCCGCCTCGGTGCGGGCGGGAACAGAGCTGCCCGCCTGTGCCTTTTCGGTGCCGATTCCGCTCACAACGCCTCCAGGGATAATGGTTGGGTTCGCGCGCTGATCGTGGCAGCGCTGCAAAAGTCGTGCGGGTACAGCCTAACGAACGGCAGCGACAACTGTCGCATCGTGCAAAAGCGGGCCGATCCTGTTAGAGAGTCTCTCCAACGGCGCGCAAGCGCTCCGCGGCGGCGGCGATCCGCTCATCCGTCGCGGTCAGCGAGAGGCGCACATGCTGCGGGAACGAGTCGCCGTAGAACACGCCAGGGCCGGCCAGGATGCCCAGGTCGGCCAGCCGCCCGACGCTCTCCCACGCATCCCGGCCCTCTGTCGCCCACAGGTACAGCCCGGCCTCGCTGCGGTCGATGCGGAAACCAGCGGCTTCGAGCGCCGGGCGCAGCAGCTCGCGGCGCGCGCGGTAGCGCTCGCGCTGCACCGAGACGTGCTCGTCGTCGCCGAGCGCCGTCACCATCGCCGCCTGCAGCGGCGCCGGAAGCATGAGACCCGCGTGCTTGCGGACGGTCAGCAGACGCCCGACCACGGTCGCGCATCCCGCGATGAACGCGGCGCGGTAGCCGGCGAGGTTGGACTGTTTGCTCAGCGAGTAGACGGCGATCACATTGTGCCGCGAGTCGCCGATCACCCGCTTGTCCAGCACACTCGGGATGGGCGTCTCGTCCCAGGGAGCATCCCAGCCGAGCTCGGCGTAGCACTCGTCGCTCGCGACGTACGCACCCAGTTCGCGCGCACGCTCCACGGCGGCGCGCAGCTCCTCCACCGACAGCACACGGCCGTCGGGGTTGCCGGGGCTGTTCAGCCAGACGAGCCTGGTGCTCTCCGGCCACTCTGCTGGGTCGTCGCTCGCGAGCGCCTCCGCCCCGGCCATCGCGGCGCCGATCGCGTACGTCGGGTACGCGGCCCGTGGATGCACGACCACGTCGCCCTCCCCCAGGCCGAGCATGAAGGGGAGGAACGCGACGAGCTCCTTGGAGCCGATCGTGGGAAGGACGTTGTCGACCGTCAGGCCGGTGACGCCGCGGCGCCGCGCGAACCACGAGACGATCGCCTCGCGCAGAGCAGGGGTCCCGACGGTCTGCGGGTATGCGTGCGCGTCCGTCGCCTCGGCGAGCGCTCGGCGGATGAGGTCGGGAGTCGCATCCACCGGGGAGCCGATGGAGAGATCGACGATGCCGTCTGCGTGCTGCCTGGCGCGCGCCGCGAACGGCGCCATCGCATCCCAGGGGTATTCGGGGAGTTCGGCGAGAGCCATCGGAGGCGGCCGGAGCTCAGTGCGCCTGCGGAGGCAGGGCGGCGATCACCGGGTGGTCCTTGGCGATGACGCCGACCTTGGCCGCTCCGCCCGGCGATCCGATGTCGTCGAAGAACTCGACGTTGGCCTTGTAGTAGTCGGCCCACTGCTCGGGCAGGTCGTCCTCGTAGTAGATCGCCTCGACGGGGCATACGGGCTCGCACGCGCCGCAGTCGACGCACTCGTCCGGGTGGATGTAGAGCGACCGTTCGCCCTCGTAGATGCAATCGACAGGGCACTCGTCGATACAGGCCCGGTCTTTCACGTCGACGCAGGGGAGGGCGATGACGTAGGTCACAGTGCAGTATTTCCCTTCGCGAGTTGTACTCGTCTAGCTTATGCCGTTCCGGCCGATGCCGTCGGCGCCGCCTACGCCGTTCTGGCCAGGCGCGCCTTCGACAGGTCCGGCCACGCCATCACGATGGCGGCGATCACGATGGGACCGGCGAGCCAGAGCTGACCGAGCAGGTCGTTCTGAATGAGCACGGACCCCCCTGCGCTCTTCTGCGAGAACAGCAGCACGGCGAGGATGGCGCCGATCGCGGCCACAAGGGCAGGGATGCGGCTGGTCCCGAGCAGGCGCAGCCCCACGAGCAGCGCGGTGTACGCCGTCAGCGACCCGATGAGGCCGAGCGGGATGCTCACTCCCCAGGTGACCGTGGTCGGGTGAGCGACGGTTCCGACGGCGCCGACGATCGCTCCCACCAGGAAGAGCAGCACGTAGTTGACGATCCGGCTGAGCATTCTCGAATCCTATCTGGACATGCTGGGCGCAGTTGTCTAAGGTCGAAGGCGGTAAGGTTAGCCTTACCAACCTCCCCCGCCTCTCCTTCCGAAAGTGCTCTGTGTTCGCGAACTATCTGATCGGCCTCCGCGAAGGTCTCGAAGCCTCTCTAGTCGTCGGAATCCTGATCGCGTACGTGGTGAAGGTCGGGCGCCGCGACGTGCTCTCCAAGCTCTGGGCCGGCATCGGGATCGCGGTCGTCGTGCCGCTCGGACTCGGCGCGCTGCTCACCTGGGGCCCGTACGGCCTCAGCTTCCAGGCGCAGGAGATCCTCGGCGGCGGCCTCTCGCTCGTCGCGGTCGGCTTCGTGACCTGGATGACGTTCTGGATGGGCAAGACCGCCCGCAGCATGAAGTCCACCCTGCACTCGAAGCTCGACTCCGCGCTCGTCGGCGCAGGCTGGGGCGTCATCATCCTGGCCATGCTGAGCGTCGGCCGCGAAGGCATCGAGACCGCCCTGTTCGTCTGGGCCACCGTCGCCAGCGTCGGCGGCGGCTGGGAGCCGGTCGTCGGCGCGCTGCTCGGCATCCTCACGGCGGTCGTGATCGGCGCGCTCATCTACCGCGGCATGGTCAAGATCAACCTGAGCACCTTCTTCACCTGGACAGGCGGGTTCCTCATCCTCGTGGCCGGCGGGGTGCTCGCGTACGGCATCGGCGACCTGCAGGAAGCCGGCGTCCTTCCCGGTGCCGGGGTGCACGCCTACGACATCAGCGGGATCATCCCGTCGTCGAGCTGGTACGGCACGTTCCTCACCGGCATCGTCAACTTCAACCCGTCGCCCACCTGGCTGCAGGTGTTCGGCTGGGTCGCATACGTCGTGATCGTGTCCGCGTTCTACCTGCGGCAGCACCGCGCGTCCGCGAAACCCACGACGACGACTCCGGATGCGCCCCAGCAGAACCAGGCGACCGCATCCAGCGGCAGCACCTCCCCTCTCCCCCGCGCCACAGCGTCCTGAATCGCGCCGCACCAGCGCATCCCCCCGCACGAGAAAGCACACCCATGCCACGATCCCGCACCATCGGCATCCTCGCCGGAACCATCGGCGCCGCCACCATCGCGATCGCGCTGACCGGCTGCGTGCCGAACAAAGCCGCCGCCGACGCCGAAGCGATCAGCGTCACGCTGAACGACGAGAAGTGCACCGTCTCCGCCGCCACCGCCCCCAGCGGCGCCGTCACGTTCCAGGTCACCAACACGGGAACGGACGTCAACGAGTTCGAGGTGCTCGCGGACGACAAGCTGCGCATCGCGGGCGAGAAGGAGAACGTCGGGCCGGGCACCACGGTCAACTACGTCGTCCAGCTCGCCGAGGGCAGCTACTACACCGCTTGCAAGAAGGGCATGGTGGGCAGCCCGACGTCCATGGCGAAGTTCAGTGTCACCAAGGGCAAGGACACCACCACCTCCGCCAGCGAGAGCAAGCAGGTCTCGCAGGCCGTCACCAACTACATCTCCTACGTCAAGGACCAGAGCGGCCAGCTCCTCACCGCCACGCAGGCGTTCGCCAAGGCGTACGAGGCAGGCGACGACACCGCCGCACGCGCCCAGTACCCCGCGGCGCGCGCATTCTACGAGCGCATCGAGCCGACCGCCGAGCAGTTCGGCGACATCGACCCCGCCATCGACCTGCGCGAGGCCGACCTCGAGGCAGGGCAGAACTGGACGGGCTGGCACCGCATCGAGAAGGACCTCTGGGCTCCGGCGGGCTTCACGCCGTCCGACCCGGCGGAGCGCATGGTGCTCGGCACCCAGCTCGTCGCCGACACGCAGAAGCTCTACGACCTCGTCTACGCGAAGAACTTCAACCTCACCATCGACCAGATCTCCAACGGCGCCATCGGCCTGATGGAGGAGGTCTCCCGGAGCAAGATCACCGGCGAGGAGGAGACGTTCTCGCACACCGACCTGTGGGACTTCCAGGCCAACGTCGAGGGCGCGCAGGTCGCATACGGCATCGTCCGCGACATCGCGAACGGCAAGGGGGCGAACGGCAAGAAGGTCGTCGCACAGCTCGACACCGAGTTCGCCGCGATCACCAAACTGCTCGACCAGTACAAGTCGGGCGACGGCTTCGTCAGCTACACCGAGCTGAGCACCTCCCAGGTGAAGGAGCTGTCCGACGAGGTCAACGCCCTCAGCGAGCCGCTCAGCCAGCTCACCTCGATCATCGTCAAGTAGGGTCCGCGGGTGACATCAGAGACCAGCGACGAGAACGCGCCAGCGGCGGGAGGGACCGGCAGCACGTCCGGCCTCTCCCGCCGCGGGCTTCTCGGTTTGGCCGGCGCAGCAGCGGCCGGCGCCGCCGTGGTCGGCGTCGGCGCGGGCATCGCCGTCGACCGCACCGTGCTCGGCGCATCCACGGACGCGTCGGCGACGTACCCGTTCTACGGGGAGCACCAGGCCGGGATCACGACGCCGGCACAGGACAGGCTGCACTTCGCGACCTTCGACGTCGTCGACGGCCTCGATCGCGCCGGCCTCGTCGAACTGCTGCAGGACTGGACCACCGCCGCCGCGCGGATGACCCAGGGACGCCCGGCCGGCAAGTACGGACCGGCGAGCGGCCCCGTGGATGCGCCCCCGGACGACACCGGCGAAGCTCTCGACCTGCCCGCCGGCGGCCTCACCCTCACGTTCGGGTTCGGGCCGACCCTGTTCGAGACGGCGGACGGGCGGGACCGGTTCGGGATCGCATCCCGTCGTCCCGCCGCGCTCGTCGACCTGCCGCACTTCCCTGGCGACGCGTTGCAGGACGCGCTCGTCGGCGGCGACATCTGCGTGCAGGCGTGCAGCGACGACCCGCAGGTGGCGGTGCACGCGATCCGCAACCTGTCGCGCATCGCGTTCGGGCGCGCGACCATCCGCTGGTCGCAGCTCGGCTTCGGGCGCACGTCGTCCACGTCGCGCAGCCAGACCACGCCCCGCAACCTGTTCGGGTTCAAGGACGGCACCGCGAACATCAAGTCGGAGGACACCGCCGTCGTCGCCGACCAGGTGTGGGCGGGCTCGGCCGGCGGCGACGAGTGGATGCGCGGCGGCTCCTACCTGGTGGCGCGCAAGATCCGGATGGTCATTGAGACCTGGGACAGGCAGCAGCTCGGCGAGCAGGAGCGCATCATCGGTCGCGACAAGGGCGAGGGGGCTCCGCTCTCCGGTGGCACCGAGTTCAGTGAGCCGAACTTCCTCGCGCTCTCGCCCACCGGCGGCACCAAGATCGACCCGGACTCGCACGTCCGGCTGGCGCACCCGAAGACCAACAACGGCGCTCAACTGCTGCGCCGCGGCTACAACTTCGTGGACGGCAACGACGAGCTCGGCCGCCTGAACGCCGGGCTGTTCTTCATCGCGTTCCAGAGCGACCCGCGGAAGCAATTCATCCCCATCCAATTGCAGCTCGCGAAGAACGATGCCATGAACGAGTACGTCAAGCACGTCGGCTCCGGCATCTTCGCCGTTCCGCCCGGCGCCCGCTCCGGCTCCTTCGTCGGCGCCCCCCTCTTCGCCTAACCCCGCCCCCAAGCAATCGAGCCCAGGCTTTTTCACCGTATTCCGGCCGAATACGGTGAAAAAGCCTGGGCTCGATTGCTACGGCGTGGGGGTGGATGCGGGGGTGCGGGAGACGGAGTAGTTGGCGACCCAGCCGTTGATGCCGGCCGAGGTGACCACGACGATCACGCCGTATGCGTCGCTCGCGAACGTGCCCGTGCCCCCGCCGTCCGGCGAGGTCACGCCGAACTCGCCGGTGAACCCGGCGTCGGCGAGCTGCTTCTGGATGTCCTGGTATGCCTTCGCGTCCGGCAGCTTGACGGTGACGTTCCAGACTTCGGCGTCGCCGGAACCGACGGATGCGCCGAGCACGACGTCTCCGTCGTAGAGCGGGACCGCGGACGGGAAGTCGGAGGGGACTTTCTTGCTGCCGATGTCGACGTTGCCGCCCGTGGCGTCTTTGACGATTCCCTCGATGCCGCAGCCCGTCAGTGCCGGCGTGACGCCGAGGGCGAGCACGATCGCGAGCGGAACGCCCACGAGCATCCTGGATCGCTTCACGATCGCCCCTCCCTGACGGCCACGCTCACTGCGTTGGCCGTCAGGTCAAGGGTACGTTCGATCAGGCGTTCTGGTCCTGCTTCTTGAGACGCGAGGTGGCGCGGGCGCGAGCGTTCGAGTCGAGCTCGACCTTGCGGATGCGCACGGCCTCCGGGGTGACCTCGACACACTCGTCCTCACGGGCGAATTCGAGGCACTCCTCGAGCGTGAGCTGCCGCGACGGCGTCATCGACTCGAAGTTGTCCGCGGTCGACTGACGCATGTTGGTCAGCTTCTTCTCCTTGGTGATGTTCACGTCCATGTCGTCTGCACGCGAGTTCTCACCGATGACCATGCCCTCGTAGACCTCCTCCGTGGGGTTCACGAAGAACGTCATGCGCTCCTGCAGCGCGATGATGGCGAACGGGGTGACCACACCGGAGCGGTCGGCCACGATGGAGCCGTTGCTGCGGGTGACGATCTGGCCGGCCCAGTCGTCGTAGCCGTGACCGATGGCGTTGGCGATGCCGGTTCCACGCGTGGTCGTGAGGAACTCGGTGCGGAAGCCGATCAGGCCGCGCGACGGGACGATGAACTCCATGCGGACCCATCCGGTGCCGTGGTTCGCCATGTTCTCCATGCGGCCCTTGCGGGCGGCGAGGAGCTGCGTGATGGCGCCGAGGTACTCCTCCGGAGCGTCGATCGTCAGGTGCTCGAACGGCTCCTGCAGCTTGCCGTCGACGCGCTTGGTGACCACCTGCGGCTTGCCGACGGTGAGCTCGTAGCCCTCGCGGCGCATCTGCTCGACCAGGATGGCGAGCGCGAGCTCTCCACGCCCCTGGACCTCCCACGCGTCCGGGCGCCCGATGTCGAGCACGCGGAGCGAGACGTTTCCGACCAGCTCGCGGTCGAGGCGGTCCTTCACCATGCGCGCGGTGAGCTTGTGGCCTTTGACCTTGCCGACCAGCGGCGAGGTGTTCGTGCCGATCGTCATCGAGATGGCGGGCTCATCCACGTGGATGGCCGGAAGGGCGCGGATGTCCTCCGGGTCGGCGAGGGTGTCGCCGATCATGATGTCGGCGAAACCGGCGACGGCGACGATGTCGCCCGGGCCGGCGCTCTCTGCCGGGTAGCGGTCGAGGGCCTTCGTGATCATCAACTCGGTCACGCGCACGTTGTGCACGTCGCCGTCGTGACGCACCCAGGCGACCGTCTGGCCCTTCTTCAGTGTGCCGTTGAAGATGCGCAGCAGCGCGAGGCGGCCGAGGAACGGCGAGGCGTCGAGGTTGGTGACGTGCGCCTGCAGCGGGGCGCTCGGGTCGTACGTGGGAGCGGGGATGTGCTCGAGGATCGCCTCGAACAGCGGCTCCAGGTCGTCGTTGTCCGGCAGCTCGCCGTTGGCGGGCTGGTTGCGGCTCGACGCGCCTGCGCGACCGGACGCGTAGACGACGGGGACGTCGAGGATCGCGTCGAGATCGAGGTCGGGCACGTCGTCTGCGAGGTCGCTGGCGAGACCGAGCAGGAGGTCGTGGCTCTCGCTCACGACCTCCTCGATGCGGGCGTCGCCACGGTCGGTCTTGTTGACCGCGAGGATGACGGGCAGCTTGGCCTCGAGCGCCTTGCGCAGCACGAAACGGGTCTGCGGCAGCGGACCCTCGGATGCGTCGACCAGCAGCACGACGCCGTCGACCATGGACAGGCCGCGCTCGACCTCTCCACCGAAGTCGGCGTGGCCGGGGGTGTCGATCACGTTGATCGTGATGGGGCCGTTGGTGGCGTGCTTGCCCTTGTACGAGATCGCCGTGTTCTTGGCGAGGATCGTGATGCCCTTCTCGCGCTCGAGCTCGTTGGAGTCCATGGCACGCTCTTCGACGTGTTCGTGGTCGCCGAACGAATTCGTCTGCCGGAGCATGGCGTCGACCAGCGTGGTCTTGCCGTGGTCGACGTGGGCGACGATTGCGACATTGCGCAGATCATCGCGGTGGGCGACGGCGTTCTCGGACATGCGTGCAGACTCGACTCTCGTCAGAAGGATAAGTGGGGAACGGTCCATTCTATCAGGGAACGACCGAGGGCCCGACGCACTCGGCGTCGGGCCCTCGATGGATGCGTCGATCCGCGCGGGGCTACAGCCCCTGCGCCACCGGCGGCTCCGGCTCCTGCAGCTCGACGGCGGGCACGACGGCCTCGTCGGAGCCGGCGGCGAGCAGTTCGAGCCTCAGCGTGCGGCGGGCGCGCTGCTGGTCTGGGTCCGGCAGCGGCACCGCGGCGAGGAGACGCTGCGTGTACGCCTCCTTCGGGTAGCGCAGGATCTCGTTGCGCGTTCCGACCTCGACCAGGTTGCCGTGGTGCATCACGGCGATGCGGTCGGCGAGCACGTCGATGACGGCGAGGTCGTGGGTGATGAAAAGGCAGGCGAAGTTCATTTCGCGCTGCAGGTTCTGCATCAGGTCGAGCACGCGGGCCTGCACGGAGACGTCGAGCGCGCTGGTCGGCTCGTCGGCGATCAGCACCTGCGGCTTCAGCGACAGGGCGCGGGCGATTCCGACGCGCTGCTTCTGGCCTCCGGAGAGCTCGTGCGGGAAGCGGCTGCGGTACGCGCGCGGCAGCTCGACGCTGTCGAGCAGGCGGTCGACCTCCTTCGCGAGGTCCTGGCCCTTCAGGCCCTTCGCCAGGCGCAGCGGCTCGCCGATCGAGTCGGCGATCTGCAGGCGAGGGTTCAGCGACGACGACGGGTCCTGGAACACGATGCCGACATTGCGGTGCAGCTTGCGGATCTCGTCGCGGTTCGCGTTGCTGATGTCCTGACCGGCGACGACCAGCTTGCCGGAGTGGATGGGCAGCAGGCCGATGGCCGAGCGGCCGAGGGTGGTCTTGCCGGAGCCCGACTCCCCCACCAGGCCGACGACCTCTCCCTCGTGGATCTGCAGGTCGATGTCGCTCGCCGCGCGGAACGCGGGCACGCGGCCGTGCTTCGGGTACTCGATGGCCACGTTCTGGAAGTCGACGACCACCTGACGCTTGTCCATCTCGGACTTGGTGTGCTCCTCGGCGGCGATGCGCTCGTTCACCCGGATGCGCTCGGCGAACGCGGCGTCCGGGTTCTCCGTGCCTGCGGCGAGGGCAGCAGTGGTGTCGATCTCCTCGTCCTCGCGCTGACCCAGGTGGGGCACCGCCTCCAGCAGGGCGATCGTGTACGGGTGCTGCGGGTTGGCGAAGACCTCGGCGACGGTGCCGGACTCGACGATGTCGCCCTTGCGCATAACGACGATGTTGTCTGCCAGGTCGGCGACGACGCCCATGTCGTGGGTGATCAGCAGGATGGCGCTGTCGAGACGGTCGCGCAGCGAGCGCAGCAGCTCCAGGATCTCGGCCTGAACCGTCACGTCGAGCGCTGTGGTCGGCTCATCGGCGATGAGCAGCTTCGGGTCGCAGGAGATCGACTGCGCGATCATCGCGCGCTGACGCTGGCCGCCGGACAACTGGTGCGGGTACGAGTTGAACGCCTTCACCGGGTCGGGCAGCTCGACCATGCCGAGCAGCTCCAGCGCGCGCTCCTTCGCCTCGTGCGGCGACATCCCGAAGTGGATGCGCAGGGTCTCCACGATCTGGAAGCCCACCGTGTACACGGGGTTCAGCGCCGTCATCGGCTCCTGGAAGATCACCGACACCTGGCGTCCGCGCACGCGTCGCATCTGCTGCGGGGTGAGGCCGGTGAGCTCGCGCCCCTCCAGCTTGATGCTCCCTCGCACGCGGGAGTTCTCCGGCAGGAGGTCGAGGATCGCCATCGAGCTCGCACTCTTTCCAGAGCCGGACTCGCCGACGATCGCCAGCACCTCGCCCGCCTTGATCGAGTAGTTGAGCTTCTTGGCGGCCGGAACCCAGACGTTGTCGACGCCGAAGTCCACCGACAGGTCGGTGACCTGGAGGACGGCGGCGTCGCTCACGACGCCCGCCTGACCGTTGGTGTTGTCGGTCATGATGTGATGTTCCTTTCGCGAGCGCCGGGGATCGCCCGGCGTCTCCGGTCGCCGTCCGAGGGCGCGAGGGGTGAGAGCATGGTCACATGCCTTACGCCTCCGCCGACGAACGCGAGGTGTTCGTCTCCCGGTTCAACCGGGTCGTTGCCGTCCTGATCTGGGCGGCCTGTGCCGCGCTGACCATCGGGCTGCTGGTGAGCATCCACGATCTGCGGCTGCTGTACATCGTGCCGTGCGCCTTCTTCGCGCTGCTGGCCTGGGTGACGCTGTGGCGTCCCCTGTTCGTCGTCGCCCGCGAGGGACTGACCGTTGTCAACGTCACGAGCACCGTGCACATCCCGTGGGAGGCGCTGATCAACGTCGACACCAAGTTCGCGCTGACCCTCTACACGCCCGGCCACAAGTACGCCGTCTGGTCCCTGCCAGCGCCGGGAACGTCCAGGACGCTCCGCGCCACCCGCAGCGAGACCAAGGGACGCGTGGGCAAGCCGAGCGTCGCCGACAGCGTGCGCCGTCCGGGCGATCTGCTGTCCACTCCGTCGGGCGCCGCCGCCGAGGTGGTGCGCCGCCAGTGGACGCAGTTGCGCGAAAGCGGAGCGCTGGAGGCCGGCATTGCCGACGAGACGCCCGTGACGGTTCGCTGGCACCTGGTGAGCCTCGCGGCCCTGGTGCTGCTGCTCGGCGGCACGATCGCCGCCCTGCTCCTCGCCTGACCAGCGGGTCACGGCGGCGAGGGGCAGGGCGAGGACGGCGCTGGTCACAGCACGTCCTCCGCGATGGCCGCTCCGGTCTTCGGGGATCCGCCGTCTCCCTCACCGGGCTCCGGCTCCTCCTCGCGCATCTTGCGCAGGTTGAACCGGCGGTGGCGCGGGTCGAACGCATCCCGCAGACCGTCGCCGACGAAGTTGACGAGCAGGGCGAGGGTCACGATGAACGCGCCAGGCCACCAGAACAGCCACGGGCGGGTCTGGAAGGCCGACTCGTTCGAGCTGATCAGGAGACCGAGGGATGCGTCCGGCGGACGGATTCCGTAGCCGAGGAACGACAGCGCCGTCTCGAGCAGAATGGCCGCGGCCATGATCAGCGTCGATGACACGATCACGACGCCGATGGCGTTCGGCAGGATGTGCTTGAAGATGATCCGCATGTCCGAGGCGCCGGCGACGCGCGCCGCCTCGACGAACTCGCGCTCGCGCAGGGACAGGAACTCGCCGCGCACCAGTCGTGCGATGCCCATCCAGGAGAAGAACCCGAGCATCAGGGCGAGGAACGGGGCGCCGAGGCCACCGGTCCAGTGCCCGACGACCGAGCCGATCACGAGGGCGGGGATGACGATGAACACGTCGGTGATGCGCATCAGGATGGCATCGACGATGCCGCGGAAGTAGCCGGCGACCGCGCCGACGAAGACGCCGAGGACACTCGCGATGACGCCGATGATGACCATCACCAGCACGGAGTTCTGGATGCCGCGCATGACGAGGGCGAAGTAGTCCTTGCCGATGCGGTCCTGCCCGAACGGGTGCTCGAGCGTCGGCGACCCCTGCTTGACCTGGTCGTTCAGCTCCTTGAAGTCGTACTTCCACCAGCCGTGGACGGGGCCGATGCCGATCGCTGAGATCGAGAACAGGATGATGACGATGAACAGGATCGCGCTGATGACGGCGACCTTGTTGGACAGGAACCGCTTCCAGATGAGCTTGCCCTGGCTGACCGGTGGTGCGGTCGGAGCCTGCAGCTCATCGGCGATCATGGGTTCGGTGCTGGACATTATCGGACCCTCACTCTCGGGTCGAGTGCGGCATACGCGAGGTCCGCGAGGAAGTTGAACAGAATGGCCATGGCGGCGATCACGACGAAGTAGGCCATCACCGGGTTGAGGTCACCGCGCTGGAGTCCAGCGTTGAACAGTGAGCCCATGCCGGGGATCGCGAACACGCGCTCGGTGATGATCGCACCACCGAGCAGGGCGCCGACGTCGAACGCCACCAGGGTGGTGATCGGGATCAGCATGTTCCTGAACGCGTGGCGAACCACGACAGTGCGCTCTGGCAGGCCCTTGGCGCGTGCGGTGCGGATGAAGTCCTGGTTGAGGACTTCGAGCATCCCCGCGCGGGAGTACCTGGTGTACGACGCGAACGAGATGAGCAGCAGCGCGACGGTCGGCAGCGCCAGGTGGGTGAAGGTGTCGAGGCCCGTCTCCCAGATGTCGCCGGACAGACCGGGCGTCGAGGAGCCGACGGTCGCGATGGGGCGGCCGTTGGTGTCCTGGAAGTACTGCGGCCACGCCTGCATGAAGCGGTCGAGCAGCACGAGGGCGCCGGAGACGATGGTCACGATGACGCCGACTCGCATGTTCTGCCCGCGGTCGTAGCCCCCGACGAAGTAGCCGATGGCGAGGCTGACCGCGATCGCGACGACGATCAGGATGATGATGGTCGCGACCGACGAGATGTCGAACAGCGGCTGCAGAGCGAAGTAGCAGACGATCGTGATCGCGCCGGTGATCGCGGCCGTGAGCAGCGCCCTGCGGTTCTGAAGGCCGGAGATCAGAGCCGTTGTTCCAAGGACGATGGCCGCCACCAGGATGATCATCACCACCGGGCCGAGGCCGGGCTTGAGGAACCAGTCCGTCGCAGACATCAGCAGCAGGATTCCCGCCGTCGCGACGCCGGAGATGAGGAACGTGGTCACCCGACGCCTCATGTCACCGCCGATGAGCGACTGCCAGATGAGACCTGCAACGACCCCGATCAACGCGGCGACCCACCATTGGATCGTCGGATTGGCGAGGAAGTTGTTGAAGCCGATGGCCACGAACTCCTTGAGGAGCACGGCCACGAGGAACGCCGGAAGCGAGTACAGGAAGAAGCTGAGGAACGTGACGACGTTGTCGAGTCCGCTGTACTGACGGAGGGCGGTGACGATACCGATGGTGACGCCGAGCAGGATCGCCAGGATGAGCGCGACCGTGACGAGCTGGATGGTCGAGGCGAGAGCCTGCGGCAGGATGTCGACGACCTGAGCGTTCGAGATCGTGGAGCCGAGGTCACACGCGTTCGCGAACGGGATGAGGCACTTGGCCGCTCCTCCGAGCCACAGAAGCCAGCGCAGCGGCGGGGGGACGTCGAGCTGCAGGAGCTGGATCCTGGCATTGATGAGCTGAGTCTTGTTGGGGGAATTGCTGCTCCGCAGGTCCATGAGCGGGTCTGCGCTGTACGCGACCAGCATGTACATCAGGAACGATGCGGCGATGATGATGAGCACCGAGACGAGAAGGCGTCTCAGGATGAAACTCGCCATAGGTTGAAAACCTCACTGACAGTGCGCGCCGGCTCGGGGGTGGCGGGCACTCGGCCCGCGTCGACGCGTATCGGAATGGATGAACGGGTCTCGTCCACCGACTACATGATACGGGGCGTCGACGGAACCGCCGACGCCCCGCGGCAGGAGAGTGCCCGGGGTTCACCCGGGCACTCTCACTGTTGGAGCTGGTTACTTCGCGGTGGAGGACTTGACCGACCACTCCCAGAAGTTCCAGAACGGACCGGACTGTCCGCCGTTGTACTTCACGCCGTCCACACGAGCGGTAGCGCCGAAGACACCAGGGAGCTGGAACAGCGGGAGGCCGTATCCATCTGCGAAGGTCTTCGCGTCGATCTGCTGCTCGATCTTGGTCAGCTCGGACGGGTCAAGCGTCGTCTGCGACTTCACAGCGAGGTCGTTCGCCGCCGAGTAACGGTTGTAGTTACCGCCACCGTTGGTGGTGAACAACTGCGGGATCTGCGACGTGCCGGCTCCGGGGCTGATCCAGCCGAAGAGCGAAGCGTCGTAGTCGCCACCCGGCAGGAGCTTGCTCCAGTCGGGCGATCCAGCGTCGACGACCTTGAAGCCGGCCTTGGAGGCCGAGGCCGAGATGGCCTGGAACTCGTCGACACGGTTCGGGTTGTTCGTGTTGTAGAGGATCCGGACCGTCGGGGTGGCACCGGCGAGCAGCGCCTTGGCGCCGTCGATGTCGACCTTGCCGAACTTGTCAGAACCGTTCATCTTCACGGTGTCCGCGTACTGTTCCTGGTTGGGCAGGAAGATCTGCGAGTCGAGGACCTTGGCCTTCGGGTCGACCGGGGTGACGATCGAGTCGAGGATCTGCTGACGCGGGATCGTCTTCAGGAACGCCTCGCGCACCTTCGGGTCCGCGAACGTCTGCGAGCCGAAGTTGAGGTCGAGGTGGTCGTACGAGGCCTGTGCACCGGTGAGGACCTTGGCGCTCGTGTTCTTCAGCGCGGTGATCGTGTCGGCGGAGGCCTGCGGGTTGATGATGTCGACCTCACCGTTCTGGAGAGCGGTGACCTGTGCGTTCGCGTCAGGGATGATGCGGAAGACGATCTTGTCCACGTTCGGCTTGAGTCCACCGGCGTAGTACTTGTTCTTCACCATCGTGAGCGACTGACCGGGGGTCCAGCTCGAGACCACGAACGGTCCGGAGGAGACCAGGAGGTCCTTGTCGGTCGGGAACGCGGTCACGTCGTAGCCGGTGTTGACGAAGTCAGCAGCCTTCTTGAGCGTGGCGTCCGGAGCGGCAGGGTTGTCCTTGTTGCCCTTGTCGAGGCCCTTGAGCAGCTTCGTCAGGTCGGCGGCCGAGGACAGGCCCGCCTTCTTGGCGACGATGTGCGCGGGCTGCGCGATCGGGTTGACGAGCTCCCAGTCGACGTACGGGGTGCCGTACTTCAGGGTGATCGAGGTGTTGTTGTCACCGACGGTCGGGAAGGCGGTGGTGTCAAGACCAGCGGTGGAACCGGCGATCGTGAAGTACTGGGTTCCCTTGGTGACGTTGCCCTGGTCGTCGGTGGTCGCCGAGTCGTAGTAGCCGGATGCGATCGCCCAGGCGAGCACCATGTCGTCAGCGGTGACGGGCTGGCCGTCGGACCACTTGTCGTCCTTGTTGAGCGTGTACTTGACCGTCAGCGGGTCGTCCGAGGTCTTCTCGAACTTGCCGAACTTGTCGTCGTGGACGATCTTGTAGTTGTTGTCGATGTACTGGAACCCGGTTCCGTACGAGCCGTTGAGGTATCCGACCTGGCCGTTGGTGTCCAGGTTGCCCTGCGGCGTCTGCGAGTTGAACGACGTGAAGTCGTTCACGACAGCGACCGTCACGGTGCCGCCCTGCGCAGCGGTGGATCCACCGGTGCTGCCGGACGTGGTGCAGGCTGACAGTGCGAGCGCTGCGACGCCGGCGATGGCGACCGCGCTGACCGCGTACCTGACCTTTCTTCCCTTGATGTGCAATGTTCCTCCTGTGCGAAGTGTGCGACGGCCGCGGACATGCGAGTGCGTCCGGACCGCGCTGGATATGAATGACCCTAAGTAGCGCACGGTTTGAATGCAAAACGGGGCGGCAAAACGTTACACAGTGGTAACTCGGTTAGCGATAAATTGCACGATGTGCACAAGAACGGCGGTTTTCGGCCGCGCCGTGCAATGAATCGACCGCATCCGCCCGTTTGGACTGGACAAACCGCATCCCGTGGGTGGCGCCCGAGACCTGGCAGGATGCCTCTATGAGCCGTGAAACCCCCTGGTCCGCCGAGATTCCGCTCGAACGCGCACAGCGCCCGCGGCTGTGGTGGGAGATCGCAATCGTCCTCGGGCTCTCGCTCGGCGCATCCGCTGTCTACTCGATCGTCGAGATCATCGCGCGGTCCACCGACACGACGCCGCTCGCCGACCAGACGGCGCAGGTCAACCCGTCGCAGAGCCCCAGGGAGTGGCTGGACTTCACCTACCAGTTCCTCGGCAACCTGTTCCCGCTGTTCGCGGTCGCACTTGTGATCTTCCTGCTCTGGCAGCGGGAGCGCAGCGGTTTCCGGCGGATCGGGTTCGATCTGACCAGGCCGCTGGCCGACCTGGGCGGCGGGATGCTGCTGTTCCTCGCCATCGGGATCCCCGGCATCCTGTTCTACGCCCTCGGCCGGGTGGTCGGGGTGACCGTGCAGGTGCAGGCGTCTCCGCTGGACACGCACTGGTGGACCATCCCGATCCTGGTGTTCGCCGCGCTGCGCGCCGGGCTGCAGGAGGAGGTCATCATCGTCGGCTATCTGTTCACCCGGCTGCGGCAGCTCGGCTGGGGCAAGTGGACGATCATCGTCTCCGCCGCGCTCCTGCGCGGCAGCTACCACCTGTACCAGGGCTTCGGGCCGTTCGTCGGCAACGCGATCATGGGCGTCGTCTTCGGCTGGTGCTACACGCGGTGGGGCCGGGTGATGCCGCTCGTCGTCGCCCACGTCGTCATCGACATCGTCTCGTTCGTCGGGTACCCCCTCGCCGTCGCGCTCTGGCCGCACATCTTCGCTTAAACGTCATCGAGCCCAGGCTTCTTCACCGTATCCGCGCGGAATACAGTGAAAAAGCCTGGGCTCGACGGCTGCGGGTCTAGGCGAAGGCCTCGGGCGGCGGGCAGGCGCAGAAGAGGTTGCGGTCGCCGTATGCCTGGTCGATGCGGCGTACGGGAGGCCAGTACTTGCTGCGGACGATGCCGGGCACGGGGTAGACGGCCTGCTCGCGGGAGTACGGGTGGGTCCACTCGCCGGCGATGACGGACTCCGCGGTGTGCGGGGCGCCCCTCAGCGGGTTGTCGTCGACCGGCCAGTCTCCCGCGGCGACGGCGTCGGCCTCCGCGCGGATGGCGACCATCGCGGCGACGAACCGGTCCAGCTCGCCGAAGTCTTCGCTCTCGGTCGGCTCGACCATCAGCGTGCCGGCCACCGGGAAGCTCATCGTCGGGGCGTGGAAGCCGTAGTCGATGAGGCGCTTCGCCACGTCGTCCACGGTCACGCCGGTCTGCTCGGTGAGCGGCCGCAGGTCCAGGATGCACTCGTGCGCCACCAGCCCGTTGTCGCCCGCGTAGAGCACCGGGAAGGAGTCGCGGAGCTTGACGGCGACGTAGTTGGCCGCGAGGACGGCCGCACCGGTCGCATCCCGCAGGCCGGATGCGCCCATCATGCGCACGTACGCCCAACTGATCGGCAGGATGCTCGGGCTGCCGTACGGCGCGCTCGACACGGGGCCGCCGGCGTGCTCGACGCGCTCCCCTGCCGCCCCGCTCGTCGACGACAGCGGGTGCGTCGCATCCTGAGCCAGCGGGTGGCCGGGCAGGAACGGCGCGAGGTGCGCCTTCGCCGCAACGGGGCCGACGCCCGGTCCGCCGCCGCCGTGCGGGATGCAGAACGTCTTGTGCAGGTTGAGGTGGCTGACATCCCCGCCGAAGTCGCCGAAGCGGGCGTAGCCGAGGAGCGCATTCAGGTTGGCGCCGTCGACGTAGACCTGACCGCCCGCATCGTGCACGGCCTGCGTGATCGCGACGACCTCGTGCTCGTACACGCCGTGCGTGGACGGGTAGGTGATCATGAGTGCGGCGAGGGTGTCCGCGTGCTCCGCGATCTTCGCGCGGAGGTCGTCGAGGTCCACGTTGCCGAGCTCGTCGCAGGCGACGACCACCACGGACATCCCGGCGAGGACAGCGGACGCCGCGTTGGTGCCGTGCGCGCTCTGCGGGATGAGGCAGACCGTGCGCGCGAGGTCGCCGCGCGAGCGGTGGTAGCCGCGGATCGCGAGCAGCCCGGCGAGCTCGCCCTGGCTTCCCGCGTTCGGCTGCAGCGAGACGGAGTCGTAGCCCGTCACGTCGGCGAGCCAGGTCTCCAACTGGTCGATGAGCGCGAGCGAGCCGCGGACGTCGTCAGCGGGCGCGTACGGGTGCAGACCGGCGAACTCCGGCCAGGTGACGGCCTCCATCTCGGTCGCGGCGTTGAGCTTCATCGTGCACGAGCCGAGCGGGATCATGCCGCGGTCGAGCGCGTAGTCCTTGTCGGCGAGGTACTTGAGGTAGCGCATCATGGCCGTTTCGGAGTGATGCGTGTTGAACACCGGGTGGGTCAGGTAGGCGCTGGACCGGGTCAGGGTGGCCTCGAAGGACGGGGCGCCGTCGAGCATCCGCACGTCGGAACCGTCGGCGGCGAGGCTGTTTTCCGAGCCGAACACCGCGAGCAGGTCGGAGAACAGCGTCGAGCCCTCTGCGAGGTCGGCCGCGACCTCCTCGTCGAAGCTCAGGGAGACGGTGGATGCGTCGGCGGCGCGCAGCAGGATGCCGCGCTCGTGGGCGGCGGCGACCGCTGCTGCGGCGTCGGCGACCCGCACCTGGATGGTGTCGAAGAACGACTCGGAGACGACGTCGACCCCGCGCTCGCGGAGCACGCTCGCGGCGGTCGCCGCCGTGAGGTGCACGCGCCGGCCGATCGCCTTGAGCCCGCGGGGGCCGTGGTAGACCGCGTACATGGCGGCCATGACGGCGAGCAGCACCTGAGCAGTGCAGATGTTCGAGGTGGCCTTCTCGCGACGGATGTGCTGCTCACGGGTCTGCAGCGTGAGCCGGTACGCCGGCTTGCCCACCGCATCCTGCGAGACGCCGACGAGACGGCCGGGAAGCTGACGCTCCAGACCGGAGCGCACGGCCATGAAGCCGGCGTGCGGGCCGCCGAAGCCCATCGGAACGCCGAAGCGCTGGCTGGTGCCGACCGCGACGTCCGCGCCGAGCTCGCCCGGCGAGCGAAGCTGCGTGAGCGCGAGCAGGTCGGCCGCAGCGACGACGACCGCTCCCCCGGCCTTGGCCGAGGCGATCACCTCCGCGGGGTTCCAGACCCGGCCGGATGCGCCGGGGTACTGCACGAACAGCCCGAAGGCGTCCGTCAGCTCGGCGGAGTCGGCGGGGGTGGTAGCGAGGTCGAGCACGACCAGCTCGATGCCGACCGCATCCGCCCTGTTGCGCAGCAGAGCGAGAGTCTGGGGGAACGCGTCGGCGTCGACGACGAACCTCGACGACTTCACCTTGGATGCGCGGCGGGCCAGCAGCATCCCCTCGACGACGGCGGTTCCCTCATCCAGCATCGACGCGTTGGCGGTGTCGAGGCCGGTGAGGTCGGCGACCATCGTCTGGAAGTTGATGAGCGCTTCAAGGCGCCCCTGCGAGATCTCCGGCTGATACGGCGTGTATGCCGTGTACCAGCTCGGGTTCTCCAGCACGTTGCGCTTGATGACCGACGGCGTGATGGTGCCGTAGTACCCGAGGCCGATCAGCGACCGGTTGACGGTGTTCTTGGCCGCCAGGTCGCGCAGCTCGCGAAGCGCGGCGCGCTCGCTGGCCGCTGCGGGCAGCACGGACTCGTAGCCGGGGTCGACGCGGATCGTGTCCGGCACGGCGGCCGTGACCAGGTCGGCGACCGTCTCGTAGCCGATGGAGGACAGCATGGTGCGCTGCGCGTCGTCGCCGGTGCCGATGTGACGCGTCTGGAAGAGTTCAGTCATCGAAGTGCTGGTGCCTCACTCGCCCGTGAGGGCGGCGTATTCGTCGTAGCTGAGAAGGGTGGGGAGAGCGGTGAAGGCGATCTTGACCAGCCAGCCTTCGCCGAACGGGTCGCTGTTGACGAGCTCGGGCGCATCCACGACGGCGTCGTTGATCTCGGCGACCGTGCCGTCGACGGGCGCGAACAACTCGCCGACCGACTTGGTCGACTCGATCTCGCCCACGACCTTGCCCTCGGCCAGCTCGCTGCCGACGGCGGGAAGCTCGACGAACACCACGTCGCCCAGCTTGTCGGCCGCGTACGCGGTGATGCCGACCGTCGCGACGTCGCCGTCCACGAGGATCCACTCGTGCTCAGCGGTGTATTTGAGTTCCTGTTCTGCGGCCATGGCTAGCGCTTCTTTCTGCTGTAGAAGGGGAGGGCGGTGACGGTGTATCCGAGACGGTTGCCGCGGATGTCGACGTGCAGTTCTGTGCCGGGGCGGGCGTAGCGCGGAGCGACGTACGCCATCGCGATCGGCACGCCGATGGTCGGGGAGAGAGCACCGGAGGTGACGACGCCGACGGATGCGTCCCCGCCGTCCGTCTCGCTCGTCGCGTACACCGGGTATCCGGCGCGGGCGGCCCGCTTGCCGTGGCCCATCAGGCCGACGAGCACGGGGGCCTCCGCATCCGGGCCGTCCTCGCTGGCGGCGCGGCCGACGAAGTCGGTGTCTTTCGCGAGGTTGACGACGCGGCCGAGTCCGGCCTGCGCCGGGTAGGTGTCGAGGCCGAGCTCGTGCCCGTACAGCGGCATCCCCGCTTCGAGTCGGAGGGTGTCGCGGCTGGCGAGCCCCGCCGGCACGAGGCCCTGCTCGGCTCCTGCCTCGAGCAGGGCATCCCAGAGCTGAGGCGCGTTGTCCGGCGCGAGGTACAGCTCGAAGCCGTCCTCGCCCGTGTACCCGGTGCGGGCGATCAGCACGGGATGCGACTCGTACAGCGCGGGGAGCGACCAGTAGTATTTGAGGCCGTCGAGGCGGGCGGCGACGTCGTCGCCGTCGTACGAGCCGCCCTCGATGGCGAAGCCGGGCGTCGCTGCGAGGATCGACAGCGCGGCGGGACCCTGAACGGCGATGAGCGCGATGTCGTCGCTCTCGTCGAACACCTCCACGTCGAACGGCGCGGTGCGCGCCCGCAGCTCCTCGACCACCTGGTAGCGGTTGGCCGCGTTCGCGACCACCATGTACCGGTCGTCGCCGGTGCGGTACACCACGAGGTCGTCGACGATGCCGCCGGAGCGCGACAGCAGCAGGCTGTACTTGGCCTGGTCGATGCCGATCGAGGACAGCTTGCCGGCGAGCGCGTAGTCGAGCGCGGCTCCGGCCTCCGGGCCGAGGACGACGATCTCCGCCATGTGCGAGAGGTCGAACAGACCGGCGGCGTTCCGAACAGCGTGGTGCTCTGCGAGGTCGCTGGAGTAGCGGACGGGCATCTGCCACCCGGCGAAGTCCGTGAAGGATGCCCCGGCCGTCTGATGGGCGTCGTGCAGCGGGGAGAGGCGGTCCGATTCGTGCGAGGTCATTGAGTTCTCCGATTCGCTGGCCGTCGCCGGGAGTTGGGCACAGACCGCGATGCGGCTGTGTGAGAACTCCCCCTCTGTCATCCGGCCTGAGAGTTTCACCGCGCTGGCGCGCGGCTTTCACCGTGGGCGAGGACGGCGATCGTGTCGTCGTCCTGCTTTTCAGAGTGGCCAGTCCGATGCGGTACGCGTACCTGAGAGATTGTCGGGGAGGATTGCTCCTTCGGTGCCGGATCGGCGCTCTCGCGCTCCCGGCTCTCCCGCATCGACCTCGATTGGCCCAGTATTCAGTTCTGTGCTGCGCGCCCAGCATATCCGACGCGCCGCGCCGGCGCTGAATCACCTCGGGTCAGGTGTCACGTCCGTATGCACGGGCGCCGACGACACCGCACGCGGGCTTCTCGCGCGGGTTGCTAGGGCTTCTCCTGCACTCTCAACGCCAGCGACAGCGTGGCCTGTTCGAGGTCGGGCCAGACGCGGTCCGTCGTGGCCGCGTCACATCCACGAGAACCAGTCATCGGCGCCCGCTGCGGGAGCATCCGCCCCCGCAGCCGGCGACGGAGATGGTGTAGGAGACGGTGAGCGCGGATTCCGCAGCGACTTCTCACGCGCCCACGACCGGATGGAGGGATCGGTAGAGCACTCCGAGGAAACATCGATGGCCACTTGAGTGCTTGTAGCAGTAAGTCCGTAAAACACCCCGTCCGACCGCACAGCGCGGATCGAGATACCCATCCAACCGGAGGGCGAAGTCCAATCGACGGTCCGCGTCACTGTGAAGCCTTCGCTCTCCCAATACACGGTTAGCTTGTCCGCGATCGGATGCGGATCCTCCTCGAACGCGGCATGCGTCACCATGCTGTCAACCTGGTGAGCGGCCTTCGCCCCGACCGTCCACACGGCGACAAGGCGACTTCCTCGGCGGCCGGATCCCAGGGCTTATTGTCTAGCCTCGCCCCACGGAACCAACCCTCCGTGACACCGGTCGCAGCGATCGCAGCGTCGGTGAGGCCCGCCCACTGCGTCAGTAGTTCGCCGATCGTTTTCTGCGGCGCACCCGGAGTTCGCGGAACAGGATCACTCACCGCAGGAAAAGACATACACCCTCCCAAAACCGACACCATCACAGCCGCGACGATCGCGACAGCGCATGTTCTCGCCATTCGGCCGCTGACGGTCGAAACCTGCAGCGGCCCGTACGAGGTCGCGTCCGAAACTGTCGTCCGGCGTGCGTGGGTCACATCCACGAGAACCAGTCGTCGGCGCCCATCGGCGGGGCATCCGCCCCCGCAGCGGGCGTTGGCGTGCTTGGGGTGGGGAACAGTGAGTTGAGCCTCTCTCGAACGCGCTCCTCAGCCCACGTGTCGATGGAGGGGTCGGTGGAGCACTCCGACTTCACTCCGATGGACACTTGATCGCTGGTAGCAGTAAGTCCGTAGTACACCCCATCGGACCGCACGGCGCGGATCGAGATACCCATCCAGCCGGAGCGGGTGATCGAGTCGACAGTGCGCGTCACCGTGAACCCCTGGCTCTCCCAGTACGCGGTGAGCTTGTCCGCGATCGGATGCGGGTCCGCCTCGAACGCGGCATGAGCCACGTCGGCGTCAACTTGGTGAGCGGTCTTCGACCCGACTGTCCCGCACGGCGACAGAGCTACTTCCTCTGCGGCCGGATCCCAGGGCTTGTTGTCAAGCACCGCCCCGCGGAACCAACCGTCCGTGACACCGGTGGCGGCGATAGCGGCGTCGGTGAGGTCCGCCCACTGTGTCAGTAGTTCACCGATTGTTTTCTGCGGCGCGCCAGGAGTCAGCGGAACAGGACCACTCACAGCAGGAACAGACATACACCCTCCCAAAACCGACACCGCAACAGCCGCGACGGCAACCACGGCAAACATTCTCTCGAAACGAACCACACGCCCCGCTGATGTCTCGCTCATCGGGTGGACCTCAACCCACCCGCAACACTCTCTGGCAGACCGACCGTCGCGAAGGCCGTGTTCCACAAAGCCTCCGTGTCCTCATCGAGGTATCCGGAGCCTTCCGGGGCGATCCCGTTGAACGGGTTGGGTCCGTCCGTGTTCGCACCCAGGACGCTGTGGCCCTTGGTCTGCTTCAATATCTCACCGCTAGGCAGCACCGTCCCTTCGGACGAGAACGACCGTGCACCACCCATCGACTTCGGCATGTTCAGCAGCCCCTTCACCGGCATCGCGAGCATCGTCCCCGGATTCAAGAGCGCCTCGGGGTTCGGTTCCGCACGCCCGCCCACTGCCGAGCCGAACGGCGCGAGGAAGTCCAACTGTGCCGCTGTGGTGAAGATCGCGGGCAGCTCCCCCGCCTGCTTCACGCGGAGGTCCGAAAACGACGTGACCACCTGCGTGTCAATCCCCGCAGACCCGAGCATCGTGAACGAATCCACCGGGTGTTTGACCCGTGTCAACGCGTCCGCCGCCATCGTCGTCCCATACGAATGCGCCACCACCGACACATACGGGAGCGACACCGACGAATGCGCCGAACGAGTGGCGTGCGTCCCGTCCAGTTCGTTCGCGAACCGCCACGACCCGTCCTGCGCCAACGCCGGAGTGCTCACACTCACCAAATCCGGTGTGTCATACCCCAACCAACCCACCACGGCGTGCGAACGACCTCCATCAAGGCGCTTTTGTTCGCGGTACAGGTTGCTCGCAGCGCGTGACCAACCCTCGGTCGCATCCGCCGCATCCGAGTTCATCCCCGGAGCCGCCCACGTCACCGTGTCCGCCGTGTCCAGATCGCCGTAGCCGACCGCGACCATCGGTACCGAAGCGTCCAGGTTGAGACACACCAATGACACCGACGGATCGGCAAGAACCTTCTTGAGCGCGTCGAGCACCTTCTGCTGCTCCGGAGTACGGACAGGACTGTCCGCTGCTGCCAGATACACTGCCATGTTGCACCGATGCCTCACCCCATACGGCAGCCCGGCCAGGTTGCCCAGAACGCCGGGCGCCGCCGCCTGGAACGCCTCCTTCGCCTCGTCCCCGAGACTCGACCACCATTTCGCGACCTGGTCCGCGGACGGTGGATGCTCCCAGAACTGCTGGACGAGCTTCGGATCCGACGCCACGAGCGCTGCCAACTCCTCGGGTGTCAAACGCTGCAACGTGGCCATCAGGGACGCGTTCACGCTCGCCGAGGCGGATATGTGCGAGAGCTTGCCGACGACCGACGCGAATGCCTGCAGCTCCGGCTGCGGAACAGGCGCCAACGCGCCATGCAACGCAGCGTCCAGAGCGTCAGCGAAGGTCTTCTCTGCCTCGCTGTACTCCCGCCTCGCCCGCTCGGCCCTTCGCTTCGCGTCGTCCAGTCGCTCCTGCGCGTCTTCTACCGTGAAGCGTGCGCTCGCCAGCTTCTCGCTCGCATCCTGCTCCCGGCGTCGAGCAGACGCCACCTCCCCATGCGCGGGTGCCGACGACCCCGGCGCCGGCTTCTCGCGCGAGTTGTACGCCTTCTCCAACGCCCGCAACGCCGCCGACAACGCGGCCTGCTCGGCGCCCAGCGCTGCCGCCGACGCCTCGGCCGCCTCCAGGTCCGCCAACGCCTGCTCAGCGTCCCGCAACGCACGATCCGCGTCGTCCTGCGCGAACAGCATCGACGACGACCACCTGGTCGCCGCCTCGACACCCTCGTTGTGCCGCGCAGCCGCCTGGCCAGCCCCCGCCTCCAGTGCCCGCAACCGATCAGAGAACACGTCAGCGGCCAGCCCGGACCACGACGACGCCCCGAGGTTCGTGTCCAGCACCTGTCTCGCCACCACCGACTGACGCTCCAGCCGGCTCGACCACGTGCGCAAGTGAACGACCAGCGCCTCCACCATGTCCCGATCACCCGGCGTCGGATCGGTGTCGAACCCCACCGGCGACCAGTCCGCCCACCTAGAACCCATGAAAGCCGCCCCGATCGCTCCGGAACGCGTGGGCATCCTCCGCATCCCGACGAAGATACGTTTCGGCTGCCTGGTCGAGAGCGCCGCCCAAACCTGCGACCAGCTCATCGACCGTCGACTGGCCGCGGACCCAGTACCCCTCGAACCTGCTCACAGCGCCCAGAGCGACCGCTGCGCCGAACCCGTCGGACTCATCCGCCGAAGAACGGGAGCCGGTGGCGGCGCCCTTCAGCGCTTCCGCACCGGACCTCAACTGATCCGCGTCAACACCGATCGCTCTGACCATCTGCCCGCCAAACATTCGCCCTACATATTCCAGACGCAGTATATCGAGAGAAAAATGAGACGGCTCTCGCGCACCCCTGCCATCAACGATGGTCGCCACTGCTCAGGATTTCGCGGTGAGGGTTTGTGGTTCTGGTCGAGATGACACTAAGATGAATGCACCTTAGGGTCAGACTGACTTTTAGTGAGGGAGGACCGCATGGCAGCGAACAGTGAGCGCGTCAGCGCGGTGCTCGCCGTGTCCACGGTGATCTTCTCGCTCCGCAACGACGACCAGACCGGCGATATCGCGAGCGTCTGGCTTCCGCTCGTTCGCCGCGTGCGCCAACCGTTCGAGGGATGCTGGGCGCTGCCTGGCGGCCCGCTGCACGGGGAGGAAGATCTCGCCTTCGCCGCCGCCCGCACCCTCAACGAGACGACCGGCCTCACCCCGCGCTACCTGGAACAGCTCTACGCGTTCGGCGACGCCTCCCGGTCGACGGGGGCGGAGCGGGTCGTCTCGATCGTCTACTGGGCGCTGGTCCGCAGCGAGGAGGCCGCCCTCGCAAGCGTCGGCGAGAACGTGCGCTGGTTTCCTGCGGACGACCTGCCGAGCCTGGCCTTCGACCACAAGCTCATCGTCGAGTACGCCCTCTGGCGGCTGCGCACCAAGATGGAGTACTCGCGCATCGCGCACGCCTTCCTCGGCGAGACATTCACCCTCGCGCAGCTCCGCGAGGTGCACGAGGCGGTGCTCGGACGGCCGCTCGACCCCGCCAACTTCCGGCGCACCATCGAGGGCTCTGGCGCCGTCGTCGCCACCGACCAGTACCTCACCGGCACCCGGCACCGGCCGCCGCGCCTCTACCGGTACAACGACTCCATCGACCTGGCCGACGCCGGCCCGCTCCCCCGCCAGCAGCATCCGTTCGCATCCCCTGCAGCAGCACCCGTTCGAGAGTAGAGAAGAATGAGCACCATCGCCTCGGTCGACACCACCATCCAGCTCATCGCCACCGGCGAGCTGAACGGCGAGACCTGCACCCCCGACCTCGTGGACGCCCCGTGGACGTTCGACTCCCTCGCGCCGTCCTACGGTCCTGGCGCGTCGATGGCCGACCCCATCCCGGTGGATGCGCCCCGCCAGGGCGAACTGCCCGACGAGTACCGCACCGCATCGGCTGAGGAGCTGCACGACCGCATCCTGGCCGCGAAGGCCACGCTCGGCGACCGCGTGGTGACCCTCGGCCACTTCTACCAGCGCGACGAGGTGGTGCAGTACGCGGACTTCGTCGGCGACTCGTTCCAGCTCGCCAACGCCGCCAAAGCGAAGCCTGAGGCCGAGGCCATCGTGTTCTGCGGCGTGCACTTCATGGCGGAGACCGCCGACATCATCTCCCGTCCTGAGCAGGCGGTCATCCTGCCGAACCTGGCAGCGGGATGCTCGATGGCCGACATGGCCGACATCGACTCGGTGACCGAGTGCTGGGAGCAGCTCGAGGAGCTGTACGGCACCGAACCGGATGCGGACGGCCGCGTTCCCGTCATCCCCGTCACGTACATGAACTCGTCTGCGGCGCTGAAGGGCTTCTGCGGCGAGCACGGCGGTATCGTCTGCACCTCCTCCAACGCGGAGACCGTGCTGAAGTGGGCCTTCGAGCGCGGCCAGCGCGTGCTGTTCTTCCCCGACCAGCACCTCGGCCGCAACACGGCGAAGGCTATGGGCGTGCCCGTCGAGCAGATGCCGCTGTGGAATCCGCGCAAACCGCTCGGCGGCAGCGACGAGGACACCCTGCAGGATGCCAGGGTCATCCTCTGGCACGGATTCTGCTCCGTGCACAAACGCTTCACCGTCGGCCAGATCGAGCACGCCCGCGCCGAATTCCCCGGCGTGCGCGTGATCGTGCACCCCGAGTGCCCGATGGCCGTGGTAGACGCGGCGGACGAGTACGGGTCGACCGACTACATCGTCAAGGCCATCGCGGCCGCCCCGGCAGGCTCGACGTTCGCGATCGGCACCGAGATCAACCTGGTGCAGCGTCTGGCGGCGCAGTTCCCGCAGCACACCATCTTCTGCCTCGACTCGGTGGTGTGCCCGTGCTCGACCATGTACCGCATCCACCCGGGCTACCTAGCCTGGGTGCTGGAGGGCCTGGTGCGCGGCGAAGTGCTGAACCGCATCCAGGTCGCCCCTGAGGTGGCAGAGCCCGCGCGGGTCGCACTGGAGCGTATGCTCGCCGCGCGGCCGGACACCACGATGGCGGCTTGACCATGCCGCGGATCGTGGTGGTCGGCAGCGGCATCGCCGGGCTCGTCGCCGCCGTCGAGGCCAGCAGGACGCACAGCGTCACTCTGGTGACGAAGGCCGAGCTCGCGGAGAGCAACACGGCGTATGCGCAGGGCGGGATCGCGGCGGCGTACTTCGCGGACGACAGCGTCGCATCCCACGTGGACGACACCCTGCGCGCCGGGGCCGGTCTCGGCGTCCGGGATGCGGTGGCCGCCCTCTGCACGGAGGGCCCTGACCGCATCCGCGACCTCATCGCGTTCGGCGTCGCGTTCGACCGCTCGGGCGGCGACCTCGCTCGCGGACTGGAGGCGGCGCACTCGAACGCGCGCGTGCTGCACGCCGGCGGGGATGCCACGGGCGCCGAGATCGAGCGCGCCCTGGTGCGCGCCGTTCGCGCGTCGGGAGCGCGCATCGTGGAACAGGCGTTCCTTTGCGACCTCGTCGTGTCGAACGGAGCCGTCACCGGCGTCGAGCTGCTGCTGGCGGACGGCACCGCCGAGGTGCTCGACGCCGACGCCGTGATCCTCGCCAGCGGAGGCGCCGGCCAGCTCTACGCGCACACCACCAATCCGGCGGTGACGACCGGGGACGGCGTCGCCGCCGCCTGGCGCGCAGGAGCGGCCGTCGCCGACCTGGAGTTCTACCAGTTCCACCCGACCGCGCTCGCGATCCCCGGCTCGTTCCTGGTGTCGGAGGCCGTGCGCGGCGAAGGAGCCGTGCTGCGGAACGCGCGCGGCGAGCGCTTCATGCTCGACGTGCATCCCGACGCCGAGCTGGCCCCGCGAGATGTGGTCGCCCGCGGCATAGCCGTGGAGATGGCGGCGCAGGGCGGCCGTCCCGTCGTGCTCGATGCGACGGCACTCGGTGCGGAGTTCCTGGCCAGACGCTTCCCCACCATCGACGCGGCCTGCCGCGCTGCCGGTATGGACTGGTCGAGCGAGCCCGTTCCGGTCACCCCAGCCGCCCACTACTGGATGGGCGGGGTCGCCACCGACACCAGCGGGCGCACCACGCTCCCCGGCCTGTACGCGGTCGGCGAGGTGGCATGCACGGGAGCGCACGGGGCGAACAGGCTCGCATCCAACTCCCTGCTGGAGGGTCTGGTGTTCGCCCACAGGGCCGTCGCGGCGATCGACGCGGACAGGGCGTGGCCGAGCGCGGTCGCCTGGCCGGATGCACGCGACTGGCCGGATGCACGCGACTGGCCCGATGCACGCGACTGGCCCGATGCACGTGACTGGCCGGACGCACCCGACTGGCTGCACGGCGCACTCGACGCAGCCGCCCCCGCCGAACACGTGGATGCGGTCCCCGTCGACCGCGCGCAGCTCCAGTCGCTGCTCTGGGAGGCCGCAGGCGTGCACCGCGACCGGGATCGGCTCGAAGCAGCGGCGGAGGTGCTCGCCGGGTGGCGCGCATCCACTGCCGGCGGACGCACGCCCCGCGAGCGCGAGGACGCGAACCTGCTCGACCTGGCGAGGCTCGTCGTCTCGTCGGCGCTCGGCCGCGAGGAGTCGCGCGGCGCGCACTTCCGCTCCGATTTCCCCTCCACGGCCGCCGAGGCGCGGCACACTGTGCGGACTGCCGTCGCGGCCGACACAGCCCTGTTGACCGACACCGAGGTGACCGTTTCATGCTGACCGATCAGATCGTCCAGACCGTCGTGCGCGCGGCGCTCGTCGAGGACGCGCCCTGGGGCGACGTCACGTCGTCGCTGCTCATTCCGGAAACGGCATATGCCACGGCGCGCCTGTCCGCGCGGGAGCCGGGCACGTTCTCCGGCGGTGCGGTGTTCGCCGCTGCGATGACCATCACCGACCCGAGCATCGTCGTGGAGCTCGCCGTCGCGGACGGCAGCACGTTCCAGGCGGGCGACACCCTCGCGACCGTGTCGGGGCCGGCGCGTTCGGTGCTGCAGGCCGAGCGGGTCGCGCTCAACTTCGTGCAGCGGATGAGCGGCATCGCGACGCTCACGGCCGCGTACGTGGCCGAGGTCGCGCACACCACGGCACGGATCGTGGACACCAGGAAGACCACGCCAGGGCTGCGCGCCTTCGAGCGTCACGCGGTCCGTTCCGGCGGCGGGCACAACCACCGGTTCTCGCTCTCCGACGCCGTGATGGCGAAGGACAACCACCTCGCCGTCCTCACCGATCAGACCGGGCTGTCGGTGACCGATGCGCTGCTCGCCGTGCGCGCGCAGCTCTCGCACACGACGCACCTGGAGGTCGAGGTGGACAGGATCGACCAGATCGAGCCGGTCCTCGCCGCGGGGATCGACACGATCATGCTCGACAACTTCACCATCGAGCAGCTCCGCGAGGGCGTCGCCCTCGTCGCCGGGCGGGCACGGGTGGATGCGAGCGGCAACGTGAACCTGTCGACCGTGCGCAGCGTCGCGGAGACCGGCGTCGACGTCATCTCGGTCGGTGCGCTCACCCACAGCGTCCGCGCGCTCGACCTCGGGCTCGACGTCGTGGTGGACGCGACGCCATGATCTACCTCGACGCGGCGGCCACCTCGGCGGTGCGCCGCGAGGTGCTCGAGGCGATGTGGCCGTACCTCACCGGCGATTTCGGCAATCCGTCGAGCCACCACGGTGTCGGCGAGTCCGCTGCGCGGGCCCTGGCCGATGCGCGCTCGACAGTGGCGTCCTGGCTGGGCTGTCGCGCATCCGAGGTCGTGTTCACCTCCGGGGGCACAGAGGCTGACAACCTCGCGGTGAAGGGCATCGCCATCGCCGCCCCGCGCGGGCGGCACATCGTCACGACGCCGATCGAGCACGAGGCCGTGCTCGCCTCTGCGGACTATCTGGTGCGGCAGCACGGCTTCACCGTCGACGTCGCACCGGTCGACAGGGACGGTCTGGTGGACGTCGATGCGTTCGCCGCGCTGCTGCGACCGGACACGACGCTCGCGAGCGTGATGCTCGCCAACAACGAGGTCGGCACCGTGCAGCCGATCACCGAGTTGTCCGCCCTGACGCGGGAGCTGCGCATCCCGTTCCACACCGACGCGGTGCAGGCGGCCGGCTGGCTGCCGCTCGACGTCGGACGCCTGGGTGTGGATGCGCTCAGCGTCTCCGGCCACAAGCTCGGCGCCCCGAAGGGCATCGGCGCGCTCTACGTGCGCGGGCGCATCCCGGTCGAGCCCGTGCTGCACGGCGGAGGGCAGGAGCGCGGGCGCCGCTCGGGAACGGAGAACGTGGCGGGCGCGGTCGGACTCGCTGCGGCCGTGCGGCTCGCGACCGAGCACCAGTCGACCAATGCCGCGGCTGCGGCGACGGCACGGGATGCGTTCGTCGCAGCCGTGCTCGCCGAGCTCCCGGATGCGCGCCTCACCGGTCACCCGTCGTCGCGCCTCCCCGGCACAGCGTCGTTCGTGTTCCCCGGCAGCAACGGGGAGACCATCCTGCTCGAACTGGAACGGCGCGGCGTCGTGTCGTCGAGCGGTTCGGCCTGCGCGGCGGGAAGCGAGGACGCGTCGCACGTGCTGCTCGCACTCGGCTACGACGAGGACATCGCGCGCACGGCGGTGCGGTTCTCCTGGGGACCTGAGGTGGATGCGGACACGCTCGCCTCCGTCGCTCCCGCGGTCGGGGACGCCGTGCGCGAGGTGTCGGGCCTGCGGCGCTGAGCGGGGCGGCCCAGGCTCAGCGCGCCGCCGTCCCGCGCGGATGCGGACGCATGGATTACGCGCAGAGTGAACGCGGCGAACGTTAACGCTGCCGAAACCCCGCATGTCAGTGGTCACCAGTACGCTCGAATCCGTGACTGAGAACACCCCTCCCGCGCCCGAGGCGCTCGCCGACCCCGCCTTCGACGTCCCCGTGGTCGCCGGATCCGCCGCCGACGCCACGGTGGGAGCGGGTGCGCCGGTCGGAACGGGTGCGCCGGTCGGAACGGGTGCGCCGGTAGAGGCGGTCGCCGCCCCCGACCACACCAAGCGCAACAACCGCGTGATCTGGCTGCTGCTGTCGGCCACCTTCGTCGTCATCCTCAACGAGACGATCATGTCGGTTGCCATCCCGAAGCTGATGGACGACCTCCGGATCGACGCGCTCGCCGCCCAGTGGCTGTCGACCGCGTTCATGCTCACGATGGCGGTGGTCATCCCGATCACCGGGTTCCTGCTGCAGCGGTTCAG
The DNA here is from genome assembly GCF_054780215.1 of Leifsonia lichenia. Taxonomy (NCBI): domain Bacteria; kingdom Bacillati; phylum Actinomycetota; class Actinomycetes; order Micrococcales; family Microbacteriaceae; genus Leifsonia; species Leifsonia lichenia. Next base: position 1,022,534 of record NZ_BAAGWT010000002.1, read on the forward strand.
CACACGCAGCATCTTCATCGCGGCGATGAGCCTGTTCTCGCTCGGGACGCTGTCCGCTGCGATCGCCCCCGGGTTCGGTCTGCTCGTCGTCGCCCGCGTCATCCAGGCGTCCGGCACGGCGATCATGATCCCGCTGCTGATGACCACGCTGATGACCCTGGTGCCGCCGGCGAAGCGAGGGCGCACGATGGGCAACGTCTCCATCGTCATCTCCGTGGCCCCGGCCATCGGCCCGACCATCTCCGGCTTCATCCTCAACTACCTCGACTGGCGCTGGATCTTCCTGATCGTGCTGCCGATCGCCGCGGTCATGCTGCTCATCGGAATCAAGTTCGTCGAGAACGTCACCGAGCCGCAGAAGGTCAAGATCGACGTGCTCTCGGTGATCCTCTCCGCGTTCGGCTTCGGCGGACTGCTCTACGGCCTCACCCAGACCGCGGAGTCCGGCCCCGGCTCGTCTCCCGCGGTCATGTGGGTGTCGCTCGCTGTCGGCGGCGCGTCTCTCGCCGCGTTCATCGTGCGCCAGCTCCTGCTGCAGCGGCAGGACAGGGCGCTGCTCGACCTGCGCACCTTCACGGCCCCCATCTTCACGGTGTCGATCGTGCTGATGGCGATCAGCACGGCGGCGATGTTCGGCGTGATCATCGTGCTCCCGCTCTATCTGCAGCATGTACTGCACCTGGACACGCTTGCGACAGGGCTGCTGCTTCTGCCTGGTGGCCTGGTGATGGGACTGATCGCGCCGTTCGTCGGGCGCATCTACGACAGGTTCGGACCGCGCGTGCTGGTGGTGCCTGGAGCGATCCTGGTCAGCCTGGTGCTGTGGGCGTTCACGCTCATCACCGAGCACACCTCGCAGTATCTGATCCTCGCCGGGCACGTCACGCTGAGCATCGGGCTGGCGCTGATGTTCACGCCGTTGTTCACCGCGGGCCTCGGCGCCGTTCCGCCGAACCTGTACTCGCACGGCAGCGCGATCGTCGGCACGGTGCAGCAGGTGGCGGGCGCCGCCGGAACGGCCCTTCTCGTCGCGATCATGTCGGTGCACACGGCCACGCTGGTCGGCTCCGGCGTCAACATCGACTCGGCGACCGCGGGCGGCATCCGGGCGGCGTTCCTCGCTGCGGCGATCATCTCGCTGTTCGGGGTGGTCGGTGCGTTCTTCATCCGCAAACCGGCCGATGTGATCGCGCCGGAAGGACAGTTCGCGCACTGAGCCTGCGCGAACGGATCGGCAGGGCGACATGGCACGCGGCGTCGAAGCAGACACCGTCGAGGAGTACCTCGACCGGATCGGAGAGCCGTACTCGACGGCGTTGCGAACGGTCCGCGACCGCATCGTGAACCTCCTGCCGGAAGCCGAGCAGGTCATCAGCTACCGGGTGCCCGTGTTCCGCTACCGCGGGCGCGGCCTGATCGGCCTCTCCGCCACGGCGAAGGAGTGCAGCCTGCTGCTGATGAGTCCCCCGGCTGCCGCCGCGCTCGACGGCACGCTCGGCGAGGGCTCGTTCAGCGGCGCCACCCTGCACTTCTCACCGGATGCGCCGCTCAGCGTCGACACGCTGCGCACCATCATCGAGTATCGCGTCGCCGAGGCAGGGCGTTAGGCGGGGCGCTAGGCGGGGCGTCGGCAGCTAGACCGGGCGTCAGGCGCTAGAACGGGCGAGCCTCCGCGACCACGATGAGCTCGGTGGTGCTGTCGGTGACGGGGCCGCGCATCCAATCGCCGTAGACCGCGCGCACGGCGAAGCCGGCACCCACCAGCGACGCCCGCAACTCCTCCTCCGTGCGGAAGCGCAGCGCGCCCTCGTCCGTGAGGTGTTCGCCGTCCGGCAGCACGAAATGACCGGTGAGGCCCACCACCCCCGCCGAGTCGCCTGTGACCTCGTTCCAGGCGATCACCTGCCCATCGTCCGTCTCGATGACCTCGCGGCCGTCCTCCCAGCCCAGCCACGCCTGCGCGCGCGGGTCGCGGCTCTCGAACACCAGCAGTCCGCCCGGCGTGAGCGCGCGGCGGGTCGCTGTGAGCGCATCCCGCCAGGCGTCGTCGGCGACGAACACCTGGGCGACGTGGCCGGTCATGATCGCCAGGTCCGCGTCGGCAGGCGGCAGCGCGCTCGCGTCGCCGGTCACCCACTCGACCAGCTCGCCTCCGTCTCTGCCACGTGCGATCGCGAGCATGGCGTCGGCCGGATCGACCCCGAGCATCCGGTGGCCCCTGCGGGCGAGCTCCACGGTCAGGAGCCCCGTGCCGCAGCCGATGTCCACGATCCGGGAACCGGGATGCTCGTCGCCGAACGCCAGATAGAACTCGGTGTCGGCCGCGTACGGGTTCATCCGGTCGTAGAGGGCGGCGAGGCGGGGGTCTCGGTAGCTGGCATCCTCGGTCACGGCTCAACGCTAGCGGGCACGCGGGCGCGGTGCGACCATGGGGAGAGGTCCTGCGACGGAGGAGGAAGACATGTCCATCATCTCGACGACAGACCCGGAGGACGCGGAGGGCGACGTCGCCGCGATCTACGCCAAAGACCAGCGTGACCTCGGCTACGTCGCATCGCACACGCGCGCCATGGCCGTGAACCCGGAGGCGTACCTGGCGTGGGAGCAGCTCGTCAGAGCCATCGTGTCCCAGCTCGGGATGCGCCGCTACGAGCTGGTCACTCTCGCGGCCGCCCAGGGCACCCACTCGGAGCACTGCCGGCTGGCGCACGGCCGCAAGACCCTCCCGCTGATCGAGGAGGATCAGCTCGAACGCATCGCCCGCGACTACCACGACGCCGACCTGAGCGAGGCGGAGGTGGCCATGATGGACTACGCGGAACGCGTCGCCCGCGAGGCGCACGCGATGACGGAGGCGGACAGCCTAAGGCTGCGCGAGCTGGGCTTCACCGACAGGGAGATCGTCGACATCACCCTCGCGGCCGCCGCCCGCAGCTACTTCAGCAGCGCGATTCAGGCGCTCGCGGTGGAGGTGGACGTGCCCCCCGGTCTCAGCGACCGGCTGCGCGGGGCGCTGCTCGCTCCCCTGTGATGCGCGCTGGCCGCTAGTGTCGGAGACATGGAGCCGTCCGCCGAGAACCCCGCCGAGAATCCTGTCGTCCGTGTCGTCGTGCAGGATGTGACGCTGCCGGAGCCGCGGCTGTTCGGCCGCATCCAGAGCCGTCGGATCACGATCGCGCCCGGCGCCGAGTCCGGGCTGCACGTCCACAACGGCCCCGTCATCGGGAGCATCGAGACCGGCACCGCGATCTACCAGATCGAGGGTGGCGAGGAGCGCGTGCTCATCGCGGGCGATATGTTCTACGAGCCGGAGGGCGGCCGGATCGCGCGCTTCGACGCCGGCCCACAGGGCGTGACATTCCTCGGGCACTTCCCGGTCGGCGCCGACGAGGAGCCGTCGATCGCGTTCCCCTGAACGCGACGACGGTTTTCGCACCGTTCCCGGCACATCGTCGGACGAAATGGATGGAAACTCGTCGGAATCGGTACGGAATCGGTCGTTCTGTGTCGGTGGGGACAGGCAGAATGTTCCAAACACCAGGCAGAGAGGCGCGTGACACCGTGGGCAGCACCGTATTCGAACGAAGCCGCCCGGACGCGTCCGTCGTGCGGCACGCTCTGGCGGACACACGGCAGGCGGTGTTCTGGACGGAGGATGCGCCAGGCGACGCATACCCGACGCTGACCGGCGACATCGGCTGCGACCTCGCGGTGGTCGGCGGCGGATACTCCGGCCTCTGGACCGCGCTCCTCGCCAAGCAGGAGAACCCGGCCGCCAGGGTGGTCCTTCTCGAAGCCCGTCGCATCGGCTGGGCCGCCTCCGGACGCAACGGCGGTTTCTGCGAGGCCAGCCTCACCCACGGCGAGGAGAACGGGCGCAGCCGGTTCCCCCACGAGTTCGACCAGCTCCAGCGGCTCGGGATGCAGAACCTCGACGAGATCGAGTCGACGATCCTGCAGCTCGGCCTCGACGCCGACTTCGAACGCAACGGCGCCATCGACATCGCCACGGAGCCGCACCAGGTCGAGTGGCTGCGCGAGGCGGCGGACGGCGACGACGCTGTGTTCCTCGACACCGACGCGGTGCGCGCCGAGGTGCACTCCCCCAGCTATCTCGGCGGCCTGCTCCGCACCCGCGACTCCTCGCTGGTGCACCCGGCGAAGCTCGCCAGAGCGCTCGCCCGCGCCTGCGTCGACGCCGGCGTCGAGATCTTCGAGAACAGCCCGGTGCAGAGCATCGGCGACGGAACCGTGCTGGAGACGCCGAGCGGCGTCGTCCGGTCGGAGCGCACGGCGCTCGCGACCAACGTGTTCCCGAGCCTGCTCAAGCGCAACAAGCTGGCGACCGTCCCGGTGTACGACTACGTGCTGATGACCGAGCCGCTGACCGACGCGCAGCTCGCATCCATCGGCTGGTCGGGACGGCAGGGTCTCGGCGACTCGGCCAACCAGTTCCACTACTACCGGCTCTCGGCGGACAACCGCATCCTGTTCGGCGGCTACGACGCGATCTACCACTACGGCGGGCGGGTGCGCGAGGAGTACGAGAACCGGCCGGAGACCTTCGCGAAGCTGGCGAACCACTTCTTCACCACCTTCCCGCAACTGGAAGGCGTGCGGTTCAGCAACAAGTGGGCAGGCGCGATCGACACCTGCAGCCGGTTCTGCGCGTTCTTCGGCTCCGCCCGCGGAGGCCGCGTCGCCTACGCGACCGGGTACACCGGCCTCGGCGTCGCCGCGACGCACTTCGGCGCGAGGGTGATGCTCGACCTGCTCGCCGGCCGCAGCACCGAACGCACCGAGCTGGCGATGGTGAAGAGCAAGCCGCTGCCGTTCCCTCCCGAGCCCGCCGCATCCATCGGCATCAACCTGACACGGGTGTCGCTCGACCGCGCAGACCACAACGACGGCAGGCGCAACCTGTTCCTGAAGACCCTGGATGCGGTCGGTCTCGGCTTCGATAGCTGACCGCGCCAGCGCGCACCGACCACCGGCCCCGACCCCACCGGCCCGACAGTACCGAGGAGAACATCGATGACGATCAGCCCACCCGAGACCGACGGTTCCGTGCAGTTGCGCGGCGTCACCAAACTGTTCGGCTCGCAGACGGCGGTCGATCACATCGACCTCGACGTGCACAGCGGCGAGTTCATCTCCCTCCTCGGTCCGTCCGGCTGCGGCAAGACGACACTGCTGCGCATGATCGCCGGGTTCGAGCATCCGGATGCTGGAGACATCCTGGTCGGCGGGGCGAGCGTCGTGAACACTCCGCCGTACAAGCGCCCGGTCAACACCGTGTTCCAGTCGTACGCCCTGTTCCCGCACATGACCGTCGCCGAGAACGTCGCATACGGCCTGCGGCAGAAGCGGGTGCCGCGCGCCGAGATCGCCGGACGGGTGCGGGATGCGCTCGACATGGCACGCATGGGCGGGTTCGCCGACCGGAGCCCGCAGAAGCTCTCCGGCGGCCAGCAGCAGCGCGTCGCCCTGGCGCGCGCACTCGTCAACCGCCCCCGCGTTCTCCTGCTCGACGAGCCGATGTCCGCCCTCGACCGGAAGCTGCGCGAGGAGATGCAGATCGAACTGAAGCTGCTGCAGCGCCAGCTCGGCATCACGTTCGTGTTCGTCACCCACGACCAGCAGGAGGCGCTCTCGATGAGCGACCGCATCGTGGTGATGCAGGGCGGCGCGGTGCAGCAGGTCGGATCGACCGAGTCTGTGTACCTGTCTCCCGCGAACGCGTTCGTGGCCGGGTTCATCGGCAAGCAGAACTTCCTCGACGCGACCGTGCAGCAGGACGGCGTCCTGCTCTCCCCCGACGGACCGGTCGGCTCTGCAGCCGGGCGACCGGATGCGCACGCGGGCGACCGCGTGCGGGTCGCTGTGCGCGCCGAGGCGGTCACGGTCTCCGCCGAGCGTCCGGCAACGAACGCGGTGCGCGGAACGCTGGCCGGGATCTCGTTCCTCGGCGACGTGATCCAGTACGTGGTCGTCACGGCGGCGGGTGTCGAACTGCTGTCGCGGCAGGCTCCAGGTCAGGCCGCACACCTCAGCACCGGCCAGGACGTGTGGTGCGGCTGGGAGGAGACCGAGGTGCACGTGTTCCCCGGCGACGACGCGTCCGAGACCGCCTCCGCATCCGCATCCGCCTCCGACGACGCAGAGGCCGCCTGAGATGGCGGGTCTCGGAGACCGGCGCACGGCCGACGTCGTCGCCCTCATCCCGAAGGCGGGCTCCGCGCGGATCACCAGGCGCGCCCTGCTCAGCGGCTTCGCCGTGACCGCGGCCGGGCTGGCGCTCAGCGCGTGCAGCAGGCAGACCGCGTTCGGCGCATCCATCGCCCCGGACGGGAAGCTGGAGAGCCAGCTCAACGTCTACAGTTGGGGCGACTACGACGACCCGGCCAACATCTCCTCGTTCCAGAAGAAGACCGGCGTGACCGTGCAGCTCGACAGCTACGGCTCCAACGAGGAGATGATCGCCAAGCTCGGCGCCACCCGCGGCACGAGCGGCTACGACATCGTCGTCCCGACCGGCAACTACGTGCCGATGATGGCCGCGAACGGTCTGCTGCAGAAGCTCGACCACTCGCGTCTGCGCAACTTCGGCAACCTCGACCCGCACTACACCGACCAGTCCTGGGACCGCGGCAACGTGTACACGGTCTGCAAGGACTGGGGCACCACCGGGTTCGCGTACGACACGAACGTCATCACCCGCCCGATGACCTCGTGGGCCGACTTCCTCGATGCCGCCCAGAAGGAGGCGAGCAAGAACGTCGCCGTGCTGGAAGACCCGTGGGAGGTGACGAGCATGTACTTCGCCGCCAATGGCATCGACCCGAATACGACGAAGAAGGCCGACCTGGATGCGGCAGAGCAGTACCTGGTGAACACGCTCGCCCCGCACCTCAAGGCGTTCAACTCGACCGCGGTCACCAGCGGCATCCCCGAGGGCACCTTCGCGCTGATCCAGGCGTTCAACGGCGACGCCAGGCAGGGACTGCTCGCGACGGACACCGTCCCGAAGAACTGGAAGTTCGTCTATCCGACGCCCACGGCCAACCTCTGGATGGACACCTGGGCCATCGCGACCGGCGCGCAGCATCCGGATGCGGCGTACGCGTTCATCGACGCGATCCTGGAACCGGACGCCTCGTACCGCGAGGTCGACTACATCGGGTACTCGACCGGCGTGAAGGGGCTGAAGGAGCGGGCGCAGAAGGAGGGCTTCGACCTTCCCGAGCTGGTGTTCCCCTCCGACGAGGTGATCGCGCGGCTCACCCCGGCCGAACTCAACGACGCGGCCGAACGGCTGGTGTCGATCGTGAACCGCATGATGGCGAAGGCAGGCTCGTGATGACAGCGACGGCGACCGCATCCCGGGCCGACGGCGAGCGCGCCGGGGCCAGAAGGGGGAACGGCACGCGGGGGAACGGGACGCGCGGTGACGGTACGCGCGACGCTGGCGGCAGCGCGCCCCGGCAGCGCCGCCCGCTCCGCTCCCGGATCTCAGGGACGACCGTGGCGGGCTTCCCGACCTGGGCGTTCGTGCTGTTCTTCTTCATCGTGCCGCTGGCGCTCGTGCTCTGGTACAGCTTCGGCTACAAGCCCGACCTGTTCTCCGCGCACGCCAACGACAAGCTGTCCTTCGATCGCTACGCGGAGGCGCTGGATGCGACCTTCCTCGGCACGTTCCTGAACACCCTGCGGATCGGGCTGCTCGGCACGGCGATCTGCCTGGTGATCGCGGTGCCGTTCGCATACTGGCTGGCGGTGAAGCTGCGGCCGCAGTACCGGGCGCTTGCCCTGGCGCTGGTGCTCGTGCCGTTCTGGACCAACTTCCTGGTGCGCACGCTCGGCTGGCAGATCGTGCTCTCGCCGCAGGGTTTCCTCTCGGACGCGCTGCAGGGGCTCGGGATCATCCACGGCAACCTCGATGTGCTCTACACCCAGGCGGCGGTGCAGCTCGGCGTGGTCTACAACTACCTGCCGCTGATGATCCTGCCGCTCTACGTCGCGATGGATCGCGCGGGCCAGCCGCTGCGCGAAGCGAGCGCCGACCTGGGCGCCAACCGGGTGCGCACGTTTCTGCAGGTGACGCTTCCGCTTGCGGCTCCGGGGATCGCATCCGGATGCCTGCTGGTGTTCATCCCGCTGATGGGCGACTACGTCACGGCGTCGGTGCTCGGCGGTGCGCAGGGGAACATGGTCGGCCAGCTCGTGGCCAGTCAGTTCAACACCGCGCAGAACTGGGCGCTCGGCTCGGCGATGGCGGTGCTGCTGATGCTGTTCATCGCCGCGGCCGTGATCGTCGTCGGCGGCGTGACCCTGATCATCCGGTTCCTGGTCCGCCGTTCGCGACGGGTCGACCTCACGAAGGGAGCGTCGGCGTGAGCGCGCAGACGGCGACAGAGGCGATGGCCGCAGTCCGCACGAAGGAGTCCGGCGACCGGCCTCGGGTGCGGCACCGCCGCGACGGGGTGCACATCGGGCTGACCGTGTGGGGCGTTCTGGTGTTCGCGTTCCTGTTCCTGCCCATCCTGGTGATGCTGGTGTACTCGTTCAACACCGGCAGGCTGCTGGCGACCTGGCAGGGCTTCGGTTTCGACGCGTACCTGAACGCGTGGGCGAACCCGGTGATCCGGTCGTCCGTGGTGACCTCGCTGGAGGCCGCGCTCGGAGCCGCGGTGCTCTCGACGATCCTCGGCACGCTCGGCGGCCTGGCGCTCGCACGCTCCAGGGCGCGTGCCTCCTGGGTGCTCTGGGCGACGCTGCTGCTCACGATCACGCTGTTCACGCCCGAGATCGTGGATGCGGTGTCGATGCTCCCCTGGTTCGTCAGCCTCGGCACGGACTTCGGCATCGGCGTGTTCAGCAATGGCCTTGTGCGCCTCGTCGTGGCCCACGCTGTGCTGTCCGTCGCGGTCGTGACGTTCATCGTCCGCGCCAGGATGCAGGGCATGGACGAGGCACTCGAGGAGGCGGCCGCCGACCTGTATGCGCCGCCGCTGAAACGCTTCTGGCAGATCACGCTCCCCGTGGCGAGCCCGGCGATCTGGGCGGGCGCGCTGATGTCGTTCACGCTCAGTCTCGACAACACGATCGTGTCCAGCTTCGTGCAGGTCCCCGGCTCGACCCCGTGGCCGGTCTACATCTTCAGCTCCCTCCGTGTCGGCCTGCGGCCGGAGATCGCCGCGGTGTCCGCCGTGATGTTCGTGCTCACCCTGATCGCCCTCGCGGTCGTGGCGTTCGTGCTTCGCCGCAGCGGCGCATCCACGGAGGAGATGGCGAAGACGTTGGCGAGCGCGTGATGGGCGACGCTGCCGGCGGTCTCTCCGCGACGGGACGAGTGGATGCGCTCGCCCTGCCGCTCGCGCACGAACCGGTCCCCGACGCGCAGAGGGTGGCGGGCTCGCCCACGACAGGGCTGGCTTCGCTCGGCACGTTCGGCGACGTGGAGGTGGGCGTCTGGGAGATGACCCCCGGCACGTCGACCGACGTGGAGGTCGACGAGCTGTTCGTGGTGCTCGCCGGGCACGCGACCATCGAGTTCACGGCGACCGGCGACGTGCTGACCGTCGAGCCTGGCGATGTGGTGCGGCTGACCGCCGGCGACGCCACCCGCTGGACGGTGACCCGAACGCTCCGCAAACTGTGGCTGGCCTGATAATCGAGCCGGGACTTATGCACGCTCCGCCCGGCGTGTCGCGTGCATAGGTCCCGGCTCGATGGCTTCGGAGGGGCGGGGCGGGGTCAGCCGCGGGCGGAGCGGGCCAGCAGGGCGGCGTGCAGGGCGGAGAGGGTCTCGCCGTCGTCGAGGTCCATCGCGAGCAGGTCCTCGATGAGGGCGATGCGCTGGTAGAAGACCGAGCGGGAGAGGTGGCTCGCCGCCGCCGCCTTCGTGCGGTTGCCGGGGTGGGCCGCGTAGGCGCGCAGCACGTCGAGGAGGTCGCCGCCGTTGGCGAGGTCGTAGTCGATCAGCGGTCGCAGCATCAGTTCACTGTGCTCCTGCATCCGCGGGTCGGCGCCGAGCGTAGTGACCAGGCGCAGCAGCGGGCGGTGCTCCGCGCGCAGGATCGTCGTGCTGCGGGAGCGCTTGCCGTCCGCGCGGGCGATGAGCTGGCCGGCCTCGGCGATGGACGCCAGCAGGCCGGGGATGCCGGGGGCCTGCGAGCCGAGCGCGACGGTCACCGCCGCGCCTCCGCCCGCTCCGGCCGCGCCGCCCGCTCCGGCTGCGCCCGCCGAGCCGCCAACCGCGCCTGCCGCGCCTGCCGCGCCTGCCGCGCCAACCGCGCCCGCCGCCCGCCCGACCGCCTGCCCGACCGCCGTCAGCGCCGCATCCGTCACCGGCCGCTCCGGGCGCGACGACACCGCGAGCACGAGCATCCCCGCTGCGCGCTCCGGATGCTGAGCCACGAGCACGTCGAGTCCCTGATCGCGGGCCTCGCGTGTGGCGGCGTCGGCGAGCACCGCACCGTTGGCGCCGCCATGCCGCAGCCCGATCACCGCTCCGCTCAGCACGCGGCCGGCGACCGGCAGTCCAGACGCCTCGAAGCGGGCGACCAGCCCGCTCTCGCTCGCGAACCGGCGCCCGAGGAGCGCGCCGAGCAGCCGGTCGTGGCTCTGCCTGGTCCACTCGTCCGCATCCCGGTCGGCGAGCCTGCTGAGCGCGAGGGCGACCGCCGCCTGTTCCAGCACGTTCGAGCGCCCGGCCGGATGCGGGAGCCCGGAGAGCGCGATGAGGTGGCCCCAGCGCATCCCGCGCGCCTCGACGGGGGTGATCAGCCAGCGCTCCTCCCCCGTGCCGCGGTGCGCCTGCCGGGAGCGCTGCTCCCAGTCCAGGAGGGCGATCTCGGCGGCGTCGATGCCGGAGGCGGCGATGACCCGGTGGTTGAGGTCTTCGAGCACCACGGGGGCTGCGAGCGCCCGCGCGGCCTGCGCCACGATGAAGTCGGCGGGGCTCCCGCGCAGGCTGAGCTCGGTGAACAGGGCGTGGATCTCGTCCCTGGCGCGCAGGGCGACCATCTGGTCCGCGATGATGCGCGAGTGCACGGCCTCCGTGATCGCGATGAAGCGCACTTCTCTGTGCAGCACCGCGAACGGCATCCCGGAGGCACGGAAACCCGCCACGAGGGATGCGGGCGGTTCCGGGATCCTGTCGCTCAGTTCGAGCACGAGACCCGCGATGCCTCCCGCCGCCAGACGATCGGCCAGGGCGAGCAGCCCTGCGTCGTCGGATGGCCAGCCGGCGCCGGTGGAGAGCAGCAGCTCGCCTCCGCTGAGCAACCGGGCGCTCTCCGCCGTCTCCGAGACGTGCACCCAGCGCACCGGGCGGTCGAGCTCGTCCTCCCCGGACAGCACCTCCGGCAGGGCCCGGGCGACCTCGTCGAAGCGGAGGACATCCCTGATGGTGGGCAGGACTGCCGACGAGCCGTCCTCCGGACGATCTGTATCGCCTGCGGTCAAGCCCCGACGATCTGGCATCGCTCGCCCGCCTCCTTCTCTGTAACCATTGGGATGCAAGCCTACTGTTTTCATCCGGGCAGTTCGTCCGGCACGCATCGAAGGAGAATGCCCGTGGCCCTCATCCGTCACCTGATCGACGGCGCGGAGACCGGCGAGCCCGTCCGTACCGGTCCCGTCTTCAACCCGGCGACCGGGGAGCAGCAGCACGAGGTCGTGCTCGCCAGCGTCTCCGACGTCGAAGCCGCCATCGCCGCCGCACGCGCGGCCCTGCCCGGCTGGCGCTCGACCAGCCTGACCAAGCGCGCCGACGTGCTGTTCAAGCTGCGCCACCTGCTCACGGAGCGCTCCGCCGAGCTCGCCGCCATCGTCACGAGCGAGCACGGCAAGGTGCTCTCCGACGCGGCGGGCGAGATCGGCCGCGGACTGGAGAACGTCGAGTTCGCCTCCGGGCTCATCAACCAGCTCAAGGGCGAGTACAGCGAGCAGGTCTCCACCGGCATCGACGTGCACAGCGTCAAGCAGCCGGTGGGCGTCGTCGGCTGCATCACGCCGTTCAACTTCCCGGTGATGGTGCCGCTCTGGATGGTCGCGAGCGCCATCGCCTGCGGCAACACCGTCGTGCTCAAGCCCAGCGAGAAGGACCCGAGCGCGTCCGTCTTCCTGGCGAACCTGTTCCTCGAGGCAGGACTTCCGGCCGGGGTCCTCAATGTGGTGCACGGGGACAAGGTCGCCGTCGACACCATCCTCGACAGCCCCCGGGTGGATGCGGTCAGCTTCGTCGGCTCCACCCCGATCGCCCGGTCGATCTACCAGCGGGCGAGCGCCAACGGCAAGCGGGTGCAGGCCCTCGGCGGCGCGAAGAACCACATGGTCGTCCTGGAGGACGCCGACATCGAGGCGGCGGCGGACGCCGCCGTGTCCGCCGCGTACGGCTCGGCGGGCGAGCGCTGCATGGCCGTGAGCGTGCTCGTGGCCGTCGGCGACGTCGGCGACCGGCTGGTCCCCGCGATCGAGCGCCGCCTCGGTTCTCTCGTGATCGGCGACGGCACGGACGCGGCGAGCGAGATGGGTCCGCTGATCACCCGCGAGCACCGCGACAAGGTCGCCTCATACGTCTCGGGAGCCGCTGCAGAGGGCGCGACCGTCGTGGTCGACGGCACGGCCGAGCAGTTCGACGCAGACGGCTTCTTCATCGGCGTCAGCCTGATCGACAACGTCGGGACGGAGATGGCCGTCTACACCGACGAGATCTTCGGCCCCGTGCTCTCCGTGGTCAGGGTCGACACCTTCGAGGACGCCGTCGCCCTCGTCAACAGCAACGTCTACGGCAACGGCGTCGCGCTGTTCACCCGCGACGGCGGCGCCGCCCGGCAGTTCGAGTTCGAGATCGAGGTGGGCATGGTCGGCATCAACGTCCCCATCCCCGTGCCGATCGGCGCGTACTCGTTCGGCGGCTGGAAGAACTCGCTGTTCGGCGACTCGCACATCTACGGGCCGGAGTCGTTCCACTTCTACACGCGCAGCAAGGTCGTGACCACGCGCTGGCCGGACCCCGTGCACTCGAAGATCGAGCTCGCCTTCCCCGGCAACTCCTGAGCAGACAGGACGGACACCATGACCGACACCATCGCATCCACTGCCGCCGCCCGCACCGGGTATCAAGACAGGCGCGGCGTCACGCACTCCTTCGGCGACAGCGACGCAGAGACCCAGGTGCGCGCCGACGACCGCAGCCACGTCTTCCACTCCTGGAGCGCGCAGGCGCAGATCGACCCGCTGCCCATCGCAGCAGGCGAAGGCTCGACCTTCTGGGACTACAAGGGCAACGCCTTCCTCGACTTCAGCTCGCAGCTCGTGAACCTGAACCTCGGCCACCAGCACCCGGACCTGGTGCGCGCCATCCAGGAGCAGGCAGGACGCCTCGCGACCATCCAGCCGTCGATGGCGAACGACGTGCGCGGGGAACTCGCCAGGCGGATCGCCCGCGTCGCCCCCGGCACGCTGAACCGGGTGTTCTTCACCAACGGCGGCGCGGACGCGAACGAGTACGCCGTGCGCATGGCCAGGCGCGTCACCGGCCGCCGCAAGGTGCTGTCGATGTACCGCTCGTACCACGGCGGCACCGGGGCGGCCATCTCCCTGACCGGCGACCCGAGGCGCTGGGCCAACGAGCCGAGCGACCCCTCCGTCGCGCACTTCTTCGGACCGTACCTGTACCGCTCGGCCTTCCACGCCGCCACGCCGGAGGAGGAGACCCAGCGCGCGCTCGAGCACCTGGAGAGCGTGATCGTGCTGGAGGGCGCAGCCACGATCGCCGCGATCGTCCTCGAGACCATCGTCGGGACCAACGGCGTCCTCGTACCGCCTCCCGGCTACCTGGCCGGGGTGCGCGCGCTGTGCGACCGCTACGGCATCGTCTACATCGCCGACGAGGTCATGGTCGGCTTCGGGCGGGTGGGCGAGTGGTTCGCCGTGGATGCGTTCGGCGTCGTCCCCGACCTCATCACCTTCGCCAAGGGGGTCAATTCCGGCTACGTGCCGCTCGGCGGTGTGGTGATCTCGGACAGGATCGCGGAGTTCTTCGACGATGTGTCGTTCCAGGGCGGCCTGACGTACTCCGGGCATCCGCTGGCCTGCGCTGCGGGGGTCGCGACGTTCGAGGTGTTCGAGCGCGACGGCATCCTGGAGCGCGTGCGCGACCTCGGCGAGCGGGTGATCGAGCCGACCGTCACCGGCTGGCTGGACACGCATCCATCGCTCGGCGAGGTGCGCGGACGCGGACTGTTCTGGGCGCTCGAACTCGTGCGCGACCGCGAGAGGCGCGAACCGCTCGTGCCGTTCAACGCTGCCGGCGCGGACGCCGCCCCGATGGCCGAGGTGGCGGCCGCGTGCAAGGCGGCGGGGGTGTGGCCGTTCACCCACTTCAACCGGATGCACATCGCGCCGCCGCTGGTGATCGAGGAGGACGAGCTGCGCCGCGGACTCGACGCGATCGACGCAGCGCTCACCGTGGCCGACCGCCACACGCGCTGACCGGGCGACCGCGCCCATCCACAGCGCGGATCTCCACAGCGTCGATCTAACCACAGCGTCGATCTATCCACAGCGTCGATCTATCCACAGCGTCGATCTATCCACAGCGTCGATCTATCCACAGCGGGGCCCCGGCAGGACGCCGGGGCCCCGTTCTGCGGTTAGGGTTGGGCCATGACCGAACCCGGAGACGGCCGCGTCGCCGTGTACATCGACTTCGACAACATCGTGATCTCGAGGTACGACCAAGTCCACGGCCGCGGCCAGTTCATGCGCGACAGACAGAAGGCGGCCGGCAAGACCGACCCCACCTTCACCGCGAAGCTCGCCGAGGCGACCGTCGACATCGGAGCCGTGATCGACTTCGCATCGTCGTTCGGCACGCTGGTGCTCACCCGCGCGTACGCGGACTGGTCGGCCGCGGTCAACGCCGACTACCGCGGCCAGCTCGTCGGCCGGGCCGTCGACCTCGTGCAGCTCTTCCCCGCCGCCGCGTACGCCAAGAACGGCGCGGACATCCGGCTGGCCGTGGATGCGGTCGAAGACCTCTTCCGATTGCCGGACCTCACGCACGTGGTGATCGTGGCGGGAGACTCCGACTACATCGCGCTCGCGCAGCGGTGCAAGCGGCTCGGCCGCTACGTGATCGGGATCGGCGTCGCCGGGTCCACGAGCAAGTCGCTCGCCGCGGCGTGCGACGACTTCGTGACCTACGACGACCTGCCCGGCGTCGCACGCGTGGAGGACGACGACGCGGACGAGGTGGCCGCGCCGGTCGCCTCCGGCTCGCGCGCCGCCGCCGCTGCGGGCACCGTGGCTGTCGACGCCGCCGCCCCTGCCACTGGTGCCGCCGCGCCAGCGGAGGCCGTCGCCGAGCCGGCCGCAGAGCCCGCCGTAGCACCGAAGAAGCGCCGCTCCACCAAGGCCGCCGCCGCACCGGAGCCTGTCGTGGAAGAACCGGCGGAGGAACCGGGCGAAGACCCGCAGGTCGTCGCCACCCGCCTGCTCGCCCGCGCCATGCAGCTCGGTCACGAGAAGGACGACGCCGAGTGGCTGCACAGCTCGACGGTGAAGGGCCAGATGAAGCGCATGGACCCGTCGTTCAGCGAGAAGTCGCTCGGCTACCGGTCGTTCAGCGACTTCATCAAGTCGCGCAGCACGCTGGTCGAACTCGACGACAGCTCGACGGCGCAGATGCTGCGCCTCGCGCCAACCAGGGCGGCGCGACGCGCTCAGCATTCGGGCCGCGTGTCCTGAGCCAGCACACAGGTCGGGGGAATTGGATAGACGCATGGCACGACGATGGGTTGCGACACGATGGGGTGGACTGGACGGCTGGGAGTTCCAGGAGGTAGACCTCCCGGAGCCCGGCCGGGGCGAGGTCACCATCCGGGTCACCGCAGCCGGGGTGAACCCGGCCGACTACAAGCACGTCTCCTCCCCGCGCGACGGAGTCGACCTGCCTGCACCCATCGGCTACGAGGCGGCCGGGGTTCTGTCCGCGATCGGCCCTGACACCGAGATCGCCTCCGGAGGC
Source organism: Leifsonia lichenia (assembly GCF_054780215.1). NCBI lineage: Bacteria > Bacillati > Actinomycetota > Actinomycetes > Micrococcales > Microbacteriaceae > Leifsonia > Leifsonia lichenia. The sequence continues at coordinate 1,038,573 of NZ_BAAGWT010000002.1, forward strand.
GGAGCGATCGGGGATGCGGTCGTCGCCTTCCGCATCTCCGGCGGATACGCGACCGAGGTGGTCGTTCCGGCGAAGGACGTCTTCGCCAAGCCGCCCCGGCTGGAGGACGCCGCGGCGGCGAACCTGCTGCTCGCCGGATCGACAGCGTCGCAGGCGCTGCACGTCATCGGTGCGCGTGCGGGAGAGACGATCCTCGTGCACGGCGCATCCGGCGCGGTCGGGGTGAGCGTGCTCCAGCAGGCGGCCGAGCTCGACGTGCACGTGATCGGCACGGCGAGCGAGGCGCGGTTCGCCGAGGTGCGCCGCTTCGGCGCGACGCCCATCGCCTACGGTCCCGGCCTCCTCGACCGGGCGCGCGAGGCCGGCCACGGTCGCATCAGGGCGGCCATCGACACGGTCGGCACCGATGAGGCCGTGGATGTGTCGCTCGCACTCGTCGCCGACCGCAACCGCATCGTCACCATCGCGGCTGCTGGTCGCGCAGCGCAGGAGGGTTTCCAGGCGATCGGTGGCGCCCAGCCGGAGAGCGCGGCGTATCGCGACAGCGTCCGCGCCGACCTGCTGGCCCTCGCGGGCAGCGGACGACTGCAGGTCCCGGTCGCGCGCACCTACCCGCTCGCCGACGCGATCGAGGCGCTCACCTTCCTGCAGGAGGGTCACCCGGGCGGGAAGATCGCGCTGCTGCCCTGAGTCGGCGCGCCCGCGAGCGCGCTCAGGCGGGCTTGCTCGCCTTGCCGTCGAGCCACAGCGTCTCGGAGGCGTCGCCGTGCGTCCCGTCGTCTCCGACGAACTTCGTGCTGATCTTCGGGCCCTTCGTGATCACATGGACGAGAGCCATCCCGTGCCCCCGGCCCAGATCGAAGTCGGTCTTCAGCCACTCCAGGATCGGGCCCGCCTTGGTGCCATCGCCGAACCCGCGCTCCTTCGCGAGCTCGATGAACTCGCGCGGCGTCTTGCCGGTCTTCTCCTCGATGTTGTCGAGATATGCCTGAAACGACATGTGCTCCTTCTCCCCATCGTCGCGGACGCTATCCGCAGAGTCTAGCGAGGGTCGCGCACGTACGCCTCCGCTTGATCCTCTGGAATGATCACCATGCCGCCGGTGCGCTGACTCGACTGGAGAAGCGCCTCCATCCACTGGTCGTTCAGGGTCGGCGGCCTGCTGCCGGCGAACACGAACGCCATCGGCAGCTCCCGACTGATCCAGAGGCTGACTCTGCCGCCGCCCTGCTCAGGCGGGATCTCCCAGTTCAGCAGGAAGCTCTCGTGTCTGCGAAGCTTGGTGACGATTGCGATCTTGACGTGTGAGAGGGTCCTGTCGTCGAAGTCGTACTCCTCCCCGTAGCCGTAGACCAGTTTTCCCACTGTGCTACTCCGCCCGCTCGGCGCGCTTCGTCCGCGACGCCCGGTACGTGCCCACCGGCACCTCCTCGCGGATCTCCGCTCGCAGCTCGTCCTCGAGCAGCAGCCCGGAGTTGCTGTTCGCCCGTTCGGTGAGCAGCGTCAGCCACTCCCGGTTCAGCTCGGGAAGCTTGGCGTGCGTGAAGACGAACTGGATGCTGATCGACGGGTCGAGCCAGACCGAGCGCAGCGTGCCCTCCGTGCCACCCGACCGGTCGATCCAGAGCAGCAGGAACCCTTCCCTCCGACGAAGCTTCGTCGCGATCACGGCCTGCAGGTGGGCGAGCACGCGATCGTCGAAGGTGAACCCGTCCGTCCCGTCGTAGATCAGCGTTCCCATGCAGTTCCTCTCCGGGGTCCACTTTCGCCTCCACCGGTCTCTGCGTCAAGTCGGATTCCGGTTTCGGCGCTGTGCGCGTTTCCTGCGCACGGCGGCGCGCATCCGGTCGTATGCTCCGCGGCATGGACGCTCTCACGCGAACCATCAAAGCGGCCCTCCTGTACGAGGACGGGGTGACGCTGGACAGCGTCGTCATCGTCCCCCTGATCGGCGGATGCCCACCGGGCGAGATCCGCGTCGCGACGACGTTCGGAGGCGCGCTCGCCTACGACGTCTACGAGCTGGACGACGACGAGGAGTTCTCGTCGATGCCCGCGTACCCGTACAAGGCGACCGTGCCCGTCACCACCGCCGACCTCGACGACTAGCGGCCCGCCGCTCGCTGCAGCAGCGCGCGCACCTCGTCGTCGTACGGCGCGACAGGTCCGTCCACCGGGAGGCCGGGCACGACGGCGCCGATCGGCAGCGCGCTCACCACGGACGGCGCAACGCCCCAGGATGCGCGCCAGCCGCTGATCTGCGCAGCGGACGCCGCGTAGACGATCCGGCCGAGACCCACCCAGGCGTGCGCCGCCGAGCACATCGGGCAGTGCTCCCCCGAGGTGTACACGACCGCGCTCGCGCGGGCATCCTGGTCCAGGTTCCTGGCGGCCCAGCGGGCCAGCTCGAACTCGGGATGCATGGTGTCGTCGCCGCTGTTGACCCTGTTCCTGTCCTCGGCGAGCACCGTTCCGTCCTCTGCGACCAGCACGGACCCGAACGGCTCGTCGCCCGCATCCAGAGCCTCGGCCGCGAGCTGCACCGCCCTGTCGATGTGGCGGGTGTCGTCGTCGCTGATGGTCATGCCCACACGATAGCCCGCCGCGGTGCGCACGGGCGGGCCGACCGGTCGCGCAGGGCACTGGCCGCCCCGTCGTAGGCTGGTCGGCGTGACCGATGCCAAGCGCCCCGGCGCCGCCGTCGCAGCGCTCAGCGTCGGGACGCTGCTCAATCCGCTGAACTCGTCGATGATCGCGGTCGCCCTGGTCTCGTTGCAGCACAGCTTCCGGGTGGACATCGCGACGGTCACCTGGGTCATCACCTCGTTCTACCTCGCGTCGGCGGCGGGGCAGCCGCTGATGGGGCGCTTCGCCGACCGGTTCGGCCCGCGGCGCCTGTTCCTGTTCGGGATGCTCGTGGTCGTCGCCGCCTGCGCCCTCACGCCGTTCGCGACCTCCTTCTTCGCGGTGTGCGCCGGGCGGGTGGCCCTCGCCGTCGGCACGGCGACGGCGTTCCCGTCTGCCATCGCGATGCTGCGGTCGATCGCGGCAGGGGCGGGAGCGGCGACGCCCAGGCTGCTCGGGCGCATCCAGATCGCCAACACGTCGGGGGCGGCGATCGGGCCGGTGCTGGGCGGCGTGCTGGTGACCTTCCTCGGCTGGCAGGCCATCTTCTGGGTGAACGTGCCGATCGCCATCGCCGCCTTCGCCGGGGTGTGGCTGTTCGCGCCGCGCGACCCGGAGCGCGTGCGCGCGCCGCTGCGGCAGGTGGTCGCCGAGTCGGACGTTCCCGGAATCGTGACGTTCGTCGCGGCGCTCGCGACGATGCTCGTCTTCCTGCTCGACCTGCGGCCACAGCCGCTGTGGTGGCTGCTCCCGGTGAGCATCGCCGCTGCCGCGCTGTTCGTCTGGCGGGAGCTGCGCACTGCGCATCCGTTCATCGACCTGCGGCTGCTCGCCGCGAACCGCCGGCTGCTGATGGTGTACCTGTGCTTCGCCATCTTCAACGTCGTCTACTACTCGGCGTTCTTCGGGCTGCCGCAGTTCCTTCAGGAGCACGGCGGGTACTCGGCCGGGATCACCGGCCTGCTGATGTTCCCGCTGGCGGCGGTGACCATCGTGGCCACGCCGTTCGCCGCGCGCGCGATCGAGCGGGTCGGGGTGCGCACGACGCTGCTCTGGGGCGCGTCGGCGCTGATCGTCGGAGCGGCGCTGCTCGCGGTCGGCGCGGCGACCACGGCGCCGGTGGTCGTTCTGGTGCTCACGGCGGTGCTCGGCGTGCCGTACTGCGTGGTCAGCATCGCGATGAACCAGGCGCTGTACGCTGCGGCCCGTCCGCAGGATGCCGGCGTCGCGGCCGGGATCTTCCAGACGGCGCGCTACGTCGGCGCGATCGTGGCGACCACGATGCTCGGCCTGCTGTTCACGGGCGGCACCACCGCATCCACGTGGCTGGCGGCGGTGGGGGTGGCGACGGCGCTCGCGGTGGTGCACCTGGCGCTGCTCGTCTTCGTGCGGCCGCGACGACCGCAGGAGCCGTCGGCCGACACGCCGCCCACTTCTCCGTAACGACGGAGAACGCGGCCCCCGGACGCGCATCCTCCGTCGTTACGGCGACCGCGGCGGGCCGCGTCGCGACTCCTTCCGGACGGAGAATGTGGCGGGCTGTGACCGTAACTCCTTCGTTACGGAGAAGTCGGCGGCGTGTCGGCCGGACTCTCCGTTCGGACGGAGAGCACGGCGACGGCGTCACAACTCCATGTCGGCGGCGAAGACCAGGCGCTGCTCCCAGACGCGGCCGTCCGGGTAGACGCGCTGATCCTCCGGGGCGGGCGGGTCGCCGGGGAACCGCTCCCACTCCTCCACGTGGATGCGCCAGCCCGGGTTGTGGCCGGGTCGGCTCAGCGGCACCACCTCGCCGGCGTCGAGCTCGCCGACCCAGGCGCCCTCGAACGCGTTCGCGCCCGTGCCGCGCAGCACCAGCTCCTCCGTCGCGACGGTGCGCCAGCCCAGATCGCCGCCGATCGCGGGATCGACGGTCTGGATGCTCGCCACCAGCAGCCGGTTCTCGTCCACCGGCCGCGCGAACGCGCCCTCCAGCCCGAACCGCGGCGCCGTGGTGTCCCGGGTGAGGCCGCGCGTGCCGCTGACGACCACGCGCACGTGCGTGTCGTCCGTGCGGCCGACGCTCGCGATGCGTTCCGGCGTGAGCTGCACGAAGTCGCAGCGCACAGGAGAAGAGAGGTGCTCCCCCGCGACGCTGTCGGGCTGGTAGCGGGCAACGGCGAGCCGAACGAACGGCCAGAACGCGGTGCCAGGGTCGATCGCGATGTCCACGTACCAGAGCTTCCGTTCCGCGCTGTACTGCGGACGGTAGCCGACCGCCAGCACGTTCCTGTCGGCGACCCCTGCCGGCAGCGGCAGCGAGACGGCGGGTGTCGCCGGGCGGCCCTGAACGGGCTCGTCGTCGATGCCGGAGGAGTGCAGCAGGTCGTCGAGCTGCACCGTCTTCAGCGGCCGGGCGGCGACGGGAGCGCTCACCCAGAGCGGGTCGCCACCCCACTGGCTCACGTACGGGAAGCCGGTCCCCGGGTCGTCCGGCGGCTCGCCGAAGACGTCGTCGCCGTTCGCCGCGAGCAGCACGGCGAGCAGTTCACCGTCCCCGCTCGAATACCAGGGACGCTGCAGGTAAATGCGCACCCCGGCCTGCCTGGTGACCCTGCGCGCCATCGGCTGCTCCGGCTCGACCCCCTCGTTCCAGCGGAACAGCGGCAGCACCGAGTGGATGACCGGCGCGGCAGGGCGAGCGCTCGACGGCACCGACACCTCCACTGTCTCCCCGATCACGCTCGCCCCGTCGTCGAGCGGGTTCGCGGGGTCGCCGCGCAGCAGTTCGGGGGCGAAGTACTCGCGGAAGCGGGTCGCCGCGCGGAAGAAGTAGGACACGCGGCGGTGCTTGGTGTCGGCGAAACGGTGCGTCGACTCGTGGGTGCGCAGTGGTCCGTAGCCCGGCAGGGTGATCAGCGCGTCGTGCCCGGCGAGCACGGCGATGTCCTCGTCGGGGAGGATCGGCGTCGTGAACGCGATGGCGTCCGTGTGGGCGCTGGACGGCGCATCCTGAGTGATGTCGTCGACCGGCTCGTCCCACGACGCCTGCGCCGTGATGCTGTCGGTGCTCTGCCCGTCGATGTCGACGCCGCCGAACAGGAACGACGCGGTGTCGCCCGGCAGCCGAAGAGCGTGCAGCACGGTCGGCCGCGGCGCCTCCAGCGGCCGGGGCACGGCGTGCACGAAGGTCAGGTCCTCGAACGGCGTCAGCCCCCACAGCCACCCGTCGACGGCGGCCTCACGGACCTCCGGCGTCTGCTGCAGCACCGTGGCGAAACTGCGCCAGATGCCCAGCCAGTCGAGCCGCGCACGCACCAGGCTGCTCGACAGCCGTGCCCGCTGCACATCGCCGGGAGGCAGCACGAACCGGATGCGCCTGCCCGCCACCGCGGAGTCCAGCACATCCCCGCCCTCCAGCGCCAGCAGGAACGGCTTCCTGTCCGGCCAACCGCCCGGGTATGCGGCGGTGAACCCCTCCGTGCCGAACGGGAAGCGGATGGTGCGCCCCGCCCCCGCCTCGGGGAAGACGAAGCTGACGCCGTCCGCGATCGGGTCCGGCAGGTACGGCAGCTCCAGCTCGTCCACGTCGTGCACCACGTACTGACCAGGCGCAGGCGCATCGCCCGGCCGGAGCCGCAGCGCTTCGACGGACGGGTCGGGGTCCGGCAGTTCGCCCGGCCGGAGCGGCAGCATCCTGAGCCCGTTGGCCGGGGACGGCACCGGCTGGCTGCCGTCCGGTTCGAGGGTCTGGCTCAGCAGCGCCATGCCAGGCTGCGGGATGCGCGCCCCCACGGTCGCGAGGTCGGCGACGTCGATGTCGAAGAAGCTGCCGTTCTCGCGCAGGATCGCGGCGAGCGCCGCGCGCTGGGCCGCCGCCTTATCCGAGCCGATGGCGGCGTCGAACTCGCCGTGCTGCTCGGCCTGGATCTGGCTGGTCTTGGGGGCGGTGAGGTGCCGCTCGGTGTCTGCGGCGTAGCCGAGGGACGCGTCGACGCTCGCCGCATAGGCGGCGGGGTCGGTGACCGTGACCGCGAGGGTGTCGGGGTCTTGCGTCACGCCGGAGCGGATCACGAGCACGCGCAGCGACTCCCCCTCTGTGAAACGGCGGCGAGGGACGAGCGCCGGGGACGGGATGGGGTCCCAGCGCAGGAAGGGAACGAGCGGGGTGACCTTCTTCATAGCTGCGAGCACGGCCCCGGCGACCAGGGCGGGGTCGAGTGCCCCTCCTGCCGCGCGCTGGAACTCCGGCTGCCCGCGGAGCTGCGCGGCTGCGACGGCGGTGAGGCTCGCGGCGTCGCGCGTCGATGTCGGCTGGGCGAACGGGATGGCCGGGTCGACGACGGCGGCGGCGAATGCGGCGTCCACCAGGCTGCGCCGGTCGGCGGCCGCGGCCCTCGTGACCGCTGCGCTGACCGTTGTGGCTCGCGCCACGCCCGTCCCCTGCGCCCTGGCCCTCACCCGTCCGAGCAGGCCGTCGATCACCGCGGCGGGCGGCTCGGCGGCGAACACCGAGCGCAGCGTTCCCGCCGCATCCACGGCGTCCGCTGCGCCGTTCGCGGCCGTCGCGCCGTTCGCGGCTGTCGCGCCGTTCGCGCCCGTCGCGCCGGTCGCGCCGCCCTGTCCCCCGACCACCGGAGTCTCCGCCGCGACCCGCGCCGCATCCTCCGCAGCGATCCTCGCCTCGTGGAGCGCCGCCGTCCCGTCGCGCAACCCGGAGAGCACCGGCCCGATCGTCGCCCCCGGTGCGTCGAACAGCGGCGGCGGCGCGGTCTGCAGCCCGGCCAGGATCGCCTCCGGCGGCGGTCCAGGCGGCAGCGGCTGCGGATTCAGCTCGTCGGCGCGGGTGTTTCCCGCCAGGTCCACCTGCCAGGCTCGGAACGCGTACGAGCGGCCGAACCGCAGTCGCGGCAGCGTCCCCGGCGCCACCCGGTTGACGAACCGCAGGGGATGCGTCGGGTCGGGAACGTCGTCCGGCACGTCCTCGACCACCTCCACCGTCTGCTCGCGCCCGTCGACCATCTGCTGCTCGTTGCGCACGCGCTTGCCCGGCCGAGGGGCGGACAGGCTCCAGCCCTCCCAGCCGAACACGGCCTCGTGCACGTTGACCGGGTTGGCTGGGTCGCCTGGCGTCTGATTGGCGGCGGTCCCCTGGATGAAGCCCTGCTCCGCCAGGCCGGTGAAGACCGGCGTGTATGTGCCGTCGTCGTGCCTCGCGGCGACATCGGCGATCCTCGCGTGCAGCGAGGACCAGGTGCGCACGGTGTCGTCCCAGACCTCCACGCGCATCCCACGGGTCACCTGCTCGGTGAAGAGGTCGGGTACGGGGGTGGTCTCGAGCGCTGCCTGGTGGGCCAACTGGTCCTTCGCGCTCTGCGCCTCCTCCGCGCGGGAGACGGTGAGCCCGCTCGCACGCATCGCCGGTGTCGCCGCGTTGACCGGGTCGTCGTTGTCCTGCACGTGCAGGAGCCTCGGCAGCGTCCAGACGAACCGCTCGGTCTTCAGAGCGGTGCCGTCCGCATCCAGATCGAGCACGGAGAACAGGCTGTCGTCGCCGAGAGCGAGCGACCCGTCCAGCCAGTCGCCTGTCTGCGCGACCGTCACGAATGTCCCGTCGCCCAGCGCCCGCACGAAGACGTGCGTCGGGCGGCAGGCCGCCGCGCTCCCGTTCAGGGACACCACGGCGGTGAGCCAGCGCGATTTCAGCAGCCGCGACGGGTCTGTCACCCGCAGGTCGATGACCAGCCCGGTCTTCCGCAGCAGCGCGGCGTGGTCGCCGATCGTGCCGACCCGCGCGTGGAACTCCGGTCCCTGGCGCGGCAGCCCGGTCGGCTGCGTGTCCGGCACCTCCTGGTACGGCTGTTCGGACTCCGGTCGCTCGTAATAGCGCCTGGCCCTGTGCAGTTCGCCGAGGGCGCGCAGGAACCAGTCCTCGTTCGCGGCGATTCTGCGGGAGACCTCCTGCGGCTCAGCATCCGTCTCGACGATCTCGTCGAGGAACGCGGTCAGCCTCGACTCGTCGAACTCCAGGTTGCGGCGGTCGGGCAGGTCGTGCCTGGGCCAGCGCTGCGTCATCTCGAGCGCCTGCTCTGCCAGGGGATGCGCGGACGGCGCCGGCGGGCTCGTCGGGTCGGACAGCACGGTCGCCAGGTGCACCAGCTTGCCGATGTCGTGCACCGAACGGGCGGAGAAGCCGCGCCACCTGTTCTGGTCGAGCCGAGGAACGGGGTTGCCCGACACCGGGGTGTCCGGAGGGAAGATCGTGTCCCAGACCGTCACATCCGGCGCCACCTCGGCGGCCGTCGCCACCGTTGCGGCGAGCGCTCCGTTGTCGTCGGCGAGTTCGATCGTCGCCCCATCGAGCACCAGCGCCGCCCAGTGCGGGAACAGGGCGAAGGTGTCGAGCCGCGCGGACGCCGCATCCGGCACCAGCTTCGGACTGATGAACACCGACACGTGCGCGTCGGCATCCTGTCTCGTCGACCGCGGCAGCACGGTCGTCATGAACGTCTCGGTGCTCATGCCGGCACCCCTTCCGATCCGAACGCTTCGCAATAGTCGGCCCACGCTGGCGAGTCGCCGTCCGGCTCGCACATCACCTCGCGGAAGCTCGGGTCGCCGTTGGACCCGGCGAACTGACGCTCGGCGCTGATCTGCACGGACGCGGAGAAGAACAGCACCTTCACCTGCACGGTGATGGTCGCCCTTCCGATCATCTTTCCGGTGTTGAACTGGTAGACGAGCTCCATGTAGAGCTCGATCGAGGCGGAGATGAGCCCGAGGACATCCACCTCTCCGCGCAGCCGGAAGTACCCGGTGAGCGAGCCCTTGTCGGTTTCGAGCCGGATGTAGATGCCGATCATCGCCGAGATCGAACCGGATGCGACCCCCAGGTCGACCGCGAGGCACGCGCCGGCTTCGAGACCGATCTCCAGGATCTCCAGCTTCTTCGGCCCGATGCGCATCCCGAACCAGCCGCCTCCGCCGAGGAACACGACGGCGAGGGTGAACGGGCGCTCCCTGGTGCAGAAGTTGAACCCGACCGTGACGCTCTTGCCGAGGAACGGCACCTGAACGTCCGCGCCGAGCGACATGTTCGACAGGCTGAACACGCCGATGGCGACGTTCGGCAGCGCGAGCGTGAAACCGGCGCTCAGCCCGGACGGCGAGACGTCCAGGAACGGCGGGTCGGAGAACCCGTCGAACGGGATCAGCTCTTTGATGACCTCCACGAACGAGAGCAGCCCGACGAACTTCAGGTCGCCGAGCACCACATCCACGTCGGTCTTGCCGTTGGAGCCGGCCTTGAACGACATGTGTTCGAACGGCACCCGGATGAGCGGTGCGCCCGGCAGCAGGTTGAGCTGGAACTCGCGCAGCTCGGCCAGCACGTCGACCGTCATGTCGCCTGTCGCGCTCGCACGGCCGTCGATGGCGATGACCAGGCTGTCCTTCTGCAGGCTCAGGATGGGGTCGGCGCCCGCCGGCCACGACTTCATCTCCGGCGTCCACTCGAACCGGAACCGCACCTGCGGGGTGTCGGAGGCGAGGCCACGGAGGAAGTCGACGGCCTTGAGCGCCGCATCCACGTCGGCGACGACCGGGTCGATGGCCTTCTTCAGCGAGGTGAGCTGGTTGCGGGCGAAGACCGGAAGTCCGTCGATGGCGAGCGCGCCGTCGAGGGCCGTGCCCACCTGGCCGATCGTGCCCTGGAGCTGCGCGGTGGTGACAGTGGGCGGGGAGGCGACGGCTCCGGCGAGCTGGCCGGGGAAGTCGGTGACCAGCGCGACGATCGCGTCCTTCGCCGCCACCACCTGGTCGCGGACGGCGGTGGCTTTTGCGACGGCGTCGTTCGAGCGGTCTGCGGCCTTGTCGACGGCGAGCTGCGCATCCCGGACGGCCTGCTCGACCGCATCCCGCAGCCGTTGCACGTCGTCGATGAAACCCTCGATGAGCTGCACGGCCTGCGAAACCACCTTCGGCAGCTTGAGCGGCTCGCCGGTGATGGCCTCGATCACGTCCACCAGGTCGACCAGGCCGAACAGTTTCGGCAGGGCGCCCTTGAGGTAGGCGATGGGGTCGAAGTCCTGATGGATGGCGTTGTCGATGTCGCCGACGGGACCGGAGAGCGCGGAGACGCCGCGGATGGGCAGGTTCGGCGCGATGAAACCGCCGCCCTTGTCCGTGCCGCTGGTCGAACCGGAGCCGCCGAACGACAGCGACGGTAGCGGGATGCCGTGCTGGACGAGGTCGGGGAAGTCGGCGGGCGTGATGGTGCTGTCGTTTGCGAGCACGTTCGCCCACACCTGGCCCGCATTGCCGGCATCCAGCCCGGTGGAGAGGAACTGCTTGGCGTACGCGACCGGCAGGCTCGGCGTCGCGGAGAGGTGCTGCACGGCGGGCAGCACGACATCGGCCGAGCTCATCGTCGGTGTGGACGAGCCGACCACCGGCGTGCCGAGCAGCCGGATGGTCTGCGTCTCCGCCTGCGCATCTCCCGAACCGGTGGCCGGGCGCGGTGCGAACGCGACCCGCTGGCCGTTGGCAGGAACTTCGCGGTCGGGGTCGTTGTCGTACTTCGCGTGGATCACCGTGGCGAAGTCGGGCGGTTGAACCGACTCGCTCACCCACAGCATCGGGAAGCTCAGTCGGATCGGCTGCGTATCGCGGTCGACGGTGTTCACCACCCAGAGGAATCGCTTGCCGCCGATGGTCGGCCAGAACGACGAGTTCTCCGCCGCGCCAGGGTCGTCGATCACCGGCGTCACGGACGGCTGCAGCTCGATGGATGCGAACGGGAAGTCGCGCTGACCGCTGTAGCTGCGCGTCCGCTCCAGCAGCACGATGAACTTGCGCTGGTACAGCCCGGCGACCGACCCTCCCGTGGCCGCCTTCATCTTGCGTTCGGTCACCTTGATGAGCGCCGCCTTGTGGCCGAGGGGGAACAGGTAGCCGGGGTAGGCGACGCGGACATACTGGTCGCGGCCGAACGGAGCCTGGTGGTCCCAGGCGAGCACGGAGGCGAGCCCGGCCAGCGAGTACGGCAGGGTCGGCCACGCGCCGTGCAGGTCGAGCGTCGCGCCGAGCCCGGACAGCCACAGCGCCTTCGCGCCGACCGGGATCGGGTCGATGCGGCTGCGTCTGTTCTTCGCCAGCCACGACTCCGACGTCTGCCGCACCAGCCGGTGCCGGTCTGCGGCGTTCAGCGAGGCGCGAAACGGCGAGTCCCCGCCGAGCGGCGGCACGGTGAACGCGCCCCCGGCCTGGTCGATGGCAGCGGACTGCCAGTCCGCTGCGCCGACGCTGTCGCGGTCGCGGGTCCAGATGGCGCGGACGACCCGATGGTCGGCGTCGCGCTCATCCGGTGCGGCAGGATCGTCGGAGGCCACGCCGAGCCGGGAGTGCCACAGTTCGACGAACCCGGGCGCGGTCGCACTCGGCACGGGTGAGACGGCGTGGGCCCAGCGTCCGTCCGCGGTCGGCGAGATCATCAGCCGGAAGGGCGCTTCGATGGCGGTCTGGCCCGCATCCGGTTTGTCGCTGAGGATGGGGCGCGTGCGCGGGAGGTTGCCGATCCCGCCGAACTCTCCCCGGCCGATGGGGCCGATCGGGATGGCGGCCGCCAGGCTGGCGTCGAGCCCGCCGAGCTTCACACCGTCCGACACGACGGGCCGCACGGCGGCGACGGATGCGCGCACCTGACCGAGCACCTTCGCCGTGGAGACGAGGTTGTCCAGGGTGGCTGGCCCTGCGACCTTCCGCTGCTGGGCGGCGGTCGCGGGCTCCAGGACGACGCCGCTGCCGGTGAGCGTGGCGATGATGCCCTTGCCGACGACCACCCGCTGGTGGAAACCTCCCGCTCCGGCGTTCCCCTGGTTCGCCGCTGCCGGGTTGTCGCCAGGGTTCCATGGCGACGGCGCGGTTCCGGACGGCGCGGCCAGCGGATGCAGCACCGGCGTCAGCCGGGTCATCGCCGCCAGTATCCCGGCGGAGGTGAACGGGATGCTCTCCCCCTGCGGCACGGAGAACACGAGCCGCGAGCCGCGAGCCGGCCGGTGCCCGACGATGGGATGCACGGTCGCCCCGGCCGGGGACGGCGTCGCCGTGTCCGGGATGGGCTTGCCGGTGACGGGGTCGACGATGAGCGCCGGCGGGCCGGTGGGCGCCTCGTACAGAGCCTCCTCGTGCAGGTGCTGGAACGCGAAGTCGACGGTCATGGTTGAGGCTGCGTCGGCGGCCCCCGCCGCTGGCGGCGCTGCTGGCGGCGCAGCTGGATCGGCTGCGGGCGCGGGCGCGGTCGCGACCGGCGTGACGGTGGGATTCGCGCCGTCGGTGAGCGTGCATCCGGTGAAGGTGACCGTGAGGGCGACCAGGTCCTCCGGACGGATGATGTCCGCCACGATCGTGGCGCGCGCGTGCGGGCCGCGCCCCGGCAGCACGGGGCGCACGCCGCCGAACGGTGGGGCGCCGGGGAAGCGCGGGATGCCGGGACTCTGGCTGGGGTCGGGACCGCCGAAGGCAATGCCGGGGTGGCCGACCAGCCGCCAGGACGCCGCGAAGCGGAGGCCCGTGGTGGCCGGGGGCGTCTCGGGTGCGGCGTTCGCCGACGCCCTCCGGCCGCGCGCGGCGCCGGCGTTCGCGGTCCCGGCGTCCTGGGCGGCCGCAGCCGCTCTCCCGGACCCGGCCGCCGCTGCCGGTGCGGCCCCTGCGCCGCCCGTCGCGCGTTGTCTGTCCTGTCGTTTTCTGTTGTTCTGCCCTGCAGCCATGAGCTCACCGTTCTCATCGAATGCCTTCGAGAGCAGGGTGTCCGATCCAGCCCGGCGGGTGGATTCATGCCGCTGACGGGGAAATTATGCTCCGACTACGGCCGACGCGCCAGACTTTTGTGGGCCGGGTTTTTGCGTGTCCGGCTTCTGCGTGTCCGGCTTTTGCGTGTCCGGCGTTTGCGTGTCCGGCTTTTGCGTGTCCGGCTTTGTGTGTCCGGCGTCGGACCCTGCTGTTGTGTGTTGCCGTGCCCGGCGCGTGCCGGGTCCGGCTGCCGTCCGCCGCGGGAGTCTGCCACTGCCCGCGGCGGAACGGTCAGTATGCGTTCGCTCTGTCGCGACCTTCCGGCGGGTTCGCCCGCTCGTCGACGTCACCCTCGATGCGGTCGAGGTCGCCGAGCGGCGTCAGGTCGCCCTGCTCGCCGCGGACCGCATCCGGTGGCACGGCACGCTCGTCCGCATCGCCGTCGATCCTGTCGAGGTCGCCGAAGGGCACAAGCTCCCCCTTCTCGCCCTGCTCGCCGCGCTCGGCCTTCTCGCCCCGTTCGCCCTTCGCACCGCGGATCGCGTCGCGCGGGATGGCGCGCTCGTCGGTGTCGTCGGCGCTGTCGCCGACACTGTCCAGTGCGGCGAACGGTGCCGCGTGCCGATCGTCGAACGCGTCGCGGCGCGGGTTCACCCGTTCGTCCAGGTCTCCGTCCACGCTGTCGAGGTCGCCCCAGGGCAGCACTTCGTGCTCCATGAGCGTCAGACCGATTGGAGCGCGGTGATTTGGGAGAGATTGTTCGGGCCGCCGGAGTTCGTGGCCCGGTAGCTGAGCCGTCGCCCCGTGGCCATCGCCGCGGTGGCGACGGCGAGGATGTTCGACCTCTCGGCGTCCGTGTCCGCCAGGATGCGCCTCCAGCCGACCCGCCCCAGCTCATGGCTGAAGTCGATCCAGGAGGTCCCTCCCCCGGTGAAGACGTTATTGATGACTGCCGTATATCCCTGTACCCAATGACTGTCGTCCCACGCTGACATGGCACGCCTCCAGATGGCTTTGTTTCCGCGTTCCCTTCGAGCAGGGTTCCCACTCACCCCTCGACGACCGGCAGAAGGCCGTGACGCGGCCCATTGTGCTCCCTCCTACACACGACACGCCAGTGAAACGTGAGAGAAACTCTAAAAAAGGTGGACGGTATCGTCTGCTGCGGACCGGATTCTCCGCTAAGCCGCCTGGACTCCCCACGCATCCACCTCGAGCGGTAGCGTCGATCCCATGACCGTCACCGTGGAGACGACCCTCGGCCCCGGCCGCCTCACCGTCGACGCCGCCGCGGCTCCGCGCGCCGTCGTCTGGCTCGGTCACGGAGCGGGTGGAGGCATCGACGCCACCGACCTCGCCGCACTCGCCGCCGCGCTGCCAGCGCTCGGCATCTCCGTCGTCCGCTACGAGCAGCCCTGGCGGGTCGCCGGTAAACGCGTCGCGTCGCGCCCAGCCGCCCTGGACACGGCGTGGCTCGAGACCGCCGCCGCTGTCGACCGCATAGCGGACGGCCTGCCCGTCGTGGTGGGCGGACGCAGCGCCGGTGCCCGGGTGGCGTGCCGCACCGCCGCATCCACGGGGGCTGCCGGGGTGGTCTGTCTGGCGTTCCCCCTGCATCCGCCTGGACGCCCGGAGAAGAGCAGGCTGGACGAGCTGCTGATGCCGGAGGTTCCCGTGCTCGTGCTGCAGGGCGAGCGCGACACGTTCGGGTCGGCCGCACTCGTCGCCGCCGAAGCCGGAACCGAGGCCGGAACCGGGGCCGGAACCGGTGCCGGTGCCGGTGCCGGGGCGCATACGAACATCCGGGTGGTGCCTGTGCCCGGCGCCGACCACGGGATGCGGGTGCTGAAGTCCTCGCCGATGCCCGCGTCGGCAGTGCGCGAACTCGTCGTGTCGTCGGTCGCGGCGTTCGTGGACGGGGTGGTGTGACATGGCGCCCCAGACTGCGATCGTCATCGGGACCGGCGTCGCCGGAGCGTCGACGGCGTTCTCCCTCGCCAGGCGCGGCGTGGCGGTGACCATGGTGGATGCGGACGTCGTCGGCCAGGCGACCGCGGCCGGAGCGGGCATCATCCAGCCGTGGAGCTCGGCGGCGGACGGCCCGTTCTACGACCTGTACGCGGCGGGCGCCGACCACTACGACGAACTGATCGCCCGGCTGGCTTCGGTCGAGGTGCACGACATCGGTTTCCGCCGGTCCGGGGCGTTGGTGGTCAACCGGGACAGCACCGTGCTGGACGAGGTCGAGTCGCGCGTCACGGCCCGCGCCGCCGTGTCGCGCTCCATCGGCGAGGTCGCGCGCATCCCCGCCAGCCGCGCCCGCGAACTCTTCCCTCCGCTCGGCGACGGCTTCGACGCGCTGCACATCACCGGCGGCGCGCGGGTCGACGGCCGCACGCTTCGCGCGGGACTGCTCGCGGGGTCGCAGGCGCTCGGCGCCCGCGTGGTGGCTGGGACGGCGTCTGTTGCTCCGGTGGATGCGGGCGGCTGGGCCGTGTCGGTCGGTGGCCGCCCCCTCGAAGCGGACGCGCTCGTCATCGCCGCCGGCGCGTGGACCAACCGCCTGCTCGAACCGCTCGACCGCCGCATCCAGGTGGAGCCGCAGCGCGGGCAGATCACGCACCTGCGTGTGGCGGCGGACACCCGCTCCTGGCCGTCGGTTCATCCCGTGGCCAGTCACTATCTGGTCGCCTTCGACGACTCCCGCGTGGTGGTCGGCGCCACCCGCGAGACCGGCTCCGGGTTCGACCCGCGGGTGACCGCGGACGGTCAGCGGATGATCCTCGAGAACGCCCTCTCTGTCGCACCGGGTCTCGCGGATGCGACCATCATCGAGACGCGCGTCGGGCTGCGCCCTCTCGCCGATGGCGAACTGCCGGTGGTCGGCGCGCCCCAGGGTGTGGACGGCGTGTTCGTGAACGCTGGCTTCGGCGCGGCTGGCTTGACGATGGGACCGCTCGTCGGCGACCTGCTCGCCGCCGTGATCACCGGCGAGGCGAGCGCGCCTCCGGACGGCTTCCTGTCGGAGGTGGATGCGGGCGTGTGATGCCCGCGCTCAGCCCAGCTCCCGCCGCATCACCCACCGCTGCGTCGCGCCCGAGTGCGCATCCGTCGCTTGGACGCGTGAGAACCCGTGCTTCTCGAACAGCGCCACCGTTCCCACGTAGCCGCTGATCACATCCACTCGCTCGCCGCCGGCGTCTACCGGATACCCTTCCACCAGGGCGGCCCCGGATGCTCGTGCATGCTCCACCGCGCCGTCCAGCAGGTCGTGCATGAGCCCTCGTTTGCGGAACCCGCCCCGCACCACGAAGCACACGATGGACCACGGGTCGCGTTCCTCGTCGAGGTGCGGAATGGTCCGCGAGTTCATCAGCCGCCGATACGTCGACTTCGGCGCCACGGAGCACCAGCCAGCCACCTCGCCGTCCAGATAGGCGAGCACCCCCGGCCCCGGCTCCGCCGAGCACTCGGACCGCATGTATTCGATGCGTTCCGGCATCCCGAGCCGCGCATCCCGGTACGACATGCACACGCACCCGCCGCCGCCCGGCTTGCGCGGCACCATGAAGGCGGCGAAATCGTCCCAGCGACCTGTCGCGGGAAGCACGTCGATCGCCATGGAAGAACGCTACCCCGAGCCACCGACATTCACGCCGCCGTGCCCGCGTCGCTCGCCCCTAGTACTCGCCCTTGATCACGAAGAACGACCCGCGGATCGTCCCCGCCAGCTTCGACTTCTGCCTGGCGAACTTGAACTTATCCGCCAGCTCCGCAGGAATCTCCATCCCGTCCGACAGCTTGAGCCCGACAGCTCGTTTGCCCGCATCCTCGATCGTGTACATGACGTTGATCGACAGCCCCGACTCGTAGAACACGTACGCCATCCTGATCCCCTCGACCTCGAACGCCGTCGCCTCCAACGCCGGGGAGCCGATCACGAGGTCCCGCTCCTCCTTCAGGATGCGCGTGACCCACGCCAGCGCATCCGCCGCCTCCCCCGGCTCATCCACCGACCCGACGGTGAAATCGTGGTCGTACTTGTTGTGGAAGTAGCGCGCCTCGTTGGCCCGCAACCCGGCGAGCGCATCGGCCACGGGCGACGACTCGAGCCCGATGGTGGAAACGGTGACGAAGTCGACGGTGTACGGCATGAGGGGTGCCCTTCTGGGTTGCGGGGTGGTGCGGCGGTGCGGGGTGGTGCGGGTGGTGCGGGGTGGTGCGGTCGAATTCTGCCACAGTGCGTCTGGCGGCGCCGGAACTGCGGCGCGCGTCGATGCCGATACAGACGTCGTTCACTCAGAAGCTGAACTTTCCTCCGCTGCGCGCCTCGGAGCTCGGCGAGCGCCGTCAGGTGTCGCGTTCCGATCGACACGGCAGTGATGGCGCGAAGCCGTCCACGCTGTCCCTGTAACGGTGAGAGCGCTCCACGCCTATGAGGTCTGCCGACCGTTTGGCCGACCAGAGTTAGTGGTCGTCTTTCCATGCACCCGCTCACGCTATCGAACGACCCAGACCTACCGAGCTCGGCGGCTCAGCTTTCTGGCGTTGCGTCGCTGCTTCGTGCGGGATACAGCGCGCACTCGCGCTCCCAGTCGTCTGCGGCCAGCCCGATATCGACGAGAGACATTCGCACAGTGACGACGCTGGCCTCCTCGACCTCGTCGCCGCCTCCACCCCCGGGATGCGCCGCGCGCCCGGAGAGCACGACGCGAATCACCGCTTCCTCGTCGCTCTGGAGCTCGCATTCGAAGGCCAGCTCAGGCTCTGTGAAGTCGAGCGATGTGACGATCCAGCGTTCTTGGCCGCCTCCGCTCGGTGCAATCGCTCGCAGCCAGCGGCAGAGCTCATCAGCCTCGGGTGCGGTCAGGCAAGGGGCGTGAAACTCCCACGTGCGCCTGTTCGACTGGAACGTGCCGCTGACGACGAGCCAGTCCGCATCCCAGTCCCGATCCGTGAATGGCGGCTCAAAGTTTGGATATTGGTATCCGGAAAGGGAAAGCGAAACGGACACTCCCGCGAAGGCAAGTCTCATGGGACGTCCATCGTGGAGGGACCTGGTCCTGAGCCCGTACCCGCTGGAACGTCCAGGGCGTTCAACGCGAGCTCCTCGAACTGCAGCAGGTTGGACCATTCGAGTTGAGCGGTCTCCGTCCGGATGCTGACGACGACCGTGGCACTTGCGCCCACCAGCTCGTTCGTTGTTGCGTCCCGTCGCGACCCGCGGACGGTTTCATCGACCGGAACTTCCACCTCATCCAGAGTCAGCCGACCAGCGCGCACCTTCCATTCACCGATCCGCCACTCGCGGCTCAGCCCCTTCTGTGTCCCGGAGACGACCCGGAGCCCACCGAGAAAGGCGCCATCGCGAGCCGCCCGACGACGCGCTGAACCGGTGATGCCATCCGTGACGGCGCCTCCCACCAACCAGGCGACCGCGTCAGCGATGAACTGTCCGATCACCGAGCAGCCTGAAAGGTGAGGAGGTCGAAGGCGCCCAGGCCGGTGGAGACGATACGGTCCTGGCCGACCCGAACGTCGCCGCGCCGCGCGGCGCGCGCTCCACCCCCGCGCCCTTTCGCCACCACATCCACCCGTCGATTATGCACGCTTTCGGCCAGTGCCGAGTCGCGTCGCCGTGGGTCCTCGCTGCCGCTTGCTTCCCCCAACGGCGTTACAGGCGAGAGCCCGTTCGCCTCATCCTTTTCTCCGTGCGCGAGTGGTACGTTGTGCTCGTGTTCACGGGCGTGCTTCTCGTTTTAGTGGCTTTTGTAGTGATCGCATACATCATCTGCTGGCTCATCTGGGGATTGCCAAAGCTGATTGTGGAGATTGCTCGGCGACGGCGTGAGGCATCAGCTCGGCGAACCAACGGGCTGTGAAGTCGTAGATTGAGTCTGGGTTGTCCGCTCGCCAGACAGCCACAACGAGAAACCTCGTCCGCGGCACACCGACGGTCCTGGACCGACGTCGCGATAGCCCAATCACTGGACAACTTCATCTGTGACATCGGATTCGCATCCGATTCTTCTGAGTTCGCGTCCGATCCATCCGAGCCCCGGCAGCGACCGTGCGGTCTCCCTGCGGACGGAAGGATCAGAGGTGGTGAGCGGCGGCCAGGTGCCTCACTCGGCGGACCAGAGCTCCTCGGCCTCGAGGGTCAGATCGATCGTCTGACGCAGGAGACTCCCCATCGACGTCGACCTCAACAGGGTGTACCTGTCGTACTCGCCCAGCGGCGCGATCGCCGCGAGTTGCCACACAGCCGCGACGGGATCGTCGGACAGCTCGACGTCGGCATCCGACTGCGGCTCTGCAACGCGGGCGATCACACGGCGGACGACCGCTTCGGCCTCGGCCCGCAGGGGTGCGAGCGCCTCGGACCACTCCAGCTCCGGCAGCATCGAGAGCTCGGCCCGGGGATACGGGCTCTCGTCGACCCAGCGATCGACGGTGAACCGCCGGGTCCCCACGCCGACGATGAGCAGATCGTCGGCGCCCGCGGCGGCGCTCACAAGACGCGCCATCGTCCCGACCGAGGCACGCTGGTCGCCACCCCCGGCTTCGGGTCCGCGCTCGATGAGGACGACGCCGAACTCGAACGCCGGTTCGTCCTCGTCGAGCAGTCGGCCGACCATCGTGAGATACCGCGGTTCGAACACCCGCAGTGGGATGGGCACGAATGGGAACAGCACGGATCCGAGCGGGAACATCGGTGAGGCGGCCATGCTCCAGTGAAGCACCGCTGACGTAGAGTGAACAGGTGCCGCGGCCACGCCCCGAGATCCCAGGAACGGGGCAGGAGTCTGTGTGGGACTACCCGAGACCGCCGCGCATCGAGCGTGTCACCGCGCCCGTCGCGATCCGTCTGGGTGGGCGCCTCATCGTTGAAACCCGGGATGTCGTCCGGGTTCTCGAGACCAGCCACCCGCCGGTGTACTACCTGCCGATCGCGGACTTCGCAACCGGTGCGCTGCACGACGCCGAGGGTTCGTCGTTCTGCGAGTTCAAGGGCACCGCGCGGTATCTCGACGTGCGCGGCGGAGGCGAGGTACGGTCCGCCTGCGCGTGGAACTACCCGCATCCGTCGCCCGGGTTCGAGCCGCTCCGGGACCGCGTCGCCGTCTACGCGCAGCAGATGGACGAGTGCACCGTCGACGGCGAGGTCGTCACACCTCAGCCCGGAGGCTTCTACGGCGGCTGGATCACGAGCGCCGTCGTCGGGCCTTTCAAGGGGTCGCCAGGGTCACAGGGCTGGTGAAGGCCGGGGATACCTAAACGTTGAAACGGAACTCCACCACATCGCGGCTAACGATCGACGCCCGGAGCCGCTCTCCGCATGAACGGCTGGGAGAGCAGTTGGGGGAGGCGGGCAATATCTTCGGAGCGCGCCAGGCTGTCGTCGAGGCTGACGAACGCGAGCAACTGAAGCGGCTCTCCCACCTCGGCCGCGGCCTGCATCTTGTGGTGTCCGTCGAGCAAGAAGTGGGTGAGACCCCAGTGGGTGTAGTAGTCGATCGAATCGTCATCTGTCGCGGGCTGGCAGACATCCAGCGTCGATAGCGCAACGGCCGTCGGAGCAGTCCCGCCTTGCATGAGGTCGCGGTAATCGGCCACCCGTTTCCGATCGTTCCAAGCCGGTGGCACCATCGGGACCACGAACTCGTAAAGGTGCTCGTTTGACTCGACCTGTGTTTCGAACGTCCGATAGTAGTAGCTGCGCGGATTCTCTGGAAGCCCCCAGAAGCTGTCGACTCCCCACGTATCGACCTGCTCATGTACGAAGTAGTCGCGTTCATCGTTCGGTGCAACCTGGTCTGGTCGCACCTCAAGAAGGAGGGGTAGGTACTCGCCGCGCGGAAGCAAGGAAGCGAACGATTGTATGACGCCCTCGCTCACCGAACCGAGGGGCCGCTCCAGTTCCTCCAGGCGCTCTCGCACACCCGACAGTGTGCTGTTCGCCCCCTCCTTCCGTTCGAACAGGAAAGGACAGGTGCCACACCAAAGGGAAAGCTCGAAGGCCGGCCTACCCTCGAGAAACAGGTATCTCGCTGAAAACGGAACACTCGAATCGGCCTTGCCGAACTGAAGCGGCCCTTCGTTCTCGGACGCGCCGAGTCGGCGACGAGGCATTTCAGTCAGCAGCACGTCACGATCCTAGGACCCGACGCGCACCTCTACCGCCATCCGATCAGCCTTTGGACGTAGACGTACTTCCGGACCGGAACTCGACCACATCCCCATCTTATTTTGGGGCTGGGGTGAAAATACAGTCCGAGGCGATCAACGGTAGATCGCGATTGGCTTGATGACCAAGACCGGACCTTTCACCACAGACTCGCTAGCCTCCACGTCGACGCCCAGTCCTTTCGCCGGCTCGACGAAGGGCTCCACAGCGCCCTTCAAGGTGTCAACCTCAAGAGGTGTGGGCGCCACATCCTTGGTCAAGCGAATGACGGGGTACTCGTCCCCTGCATCGACGATCTGTACGACCTGACCGACGATTCCAAACGTGCCGCCGAGCTGGCCCAGCCTTCCGATCAGCCACTTCCGCGAAACCGAAAGCAGAACGACCGGGCCCTCGTCACCGGATGGGGTCGCGAGCAGCGGAACCTCGTCGTCATTGTCCGAATCGCCCAGGAGTTGGCGGACGTTCTTCGCGGACGCGATCGTGGTCTTACGTTCCTCGCCCTTTTGGGAGAACATATTGCCATCTTTCGCCGCCTGATCGGCGAACCAGAGGAATAGGCGTAGTACGGTCTGGAGGGGGCCCTGCGACAGTTGCGCTCTAATCTCGAGAGTGTCACCAGGCTCAACGCCCGCCAGAGCATCTTCACCCCACCCGTCAAAAGTGCCCACTGCCTTCTTCTCGTGCATCAGGCGGTACCAAGCATCGAAGATAGAAAAGCGGGTGCGCGTGCGCACCATCTCCTCTTCAATCTCCGAAGAAGCCTTCCGGCTCCCGCCGAGGCCGATGTCGGCCACGGGGATCTTGACCTCGCCACTGAAGCCGCCCTCCCGCGCAGTAGTGGTCCGGGAAACGATCTCATCGACCTTCCCCGACTCGAGAGCCGAGAGGGAATTGATCGCGACCTCGTCGTTGAGATAAAAGAAGTCTCGATGCAGGCGCTCCTTCGGAGCCTTGTAGACGGTCATAGCTCGCTCGATCCTCTAGTTGTATATTTAACTCGATCCTCTAGTTGTATATTTAAACGGAACTCGACCACGCTGCCCGCCTCGTCCACGTCAGAAGCTGCGGGTCTCTGCGATCAGCCAATCGACGTTGTCTTTGAGCTAGAGCGCGACGGTTTCAACGTCTGCCATGACTACGCACACGTTATAGCGATCTCAGTCATCTCGACGTTCCGCACGCTTCTTCTGGCACGCGAAACGGTGATCCGTTTCCGGTTGACTCCATCCTGGATACGGATCGCTGCCGACCGACGAGCGGTGATCGCGCCAGCCTCCCTTGGACGTCGACAGTGATCCAGAGCGAAACTCGAGCATGTCGCAGTCCTTGTCTTTTGGCAGAAGACACACCGCCCTAGTCGACCTGTTTCTCCTCGCAACTGAGGTAGCTAGGTCCCGGTCTGCGAGTTGGTCATATGCGGGCCGATGTATCCGACATAGATGTTGCCGGATCGCGACGTGTCGTCGAAGTAGTACAGGCGTGGATCCTGCCGACCGATCCTCGCTAGCTTGAAGTGCTCGAGCATGGTTGTCTCACCCCGCGGATCTACGTGGCCAGGCACCGGAAGCACCCGCTCGTCCCCGTAGCGTTCTTTCGTGAACTTCGTTTCAGTGGCGGCGTGACGGTTGACTGGAAAGCTCCTATAGCCCACGGGCTGATCCTCCAGGAACTTGTGGACGCTACCATCAGCGTCTCCACGCTCCTTCGCTGTGACGTAATCACAGAGAGTCGTGAGTGCCTCCCACGCGCGTTGAAGAGCCTTGCCTTCAGTGTCGATCGTTTGCAGACCGGCCGTGGTGCGTGCGTCACCTGTGAAAATCACGTGATGTGTCCCTAGTTCCCCAAGCCGCTCTAAGAGCTCTGCGAAATCAATCGGCTCCTCACCCAAGTCTGAGAGGTCGTCATGTCCTGCAATCGTGCCGCCAAACGCCAGGTCCGGGCGGCCAACGTCGACCAACGACCGGGTCAGGTAACTAATTCTCCGATTCTGATCGTCGATGGTCTTCTCTGCTGCTTCTAGCTCTTCGATCGCACCTAGGCGGTCAAGTTTTGCCAGCTCCGCTTCGTCTACCAATACGTCGTTGCGCTGTTGCAGCCTGGCAAGCTGGTCCGACGCTTCTTGGAACGCCTGTGGCTCTATCCTCTCGGACGTAGCTAGCTCGAGCAGTTCCGTGAGGCTGGCTTCCGAGAGGTCCGGGAGGCCCAGGTTTGCCTGCACTCTCGCGAGCTCGCGCGCAAGCCGCTCGGCCTCCGTCTGAGCGGAACTCAAGTCTCGGAGGAAGTGTATGTCCGCGGCCGCGACGCTTACGCGGGGTCGTTCCGGACGTACAGGCGTTGCAAACGAGGCGGCGGCAGCTGTTCCGATTCGCTCGAACCGCCGACCCCATTGCAGGAGGTCTTGGGGCGTCGGGCGCGTCGACAGGACCTCGCGCGCTACAAGGCCGAGGAGGCGGATGATCTCCCTGTCGGAATTGCGCGCCAATCGTTCGGTGCCGAGTATCCTGTTCGCCCGAGCACCGGCGGTGCTGGCAAGATCCAACCCGGGCAAGTAAGTGCGCAACGTCCAAGCTGGTGTTGCCCACCTCTTGCCGACCGCGTTGGAAAACGCCTCGGTTGCGTCCGGATCCAGGGCAATTACCTGCGCGAGCCCGACGGTCTCCTTGGACCATTTCGACAGGCGCCTCACGAATGAGTCGAACGGAATGCGACCGTCGGTGCCGGCCACGAAAACAGGACCACGACGGGACGACGACTCAAGAAGTGCAAGGAGTTCTCCGACATCTGCGATGCCCACATGTCGAGGCTCGGGAGTTAGATGTGAGCCATCCGCTAGCGGCAATACTCCAAGTAGCCATTCAGCCAATCTCGGACGGTTCACCCACCCACCGCCCGAGCGGACAATCTCCAGCGCAAGCCACCCACCGCCGCGCTCGCCCTCAACCGCGGTGAGGGTGGTCGAGAACTGCCCCCCAGGATTGGACTCGTCCATCACAAAGCGCAGAGCGTTTTGATGATTTGCCTGGTGGTGTCTAACCTCCAGCCTGTTGCCCGCCGCGCCTCTGACAACACCGTCCGAATGGAGGTCAATCTCGGAGCCGAATTTGGGAGCCAGCCAGCGAGCCGCTTGGTGTATCGCTTCGGCGCGCCAGCCCGGGCCTGATTCGGCAGTCCAGAAAGCCCTGTATCCCTGCGCCCGAACCGAATCAACAGATTCGGTGTTGTCCAGATCGTCCAATGACTCCCCCAAATCGTGAAGAAAACCGGCTACATCGCGGGGATTGAGGGATACCGTTGCCCATCAGCGTCCAGCGGCTCGCTGTTTCGCGTCATCCAGGTAAAACTGATACCGAGTCTCGATCCCACCCACGAACGCGAGGCTACCGGACAACTCAGACATTTCGGTCGCTCGTGGGCCGCGCGGCCGACACCGTACGTTCGCGGGGCAATTCTGTGGAGACGTCCCTCGATGAGCGGGTCACGTGGGAGCCTTCGTTGCCTACTTGACTCAAGAACGCTCTCTTGACTTAGAAGTAAGTGGTCTCGGCTGCACGACGGCTATGTCGATAGTGTTTGCTCCCGCAACGGGGACTCGCTAAGAGTCCGAAACTCACATCTCAACCCTTGGACGTAGATGTACTTCCGAACCGAAACTCGACCGCATTTCCGCTGCAGATCGACCGCGAGTCAGTAGTCCACCGGCTCCTCACCCCACCACGGCTCCGTCACCACGACTGTTGCCCTTCCGGCGAGCACCTCTCGTGTTCGGGCGAGCAGGTCGATGCCGTGCAAGATCCAGCCGCGGTCACCATCAGACCCGTCCACCGGTACCTTCGCCTCGTCATATGATGCGTTCCACGATTCGAGTTCTGACGCGAGACTCTCGGGGAGACCTACCGAACTGAGCTCTACTGGGGCACCGCCTCGCCCTGTACGCAACGCCAGCGGTCCCTGGCCGTAGTCGGGCCACCATTCGTAGATGGTGGGAGGAGGTTTCACAGCCAAAATCTACCCGAATTGGAAGGCAACGATCAGTTCGGAAGGCGGCAAATCGGCAACCTACCCCTTCGACGTAGATGCACTTCCGAACCGGAACTCCACAACATCCCCATCCTGCATCACGTAATCCTTCCCCTCCATGCGCGCCTTCCCCCGCGACCGCGCCTCGGCCACCGACCCGGCATCCACCAGGTCGTCGAACGAGATCACCTCGGCCTTGATGAAGCCCTTCTCGAAGTCGGTGTGGATCACACCGGCCGCCTGCGGGGCCTTCCAGCCCTTGTGGATGGTCCAGGCGCGCGACTCTTTCGGGCCGGCGGTGAGGTAGGTCTGCAGGCCGAGGGTGTCGAAGCCGATGCGGGCGAGCTGGTCGAGGCCGCTCTCCGTCTGGCCGGTGGATGCGAGGAGTTCGGCGGCGTCGTCGGCATCGAGGTCGATGAGCTCGGATTCGAGCTTCGCGTCGAGGAAGACCGCCTGCGCCGGGGCGACCAGGGCGGCGAGTTCGGCGCGGCGGGCGTCGTCGGTCAGGACGGACTCGTCCACGTTGAAGACGTAGATGAACGGCTTCGCGGTCAGCAGGCCGAGTTCGGCGATGGGCTCCAGGTCGATGGATGCGGCCGACAGCGGCTTGCCCTCGAACAGCACCGCGTGCGCGGCCTGCGCCGTCTCGAGAACGATGGGCTCCAGCTTGCGGCCCTTGACCTCTTTCTCGTACCGGGCGATCGCCTTGTCGAGGGTCTGCAGGTCGGCGAGGATCAGCTCGGTGTTGATGGTCTCCATGTCGCCGGCCGCATCCACCTTGCCTGCGACGTGGACCACATCCGGGTCGTCGAAGCCGCGGACCACCTGGGCGATCGCGTCGGCCTCGCGGATGTTGGCGAGGAACTTGTTGCCGAGGCCCTCGCCCTCGCTCGCGCCCTTGACGATGCCCGCGATGTCGACGAACGACACGGGAGCGGGCAGGATGCGCTCACTGCCGAAGACCTCGGCGAGCTTGTCGAGCCGCGGGTCCGGCAGGTTCACCACGCCGACGTTCGGCTCGATCGTGGCGAACGGGTAGTTCGCCGCGAGCACGGTGTTCTTGGTCAGGGCGTTGAAGAGGGTGGACTTTCCCACGTTGGGGAGTCCGACGATTGCGATAGTGAGAGCCACGATCGACCATTCTACGGGCCGAGGGCTCCAGACCCGGGCCCGGGCCGGAGCCCTCGTGCGAAACGTGCGGTGCCAGGGGTCAGCACCGCGCGTTCGGCACGAGCCGCCCGCCCAGCACCGCGCGTTCGGCACGAGTCGTGCCGCCAGCAGGGCACGAGTCGTGCGCCCGTTCAGCGCGGGAGCACGGCGCGGTAGCAGTGCGTGACGTACGGCAGCTCGAACGTGTCGCGGCCGGCGAGGTCGGGATGCTCGGCCGCGAGCCTGCGCAGCGACGCGATCACCGCGGCCTGGGTGTCCGCGTCCTTGGTGATGAAGTAGCTGCGCGAGCGGGCCAGGTCGAGCATCCCGTCGACGGTCAGCGGCTGCACCCAGCGCACCTCGTGCCGTTCCAGCGGCCCGAACGGCTCGCCGACCACGGGCTCGACCTCGTCGCTCGCGTATGCGGAGCCGGTGTCCATCAGCTCGCCGAGCTGCCGCACCCAGTCCACGGACTCGTCGCGGAAGTTCCACACCAGCCCGAGCGCCCCGCCCGGCCGCAGCACGCGCGCCACCTCGGGAACCGCCAGGGCGGGGTCCACCCAGTGCCACGCCTGCGCGGCAAGCACCAGTCCAGCGGAGTGGTCGTCGACCGGGATGCTCTCCCCCGTGCCGAGCCGCGCGGCGACACCGGGGATGCGCTCGCCCAGCACGCGCAGCATCTCCGGCGAGGGGTCGACGGCCGTCACGTCGAGCCCGCGCCGCACGAGGGCGGCGGTGAGCTTGCCTGTGCCTGCGCCGAGGTCGATCGCCGGGCCGGTCGCGTCGCCGATCAGCCAGGACACCGCCTCTGCCGGGTAGTCGGGGCGCGCGGCGTCGTACACGTCGGCGGCCTTGTCGAAGGAGCGGGCGTGGGCGTCGTGATCGTTCCGTTCGTACATGGTGCCGATGCTACGCGCGCACCCGACAGCGGATGCACGCCCCCGGCCCCACACACCCGACAGCGGATGCACGCCCCCGGCCCCACACACCCGACAGCGGATGCACGCCCCCGGCCCCACGCGCATCCACGGCACACCGCCGCCCTAACCAGGCGGCGTCGGTGGGCCATGCGAGCATGTTCCCGTGCCACTGGACTTCACCGCTATCGACTTCGAGACCGCGAACGGGAGTGCGGCGTCCGCGTGCTCGGTCGGGCTGATCAAGGTGCGGGACGGCAAAGTGGTCGACCGTGTCGGCTGGCTCATCCAGCCGCCCATCGGACACGATTTCTTCCAGGAGTGGAACACGCGCATCCACGGCATTCACGCCGAGGACGTGGTGAACGCCGCGGGCTGGATCGACCAGCTTCCCGACCTGGTCGCGTTCGCGGAGGACGACTACCTCGTGGCGCACAACGCCGGGTTCGACATGGGCGTGATCCGCGCCGCGTGCCAGGCCACCGCCATCGCCTGCCCCGACTACAGCTACCTGTGCAGTCTGCAGGTCGCCCGCCGCACATACACACTCGACTCCTACCGGCTGCCTGTCGCAGCGATGGCCGCCGGGTTCGAGGACTTCCACCACCACGACGCCCTGGCCGACGCCGAAGCCTGCGCCGCCATCATCGTGCACGCCGCCCGCCGCCACGGCGCAGCAAGCATCGACGAGCTCGCCGCCAGCACCGGCTCCCGGCTCGGCCGCATCGGAACCGCGCAGGCCGCCTAGCGCCCCCACCCGCGCCTCTGGTGCTAATGTCGGGACCACCCATTTGTCCTGACATGAACGAGGTATCGTGCCCCAGAGCGACGGCCCCCTCCCGCAACACCTGTTCATGGACCTCGACCACTCCGGACCGGTCCCCCTCTACTTCCAGGTGGCGACGCGGATCGAGAACGCGATCATGGACGGCGAGCTGCCGCCGGGGTCGCGGCTCGAGAACGAGATCGCGCTCGGCGAACGCCTCGGCCTGTCGCGCCCGACCGTGCGGCGCGCCATCCAGGAGCTCGTCGACAAGGGCCTCGTGGTGCGGCGCCGCGGCATCGGCACGCAGGTCGTCCACGGTCCTGTCACCAGGAAAGTCGAGCTGACCAGCCTCTACGACGACCTCGCCCGCGGCGGCAAGCACCCGGAGACCACGCTGCTGCTGCACGAGGTGATCCCCGCCGGACCCACGATCGGCGAGGTCCTCAACCTGGATGCGTCGAGCCCCGTCCTGCACCTGCGGCGCCTGCGGAGCGCCGACGGCGTGCCCGTCAGCGTGCTCGAGAACTATCTGCCCTCCGACTTCACCGACATCACGGAGGCCGACCTCGGCCAGCACGGCCTCTACCAGGTGATGCGCGGGCGCGGCACCACGATGCGGGTGGCACGGCAGACGATCGGCGCGCGCCGCGCATCCACCGAGGAGAGCACCCTGCTCGAGATCGACGGCGGCGGCCCGGTGCTCACCATGGACCGCACCGCGTACGACAACTCCGGCAGGGCGGTCGAGTTCGGCCACCACTGCTACCGGCCCGACCTCTACTCCTTCGAGATCACCCTCGTCGACAAGTAGGCCGAACGCACGAGATGCCAGTAACTGCCGCGAATCACCGGGGATGCGCGACAGTTACTGGCATCTCGAGCCAGGACGGCGGTGTTTACGCGTAGAACGCGGGGCGCGGCACGTAGCTGACTTCGGTGCGGAGCCCGGTGGCCTGCGCGCGCACGCCCGCCTCGCAGACGGCGGCAGCCAGGTAGCCGTCCCAGGCGCTCGGGCCGTCGATCGTGCCGCGACGCACCGCATCCACCCAGCGCTGCACCTCGGTGTCGTACGCCTTCGCGAACCGCGTCGTGTACGACAGGTGCTCCGCCTGACGGAACGCCCCGTCCACGTACCGGGCGATGCCGGACGTGCGACCGATCTCGGCGACGCTGCGCTCGAACACCGCGTCCGTGGTCACCTGGTAGCCGAACTGGATGTTCACGCTGATCTCCACATCGGCCAGCACACCGGATGCGGTCTCCAGCAGCACCAACTGCGGCTCGCGCAGCCCTTCGGGGGCGAGCGAGTTGCGGCGCGGCTTGCGCACCTCGACCGCGGCGATCGGCTCGCCGACAAGCCACGGCACCACGTCGATCTCGTGCACCACAGAGTCGGTGATCAGCATCGACTCTGTGTAGCCGGGCGGGGTCGACGGGTTGCGGTGCGCGCAGTGCAGCGCGAGCAGCGCGCCGGCATCCCCGGAGTCGATGAGCTCTTTGAGCTGCATGTACTCGTCGTCGAAGCGTCGCATGAAGCCCACCTGGATGCGCGGACGTCCCGTGTTCTGCTCGGCCTCCAGGATGCGCAGCGACGACTCGGAGTCCGGCGTCAGCGGCTTCTCGCAGAGGATGTCCACCCCGGCGTCGAGCGCAGGCAGCAGCACGGACTCGTGGAACGGGCCGGGGGTCGCGATGATGACCGCGTCGATGCTGTCGTGCTCGAGGGCGTCCT
The DNA here is from genome assembly GCF_054780215.1 of Leifsonia lichenia. NCBI lineage: Bacteria > Bacillati > Actinomycetota > Actinomycetes > Micrococcales > Microbacteriaceae > Leifsonia > Leifsonia lichenia. Next base: position 1,068,737 of record NZ_BAAGWT010000002.1, read on the forward strand.
CGACGCGGCTGCGCGTCGCGGCGCCGGGTGCGCCGGCAGCGGCGGCGGCCGCGCGGGCGGCGTCGGGCTCGACGACGGCCGCGACCTCGGCGCCGGTGATGCGGCTGGTGATCCTGGTGATGTGGTCGGAGCCCATGATCCCGGCGCCGACGACGGCGATGCGGAGTGGTGCTGTGGTCATGCTGGTCTTCTTTCGGTGGTGATGGGTCGCCGGTTGAGTCAGTGGGCCGGTCAGTCCTGGCGGGCGTGACGCGTGCATCCGAAGATGTGCTCGCGGGTGCGCTTCGCGATCGGGAACGGACGCTCGATGTCCGTTCCGTACATGTCCTGTTCGACGATCGCGAAGATGTTCTGGTCGATGGCGCTGACCGCCTCGATGATCGGCGCGAAGTCCGGCACGCCCGACGGCGGCTCGGTCATGACGCCGCGGGCGACCGCGGTCGCGAACGGCACGTCGTTCTTGAGCACGTCGGCGAGGATGTCGCGGTCGACCTGCTTGAGGTGGAGGTAGCCGATGCGCTCCGGGTACGCATGGATGAGCTTGAGGTTGTCACCGAGGTAGTACGAGAAGTGCCCGGTGTCGAGGCACAGGTTCGTGTACGCCGCGTCCGTCTCGGTGAGGAACCGCTCGACCTCGCCGTAGGTGCCCACGTGGCTGTCGGCGTGCGAGTGGAACTGCTGGTGCATCCCGAACTCCTCGAGGAGCGCCTTGCCGAGCTTGTCGTGCCCGGCGGCCAGCTTCTTCCACTGCTCGTCGTCGAGCGTCCGGCTCTCCAGCACCTCCTCGGTGGCGTCGCTGCGCCACAGGTCGGGAATGACCACGAGGTGCTCTGCTCCGAGAGCGGTGGCGAGTCCGGCGACCTGCAGCGCCTGGTCCCACGCTCGCTGCCACTGGTCCTCGCCCTTGTGGAAGCCGGTGAACACCGTGCCGGCCGAGAGCTTCAGGCCTCGCGAGCCGAGCTCGTCCTCGAGCTGGTGCGGGTCGGTCGGCAGGTAACCGTACGGACCCAGCTCGATCCAGGTGTAACCGGACGCGACCACCTCGTCGAGGAAGCGCTGCCACGGGATCTGTTTCGGGTCGTCGGCGAACCACACTCCCCACGAGTCGGGGGCGGTGCCGATCCGCAGGGCGGGGGTGCTGTCAGTCATCGTTCTCCTCGTGATGCTCTGGATGCTCTGGATGCGGTGGATGTTCTGGATGATCGCGGATGCGCTGGCCGCGCGACTGCGGGAGCCGGCCCTCAGCCGACGTACGGACGCTGGCGCGTCTTCTGCTCGTCGTACGCGGCCTTGGCGCCGCGCGTGCTGTCGAGTTCCGACGTCTCCGCGACCGGCACGTCCCACCAGCCTTCGCCGTCCGGCGAGAACAGCAGCGGGTCGCTGTTGATGTGGATGAGGGTGGGTCCCGTCGCCGCCTTGGCGCGTGCCACCGCGGCCGTGAGGTCGGCGATCGCGTCCGGGGTCTGCTCGACCCTGATCACGTCCACGCCGAGGCTCGCCGCGTTGGCCGCGAGATCCACCGGCAGAGCGGGCCCGTCGTCGAACGCGTTCGCCGCGTCGTCGCGGAAGCGGTACCTGGTGCCGTAGCGCTGCGAGCCGACCGTGTCGCTCAGGTGTCCGATGGAGGCGTAGCCGTGGTTCTGGATGAGCACCACGATGATCTTCACACCCTCCGCCACCGCGCTCACCAGCTCGGTGTGCATCATCAGGTATGAGCCGTCTCCGACCATCACGATCACGTCGCGGTCGTCGGCGCCGCGCTTGGCGCCCATCCCTCCGGCGATCTCGTAGCCCATGCAGGAGAACGCGTACTCGACGTGGTAGCCGAGGTCGTCGCGCACCCGCCACAGCTTGTGCAGGTCGCCTGGCAGCGAGCCCGCAGCGCAGACCACCACATCCCGCGGGTCGCTCGCCGCGTTCACCGCACCGATGATCTCCGACTGCGACGGACGGTCGAGCCTCCGGTCGGCGAAGCTCGCGTCGACCGCGGCGTCCCACGCGCGCTTCTCGGTCCCGACCTCCTCGCGGTATGCGGGCGGCGTCCCGAAGCCCGCGAGCGCCTCCCGCAGAGCGACGAGCGCCTCCCTCGCGTCGGCGATCACCGGCAGCGTCGAGCCGTGCTTGTACGCGTCGAACGACGCGACATTGATGTTGACGAACCGCACGCCGTCCCTGGCGAACGCCGTCCGGGATGCGGTGGTGAAGTCGCTGTAGCGCGTCCCGATCCCGATCACCAGGTCCGCCTGCGCGGCGAATCGGTTGGCGGCGGAGGTTCCGGTCGAGCCGATGCTGCCGAGCGACAGCGGGTGGTCCCACTCGATCGAGCCGCCGCCCGCCTGGGTGGTGCCGACGGGGATCCCGGTGGCCTCGGCGAACGCGCGCAGCTCCGCCACGGCGTCGGAGTAGATCACACCGCCGCCCGCGACGATGATCGGCCGCTCTGCCGCAGCGATCGCCCTGGCGGCCCTGGCGAGCGCGTCGCGCTCCGGCACGGGACGGCGCACGTGCCACTCGCGGTCGGCGAGGAATTCCAGCGGCACGTCGAGCGCCTCCGCCTGAACGTCCTCCGGCAGCGCGATGGTGACAGCGCCGGTCTCGACCGGGTCGGTCAGCACGCGCATCGCGCCGAGGGCCGCGGAGAAGAGCTGTTCGGGGCGGGTGATCCTGTCGAAGTAGCGCGACAGCGGCCTGAACGCGTCGTTGACGCTCATCGAGGCGTCGTGCGGCAGTTCGAGCTGCTGCAGCACCGGGTCGGCCACGCGCGTCGCGAACGTGTCGGACGGCAGCAGCAGCACCGGAAGGCGGTTGGTGGTGGCGAGGGCGGCACCGGTGAGCATGTTGGTCGCGCCCGGCCCGACGGATGCGGCGCAGGCGAACGTGCCCCGGCGACGGCGCAGCCGCGCGTAGCCGACGGCCTCGTGCACCATCGCCTGCTCGTTGCGGGCCTGGTGGTACGGCATCAGGGCGGGGTCCTGCACGGCGAACTGCTTGAGCGCCTGCCCGATGCCGGCCACGTTGCCGTGCCCGAAGATACCGAACGTTCCGGCGATCGTGCGCTCGCGGTGCCCGCCGTCGACGGTCCACTGGTGGGCCAGGAACTCGACGAGAGCCTGGCTCACGGTCATGCGCTTGGTGCCGCTCACAGGGCTGCTCCTTCGGTGGATGCGGTGGTGTCGGTGGATGCGGTTGTGTCGGTGGTGCCGGTGGATGCGGTCGTGCCGGTGGATGCGGTGGTGCCGGTGGACGCGTACGGGAGCCGCGCATCCATCCCGTCCGCCTCCCAGGTCTGACGCACCCAGCCGTGGGCGGGGTCGTCCGTGATGAGCCAGGAGCGCTCGGCGTCGGGGCCCGCCATCACGTTGAGGTAGTAGAGGTCGTATCCCGGCGCAGCGACGGCCGGTCCGTGGTAGCCGTGCGGCACGAGGGCGATGTCGCCGCTCGTGACCCGCGCGTCGATGGCGATCGGCCGCTCGTCGGACGAGTACGTGGCGAACACGGCGAACGGAGCAGCCTCCGCCGGAGCGTCCGCTCCGCGCGTCACCGCGGTCTCGAAGTAGTAGATCTCCTCCAGCCTGGATTCGACGCCCGGCCGGTGCTCGTCGTGCTTGTGCGGCGGGTACGACGACCAGTTGCCCGCGGGCGTGATCACCTCGCAGGCGATCAGCGTGGCCGCATCCAGAGCGCCAGGCACTCCGAAATTGTGCACCTGACGGCTGGACTGGCCGCCGCCGCGCAGCTCCACGGGCACGGCAGAGGCAGGGAGGTATGCGGCAGGGCGGCGCTCCGCCGTCACCGCTTCGGTCACAGCGACCCTCCCGTGCCCGCCGATCGTCGCCGACGTTCCTGCGCCGAGGTAGAGCACGTCGGTCGGGCCGTCGAAGACGGACGCTCGCCCGGCAAGGGTCTGCGAAGCGGTCGCAGCGCCAGGTTTGTCGTACTCCACCGTGAACGACCCGGCGAGCGGCACGATCATCCGCTCCACGTCGCCGGCGGCCAGCGCAACGGTCGCGCCGCCGTCGACAGCGCCGTCGAGCTCCGCGATCCGCAGCCCGGTGTGCTGCCAGCCGGGGATGCGCGCATCCACCACAGACTCCCAGCCGTCCTCAGCCAGGTCGCCGGGGCCGTAGACCCACTCACTGCCGTTGCGCATGACTGCTCCTACTTGGTCTGCGGGAATCCGAGGTTGATGCCGCCGTGGCTCGGGTCGAGCCAGCGGCTGGTGACGGCCTTCTCGCGCGTGAAGAACTCGAAACCGTGCACGCCGTACGCTTTCGCGTCGCCGAACAGGGACTGCTTCCAGCCGCCGAACGAGTAGTACGCCACCGGCACAGGGATGGGAACGTTGATCCCGATCATGCCCACCTGCACCTCGTTCTGAAAGCGGCGCGCCGCTCCCCCGTCGTTGGTGAAGATCGCCGTGCCGTTGCCGAACGCCCCCGAGTTGATGAGCTCGACGCCCTCTTGGTACGTCTCGACGCGCACCACAGAGAGCACCGGCCCGAAGATCTCCTCCGTGTATACCCGGGAAGCGGTGCTCACCCTGTCGATCAGCGTCGGTCCCAGCCAGAAGCCGTCCGCGGCACCGTCGACCTCGATGCCGCGGCCGTCGATCACCACGTCTGCGCCGTCCGCGATGGCGACGTCGATGTACGAGGCGACCTTGTCGCGGTGCTCGCGCGTGATCAGCGGTCCCATGTCGCAGTTGCGGCGGCCGTCGCCGATGCGCAGGCCGCGCACGCGCTCCGTCACCTTGGCGATGAGGTCGTCGGCGACCGGTTCGACCGCGACGATGACGCTGATCGCCATGCAGCGCTCGCCTGCCGAGCCGAACCCGGCGTTGACCGCGGCGTCCGCGACCAGGTCGAGGTCCGCATCCGGGAGCACCAGCATGTGGTTCTTGGCGCCGCCGAGGGCCTGGACGCGCTTGCCGTTCCTCGCGGCCGTCTCGTAGATGTAGCGGGCGATCGGGGTGGAGCCGACGAAGGAGATGGCCTGCACCTCCGGGTGTTCGAGCAGCCCGTCCACGGCGACCTTGTCGCCCTGGAGCACGGTGAAGACGCCATCCGGCAGTCCAGCCTCCGTGAACAGCTCGGCGAGCCAGACCGCGGCGGACGGGTCCTTCTCGCTCGGCTTCAGCACCACGGCGTTGCCGGCGGCGATGGCGACGGGGAGGAACCAGAGCGGCACCATCGCGGGGAAGTTGAACGGGCTCACGATGCCGACGACGCCGAGCGGCTGCTTGAGCGAGTACACGTCGACACCGGTCGAGACGTTCTCGGAGTGCTCGCCCTTGATGAGGTGCGGGAACCCGGTGGCCAGCTCCACCACTTCGAGCCCGCGGGTGATCTCACCGAGCGCGTCGGAGACGACCTTGCCGTGCTCGCTCGTCACGATCTCGGCCAGGTCGCCCTTGCGGGCGTTCAGCAGCTCGCGGAACGCGAACATCACCTGCTGGCGCTTGGCGATCGAGGTGTCGCGCCAGGCGGGGAACGCCGCGGCGGCCGCGTCGATCGCCGCGGCGACCTCCGCCTCGTCCGCCAGGCCGACGTTCGCGCTGACCGTTCCGATGGCCGGGTCGTAGACCGGGGCCAGCCTGCCGCTGGTGCTCGGCGTGCGACGGCCGCCGATGTAGTGCGGGATGACGGGGAGGTCGGTGTCTGACATGGTGCTGATACTCCTTCGCGGGCGGTGCTTGGCGTGGGATGTCTGTGGGTGAGTGGCCGGGGGTGAGTGGCCGGGTGGTGAGTGGCCGGGTGGGGTGCTGGGTCAGTGGACGATGGATGCGGCCTGGTCCACCGCGGCGGCGACGTCGTTGTGCTCCGGGTAGAGCAGCGTTCGGCCGACGACGAGACCTTTCACGCCCGGCAGGCCGATGGCGCTCCCCCAGGCGTCGTACACCGCACCCGGCTCGGCGCCGGGCGCTGGATCGCCGCCGAGCAGCAGGGTCGGCAGGGTGGTCGCCGCCATCACCGCCGCCATGTCGTCGACGACGGGCAGCTTCAGCCAGCTATAGGCCGAGCTCGCCCCGAGACCGGAGGCGATGGCCACCGAGGTGATGACCGCATCCGTCGACAGGTCGTTGACGATCCGCTCGTCCTTCCACGCGCTCATGAACGGCTCGATCATGATCGGCAGCCGGGCGGCTGCCGCCGCGGTGACCGCGTCGGCCGACGCGGAGAGAGTGGATGCGGTGCCGTCGTCGGCGAGGTTGATCCGCACGAGCAGCTTGGCGAAGTCGAGGCGGGCGGCGACCAGCGCATCCACGTCGTAGGCGGTGAACCTGTCGTCCATCTCGAACGTGGCGCCGCGCAGCCCTCCGCGGTTCATCGAACCGACAGCGATGCGGCCGTCGAGGAGGCCGAGGACGGCCAGGTCCTCGATGATGTCCGGGGTGCCGAGCACGCCGTCGACCCCCGGCCGTTCGAGCGCCGCGGCGAGGCGCTGCAGCAGGTCGTACCTGTCGGCCATCGCGAGCGGGTCGGAGCCGACGCCGAGGGCGCCGCGCGCCGGGTGGTCGGCGGCCACGATGAAGAGGCGGTCGTCGCCGGTCAGCAGCTCGCGCGTCTGACGCGTGGCGAGAGCGTCGGCGATCCGCTCCGGCTCTGCCGCACGGATGCGGCGCAGTCGGTCGAAGTCGGCTGCCGAGATGGGACCGTCAGCGAGCTGCACGGGATGCTCCCTCCAGCAGCGCGTCGACCTCGGCGGTCGTCGGCATGGCGGTCGAGCACTCGCGGCGGCTGGCGACGATGGCGCCTGCCACATTGGCGAACCGGATCACCTGTTCGAGAGGCCATCCGGCCAGCAGGCCGTGGCACAGGGCGCCGCCGAAGCCGTCTCCTGCGCCGAGGCCGTTGACCACCTGAACGGGGAACGGCTCGACCTCCACGGTCTCCGTCCTGGTCTTGGCGAGCACACCGCGCGGGCCCTGCTTCACGACGGCGAGCTCCAGGCCGCGGTCGAGCAGCGCATCCGCCGCCCGGTGCGGGTCGGTCTCGCCGACGGCGATCTCGCACTCCTCGCGGTTGCCGACGGCGACGGTCGCGTGTTCGAGCGCGCGCGTCACCTCTGCGGTCGCCTCTGCCGGCGAATTCCAGAACATCGGACGGTAGTCGAGGTCGAGGACCGTCAGCGGGCGGCGCCCCCTCGCCTTCCAGGCCGCGTGGTGAGCGGTGCGGCTGGGCTCCTGCGAGAGGCCGGTGACGGTGGCCCAGAAGATGCGCGCATCCCGGATGGCGGCGAGGTCGAGCTCGGAGGGTTCGATCACGAGGTCGGGCGCGATGGGCTCGCGGTAGAAGTAGAGCGGGAAGTCGTCCGGCGGGAAGATCTCGCACAGCGTGATCGGGGTGTTGAGGCCGGGAACGGTCGAGACGAAGCGGTTGTCGACGCCGAGTCGCGCGATCTCGGCGCTCACGTAGCGACCGAGCGGGTCGGCGCCCGTGCGCGTGACGATGGCCGCGCGGCGACCGTGGCGGGCGGCGGCGACCGTGACGTTGGTGGCGCTTCCGCCGAGGTACTTGCCGAACGTGCTGACCTCTTCGAGGCCGACCCCGTCCTGCAGCGGGTAGAGGTCGACGCCCGACCGGCCGATGGCGATGAGGTCGAACGGTGCCTCCGGTGCCTCCGGTGCTTCCGCGGCCTGATCTGTGATCTGGGTCATCCCTCGGTGGTTGCCTTTCGCTCATGTCCTGACATAGTGACATGGAGAGCCTATTCGCGGCGTGCCCTGCGCGCAACCTCCCACTGTCAGAGGCCCCTGTCACACTCGAAGCATGGACCCCATCCTCTCCCTTCTCCTCGGACTCCTCGCCGGAATCGTGCTCGGAGCGGCAGCGGGCGGCTTCGCCGTCGTCACGCTCCTGCGGCGCCGCGCCGAGTCCGCCGCATCGGCCGCCCCGGCCGTTCCGGTGGAGGACCCGGCCGTGGTCGCAGCCCGCCACGCGGCAGAGCTGGCGGAGCTGCGCGCGGCGGAGGCGGCGGTGCAGGCCGAGATCCGCCAAGACCTCGCAGCCACGCAGGCGACGGCGGATGCCCTCCGCGAGCAGGTCATCTCGCACCAGCTTCAATACCGCGAGCTGGTCGAGCGGCACCGCGTCGAATCGGAGGCCAGGGAGCAGCGGGAACGCGCGGAGAGCAAGGTGCTGCAGGCGCTCGCGCCGGTGCGCGAGAGCCTGAGCGACATGCAGAAGAAGGTCGCCGACCTCGAGACGCAGCGCAACCAGCAGCACGGCGAGCTCGCGCAGCAGCTCAAGTCGGCCACCGAGTCGGAGGAGCGGCTGCGCAGCACGGCGGAGTCGCTGGCGTCCGCGCTGCGCTCCAACAGCACGCGCGGCGTGTGGGGCGAGACCCAACTGCGCAGCGTCGTCGAGGCCGCCGGGCTGATCGAGCGCGTCGATTTCAGCGTGCAGTCGAGCATCCAGTCGGAATCCGGCGCCGGGCGTCCGGACATGATCGTGCACCTGCCGGGCGGCAAGAGCATCGCGCTCGACGCCAAGGTGCCGTTCAACGCCTATCTCGAGGCCAGCCAGATCCCCGCCACCGCCACGGGGGCAGACGGCGCCCAGCGGGATGCGCTGCTCAAGCAGCACGTCAAGGCGGTGCGCGATCACATCACGGCCCTCGGCAACAAGGCGTACTGGACGGGCCTCGACTCCTCCCCCGAGCTGGTGATCGCGTTCATCCCGAGCGAGTCGCTGGTGTCGTCGGCGATGGAGGCCGACCCGTCGATCATGGAGTTCGCGTTCAGCAAGCGCGTCGCCCTGGCATCGCCCGTCACGCTGTGGTCGGTGCTGAAGACGGTGGCGTTCAGTTGGCAGCAGGATGTGCTCACCCAGGAGGCGAAGCAGCTCTTCGACCTGAGCCGCACCCTCTACACGCGGCTGTCCACCACGGCCACCCACATCGAGAAGCTCGGTCGCTCGCTGGAGCGCACGGTCAAGGACTACAACGGCTTCGTGGGGTCGTTCGAGCGCCAGGTGTTCCCCGCCGCGCGCAAGCTCAACGCCCTCGACGAGTCCAAGATGATCGGCGTCCTCGAAGGCATCGACGAGGCGCCGCGCGAACTCACCGCGTTCGAGCTCGTCGCCGAGCTCGGCGACGACGAGCCCAGCACGCCCGCCGCCTCCCTCCCCGAGCGCCGCTCCGCCTGAGCCCCCAAGCCCGCAGCCCGCAGCCCGCAGCAATCGAGCCCAGGCTTTTTCACCGCACAACGTCGCGTAACGGTGAAAAAGCCTGGGCTCGATGGCGTGGGGCGCTCTAGAGCTGGTCGGCCTCGAGCCACTTGGCGGCGAGGTGGTCCGCGATCACGCGGCGGATGGTGCCCGACTTGCTGCGCAGCACGATGCTCTCGGTGCGGATGATCGGGCCCTTGCGGCGCACGCCCTCGACCAGCCCGCCGTCGGTCACGCCCGTCGCGACGAAGAACGTGTTGTCGCCCTGCACCAGGTCGTCAGCGCCGTAGATGCGATCCATGTCGAGACCCGCCGCGATGCCGCCCGCGCGCTCTGCGTCGTCCTTCGGCGCCAGCTTTCCCTGCATGAATCCGCCGAGCGCCTTGATCGCGCACGCCGTGGTGATGCCCTCCGGGCTCCCGCCGATGCCGACGCACATGTCGATCCGCGACTCATAGCGGGCCGCGTTGATGCCGCCGGCGACGTCGCCGTCGAGCATCAGCCTGGTCCCCGCTCCCGCGGCGCGGATCTCCTCGATCAGTCCCTCATGACGCGGTCGGTCCAGGACGGCGACGCGGACCTCGCCGACCGGCTTGCCCTTCGCCTTCGCCAGCTCCCGGATGTTGTCCCCGATCGACTGCGACAGGTCGACGACCCCGATGCCCTCCGGCCCCGTGACGATCTTGTCCATGTAGAACACGCTCGACGCATCCAGCATCGACCCGCGGTCGGACACCGCGATCACCGACAGCGCGTTCTGGCGTCCGGCGGCGGTCAGCGACGTGCCGTCGATCGGGTCGACCGCGATGTCCACCGCCGGTCCCCGGCCGTTGCCGACGTGCTCGCCGTTGAACAGCATGGGGGCGTTGTCCTTCTCGCCCTCGCCGATGACGATCAGCCCGTCGAAGTTGACCGTACCGAGGAACTTGCGCATCGCATCCACTGCTGCGCCGTCTGCCGCGTTCTTGTCGCCTCGGCCGATGAACGGCGTCGCCCGGATGGCCGCAGCCTCTGTGGCTCTGACGAGCTCCATGGCCAGGTTCCTGTCTGGATGCAGGTAGAGGGATGCGGTGTCAGTGCTGATCATGATGGGTCCTCCCGGACGGATTCGGTGTCGTCGTCTTCGACGCTGCTGTATCGGCGATGCCAGTGTATCCGCGCGCCTGCACGCGGCGGCGGAAAGCGCACGAACGTTCACCTGGCGTACGCGGACGGCGCATCCCGGCCCCGGGCGGCAGGTCCGTACCTGCCAGCCGGAGCGCTCCCACCGGCTCGGTATGATGAGACCCGTTCGACACTTCGACTTCAAGGAGCTGCAATGCCCATCGCCACGCCGGACCAATATGCAGAAATGCTCGACAAGGCGAAGGCCGGTGGTTTCGCGTACCCCGCGTTCAACGTGTCGTCGTCGCAGACGATCAACTCGGTCCTCCAGGGCCTGACGGAAGCCGGCAGCGACGGCATCATCCAGGTGACCACCGGCGGCGCAGACTACTTCGCCGGTCAGACCGTGAAGAACCGCGCAGCGGGCGCCATCGCCTTCGCGAAGTTCGCCACCGAGGTCGCCAAGAACTATCCCGTCACGGTCGCCCTGCACACCGACCACTGCCCCAAGGACGCGCTCGACAGCTTCGTGCTGCCGCTCATCGCCGCCTCCGAGGAAGAGGTCCGCGCCGGACGCAACCCGATCTTCCAGTCCCACATGTGGGACGGCTCGGCCGTGCCGCTCGCGGAGAACCTCGAGATCGCGCAGGACATGATCAAGCGCACCAAGGCCATCAACGCCATCCTCGAGGTCGAGATCGGTGTCGTCGGCGGCGAAGAGGACGGCGTGCAGCACGAGGGCTCCAACGAGGCGCTCTACACGACCCTCGCCGACGTCGAGAAGGCCGTCGAAGCGCTCGGCCTCGGCGAGAACGGCCGCTACATGGCCGCCCTCACCTTCGGCAACGTCCACGGCGTGTACAAGCCGGGCAACGTGAAGCTGCGCCCCGAGCTGCTGAAGACCATCCAGGACGGCCTCGCCGCCAAGTACGGTCACGGCCCGAAGCCGCTCGACCTGGTCTTCCACGGCGGCTCCGGCTCGACCGACGCCGAGATCGCCGAGGCGGTCGCCAACGGCGTCATCAAGATGAACATCGACACGGACACGCAGTACGCGTTCACCCGCTCGATCGCCGACTACATGTTCAAGAACTACGACGGCGTCCTCAAGGTCGACGGCGAGGTCGGCAACAAGAAACTGTACGACCCGCGCGCGTGGGGCAAGGTCGCGGAGACGGCGATGGCCGCCCGCGTGATCGAGGCCACCAAGCAGCTCGGCTCGGCCGGACACTCCGGCAAGTAGTACACCGCGGCGGTCGGGGCTCGCGCTCCGGCCGCCGCGTCATATCCAGGGAGGTTGGCCGCCATGGCCGACGAGGAACAGAAACCCGACGAGCGACCACGCCCGAAGTACGGCGAGCTCGCCCCAGAGGGATGGGTGTGGCATCCACCGGCGGATGCGAACCGACTGGACACCTCGCATCCCACGGCAGAGCCGGACCGCTACGGCGAGCACGGCGACGCTGCCCAGCAGGACGCTGCCCACCGCGACGCCGCCCAGCGCGGCGCGATCCCCGTCCACCGGGATGCGCGCGCGCAGTACCCCGACCGTCCCGGCTTCGCCAGCCAGCACCCGCAGAGCCCGTCGACACAGTTGCGCTCCGACGCGCCGCGCTGGAACATGACCATCACGGTCGTGCTCATCGTCTTCGGCCTATTCGGCGCCACCAACTCGATCAGCGGTCTGCTGTCGCTGCCGTCCGCGATGCAGCTCATGCACCTCAACCAGAACCTCGGCGACTACACCCCCGCGGCGTCGGTGCAGGGCACGCTGATCGCTGGCGCCGTCGTCATCGGTCTGCTCTGGGTGATCTCGACCGCCCTGTCGGTCTGGCTGCTGGTCAAGCGCAGAATGGCGTTCTACATCCCGTTGATCGCGGGCGTCGTCGCACTCATCGCCCTGCTCGGCTTCATGTCGGCGGTGCTGCTCACCGACCCCGTGCTGATCGACTTCTACAGCGGGATCACCCCTCCGCCGACGAGCACGCCCACCCCCTGAGCCTCGCGGCCGCCGCGCAGGACGACCTGTGCGCCGCGAGCGACCCGCGAACGACCCGCGAACGACGAACGGCCCGGCGCATCCCGCACCGGGCCGTTCCGCCGTCTGGCGGCTGCTGTTACGCAGCGGCCTCGCCGCGCGCCTCGCGCAGGCCGGCGGCGAGCGGCGTCGTCGGCCGCCCGATCAGTTCGCTGAGCGTGGGCGTCGCGTCGGCGAGAGCGCCGTCCCGGATGTTGCCGTCGAGCGCCACGACGAACCCTGCCGTGCCATCGTCCAACCCGGCACCGGTCAGGATGCTCGTGTGCTCCTCGGGGCTCACCGACCGGTATGCGACGGGCTGGCCCAGGATGGCCGAGACCGTCTCGGCCAGGTCGGCGAACGTCCAGGCCACGTCGCCGGAGAGCTCGTAGACAGCGCCGTCGTGGCCGGGGGTGCTGAGCACGACGGCTGCAGCGTCGGCGTAGTCGGCGCGCGACGCGCTCGCGACCCTGCCGTCCGCTGCGCTCGACACGATCTCGCCTGTCGCGGCGGCGGTGTCGAGCTGGCCGACGTAGTTCTCGGTGTACCAGTTGTTGCGCAGGATGGTCACCGGCAGCCCGGAGTCCGCGAGCAGCTTCTCGGTTGCGGTGTGCTCCGGCGCGAGGACGAGCGCGGTGTCGTCGGCGTGCGGCGCGCTGGTGTAGACGATCCGGCCGGCCCCTGCCGCCACGGCCGCGTCGATGGCGTTGGCGTGCTGCTGCACCCGCTTGCCCACCTCGCTGCCGGAGACGAGCAGGAGCGCATCCGCCCCCGCGAACGCGGACACCAGGGTGTCGGGCTTCTCGAAGTCGATGGTGGCGGTCTGCACGCCGAGCGCCGCGACGGGCGCGAGCTTCTCCGCTGAGCGTCCGAGCGCGCGGATGTCGGCGGCGGGAACGCCGCGGGCGATGAGGGATTCGACGACGAGGCGTCCGAGGTGGCCGGTTGCTCCGGTGACGACGATGGTCATGGTGGTGTTTCCTTTCGGTCGGTCATCGAGGCCAACAGAGACCCCTGTCCGATACTTCCCATTCGAAGGTACCCACTTTTTGGTAAGTTACTGACGTGGACACCAGTACTCAGACGTTGAACGGCTTCGGCTTCACGGATGGCGTGCTCCCCTCGGCCTGCCCGACCCGCGTCGTCCTCAACCACGTCACCAGCACCTGGGGCGTGCTCGTGCTCGTCGCGCTCTCTCAGAGCGACCATCGCTGGGGCGAGCTGCGCCGCACGGTGCAGGGCATCAGCGAGAAGATGCTCGCCCAGACCCTGCGCACATTGGAGCGCGACGGCTTCGTCCTGCGCACGGCCCAGCCGACCATCCCGCCCCGCGTCGACTACAGCCTCACCCAGCGCGGCCGCGACCTCACCGAGCACCTCTTGCCGCTCATGTCCTGGATCGCCGCCAACGCCGACGACATCGTCGCCCCCGCCGCCGCCGCCGCCGCCGCCGAAACCGCCCCGGCCGCCGAAGCCATCGAGCCGGGAGTTATGCACGCGACACGCCGCGCCTAGGCGTGCATGAGTCCCGGCTCGATAGCTGAGGTCAGGGGGCCAGGGGTCCGGGGCCAGGGGTCAGCGACGGCCGCCGAGGGCGCGGGCGTCCTGGTTTCCTGCGAGGTCTTTACGGAGCTCCTTGGGCAGGGAGAACATGAGGTCCTCCTCGGCCGTCTTGACTTCCTGCACGTCGCCGTAGCCGGCGCCGCGGAGGTCGTCGAGCACTTCCTGCACCAGCACCTCCGGCACGGATGCTCCGCTCGTCACGCCGACCGTCGCCACGCCGTCGAGCCACTCCTGCTTGACCTCGCTGGCGTAGTCGACCCTGTACGCGGCCTTCGCGCCGTACTCCAGCGCGACCTCGACCAGGCGCACGGAGTTGGACGAGTTGGCGGAGCCGACCACGATCACCAGGTCGGCCTGCTCTGCGACCTTCTTGATCGCGACCTGGCGGTTCTGGGTGGCGTAGCAGATGTCGTCACTGGGCGGATCCTGCAGGTTCGGGAAGCGCTCGCGCAGGCGGCGCACCGTCTCCATCGTCTCGTCGACGGACAGCGTGGTCTGCGAGAGCCAGACGACCTTGTCCGGGTCTTTCACGGTGATCGTGTCCACATCGTCCGGGCTGTTCACGAGGGTGACGCGGTCGGGCGCGTGCCCGGCGGTGCCCTCGACCTCTTCGTGCCCCTTGTGGCCGATCAGCAGGATCTCGAAGTCGTCGCGGGCGAAGCGCACGGCCTCGCGGTGCACCTTCGTGACCAGCGGGCAGGTGGCGTCGATGGCCTGCAGCCCGCGATCGGATGCGGCCTGCACGACAGCGGGAGACACACCGTGAGCGCTGAACACGACGTGCGCGCCCTCCGGAACCTCCCCGACCTCGTCGACGAAGATCGCGCCCTGCTGCTCCAGCGTGGACACGACGTGGACGTTGTGCACGATCTGCTTGCGCACGTAGACGGGCGCGCCGTAGTGCTCGAGCGCCTTCTCGACGGCGATGACGGCCCTGTCCACACCCGCGCAGTATCCACGCGGTGCGGCCAGCAGGACCCTCTTGTGTCCGACGACCGGGGTATCCTGTAGCCGGCCTCGCGCACCGGGAATCCTCGGCATCGGAAGGCTGATGGTTGCGTCGCTCACCCTTCGATCCTAGGTGAGTGCGCTGAACACTGGTTGGGAGGCTCGGTGACGGACACGACCCGCGCACCGTCGATGGAGGTCGGCCCGCCCACAGCGGACGCCCCGTGGCCGGTCGCCACCCTGGCCGGCAAGATCCGCGGCTGGATCGAACGGCTCGGCACCGCCTGGGTCGAGGGCGAGATCACTCAGTGGGGCGTCTCCGGCGGAAACGTCTACGGCAAGCTCAAAGACCTCAACGAGGATGCGACGGTCAGCTTCACGAT
Organism: Leifsonia lichenia; assembly: GCF_054780215.1. Classification (NCBI taxonomy): domain Bacteria; kingdom Bacillati; phylum Actinomycetota; class Actinomycetes; order Micrococcales; family Microbacteriaceae; genus Leifsonia; species Leifsonia lichenia. The sequence goes on from NZ_BAAGWT010000002.1 coordinate 1,083,919, forward strand.
CTGGTCGTCCGTCAGGGCGCGCATCCCCGCCGACCTGAAGCAGGGCGACCGCGTGGTCGCCGCCATCAAGCCCAACTTCTGGGTCAAGGGCGGCACACTCACGATGCAGGTGTTCGACATGCGCCACGTCGGCCTCGGCGACCTGCTCGAACGTCTCGAACGGCTGCGCCAGCAGCTCACCGCCGAGGGCCTGTTCGCTCCGGAGCGCAAGAAACGCCTGCCGTTCCTCCCGCACACCATCGGGCTCGTCACCGGCAAGGACTCCGACGCCGAGAAGGACGTGCTCCGCAACGCCCAGTTGCGCTGGCCGCAGGTGCGCTTCCGCACGGTGTACGCCGCCGTCCAGGGCGACAGGACCGTCTCCGAGGTGACGGCTGCCATCCGGAAGCTCGACGCCGACCCCGAGGTCGAGGTCATCATCGTCGCCCGCGGCGGTGGCGACTTCCAGAACCTGCTCGGCTTCAGCGACGAAGTGCTCGTGCGCGCTGCGGCAGCCGCCACGACCCCGATCGTCAGCGCCATCGGCCACGAGGCGGACCGGCCGCTGATAGACGAGGTCGCCGACCTGCGCGCATCCACCCCGACGGATGCGGCCAAGCGCGTGGTCCCTGACGTCGCAGAAGAGCTCGCCCGCGTGCAGCAGGCGCGCGCCCGCATCGGGATGCGCGTGACGCACATGATCTCCGCCGAGATCGATCGCATCGGTCACCTCCGCACCCGCCCGTCGCTCGCGTCGTCGAGCTGGATCGTCGACTCCCGAGCGGAGGAGCTCACCCGTTTCGTCGCCCGCGGCGCCGAGCTGATCGAGCGCGGCGTCGACAGGGAGGCCACCAGGGTCGCCGAGCTCCGCGGCCAGTTGCGCGCGCTGTCGCCGCAGGGCACGCTCGACCGCGGCTACGCCATCGTGCAGCTCGCGTCCGGCCACGTCGTCACCTCCCCGGACGAGATGCCACCCGGCACCGGGTTGCGGCTCACCGTGTCCGGCGGGGCCGTCGCTGCGACGGCGGGAGACCACATCCCGTCGCCGGCAGGGCGCACAGAGGCCACGGCCACGAAGACAGCACTCAGCTAGACAAATAGAATGGATGCCATGCCCCCCACCGAGTCGACCTCCAGCGACGACGCCCTCGGCAGCGATCCGCTCGCCTCGCTCAGCTACGAGGAGGCGCGCGACGAGCTGATCCGTGTCGTCGGTCAACTGGAGCAGGGCTCGTCGACGCTGGAGGACTCGATCGCGCTCTGGGAGCGCGGCGAAGCCCTCGCGCGGCACTGCGAGGAGTGGCTGATCGGAGCGAAGGCCCGGCTGGATGCGGCACGCGCCGGGGCGGGCGTCGGCGCGGCAACCGCCGGATCGACGGACGCCGAATGAGCCCTCGCACCAAGCCACCCGCGGTGGTCGCCGAGCTCGGACGCCCGGAGACGCCGGAGGAGACCGCCGCGCGCAAGGCCGTGAACTCGGCCAACCACCGCAACAGGCAGACCGTCAACAACCTCGTCTACTCGCTGATCGCGTGCGTCGCACTCGTGGCCGTGATCGTGCTGTTCGTGCCCCGCGGCAACCCCACGTCGTCCGCGCCGCCCGTCGACTACGCCTCCATCGCCGCGCAGGCGCAGGGCTCGGAGCCGAACAGGCTGCTCGTGCCGGAGCTTCCGTCGAGCTGGAAGTCCAACAACGCCGAGCTGCGCACCAAGACGCCGGACGGCGTCGACTCCTGGTACATCGGGCTGATCACCCCGAAGGCCCAGTACATCGGCATCACCCAGGGCTTCGACGCGAACGACACCTGGACGGCGCAGCAGGTCAACAAATCCATGATCAAGGGCACCCGCACCATCGACGGCGTGCGCTGGGACGTCTACGACAACCGCACGTCCAGCGACGACAACGGCAACGTGGAGTACGCGCTCGTCAGCACGGCGGGCAAGAGCACGATCATCGTCTTCGGCACGGCCAGCGACGCCGAGTTCGGCACCGTCGCAGGGTCGCTCGCCGATCAGATCCGGCAACTGGGAGGTTCGTAATGGGTAAGCCGAGGCCGTCACGCGTCTGGGACGCGATGCTGCGTGGCAACGAGCGGTTCGTCTCCGGAGAGCCTGAGCATCCCCGCCAGGACGTCGAGCGCCGGGAGACCATCGCCACGGGTCAGGCCCCGCTGGCCGCGATCTTCGGATGCGCAGACTCCCGGCTCGCCGCCGAGATCATCTTCGATCTCGGGCTGGGCGACGCCTTCGTGGTGCGCAACGCCGGTCAGGTCATCTCCGACTCCGTGCTCGGCTCGCTGGAGTACGCGGTCGGCGTGCTGGAGGTCCCGCTGATCCTGGTGCTGGGGCACGACGAGTGCGGCGCCGTGCGTGCCGCCATCGACTCCCAGGCACAGGATGCGACCCCGCTCCCGCCGCACATCGCGCACCTCATCGCGCCCATCGTCCCCGCCGTGCACGCCATCGCCGGCGTCCCCGCCGATCAGCCGGTCGATCCGGCGACGGTGGATGCGCTCGCGGTCGGCCGCGAGCACCTGCGGCACACCGTCGCCGAGCTGCTCGAAGGCTCCGAGATGATCAGCGCCGCCGTCGCGGACGGTTCGTTGGCTATCGTTGGTGCCAACTACCGGCTTCAGGAAGGTCGGGTCGTCCCCGACGTCGTCGTCGGATTGGCCGCCCCGGTCACCGACTGAACCGCGGGAAGCCCGGCGATTCTGCCGGCCCCGCACCAGAAAGGAAAACACACCGTGGTGGACACCCAGGCGGACGCCGACTACCGCATCGAACACGACACGATGGGCGAGGTCCGCGTTCCTGCGGCCGCGCTCTACGGCGCGCAGACGCAGCGCGCCGTCGAGAACTTCCCGATCTCCGGATCGGTGCTCGAGCCGACGCAGATCGCTGCGCTGGCCCGCATCAAGAAGTCGGCCGCTCTCGCGAACGCCAAGCTCGGCGTGCTGGACCAGTCGATCGCCGACGCCATCGCGGCCGCTGCCGACGAGGTCGTCAGCGGCGCGCACGACGGCGAGTTCCCGATCGACGTGTACCAGACGGGCTCCGGCACGTCGTCGAACATGAACATGAACGAGGTGCTCGCGACACTGGCGTCCCGCACCCTCGGTCGGCCGGTGCACCCGAACGACCACGTGAACGCCTCGCAGTCGTCCAACGACGTGTTCCCCACGTCGGTGCACATCGCCGTGACCGGCGCGCTCATCGACGACCTCATCCCCGCGCTCGACCACCTCGCGGTGTCGCTCGAGCAGAAGGCGGAGCTGTGGGCCACCGTCGTCAAGAGCGGTCGCACCCACCTGATGGATGCGACCCCCGTCACCCTCGGCCAGGAGTTCGGCGGCTACGCCGCGCAGATCCGTCTCGGCATCGAGCGCGTGCAGGCGTCCCTGCACCGTGTGGCAGAGGTCCCGCTCGGCGGCACGGCGGTTGGCACCGGCATCAACACGCCGCTCGGCTTCCCGCAGCTCGTCATCGAGCTGCTCACGCAGGAGACCGAGCTGCCGATCACCGAGGCCCGCAACCACTTCGAGGCGCAGGCCAACCGGGATGCGCTGGTCGAGGCCTCCGGCGCCCTCCGCACCATCGCGGTCAGCCTCACCAAGATCTGCAACGACCTCCGCTGGATGGGCTCCGGCCCCAACACCGGCCTGGGCGAGCTGCACATCCCGGACCTCCAGCCCGGTTCGTCGATCATGCCTGGCAAGGTCAACCCGGTCATCCCGGAGGCGGTGCTGATGGTCGCCTCCCGCGTGATCGGCAACGACGCCACCATCGCCTGGAGCGGCGCGTCCGGCCTGTTCGAGCTCAACGTGGCGATCCCGGTCATGGGCACGGCGCTGCTCGAGTCGATCCGCCTGCTCACCCAGGGCTCGCGCGTTCTCGCCGACAAAACCGTCGCCGGCCTGGAGGCGAACGTGGAGCGCGCCCGCGCGTACGCGGAGTCGAGCCCGTCGATTGTGACGCCGCTCAACCGGGCCATCGGTTACGAGGCCGCCGCAAAGGTCGCCAAGCACTCCGTCGCCCAGGGCATGACCGTGCGCGAGGCCGTCATCGACCTCGGCTTCGTCGACCGCGGCGAGGTGACCCTCGAGCAGCTCGACAAGGCGCTCGACGTCCTCAGCATGACCCACCCGGGCTGAGCCCGAGGCGTTCACGCAGATGCTCGCTACGAAGGGCGCTCTCCTGCGGGAGGGCGCCCTTCGGCGTTCCCGCCCCTCGGCGTTCCCGGCCCTCGCGTTCCCGCCCCTCGCGTCCAGGCGCTCGGCGCGACCGGCGGCGACCGGCTCACAGCACCGCTCCGACCGCCCAGAAAGCTCCGAGCAGGTACGGCCCCAGCGGCACCCCGTCCGCCGCGGATGCGCCACGCAGCAGCGAAACCGCCGCCACGATCCCCGCCACACCGAACGCCACCGCCAGCCACGCGACAACGGCGACCACCGCATCCACCTGCGCGTGCACGGCCAGCCCGCCGAGCACCAGCGCGACGACGCCCGCGAGCTTGACGTCGCCCATCCCGAGCGCTCCCCCGGCCGCCGCGCAGAGCAGGACGGCGAGCACAACGGCCGCGACCGTCACCGGACCGGTGACGGCATCGAGCCCGCCTCCGTGCCCCACCGCTCCCCAGAGCATCCCCACCGCCGCGAACGCGTATCCGGGGAGCACCAGCGCGTTCGGGAGGCGGCGCTCTCGCAGGTCGACCGCGCAGAGAGGAAACGTCACGGCCGCGAGGAACGCGGTCCCGACCACACGCGACGGCGCCGCTCCCGCAGAGTCCAGCGCGATCAGCGCGCACCCGACCAACACGGCCAGCACGGCCAGCACAGCCAGCACAGCCAGCACAGCCAGCACAGCCGCGACAGCCGCGAGCCTGGCCGCCCACCAGGCAGCGCAGAGGCCGACCGGTGCCTGCCCGGTCGGCCTCCGTAACGTTCGCTGCTGCTTCCCCACAGAGCGACGCTAACAACCCGTCGAACGCCCCAGTACGTTATCCACATCCGGGGGCGTGGATGCGGTTGTTCACATCACTTCGTTCCCTTCCAGCATCTCCGTCACCAGCGCCGCGATCGCCGAGCGCTCCGAACGGGTGAGCGTGATGTGCCCGAACAGCGGGTGCCCCTTCAGCGTCTCGATCACCGAGGCGACGCCGTCGTGACGGCCGACCCGGAGGTTGTCGCGCTGCGCGACGTCGTGCGTCAGCACAACGCGGGAGTTCTGTCCGACCCGGCTCAGCACGGTCAGCAGCACGTTGCGCTCCAGCGACTGGGCCTCGTCGACGATCACGAACGCGTCGTGTAGCGACCGGCCCCTGATGTGCGTGAGCGGCAGCACCTCGAGGATGCCGCGGTCCTGCACCTCGTCGAGCACGTTCTGCGAGACGAGCGCTCCGAGGGTGTCGAAGATCGCCTGGCCCCACGGGTTCATCTTCTCGCCCTGGTCGCCCGGCAGGTAGCCGAGCTCCTGGCCGCCCACCGCGTACAGCGGCCGGAACACCATGATCTTCTTGTGCTGCTGCCGTTCGAGCACCGCCTCCAGCCCGGCGCAGAGAGCGAGGGCCGACTTGCCGGTGCCCGCCCGTCCGCCCAGCGAGAGAATGCCGATCTCCGGGTCGAGGAGCATGTCGATGGCGAGGCGTTGCTCGGCCGAGCGGCCGTGCAGCCCGAACACGTCCCTGTCTCCGCGGACGAGCTTCAGCTCGCCGTCCGCCACCACGCGGCCGAGGGCGGAGCCGCGGTCGGAGTGGATGATGAGGCCCGTGTTGGCGGGCATCCCATCGACCAGCTCTGTGCGCATCCACTCGTTCTCGTAGAGGTCGCTCATCGCGTCGCTGCCGAGGGAGACCTCGGCGAGTCCGGTCCAGCCGGAGTCGACGGCGAGTTCGTGCCGGTACTCCTCCGCCGCCAGACCGATCGACGCCGCCTTGACGCGCAGCGGAAGGTCTTTGGAGACGACCGTGACGGCGAGGCCGTCGTTGGCGAGGTTCAGCGCGACCGCCAGGATGCGCGAGTCGTTGTCCCCGAGCTGCAATCCGCTCGGCAGCACCGACATGTTGGAGTGGTTGAGCTCCACCCGCAACGATCCGCCGTCACCGACCGGGATGGGGAAATCGAGCCGTTCGTGCTTGATCCTCAGCTCGTCCAGATTGCGCAGTGCCTGCCGCGCGAAGTAGCCGATCTCGGGATCGTTGCGTTTGCCCTCCAGTTCGCTCACGACGACGACGGGGATGACGACAGCGTGTTCGGCGAAACGGAAGATCGCCTGGGGGTCGGACAGCAGGACCGAGGTGTCGAGCACGTACGTGCGCTCCGCCTGGTTGATTCCGCTGCCGGTCGACTCGAACTGTCGGGTACCTGATTCAGCCACGACCACTCCCACCCCGCTCGCTCTGTAGAGCTCGCGGATCTGTTTGGCGAGTCGGCCGGTGGGTGTCGAAACGAACTTACGTGGCCGTCTCGATCGGGCTCCGTGCCCGATAAGCCGAACCTACGCCGCGCCAAGCCCCCGTCCGTCCGACACACCGCCGTGTCGCGTTTCCATCAGATGAACTTTCGCCCCCACTTCGGGTGCGCCCCACACCGACGCCATCGAGCCCAGGCTTTTTCACCGTATTCGACGCGTATACGGTGAAAAACCCTGGGCTCGATGGCTAGGGGCTGGGGCGCGCTCAGGAGGCGGAGGCGTAGGAGGTGAAGGCGGCCCGGAGCATGTCGAAGGTCTCGTCGGTGGTGCCGGCGTGGACCGAGATGCGCACGTTGGTGGCCCGGATGGATGCGGTGATCCCGTGGTTGAAGAGGCTCGCGCTCAGCGCGGTCAGCTGCTCCGGCAGCGGCTCCAGCACGACCATGCCCGCCCGCTCGGCGGCGTTGCGCGACGACGCGACCGGGATCGCGTACTCGTCGGCGAGGTCGAACACGCGCTCCACCCTGTCGCCGATCGCCGCGCCGACGGCGGGGACGCCCACCGCGGCGATGTCCTCGAGCGCCGCGGCGAACCTGGCCTGCGCGATCGGGTCGGGGTTCGAGATGCTGAACGCGCGCGTGCTGGCGCTCGGCTCCCCCACCTCGTCCCACGATCCGTCCAGATCGGCGCCGGTCCAGCCGCTGAACACCGGGGTGAGGTGCTCGATGGCGCGCTCGCTCGCGACGAGGAAGCCTGTCCCCCATCCGGCGCGCGCCCATTTCTGCCCGCCGGCGACCACGACGTCCGCCACCTCGTACGGCGCGTCGACGACGCCGAAGCCCTGGATCGCATCCACGATCAGCAGCCGGTCGCCGATCACCTGGCGGATGCCGTCGATGTCAGCCAGGTAGCCGGTGCGCGAGTCCACGAGACTCACCATCACGGCCGTCGTGTTGGAGGTGAGCTGCTCTTTGATGCGCGCCGGCGTGACCCGCTGGTGGTCGGTCTCCAGCCAGGTCGGCGTGACGACCCGCATCGCCTGCGAGGCCCGCACGGCCGCGTAGGTGATGCTCGGGAACTCGGCGGCGGACAGCAGCACCTCGCCGCCGGTGAGCCCGAACGCGGCGTGCATGAGCCCGATCGACGCGGTCGGCTGGAACGACACCTGGTCGGACGGGAACCGGGTGAGCGCGGCCACCGCATCCCGTACCCGCTGGTCCTCTGCGCGCATCCGCTCGATGCTGCCGAACCGAGCCTTGGCGAGGATCTCGTACTGCCCGACCGCTTCGGCGAGCGCCGCCGCCGAGATCGGACCCACCCTGCCGTAGTCGAGGTAGCCGGACTCCTCGGTGAACCCGGCAGCGAACTCGTCGATCGTCTTCGTCATGTGTGTTGTGACCTCCCGGAACATTCTGTCAGTCCGGGGATGCGCGGATCGCCCGGCGGCGTCTCACAGGGCGGCTAATCACCCGGCGGCGCGCGTGGGCTCCACGGCGCTCGCGTCGCCGCGACGCTCCGCCGCATCCGCGAGGTAGCGGGACACCGGGGGAAGCCAGAGCGGAACCGCCGCCGCGATCGCGCAGACGGTCGCGACGAGGAGTCCCACGTGGGAGACGCCGTCGTCGCCCCCGAAGCCGAGCAGCGACGACTCGGTGGCGTCGCTCAGGAGGACGATCGCGACCGCGCTGACCACCAGCCGGGCGAGCGCCGACCCGCGCTGCACGAACAGGGAGCCGATCACCTGCACCGCCACCACGATCACGGTCACCCCCGCCTGCACGAGCGCCACGATCGCAGGGCCCCAGGCGTTCGGCACGATCAGAGCCTGCGCGACGACGAGGATGCACGCCACGAACGCGATGAACGCGGCAGCGACCGAGAACCACAGGTACGGTCCCGCCGCCTGCGCGCTCCGGTCCGGCTCGGCGACGGGCGCAGAGCGCAGCGCGGTCGGTCGGCGCGCCGTCAGGGCGAGCACGCACGCCGCGAGGGTGAGGGCGGCGAAGCCCAGCCAGGTGAGCGACGTGGAACTGAACAGGCTCCGGAGATCGAAATGCGTGAGGTAGGTGAGCTGCACCACGTGGACGACGAGAAGCAGCCCGGACAGCAGGATCGCGGCGACGAGCCAGCCGAGACCAGCGCCCCGCGCTGCCCTGCGCGCGATGCCGAGCACCAGGCAGACGACGGTCAGAGCGAGCAGCACCGCTCTGGCGCCGAACTCCGAGGCGAACAGCACACCGTCGCTCATCCCGACGGTCCAGAGCGCATAGAGGCCGATCACGCGCAGTGCCGACCAGGCGAGCCCGATGCCGAGCAGCGCGGCGGCCGACGCCGTCCAGGCCGCGACGCGCATCCGGCCGTCGTCCGCCCGCCATGCCGTCAGAGCGAGTCGTCTCGCAGCACCCATCGCAACCCCCATCGGTCGAACCCCGTCGTCACCGTCCGCCCCTCACCCCAGAGCTGATTCCGTTGACGGATTCCCCCCGACCATAGCAGCGGCCGGGCGCTCAGCCGCCGAACCGCCGCTGCCGTCGCGAGTAGTCGCGCACGGCGCGCAGGAAGTCGACCTCGCGCAGGTCGGGGCCGAGAGCTTCCACGAAGTAGAACTCGCTGTGCGCGCTCTGCCAGAGCATGAAGTCGCTGAGCCGCTGCTCGCCGGAGGTGCGGATGACGAGGTCGGGGTCCGGCTGGCCACCGGTGTAGAGGTGTTCGCCGATCAGGTCGGGGGTGAGCAGGTCGGCGAGGGTCTCCAGGCTTCCCCCCTGAGCGTGGTGGGCGGCGACGATGTCGCGCATCGCATCCACGATCTCCTTGCGTCCTCCGTAGCCGACCGCCAGGTTCACGTGCAGGCCGGTGTTCTGCGCTGTGCGGTCCTCAGCGCCCGTCAGAGCGGCGATCAGCGGCTCCGGCAGCCCAGCGGTCGAGCCGACGTGCTGGACGCGCCAGTCGCGGTAGCGGGACAGGTCGTCGGCGAGCTCGGCGATGATCTCGATGAGGTCGGAGAGCTCGCCGCTCTCGCGGTTGGTGAGGTTGTCGCTGGAGAGCAGGTAGAGCGTCACCACCGAGATCCCGAGGTCGTCGCACCACTCCAGGAACTCGCGCATCTTCGCCGCACCTGCACGGTGCCCGTGGGCCACGGTGGTCAGCCCGAGCTGGCGCGCCCAGCGCCGGTTGCCGTCGATGATCATCGCCACGTGGCGGGGCATCGACTCGGCGGGCAGGTTCCGCTTGAGCTTGCTCTGGTAGAGCCCGTAGAGCAGCCCACGTCCGAGGGGGAAACTCCATCTGCTCACGGAAGTACGTTACCGCGACCTCAGCGCCGAACTCACAGCATGAGGTCACGCGGCTCCCGTACCCTTGGGCCATGACAGCGCACGATGCCCAGAAGTCGGAAGACGTCGCCGAGTCCCTGAGCGGGCCGGCAGACACTCTCGACTCCGCCGATGCCGCCGTCAAGGCAGACGAAGGCCGCGGCCCAGACCTCCCCAACATCCCGCTCCTGGATGCGTCCCCCGCCAACCCCGCCGAGATCAAGCCCACCTGGCGCGGCTGGATCCACGCCGGCACGTTCCCCGTCACCATCGCGGCCGGGATCGTGCTCATCACGCTCGCGGACGGCGCCCCGGCGAAGTGGTCGTCCGCGGTGTTCGTGCTCACGTCGCTGCTGCTGTTCGGCAACTCGGCGCTCTACCACCGCTTCAACTGGAAGCCGCGGATGAAGGTCCTCCTCAAGCGGATCGACCACGCCAACATCTTCCTTCTGATCGCGGGCACGTACACCCCGCTGGCGGTGCTCGCGCTGCCGCCGTCGAAGGGCATCCTGCTGCTGTCGCTGGTCTGGACGGGCGCCCTGCTCGGCATCGCCTTCCGGGTGTTCTGGATCCACGCGCCGCGCTGGCTGTACGTACCGCTCTACCTGGCGCTCGGCTGGGGCGCGCTGATGTACGTCGTCGATCTGCTCGACGCGAACGTCGCCATGATGGTGCTGGTGCTCGTCGGCGGTCTGTTCTACTCGATCGGCGCGGTCATTTACGGCATCAAGAAACCGAACCCGGTCCCCGGTGTGTTCGGGTTCCACGAGATCTTCCACACGCTGACCGTCCTGGCGTTCCTCTGCCACTGGACGGCGGTGCTCCTGATCGCGCTGCACCCGGTCTACAACGTGGGCTGAGGGCGGCGGCTGAGCTCTGACTCCGCGCCTGGCGACTCAGCGCCTGGCGACTCAGCGCATACTCCGCGACTGGCGACTCAGCGCGCGGTGTCGTCCCGGCCGTCCGACCCGGTCTCGCCGCTCTGGCCGGCCTGCTCGGCGTCCAGCTTCTCCGCGATCTCAGCCCGGTACCGCACCCGACGGATGCGCCTGGTCATGTCGAGCGCGAGGAGTACAGCGGCGACGGCCACCAGGAAGGTGACGATGAATCCGACCACACCAGGGGTGACCTGGTCGTCGCTCGGGCCACCGGTCGGGGTGGGCGTCGGGGTCGCAGCGGTGACCCACACGGCCGCGCGCAGCAGCGCATCCTGGATCATCGCACTCCCTCGCGGTCGAGAACGATTCCTGCGCGCAGGGCGGTTACGGGCATCCGGGTCTCCACTTTCGAGCCGTGGACGAAGCGCAGGGTTTCACAGCTTCGTCTTCTAGTCTGGGTTCAAGCCTACCGTCGCCAGGACGGTGCACTTTCCACGGGAGAACGCTCAGTGCAGGGAGAAGGATGGCGGTGACCGAGACCATCGATCGCCGTTACGGTCGCACGCCCAATCGCAAACGCCGGGATCGCTGGTGGATCATCGGAGCAGCCATCGCGTTCGTCGCGATCTTCACCGCGTGGGTCTTCTGGGCGGGGTGGGACAACGACCAGGCCGACCTGGAGACGACAGACACGGCATACACGATCACGGATGCGCATCACGTGTCGATCAGCTTCTCCGTGAACACTCCTCCCGGCACCCCGGTGACCTGCGCCATCCAGGCGCTGAACGAGTCGTTCGCCGTCGTCGGCTGGCGCATCATCAGCATTCCGGCCTCCGAGAAGCGGCTCACCGACTACACCGAGACGATCAGGACGACGGAACAAAGCAACACTGGTTTGATTTCCAGTTGCTGGCTGACCTAGGATTCTTCGATACGCCCCGACCTGATGTCGGGGCGTCGACTTTATCCAGCCGGTCCCCGGACCGGCCGATCTGCCCAGCCGGTCCCCGACCGGCGGCGCAAAGGAGTTCATCATGCCTCAGGAGTCTCAGGTCAGCTTTCTGACCCAGGATGCGTACGACCGTCTCGCGGCCGAACTCGAGGAGCTCAGCGTCAACGGCCGAAACGAGATCGCGAAGCGCATCGAAGCGGCCCGCGAGGAGGGCGACCTCAAGGAGAACGGCGGATACCACGCTGCGAAGGACGAGCAGGGCAAGATCGAGGCCCGCATCGTGCAGCTCACCAACCTGCTGCGCAACTCGACGGTGAGCGAAGCCCCGCAGAGCCACGGTGTCGTGGAACCGGGAACCGTCATCACCGCGACGATCGCTGGCGACGAGAGCACCTTCCTCATCGGCAACCGCGAGATCGCCGCGGGCACCGACCTGCAGGTCTACTCGGAGGGCAGCCCGCTGGGCGAGGCCATCCTCGGCCTCAAGGTCGACGAGTCGACCACGTACACGGCCCCGAACGGCAAGCAGATCGCCGTCACCATCCTGAAGGTCGAGACCTACACCGGCTGACCGGCGCTCGACTCGTGCGAAAAGCGCGGTGCAGGTCTCCTGCACCGCGCTTTTTGCACGATCCGTGCGGCCTACTCGTAGTCGAGAACGGGGTCGTAGCCCGCGGCGCGCAGCGCCTCGATGACGTGGTGACGGTGGTCGGTGCCGCGGGTCTCGACGCTCACGTCGAGCTCGACCTGGCTGAGCTGCAGGCCCCGGCCGTGGCGGGTGTGCAGCACCTCGACCACATTGGCGTTGACACCGGCGAGGATTTCGGAGATGCGTGCGAGCTGGCCTGGGCGGTCGGGCAGCATGATCGTGAGCTTGAGGTAGCGGTCGGAGGCGGCGAGACCGTGGCTGATGATGCGCTGCATCAGCAGCGGGTCGATGTTGCCTCCGGAGAGGATCGCGACGGTCGGCCCGAGCGCCGGGATCTTGCCTGCGAGGATCGCCGCGACCGCGGCGGCGCCGGCGGGCTCCACGACGAGCTTCGCTCGCTCGAGCAGTACGAGCAGAGCGCGGGCGATGTCGTCCTCGGACACGGTGACGATCTCGTCGACCACGTCGCGGATGATCTGGAAGTTGAGCGAGCCCGGCTTGCTCACGGCGATGCCGTCCGCGATGGTCGCGACCAGCGCGATCTCGGTCGGCTCCCCCGCTTCGAGCGAGGGCGGGTATGCGGCGGCGTTCGCGGCCTGCACGCCGATCACGCGGATCTCGCGACCCTCGGCCGCCGCGCGCTGCTTGACCGCGCTGGCGACGCCGGAGATGAGCCCTCCGCCGCCGATGGGCACGACGATGGTGGCCGCATCCGGGACGTCGTCGAGGATCTCGAGACCGAGCGTGCCCTGACCGGCGACCACGTCCGGATGGTCGAACGGCGGGATGAGGACGGCCCCGGTCTCAGCGGCGAAGTCGGCGGCGGCGCGCAGCGTCTCGTCGACGATGCTGCCGCTGAGGACCACATCCGCCCCGTAGTCGCGGGTGGCCTGGAACTTGGGGATGGCGACCCCGACAGGCATGAAGATCGTGGCGTGGATGCCCAGCTCCCTGGCCGCGAACGCGACGCCCTGAGCGTGGTTGCCCGCCGAGGCCGCGACGACGCCGCGCTCGCGTTCCTCTGCACTCAGCGTGGCCATCCTGTTGTACGCGCCGCGGATCTTGTACGACCCGGTGCGCTGCAGGTTCTCGCACTTGAGGAGCACCGGTGCTCCGAGCACGTCGGCGAGGAACCGCGACGTCTCGACCGGCGTCGGCTCTGCGACCCTGGACACGATGGCGCGCGCAGCCTCGATCTCGTCAAGGCTCGGCCCGGCGAAAGGAGTGCGCGTCGAATCAGTCAGCGTGGCCACGGGGACAGCCTACTCGCGGACGTATTCCGCGAGTCGAATGTGACCGACGGCGACCGCAGCCGACCGCAGCCGACCGCCGCGACCGCGGTCGCCGGTGACCGGCGCGGGCGACGTCACCGTCACGTCCGCGCCCTGCGCGGCTGCCGCGGCACCGTCTGCCAGAGCACCGTGTCCGGCGCGGCGTACGGCCCGGACGAGCCTTCCCGCCACGCTCCGCTCGAGACGTAGTGCACCATCACGTTGAGCACGGCGGCCACCGGCACCGCGAACAGCGCGCCGGGGATGCCGGCGAGGAGCGAGCCAGCTGCGACGGCGAGCACGACGGCCAGCGGATGCACCTTGACCGCGGTTCCCATGATCAGCGGCTGCAGCACGTGGCCCTCGATCTGCTGCACCAGGAGCACGACCGCGAGCATGATGAGCGCGAACACCCAGCCCTTGAAGATCAGCGCGATGAAGATCGCCAGCGCACCGGTGACCACCGCACCCACCACCGGGATGAACGAGCCGAGGAACACCAGCACGGCGATCGGGATCACCAGCGGCAGACCGAGGAAGAACGCCCCGAGGCCGATGCCGAGCGCATCGATCGACGCGACCAGGATCTGCACCTTCACGAAGTTGCGCAGCGTCACCCAGCCCGCCTGGCCAGCACCGTCGACCGCCCGGCGAGCGCGCTTCGGGAAGATGCGCACGATCCAGCTCCAGATGGAGCGTCCGTCGATGAGGATGAACAGCGTGCTGAACAGGGCGAGCAGCACTCCGGCGAGCACGTGGCCGAGCGTCGAGCCGATCGAGAGAGCGCCTGAGATGAAGATCTGGCTGTCCTGCTGGACCGACTTGACGAGCGAGTCCAGCGCACCGCTGATCTGGCTCTCGCTGAGGCCGAGCGGCCCGGAGGTGAGCCACGCGCGGAACTGGTCGTACGCCGCCACCGACTGCGTCTGCAGCTCGTGGCTCTCCTTGGTGACCTGCCAGACGGCCAGATAGAGCAGGCCGCCGATCACCACGATCACCGACACCATGGCGGCCACGATCGCCGCCCAGCGCGGCCACCGGTGACGGTGCAGGAAGTCGACGAACGGCACGAGCAGCGCCGAGATGAGCACGGCGATCAGCAGCGGGATGATGATGAGCCGCAACTGCACCACCAGGAAGATCGCGACGGCGATGACCGCGCCGATGACCAGCAGCCGCCACGACCAGGCGCCCGCCACGAGCATCCCGTGCGGCAGCGATTCCTCGACCGATGCGCCAGGCTCGCCCGACTGGCCGGTGCGCCCCGGCTTGCTCTGCGCCGCACCGCGGGCTTTCAGGAACCAGCCCCGCGCAGGCGCGCGGTTCTCGCCCGGCGTGACGGTGATCTGCTTCGGCGTCGCGTCGTTGTCTGACATGCTCGCCAGTCTAGGCTGGCCGCTCCGGGCGTCCACGGGGTTGACTCCGGCTGTGCACAACGCACAGGATGCGCTCAGGTGTGGAGCGCCGGACGGCGCCCACCGCGGCGGCGAAAGCCATCACGCCTGCGCCGCGGCCCCCACCGTGACCGGCGTCCCCGCCAGCGACAGGTGGATGCGCTCCCCCGGCGCAGGGGCGTTCCGCGTCTCGTGCTGAACGGCCAGCTCCGTCCCGTCGTCGAGGCGCACCCTGGTGCGGCGCAGCGCCCCGAGGAAGCTCGTCGTCAGCACGACGCCCGCCAGCGCGCCTGCGCCTGCCCGTTCCCCGGCTCCCGCACCTGCCTCGGCTCGCGCCCCCGCCTGGCCCGCGAACAGCACGTCCTCCGGCCGGAGGTACACCGTGACGGGTCCGTCCGCCGACGGCGACACCAGGGGCACCCGCATCCCGAACACGGTCAGCTCTCCGCCCGTGACGACGCCGGGCACGCGGTTGGTGAGTCCGACGAACTCGGCGACGAACGCGGACACCGGCCTGCGGTACAGCTCCTCCGGCTCGCCGATCTGCTCGATGTCGCCCGCGCGCATCACCGCCACCCGATCGGCGACGGCGAGCGCCTCCTCCTGGTCGTGCGTGACGAAGAAGGTGGTGATGCCGAGCTCGGTCTGGATGCGGCGGATCTCGTCGCGCAACTGCACCCTGACCTTCGCATCCAGGGCGGACAGTGGCTCGTCGAGGAGCAGCACGCGCGGGCGGGTGACGAGCGCCCTGGCGAGGGCGACGCGCTGCTGCTGGCCGCCGGAGAGCTGGTGCGCGTAGCGATCCGCGTGGTGGTCGAGTCCGACCAGTTCGAGAGCCTCCGCTGCACGGCGGCGGCGGTCGGCGGTCGCGACCTTGCGCATCCGGAGACCGAATTCGACGTTCTGCCCGGCGGTGAGGTGCGGGAACAGCGAGTAGGACTGGAAGACCATGCCGAGGTCGCGGCGGTTGGTCGGCTGGTCGGTGACATCCTCTCCGTCGATGAGGATGCTTCCGGCATCCACCCGCTCCAGCCCGGCCAGCGCGCGGAGCGCCGTGGTCTTGCCGCAGCCACTCGGGCCGAGCAGGGCGATCAGCTCGCCGGGGCGGGCGCTGAGGCTGAGCCCGGCGAGACCGGCGCCGCCGCCGAAGTCGCGGACGACGCCGCGGAGTTCGACGGTGCTGCCGAGCCCCTGCGCGGACGCAGGGACGGGACGGACGGAGGTTTCGAGTGCGGACACAGGTCAGCCTTTCGCTGAGCGTCGACGACCGGCCGTCACGAGACGGTCGACGACGAAGAGGAGGAGGAACGCGAACACCAGCGCGAGGAGTGCGAAGATGACCGCGACGAACGGGTCGGACTGCGAGACCAGCAGCAGAGCGGTCTGCAGGTTCACCCGGCTGAGCAGCGACGCGATGGTGAACTCGCCGAGCACCACGGCCACAGAGAGCACGCTCGCTGCCAGGATGCCGCGGCGCAGGTTCGGCACCAGGACGCGCAGCAGCACGCTCAGCCACCCGGCGCCGAGCGAACGACCCGCCTCGCTGAGGGTGACGACGTCGATCGCCGCGATGTTGCTCTGGATCGCCCGGTAGGCGTACGGCAGCACGAGGATCCCGTATGCGAAGGCCAGCGTCCAGGTGCCGGAGCCGAACAGGTCGGTGACGACCGCGTACGTCGGCGCGAGCCCGACGACCATCACGATCGCGGGGATCACGATCGGCAGCAGGCACACCAGCTCCAGAACGCGCCGCAGCTTCGGGATGCGCACCTCGACCAGGATCATCGTCGGCAGCAGCACGAGGAGCACGATCGCGACGGTGACCACCGCCAGGACGAGCGAGTTGCCGAGACCCTGGTAGATGCGGTCGTAGCGGGTGGTCTCGCCGCTGAAGACGAGCACCCACCTGTCGAAGCTGTAGACGCCGGGCTTCGCGGTGCGGAGCGTGAACTCCAGCATCGAGAACAGCGGGATGAGGAAGAAGAGGCCGAAGATCGTCCAGATGATCGCGCGTGCGAACGGCCCTGGGCCGAAGCGGAGAGCCTGGGCGTTCCGGCGGGCGCGGGTGGGGCGTCTGCTCTCCACCTTCGCGCCGCTCATCGCTGCCACCTGGCGGTGCGGGAGGCGAGCGCGGAGTAGCCGAGCATCACCACGACCATGACCACGAGCATCCCGAGCGACATGGCCCCGGCGAGGTTGGCGCGCCCGAGGACGGTCTCGGAGATGAGCGCCTGCCTGATCTGCAGGGAGACGATGTTGTTCGCCTGCCCGACGAGGGCCGCAGCGGTGGCGTACGAGGAGAACGCGTTGGCGAACAGCAGCAGCAGGCTGCCGAGGAACGACGGCAGCAGCACCGGGATGCCCACCCGGAACCAGTAGGTCGCCCTGTTACCGCCGAGGGTGGCGTTCGCCTCCAGCCACTGCGGCTTCAGTCCTTCGAGAGCCGGCATGAAGGTGATGACCATGAGCGGGATCTGGAAGTAGAGGTACGGCAGGATGAGGCCGGGCACCGTGTAGAGCCAGACGCCGTTCTCGTAGATGTTGATGTGGAACTGGTTGCGCAGCAGCACCGTGACGAGCCCCTGTGCTCCGATGGTCGCGATGAACGCGAACGCGAGCATCACGCCGCCGAACTGGGCGAGGACGCTGCTGGCCGAGTCGACCAGCGAGCGGGTCGCCCCTCCCGGGCGCGAGCGCAGCATGGCGAAGCAGAGTGCGGCGCCGCCGATCGCGCCGACCACGGCGGTCACCGCGGAGAGGAAGAACGCGCCGACGAAGGAGCCGAAGATGGCCGGCTCTGCGAGGCCGGTGAGGTTCGCCCAGGTGAACCGGCCGTCCGCATCCACGAACCCGCTACCGACCGCGATGATCGTGGGGATCGCGAGGAAGACGACGACGTAGAAGGCGAACGGGGTGAGGCCGACGATGGCGGGGAGCCCGCGACGGCGACGCCGGACCGGGGCCGAGCCGGAGCGCGCTCCGGAGTCGTGCTGCGTCCGCTCGGCGGACGCGACGCCGAACGGCGATTGGCGCCGGGTCTCCCCGGCGCCATCGCTGTCCAGCGGCGGCGCAGCAGCGCCGACGGTGGTCTCTGACATCAACCGACCGCGTTCGCCCATTTGGCGTTGAGCAGGGTTCCGGCGTCGGTGGCCTGCTTGTCCGTCATGACGGCGGTCTTGTCGAGCTTGCCGGGGAAGTCGGCCTTGTTCAGCGTGCCGGCCTTCTCCATCGCATCCACGCGGGCCGGGTACGCCCCGCCCTTGAGCCAGGCGTTCTGCGCAGCGTCGCTGTAGAGGTACTCCTCCCAGAGGCGCGCGGCGGCCGGGTGCGGCGCATCCTTGTTGATGGCCTGGTTGTAGTAGCCGACGTACGCGGTGCCGGGGAGAACGGTGTACTTCCAGTTCACGCCGCCGCCCTTGATCGTGTCGGAGGTCGTGTACCCCTTCTGGTTGAACGACCAGTCGAGCAGCACCGGGGTCTCGCCGGAGGCGATCGTGTTCGGCTTGCCGTCGGCGGCGTTCCAGTTGCCCGCCTTCTTCAGCTTCGCGAACCAGTCGATGCCGGGGGTCAGGTCGTCGAGGGTTCCGCCGGCCTGCAGATCGGCGAACGCGACGGCGCCCGCGGCTGCCGCGGCCTGGGTCGGGTTGCCGTTCAGCGCGACGGCGCCCTTGTACTCGGAGCCGAGCAGGTCGTCGAGGCTCTTCGGAGCCGACTTGATCTTGTTGGCGTCGTAGCCGACGGCCATGACACCGTAGTATCCGACCTTCCAGAGACCGGTGCTCTCCTTCTCGTTCGCGGGGATGTCGTCCCAGCCGGTCGGCTTGTACGGCGCGAAGTACTCGGTGTTGGCGAGGGCGACGGACGAGCCGACGTCGAAGGTGTCAGGAGCGGTGTCCTGGCCCTTGAGCTTCTTCGCCGCGTCGATCTCCTCCTGGCTGGATGCGCTGTCCTGACTCGGGTTGATCGTGATCCCGTACTTCTTGGTGAAGCCGTCGAAGATCTCCTGGTAGTTCGCCCAGTCGCCCGGCGTCGCGATGATGTTGAGGGTGCCCTCTTTCTTCGCGGCGGCGATGAGCGCATCCATGCCTCCCGCTGCCTTCACATCGGCGGCCGAGGCGATGTCCTTCGACGCGGTGGGGTCTGCTGCGTTCGCCCCGCCGGTGCAGGCGGCGAGCGAGAGTGCGACGACGGTGGCCGCGGCGGCAAGGCCGGCGACGCGTGCGCGCTTGAATGTCACGGTTCCTCCAGTGTGGGGTGCCCGGTCAGTCGTCCCGCGTTCGGTCGCGGGACACATGGATTCCCGTCCGGGCCGATGCAAACGTATGGCGGTCGTTCGACCAGCCGGGGTGGCGTCGATGGACGGCAGGTGAACGAGCGGGGAAGGACTGTCCGAGGTTCCCGCTATGGTCGACACCGTGGTAGAAAAGGTCTCCCCCGCGCTCGCACGCCGCATCGCCCTTGCCGCGCAGGGGTTCGGCCGCCCGCATCCCGAGTCGGTCGGCACCCGGCAGCTCAACGGGGTGATCGACCGCATCAACCTGTTGCAGATCGACTCGGTCAACGTGTTCGAGCGCAGCCACTATCTACCGGTGTTCGCGCGGGTCGGGGCGTACGACAAGGAGCTGCTCGACAAGCTGACCTTCGCCGCCAAGTCGCCGCACACGGAGTACTGGCCGCACGAGGCCGGGTTCATCCGGCGCGAGGACTGGCCGCTGTTCCAGTGGCGGATGGACGGTTTCCGGGCGCGCTATGGCACGGACCCCGACGGGTGGTACCAGCGGAACGCATCCACCGTGGAGTGGCTGCGCGCAGAGCTCGCCGAACGCGGGCCGCTCGTCGCAGGCGAGATCGAGCACGACGCCAACAAGCGCAGCGGGCCGTGGTGGGGCTGGTCGGACGTGAAGCGGGCGCTGGAGTTCCTGTTCCTGTTCGGCGAGGTGGCGGTGGCGGGGCGCACGCGGTTCCAGCGCCGCTACGCGCTGGCGGAAGACGTGCTGCCCTCGTCGGTCCTCGACACGACCGTGCCGACGGTGGATGCGGTGCGCGAGCTGATCCGCCGCTCGGCGGTCGCGCACGGCATCGGCACGGCGGCCGACCTGGGCGACTACTACCGCATCAAGCGGGCTCCGGCTATCGCGGCCATCCAGGAGCTGGAGGACGCTGGCGAGCTGATTCCGGTGGCGGTCGGCGGCTGGGAGCGCGGCGGCAAGCCGGAGAAGGCGTGGCTGCACCGGGATGCGCGCCTCCCCCGGCGGGTGTCGGCCACGGCTCTGCTCTCGCCGTTCGACCCGGTGGTCTGGTATCGCGACCGGGCGCTGCGGCTGTTCGACTTCCACTACCGCATCGAGATCTACACCCCGGCCGAGAAACGCATCTTCGGCTACTACACCCTGCCGATCCTGCTCGACGACCGCGTGGTCGGGCGCATCGACCTGAAGAGCGACAGGCAGGCTCGCGTGCTGCGCGTGCAGTCGGCGTGGTCGGAGCCCGGCGCGCCCGCCGAGACGGTGGAGCGCCTGGTGCCGCTGCTGCGCAGCACCGCCGCTTGGCAGGGCCTCGACGCGGTCTCGGTCACCGCCCCGCACCGCGGCGACCTCGCCCCGCTCCTCGCCGCCGCACTCGCGTAGCCATCGAGCCGGGAGTTGTGTACGCGAGTCGCCCGCGTGTCGCGTACAGAAGTCCCGGCTCGATTGCTTGGGCACGGGAGGCGGGCGGGCGTAGTGTGCGGGCATGAGTTCACCGCTGGAGTATCTGGATGCTGCCGGGGCCGATGAGGCCGACTTCGAATCGCCGATGCGCGAGCTCTACGCCTACCGCGACGGGGAGAGCTGGGTGGACGGTTTCGTCACCGGCGTCAAACGCGGGGGCGCGCAGGACGGCACGAGCCTCGTGCAGTTCGACGGACGCATCTGGGTGCCCGCTGCCGAGGTGCGGGCGTCTGACCACTACGTCGCCGTGCTGCTGAACCCGGACGACACCGTCTACGCCGAAGTCGTGCAGAGCTTCGTCGACGGCGAACCGGCCGACCCCATCCGCGATGTGTCGACCGTCGAAGGCCAGACCGTCGGCACCGCCTGGCACCCGGTGGATGCGTCGCGCGCCGGTTCCACGCGCATCCCGTACCGCTACGCGGGCACCGCCGAACTCGGCTGAGCCCGCCGCAGCGATCGAGCCCAGGGTTTTTCACCGCAAAAGCGCGATCTGCGGTGAAAAAGGCTGGGCTCGATAGCTGCGCGAACGGCTAGAAGGTGGAACCCATCTTCTCGAGGCGCTCGACGCGCTCGGGGATGGGCGGGTGGGTGCCGAACAGGCGGCTCATCACGCTGGGCTTGAGCGGGTTGGCGATCCAGAGGTGCGCCATCGACGAGTTCTGCTTCTGCATGGGGCGGCCGTAGGCCTCCAGCTTGAGCAGGGCGCTCGCGAGCGCGTCCGGATGCCGGGTGGTCATGGCTCCCGTGGCGTCGGCGAGGTACTCACGCTGGCGGGAGACCGCGAGCTGCACGAGGGTCGCGACGAGCGGGGCGATGATCGCGGCGATGAGGCCGAAGACGATGATGACCGGGTTGCCGCCGCCACCGCCGCTGTTGTTGTTGCGGTTGCCGCCCATGCCGCCGAAGAACGCCATGCGCAGGAAGATGTCCGCGATGAAGCCGATGGCCACGGTGAGGCCGAAGACGATCATCGACAGCCGGATGTCGTAGTTGCGGACGTGACCGAGTTCGTGCGCCATGACGCCTTCGAGCTCGGCGTCGGTCATGATGTCCAGCAGTCCGGTGGTGGCCGCGACGGAGGCGTGCTGCGGGTCGCGGCCGGTGGCGAACGCGTTGGGCGCCGGGTCGTTGACCACATAGACCGCCGGCATCGGCGTGCCCGTGGTGATCGACAGGTTCTCGACCACGTTCCAGAGCCGCGGGTTGTCCGCCTTGGTGATGGGGACGGCGCCCGACATGCTCAGCGCCTGACTGCTGGCCAGGAAGTACTGCACCACTGCGTAGAGCGTGGCGCCGATGATCACGAACCAGAGGATCGTGTAGCTGTGGTAGATGAGGCTCGCCAGCCAGCCGAGCCCACCGATGATGATCAGGAACAGCAGGATCGTGAAGACCGTATTGCGCTTGTTCCTGGCTATCGCCCTATACATCGCCGCCCGCTAGAACTGGACGCGCGGGGGCTCGGCGATGGCCGCGAGGTCGCTGACCTCGAAGAAGTCGCGCTCGGTGAAGCCCATGCGCTTGGCGAAGATGTTGTTGGGGAAGACCTTGATCTTGGTGTTTAGCTCGCGAACGCCGCCGTTGTAGAACCGGCGCGATGCCTGGATCTTGTCTTCGGTGTCGACCAGGTCGGCCTGCAGCCGCAGGAAGTTCTGGCTCGCCTGGAGCTGCGGGTACGCCTCAGCGACCGCGAAGATGCTCTTCAGGGCGCTCTGCATGTGGCCCTCGGCCACGGACGCCTCTGCCGGCCCCTGCGCGGACAGCGTCTCGGCACGCGCCTGCGTGACGGACTCGAAGACGCCCTTCTCGTGCGCCGCGTATCCCTTGACCGTCTCGATGAGGTTCGGGATGAGGTCGGCACGCCGCTTGAGCTGCACCGTGATGTCACTCCACGCCTCGTCGACACGGACCTTGAGCGTCACCAGCGAGTTGTAGGTGGCCCACAGGTAGATCCCGATGATCGCGACGATCACGACGACGATGATGACCGGGATGAGCCATTCCATTTTCGGGTACTCCTTGGTGTGCTGGCGCGTGAACGACTGGGCGCAGATCTCATCCTAACGGCGGGCCACGGCGCTCCCACCGCGTTCCCACCACTCTCAAAGCAAGCGTGGTGCGGTTCGGCAGGCGGGGTGCACAATGGGCACGTGAGTGAGGTCGCCGAGCGTCGCAGACGGGGCCGTCCGCGCAAGGAGCGGGACGGCGCATCCGCCAAGTCCGCCATCCTCAAGGCGGCAACGGAGGAGTTCGCCGAGCACGGCTACGACGCGGCGTCGCTGCGGGCGATTGCGCGACGCGCGGGCGTCGACTCCGCCCTCGTGCACCACTACTTCGACGACAAGGCCGAGCTGTTCACCGCGTCTCTGGATGCGCCACTGCGGCCCGACCGCATCCTGGAGGTCATCCTCGCCGGACCCAGGGAGGAGATCGGCACGTCCGTGGTGCGTCTGCTGCTCCGGCAGCTCGACGACGCGAAGTCTCAGGCCCGCATCGTCGCGATCCTGCGCACGGCTCTCGGCAGCGGACCTGGCAGCCGGATGCTCAAGGAGTTCCTGACCAGGGAGGTTTTCGTGCGATTGGCGGCCCTGGCGGGAGGGCAGGACGCCGACCTGCGGGCGAACCTCGCCGCATCCCAACTGGTCGGGCTGATGCTGACCAGGTTCGTGCTCAAGCTGGAGCCGATCGCGCACGCGGACGCCGACGAGCTGGCGCGGCGCGTCGGGCCCGTGGTGCAGTGGCATCTGTTCGGGAACCCGTCGGCGGGGAGCCTGGATCGTCCTTGACGCCTCGCCGTCGCGGGCGAATAATTCATCACATGATGAATTCCGCGGCGGGCACTTCCTCGGTGGGCACTTCCTCGATGGGCACAGCGGTCTCCGTGAACGGGCTGACGGTGCGCCGCGGCCGCGCGACGATCCTCGACGGCCTGACCCTGCGCATCCCGCGCGGTGAGGTGGTCGGCCTGCTCGGGCCGAGTGGATGCGGGAAGACGACGCTCATGCGCTCGATCGTCGGCGTGCAGCGCATCGCCGGGGGCACGGTCGACGTGCTGGGAGAACCGGCCGGCTCTGCCGGGCTGCGGCACAGGGTCGGCTACGTCACCCAGGCGGCGAGCGTCTACGACGACCTCACGGTGCAGCAGAACCTCGCGTACTTCCGGCGCATCCTCGGGGCGGCGAAGGCCGACGTCGACCGCGCCATCGCGGCCACCGACCTCGGCGCGAACGCCGGGCAGCTCGTCTCCACGCTCTCGGGCGGGCAGCGCAGCCGCGTCTCGCTCGCCGCGGCCCTGCTCGGCTCCCCCGACCTGCTCGTGCTCGACGAGCCGACGGTCGGCCTCGACCCGCTCCTGCGCGTAGAGCTGTGGGAGCTGTTCCACCGCCTGGCCGATGCGGGGACGAGCCTGCTCATCTCCAGTCACGTGATGGACGAGGCCAGCCGCTGCGACCGGCTGCTGCTGATGCGCGACGGGGCGATCCTCGCGGACGAGACGCCCGCATCCCTGCTGGCCTCGACAGGGGCGGAGGATGCGGAGGGCGCGTTCCTGGCGCTGATCCGCCGCCGCCATCCCAAGCACGCGCTGCCGGATGCGGACGGGACGGACAGTATGGACGCCGCGGACGGCGCGGACGACGCGCACGACGCGGACGTCGCACATCCCGGCGACGAGAGCGGGGCGGCCCGATGAACGGCTCACGCACCATCGCCACCGCCGGCCGGGTGCTGACGCAGATCCGCCACGACCCGCGCACCATCGGGCTGCTCGTCGTCGTGCCCAGCCTGCTGATCGGCCTGGTCGCGTGGATCTTCACCGACACCCCGGTCTTCTCGACGATCGGCCCGGCGATGCTCGCGCTGTTCCCGTTCATCGTGATGTTCCTGGTGACGAGCATCACCACACTGCGGGAGCGCCGCACCGGCACGCTGGAGCGCCTGCTGTCGATGCCGCTCGGCAAGGCGGACTTCATCCTCGGCTACACGCTCGCGTTCGGCCTGCTGGCGATCGTCCAGACGCTCGTGGCGGTCGGATACGCGGTGTGGGTGTGCGGGCTGGAGATCACGGGCAGCGTCTGGCTGCTGATCGCCGTCGCGCTCGCCGACGCGATCCTGGGAACGACGCTCGGCCTGTTCGTGAGCGCGTTCGCCCGCACCGAGTTCCAGGTGGTGCAGTTCATGCCGGCGCTGGTGTTCCCGCAGATCCTGCTCGGCGGCATCTTCATCCCGCGGGACCAGCTCCCGGATGCGCTGCACATCATCAGCGACTGGCTCCCGCTCTCGCACGCCGTCGACGCGCTGAACGCGGTGGCGAACGACACGCACGACGCCGCGTACGTCGGCGGCGAGCTCCTCATCATCGGAGCGTTCGCGCTCGCCGCGATCATCCTCGGAGCCCTCACCCTGCAGCGCCGCACCGCCTGACCGCGCCTCCGACGCAATCGAGCCCAGGCTTTTTCACCTTAAGAACGCGTCTTAAGGTGAAAAAGCCTGGGCTCGATTGCTTCGGTCAGCGGCGG
>NZ_BAAGWT010000003.1:0-175413 GCF_054780215.1 Leifsonia lichenia
AGGGTTTTTCACCGCTAGAACGTCGTTTGCGGTGAAAAACCCTGGGCTCGATTGCTTCGGCGCGGGCGGGAACTGGCGGGGAGGCGCTGGTCAGGCGTCGGGGTCGGTGGCCGCGTCCGGAGCGTCGGGGTCCGCGTCCACGTCTGCGGGGGAGGCGTGCTCGTCGTAGACAGGGGAGGCCTCACCGGGGGAGCCGCCGGTCGGGCCCTCGTTGCCGTCGCCCGCGCCCGGCCAGACCGTCTCACCGGCGACCGCATCCGTGGTCACCAGGTCGTCGGCGAAGTCCGCGGCTGCGATCGGGTCGTTCGCCGCATAGTCGACGTCGCCGTCCGCAGGGTCGACCCACCCTGCCGTGTCGCGCGCGTCGGCGTCGCCGAGCAGGTCGTCGTCGAGGCCCTCGATGCCGTCGTCCGGGATGCGGTCCATGGTGGTTCCCTTCGCCGTCGGAGTGCTGGTGCTGGTGCTGCGAACGCTACACCGCCCCGCGGCAACCGAGAAGGCGGAGCAACCCGCCGCGGGAACGACGAAGCGCCCGGTCGGGATGACCGGGCGCTCCTGTCGTGCGGGTGTCCTACTTCTTGGGCGTCGGCGTCGGGAACGTCACGCTTCCGCTGCTGCCTGCGTCGTTGACCGCGGTCTGCACGAACGAGGCGAACGCGGTGGCGTCGGTGAAGCCGCCGGAGTATCGCTGGCCGTTCACGAACACGGTCGGCGTTCCGAAGCCGTTCGCACCGCGCAACTGCGGGTCGGCGACGGCCGAGGTCGTCCGGTTCGTGACGAACTTCGCGAAGCGCTGGTCGTTCACGCAGTCGGTGATCTGCTGGGACGACGCCCCAGCACCCTTGAACAGTTTCAGCATCTCCGCGTTCGTGAGCCCTGACCCTGTCTGTTCATCCGGTTGGTTGGCGAACAGCGCGCTGTTGACGTCGAAGAACTTGTCCGGCTGATAGTTCGCCACGCAGGACGCGGCGGCCGCAGCCCTGGTGGAGTACTTCTTGTTGGTCGACGAGTCGAGGATCGCGACAGGGTGGATCTCCAGGGTCGCCTGGCCGTCCGCCATCCACTTCTTCATCTGGTCGGAGTTCGTGGTCTCGAACTGGTCGCAGTACGGGCACTGGTAGTCGAGCCAGATCTGGATGTGCGCCGTCTTGCCGTCGAGGGTCTGCTTGGTGGGTGTCGGGTCTGCGCCCTTCGCGATCGCCGGCGTGGTCACCGCCTTGTCCGATGCCGTGAGCAGGATGCCGCCGCTGAGCATGTTCTTCGGGTTGGCGACGTTGTTGGCCGCGCTGACCCCGGCGAAGATGAACCCTCCGACGATGGCGAGCACCGCGACGATTCCGACGATCACGGAGCCCTGCACGATGATCTTGCGACGCTTGGCCTTTTTGGCGGCTTCTTCGCGCATGAGGCGAGCGTGTTCCCTCGCCTCTTCCCGGCGGTCGCGTTTATTCGGCCCCGAAGCGCCCCTGCCTGTTGCCATTCGGCTCAATCCCATCAACGGTGAACAGTTCCGAGACGATGTTATTGGCTGAATGCTTTGAAGGGGCTGTGCCGGTGCCGTACCGTTGCAGGGGTGCGAGACGAAGGTGGGCGACTGTGACGGCAGCGAAAGCTGAAGAGCCGGGAGGCTCCGGCAGCGGAACGGCCGGCCTCGAGTACGCCGAGCGCCTGCGCAGGCTCGACAACTCCTGGTGGAGGAGGACGCTGAACGTCCAGGCGCCGTACCGGTACAACATCCGGCACATGCACCTCGGCAGGGTGCTGGACATCGGATGCGGTCTGGGCCGCAACCTCGCGCACCTCGGCAACAACGGGGTCGGCGTCGACCACAACCCGGAGTCGATCGCCACCGCCCGCGCCCGCGGCCTGACGGCGTTCACGAGCGAGGAGTTCCCGCACACCGAGTACGCGGTGCCAGGCGCGTTCGACGCCGCCCTCGTCGCCCACGTGGTCGAGCACCTCGACCCCGATTTCGCCGTGGAGCTCATCCAGAGCTATCTGCCCTACATCCGCTCGGGCGGACAGGTGGCGTTCATCACACCGCAGGAGCGCGGATACGCCAGCGACTCGACCCACGTCACGTTCGTCGACTTCGACGGCCTGCGCGCCCTGAGCGTGAAGCTCGGCCTGACCCCGATCCGTCAGTACTCGTTCCCGTTCCCGCGCGCGGCAGGCAAGGCGTTCCCGTACAACGAGTTCGTGATGCTGGCGCGCAAGCCGTAGCTACGGCAACAACCGCGTGAAGTGGTGCGGGACCCCCTGCCACACCGTGGTGATCTCCACCGGCCTCCCCACCTCCGGTGCCTGGATGAGGACGCCGCCGCCCAGGTAGAGGCCGATGTGCTCCTCGTCGTCGAAGACGACCAGGTCGCCGGGCTGCGCGTCGGCCTCGCTGATGCGTGTGCCGGCGTCGTCTTGCAGGTGTACCAGGTGACCGAGCTGGATGCCCGCTGACGCGTACGCGACGAGGACCAGGCCGGAGCAGTCGATGCCGTCGTGGCTGGCGCCGTCGAGTACGTACGGGTCGCCGAGGTAGGTGAGGGCGGTCGCCACGATCTGCTGTCGGGGACCGGAGGCGGAGAGGGCTGCCGTGATCGCGGTCGCCGCCTGCTGGCCGGCCGCGCCTCCCTGCGCGGTGATGACGCCGGCGATGGCTCCGGCGACCGGGTCGTCCCTGTCGCGACGGCTGTCGGAGGCGTCCGTCGTCGCCGCCCCGACCGTCAGCGACTGCAGGTGCTGCTCCGCGGCGGCGACCAGCACAACGGGCGCCGCCTCCGCCGCGATGGCCGAGTTCGTCGGCATGGCGATGAGGGCCGTGCCGACGAGGGCGATGGATGCGGCGGACGCGGCCAGTGCGCTGGTCTTGGACGGAGCAGCGGCGTGCCGGTGGCGCACCGCGGGGCGGGGACGCGCATCCAGATCGGGGGTTTCTGCGCGGTGACGGCCGCGCTCACGCCTGCCTGTCGGGACTGCGGTGGGCATACGCTCCTCGGATTGTGCAGCCCCCGCGCACGTGGTCGGTGTGCTCGCCCCCGCGTTCCAGCCTAGGAAGCGCATCCTGAGCGGAACCGGTGGATGCGGGCGGTTTGCGCGCCCGATGTCTGACGGTCCTCTCAGACCGCCGCCGTCACGCCGCCGGCGTGAACGCGACGTCCTCCACGCGCGAGCGCGGCATCGACGCACCGGCCGCGATGGTGAGCGCCGCCACCACCGCCACCGACACGAACACGGCCGTGGCGGCCGCCTGCACCGTGCCTGGATCGTGCTCGCCACCGGTGGATCCGCTGATGATCGAGTTGGCGATCGCACCGAAGACGGCGACGCCCACGGCGCTGCCGATCGACCGTGCGAACATGTTGGTGCCGGTCACGACGCCGCGCTCGTTCCAGTCGACGCTGGACTGGGCGGCGATCAGCGTCGGCGTGGCGATCAGGCCCATCCCGAGTCCGACGATGAAGCAACTGATCGCGACGAACGCGACACTCGGATGCACAGACGTGGCCGCCAGGGTGATCGCGCCGATCAGCGCGATGCCGGAGCCGAGCAGCGCGGTGTTGCGGAAGCCGATGCGCAGATAGAACCGCCCGGACTGCGAGGCCGCGATCGGCCAGCCGATGGTGAGCGCCGCCACCGCGAGCCCGGAGATCAGCGGCGTGACGTGCACGGTCCCTTCGAGATACGTTGGCACGTACGAGGTGAGGCCGATGAGGATCGCGCCGACGCCCAGGGAGACGAGCGTGGTCGTCACGAGCAGGCGCCGCGAGAACACCCAGAGCGGCAGCACGGGCTCGGCGGCCCGGCGTTCCACGATCACGAACGCCACCAGGATGAGGCCGCCGACCACGAACGAGCCGATGCTCCACACGGAGTTCCACGCCCAGCCGGTCCCGCCCTCGAGCACGGCGAGGATGAGCAGCGTCATGCCGGAGGTGAGCAGGATCGAACCCGCGTAGTCGATGCGGTGCGTGCGGCGCTCGATCTTCTCGTGGAAGGTGCGCATCAGCATCCACCCGGCCAGGATGCACAGGGGCACGTTGACGAAGAAGATCCACCTCCACGTGGTGAACTCGGAGAACAGCCCGCCGAGCGTCGGGCCGACCACGGAGGAGATCGCCCAGACGCTCGCCAGGTAGCCCTGCGCTTTGGCGCGCTCGGCGACCGTGTAGATGTCACCGGCGATGGTGACGGCCATCGGCTGGATGGCGCCGGCGCCGAGACCTTGCACGGCGCGGAAGGCGATGAGGGCCGGCATACTCCAGGCGAACCCGCAGAGCACGGAGCCGACCAGGAACAGTCCGATGCCGATCAGGACGATGGGCTTTCGTCCGATGGTGTCGGACAGTTTGGCGTAGAGCGGCACGGACACCGCCTGGGCGAGCAGGTAGACGGAGAACAGCCAGGGGAACTGGGCGAAGCCGCCGAGGTCGGCCACGATCGACGGGACGGCGGTGGCCAGGATGGTCGAGTCGATGGCGACCAGACCGGTGGTCAGCATCAAGGCGATCAGGATGGGACCGCGCTCGGATCGGAACCCGATATTGGCTGTGGTGGTGCTCGACATCGTTCTCCAGCTCTGTGCGTGTAGTTAACCCTCTACAACAACACGTCGCCTGGTCAACCATTCCCGCTTGACGTGAAAGAGGAGGGCGCCGACAATGTGAAACATGTCTTTCACATCGAGTAGACCCGAGAACAGGCGGCAGATCACCGACGCCCGCGCGCTGCGCGCCCTCGCGCATCCCCTGCGGCTCGCCCTGCTCAACCACCTGATGGCCTTCGGCACCCAGACCGCCAGCCAGTGCGCGGAGGTCGTCGGCTCGACCGCATCCAACTGCAGCTACCACCTGCGCTCGCTGGCGCGCTTCGGTCTGGTCGAGTCCGTCGACCCGGAGGACGGTCGCGAGCGACCGTGGCGCTCCACCGCGACCGGCCTGCAGTTCGGCAGCACGGACGACCCGGCCGCCGCGCTCGGCGCCGACACCGTCGAGCGCGTCCTGGTCGAGAAGCAGATCGACGACGAGGCCGCGCTCACCCGCCGCGCCGTCGCCGGCCGCGACGCGCTGCCCGACGACTGGAAGGACGCCATGACGCTCTCCGGCTACGCCCTGCGCATGACGCCCCAGGAGCTCCGCGACCTCGGCGAACGACTGGATGCGCTCATCCGCCCCTACATCGGCCTCACCCGCGAGGACGCCCCGGAGGGCAGCGACGTCGTCGCCATGCACCTCAACGCATACCGCCACCCGGATGCGAGGACATCGTGACCGACACCAGGCCCACACCCGCCGAGGCGGGGGAGCGGAAGCGCTCGCCGCTTCTCCGTCGCGACTTCGCCCTGGTCTGGGCGAGCAGCTTCATCTCCGACACGGGCGACTGGCTGCTGATGATCGCGCTGCCGCTGTTCGCGTTCGCGGTCACCGGAAGCGCGCTCGGCGCATCCACCGTGTTCCTCGCCGAGCTCCTGCCGATGCTCGTGCTCGGCAGCTTCCTCGGCGTGCTCGTCGACCGCTGGGATCACCGCAGGACCATGATCGTCGCGAACCTGCTGCAGGGCGCTCTGCTGCTGCCCCTGCTGGCCGCGTCGGGCGACCGGATGTGGATCGTCTACGTCGTCGCCGCGCTCGAAGCCTGCCTCGGCGCGATCGTCAACCCCGCCAAGCAGGCGCTCGTGCCCCGCCTCGTCGACGAGGAGCAGCTCGGCCAGGGCAACGCGCTCATGGCGGTCAGCGACAACCTGGCGCGCCTCATCGGCTCCCCGCTCGGCGGCCTCGCATTCGTGCTGGTCGGTCTGCCGGGCGTGGTGGTGGTGGATGCGGTGAGCTACCTCGTGAGCGCCGGGATCGTCGCGCTCAGCCGGCCCCGCGCATCCACTGGAGACACGGACGCGCCGCTCCCGCGCGTGCACTTCCTCCGCCAGTGGCTCGACGGTCTCGTCACCATCCGGCGGGTGCGGCCGCTCGGCGCGGTGACCGCGATCACCACGCTCGGCCAGTTCGCGCAGGGCATCTTCCTGGTCCTCTTCATCGTGTACGTGACGAACCAGCTCGGGGCGAACGGCACAGAGGTCGGGCTGCTGCGCGGTGTGCAGGCGATCGGCGGGGTGCTCGGCGGCCTCCTCAGCGGCGTGCTGCTCCGCCGGTTCACGCCGCGCACGCTCGTCGGCGCCGGCTACCTCGTGTTCGGCGCCATCTCGCTCCTCACCTGGAACCTGTACCCGGTGACGACCGCCGTCGGCGTGTACATCGGACTGTTCATCGCGGTCGGAATCCCCGCGGTGGCGACCACCACCGGCATGATCACCATCGTGCAGCGCGTCACCCCGCCGGATGCGCTCGGCCGCGTGTTCGCGTCCGTCACCACGTTCGGCGGCGCTGCCCAGGGCGCCGGGCTGCTGGTGGCCGGTTTCCTCGCCGAACGCTTCGACGTCGTCGCCATCCTCAACGGGCAGGCGCTCGTCTATGTCGCCTGCGGGATGCTCGGCCTCACGCTGCTCGGGGAGAGGGGTCGTCGCAGCGAGGGGTAGCCTGGACCGTGCCCTTTAGCGCGAAACTCGCCCGTATTGCAAGGGGAATACTGGATTCAGCCCGTAGGGTGGCCGTGTGTGGCGACTGGACAGGAAGAACGAGGATGACGACATGATGTCGGACATTCCGGACGATGACGCCCTCAATCCGCAGAACACCACGTCACCGCACGCGATCAGCCTCGGTGACCCTGCTCTCGTGGCCGGCAACATCGCCGAGCCCGTGTGGCACAGGTGGCGTGAGGAGATCGCGGCCCTCGGCGGCGCATCCCCACTGCTGCATTTCGAGGACAGCCCGCGGACCCGCATCGAGCTGAGCTCGACGCATCCTGGCGGGCTCCCGCAGTTCATCACGGGCCAGTCGACGCTGCTGTCGAGCCTGATCCGCGACGAGCTCGCCCTGCGCACGGCGCGCGCCGCCGCCAACGCGATCACCGCGAAGGGCATCGAGTTGCGCTCGGTGCGCGGCATCGAGTCCGTGCACCTCGCGATCGGGCTCGCCCAGTGGCGGCACGGCGGCGAGGAGTACACGGCGCCGATTCTGCTGCGCCCGCTCGCGATCCGTCGCTACGGCCGCGACTTCGAGCTCAAGCTCAAAGGCCAGCCGTACCTGAACCCCGAGCTGGCGCGCGCGCTCGCAGAACAGTTCCAGATAACGCTCGACGCCGATGCGTTCGTCGCCCTCGCCCTGACCAACGGCGTGTTCAAGCCCCAGCCGGTGATCGACCGGCTGCGCGGCCTGACCTCGCACCTGCCCTGGTTCAACGTGCAACCCCGGCTCGTCGTCTCGTCGTTCGCCGACGTCGCCACCGCCATGCGCGCGGAGGCGGAGGACCTCGACACGGTCGTTCTGGATGCGCTGGCCGGCAACCCAACGGCACGCCGCACGGTCGAGAGCGCCTTCAATCCCGTGCAGCCGGTCCGCCAGGACGAGCGCCCGCCCGCCACGGACACCCTGCTGCTGGATGCGGACGAAGAGCAGGAGAACGTCGTCGCCCAGATCGCGGCCGGCAACTCCATCGTCGTCAAGACGCTGCCGGGCACGGGCGGAACGCAGACCATCGTCAACGCCATCGGCGCGCTGGTCGCCCAGCACAAGCGCGTGCTGGTCGTGACCCCTCGCCGGTCGAGCATCGAGGACATCACCCACCGGCTCACCCAGGTCGGCCTGCCCGGCCTCGCCGTGACGCCGCGCTCGCTGCGCCGCGACGTGATCCAGTCGATCGGCCGCAACGAGAAGGCCACCCAGCCGAAGGTCACCGACGTGGACGAGGCGCTGGTGCGCCTGCGCAAGGTGCTGCTCGACTACCGTTCAGCGCTGACCCGCCGCGACCCGGTGCTCAAGGTCTCGGTGCTGGACGCGCTCGGCGAGCTGTCCCGCCTGTCGCTGCTGCCCACCCCGCCGTCAACGACCGCCAGACTGGACCGCGCATCCATCGAGCTGCTGGCAGGCGACAGGCCGTCCGCCGCCGACGCGCTCATCCGCGCGGCCAGGCTGGGCGAGTTCCGCTACGGCCCCAACGACTCGCCCTGGTACGGCGCCTCCTTCGGCACGACCGCGGAGGGCAACGCAGCGCACGAGCTGGCGAAGAAGCTGAACCGCTCCGAGCTGCCGCGACTGATCGAGAGGGCGAAGAGCCTGATCGGCCAGACCAGGATGCGGCCGTTCGAGTCAATCTCCGAGCTCGGCGTCTACCTGCGCCTCCTCCTCGACGTGCGAGAGACGCTCGACAAGTTCCAGCCCGCGGTCTACGACCGGTCGATCGCGGAGCTCATCGCGGCCACCGCGACGCGCCGCGAATCCCCGTCGATGTCCGGCGCGAACCGCCGCCGCCTGCGCAAGCTGGCGCTGGAGTACGTGCGCCCCGGCGTGCACGTGACCGACCTCAACGAGAGCCTGCGGCGCATCCAGCAGCAGCGCATCCTGTGGCAGCGGTTCGCCGCGGCAGGTGTGGTGCCGGAGGTTCCGGTGGGCATCGCGGACGTGCAGGTCGCGTACCAGCGCGTCGCGGAAGACCTCGCGCGCCTCGACATCCCGCTGCGCCGCACCGGGACGCCGTACTCGCTGTCCGTGCTGCCGATCGACGAGCTCACCCGCCAGATCGCCGGCCTCGCCGCCGAGTCCGAAGTGCTCGCCAACCTGCAGGAGCGCACGGCGCTCCTCACCGAGCTGCGCGAGCGCAAGCTCGACCCGCTGCTCTCCGACCTGTCCCAGCGCCACGTTCCGGAGACGCAGGTCTCCGCCGAGCTCGAACTCGCCTGGTGGCAGTCCGTGCTGGAGTCGCTGCTCGCCTCCGACCGCGCCCTGCTCAACGGCAACACGGGCGTGCTCGACCGGCTCGAAGCCGACTTCCGGCTGGTGGACGAGGCGCACGCGTCCGCCACCGGCCAGCAGCTCGCGTGGATGCTGGCCGAGACCTGGAAGATCGGCATCGTCGACTGGCCGGACGAAGCGGCAGCACTCAAGAAGCTGCTGAAGAGCGACAGGACGACGGCCGCGACCCTCAACGAGGTCGCGCCGCACCTGGCGCGCCCGCTGGCGCCGGTCTGGCTGGTGTCGCCGTACGAGGTGACCTCGATCAGCCAGGATGTGGCGTTCGACGCGGTCCTGCTGGTAGACGCGGGCGCATCCCTGCTGTCGGAGAACGTGCCGGTGATCCGCCGCGCCCGCCAGATCGTGGCGTTCGGCGACCCGGTGACGCAGACCCCGTCGCCGTTCGACATCGGAGCCCACGAATACGGGACGACCGTCGACCAGGTGGATGTGGATGCTGCCCACGCGGGTTCGGCACTGGCCGAGCTCTCCGAACTGCTCCCCGTCTACACGCTCACCCGCAGCTACCGCGCCGGGGGAGAAGACCTCGCCGATCTGGTCAACCGCCGCTTCTACGGCGGGATGATCGACTCCCTGCCCTGGGCGGGAACCTACCTCGGTCACGGCAGCCTCACCCTCAACTACGTCACGGGCGGTCAGGGGATGCCCGACAGCGACACCGGCGCGGTGGAGAGCACGGACGCCGAGGTGTCGAAGGTGGTCGAGCTGGTGCTCGAGCACGCGACGGAGCGTCCCCGCGAATCCCTCATGGTCATCACGGCCAGCGATCGGCACGCAGTGCGGGTGAACCAGGCCGTTCTCGCGGCGTTCGCCAAGCGCACGGAGCTGGCCGACTTCATCCTGAAGGACAACGCGGAGCCGTTCACGGTCGTCACGCTGGAGCAGTCGGTGGCGCAGAGCCGCGACCGCGTCATCTTCTCGATCGGCTACGGCCGCACCCCGCACGGCCGCCTGCTCTCCAACTTCGGAGCGCTCGCGGAGCCGGGAGGAGAGCGCCTGCTCGCCGTCGGCATGACCCGCGCGCGCCGCGGCATGGACATCGTCTCCTGCTTCAAGCCGGAAGACATCGACGACACCAGGATGCGCCACGGCATGGCCGCGCTCGCCCAGGTCCTCGGCGAGGCGGACCAGATCCAGGCGGC
Source organism: Leifsonia lichenia (assembly GCF_054780215.1). Taxonomy (NCBI): domain Bacteria; kingdom Bacillati; phylum Actinomycetota; class Actinomycetes; order Micrococcales; family Microbacteriaceae; genus Leifsonia; species Leifsonia lichenia. The sequence continues at coordinate 10,001 of NZ_BAAGWT010000003.1, forward strand.
CACGGCCCAGTACCTCAGCCACGACGCCGACCCGATGGTCCTCGACCTCGCCAAGCGCCTCACCAGGCGCGGTCTGGATGTGCAGCTCGGCTACCGGGGCAAGCTCGCCCTGGTCGCCTCCCACGCGGGCCGCGCCGTCGCGGTCGAGACCGACGACGACGTCAACAAGGGCAGCCTCCGCGAGTCGCTGCGCCTGCGCCCGGACGTCCTCCGCCGCCTCGGCTGGCACTACCTCCGCGTGCACAGCTTCGAACTGTTCGCCGACCCTGACGCGGTCGCCGCCCGCATCGCGCGCCTCATCGGCATCCACGAGCCGGACACGCAGACGGCGCCGATCGCCATCCCGGTGCAGCAGCCGTAGCCATCGAGCCCGCAGTTCTGCACCGTATTCGGGTCGTTTGCGGTGAAAAAGCCTGGGATCGATGGCGACGGTACCCTGGAGGGGTGAGCGAGACGAGCAGGCGGAAGCATCGGCGCGTGCAGGTGGGCGCCGCGCCGGGGAGCGACCCTGCGCCGCAGAGCGGGCAGGGCGGGCCTGCGCCGCAGCGCGCGGCCGAGGATACCGACCTGGCCTGGAACGGCGGATCGGACAGCAACGACGAGCGGCTGCGGCAGGACGTCCCGCCGCACTGGTGAGCGGCCGCTGAGCGCTACTCCGCGTGCTTGCCGGACGCGGACGGCGGTGCGGCCTGGGTCTGCAGCAGGTCGCGGATCTCGGTGAGGAGGTCGAGCTCGGTGATGGGTGCGTCCGGCTCGACGACGCCCTGATTGCGGAGCTTCTGCGCGCGGTTCTTCGCGAGGTTGATCGGGTAGACGAAGACGAAGTAGACGACGACCGCCACGATCAGGAACTGGATGATCGCGCCGACCACAGCGCCGAACTTGATGTGGGCGTCACCGATCACCAGCGTCATGGAGTTCTCCAGGCTGTCGGCGCTGAAGATCGCTCCGATGAGCGGGTTGAACACGTTGTTGACGATCGAGTTCACCACAGCGGTGAAGGCAGCACCGATGACGACGGCCACTGCCAGGTCGATCACGTTCCCGCGGAGGATGAACTCCTTGAATCCTTTGAGCATGGCCGGTCCTTTCGGTCTGTGGGTCAGGGTTCAGTGGGACTAACTGGACGACGTGGATGCGGCGGGCGCGCTCGACGAGCCGGAGCCCGACGAGGACGAGCCCGACGAGCCGGACCCCGACGATGAACTAGAGCCCGAGGATCCAGACGACGACCCGGACCCCGTGCTCGACGACTTCGTGCCGCGCGAGTCCGTGCGGTAGAAGCCCGACCCGTTGAACGTCACGCCGACCGCGCCGAACACCTTGCGCAGGCTGCCGCCGCAGGTGGGGCAGACGGTGAGCGCGTCGTCGGTGAACGCCTGCTGGATGTCGAAGGCGGTCCCGCAGTCGCGGCACGAGTACGAATAGGTGGGCATTGTGTCAGGCTCCGGAAAGGTCGGGGTGGCGGGCGGGTTCGCCCGGCGCTGCCGTCATGAGAATTGCACGATCCTGGTCGGGGTGACAGCACCGTCGACCGGCTGATCGTGTCGTTCGCGCGGGACGTCGTCGACGAGTTCGGCATCGAACAGCACAGCGTACACCGGGGGACATTTTTCCATGCTGCCGAGGGTCTTGTCGAAATAGCCCCTGCCCCAGCCCATCCGCATTCCGGAGGCGTCGACCGACGCGGCGGGGATGACGATGAGGTCGACGTCGTTGATCGCGATCGGCCCGAGCAGCTCGCCGACCGCCTCGGGCATCCCGAACAGGCCCTCGGTCTCCGTCTCTCCGTCGCCCGTCGTCCAGTCGAGCAGGCCGTCCTCGCGGGAGATCGGCAGCAGCACGCGGATGCCCTGGGCGTGCATCCAGTTGAGGAACGGGCGCGTGTCCGGCTCGATCGGCGTCGACAGGTAGCAGGCGACGGAGCGCGCGGACAGATCGGTGGCGAGATCGATGAGGTTGCGGGTGATGCCCGCCGTCGCCGCAGCACGCTCGGTGCTGGTGAGGTTCTGTCGTCGTTCGCGGAGTTCTGCGCGCAGAGCGCGCTTGCGATGGGCGGCAGTATCCGAATCCATACGCCAATCCTAGGAGATTGCATCCAGGGGTGCCTGGAATTGCCGATACCCTGAGCAGATGGCAACGCACGTCACCAAAGCAGTCATCCCAGCAGCGGGGCTCGGCACCCGCTTCCTTCCGGCCACCAAGGCGATGCCGAAGGAGATGCTCCCCGTCGTCGACAAGCCCGCCATCCAGTATGTGGTGGAGGAGGCGGTGGACGCCGGTCTGCACGACGTCCTCATGATCACCGGCCGCAACAAGAACGCGCTCGAGAACCACTTCGACCGCAACGCCGAACTCGAGGAGACGCTCACCAGGAAGGGCGACACCGACCGGCTCGAGAAGGTCAACTACTCCACAGCCCTCGCCGACATGCACTACGTGCGCCAGGGCGACCCCAAGGGTCTCGGCCACGCCGTGCTCCGGGCGAAGATGCACGTGGGCCGCGAACCGTTCGCCGTCCTTCTCGGCGACGACATCATCGACTCGCGCGACGAACTTCTCTCCAGGATGCTCGAGGTGCAGCAGGAGCGGAACACCACCGTCGTCGCGCTGCTCGAGGTCGACCCCAGCCAGATCCACCTCTACGGCGCCGCCGCCGTCGAGGAGACCGAGGACGACGATGTCGTCCGCATCACCGGGCTGGTCGAGAAGCCCGACCGCGAGCACGCGCCGTCGAACTACGCGATCATCGGCCGCTACGTGCTGCGCCCGGAGGTCTTCGACGTGCTGGAGAAGACTGAGCCGGGCAAGGGCGGCGAGATCCAGCTCACGGATGCGCTGCAGTCGATGGCGCAGGCGCCCGACTGGACCGGCGGCGTGTACGGCGTCGTCTTCCGCGGCCGCCGCTACGACACCGGCGACCGGCTCGACTACATCAAGGCGATCGTGCAGCTCGCCTCCGACCGCGAGGATCTCGGCCCCGACCTTCGCCCCTGGCTCCGCGAGTTCGCGGCCGGGCTCGAGGACGAGCCGGAGGAGATCCTGCCGGAGATGCCAGCGGAGCCGGCCGAACCCGTCGAAACCGTCGCCGACCCGGCCAACTAGCCGCACCACGAAGGAGAGGTCCGTGGCGATCGTCGTACCGTCACTCAGCGAGGGCAGGGTGGGGCTCAGGCCCATTCGCCTCCGCGACGCCCGCGGTCTGGAGCGTTCCCTGCTCGACAACCGGAGCTGGCTGCGCCAGTGGGAGGCGACCAGCCCGTACGCGCCGACGTCGTTCGACACCCGGTCGAGCATCCGGTCGCTGCTGGCGAACGCGCGGGCAGGGCACGGTCTGCCGTTCATCGTCGAGTACGACGGGCAGTTGGCCGGGCAGCTCAACGTGTCGTCGATCACCTACGGTTCGCTGTCGAGCGCGACCATCGGCTACTGGGTCTCCGAGGAGTTCGCCGGGCGCAACATCACGCCGACAGCGGTCGCCCTGGCCACGGACTACTGCTTCTATCAGCTCGGGCTGCACCGGATGGAGATCTGCATCCGGCCGGAGAACGGTCCGAGCCTGCGCGTGGTCGAGAAGCTCGGCTTCCGCTACGAGGGGCTGCGCCGCCGGTACATCCACATCAACGGCGACTGGCGGGATCACTTCTGCTTCGGGCTGGTCACGGAGGAGCTGACCCAGGGCGTCCTGCGCCGCTGGCTCGACGGCAACGCCCCGGTGGATGCGGCGACCATCCCGGCCGAGGACAGAGCGGCCGCCGCGATCCCCATCCCGATCGCACGACAGCACTGACGACACCGGGCCGGATGCGGCTGCGCTGAGTCGCCCCTGCATCCGGGCTGAGAGAACTCTCCATCGCGAACACACCCGGCGCGCTGCCGGGCTGCGGGACACGCCGCCCCCTACCGTAGAGGCATGACAGGGGACGTGATGGGCGGTGGGGTGGTCGTTGCCATCGCCGCTGCGCTGTGGCTGGCCTATCTCATCCCGGTGTGGCTGCGCAGGCGTGAGTATCTGGCGACCGAACGCAACGCGGTGCGGCTGCAGCAGACGCTGCGCATCCTCGCCGAGACGAGCGAGGTGCCGGAGCAGGTGCGCATGGAGGCGACGGCGCGCACGGTGGCAGAGCAGCAGCGCATCCTGAAGCGCGCAGAGCAGAAGAAGCTCACCGAGGCCCGCGCCGCCGCCGCTGCGCACGCTCGCCGCGAGCAGGCCATCGCGGAGGAGGAGCGCCGCGTCGCAGAGGAGGCGGAGGCTGCCGCTGCCGACGCCATCGCCCTCGAACGCGCCGCCCGGGCCGCAGCAGCCCAGCGCGCCCGCGTCCTCGCGGCAGCGACCGCGATCCCGAAGCTCTCGCCCCAGCGCCGCCGCAGGCTGCGCCGTTCGCGGGGTCTGAGCACGCTCGTCCTCGTCGCCGCCGTTGTCGGGGGAGTGATCGGCACGGTCTCGCTTGTCGCCACCGGCGCGTGGCTCACGCTCGCGGTCTCCGCCGTCGTCGGGGTCCTGGCCATCGGGATGCTCGTGCGTCTCGCCGGAGCGGAGCGCACGGCCGCGGTGTCGACCGTGGTGCCGCTCGCCGCGCCCATCGCACCCGCGCTCTACGACGACGCCAAGCACGACGTTCAGCAGGTCAGCCGGCCCCGTCAGGAGAGCTGGACCCCGCGCCCGCTGCCCAAGCCGCTTCACCTCTCCCGCGGAACCGTCGCGGCGACGGCCATGGCGTCGATGGATGCGGCCACCGCACTGCGCCGCTCTGCCGCCCTGGCCGAGGTCGAGCGCAAGGCGGCGGAGCGCGTCCCCGCTCCGTTGCCTCTGCGGCCGGTCGCGACGGTGGCCGCCGCCACGGCGCAGGCGGCGCCCGCCATGCAGACCGCTCACGCGGCTCCTTCGTCCGTCGCCGTTGCGCCGGCGCAGGAGCCCAGCCGGTACGCGGCCATGGGCCTCGTCGGCGACCTCGACAGCAACGCGATCGACCTCGACGCCGTGCTCCGCAGGCGACGCGCCGCAAGCTAGCCCCGATTCGATTTCGTCCCCCCTGGGATGATATTGTTTGGGAGCAGTTCACGGGGCTATGGCGCAGTTGGTAGCGCGCTTCGTTCGCATCGAAGAGGTCAGGAGTTCGAATCTCCTTAGCTCCACCACCACACGGGCCGCACTTCCTAGGAAGTGCGGCCCGTGTTCTTTTAGCGCCAGTTCGATTACATTCCTTGCTTGCGATATTTAAGGCGTAGGTTCTGCGCTGCGTGCAGGTCGCCGGCTTCTGAGTAGGGTGGCAGCGGCCCGGGTCCTGAGCTGGAGGCGATCGTAGCGCGAACTTTCAGGTCGCCCTAGTGTTGGCATCATCGCTCAAGAAGCGTCTGTGGAGGCGTAGCGCGAGATCGGTTTCGCGGGAGGACGTGTGGGATGAAGAGTCAGCCTCAACCTTGGCGGCATTCACGGGACTTTGCATCGCCGAGTTCGTACTTCGCCGAGACGGAATCGCTGGTGAACTCATTCGATGAACTCAACATTGTCGTGAGCGAAATCCAAAGTGCTCATCGGGGAAAACTGCTTTGGCGGGGGCAGGAGGATGCCAGATGGGGGCTTCACAGCTCACTTTTCAGGACGCTTGCCGAAAAACAAGGGGTCCAACTTGTCCGAGAGTTCCCGGGCGAAATAATGTACGTCGACAAGCAACAATTTCCAGACGAGGATGACCTAGTTGAGGCCGAGAGACGAACGCTAGAAATCGCGAGGAAAGACTGGAGATTTGATTCCCTCGCCGCCCTGGAGATTCTGGCGCGGGTGCAGCATCACGGCGGTCCAACTCGATTAATAGATTTCAGTTTCAATCCATATATTGCGGCTTGGTTTGCAACCGCGTCCGCCAACTCGACGGACGGAAGGCTCTTCGCCCTTGCGACTCATGGTCCGGCTCAGAATTCTTCCGAGCCGCAAGTCATGCTCGATGAAGAATGGGGAGGCCACAGGCTCCCATGGCACGACTGGCTGACCAAAGAGCGAAGAAACGACCACAACTGGGGAAACGGTTCCCTTAGGCGTTTCTGGGTGCCCCCGGTGTACGACAGCCGCATGCTTGCGCAGAATGCTGTGTTCATCGTCGAAGGGGTACCTATCAGCGGGATGCAAATTCAGTCGAGTTTCAGAAAGCGCAATAGTCCGAAGAGCAACGACAACTGGAGGATGGCAGATTTGGTTGCCTCCGGGTCCATCTACATGAAGTTACTCAAGCCCGACGAAGTCAATCAGAGCACGGCGCGAAACTTGGCGTCGACGTACACGGTGAGAATCAGCGCCGAGGGAAAGGAAAGTACTCGAGACCGTCTTCAGAATCTATTTGGCTATAGCGATTCGACGATCTATCCAGACATTGAGGGGCTGTGCAGACACTTGGCAGTGAATCTCTAGTCTCTTTGTCTGACCAGCGACAAGAGTGTCGCCGCTGCGCCGTCTCCCCGGCGCTCACACCACCAGCAGCACCGCCAGCACCACCATCAGCACCGCGATGCACCCGTCCAGGATGCGCCACGCGACGGGCCGCGCGAAGACCGGGGCGAGGTAGCGTGCGCCGAAGCCGAGCATTCCGAACCAGAGGATGCTGGCCGTCACCGCGCCCGCGCCGAACACCCAGCGGCCCGGGTCGCCGTGCGAGGCGCTGAGCGAGCCGAGCAGCAGCACGGTGTCGAGGTAGACGTGCGGGTTGAGCCAGGTGAGCGCGAGGCAGGTGCCGACCGCGGCAAGCAGGGAGGTCGCCGCGGCGCCGGTGCCGGCGTCGAGGCGCTCGGGGCGGAGCGCGCGGCGGGCGGCGAACAGCGCGTAGAGCAGAAGGAACGCGAAGCCCGCCCAGCGGATGATCTCCAGGGTGATGGGCGCGGAGCGGATGATCGCGCCGATCCCCGCCACGCCGGCCGCGATCAGCGCCGCGTCGCTCGCCACGCAGATCAGCACGATCGGGAGCACGTGCTCGCGCCGCAGCCCCTGCCGCAGCACGTAGGCGTTCTGCGCGCCGATCGCGATGATCAGCGAGGCTCCGGCGCCGAGGCCGGTCAGATAGACGGCGAAGGCGGAAGCGGGGGTCACACATCGAGACTAGGCATCGACGTGCGTGCAGGGAAGCTCATGATTCTTACCTTCCATTAGCATTGCTGTCGATGGATGCCAGCACCGATCAGCTCCGCACGCTCGCCGCGGTCGTCGACCACGGCACCTTCGACCGCGCCGCCGCCGCCCTGCACATCACGCCGTCCGCGGTCAGCCAGCGGATGCGCTCCCTCGAATCGCAGGTGGGCCGCGTGCTCGTCCGCCGCAGCAAGCCGATCGAGCCGACAGAGGCAGGCCGCGTCCTGCTCACCCTCGCGCGTCAGGTTGCGCTGCTGGAGAGCGAAGCAGTGGATGCGCTCGGCGGTGACGAGGCGGGCGCCGTCCCGCGCATCCCGCTGGTGGTCAACGCCGACTCCCTCGCGACCTGGGTGCTGCCCGCGCTCGCAGAGCTCGGCGACATCGCGTTCGACATCGTGCTCGACGACCAGGAGCACACCCTCGACCGGCTGCGGGACGGCACGGCGATGGCCGCGATCAGCTCCGACCGCGAGCCGGTGCAGGGCTGCACCGTCACCCGGCTGGGGGCGATGCGCTACCGGGCGGCGGCGAGCCCGGCGTTCGCGGCCCGCTGGCTGCCGGACGGCTGGACGGCGGAGGCGATGGCCGCCGCGCCGATGCTGGTGTTCGACCGGAAGGACGCCCTGCAGGACCGCTACCTCGCCGCTCACGCTCCTGGCGCGCATCCACCGCGTCACTACGTGCCTGCGTCGAGCGAGTTCGTGCGGGCGGCCGAGCTCGGGCTCGGCTGGGGGATGCTGCCCGACCTGCAGACCGCCGCGCAGCTCGCCTCGGGCGGCCTCGTGGTGCTCGACGATGCCGACCCGGTCGACGTGCCGTTGTTCTGGCACCAGTGGTCGCTGCAGTCCTCGACGCTCGCCGCTGTCGCATCCACGCTGGCCGCCGCCGCCGCTCGCGCTCTCCGGTAGCCCGCGACGGCACGCCGAGGCGGTAGGCGGCAGCAGGCAGGCGGCAGGCGGCAGGCGGCGGGCAGCAGGCGGCGGGCGGCAGGCAGCAGGCAGCGCCCCAGCCCGCTCAGGCGGTGGCGCGCACGATCTCGAAGAACGCGCGCATGTCGGCCGCGACGAGCTCCGGAGTCTGCTTGGCGGTGAAGTGACCGCCCGTCTGCAGGTCGTTCCAGAAGCGGATGTCGGTGTACGTGCGCTCGGCGTAGCTGCGCGGGAAGCCGCGTTCGCCGTACTGGATCGAGACGCCGACCGGCACGTGGATGCGCGGCATCGGCGGCTCCTGCGCGTCGTCGTAGTACGCGCGGAACGAGGTGCCGATGGACCCCGTGAACCAGTAGAGCGCGATGGTGGTGAGGAGTTCGTCCGTCGTCCACCAGGTGTGCACGTCGTCGGAGCCGCTCCACTCGCGGAACTTCTCCAGCAGCCAGGCGGCGAGCCCGGCCGGGGAGTCGGTGAGCCCGACGGCGAGGGTGTCCGGGCGCGTTGACTGCTGCGCCGAGTACGCGCTCGCCCTGGCCCACTTGCGGTCGAGCCACGCCACGAACGCCTGCTCGTCGTCGGTCAGATGGGCCGCGCGCTCCTTCGGCGGGAACGCTGCGTGCGTCGCGAACAGGCCGAGCACGGCGTCGGGGTGCAGGGCGGCGAGGCGGTCGCTGGTCCAGGTGCCGACATCCTCTCCGTAGGTGGCGTAGCGCTGGTAGCCGAGCACGTCGGTCATCAGCGTGTGCCAGCGTTCGGCGACGACGTCGGAGGTGAACGGCTCGGCCATCGGCGCGGAGAAACCGAATCCGGGAAGCGACGGCACGACCACGTCGAACGTCTGCCCGGAGCCGTCGTCGCTGCTGAGCAGGTGCGCCAGAGGCAACATCTCGATGAACGAGTACGGCCAGCCGTGGCTCAGCACGATCGGGATGGGGTCTGCAGCACCCGCGCTGCGCTGCCCGCGCAGGTGGGCGAAGTGCACCAGGTCGCCGCCGATCACGGAGGTGTACTGCGGCACCGCGTTCAGCCCGGCCTCGGCCGCTCGCCAGTCGTACCGGTCGCGCCACTCGTCCATCAGCGCGCGCAGGGTCGGGATGTCGACGCCGGCCGCCCAGGGTGCGGCGGGGGTCTGCGCCGGGTAGCGCGTGCGGTCCAGCCGCGCGTGCAAGTCGGCGAGGTCGTCGTCGGGCACGGCGATGCGGAACGGGACGGCCTCGGTGAACGAGACGGCGGGTGCGGCGGCCATGGGCCGAGCGTACGCCGAACCACCGACACGACCGCGGGCGGAGTCCCCGGCAGCGCTGCTGTCGTCAGAGCGTCGCCAGCACCAGGTCGAGCGCATCCACGAACCGGTCGGCGCTCTCTCGCGTGATGCACAGCGGCGGCTTGATCTTGAGCACGTTCTTGTGGTCTCCCGTCGGCTGCACCACGCACCCCTCCGCGAGCATCCTGTCGCAGATCGCCGCGGCCTCGGCCGTGGCCGGTTCGAGGGTCTCGCGGTCGCGCACGAGCTCGACGCCGAGGTACAGCCCGAGCCCGTGCACCGCCCCGATCAAGGCGTGGCGTTCGCCGAGCGCACGCAGCTGCGCGGCGAGGTGGTCGCCGACCTCGGCGGCGTTCCGCTGCAGCTCCTCATCGCGCATGATGTCGAGCACGGTCAGCCCGACCGTGGCGCTCACGGGGCTGCCGCCCGCGGACGAGAAGAAGCTGCCCTCCGCCGCGAACGAGTCGGCGATGGCCTTCGTCGTGATCACGGCACCGAGCGGGTGCCCGTTGCCCATCGCCTTGGCAACGGTGATGATGTCCGGCACCACGCCCTGCTGCTCCGAGCCCCAGAAGGAGTGCCCGAGCCTGCCGTAGCCCACCTGCACCTCGTCGGCGATGCACACGCCGCCGCGATGCCGGATGCGCTGGTACACGCCGTGCAGGTAGCCGTCCGGGAGCATGACACCGCCGGCGTTCCCGAACACCGGCTCCGCGATGAAGCCGGCGACGGTCTGCCCGGAGGCGTCGAGTGCGGCGAGGTCCGCATCCAGGTCGGCCAGGTATGCGGGGGCGGAGTCCGCTCCCCGGTGGCGGCCCCGGTAGGCGTGCGGCGAGGCCACCAGCCGCACCCAGTCCGGGCGCGTCTCCAGCGCGCGCGGGTTGTCGCCGATCGACGACGACACCGCGTCGGCACCGACCGTCCAGCCGTGGTAGGCCTCGGTGACCGCCAGGACGGTGCGGCGCCCGGTGTGCGTCTGCGCCAGCCGCAGCGCCAGGTCGACGGCCTCGCTTCCGCTGTTGACGAGGAACACCGTGTCGAGCGGTGCGGGGGCGAGCTCGGCCAGGCGCGCGGTGAAGCGCGCGAGTTCCTGGTAATGGAACCGCGAGTTCGTGTTGAGCAGCGCCCACTGGTCGCGCACGCCGGAGACGAGCCGCGGATGCGCGTGCCCCACCGCTGTCACGTTGTTCACCATGTCGATGTAGCTCTGCCCGTGCGTGTCGACGAGGTGGTGTCGCCAGCCGCGCTCGATCAGCGGCGGCTCCGCGAAGTAGTGCTCCTGCACGGTCGCGAACGTGTCGTCGCGCTGGGCGAGCGCGACCGCGGCGTCGCTCTCCGGCGCGGCGAGGTCGGCGCCGAACAGCGGAGACGGGTCGGGAGAGAGCTGCTCCCACAGCGATCGCGGGACGCTCGGGGTCACGAACGACGGAGGCCGTCGCCCGCGCACCCTGCTGAACTGCACGGTGAGGGTGACGGCCGCGCCGATCGCCTCTCCCGCCGTGACGTGCGCGGTGGTGAGCGGGCGGCTGAGACCGTCGAGCCACAGGTCGACGTCGTCACCGCGCAGCCGCCACGAGCCATCGACCAGGGCGAGCTCCCCGGCGAACGGGGCGGTCACGTCGACGCCGCCCGGCGCATCCAGGGTCACCGAGAGCGCACGGGTGGCGGACGCTGCACGCCGGTCGATGGATGCGCGGGTGAGGCGGTTCTCCGCGTAGCGGGTGACGGCGTGCCCGTGCTCGCGGCAGATGGCGGCGAGCACTCCGGCCTCTGCGGCGTCGTCGAGCCAGCGGCCGGCGTCGAGGGCGTGCGAGGTGACGGAGAGATCGGCGACGTGCCGCACCTCGGTGGCGAGCCCGACCAGTGGCGAGCCGGCGAGCGGAGCGGCGGTCAGGACCGGGGAGCCACCGGCCGCGTGCTCCAGCCGCCACCGCAGCGCCGCTTCGAACTCGGCGGCGTCGATGCGCCGCGCCACGTCGAAGGCGAGCCACTCGTGGGCGCGGTTCTCGTCCGCGTACCTGTTGTCGCCGTCGAGCGCGACCTGCTGCTCGCCGCTCACCACGAGCACGGCCCCGCGCAGCACGACGAGCGGCCAGAGCGCCGCGATGTCGGCGTCGTCGAGCGGAGACTCGGCAGCGAACGCCTCCACAACGTCGAGCACTGCCAGCGGATCGGCGGGCACGTGGTGCAGCGCGCTGGTGACTGTGGCGGCCAGCTCGCCCACCAGCCAGCCGTCTGCCACGTCGCCGAAATCGATCACCCCTGCGCTGCCTGCCCGGCCGCCGGCGTCCGCGCCGTCTGCGCCGTCTGCACCGTCCGCGCCGCCGTGGCCCGCGTCACCCGGCGCCAGCACGATGTTGTCGTCCGTCACGTCGCCGTGCACCGCCTGCACCCGCAGCCGCGTTCGCAGTGGGGCCAGGCTGGCGAGCGCCGCATCCACTGTCTCGCGCACCACGCGGCGTTTGGCGGGGTCGGCGACGTGGTCGAGGAGGAGGTCGACGACCTCGCCGCCGATCCGCGCATCCCACTGGGTGGTGCGCGCGAGCCCGGGGTGCCGGAGAGTGGCCAGTCCGGCAGCCACTGTGCCTGCGAGTGTGCCGAGAGTGCGCAGTTGCTCCGTGGACGGCTCTGCGACGCCGGTGAGTGGTTCGCCGTCGAGGTAGCCGAGCAGCCGGACGAGCAGCGAGACCCCGCGCACCTCGACCGCGACCAGGTCGCTGCCGTCCGTCGCCGTCAGCACCTCGGGGATGCGCACGCCCGACCCGGCGAGCGTCGCCATCGCCGCGTTCTGCGCGCGCAGCTCGTCGGCGGAGAACACCGGATTGGCGAGCTTCAGCACGTAGCGGGCCGTCCCCGTGTCGATGAGGAAGTTGCGGTCCTGCTGACTGCCGAGCTCGGTGACGGTGCCCGTCAGGCCGTAGTGCTCCGCGGCGATCGCGGCGGCGTCGTCGCCGGTCGCGTCTGGCCGTGGGAGCGACGGCTGGGCGAGGAAGTCGAAGTTCGGCACGGGGGACTCCAGGGCTCGGCGTCAGGGTGTCGACAGTCTACTGACGGCCAGGTGGCTACCAGCCAACGCACGGGTGTGCGCGCGTAGCATCAAGCCGTGAAATCCTGGAAGACTCCCCTGCTGGCGTTCGTCATCGACGCTGTGCTCGTGCTGGTCTTCGTGCTCATCGGACGCCGCAGCCACGGCGAGGCGGCGAGTCTCACCGGGATCGTCGACACATACTGGCCGTTCCTCGTCGGCCTCCTGGCCGGGTGGCTGGTGACCGTCGCGTGGCGTCGCCCGCTCGCGATCCTCTGGCCGGGCATCCCGGTCTGGCTGATGACCGTGGCGCTCGGGATGCTCATCCGCACCTCGGTGGGGCAGGGCATCGAACCGAGTTTCATCGTCGTCGCGACGGTCGTGCTCGGCGTGTTCCTCGTCGGATGGCGGCTCGTCGCCATCCCGCTCGTGCGGCGTCGCCGCCGCGCGCTCGCCCGCTGACGCTGCGCCGCCCCGCCGCGCCGTCGCCCCACGAGTCGTGTGAAAGGCGCGGTCGTGCGCGCTCCGACCGCGTCTTCGGCACGAGTCGTGCGACGTGCGGTCGCGCCGTCGCCCCACGAGTCGTGTGAAAGGCGCGGTCGTGCGCCCTCCGACCGCGCCTTCGGCACGAGTCGTGCGACGTGCTCAGCGCGGCAGAAGCGCCGTGGCGACGGTGAAAATGGCCACGCCCGCGAGCGCGCCGACGACGGTGCCGTTGATGCGGATGAACTGCAGGTCTTTCCCGACCTGCAGCTCGATCTTCTCCGTGGTCTCCTTCGGATCCCACGCGGTCACCGTGTCGCCGATCACGCTCGCGATGTCGTGCCGGTATGTGGCGACGAGGTGCACGGCCGCGTCGGTGAGCCACACGTTCACCTTGGCGCCCAGCTCCCGGTCCGAGGCGAGCCGCGCTCCCGCGTCCGCGAGCGCCGCCTCCGCGCGCTGCCGCAGCTCGCTCTGCGGGTCGGCCAGCGCATCCACTGCTGCGGTCTTGGCCGCCTGCCAGGCGGAGCCGGCCAGCTCGCGCACGCGCGGGTCGTCGAACGCGTGGTGCTTGGCCGCCTCGAGCTTCGCGATGGTGGCCTGGTCGTTCTGCAGACGGTCGACCAGCTCCACGAGATAGCCGTCGATGGCCACGCGCAGCTTGTGCTGCGGGTCGGAGCGCACGTCCGCGAGGAAGCGCCGGACCTCGGTGTACACCCGGTCGTCCACCAGCCGGTCGACGAACGACGGCAGCCAGGACGGCAGACGGGCGGAGACGAGGGCGCCGAACGCCTCCGGGTTGGCGGCGACCCAGTCGTCCAGCCGGTCCACGAGCAGGTCGACCGCCTCGTGGTGTCCGCCGGACTCCAGGATGCGCGCCCCGAGCCTGCCGATCGGCGGCGCCCACTCCGGCTCGATCAGGTGGGTGCGCACCACGGCCTCGATGGCGTCGCGCATCGTCTCGTCGTCGAGCATGGTCGCCAGCCCGCGCACCGCGGTCGACGCCTCGGCGACCACCCGCCGCGCATTCTCCGGTCTGGCCACCCAGGAGCCGAGCGCTCCCGCGATGTCGATGGAGCCGAGCTTGCCTGCGACCACCTCGTCCGACAGGAAGTTCGTCTCCACGAACTCGCCGAGGCTCGCGCCGATCTCGTCCTTGCGGTTCGGGATGATCGCGGTGTGCGGGATGCGCAGCCCGAGGGGATGCCGGAACAGCGCCGTCACCGCGAACCAGTCCGCCAGCGCTCCCACCATGCCGCCCTCGGCCGCCGCGCGCACGTAGCCGAGCCACGGGAACCTGCCCTGCAGTGTGAACGCGATCACGAAGATCACCGCCATCAGCACGAACAAGCCGGTCGCGATCAGCTTCATCCTGCGCAGCGCCCGCAGACGCTCCGTATCGGACGGGCTCAGGATGCGCGTGGCCGTGGTCACTGGACGATGTGCAGTTCTCGGCTGGTGTTGTTGAGTCGCTTCGCCCCGGACGCGGTGGCGACGACGATGTCCTCGATGCGCACGCCGAAGCGGCCGGGCAGGTAGATGCCCGGCTCGATCGAGAAGCACATCCCCTCCTCGATCGGGCGCTCCTCACCCTCGACCATGTACGGCGGCTCGTGCGTGGTCATCCCGATGCCGTGACCGACGCGGTGGATGAAGTAGTCTCCGTAGCCCGCATCCCGGATCACGGCCCTGGCCGCCCTGTCGATCTCCTGGCAGGCGACGCCGATCGCGACGGCCTCGAACGCCGCCTGCTGGGCGCGTTTCACCGTCTCGAACACCGTGCGTTCCTCGTCGGTCGGCTCGCCGACGTGGACGGTGCGGGTGGTGTCCGAGCCGTAGCCGTCCATGATGCCGCCGAAGTCGAGCACGACCATGTCACCGTGCTCGATGGTGCGGTCTCCCGCCTCGTGGTGCGGGTTCGCGCCGTTCGGGCCGCTGCCGACAACCGTGAAGTCGACCTGGGAGTGACCGTGCTCGCGCAGCAGTCTGGCGAGGTCGGCGGCGACCTCGTTCTCGGTGCGCCCGGCGAAGCGGACGGAGAGGATCTGCTCGAAGGTCGCGTCGGCGGCGGCGCCCGCTGCGGCGAGCCGGTCGATCTCGTCAGCGCCCTTCACCGCGCGGAGCATCGGCAGCGCGTGCGAGATGGACTCGAATCGCGCGTCGGGGAGCTTCTGCTGCAGCGCGAGCAGGTGCATCGCCCAGGCGGCGTCGGAGATGACGTAACGGCCGTTCGGCTTCAGGAGGGCGGCGGTCGGGACGTACTCGTCCGTGCCGTCCGACCAGTCGAAGATGCGGAAGGCGTCCGCCGCACGCGTCGCGGCGGCGCTGTCGTGCTCCAGGATCGGCACGATCATGGCGGGGTCGCCGTCGGAGGGGATCACCAGCAGGGTGATGCGCTCCGTGGTGGCGATCGGAAGATAGTCGGCGAAGTATGCGAGGTCGGGGCCAGGGGCGATCAGCAGACCGTCGAACCCCGCTGAGGCCGCGCTGCGGGCTCCCCGCTTCAGTCGCTCGGCGAAGTCGTCGGGAGAGAGCTGCTTCATTCGGTTCCTTTCGAGGGTGCCTCTGCCGGGCCGAGCCAGGCGTTCGCGACGGTGGAGTGCGCCGACTCGTCGTCGGATGGGTGGAAGATCCCGGCCAGCACGTCGCGGTACAGGCGACCGAGCTCGTTTCCGGCGAAGTACGTCGAGCCGCCGGAGACGCGGATGGCCTGGTCCACCACCTGCCGCGCGGTCTCGGTGGCACGCACCTTCATCCCGACCAGCTTCGGGAACCACTGGGCTCCGTGGTCGGCGAGCTGGTCCACATCCCGTGCGATGGCGTCGAGCTGGGGGAGCAGCGCGTCCTGGGCGATGGCGGCGTCGGCGACGCGCCACCGGATGTCCGGGTCGGCTGCGTAGCTGCGGCCGTCGTTCTTGAGGCTGGTGCGGCGGTGGGCGGCAGCGACGGCGAGGTCGAGCGCGCGGGCGCCGATGCCGGTGTAGACGGCGGCGAGCAGGATCTCGAAGTTGGCGAAGATGGCGAAGACCAGGGAGTCGGGGTTGGGGCCGGGGTCGAGGCGGCGCACGATGCGGTCGGCCGGTGAGACGGCGCCGTCGAGCACGGTCGTGTTCGACTGGCTGGCGCGCATCCCGATGGTGTCCCAGTCCTCTCGGATGGTGAATCCGCCGCCGTCGCGCTCGACGAAGCCGTAGACGATCTTGGGGGCGTCCGCGCTGGTGGTGTCGATGCCCATTGTGCCGAGCCGCGTCCAGGCGGGGGAGAGGGAGGTGAAGATCTTGGTGCCGTGGAAGCGGTACGAGCCGTCCGGCTGAGGACGCGCATCCGTCGTCGAGCCGAACAGCACGAGGTCGTTGCCCGCCTCGCTCAGGCCGAACGCGAACACCTCGCCGGCACCGGCCTCGCGCAGCACGAAGTCGAGGGAGGCGTCTCCACGGTCGTGCAGGACCTTGGCCACGCCGGTCCAGACCAGGTGCATGTTGACGGCGAGGGCGGTCGCAGGGGCGGCTCCGGCGAGACGGACCTGCTCGCGGGCGACCTGTTCGAGGCCGAGGCCGCCTCCGCCGAATCCGGCTGGAACCAGGGCCTTCAGGTATCCGGCGTCGACCAGTTCTGCGAAGTCGTCCGCGAAGAAGGCGTTCTCGGCGTCGTAGCCGGCTGCCCGGGAGCGGATGCGCTCCAGCAGCTCGTCGCTCAGCAACGGGATGTGCTCGGTCACGCTCCCCAGCCTACGGGAGGCCGCCCGGCGCCGCCCGGGCGGTCTCCGTCCGAACGGAGTTCCGGCCGAAGCCGGCCGGTCTCTCCGTCCGAACGGAGTTCCGCACGGCGCGTCGGCCGACTTCACCTTCGGACACCCCCTACTGAGCGGTGTAGCCGCCGTCGACCAGGTGGTAGCTGCCGGTGATGAAGCTGGCGGCGTCGGAGGCGAGGAACGCGACGAGGGCCGCGACCTCCTCCGGCTCGCCGAGGCGGCCGAGGGCGTGCTTCGACTCCAGGAAGTGGAGGGCGTCCGCATCCATCGCAGACTCGACGAGCGGGGTGCGGATGAAGCCGGGGCCGACCGCGGTGACGCGCACCTTCTGGTCGGCGTACTCGAGCGCGGCGTTCTGGGTGAGACCGAGCAGGGCGTGCTTGGCCGTGACGTACGCGGACGAGTTCGGGAAGCCGACGCTGCCGAGGATGGATGCCATGTTCACGATCGAACCGCCGCCGTTGGCCGCGATCGCGTCGAGCTGCGGGCGCAGCGAGTAGAACACTGCGTTGAGGTTGATCTCGATGACCTTCCGCCAGCTCTCCAGCGAGTAGTCGCCGACCTTGTTGGCCTCCCCGCCGATTCCCGCGTTGTTGACCGCGATGCGCAGTGGCGCCAGCTCGTTCGCTGCGGCGACGCTCGCGATGGCGAATTCGGGGTCGGTCACGTCTCCGATGAGCGCGGCGGCGGTGCCGCCTGCGGCCTGGATCTCGCCGACGACCGCGTTGGCGTTGGCCTCGTTGAGGTCGGTGACGAGCACGGCTGCGCCGCTCGCCGCCAGCGTGAGAGCGACCGCGCGTCCGATGCCGGAGCCTCCTCCCGTCACGATCGCGGAACGGCCTGCGACGTCGTACTGAGCCATGAGTGAATCTCCTTTCAGTTATCCGACACCTGTCGGATAACTCAATTGTACGATCGAAACATGGATGCACGCCAAGAGAAGACGATCGCGCGCTTGAGCGACGCCATCCTGGAGCTCGCCACCGAGCGTCCGGTGACCGAGATCACCGTCTCCGAGCTCGCCCGCACGGCCGGGGTGCACCGCTCGACCGTCTACACATACGCGCCGTCGCCCACCGAGCTCCTGCAGCAGGTGCTGCGTGGCGAGCTCGACGTGCTCCGCGCCGGCTACCTGCTCGACGTCGGCCCCGATGACGCGTTCGCCGCGGTCGTCGGCGTCACCCGCGCGGTGCTCGTGCACGTCGACGAACACGACGCGATCTACCGTCGCGGCCTTGGTCCGGACAGCGGCTCCGCCAGCCTGCACGCGATGCTGAGCGCGCACTTCCAGGGCTCCATCGAACTGCTGCTCGACCAGCACAGTCTCACCGTCCCCGCCGCGGACGCCGCCGAGCGCCGCATGATCGCGCGCTACCTGGCCGACGGCACCATCGGCGCGATCGACGCCTGGCTCGACAGCGAACGCCCGAGGGATGTGGATGCGCTGCTCGACGTGCTCGCCCGCGTCCGGCCGCCGTGGTGGCCGAACCGTGCGGAAGGAAGCGCGGCGGAGCGCCCTGCCGGGAGCGCCCCCGGACCGGTGTGAGAGGGTGGGGCGCATGGGGAGAGTCGCTGACGCGTTCGGTCGGATCTTCCGGCGCGCCCCGCTGCTGCACGTCGCGGGCGATGAGGGCACCGGCCCCGTCGTGGTGCTCGTGCACGGGATCGCCTCCTCCTCCGTCACCTTCCAGAACCTCGTGCCGCTGCTCGAACCGTCCCACCGGGTCATCTCCATCGACATCCTCGGCTTCGGTCGTTCGCCGACCCCGCCGGATGCGACGTACACGCTGGAGGAGCACGTCGACGCCCTGCACGCGACGCTGCGGTCGCTGAGGATCGCGCATCCGTTCGTCCTGGTCGGGCACTCCCTCGGCAGCCTGATCGTGGCGCGGTACGCGGCCGAGCATCCGGATGCGCTGACCAGGCTGGTGCTGGTCGGCCTGCCGATCTACGGCACCCCCGCCGAGATCGGGGACAGGAGGGTGCGCAGCAGGGTGAGCGCCTACCTGCGCGCCTACGAATTCCTGCGGAACAACAAGGAGTTCACGATCCGCAACGCCGGGATCCTGGCGCGGCTCCTGCCGATCAAGGGCGTCTTCGAGATCACCGAGAAGAACTGGTCGCCGTTCGTGCTCTCGCTTCAGAACTGCATCGAGTCGCAGACCGTCGTCAGCGATCTGGCGCGGGTGCGCGTTCCGGTGCAGGTGGTCTACGGCACTCTGGATGCGTTCATCGCGCCGGGCAGCCTCGCCGTGGTCGAGGCGATGCGGCACGTCACGATGCACAGGGTGGAGGCGAACGACCACATCATCCGCAAGCGCATGGCGCGCGTGGTGGCCGCCGCCTGCGGTTGACGCGGGCGAGGGGAGCGGCCCGCCTCAGGCGGGGCGGATGCTCGACGCGGCCGCGAGGTAAGCCTCGCCGTCGAAGCCGTCGAACAGGGTGGACTGCGTGACGTAGCCCTGCACGATCCCGACGTACAGTGACGCGTACCTCTCGGCGAGTCTCGCGGCCTCGTCAGCGTCCGCGCCGAGCGAGTGCGCGTACCAGGCTCGGAGGTAGTCGGTGAGCATCCCGCTCACGCGGACGCCGATGGCGTCCGTCATGGTGCGCAGCTCCGGTTCGTGCGCGACCTCGCCCCAGACCTGGACGAGCATCCCGAGGTCGCCGACCTGCGCCTTCATGCCGGTGAGCAGCAGCCCGATGATCTCGCCGGGGGAGGGGAGGGGTGAGTGTGCTCTGGCTTCGGCGAGCTCGAGGAAGCGGGCGTCGAGCACCTCCATGATCGCCAGGTGGATCAGCTCGCTCTTGCTGCTGTAGTGGCCATAGATGGCGCCGGCGGAGAGGCCGGACTCGGTGATGATGTCGGCCATGGACGTGCCCTGGAAGCCGTTCCTGGCGAAGCAGCGCAAGGCGGCCTGCGCGATCTCGTGGCGTCTGGCCGTGCGGTGGGCCTCGCTGACCTTCGGCATCGTCGGCTCGCTCTCCTTGGAAAAAAGAATGTTCGTTCTTGACAGTAGCCGATGCCTCGCTCACAATAAAGAACGAACATTCTTTTTATTTGGAGGTCATCGTGACCACACCCACCCAGCAGCAGCCCATCCGCATCCCGCACACCCCGTGGGGTCGGGCCATCGCCGTCGCCGTCGCGGCCGCCGTCATCGTCGGCGTCGTGCTCCTCGCCTTCGTCTGGCCCACCATGACCTCGTCGGTGAAAGACGTCCCCATCGCCATCGCGGGCGACAGTGCCCAGGTCGCCGCCGTGCGGACCACCCTCGACACGAACGCGCACGGGGTCTTCGACGTGACGACGGTGGACTCCCGCGCCGCGGCCGTCGACCGCATCCAGACCAGGGATGCGTACGGCGCCATCGTTCTGGGCGCTCAGCCGGAGGTGCTCACCGCGTCGGCCAACGGAGCGGCCGTCAGCCAGCTCCTCGGCCAGCTCGCCGGTCAGCTCCAGACGCAGGCGAACGCGCAGGCCGCCGCGGCAGTGCAGAAGGCCGTCGCCGCTGGCGCCGCGCCGCAGGGAACGGTCGCACCGGCCATCACGGTGAAGGTGACCGACGTCGTGCCGCTCGCTTCCACCGACGCACGCGGCCTCGGACTCACCGCCGCCTCATTCCCGCTCGTGCTCGGCGGGCTCGTCGGCGGCATCCTCATCTCGTTCCTGGTCGCCGGCAGTTGGCGGCGACTCGCAGCGGTGACCGCGTACGGTGTGGTCGGCGGACTCGGGATCGTCGCCATCATGCAGGGCTGGTTCGGCGTGCTGCAGGGCGACTACTGGCTCAACGCGCTCGCCGTCGGGCTGGCCATGTTCGCCACCGCATCCTTCATCGTCGGGATGAACGCGCTCATCGGCCGCGCCGGCATCGCCGTCGGCGGTGTGCTGACCATGCTGATCGGCAACCCGCTGTCCTCCGCTGCGCAGCCCATCCAGTTCATGGCGGCGCCGTGGGGTGCGATCGGGCAGTGGTTCGTGCCTGGGGCGTCGGCGACGCTGGTGCGCGATCTGTCCTACTTCCCGGATGCGGACACGCTGTTCCCCTGGCTGGTGCTGGTCGGCTGGAGCCTGGTCGGAGTGATCGCGATGATCGCCGGGCACTTCCGCAACCAGGAGGTCGTCGCGGCGGCGGTCCCCGAGCACCACGACGACCGCGTCCTCCAGCCCGCCTGACCTGTTTCGCCCACATCGAGTGGTCCCGAATTGCCGTTGCGGCCGGTGCCGCACGGCAATTCGGGACCACTCGTTCGCGTAGCCTGGCGGTATGCAACAGCGCACACTCGGCAAGACGGGCCGCACGGTCTCTGTCATCGGACTCGGCACCTGGCAGCTCGGAGCGGACTGGGGCGACGTCAGCGAGCAGGATGCGCTGGCCGTCCTCGACGCCGCGGTCGCGGAGGGTGTGACCTTCTTCGACACGGCGGACGTCTACGGCGACGGGCGCAGCGAACGCCTGATCGGCGCATACCGGGCGGCGCATCCCGAGGCTCCGCTGACGGTCGCGACCAAGATGGGCCGCCGTGAGGCCCAGGACCCGGACAACTTCACGCTGGCCAAGTTCCGCGAGTGGACGGACCGATCTCGCGCCAACCTGGGCGTCGACACGCTCGACCTGATGCAGTTGCACTGCCCGCCGACCCCGGTGTTCTCGACGGATGCGGTCTACGACGCCCTCGACACGCTCGTCGCAGACGGCGCGATCGCGAACTACGGCGTGAGCGTCGAGACCTGCGACGAGGCGCTCGCCGCGATCGCGCGGCCGGGCACGGCGACGGTGCAGATCATCCTCAACGCGTTCCGGCTCAAGCCGCTCGACGAGGTGCTTCCCGCGGCTCGCGAGGCAGGCGTCGGGATCATCGCGCGCGTTCCTCTCGCCTCCGGGCTGCTGAGCGGCCGGTACACGGCCGACACGGTGTTCGCCGCCGACGATCACCGCGCGTACAACCGCCACGGCGAGGCGTTCGACGTCGGCGAGACGTTCTCCGGCGTCGACTTCGACGAGGGCGTCGCCGCGGCCCGCGAGTTCGCGGCGCTGGTCCCGTCCGGTCTGACTCCCGCGCAGGCGGCGCTCGCCTGGGTGGCCCAGCAGGACGGCGTCTCCACCGTGATCCCGGGCGCCCGCTCGCCGGAGCAGGCGCGCGCCAACGCGGCAGCAGGCTCCGCCGCCCCGCTCGGCGCCCCATTCGAGGCCGCGGTCCGCGACATCTACGACCGCCGCTTCCGCGCCGTCGTGCACCCGCGCTGGTAGCGCGTCCGCTGCCACTCGCCGCTCGCACCGTCCCGCGGCCGCCGCTCGCGCCGTCCCGCCGCTTACCGCTCGCGCCGCCGCCCCGCCCCGCTGCCCCCGCGCCGCCGCTCCATAACGAAGGAGTTTCGGCCCGCACACGACCCGTTCTCTGTCCGGACGGAGTCTCGGACGGCGTGTCGTTTCGGTCTTCCTGCTGAACGAGCCGTTCTCCGTCCGGACGGAGTGCGCGGCGACACGCCGCGACGGCTCTCCGTTGCGACGGAGCTGTCGTCGTCTCGCGCGGCATACTCCTGCTGAACGAGCGGAGCTCCGTTCGGACGGAGTTCGTGGCGACACGCTGTGTCGGTTCTCCGTTGGGACGGAGTTGCTGTGGTGTTGTGCGGCGTTGTCCTGCTGAACGAGCGGAGCTCCGTTGGGACGGAGTTCGGGGCGAAACGCTGTGTCGGTTCTCCGTTGGGACGGAGTTGCTGTGGTGTCGTGCGGCATACTCCTGCTGAACGAGCCGTTCTCCGTTCGGACGGAGTTCGGGGCGACGCGCCGTGTCGGTTCTCCGTTGGGACGGAGTTGTCGTGGGCTCGTGCGGCGTGTCCTGCTGAACGAGCGGAGCTCCGTTGGGACGGAGTTCGCGGCGACGCGCCGTGTCGGTTCTCCGTTGGGACGGAGGTTCTGCCGCAACGTCCGGCGTTGGCTGGACGGAGAGGCCCGGGGGCGCGACGCGGCGCGGCCGCGGCCGGGCGGAACCGGCGCGTCAGGAGGGCTGGACGGGAACCGGCTCGGTGTCGGGGATGGGGGAGGCGTCGCGGCCGCGGAGGTCCGGGTGGATGCGGTGGGCCAGGGCGGGCACGATGAAGCCGACCAGGGCGAACGCGCCGGCCACCCAGAACGCGCCGACCGCTCCGCTGCCGTCGATGAGGAAGCCGGCCAGCGCGGAACCGAGGGCGGCGCCGATGAGCTGGCCGGTGCCCACCCAGCCGTACGCCTCTGCGGTGTCGGAGAACTTCACGCTCGCCGAAACGATCGCGAACAGCACGGCCAGGGCGGGTGCGATGCCGAGGCCGGCGACGATGAGCGTGAGCGAGAGGCCCCACCAGGAGCCGAGCATGAACGTGGAGATGACCACGCCGACGAAGACGATGAACATGCGTCGTGCCGTCGCCCAGGGTCCGATCGGGACGTGCCCGAACGCCAGGCCGCCGACGAGGGAGCCGAGTGACCAGATGGCAAGCACGATGCCGGCGAACGGCGAGCCTTCGCCGAAGTTCGCGACCACGCCCGCCTCGATCGCAGCGCACGAGCCGATCAGCAGGAAGCCGACCACCGTCGCCAGAAGCACGGGAGGACGGGCGAGCACCACGCCGAACCGGCGCTTGCTGCGCGGGATGCGCACCCTCCCGACCTCTGGCGAGGAAATGAACCACAGGCCGCCGAGCAGCATGATCGCCACGGACATCAGGATGCCCTGCACCGTGCCGATCTGGGTGGCGACGAACGTGATCGCGACGGGTCCTGCGATCCAGATGATCTCTTGCGCGGACGCGTCCAGCGAGAACAGCGGGGTGAGCTGACGGGAGTTGACCATCTTGGGGTAGATGGTGCGGACAGCGGGCTGGATGGGCGGCATACTGAGCCCGGCGAAGAACGCCACGCCCATCGTCACCGGGATGGGCATGACGAACACGCCGATCGCCGCGACGGCCGCCGCGCACAGGATGAGGGTGGTCCACAGCACCACGCGCATCCCGAGGATGCCCATCAGGCGGCTCGTCATCGGCCCTGCGATGGCCTGGCCGATGCTCATCGCGCCGAGCACGAGTCCGGCTGCGCCGTAGGAGTGGTGGACGTGCTCGATGTGCAGCAGGAAGGCGAGCGAGAGCATCCCGAACGGGAACCGGGCCAGAAGCTGGGCAGCGATGATGCGCGTGACGCCCGGCGTCTTGAGAAGGCTCGAATACGTGCTCACAAGAGGTCAAGTCTATCGGTGGGATGCGGTTCGCCAAGGGGGGAGACGGGCTGTGGAAAAGTGCATAAGTTATGCACACCTGTGGATGACACGCCCACTAGATATGGGGTTCGATAAATGTCGGTACCCCGCTATATAGTGGTCACACGCCGAAACGCACTGCGGGTCTCGCCCAGCGGATTTCGGTCGTGACAAGGGGTTTTGCGAGCGCGCCGTGCGCGCCCGCGGGGAACGCACAGACTTCGCCGCTCAGGCAGAGCGGCACAGTGAGAGGGAGAGAAAGTGGCAATCACGGTCGTGAAGCGCAACGGCGAGAGGGAGCCGTACGACGCGAACAAGATCAACCTGGCCATCGAGTCGGCCGCGCAGGGCCTCGACGAGAACATCACCTGGGTCACCCAGATCGCCAGCGAGCTCGAGCTGACGCTGTTCGACGGCATCACCACGCAGCAGCTCGACGAGGCCGTCATCCAGGTCGCGCTGCAGAACGTGAAGGACGACCCGGCGTTCGACACCGTGGCCGCCCGCCTCCTGCTCAAGACGATCTACAAGCGCGTCCTCGGCGACTACGAGGGCCACGACGAGCTCGTCGCACTGCACGCCAGCCACTTCCGTGCGTACATCGAGCGCGGCGTCTCCGAGCAGCTCCTCGAGCCCCGCTTCACCTCTCTCTTCGACCTCGACCGCCTCGCCGGCCACCTCGACCCGTCGCGCGACGGACTGCTCAAGTACATCGGCGTCGTCACCCTCAACAACCGCTACGGCATCAAGGCGCGCAACGGCGAGACCCTCGAGGTCCCGCAGTACTTCTGGATGCGCATCGCGATGGGCCTGTCCCTCAACGAGGCAGACCCCACCTCCCACGCCCTCGGGTTCTACGACAAGATGTCGAAGCTCGAATACCTCGCGGCGGGCTCCACTCTGGTGAACGCCGGAACCGCATACCCGCAGCTCTCCAACTGCTTCGTCATGGAGATGCAGGACGACATCGAGCACATCGCGAAGAGCGTCCGCGACGTCATGTGGCTCACCAAGGGCACCGGCGGCATCGGCCTCTCCGTCACCAAGCTGCGCGCCCAGGGCTCGCCCATCCGCTCCAACAACACCACCTCCACAGGCCCCATCCCGTTCATGCACACGATCGACTCCGTGCTGCGTGCGGTCAGCCGCGGTGGCAAGAAGTTCGGCGCCCTCTGCTTCTACATGGAGAACTGGCACATGGACTTCCCGGAGTTCCTCGACCTGCGTCAGAACTCCGGCGACCCGTACCGCCGCACCCGCACCGCCAACACCGCGGTCTGGATCAGCGACGAGTTCATGAAGCGCGTGCAGAACGACGGCGACTGGTACCTCTTCGACCCGCTGGAGGTCTCCGACCTCAACGAGCTGTACGGCAAGGAGTTCTCCGAGCGCTACGCGTTCTACGTGGGCGAGGCAGAGGCCGGCCGCCTGCACATGTTCAAGAAGATCAGCGCGCGCTCGCAGTTCAAGGACATCCTGATGAGCCTCCAGACCACCAGCCACCCGTGGCTGACCTGGAAGGACACCATCAACAACCGTGCCCTCAACAACAACACCGGCACCATCCACCTGTCCAACCTCTGCACGGAGATCACCCTCCCGCAGGACCGCGACAACGTCTCCGTCTGCAACCTGGCGTCGATCAACCTGTCGCGTCACCTGGTCGACGGCAAGATGGACTGGGCCCGCATCGAGGAAAGCGCCCGCAGCGCCGTCCGCCAGCTCGACAACCTGATCGACATCACGATCTCCAGCGTCGACGAGGCCGACTTCTCCAACAAGCAGAACCGTGCCATCGGGCTCGGCGTGATGGGCTTCACCGACATCGTCGAGCGGCTCGGCTTCAGCTACGAGAGCGAAGAGGCGTACGACCTGATCGACGAGATCATGGAGCACGTCTCGTACGCCGCCATCGACGAGAGCGCCGACCTGGCGAAGGAGCGCGGCGCGTACCCGAACTTCGACGGTTCGCGCTGGTCGCAGGGACTCGTCCCGTTCGACTCGATCGCCCTCACCGAGCAGGACCGCGGCGTGCCGATCAAGGTCAATCGCACCACGCGTCTCGACTGGGACAGCCTGCGCGAGAAGGTCAAGGGCGGGATGCGCAACGCGACCCTCATGGCCATCGCACCGACCGCATCCATCGGCCTCGTCGCCGGAACCACGCCCGGCTTCGACCCGCAGTTCTCGCAGATCTTCAGCCGCTCGACCTCGTCGGGCAAGTTCCTCGAGGTCAACCGCAACCTGGTCGAGGCGCTGCAGGCCCGCGGCCTGTGGGAGACCACGCGCGAGTCGATCCTGCGCTCGCAGGGCGACATCCAGAACGTGGCGGAGATCCCGGACGACCTGAAGGCGGCGTTCAAGACGAGCTTCCAGCTCTCGCCGTACGCGTTCCTCGAGGTCGCGGCCCGCGCTCAGAAGTGGATCGACCAGGCCATCAGTCGCAACATGTACCTGGAGACCAGGGACATCGGCGACATGATGGACATCTACTACGCAGCGTGGGAGCGTGGCGTCAAGACCACCTACTACCTGCACATGAAGCCCCGCCACCAGGCTGAGCAGTCGACCGTCAAGGTCAACAAGGCCGAGGAGATCTCGGGCGGCCGCAAGGGCTTCGCGACGGTCGGTGCCGGCGCACCTGCCGCATCCACGGAGAAGGCGGAAGCGCCGGCAGCACCTGCTCGCCGCGGTTTCGGCTTCGGCGGACTGTCGACGGGTGGTGAGAAGTAAATGAACACCACCAAGATCGAGGAGTACTACGTGCCGGTCGACCCGATGGACGACCTGCAGTGCGAGTCCTGCCAGTAGCCTGCTGACCCGAAAGAGAGAGAAGAAACACGATGCCGATTCTGGGAACGGGAATCGAAGAGGGCCTGCTGCTCAAGCCGGTGAAGTACAAGTGGGCGATGGACCTGTACGACCAGGCCGTTGCGAACACGTGGTTCCCGAACGAGATCCAGCTCGGTGAGGACATCGCCGACTTCAAGAAGATGACCGACGAGGAACGTCACGCCGTCACCTTCCTGATGAGCTACTTCAACCCGAACGAGCTCCTGGTGAACAAGGCGCTGGCCTTCGGCGTGTACCCCTACATCAACGCGGCCGAGGCGCACCTCTACCTCGCCAAGCAGATGTGGGAGGAGGCGAACCACTGCATGTCGTTCGAGTACGTCCTTGAGACGTTCCCGATCGACCGCGAGCAGGCGTACAACTCTCATGTGGACATCCCGTCGATGGCCCGCAAGGAGGAGTTCGAGGTCAGCTTCATCAAGCGGATGACCGAGCAGACCCTCGACATCACGACGACAGAGGGCAAGCAGGACTTCATCCGCAACCTGGTCGCGTACAACGTGATCCTCGAGGGGATCTGGTTCTACTCGGGCTTCATGGTGGCGCTGTCATTCCGTCAGCGGAACCTGCTGCGCAACTTCGGCTCTCTGATCGACTGGGTGGTGCGCGACGAGTCGCTGCACCTCAAGTTCGGCATCAACCTCATCCTGACCGTGCTCGAGGAGAACCCGGACCTGCAGACCCCGGAGTTCGCTGGTGAGATCCGTCAGATGATCCTGGATGCGGTGGCGATGGAGGAGGAGTACAACCGCGACCTTCTCCCCGGCGGCATCCTGGGCCTGAACGCGAACTACATCAACCAGTACGTCCGCTACCTCGCCGACCGCAGGCTCGAAGAGCTCGGCTTCGAGGCGGAGTACAAGGTCGCGAACCCGGCCAAGTGGATGGCGACGGCGAACGACACGCTCGAACTGGTGAACTTCTTCGAGTCCACCAACACCTCGTACGAGTCGAACGCGAAGGCGTCCACCGGACACTGAGGTCAGCACAGCGCGGAACGGCGTCAGGGGAGCGATCCTCTGGCGCCGTTTCCCTTTTCAGCGCCGTCCGTGGATCACCGAGTGCGTGCCGATCTTCGCAGCGTTTCGGACGGGGAGACGCCGAATTGCTCGCGGTAGCGGAGGGCGAACCGGCCGAAATGGTAGAAGCCCCACGCGGCGGCGATCCGGGAGACCGAGGTGAACTCCGGGTCGCCGCTGACGAGTTCGCGGTGCGCGCCGTCCATCCTGACCCGGATGAGGTAAGCGAACGGGCTCGTGCCGACGTGCTCCTTGAAACCGCGATTGAGGGCGCGAACGCTCGAACCGACGGAGGCGGCGATATCGGGAACCGTGATCGGCTCCTGCGCATTCTCGTCGATGAACCGGACGGCACGGCGGACGGCGGCCGGTGCCTGCGGGGCGGCAGGAGCATCCAGTGCTGTGCGGAACTGGTGGTCGGCGGCCAGCAGCAGTCCCGTCGACAGGACGCTCGATAGGTGCGAGGTGATCAGCGGACTGAGTGAGAGGGCACCGGAGCGGTCGAGGGCGTCGAACACCGCCCTCGCGTACGTGTACCACTCCGCCCCTCGGCCGGTGCGCAGGTCGAGGACGCGGGGGAACTCGATCAGGGCGGGGGCGTCGATGCCGAGGAGGCGCCCGAGGTCCGCTTCGAGGGGGCGCCGGTCGAACCAGACCATCGACAGGACGTCGTCCGCGACCGCCCAGCCGCGCACGTTCACGCTGTCGGTCGGGCCGCTGATGGTCGCGAGCTCCGGCGTCGAGGTGTATTCCACGGCGCCGGTGCGGACGTCGAGCACGGTGGCGCTCGGGACACTCACGGCATAGGTGTCGTCCACCCGGTCGATGTCGACAGAGACCTCGCAGCCGTAGCGGACCTGCCCGACGGTGGCCGTGCCGACGTGCGCGGCACGGAGGCTGTACGAGAACGACGCGTTCGCGTGCCGCGGGACGACGCGATGGTCGCTGAACAGCCGCGAACCGACCTCGATCGCCTCCTCGAGGTCGTTCGTATCGAAAGACTGAACCACAGAGTCCGTCATCTCCGACACCTCCGACGTGCTGGCACGAATGCTACTCCGTAAGGGATGCACGAAGATGGAGAGTATGACGCACCTCATCGATGCAGCCGCCCTCTCCGATGCGCTGGCCGCATCCCCGGCATCCACGGCATCCACTGCATCCACCGCCTCCGCGCCGCTCAGGGTGCTCGATGTGCGCTGGAGGCTCGGCGGTCCTCCCGGTCGCGACGAGTACGCGGCCGGCCACATTCCCGGAGCGGTATACGTCGACCTGGACACCGAGCTGGCCGGTCACGGGCTGCCGACGGACGGGCGCCATCCGTTGCCGTCGGTCGACGATTTCCGGGATGCGGTGCACCGCTGGGGATTGAACGACGGCGACGACGTGGTGGTCTACGACGACGTGTCCGGCACCTCGGCCGCTCGGGCCTGGTGGCTGCTGCGGCACGCGGGTTTCGGGAGCGTGCGCGTTCTCGACGGTGGTCTGGCCGCGTGGCGCGCCGCGGGCGGAGCGCTGGCGACGGACGCGAGCATCCCGGAGCGGGGGACGGCGACGGTCGCGTACGGTTCGATGCCCACGATCGACGCGGACGGCGCCGCGGCCATGCCGGCCGACGGGGTGCTGCTCGACGCGCGCGCCGCTGAACGGTTCCGCGGGGAGGTCGAGCCCGTCGACCCGCGCGCCGGTCACATCCCGGGCGCCGTGAGCGCTCCGACCGCGGACAACCTGGCCGCGGACGGCACGCTGCTCGGCGCCGATGCCCTCGCCGAACGCTTCGCCGCTCTCGGGGCGACGGCCCAGAAGCCCGTCGCGGTGTACTGCGGCTCCGGTGTGACGGCGGCGCACGAGATCCTCGCACTGGAGGTCGCCGGGGTGCGTGCGGCGCTCTACCCTGGGTCGTTCTCGGCGTGGTCGAACGACGACGAGCGTCCCGTCGCGACGGGCGTGTGACCTGCGGTGCGCGCGATGCTACGGCGTGTGACGTAACAGTCGGCAACAGCCGCCCACCGGCACGCGATGCGCGCCTAGTGTCTCTGCATGACCACCGTGGATGCGCACCAGACAGGCTCGCTCGTCGCGGCGCCCGCCGACACGCTGGCCGCGTCCGGTGAGGTGTTCGACTCCGTTGCGTCCCTCATCGGCAACACGCCGGTGGTGGAGTTGCGGTCCCTGACGCGCGGCCTCGCATCCCGGGTCTTCGTGAAGCTCGAAGGACGCAACCCCGGCGGTTCGTCCAAAGACCGCATCGCGCTGAACATGATCCGCACCGCCGAGGCGGACGGCTCGCTCGCGCCGGGCGGCACGATCGTCGAGGCGACGAGCGGCAACACCGGCATCGGGCTCGCCCTCATCGGCCGGCTGACCGGGCATCCGGTGGTCATCGTGCACGCGGGTGACATCTCCGACGAGAAGCGGACGGTTCTGAGCGCGTACGGCGCGCGGCTGGTCGTCGCCGACTGGGAGGCGGGTCCGGACGACCCGGCCAATCCGCGCGCGGTCGCCGACCGCATCGCGGCCCAGACGCCCGGCTCGTGGCGTCCTGCCCAGTTCGCGAACGCCGCGAACCCCGCCGCGCACTATCAGGGCACGGGCCCGGAGATCTGGCGGCAGACGGCGGGCACGGTCACGCACTTCGTCGCATCCATCGGCACCGGAGGCACTGTCAGCGGCACGGGACGCTACCTCAAGGATGTGAGCGCGGGCGCCGTGCGCGTGATCGGCGCGAACCCGGTGGGATCGACGTACGCCGGTGGCGCCCCCGGCCGCATCCTGGTCGACGGGGTCGGCTCCGCCTGGCCGCGGGAGTGGTGGCCGCACACGTTCGACTCCGATGTGCTCGACGAGGTGCAGACGGTCGACGACCGCGCGGTCTACGCGACCGTGCGCAGGCTCGCCGCCGAGGAAGCGCTGCTGCTCGGGCCGTCGTCCGGGCTGGCCGTGGCCGTCGCGCTGCGGGCAGCACAGGATGCACGGCCGGGGTCCGTCGTCGTCGCCATCGCCCCCGACGGCGGCATCAACTACCTCACGAAGGCGTTCGACCCCGGCTGGCTGGCCGCCGCCGGGCTCGGCGACTGACCGCTCGACACAGACAGAAAGCACCCATGAGTCTTCTCCACTTCGGCTGGTTCCTCGGCGCAGGCTTCGGCGTTCAAGGCTGGGGCGACCCCAGCTACGGCATCGGCTACGACTGGAAGCAGCCGCAGGTGTACCAGGACGCTGCTCGCGTGTTCGAGGCGAGCGGGTTCGACCTGTTCATCATCGAGGACGGCGTCGCCGTGCCGGACACCTACGGCGGCACGGCGGAGGTCAACCTGTCCGCCGCCCGCTTCGTGCCCAAGCACGACCCGCTGCCGCTCGTGCCGTACCTGCTCGGGGCGACGAGCAACCTCGGCATCGTGCCGACGCTCAGCGCCAGCTTCTACGAGCCGTTCACTGCCGCCCGGCTGCTGTCGACGCTGCAGCACTTCGCGGGAGGACGCCTCGGCTTCAACGTCGTCACCAGCGGCTCCGACCTGGCGGCACAGAACTACGGCCTCGACAAGCAGGTCGACCACGACCTCCGCTACGACAGGGCGGACGAGTGGGTGGATGTGGTCCGCAAGCTCTGGCGAAGCTGGGAGCCGGACGCCATCGTCGAGGACACGGAGCGCGGCGTGTTCGCCGACTTCCGCAAAGTGCACACGATCGACCACGACGGCCGGTTCTTCCAGGTGCGCGGCCCGCTCAACACGGCACCGGCCGCCGACGAACCGGTGATGGTGCAGGCGGGCGCCTCCGGCCGGGGCCGAGACTTCGCGGGCAAGAACTCGGACGTGGTGCTCGCGCTCGCCTCCACAGAGGAACGGATGCGGGAGTATCGCGACAGCATCCGCGAGGTCGCCGCATCCACAGGGCGCGACCCGGACTCGATCAAGGTGCTGTTCGTCGTCAACCCGATCGTCACGGCGAACGCGGAGGAGACCGCGAGCGTCAGGGCGGCCAGGGCGGAGCTCACGCAGGCGGCCATCGACGAGGCCTTGCAGTCCATCTCCTACCTGAGCGGCGTCGACTTCAAGACGTTCGACCTCGACGCGCCGCTGCCGGAGCTGAGCACGAACAGCAATCAGGGCACCCTCGACAACTTCGTGAAGTCCGCACCAGAAGGGTCGACGCTGCGCGAGATCCTGCAGACCAGAGCGCGCAAAGACGGCCTGGCGATCATCGGCACCGCCGATGAGATCGCAGACCACCTCGGCGAGCTCGGCGCTGCGGTGGGCGGCGACGGCTTCCTGTTCACCGGTCAGGTGCACCCCGCGAACGTGCACCGCACGCTCGACGCGCTCGTGCCCGCCCTCCGCCGCCGCGGGCTCATCCGCACGGAGTTCGGCGGAGCAGGGCTCCGGCAGAACCTGCTCGCGTTCTGACGGGGATGCTCTGATGGCGCGCGAGAGGATCAGGCTCACGTCGGCAGCGCCGACGACGGACGACATCGTCGCCATCGCGGACGGGGCGCAGGTGGAGTTCTCCGCCGAGGTGCTGGCCGTGCTGGCCGCCTCACGCGCGGTGGTCGACCGCGCCATCGAGGCCGGCGAGCCGGTCTACGGCCTCAACCGCAGACTCGGCGCGGGCCGGGATGCGGCGGTCGACCCGGCAGAGTTCGCAGAGTTCCAGCGGCGCACCATCGCCAACCACCGCGGCGGCACGGGGGAACCCTTGGCGGCGCGCGAGGTGCGCGCCGTGATCGCCGCGCGCCTCGCCGGGTTCACCCGCGGCGGCGCGGGGGTCCGGCCGGAGCTGGCGGAGACGTACGCCGCGCTGCTCGACGGCGGCGTGCATCCGGTGGTCCCGCGACGCGGATCGGTGGGGGCGGCCGACCTGACCGTGCTCGCCGAGATCGCGGCGGTGGTCACCGGAGACGGGTCGGTGCTCGGCGAGGGAGACAGTCCGCCGCGTCCTGCCGCCGAAGCGCTCGCCGCGGCAGGCCTCTCCCCGCTCGCTCTCGCCCCGCACGAGGGACTCGCCGTGCTGAGCGCGAACGCGTACAGCATCGGCGTCGGCGCGCTGACCGCCTCCGACGCGGCAGCGCTCGCCGAGGCCGCCGACCTGACCGTCGCGCTCTCGCTCGAAGCGGTCGGCGCGGCATCGCCCGCCGGCAACCTCAGCCCGTACAGCGCCGTCGTGGCCGACGCGAGAGGCGGGGCCGGTCAGCGGGCCTCAGCCGCCCGCATCCGGGATGCGGTCGCGGGCGGCGCCCTGGAACGCCCAGGACGCACGGTGAGCGTGCAGGACCCTCTGGCGTTCCGCACGGCCCCACAGCTCAACGGCGCGCTGCGCGAGGCCGTCGAGCGGCTGCGCGCCGAGCTGGACCTCGAACTCGCTGCGCGCAGCGAGAACCCGCTGGTCGACGTGCCGAGCGGCCGGATGGTGTCGGGCGGAAACTTCCAGGCGCTGCCGCTCGCACTCGCGTTCGAGAACCTGCGGCTGGTGCTCGCGCATGTCGCATCGGCGTCCGAGCGGCGGACGGCGGCGCACTCGCTCGCCCTCGCGCCGTCGCGCGCGGCGGGAGAGACGCGCATCCCCGGCCTGCTGCTCTACTCGGCTGCGGCGGCGGTCGCCGAGCTTCGCCAGCTCGCTGCCCCGGTGACGCTCGGCATCACCACGCTCTCCGGCGTCGAGGACCACGCGACGCTCGCGCCTGTCGCCCTCCAGCTCGCACAGCGCTCACTCGCGCTCACGAGCGAGGTGCTCGCCATCGAGGCGTTGCACGCGACCGACCTGCTCGGCGTCGCCGGCGCGACGGCGACGGCGACGGGAGAGGGAACGGGCCCGCTCCAGGCGTCCATCGCCGCGCTGATCGGCGACGATCTGCCCGCTGCCCGGCTCGTGGAGGCCGTTCAGAGCGTCTTGCGGAACGCCAGGTAGGAGACGACCTCCCAGTCGTCGTCGATGTCGAACAGCGGCTCGTAGCCGAGGGAGAGGTACAGCGCGACCGCCTCCGGCTGCCGGGCGCCGGTGGTCAGGACGATGTTCCGGATACCGCGCCGTGCCGCCTCCGCCTCCAGCTCGGCCATGACGCGCCTGGCGAGCCCGCGACGGCGGTACCCGGAGTGCGTCCAGACCCGCTTCACCTCGACGGTCGCGTCGTCCTCTCTCATGAACGCGCCGCCCGCCACGGGCTCCCCGTCCGCCAGCAGCAGGATGAACGTGCCCCCGTGTTCGGCGCTGAAGCGTTCGGCCGGGTAGCGGGACAGCTCGACGGAGGACGGGATGCCGTCGTTCATCCCGTAGCGCTCGTCGTACTCCCGCGACAGTTCTGCGACCAGGGGAGCGGCGAGGGCGTCGTCCGGGGTCGTCACGAGCACGACGGCGGAGGCGGCGATGTCGGCAGTGTGTTCGGTCACCAAACGACGATATCCCGGCGGGCACGTCTCGTGCATCACCGGTCCCGTCTTCGTCGTGGTTAAGTGTGTCAGACTGCGGATTCAGTGCAATAAATCCCGAAACCTGTACGAAATCTCCGTGAAAAACTGCGTCGCACGCGTGAATTAGTGTGAATGAACCGCCCCGCGGCTGAGGTATGCTCCCATCACCCGCACCTGCATCCCCTGCACAGGAAGAAGGACGAACACCATCATGCGCATCCGATCCGTGGCCTCCGTGGCCGCCATCGCCGCCGTGGCAGCGCTTGCGCTCAGCGGCTGTGTCGACAACTCCACTCCGGCCGACAGCAGCTCACCGTCGAGCGCGTCCGGCGTGAAGAAGGACGACGCCCTCGCCGGCCAGTTGCCCGCCGACATCAAGAAAGCCGGCGTGCTCACCGTCGGCATGGACAACACGTACCCGCCGAACGAGTACAAGGACGACAGCGGCCAGCCCGCCGGCTGGGAGGTCGAGCTGACCAACGCCATCGGCGCCAAGCTCGGACTCAAGATCAACTACGCCATCGCCAAGTTCGACAACATCATCCCGAGCATCGTCGGAGGCAAGGACGACTTCGGAATGTCGTCGTTCACCGACACGACCGAGCGTGAGAAGCAGGTCGACTTCGTGAACTACTACACCGCCGGCATCATGTGGGCGTCGGCCAAGGGCAAGACGATCGACCCCGACAATGCCTGCGGCCTCAAGGTCGCGGTTCAGGCCACCACCTACGAGGACACCGACGAGGTCCCCGCCAAGTCGAAGGCGTGCACGGACGCGGGCAAGCCCGCCATCCAGGCGCTGCGCTTCGACACGCAGGATGCGGCGACCAACGCCGTCGTCCTCGGCCAGGCAGACGCGCTCAGCGCCGACTCGCCCGTCACCCTGTACGCCATCTCGAAGTCCAGCGGCAAGCTGCAGGCGGCGGGCAAGGCCTTCGAGGTCGCCCCGTACGGTCTCCCGGTCGCCAAGGACTCCAAGTTCACGAAGGTGCTCCAGAAGACGGTCCAGTCCCTGATCGACGACGGCACCTACGGCAAGATCCTCGACAAGTGGGGCGTCTCCGACGGCGCCGTCACCACGGCCGACATCAACGCCGCCTCGAAGGGCTGAGTGACATGACCCTGGGCAACCAGGACCGGCCGGTGACGGGTTCCACCCCGTCGCCGGCCGGCGCACCGCCGTCGGAGCCGATCAAGGCGATCAAGCTCAAGCACCCGTGGCGGATCGTCTTCGCCGTCGTGCTCATCCTGCTGGTCGTCTGGTTCATCATCGACGCATCCCAGCGCGAGGCGTACGGCTGGCAGTACGTCGGCAAGTACATCTTCGACAAGCGCATCAGCGCCGCCGCGCTCGTCACCCTGCAGTTGACCGTCTACTCGATGATCATCGGCGTGATCCTCGGCCTCTGCCTCGCCGTGATGCGGCTGTCGCCGAACCCGGTGGTCAAGTCGATCGCCTGGCTCTACCTGTGGATCTTCCGCGGCACACCCGTCTACGTCCAACTGGTGTTCTGGGGCCTGTTCTCGTTGATCTACCCCAAGATCTTCCTCGGCGTGCCGTGGACGGACTGGGGCGTGACCTTCGACCTCGCGTTCATGCAGAATGCGTTCATCATCGCGATCATCGGTCTCGCGCTCAACGAGGCCGCATACATGGCCGAGATCGTGCGCGCCGGACTCCTGTCGGTCGACTCCGGCCAGGAGGAGGCCGCGACGGCGCTCGGGATGGGCTGGGGCCGCACGATGACCCGCATCGTCATCCCGCAGGCCATGCGCGTCATCATCCCGCCGACCGGCAACGAAGTGATCTCGATGCTGAAGACCACCTCGCTGGTGGCGGCCATCCCGCTGACCACCGACCTGTACGGCGTCGCACGGGACATCTCCGCCGTCACGTACACGCCCGTCCCGCTGCTGATCGTCGCATCGTGCTGGTACCTGCTCTTCACCTCCATCCTGATGGTGGGGCAGTACTTCCTCGAGCGCCGGTTCTCGCGCGGAGTGAACGCACGCAGGCCGGACCGCGGCGACGGAGCCGCGCTGACCGGCGCCGTTCCTGTCGCCGGCGCGCCCGGCAACGACCTGGGAGGTAAAGGATGAGCGACGGAACGGTAACCCCGATGGTCCTCGCCGACGGCGTCTCGAAGAGCTTCGGTTCGAACGAGGTGCTGAAAAGCATCTCGCTGTCGGTCAACCCCGGCGAGGTGCTGTGCATCGTCGGGCCGAGCGGCTCGGGCAAATCGACCTTCCTGCGCTGCATCAACCACCTCGAACGAGTGGATGCCGGACGCCTGTCCGTCGACGGCCAGTTGGTCGGCTACCGCCAGCACGGCGACAAGCTCTACGAGCTGAAGCCGAAGGAGGCGGCGAGGCAGCGCCGCGAGATCGGCATGGTGTTCCAGCGGTTCAACCTGTTCCCGCACATGACGGCGCTGGAGAACGTGATCGAGGCGCCGATCAGGGTCAAGGGCGTTCCGAAGGCGCAGGCCGTCGCACGCGCCCAGGAGCTGCTCACCAGGGTGGGCCTCGGCACCAAGGGCGACCACTACCCCGCGCACCTGTCCGGCGGTCAGCAGCAGCGCGTCGCCATCGCGCGGGCGCTGGCGATGGACCCGAAGCTGATGCTGTTCGACGAGCCCACCTCGGCGCTCGACCCCGAGCTCGTCGGCGAGGTGCTCGACGTGATGAAGGGGCTCGCCGCATCCGGTATGACCATGATCGTGGTCACGCACGAGATGGGCTTCGCTCGCGAGGTCGCCGACGAGCTGGTCTTCATGGACGGCGGCGTCGTCGTCGAGTCGGGAGACCCGCGCGAGGTCCTCGCCAACCCGCAGCACCAGCGCACCCAGGCCTTCCTCTCCAAGGTGCTCTGACCTCCGCAGCAATCGAGCCGGGACTTATGCACGCCCCACCCCGGCGTGTCGCGTGCATAAGTCCCGGCTCGATTTTTAGGTGCTGAGGATCTTGCGGAGACGCTGGATGGAGGCGGACTCGGCGGTGCCGAGGGACTGGGCGAACAGGCTCACGCGGAACTCTTCGAGCATCCACCTGGCGTGCACGATGTTCTCCGGCGAGTGCGGAGCGAGCGGGATGCGGCCCCCCGCCTCGGTGTAGAGCGCCACGGCGGTCTCCACCTGCGTCTGCCAGGCGCGGTCGCGGCCGGGGTTGACCGGCAGCGCGGCGATCCGCTGGCTGATGCCGTTCAGATAGCGGGGGAGGTGCTGCAGCTGTTCGAGGCCGGTCGCGGAGACGAACCCGGGGTAGACCAGGCCGGCGAGCTGCGCCTTCGCGTCGTTGAGCGCAGACAGGAACACCAGGCTGGTCGCCCCGCCGATGGCCTTCTCCGCTGCTCTGGCGGCGGTCAGGATGCGCGTGACCAGTGCGACGGTGCTGAACATCGAGTCCATCACGATGCCGGAGACGCGATCGCGGACAGCCTCGAACTCGGCCCGCATGAACACCTGGCCGTCCGGCTTCATCCGGTACAGCACACTGTCGATCACGGCGAGCAGGCAGTCGTCGAACAACGCCTTCGTGTTGGGGTACGGGCTCGCAGCGAGCGTCAGCTTCTCGTTGGCGGTGAGGTGCTGCTGCACGTACGCCACCGGAGACGGGATGCTCGCCAGCAGCAGGCGCCGCACCCCTCCCGGCATCGCCTTCGCCTGGTCGGCCGGTGTGCCCATCAGCCGGATGCTCACGCTGTCGCCGTCGTCGACCAGTGCCGGGTATGCACGGATCACGTTCTTCGACCCGCCAGGACCCTCCTGGGTGCTGTCGAGGAAGCGCGGCAGCTCGTCCATGTCCCACGTCGTGAGCCCGTTGCGCTCGATCGCGTTGGGTGTGCGCGACTCGGCGACGCGCGCCACCGAGTCCCGTGCGCGGGTGCGCAGGCGGTCCTGGAGTGCGGCCAGGTCTTTGCCTGACGCGATCGGACGGCCGCGCTCGCCGACCACCTGGAACGTCGGCGACAGGTGGGCGGGGATGCGCTCCCGCTCGAAATCGCTGCCGCTCACCCGCGAGCCCGTCATCCGGCTGATCGTCGCCGCGAGGGTGTCCGCGAGGGTCGC
Organism: Leifsonia lichenia; assembly: GCF_054780215.1. Lineage (NCBI taxonomy): Bacteria > Bacillati > Actinomycetota > Actinomycetes > Micrococcales > Microbacteriaceae > Leifsonia > Leifsonia lichenia. The sequence continues at coordinate 48,146 of NZ_BAAGWT010000003.1, forward strand.
GGCGGGCTTCTCGCCGTCGTGGGCGTGCATCCCCGCTGTGCCACTCAGTTCGCCGAGCAGGCGGGATGCCCAGTCGGCGGCGGGCACGACCTGGCGGCGGATCGCCTTGGGGAGCGCCTTGATCATCGCGGTGACGAGGTCGTGCCGGAGGCCGGGAACCTGCCAGTCGAAGCCGTCTGGGAGCAGCCCGGCCAGGAGGGGGAGCGGCACCTGCACGGTCACGCCGTCGTCCTCCGCTCCCGGTTCGAAACGGTAGCGGAGGGTGAGCTGCTGGTCGCCCTGGCGCCAGACAGGGGGGAACGCGTCGTCGTCGACCGGCGCGGAGTCCGAATCCAGCAGCGCCTCCTGCGTCATTGTCAGCAGGTCGGGCGTCTCGTTCTTCGCCTTTCGCCACCAGCCCTCGAACGAGCGCGTCGAGACGACATCGGCAGGGATGCGCTTGTCGTAGAACTCGAACACGGCCTCGTCGTCGTTGAGGATGTCGCGGCGGCGGGTGCGCTCCTCCAGCTCGCGCAGTTCGGCTCGCAGTTTCCGGTTGGCGCGATCGAACGCCTGCGGGGAGTCCCACTCGCCCTCGACCAGGGCGTGCCGGATGAACAGCTCGCGCGACAGCTCCTGGTCGATGCGCGCATACTGCACCCGCCGGCGCGGGATGATCGGCACGCCGTACAGGGTGACCCTCTCGTACGCGACGACGGCGCCCTGCTTCTTCTCCCAGTGCGGTTCGCTGTAGCTGCGCTTGCAGAGGTCGCCGGCGATCGGCTCAGCCCAGGCGGGGTCGATGGATGCGTTCATCCGCGCGAACAGGCGGCTCGTCTCCACGAGCTCGGCGCTCATCAGGGCGTTCGGCTGCTTCTTGGCCAGGGTGGAGCCGGGGAAGATCACGAAGCGGGTCTGCCTGGCGCCGAGGTATTCGGAGGAGCGGGCTCCCCTGGCGCCGCCCTTGTTCCCCGAGGCGGCGAGGTCTTTCAGACCGATGTGCGAGAGCAGACCGGCGAGCAGCGACTTGTGGATCCCATCCGGGTTGACAGACGGCGACCCCATGGTGAGCCCGAGCGGCTTGGCGAGCTGGCGAAGCTGACGATAGACGTCCTGCCACTCGCGCACCCGCAGGAAGTTGAGGAACTCGGCCTTGCACATTCGGCGGAACGCGCTCGACGAGAGCTCCTTCTGCTTCTCCTCCAGGTAGTTCCAGAGGTTCAGCAGGGTGAGGAAGTCGCTGGTCGGATCGGCGAAGCGGGCGTGCTGCTCGTCGGCGGTGCCACGGCGCTCGACCGGGCGCTCGCGCGGATCCTGGATGGTGAGCCCGGCGACGATGGCCATGACCTCGCGGGAGGTGCTGTGGCGCTTCGACTCCACGACCATCCGGGCGAACCGGGGGTCGATGGGGAGCTGGGCGAGCTGGCGGCCCACCTTCGTGAGCGCGTTGTCGCCGTCCTTCGTCTTCGTCACGGCGCCGAGTTCCGCCAGCAGGTCCAGCCCGTCCTTGATGCCGCGGGAGTCCGGCGGGGTGAGGAACGGGAAGGCCGCGATGTCTCCGAGGCCGAGCGAGATCATCTGCAGGATGACCGCCGCGAGGTTGGTGCGGAGCACCTCCGGCTCGGTGAACTCCGGACGCTTCTCGAAGTCCTCCTGCGAGTACAGGCGGATCGCGATTCCGTCGCTGGTGCGGCCGGAGCGGCCGGAGCGCTGGTTGGCGCTCGCCTGCGAGATGGCCTCGATCGGGAGGCGCTGCACCTTGGCGCGCACGCTGTAGCGGCTGATGCGCGCGGTTCCCGCATCCACCACGTACTTGATGCCCGGCACGGTGAGGCTGGTCTCCGCGACGTTGGTGGCGAGCACGATGCGGCGACGGATGCCCGGCATGGTCGACGGCTGGAAGACCCGGTGCTGCTCGGCGGACGACAGGCGGCCGTAGAGGGGGAGGACCTCGGTGCCGGGCAGGTTGCGTCCGCGGACGGCGTCGGCAGCATCCCGGATCTCGTTCTCGCCGGACAGGAACACCAGCACATCGCCCGGCGCCTCGCGGGACAGCTCGTCGATGGCGTCGTTGATGCCCTGCAGGTAGTCGCGGTCGGCGGAGGGGACGGGATCGGCGTCCTCGTCGTCGCTGTCGTCGTCGGTCAGGGCGTCGGCGACGAGCGGACGGTAGCGCACCTCGACGGGGTACGTGCGGCCGGAGACCTCGACGATGGGTGCCGGGGTGCCATCCGCGGAGGCGAAGTGCGCGGCGAAGCTCTCCGGATCGATGGTCGCCGAGGTGATGATGACCTTGAGGTCCGGCCGCTTGGGCAGGAGCTGCTTGAGGTAGCCGAGCAGGAAGTCGATGTTGAGGCTGCGCTCGTGGGCCTCGTCGATGATGATCGTGTCGTACTTGCGGATCATCCTGTCGCGGTGGATCTCGTTGAGGAGGATGCCGTCGGTCATCAGCTTGATGCGGGTGTCGGACGAGACGCGGTCGGTGAACCGCACCTGGTAGCCGACGGTGGCGCCGACCTCCTCGCCGAGCTCCTCCGCGATGCGCTCTGCGATGGTGCGCGCGGCGAGCCTGCGGGGCTGGGTGTGGCCGATGTTCTTCCTGCCGAGTTCCAGGCAGATCTTCGGCAACTGCGTCGTCTTGCCCGACCCGGTCTCCCCGGCGACGATGACCACCTGGTTGTCGCGGATGGCGCGGGCGATGTCGTCCCGCTTTTGGCTGACCGGCAGCTCGGGAGGAAAGGTGATCGTGGCAGACATGAGCCTTCCATCCTCCCATGTTCTACGCGCAAACCCCCAGTTTCTATTGCGCTCACAAACTACTTTGTGTTACAAAGTGGATATGGACACACAATCTCAGCACGAGAAGTCCGAAGACCCGCGCAGCAGGCTCGACATCATCGACGACCAGCAGCGCCGCGTCGACCGCGACTTCGAACGTCCGGTGGTCTGGCTGTACGCAGTGTGGGGCTTCGCCTGGTTGATCGGCTACCTCGTGCTGTGGCTTGCGACAGGACCACTCAGCGGCACCATCCCCGGTCCGCTCGCCGGCATCGTCTTCGCCGTCCTCATCGTCGGCTCGATCGTCGCCTCCGCAGTCATCGGCTCCCGCATCGGCCGGGGGATGCGCGGACCGTCCACGTTCTCCGGCATCGTCTACGGCGTCTCCTGGAGCGCGTGCGCCATCGCGTTCGCCGCTCTCGGGATCGGTCTGGTGGTCAATGGGCTGTCCGACGACCTGTCCTCGCTCTACTTCCCGAGCGCGTACGCCCTCATGTGCGGAGCCCTCTACCTGGGCGGTGCGGCGATCTGGCAGGACAAGACCCAGCTCGTGATCGGCGTGGTCCTGCTCGCTCTCGGCGGGGCGGCACCGTTCGCCGGGGTGCCGTGGAACCTGCTCGTGATGGCGATCGTCGGCGGCGGGGCGTTCCTGGTCGGCGCGGCGGTCACCGTCGCGCGCGTGCGGAAGTGACCCAGGTGGACGAACTCGACCCGGTCATCCACCCGGCCGTGCGGCTCAAGATCACGGCGACGCTCGCGACCATGCCGCCGGGCGACAGCATGGCCTTCCCCCGCCTGCAGGAGCTTCTCGACCTCACCGCAGGCAACCTCTCCACCCACCTCCGCAAGCTCGAAGACGCGGGCTACCTGGAGGTCGAGAAGACGCACCGCGGCCGCACCCCGGTCACCTACCTGCGGCTGTCCCGCACCGGCCGCCGCGCGTTCGAGGACTACACCGCCGCGCTCCGCGCGCTGCTCGCGCCCTGACCCGCCGCGCCGCGCTCCGCGCGCCGCGCACGACTCGCGCGAAACGCGCGGTGTCGCGCGCTGTCAGCGCACTTTCTGCACGACTCGTGCCGTCGCGTCGCCGCACGACTCGTGCGAAACGCGCGGTGTCGCGCGCTGTCAGCGCACTTTCCGCACGACTCGTGCCGCCGTGCCGCGCGCCGCGCGCGGTTCGTGTGAAACGTGCGGTGTCGCGCGCTGTCAGCGCACTTTCCGCACGAGTCGTGCCGCCGTGCCGCCGCACGACTCGCGCGGTGCGGCGCGCTGTCGGCGCAGTCTCTGCACGACTCGTGCCGCCGTGCCGCCGCGCGGCTCGTGTGAAACGCGCGGTGTCGCGCGCTGTCAGCGCACTTTCTGCACGAGTCGTGCCGCCGCGCCGCGCGCCGTGCGCGGCTCGTGTGAAACGCGCGGTGTCGCGCGCTGTCAGCGCACTTTCCGCACGACTCGTGCCGCCGTTCCGTGCCGCGCCGCGCGGCTCGTGCGAAACGCGCGGTGTCGCGCGCTGTCAGCGCACTTTCCGCACGACTCGTGCCGCCCTGCCGCGGTGCCGCGCCGCGGCGCGGCTCGTGCGGAAGGTGCGGTGCGGGCGGGCGGGACCGCATCCGTTGCACGAGTCGTGCCGCCGCGGACACGCACGAACCGTGCGCGGATTCGCAGGGGATGCGCGGGGTTGCGGGAGTAGGTTTCGTAGCAACCCGAATGGGTTCTTTTGTCGATGGAGACAGGGAGCACACGCATGAGCCACGGTTTCGCCACGATGTCGGTCGCGAGCATCCTCGCAGAGACGGCACACCGGATGCCGGACAACGTCGCATTGATCTTCGGCGATCAGCAGATCGCATACGGCGAGCTCTGGGAGCAGACCCGCCGCTACGCCGGAGCGCTGCGCTCGCGCGGCATCGGGGAGGGGGACGCGGTCGCCCTGCTTCTGCCGAACGTGCCGGACTTCCCCCGCGCATACTACGCAGTGCTCGCCCTCGGCGCGGTCGTCGTGCCCGTGCACGCGCTGCTGAAGGCCGAGGAGATCGCCTACGTGCTGCAGGACAGCGGGGCGAAGCTGCTGATCTGCGCAGCGCCCCTGCTCGGCGAGGGCGCGAAGGGTGCAGCGCTCGCCGGGATCGAGACCCTGTCCGTGCTCGTGCCGGACGACAAGGCCGCCGAGCTGCCATTCGCCAGACTGGAGGACGAAGCACGGGATGCGCAGCCCGTCGACACCTACGTGCCCCGCGACCCACTCGACACCGCCACCATCCTCTACACGTCCGGCACCACCGGCAAGCCGAAGGGCGCGGAGGGCTGCCACTTCTCGCTCGTCGAGCAGGTGAACGTGCTGCTGGCCGGCACCCTCGACATCACTCCGGACGACCGCATCCTGGGCTGTCTGCCGCTGTTCCACACGTTCGGCCAGACCTGCGTGATGAATATGGGATTCCGTGCGGGCGCCGCGATCGTGCTCGTGCCGAAGTTCGACGGCGCGACGGCGCTCGCCCTCCTCAACGCCAACGCCTGCACGATCATGACCGGCGTGCCGACCATGTACATCGCCCTGCTCGAAGCGGCCAAATCGAACCAGGAGCGGCCGCCGCTGCGCTACGGGATGTCCGGTGGCGCCGCCATCCCCGTCGCCGTCATCGAGCGGATGAAGGAGGTGTACGGCATCGACGTGCACGAGGGCTACGGCCTCACCGAGACGTCGCCCGTCGCCTCGTTCAACCACCGCGGCCGCCCGACCAGGGTCGGCACGGTCGGAACGCCGATCTGGGGTGTGGATGTGGAGATCGCCGACGCCGAGGTCGACGACAGGATCGAGCTGCTTCCGCGCGGGGAGCTCGGCGAGATCGTGGTGCGCGGGCACAACCTGATGAAGGGCTACCTGCACCTGCCGGAGGCGAACGCGGAGGCGGTGGTCGACGGATGGTTCCGCACCGGCGATCTCGGGACGAAGAGCGACGACGACTACATCACGATCGTGGACCGCAAGAAGGACATGATCGTGCGCAACGGCTACAACGTGTACCCGCGCGAGGTCGAGGAGGTGCTGTCCACGCATCCGGCCGTCGCGATGGTCGCCGTGTTCGGCGTGAGCCACGAGACGCACGGCCAGGAGGTGATGGCCGTCGTCACGGTGATGCCGGGGATGAGTGCGGACGGCGACGACCTGGTCGCATTCGCGCAGGAGCACATCGCGGCATACAAGTATCCGCGGCGCGTGGAGATTCTGGAGGCGCTGCCGCTCGGGCCGAGCGGGAAGGTGCTGAAGCGCGAACTGGTGGCGCGGTTCGAGGCGGAGGAGGAGGCGGCCGCGGCCCGTTCTTAGTCGAGCGTGGACACCGTCGGGACCACCGAGTCGCTGAACACCTCGGGGACGCCGGGCTGGAAGTCGCCGGAGAGGTAGAGCCGCACACCCTTGGTCGGGCGTGCGGGGTCGGCGATCTCGGCCGCATCCCTGAGCGACTGGGAGAACCAGGCGTCGCCGAGCAGCGCGAGCGAGAACGCCAGCGCTTCCGCGTCGGTCGGCGCCGTGCTCTCCTCGTCGCGGGCGACGGCGCTCAGCTTGGTGGCGATCAGGGTGATCGGCTGCCCCTCGCTCGCACCGATGCAGGTGCAGGCGAACACGCAGAGAACGTCCGCGCGCTCGGGGGAGGCGACGGCGATGGGTTCCGTGGATTGCGGATGCCCGTCGGCGGTGGCCGCGTCGATCAGCGTGAACATCCGATCGCGCACCGCGGCGAACCGGTCGGCGTTCCCGGCCAGGAGGGCCTCGGCCAGTGCGTCGACCTGCTCGCGCGTCGTCATGCTGTCGACGCTAGCGCACAGGGAGGGCACCGATGGATGCGCCGACCCGTCACGGCGCAGTGTCGAGCATCCGCAGCCGGTAGGAGGAGTGGAGGTAGAACGCGGCGAGGGCGGCGTAGACCACGCACGCGACGGTGGGGACGAACGCGTCTGCCGGTTTCGAGGCGAGTGCGCCGAGCAGGGCGATTCCGGCGGCGACCGCGAGCCCTGCCCCGATCCAGAACCCGGCTGCCGGCCGGGCCGTCGCGCGCCACCAGACGCGCGGATCCTCCCTGTTCTCCTCGATCCCGCGGAAGGTGCGGACGCCGATGGTCACGTACGCGATGTTGAGGATCGCGACGATCAGGACGTCGATGGTCGCGTTGACGAGCTGCTGGAAGATGAACACGTTCAACACCAGCAGCAGCCCGTAGCCGCCGACGATGTAGATGATCTTCCCGGTGATCGTCACGATGCGCACACGGCGAGCCTACGGGTTCGTCGGATGGTCGGCTCGTCTCCGCGCCGTCGGACGGAGTTCGCGCGCGACACGCCGTCGCGAACTCCGTCCGGACGGAAGAACGGGCAGGGAGCGGCCGATTCTCCGTCCGAACGGAGTTCGCGTTGGAGACGGGGCTAGTTGACCTCGTTGGGGTGGGCGCTGACGCGGCCCTCGCGCTCCATCGAGGTGATGGCGGCGACCTCGTCGGCGGTGAGCTCGAAGTCGAAGACGTCGAAGTTCTCGGCCATCCGCTCGCGGCGGTTCGACTTGGGGAAGACGATGTTGCCGGTCTGCAGGTGCCAGCGGATGACGACCTGGGCGGGCGTCTTGCCGTGCGCTGCTGCGGGTGCGGCGACCTCGGGGGCGTCGAACAGCGGGTACTTGCCCTGGCCGAGCGGGCCCCAGGCCTCGATGTGGATGCCGTGCTCGCGGGCGAACGCGGTGACCTCGGGCTGCTGGTGCGCCGGGTGCAGCTCGATCTGGTTCACGGCGGGCACGATGTCCGTGTTGGCCAGCAGCTTCTCCAGGTGCGGGACGAGGAAGTTGGAGACGCCGATCGCCTTGGCGCGGCCGGTGGCGTAGATCTTCTCGAGCGACTTCCACGCCTCGACGAAGGTGTCCTTCTCCGGGGTGGGCCAGTGGATGAGGTACAGGTCCACATAGTCCAGGCCCAGCTTCTCCAGCGACTCGTCGAAGGCGGCCTGCGCATCCGTCTGGCGGTCGTTCCACAGCTTGGTGGTGACGAACAGCTCGTCGCGGGCGATGCCGGAGGAGGCGATGGCCTCGCCGACGCCGGTCTCGTTGCCGTAGATCGCCGCGGTGTCGATGTGGCGGTAGCCGACCTCGAGCGCGTCGGTGACGATCCGGGTGGTCTCCGTCGGCTCGACGCGGAAGACGCCGAAGCCGAGCTGCGGGATGTCGGTGCCGTTGTTCAGTTCCAGGGTGGGGATATTTGCGTTTGCAACCATTCCTCTACGGTAATCCCTGATGTTCTGCTGTTCCAACCGCCGTTGGTGATGGATTCAGCGGCGAGGGTTCTGAATCCCGCAGATGACGCCGTGTTGCGCCGCAGGTTTACGCCGCATGACGCCCGCCCTGGTGTTCCAGGATGCACGGGCTTAGCGTCGCAGGCATGTCTCAGCTCTCGTCGATCCCGTCGCCGTCGTCGCTTCCGTCCAGCCGCCCGTTGCGCGTGGTCGCCGTGTCCGGCAGCCTGCACACGCCGTCGAAGACCACGGCGCTCGTCGGCGAGATCCTGGCGTCGTTCGGCAGGGAGCTTCCGATCGACGCGCACCTCATCGCCGTCAACGAGATCGGGCCGGACTTCGCGGGCGCCCTGCGCAGGGACGAACTGCCGGATTCGGTGGAGAACGAGTTGCAGCGCATCGAGAGCGCCGACCTGCTGGTGGTCGCGAGCCCCGTGTACCGCGCATCCTTCACCGGGCTGTTCAAGCACCTGTTCGACTTCGTCGGCCAGTACGCGCTCGTCGACACCCCGGTGCTGCTCGCCGCGACGGGAGGCTCCGACCGGCACGCGCTGATCATCGAGCACCAGTTCCGGCCGCTGTTCGGGTTCTTCCAGGCCCTCACGCTCCCCATCGGGATCTACGCCAACGACTCCGACTTCACCAACGGGGCCGTCACGAGTCTCGATCTGCACGAGCGCATCGACCTGGCCGTCGCCCGCGCCATCCCGCTCATCCGCAGCAATGTGGCCGAGGCGGAGTCGATCGCCAAATACCTGGGACGCTGATGGCGGACGCCACGGGAGCCAGAGCGCGCCGCGAGGGCAGCGGCCGATGACCAGGCAGCTCATCCTCGGCGCCGTGTTCCGTGCGCTCGGCGCCTTCCCGTCCGGCTGGCGATACCCCGGAGCGCACAACGACCCGCTCCGCGACCCGGCGATCCTCCGACGCACGGCGCGCACCGCTGAGGCGGCGAAACTCGACTACCTCTTCTTCGGGGAGTGGCTGGCGACAGGCGCCGACCTCGAGTTCCGCGATCCCGACCTGCTGGCGCGCATCGACCCGCTGAGCGCCGTCTCCTACCTCGCGGGCATCACCAAGCGCATCGGTCTGATCGCGACGGCGAACACCGGATACTACGACCTGTTCACGCTGGCGCGGCAGACCGCATCCATCGACCGGCTGAGCGGTGGACGCGCGGGCATCAACCTCGTGACGGGCGCCGACCCCCGCGCGGCCGCCAATCACGGGCGCGACCCGCTGGGCGGAGCGGAGCCGCGCTACGACGAGGCCGACGAGTACCTGCGCGCGCTGAAGCTGCTCTGGGACAGTTGGGAGGACGACGCGTTCCTGCGCGACAGGGCGTCCGGCAGGCTGATCGACCCGGCGCTGCTGCACAGGACGGATGCGGTGGGAGCGCACATCCGCGTTGCGGGTCCGCTGACCGCTCCTCGCCCTGTGCAGGGCCATCCGCCGATCGTGCACGCCGGGGGCTCCTCGCGGGCCCGCCGTCTCGCGGGGGAGCTCGCCGACGTCTTCATCGTGGCCGTCTCCTCGATCGACGACGCAGCCGCCGTGCGCGCGGAGACCACCGCCAGGGCCGCGGCCGTCGGCCGGACGGACGGAGGGCCGCGCGTCGTCACGCCGATCCTCCCGGTCGTCGCGGAGACGACCGCCGAGGCGCAGGCGATCTACGACGAGCTCCTGCGGCTGGTGCCGCTCGCCGACGACCAGGCGGCGCAGGTGCCGGACTTCCCGGCGAACAGGACCATCAGGGCGCTGTCCGGCATCGTCGGGGTTCCGCTCGGGACGCCGTCGCTCGACGACGAGGTGCCGCTGCGCGTCGCCCGCCGCTTCACCGAGGGCGGGCAGCGGCTGCTCGAGGCCGTGCTGACCAGGACGGGCAGGCGGATCGGGGGCGAGCATCCCGTGACGTACCGGCAACTGCTGGCGGCGCACGCCGTGCCGGCTTCCGCTGTCGTCGGCTCTGGAACCGAGGTCGCCGACCACCTGGAGGCCTGGTTCGGCTCGGGCGCCGTCGACGGCTTCAACATCCTGCCGCCGTTCCTGTCCGGGCAGTTCGAGGCTTTCACGTCCCTGGTCGTGCCGGAGCTGCAGCGGCGAGGGCTGTTCCGCACCGAATACGACGGCACGACCCTCCGCGACCACCTCGGCCTCCCCAGGCCGGAGAACCTGCACGTCGCGGACGCGGCCAGGCGCACGGCGTGACGGGCCCGCATCCCGAGTGGATGCGCCGCGCCACTAGGTGTCGGTGATCGCCGCGCGCTGCTCCAGCAGCGGGCAGGCGAACGGGTCCTTCTCGCCCAGCCCCACCCTGTTGATGTAGCGCAGCACGATCCCGTACGACTCGCCGAGCCCCGTCTCCGTGTATCGGACGTCGTGCTCGATGCAGAACGCGCGGATCATCGGCGCGGCCCTCCGCAGGTGGATGCTCGGCATCGACGGGAAGAGGTGGTGCTCGATCTGGTAGTTCAGGCCGCCCATCAGGAAGTCGAGCGTCCTGCTGCCGCGGATGTCCCTGCTGGTCAGCACCTGCCTGCTCAGGAAGTCGAGGCGCGCGTCGTGCGGCACGATCGGCATCCCCTTGTGATTGGGGGCGAACGACATCCCCATGTACACGCCGAACAGCCCGAGCTGCACGCCGAGGAACGCGGCAGCGATGCCGGGGGACAGCACCCAGAACACGAGCGCGACGAAACCGATGATGCGCACGGAGAGGAACGCGATCTCCACGGGACGGCGCTTCACGGGTTCCCTGGCGAGCACCCTCCGCACGCTCGACGCGTGCAGCGACAGACCTTCGAGCACAAGGATGGGGAAGAAGAACCATCCCTGGTGGCTGATCACCCACACCCCTGCGCCGCCGAGGAAGCGCAGCGGCCTCCGCTCCGACGCTTGCGCGGGAGTGACGACGACGACCGGAAGGTCGATGTCGGGGTCGACGCCTTCACGGTTCGGGTTGGCGTGGTGGCGCGTGTGCTTGTGCTGCCACCAGCCGTAGCTCATGCCGACGAACAGGTCGCCGATGACCAGGCTCGCCCAGTCGTTCCAGCGGCCGGAGCGGAAGATCTGCCTGTGCGCCGCGTCGTGCCCGAGGAACGCGATCTGGGTGAAGATGAACGCGAACACCGCGGCGACGATCAACTGCCACCAGGTGTCGCCGATCAGGATGAACGCTGCGATGGCCGCGGACGTCGCGACCGGCACGGCGATGAGTCTGGCCCAGTAGTAGCCGTAGCGTCTGCGCATCAGGCCGGAGCTCTTGATGCTGGTGGCGAGGACGCCGTAGTCGCCCGCCTCGCCCGTGCGCGTCGCACCCGCCGGCGCTGCCACGATCCGTGCCGCCATGATGACCCCGTCCCTCGCTGGATGTGCGTGCCAGGGTCTGGGGTACAAGGTCAAGACTACGCGCGCCGATGCCGGTCGCATCCCCATTGACAGGCAACCGGAAGGCGTGCTTCATGGTGCGCACATCGCACCCCGCCCTACGCCCCGCGCGACGGTCGGCGGGGCTAGGGTGGCGGCATGGCGAACCGGCTCTCGGATGCGATCAGCCCCTATCTGCGCGCCCACGCGGACAACCCGGTCGACTGGTTCCCGTGGGGCGCCGAGGCGTTCGCCGAAGCGCGCAGACGGGATGTTCCCGTGCTCGTCTCCATCGGATACGCCACCTGCCACTGGTGCCACGTGATGGCCAGGGAGAGCTTCAGCGACCCCGGCCTCGCCGCGCGTCTCAACGAACGGTTCGTGGCGATCAAGGTGGACAGGGAGGAGCATCCAGACGTCGACGCGGGCTACCTGTCGGCCGCGAGCGCCTTCACCGGCAATCTCGGCTGGCCGCTGACCGTGTTCGCGACACCGGATGGGCGCGCCTTCTTCGCTGGGACGTACTTCCCTCCGCTGCCGATGGAGGGTCGGGCGTCGTTCCGGCAGGTGCTCGACGCGGTGTGGGATGCGTGGACAGAGCGCCGCACCGAGGTGGAGAGCAACGCGGCAGCCGTCGTCGCCGCGCTCGCCGCCGCGTCCACCGCGGCGACAGCCGTCTCCGAGCTGCCGGACGCCCGCGCGCTCGACGGTGCAGTGGATGCGCTCGCCGCGGCGGAGGACGAGCGGTTCGGCGGGTTCGGCACCGCGCCCAAGTTCCCCGTCGCTCCCGTGCTCGGCTTCCTGCTCGCCAGGCGCAGCGGCCGGCAGCTCGCCGCGCGCACCCTGCGGCTGATGGCGGAGTCGCCGCTGCGCGACAGCGTTGACGGCGGGTTCTTCCGCTACGCCACCCGCCGCGACTGGAGCGAGCCGCACTACGAGCGGATGCTCTACGACAACGCGCTGCTCCTGCGCTGCTACGCCACGGCCTGGCAGCAGACCGGCGCGGCCTGGGCGGAGTCCGCGGCGGACGGGATCGCCGCGTTCCTGCTCGGTGTGCTGCGGCGCCCGGAGGGCGGGTTCGCGTCGGCGCAGGACTCGGAGAGCACGATCGACGGGGCGCGGGTCGAGGGCGCGTACTACCGGCTTCCGGTCGCCGAACGGGCACGGCTCGAGCCCCCGCCGATCGACGCCAAAGTGCTCACCGGCTGGAACGGCTTCGCGATCGGGGCGCTCGCCAGGGCATCGTTCGTCTTCGACCGTCCGGCGTGGCTGGTCGCGGCGCGAACAGCGGCCGACGATCTGCTCGCCCGCCACCGCAGCGCAGAGGGGATGCTCGTCCGCGCCTCCCTCGGCGCCCGCGTCTCCGAGGCGGCGGCGACGCTCGAAGACTACGGCGGGTTCGCCTCCGGCCTGCTCGACCTCGCGCTCTCCTCCGGAGACGCAGCATATGCGACGGCGGCGCGCGACCTCATCGACCTGTGCATCGACGCGGCGGGGGACGCCGAGTGCGCGTTCGAGACGCCGGGCGGCGGCGACCCCGTGCTGCAGGGCAACGGCATGGCGATCCGCGTCGACCCGTCGGAGGGAGCGTACCCCTCCGGCCTGTCGTCGGCGGCGACGGCGGCGCACACCCTGTTCCTGCTGTCGGGGGAGCGTCGTTACGAGCGCGCGGCCCGCGAGGGGATGCGCGTGGTCGCCGCCCAGGCGGTCGCGACGCCGAGCGCGTTCGGCGCGGCGCTGGAGCTGATGGCGCGCCTGGCGGAAGAGCCGGAGCAACTCGTGGTCGTGCTGCCCGGCACCGTGGATGCGGACGGCACCGGCCTGCTCACAGCCGCGCGTCGCAGGGACACGGCGCTGACAGCGCTGGTCGCGGACGCGGGGGCCGGGGTGTTCGCGGCGGAGGGGTTCGAGCTGTTCGCGGGGCGTGCATCCACCGGGGGGAGGGCGACGGCGTATCTGTGCCACGACTTCGTCTGCGACCTGCCGGTGACGATGGCCGAGGCGCTGGGGTGAGAGCGTTGGGCTGAGCGCGTTGGGCTGTGCGCGCTACGCCCGTTCGAGCCTGTCCAGCAGCTCCCACACTGCCTCGCTCAGTTCGGGATGCGTGAGCGCGATCCTGCGCAGCACGTCGTACTCGAAGCGGGCGAACACGGCGCGCCCTGCCGAGGGGTGATGGGCGCGGGACTGCTCGGCGGCGAGGTCGAAGCGGTCGATCGCGCTCGCGCGCAGGCCGATCACGACCTGCTGGTCGACGCTCGGCAGGTCGGGGATGAACTGCCACGGGTCCTCGCCGGAGCGGCAGCGGTGCTCGATGATCGCGGAGAGCTCGTCGCGCGCCTGCTGGCGCAGCACTTCGATGCTCGTCGGAACCTGACCCGCCACGTACGTCCTCCCCTCCACAGCAGTGCGTACAGCCTAAGCGCAGCGCGGCCATCCCCGGAACTCGCCCGTAACGGTGGCGAAATGCCGGTCGCTGCCGCGAAATCAGCGGGTTTCGCGACAGTCGTGCGTCTCGTCCGCTCAGGTGGTGCGGGAGAGGAGGAACTCGTTCAGGGCCGCCGTCAGATCGGCGTCGACGGGGAAGGCATGACCGTCGAGAGCGGTGATGGGGGCGGCCTGGCGCACCGAGGAGACCAGCCAGAGCGCGTCGGCGCTGGTCAGTTCGTCTGCGGTGATCTCCTCGTAGACCGTCTCGAAGCCGCGCGCGGCGAAGAACTCGAAGACGCTCGCCTGTGTGGTGCCGGCCAGGATGCCCTGATCGGTCTGCGGGGTCCGCACCGTGTTGCCGGAGAGCAGGATGACGTTCGAGGTCGGTCCCTCCAGGGCGAAGCCGTCCGAGCTGACGAAGATCACGTCGTCCGCGCCCCGGCGCACCGCCTCGCGCTGCGCGGCGCGGTTGACGGCGTATGACAGCGTCTTCGCGCCCTGCAGGAGCCACGGCGACGTCTCGGCCACGTCGTGCCGGTAGCCGCGGTCGAGGGTGACCACCTGGATTCCGCGGCGGGCGGCGGCGAAGTCCTCGCCCGCATCCACGAAGATCCAGCCGCTCGGGGCTCCTGTCCCCTCAACGCCCCGCGAGTAGAGCAGCTTCGCGAACAGCTCTTCGTCGCCGCCGTTGCGCTGCAGATAGTCGGCGACCCCGGCCAGCACGGCGGAGCGCCACACGTCCCGGGCGGGGGCAGGCAGGTCGAGCAGTTCGGCCGAGCGCGCCAGCCGAGCGAGGTGCGGCTCGAGCGCCTGCGGGTGCCCCGCGATCACGGCGACCGTCTCGAAGACGCCGTCCCCACGGGTCACGCTCAGGTCGGTCACGCGCACCTGCGGCGCGTCGAAGTCGGCGAGCACGAAGCCCGCATCCCCGGTCTCCGGGGAGCCGGTCGGAGTGGTGATGGTCAGCAGCGTCGCACGGGTCATGCCCCCATTCTGTCCCTCGGGACGCTGCGCCCCTAGGTGCTGGCCACACAGGTTCTCCCTGATCGCTACAGGCTCTCCCGGATGCGGAACGCGTCGTCGCCATCCGGCGAGGCGTCCGACACGGTCACGTCGGTCACCTCGGAGCCGGGCGGTCCGGTGCGCAGCCAGGCGAGCATCCGCTCCACCTGCTCCTCGTCGCCCTCCACCTCGACCTCGACGCTGCCGTCCGCGCGGTTGCGGGCGAACCCTGCGACGCCCAGCCGATGGGCGGCCTCCCTGGCGCTCCACCGGAAACCGACGCCCTGCACGGACCCTGACACGATCGCTCTCTTGCGGACCATGCCCCCATTCTGCTCCGCCGCTGGGCGGAGCCGCGGCTGCGCGGGATGCGGCTGGGCGGGATGCTGCTGCGCGGGATGCGTTTGAATAGTCCGGTGACCGCATCCACCATCGCCTCCCTCCGCTCCGACCTCGCCGCCGCCGGGTACACGGTCTCCGCAGCGACAGCGCTCTGGGGGGCGGAGGCCGCAGACGCCCTGCATCGCGGCCAGCGCGTCCCGGCCGCTCGGGCGCTCGACGCGGGGCGGCGCCGCACGGGGACGACCCCGCTGGCGACGCTCGCCACCCTCTTCCTCCTCGGTCGTCCGGTGGATGCGGCCGACCTCGCGGCTGCGTTCCCCTCCCTCGGTGTCGACGGAGCGGTCGCGCTCGGTCTGGTCGGCCCTGCCAGCCCCATCGGCTCGCCCGGCGGCGGCCGCTACGCCGCTACGGTCGACCTGCGCCCGTACAGCTTCGTGGACGCGCACGGCCCTGCCGACTGGTGGATCGTCTCCGACCTCGGCGAGCTCGCCCTCGGCCACGCGCTGCCGGTCGACCACGTGCTGGGCGTCGGCGGCGCATCCACCACCCTCAGCGGGCTGATGCTGCAGAATCCCGTCGACCGCGTCCTCGACCTCGGCACCGGATGCGGCATCCAGGCCATGCACGCATCGCGCCACGCCAACCACGTCGTGGCCACCGACATCTCCGAGCGGGCGCTGGAGCTCGCGGCGCTGAATGTGGAGCTGAACGGGATCGACGGCGTCGAGTTCCGGCTCGGGAGCCTGTTCGAGCCGGTCGAGGGAGAGACCTTCGACCACATCGTGTCGAACCCGCCGTTCGTCATCACGCCGCGCGCGGAGGGCGTGCCGGAGTACGAGTACCGCGACGGCGGCATGGTGGGGGATGCGCTGGTCGAGGCTGTCGTGCGCTCGGCAGGGTCGTATCTCGCGCCAGGCGGGGTCGCGCAGTTCCTCGCCAACTGGGAGTACCGCGGGCCGGGTGACGGCGAAGGCGACGGCGACGGCGAGAGCGGAGGCGAGAGCGGCGGCGACGCGTTCGGCAGGGTCTCCGGCTGGATCGACGGGTCGGCGGTTCCGGTGGACGCCTGGGTGATCGAACGCGACGTCGAGGACGCCGCCCGCTACGCAGAGACCTGGATCCGCGACGGAGGCACCAGGCACGGCACAGACGCCTTCGACAGCCTCACCTCCGCCTGGCTCGACGACTTCGAGCAGCGGGACGTGCGCTCCGTCGGCTTCGGCTACGTGCTGCTGCGCCGCCCGATCACGGGAGAGACCACCCTGCGCAGACTGGAGCGCAGGCACGGAGCGCTCGGCTCCAACGAGGCGGGACTCGGCGTGCACCTCGGCGACAGTCTCGCCGCGCACGACTGGCAAACAGCGCTCGGCGACGGGGCGTTCGCAGCCCACCGGTACGCGGTGGCGGGGGATGTCACGGAGGAGCGGCACTTCTGGCCGGGCGACGAAGCGCCGACGGCGATGCTGCTGCGCCAGGGCGGCGGTTTCGGACGCACTGTTCAGGGCGACACCGGGCTGATCGCGCTGGTCGGGGCGTGCGACGGGGAGCTGAGCGTCGCGGCGATCGTCGCGGCGCTCGCGCAGTTGCTGGACGTGGATGAGGGGGCGCTGTCGGCGGAACTGGTGCCGGCGGTGCGGGCGCTGGTGGTGGACGGGTTCCTGGTGCCGGTGGAGTGAGTGCCGGTCGAGTGAGTGCCGCCGTGATCGCGCTCAGCGCTGTATCGCGACCAGCCGCACGTGATCGAGCGTCCCGTCGGCGACCGTCGCCGTCATGAACGTGCACTCCGGCTGCCGCCTGCGATCGGTGGGGGAGCCGGGGTTGAGGAGGCGGAGCCCGTTCGGCGCTGTCGTGTCCCACGGGATGTGGCTGTGGCCGAACACCAGCACGTCCGCGGCGGGGAAGGCCGCTTCGCAGCGCAGCTCGCGTCCGGCGGCCTGACCCGTCTCGTGGACGACCGAGAACCGGAGGCCGCCGAGTTCCGCTGTCGCGACCTCGGGGAGGCGCTCGCGCAGCACGCCGTGATCGTTGTTGCCGCAGACCGCGATCAGGCGCTTCGAGCGGGCCTCCAGCAGGTCGAGGGTTGCCGCATCCACCCAGTCTCCGGCGTGGATGACGACGTCGGCGTCGTCGATCGCGGCGAGGAGCTGCTGCGGGAGGGTGCGGGCGCGCGCCGGGACGTGGGTGTCGGAGACGAGGACGAGGCGGAGCGGCGCTGGCATACCTCCAGCGTGGCACGACCGGCGCCGATCCCTCCACAGGCTGCCGCTCTGACGACTTCTCCACGAGTCAACGGCAAACGGTTCGCAAACCCGTGCCGCGGTAATAGCGTCGAACCATGGAACTTCGCACTCTCGGAAACAGCGGCACGATCGTGTCGGAATTCGCCCTCGGAACGATGACGTTCGGCGCTGAAGCCGACGAACAGACCTCGCATCTCCTCATCGACACCTATCTGGATGCGGGCGGCAACTTCATCGACACGGCCGACGTCTACAGCGCCGGCACCTCGGAGACGATCATCGGCCGCTGGCTGGCGCAGAACCCAGGCCGCCGCGGCGAGGTCGTCATCGCCACCAAGGGCCGCTTCCCGATGGGAGAGGGGCCGAACGACATCGGCCTGTCCCGCACCCATCTCCGCGCGGCTCTCGACGCCTCTCTGTCCAGGCTCGGCGTCAACCACATCGACCTCTACCAGCTGCACGCGTGGGATGCGCTCACCCCGCTCGAGGAGACGCTCGGCTTCCTCGATCAGGCGGTGCGCGACGGCAAGATCTCCTACTACGGCTTCTCCAACTACCTCGGCTGGCAGCTCACCAAGGCGGTCCAGCTCGCACGCGCCAACGGCTGGGCCGCGCCGGTCACCCTGCAGCCGCAGTACAACCTGCTGGTGCGCGGGATCGAGCACGAGGTGGTTCCCGCCGCTCTGGATGCACGCATCGGCCTCCTGCCCTGGTCGCCTCTCGCCGGCGGCTGGCTCAGCGGCAAGTACACCCGAGACCAGAACCCCACGGGCGCCACCCGCCTCGGCGAAGACCCGAAGCGCGGCATGGAGGCGTGGGACAAGCGCAACGCCGACCCCCGCACCTGGGCGGTCATCGACGCGGTCGCCGCCGTCGCGAAGGAGACCGGCGCGTCCTCCTCGCAGGTCGCGCTCGCCTGGCTCGCCGACCGCCCCGCCGTCACCTCGGTGATCCTGGGCGCCCGCACGGTCGACCAGCTCACGGACAACCTCGCCGCCGCCGACGTCGCCCTCACCGGCGACCAGGTCGCCACCCTCACCGAGGCGAGCGCCCCGCGGACCGACGACTACCCGTACGGCGCCCCCGCCATCGCCCAGCGCCACCGCAAGCTCGAGGGCGGCCGGTGACCCGACCCGCCACCGTCACCCCCGTTCCCACGTCCCACCCTTCCGTTCGGCAGGAGAACCGGCCCCCACGGCCCGGTCTCTCCTTCCGGACGGAGAGGGCGGCGGCGTGTCGCGCGGGATCTCCGTCCGAACGGAGCGGCACCGCGTGAACGAGCGCAGGCAGCTCGCCCTGACCCTGTTGGTCGCAGGCACCTTCTTCATGGAGAACCTGGACGGCACGATCCTCGCGACCGCAGCCCCGACCATCGGGCGGGCGTACGGCATCGACTCGGCGACGGTCGGCGTCGCGATCACCGCCTACCTGGTGACGCTCGCCGTGCTCATCCCGATCTCGGGCTGGCTGACGCAGCGACTGGGCGCGCGCGTCGTGTTCACCGGCGCGATCGCCGTGTTCACGGTCGCGTCCGTGCTGTGCGCGGCGAGCACGGACCTCGTTCAGCTCACCGCGATGCGCGTGCTGCAGGGCGCTGGCGGGGCGATGATGGTGCCCGTCGGGCGGCTCGCCGTGCTCCGGGTCACCGAGAAGAAAGACCTGGTGCGGGCCATCGCGTGGCTGACCTGGCCGGCCCTCGCGGCCCCCATCGTCGCTCCGCTCGTCGGCGGGCTCCTCGTCACATACGCGAGCTGGCAGTGGATCTTCCTGCTGAACGTCCCGCTCGGCGTCGTCGCATTCATCGCGGCCGTCCGGCTGACCCCGCGCGAGACAGAACGGCAGCGCGTGCCGCTCGACTGGGCGGGCTTCGCCCTGACGTTCACGGGGGTCGGCGGCGTCGTCGTCTTCGGCGCGCTGCTCGCGGACCCCGGAGCGCCCGCCGTCGCGACCATCGCCGCAGGGGTGGCGGGTGCGCTGCTGACGGGGTGGGCCGTCCTGCACCTGCTTCGCACCGCGCATCCACTGCTCGACCTGCGGGCGTTCCGGATCGAAACGTTCCGGGTCACGCACGCCGGCGGCTCGCTGTTCCGGCTGACGATCTCGGCCGTCCCGTTCCTGCTGCCGCTGTTCTTCCAGGATGCGCTCGGCTGGTCGCCCGTTCACGCCGGTGCGATCGTGCTGACGCTGTTCGTCGGCAACCTCGTCATCAAACCGGCGACCACCCCGATGCTCGTGCGGTGGGGATTCAAACGGGTGCTCATCGTGTCCACCGCCGGCGCCGTGCTGAGTATGGTGCTCTCCGCGTTCATCGCGCCGCTGACGCCGGTGGCGCTGGTCGTCGCGCTGCTCGTGTTCAGCGGCATGACCCGCTCCACCGGCTTCACCGCATACAACACGATCGCGTTCGCGGATGTGCCGTCAGCGGAGATGACAGCGGCCAACACGCTCGCCTCTACGGTGCAGCAGATCGCCGCGGGTCTCGGAGTCGCGGTCGGAGCCGTCGCGCTGCGGTTCGGCGACCCGCTCGCCCAGCTCACCGGATTGCACGAGCCGGCCGGCGCGTACCGGGTCGCGTTCGTGCTCATCGCGCTCTTGGCGCTCGGATCCGTCGTCGAGGCCGTGCGACTGTCGCCCGGCGCAGGAGACAACATCCGCCCCGCTCCCCGCCGGGTCAGCGCGCCTTCGGCACCACGGTGAGGACGCGCTCGATGTACTCGAAGAACGCATCCATGTAGCTCTTCAGGAACGCCTCCGTCCCGGGGTCGGTGACGGTCCCGTCCTCCGTGATCAGTCCGGGCCGCAGCGTGATGTATGCCTCCGGCGCGTTCATCTGCGGCGCCTGCAGGAAGCTCAGCACGCTCCGGAGCTGCTGCTGGGCCACGGCGGTCCCGATGGCGCCGGGGGATGCGCCGATCACCGCCGTCGCCTTCCGCGCGATCACGTTCTCGCCGTGCGGGCGGCTCGCCCAGTCGATGGCGTTCTTGAGTGCGCCAGGGATGGACCTGTTGTACTCCGGGGTGACGAAGAGCAGGGCGTCCTGGGCGGCGATGCTCGCTTTGAAATCGAGCGCCACCTGCGGGAAGTGCCCGTCCAGATCCCTGTTGTAGAGGGGCAGCTCGCCGATCGCGATCTCAGTGAACGTCAGGTCGGCGGGGGCGAGAGAGATCAGCGCCTTCGCGAGCAGCCTGTTGATCGAGTGCGTCGAGAGACTGCCCACGAAATAGCCGACCCGATACGGCGGCGTGAGCTCGTTGATGGTTGCCATGACCCCAGCATCCACCCGCCGTCCGCCGCCTGTCGAGGACCACGGAGAACCGAAATAGGGCATCTTCCCGATGTCCGCCGACTGCCTTAGAGACCAGAGTCGAACCATCGAGAAAAGGTACGACAGCAGACAGGGGAAGACGACGATGCTGCTCGAAGAGTATGTGGCAGACAGGGTGCGGGCGTCCGAGACGGCGGCGCACATCAGGGAGCTGGAACTCCTGCGCGTGATCCGCACCGAGGGCGACGGACGGCGCAGCGGCGGGCCGGACGCCGGGCCGGATGCCGGGCCGGACGCCGGGCGACGCTCCGGCACGACGGGTGAGGCCAGGGTGACCGGCTGGTCTGCGCGTCGCGCCGCGGCGCGAGCACGGAAGGCCGAGCGGGTTGCGGCCGGGGCGTCGGCGGCTGCGCTTGTGCCTGCGGCGCCTGCGGCTGCGCTTGCGCCTGCGGCGGCTGTGGCTGCGCTTGCGCCTGCGGCGGCTGCGGCTGCGCTTGCGCCTGCGCCTGCGCTTGCGGCACAGCCGGACGCCATCCAGGACGCCGCCCAGATCACCCCGCCGCAGCACGAGGCCGAACACCGCCCGGCGGAGCGCGAACTCCAGCACACCGCTCGGTGATCCACGCCGCACAGAGCCCTCAGATCGGTGGTCGGCGAGCGGTCGCCAACGCGACGTCCGGCGGCCATGCCAACGCTGACTCCGCCCGTCGCGAACGCCCATCCGCGACCCCTCCGAATGTCGGTGGTCGATGGCAAGATCAGTTCATGCGATCACCGGCGTCGAGCGCTTCGTTGATCGGACGGGAGTCCGATCTCGTCGCGCTGCACGACGAGCTGGCAGCGGTCGCCGACGGGCAGCCGCGGGCGGTCGTCATCGGGGGAGAAGCGGGCATCGGCAAGTCGCGGCTGATCGCCGAATTCCTCGCCGACGCGGCCTCCACGGCCACAGTGCTCACCGGTCGCAGCGTCGATCTCGGCACCGATGGTGCGCCGTACGCTCCGTTCACCGCGATCCTCCGGCAGCTCATCGACGCCATCGGGCTGGATGCGGTCCTCGTCGCCGCCGGGCAGGGCGCCGGGGTGCTGTCCGTGCTGCTCCCCGAGCTGAGCTCGGCCGACGCCGTTCCGGCGCGCACCGGCGCCGAGCGTCTGTACGAGCTGGTCACCGTGCTGTTCGAGAACGTGTCGGCCGCGCATCCACTGGTCGTCGCCGTCGAAGACATCCACTGGGCAGACACGGCCACCCTGGAGCTGGTGCGGTTCGTCATCCGCATGATGGAGCGCGGGCGGTTCCTGCTGCTGCTGAGCTACCGCAGCGACGAGGTGCTGCGCGGTCACCCGCTGCGCTCCTACCTCCCAGAACTCGACCGCACCCGGCGCGCCACCCGCTGGGAGCTCGGTCGGCTGAGCCGAGCGCAAGTGGCGACGCAGGCGGAGCAGATCCTCGGCTGCACTCCGGATGCCGCGACCGTCGCCAGGGTCTACCAGCTCAGCGAGGGTGTGCCGTTCTTCGTCGAGGAACTGATCGGCATCGAGCACCTCGGCACGGGGGAGGACCTGCCGGAGACCCTTCGCGACCTGCTCCTCGCCCGCTACGAGCGGCTCACCGAGCAGGCGCAGCGACTCCTCCGGCTGCTCTCCGCCGGGGGCGTCTGCGTCGAACACGACCTTCTTGCCGCCGTGTTCGACGGAACCGCCGACGAGCTGGATGCCGCCGCCCGCGAGGCCGTCGTGGCACACGTGCTCGCCGCGGACACCACCGAGTACTCGTTCCGGCACGCACTCGTGCGAGAGGCCGTGCACGCCGACCTCCTGCCGGGAGAGCGCACCCGTTTCCACACGAGGTATGCGGTCGCCATCGAGCAAGCGGGAGGCTCGGCGAGTCAGATCTCGTATCACTGGATGGCGGCGCACGACGTGCG
This sequence comes from Leifsonia lichenia, assembly GCF_054780215.1. Taxonomy (NCBI): domain Bacteria; kingdom Bacillati; phylum Actinomycetota; class Actinomycetes; order Micrococcales; family Microbacteriaceae; genus Leifsonia; species Leifsonia lichenia. The sequence continues at coordinate 70,735 of NZ_BAAGWT010000003.1, forward strand.
CAGAGCGTTCATCGCCTCGCTCGAGGCGATGGAGGAGTCCCGGCTCTCATACGCATACAGCGCGGCGGCCGCCATGGGCGACAGGGCGCTGGAGCTGTGGGACCGGGTCGACGGAGCGGAGGAGCTTGCAGGTCGCAGCCGCACGGAACTCCTGTCGCGCACCGCGTCAGCCCTGCGGAACGCCGGAGACAGCGAGCGCGCGCTCGCGCTCGTCAACGTCGCGCTGGACGACGCGGACGGCCTGAGCCCCGATCGCCATGCCCGCCTGCTGCGCGACAAGGCGCAGTATCTCGCCAACCTCAGCAGGCCGGGGTCGGTCGACCTGCTGCAGCAGGCTCTCGCCATCGCTCCGCACGATCCCGGCGACGGTCTGCGCGCCCAGTTGCTCGCCGAGGTCGCCGGCAGGCTGATGCTGGAGGCACGCTACGACGAAGCGATCCGCACCTCGACCCTGTCGATCACCGAGGCGGCGGACGAGGCGAGCGCCAGACGCTCGGTGGCGCACACCATCCGCGGAACCGTGCTCGTCAACGACGGCTCGATCGAGGAGGGACTTGCCGACCTCGACACCGCCAGGGTGCTCGCCGGAACGGACAGCGGGCCGCTCCTGCGGAACGCGGTCAACGCCTCCGACGTGATGAACCTGCTCGGCCGCTTCGACGACGCCGTGCGCATCGCCCAGGCCGGAGTCGAGCAGGCGAAGCTCCGCGGCGTCGAACGCACCTCCGGCGTGATGCTCGCTTCCAACACGGTCGAACCCCTCCTCGCTCTCGGCAGACTCGACCTCGCCGAGAACATGCTCGACCCCGCCCTCCAACTCGACCCGCCACCCGGTTTCCGTGTGCACCTGCAGCGCATGAAGCTCTGGCTCACACTCTGGCGCGGCGACCCGCAGCGCGCGGAAGAACTGCTGCGCCGCTGGCGAAAAGGGATGCTCGTCCAGGCCGAGATCGAGATGCAGTCCCGCCTCGGATTCGCCCGCGTCGCGGCCGAGATCGAGATCGCACGCGGAGACGCCGCAGCCGCCTGGCGAGACGCCAGCGTGGTGATCTCGGATGCGCGCCGCTCCATCCCGGCCTACGACCTGCCCCTGCTCGCCGCAGCGGCGCGCGCCCTCGCAGAACTCGTCGCGAGCGGAGCGGACGCCGGCTCGGGAAGCGTCGCTGCGGGTGGTGACGTTTCGGCGGGCGGGACTGTCCCCGCGTTCAGCGGCGGCGCAGGCGTCGATGGCAGCTCGTCCCCAGGAACCTCGGTGGTCGTGGAGGTCTCGGTGGCGGCGCGAGCGCTGCTCGACGTCCTCGCCGAACTCCGGGCGTGGCCCACCTATCCGGTGTGGGCGCCGCTGATCGAGGCGGAACTGGCCGGGGTCCTCAGCGATGCGCCAGCGCGGGCCGTCGCGGCGTGGGAGGTCGCCGTCGTCGCCGCGCGGGGTGCTGGCGCGCCTGCGCACCTCCGGCCGTACACGCAGCTCCGGCTCGCGCAGGCCAACGCCGTCGCCGGCGACCGGCCGGCGGCGGAGCACGCGGCCGCCGAGGCGCGGCAGGTCGCCGACGCTCTCGGATTCGGTCTGCTCGTGGACGCTGCCGACCAGCTCATCGCCTCCGCGGTGCCTGGACGGCATGTCACAGCGCGGGGCGCGGAACCGGTCCTCACCGACAGGGAGGCGCAGGTGCTCGCCCTCATCGAGCAGGGGCTCAGCAACAAGCAGATCGGCGAACGTCTCTACATCAGCGCCAAGACGGCGAGCGTGCACGTGTCGAGCATCCTCAGGAAGGTGGGGGCCTCATCCCGCACCGAAGCCGTCTACCGCGCAGCGCGGGCGAGTACCGGGCCGCGCTGACCCGCGCCGCGCTGACCCGGGCCGCACCGGTCCCGTCGTGATAATCCCGCCGTGATACCCCATAGTGCCGACCCCGCCGCGCCGCACCGGCGCCGCCGTGTCGTCTCTAGCGGGCGTGTCTAACTGTCGACGACCAGCGCGCAGCCGATGCACAGCTCGGCGGTCGGCCGGGCGCGAAGGCGGTCGACGCCGATCGGTGAGCCGCAGCGGGTGCACGAGCCGAACGTTCCCAGCCTGACGCGGTCGAGCGCCGCATCCACGGCCGTGATGTCGTCGCTCGTCTCGCCGCGGAGCGCCTGCAAGCGGCTCCACTCCGAGGAGAGGGTCGGGCCTTCCGGGTCGTGTTCGTCGTCGGCGGTCGCGTCGGAGCGGGCGGACAGCACGATGCCGAGCGATTCGGCGAGGCGCTCGGCTTCCGCCTGGTCGCCCCGTCGTCGCTCGCGCAGCAGGTCGACCAGTTCGTCGATCTGCTCGCGGGTGAGATCACCTGGCACCGGGACTTCCGCTCCGAGGCCGTGGCCACGGCCGCCGGGGCCGCGGTCCGGCGCATCCATGTCCTGCCCCCGCAGTCGCTGCTCGTTCACGTTCGTCGTCGTTCCATCCATTCGCATCATTGCGCCCCCATCACGCGGTTCGATCGAGGACAGGGTACGCCTCGACTGCCGGAAAATCGGGATGCGGCGCTCGCGTACTCTCGAAAGATGCCATCGTTCCGTGTCATCGTCGCTGTCGGCCTCCTCCGCCCCGGCGTTCGCCCGGACGCTGTCGTCCCCGCCGCAGCGGACGCGGTCGCCGAACTCGCCCTGGTGGAAGCGAGCAGCCTGGATGTGGTCTCCCGCGAGGCGCGCGTCACCGTGCGGTTCCTGGCCGACGACGTCGACCACGCCATCCCGATCGCCGAGCAAGCGATTGGCCGCATCCAGAGCCTCGCCGAGACGGGGCCGTGGAGGCTCACCGAGCGCGTGGGCGGCCGCTGGTTCCGCCGCGCCTGACGGCTGCCGAGGCCGGACGGGCCGCGCCAGCGCCGGTCGGGTGCCGGGCGGGTGCCGGGCGAGCGCCGGGGCGCGTCAGGCTGCTTCGGCCAGCGCGCCCTCGATGAGTCCCACGATCGCCGGGTCGTCCGGCTCGACGGTCGGGCGGAAGCGGTGCACCTCGCCGTTCGGGAGCACGACGAACTTCTCGAAGTTCCACTTGATCTTCCCGGCCTTGCCAGCCGCATCCGGGGTCTTGGTCAGCTCGGTGTACAGCGGGTGCTGCGACTTGCCGTTGACCTTGACCTTCTCCATCATCGGGAACGTGACGCCCCAGGTGGTCGAGCAGTACTCCTTGATCGCGTCGGTCGTGGACAGCTCCTGCAGGAACTGGTTGCTCGGGAAGCCGATGACCGTGAAACCGCGGTCGCCGTAGGTCTTCTGCAGCGCTTCGAGCTTCTCGTACTGGGGTGCGAGGCCGCAGCGGGATGCGACGTTCACGATCAGGACGACCTGACCGTCGTAGGCAGCGAGTGACGTGGATTCACCGTCGATGGTGGTGAGGGGGATGTCAGTGAGACTCATGATGCGAGCTTATGCACGCATACCGTTCGCACGAAGCGCGTTCGGCGAATCCGAAGCCTGGATTCAGGTTTGCATCCGCGCCCGGACGCAGGTGCTGATCGCCATGCCGTCGCGCTCACCGTTCGGACGGAGTTGCGGACCGACACGCCGGCGCATTCTCCGTCCGGACGGAGAACGTGCCGTTCTCGCCACACATCTCCTGCGGAGCGGGACGCGTCTGTCGCGCGCCCGGATCTCCGTTCGAAAGGAGAACTCGTCTCGCACCCTCCCGATCTCCGTTCGAACGGAGAAACAGACGGCGTGCCGGGCGGGAACTCCTGCTGGGCGGCGACGGCGGCGTGCCGCCCGGAGCCCCGCGGACGCTACGCCGCCGCCTCCGTCTCCGTCTCCGTCTCCGTCTCCGTCTCCGTCTCCGTCTCCGTCTCCGTCTCCGTCTCCGTCTCCGTCTCCGTCTCCGTCTCCGTCTCCAACGGAGCATCCGGGTCGGCCGACCACTCGTTGAGCGAGCTGTCGTAGAGCGACACGTCGTCCCGCCCGAGCACCGCGAGAGCGAGCGCGTCGGCCGCAGCGGCGATGCCGGCCGCGCAGTACGTGACGATGCGGGCATCGGAGGCGAGCACGTCCGCGAACGTCTCGCGCAGCGCAGACGCCGGCAGCAGCGCGTTGGTCTCGCGGGAGACGAGGCGTGCGGCCGGGGCGCTCACACTGCCGGGGATGCGGCCGAGCCTGCTGCGATTGCCGGTCTCGCCCGCGAACTCCTTCGGTGGCAGGCCGCAGACCAGCGTCGCATCCAGGGTGCCGTCGAGCATGGCGGCCACGTCGTCCTTCGACGCCCACGCGTCCGGTCGTTCGTCGGCGAGGAAGCCGTCGGTCGCGCGCGGTTCGACGTGCCCGCGTTCGAGCGGGCGCTCCTCCGCGTTCCACTTCACAGCGCCGCCGTCGAGCACGGCCACGTTCGTGTGCCCGAACGCGCGGAACAGCCACCACAGGCGCGACGCCCACTGACCCACCGATGCGTCGTACACCACGACGGTCGTGTCGCTGCCGACGCCGACCGCTTCCGCCGCCGCCTCGAACGCGGCAGCGCTCGGACGGGTGAACGGGTACGCGCCGCGCGGGTCGCTGAACGCGTCGATCAGGTCGGCGAACACGGCACCGGGGATGTGGCCGTCGACCAGATACTGGTCGAGACCGCTGATCGAGGCGGGCGAGCCGTCCGGCCGAGTGGATGCGACCACGGTCGCGTCGAGCACCACCAGGCTGTCGGAGCCCAGGTGATCGGCCAGCCACTGGGTGGAGACGAGCGGGCCGTCGAGGGCGGCGCCGAGCACGTTGGCGGCCGTCGCGTCAGAGCTGTCGTCTGAACGGCCGAACGGAATGTCGTCGAAGCCGGCGTCCGTACTGTCGCCGGTGGCGCCGACGGATGCGGTGGGTCGGGATGCGCGAGTCACGGCACAACGCTAACCAGCGGATGCGCATCCAGACACCCTCCCCGCAACGCGGCGTAACGGGCTCGTCGGCGTCCGAAAGCCGCCGATGCTCGCCCGCTCGGCGCACGCTAACGCCGTCGCCCGCGCACGCACGCCCGCGCACGAAGTCCCGCCGCACGGCCCCGCTCAGCACTCGATGACGTTGACCGCCAGGCCGCCTTCGCTCGTCTCCTTGTACTTCGTCGACATGTCGAGACCGGTCTGCCGCATCGTCTCGATCACCGTGTCGAGCGAGACCAGGTGCGAGCCGTCGCCGTGCAGGGCGAGGCGCGCCGCGGACACGGCCGTGGACGACGCGATCGCGTTGCGTTCGATGCACGGGATCTGCACCAGTCCGCCCACCGGGTCGCAGGTGAGGCCGAGGTGGTGCTCCATCGCGATCTCGGCCGCGTTCTCGACCTGGCGCGGCGTTCCGCCGAGCACGGCGCAGAGCGCTCCGGCCGCCATCGCGCAGGCCGAGCCGACCTCGGCCTGGCAGCCTCCCTCGGCGCCGGAGATGGACGCGTTCGCCTTGAACAGGGAGCCGATGGCCGTCGCAGTCAGCAGGTACTTCCGAATGCCGTCGGCCGAGGCCCCCGGCACGAAGCGCAGATAGTAGTGGGCGACAGCGGGAACGATCCCCGCGGCGCCGTTGGTGGGCGCGGTCACGACTCGGCCACCGGATGCGTTCTCCTCGTTGACCGCCAGCGCGAAAGCGTGCAGCCACTCGATCGACGTGTCGCGGCCGGGCTCGTCGCCGACGCACTCCAGGTGTTCCCGCATCGCCGCCGCCCGTCGTTTGACGCCGAGGCCGCCGGGGAGAATGCCGTCGCCCGCCAGGCCGTTCGCGACGCACTCCGCCATCGCCGACCAGATCAGGTCGAGGCGTTCGCGGGTGGCGTCCTCGCCGTGGATCGCCGCCTCGTTGCGTCGCGCCACGTCGCAGATCGGGATGTCGTGCGCCTCGCACAGCCGCAGAAGCTCTTCCGCTGTGTCGTACGGCAGGGGATGCGCGGCCCGCGCCGCGAGCTCCGCCTCCTCCCCGTCGCGCCGGATGAAGCCGCCGCCGATGGAGTAGTAGGTCTCTTCGAGCAGGGGGAACGCATCCACTGCGCCGTCGTCGCCGGTGCCCCAGGCGGTGATGGTGAGCGCGTTGGGGTGGCCGGGGAGGCGCGTGCGCGGCTCGAAGGCGATGTCGTCGCGGGCGATCGGGATGGCGCGGCGTCCGGCCAGCAGAAGCGTCGAGCCGTCGCCGAGTCCCGCCCAGACGCCGTGGACGTCCTCGGGACGGCAGGTCTCCGGTTCGAGCCCGGCCAGGCCGGCGAGCACCGCATCCGGGGTGCCGTGGCCGATTCCTGTGGAGCCGAGCGATCCGTAGAGGGTGCAGGTGACCTGGCTGACGCGATCGAGCAGACCGTCGGTGACGACGCGTTCGGCGAAGGTGCGGGCCGCCCGGAGGGGTCCGACGGTGTGCGAACTCGATGGACCGATGCCAACGGAGAAAAGGTCGAAGGCCGAGACGTACGCTGTCACTTCTTCAGTCTACGTCGCTCGGGATGCACGATTGCTGCGTTGTCGTGCGCTTCCGCGCACGGAACCGTCACGAGCGTCGAGCATCTGCGAGATCGACTAAGCAACTTAAGTTGACAAACGGGATTAAGCAACCTAAGTTGCTCTCATGGGACCCACACCGACACCAGCACCCATCGGCGGAGCAGCGGACGGACTCGCCTCCGTCGTCGCCCTCCGCGAACTCGCCGACCGGCTCGAAGACGCCGAAGTCGAGCGCGCACTGCGCGACGGCTGGACCTGGACCCAGATCGCCGACGCGCTCGGCGTCACCCGGCAGGCCGTGCACAAGAAGCACCTGCGCCGCGTCGCAGCGGCCGGGATCGAACTGAGGAGGCGCAATGCCTGAGAACAGCACACCCGACGACCCGAACCACGACCACGCGAACGAACGCGACGACGCGCAGGGCGATGCCGGCGACGCCACCCGCGACGATCGCCGCCTCTCCCGCTCACTGCGCGAAACGGTCACGCGGGCCGTCGAGGAGGCGCGGCTCCGCGGCGCCAGCCTCGTCGAGGCAGAGCACCTCCTGCTCGCCCTCTCCGTCACGGACGGCTCGAAAGCGCAACGCGCCCTCGCAGCGGCCGGACTCGACCACGCGGGAATCGAGGCGGCGCTGCGCGCGGAGCGGGAGGCGAGTCTGCGGGCGGCGGGCGTCGAGCCCGTTCCCGAGGAGCGCCTGACCGCGACGCCCCGCAGCTCCCGCCCGCGCTGGGGCACCACGGCCAGGGATGCGCTGGTCAGGGCACACAAGGTCGCCGCCCGCGGGCGCGACAGGCGAACCGCGGAGTCCGACCTGCTGGCCGGCATCCTCACCATCGAACTCGGCACGGTCCCGCGCGCGATCGTGCTCGCGGGCGTTGACAGGGCGGCGCTGCTGGCCGCCGCGGGCTGAGCCCGCGCGACCCGGCGCATCCCGGCGCATCCCGGCGCATCCCCGCACATCCCCGCGCATCCATCTGCATCCGGCGCGCTTACACGCCTGCCACACACGTGTAAGCGGCACGTAAGCGCTGTGTAAGCGCGCCCGTGGAACATCGTCACCATCAACTCGAATCCCATCCATCAGGAAGGATCACCATGACCACCAGCTCAGAGTGGGCGGTCGAAGCCCACGGGCTCGTCAAGGTCTTCGGCGACAACCGCGCGGTCGACGGCGTCGACCTCAGCGTCCGCGCCGGAACCGTCTACGGTGTGCTCGGCCCCAACGGCGCCGGCAAGACCACCACCATCTCCATGCTCGCCACGCTGCTCAAGCCGGATGCGGGCACCGCCACCATCTTCGGCCACGACGTCGCGCGAGAGCAGCAGGTCGTCCGCCAGCTCATCGGCGTGACCGCCCAGTTCGCGTCCGTCGACGAGCGTCTCTCCGCCACGGAGAACCTCGTCATCTTCTCCCGGCTGCTCGGTCTGAGCCGCTCGGAGGCGAAGCGCAAGTCCGCCGAGCTGCTCGAAGAGTTCGGTCTCACCGAGGCGGCCAAGCGCCCCATCGCCAAGTTCTCCGGCGGGATGCGTCGCCGCCTCGACCTCGCCGCCAGCCTGATCGCGCAGCCGCCGCTGATCTTCCTCGACGAGCCGACCACCGGCCTCGACCCGCGCACGCGCGCTCAGATGTGGGACACCATCCGTCGCCTGGTCGCCACCGGTTCCACCGTGCTGCTGACCACGCAGTACCTGGACGAGGCCGACCAGCTCGCCGACCGCATCGCCGTCATCGACCGCGGTCGCGTGGTCGCCGAGGGCACGGCCGACGAACTGAAGGCGTCCGTCGGCGAATCGTCGCTGCAGCTCCGCCTGGCCGACCCGTCCGACATGGAGGACGCACGCCGCGCCATCGGCACGGTGCTCGGCGTCGATGCCGTCGTGTCGCCGGAGGGATCGCGGATCACCGCTCCCATGCGCAACCCGGATGCGGTCACCGACCTGTTCGTGACGTTCCGCGAAGCGGGCATCCACCTCACCGAGATGTCCGTGCAGAAGCCGACGCTCGACGAGGTGTTCCTCACCCTCACCGGCCACGGCGTCGAAGAAGAGAAGTCCGGCGCAGCAGACGCCGCAGAAGCAGAAAGGGTCGACGCATGAGCGCCCTCACCGTCATCACACCGCCGTCAGAGCGGAAACTGAAGAACCACGTCAGCCTCACCCAGAGCCTCGCGAACTCGTTCACGATGGCGTACCGCGGCCTGCTGAAGATCAAGCGCACGCCGGAACAGTTGTTCGATGTGACGCTGCAGCCGATCATCTTCACAGTCATGTTCGCGTACCTGTTCGGTGGCGCCGTCGCCGGAAGCGTGCAGACCTATCTGCCCAACCTCATCCCGGGCATCCTGGTGCAGACCGTCATCACCACCTCGGTCGTCACCGGCGTCCAGCTCCGCGAGGACATGGACAAGGGCGTGTTCGACAGGTTCAAGTCGCTGCCGATCGCGCGCATCGCCCCGCTGGCCGGTGCGCTGCTCGCCGACACCCTCCGTTACGCCATCGCGACGACGATCACCTTCGTGGTCGGCTTCATCATGGGGTACCGTCCGGCTGGCGGCATCGGTTTCGTCATCCTCGCCGGGCTGCTCGTGATCGTGTCGTCCTGGGCGATCAGCTGGATCTTCGCCTTCTTCGGGGTGATCGCACGCACCGCGAGCTCGGTGCAGGGCATCTCCTTCATGGTGCTGTTCCCGCTCACGTTCCTGTCGAACGCCTATGTGCCGGTCGACTCGCTTCCGGACTGGCTGCGCTGGTTCGTCAACGTGAACCCGGTGTCTCACCTGGTGACCGCGGTGCGCGACCTCGCCAACAACGGCACCTTCGGCGCTGACGGCTGGCTCGCCCTCCTCGGAGCCGCGGTGATCGTCGCGGTGTTCGCCCCGCTCACCGTGCGCGCCTACATGCGGAAGGCGTAACATCCCGGACCTGTAGGCGGCAGTCCGCATCCCACCGCATCCAACCGCATCCCACTCTCAGAGAAGGACAGCCCATGAGCACCGTCGTCGGAAGCATCGCCGCGCTGGTCACGGAGCCGTCCGGTCGGCCGAGCACGCGCGCGGTCCGGTTCTGGGCGTGGGATGCGGCGGTCGGCTGGACGGTCTTCGCCGCGCTGCAACTGCTCTGGATGCTGCTGGCCGACGCCTGGACCCAGCCCCTGCATCTCGCGGGGCTGGGTCTCACGGTCGTCGCGGCCGCGGTGCACGTCGCGGTGATGCCGCGCTGGCGCTACCGCGTGCACCGCTGGGAGATCACGGAGGACGCGATCTTCGTGCGCTCCGGCTGGTTCACGCAGGAGACCAGGGTGGCGCCGATCGCCCGGCTCCAGACCGTCGACTCCCGCCGCGGGTTCCTGATGCGGATGATGGGCCTCACCTCGGTGACGATCACCACCGCGTCGTCTGCGGGCGCCCTCACCATCCACGCCCTCGACGACGCGGTCGCGCGCGAGGTCGTCGCGATCCTCGCGGAGGTCGCCCAGCACTCGGAGGGCGACGCGACATGAGCGCCGCCGACGAGCGCGGCGGGGACGACGCGGTTACCAGGGACGACGCGGTTACCAGGGATGACGCGGTTACCAGGGATGACGCGGTTACCAGGGACGACGCGGTTACCAGGGATGACGCGGTGGACCCGTCCACCGAACCATGGCGACGCCTCAACCCGCTCATGCTCCTCGTGCATCCACTGCGGGAGCTCATCCGGTACCTGCCCGTGCTGCTCATCGCGCTCGTGGCCGGGGCTGCGGGCGGCGAGCCGTGGTGGGCATACGTGCTCTCCGGGCTCGGTGTCGTCTTCGGCGTCCTGCGCTTCTTCACGACCACCTACCGCATCACGCCGACGCACGTGCAGGTGCGCAGCGGTGTGCTCAACCGGCGGACGCTGTCTGCGCCGAGGGACCGCATCCGGAGCGTGGATGTGGATGCGACCCTCCTGCACCGGATGTTCGGGCTGGCGATCGTCAAGGTCGGAACCGGTGCATCCCACGGGCAGGAGGAGCTCGCGCTGAACGCCGTCGCGCTGCGCGACCTGCCCGCCCTGCGCAGTGAGCTGCTGCGGCTGGCGCCACCGGACGCCGCCGCCGACGCTGCGCCGCCGGCCAACCTGAGCAGGTGGTCGCCGCGCTGGGTGCGGTATGCCCCGCTGACCCTGAGCGGTGTCGCGTCGATCGTCGCCGTCGTGTTCTTCGTGGTGCAGCTCAACTTCTTCGAAGGGGGTGTGCTCACCAGGCTGGCGGTGGTGCAGCAGGGGATCGGCTGGGTCACCCATCTGCCGCTGCTGGTGACGGCGCTGTGGGGGTCGATCGTCCTGGTGGTCCTCGCGTCTGCTGTGGCGATGGTGCGGTATGCGCTGTCCTACGGCGGGTTCAGCATCCACCGGGCGGGGTCGCACACACTGCACATCAGTCACGGACTGCTGCGCGCCAGGCAGATCACGCTCGACGAGACCCGCCTCCGCGGCGCGCAGCTCTCCGAGCCGCTGTCGCTGCGGCTGGCGGGAGCGGCGTCCGCCCACGCGATCATGACCGGCCTCGGCCGCCAGCGCGGCGGGGTCGCCCTGCTCGCACCGCCCGGGCCGCGCGAGGAGGCCGTGCGGATCGCCTCGGTGGTGCTCGGCGGGCGCGAACCGCTCGACGTCGAGCTGGTCACGCACGGCAGACGCGCCCACCGCAGGCGATACACCAGGGCTGCGTCGTTCGCCGGTGTGCTCGCGGCGGCGGCGCTGGTGCTGCAACTGCTCGGCGTCCTGTCTCCGCTGGTCTGGTGGGCGTTCGTGGTGATCGTCCCGGCGTCCGCCCTGCTCGCCGCCGATCGCTGGCGCGGCCTCGGACACGCGTTGCTGCCCGGCTGGCTGATCGCCAGGAGCGGTTCGCTGAACCGCAGGCGCGCTGTGCTCGCGACGGAGGGCATCATCGGCTGGACCGTGCGCCGCAGCTTCTTCCAGCGCAGGGCGGGGCTCTCCACCCTCATCGCGACGACCGCGGCGGGCAGGCACCGCGTCGTCATCCCGGACCTGCCCCAGGATGCGGTGTGGCCGCTCGTCGAGGCGATCAGCGTCCGCCACGAGGTGGCCGATGCTGCGCCGGCCGTGCCGGCTGCGCCTGTCGCCCCAAGCGCGTAGGCGCACGCTCCGTCCGAAAGGAGTTGGCGGCCGACACGCCGCCGCCAACTCCGTTCGGAAGGAGAATCCAGTTGATACGCGCGAAATCTCCGTCCGGACGGAGTCGGCCGGTGGCTTCCTCGCACTCCGTTCGGAAGGAGAAGGCGGCCCGAGCGCGCGGGAACTCCGTCTGGACGGAGCGGCGCGCCGCGGTGCGCGCGAAGTCTCCGTCCGGACGGAGTCGGCCGGGAGCTTCCTCGCACTCCGTTCGGAAGGAGAAGGCGACTTGAGCGCGCGGGAACTCCGTCCGGACGGAGATCGCCCGGCGAGAGCGCGGGCGCGCGCTCAGGCGCCGAAACGGAGCGAGCGCACCAGCTCGAACGCCTCGGCGCCTGCCGCGTCGCGCGAGAGGTCGGCCACGGACGCGAGGGCCGCATCCAACCGTTCGTCGCCCCACGCCGCGACGATCTCGGCGCGGAGGATGTCGCGGTGCAGGCTCGGCAGGTCCTGCCGGGCGTTCAGCCGGATGGCCAGCGCGTACAGGCGGAGCGCGGAGTCCACCCAGGCGACGTCGCGGCCGTCCGCGGTGCGCGGGTCGAGCATCCACCCGGCGAGACTTATCATCCCGCTGCCGACGACCGGCTTGTCGACGTATGACGACTGCAGCATATGGTTCACGAGCATCCGGCGGCGCAGCTCCCGAGCCAGCTCGGCCACCGCCTCCGTGCCCACGACCTCCGGCGCGCGCAGGCTGATGCGTTGCAGCGAGAGCACCGCCGCACCCGCGAGGATCACGAGCCACGGGTTGGTGAGCGCTTCCGAGCGGCCGAAGATGCCGACCGCGTCGCGGAACAGGCGCACCGCCTCGGCGTCGTCGCCCTCCGCGAGCGCGACCTCCGCCAGGCCCGCGTACGCCACGCCCAGATAGTCGACGTAGTCGAACCCGGTGTCGTCCTGGTCGCGCAGGTAGCGTTCCAGCAGGTCGCGGCCTCGGTCGAGGTCGCCGAGAGCCACCGAGTTGATGGCGATGATCCAGTCGATCTGCCGCACGTCGCCCACGGCCTGCAGTTCGCCGAAACCGGTCTGCGCACGCTCCGCCCACCGGATCGCTTCGGAGGGATGCGCGAGTTCGCTGTGCACCTGCGCGAGCGACTGAGCCGCGGATGCGGTGCTCCAGGTGTCCTCGGCGGCTCTCGCCTTGTCCCAGGCGCGCTGCGCACCCGTCATGGCCTCCTCCAGGTCGCCGGCGTTCTCGGCGAGCTGGGCGAGGAGAAGGTTCCCCATCGCGGCGAGGCCGGTGTCCGACGACTCCCGGTAGCGCTCCATCAGCGCGACGCTCGGCCCCGCCCGGCCGCCGAGCGCGACGGCGTTCGCGAGGGCGTCCAGCCGGCTGTCCGGCAGGGGGCCGTGACCGCGAGCGCGCTTCAGGCGCGTGATCGCGCGCAGCGACGTGCGCTGGTCGAGGAAGAGGAAGGTGCCCCCGATCATCGCGTACACCGCGACGGCGTCGATCCGTTCCGCTTCGTCGTGCGGTTCCCAGTCGCGCAGCGCGGCGAGGATGCCGGGCGCGAACGCGATCACTTCGGTGTGCGCGCTGCGCAGCGACCAGTAGTAGCCGAGCGTGGCGAACACCGCGACGATCGTTGTTCCGTCGTGCGCGTCGAGCGCGGTGCGCAGGATGGCGACCAGGTTGTCCTGCTCGGCCGTCACCCTGCGGAACTGGGCGACCTGTTCCCGTCCGTTCATCCGGCCGAGCGCATCCCGGGAGAAGCTGCGTGCCCAGTCCGCCATCCGCGTCTGCACCAGCGCGGTCTCTCCGGCTTCGGCGAGGGCGAGCTCGCCGAACTCGCGGACGGTCTCCAGCAGCCGGTAGCGCAGGATGCCGGTGGTCTCGTCCTCGGAGACGGTCACGAGCGACTGGTTCACCAGCGCCTCGAGGTCGTCCAGCACAGTGGATGCGTCATCGCCGGAGACGATGTCGGCCGCGTCGGCGCTGAACCCGTCCGGGAACCGGGACAGCCGTCGGAGCAGCACGCGCTCCGAGGTGCCGAGCAGGTTCCAGCTCCAGTCGATGACGGCGAGCAGGGTGCGGTGGCGCTCAGGCGCGGTGCGTTCGCCCCCGGTCAGCAGCGCGAACCGGTTGCCGAGGCGACGCGCGATCTCGTCGACCGACATCGACCGGATGCGGGCGGCGGCGAGCTCGATGGCGAGGGGGAGACCGTCGAGCCGTTCGCACAGGTCGGCGATGGTGTCGAGGGGGAGGACGACGCCGGGGCGCGCGGCGCGGGCTCGCTCGACGAAGAGGTCGACGGCCGGGCCGCGGTCGGCGTCGGCGCTGACGCCGCTGTCGACGCTGACACCGCGGCCGACGCTGACGCCGCGGCCGTTGCCGTTGCCCGCACCGTTGCCGTTGCCGTTGCCCGCGCCGTTGCCGTTGCCCGCGCCGACCGGATGCGCGGAGCGGCCGTGCGCATCCCGTGCCCTGCTGGACAGCGAGTCGAGCGGATACACATGCTCCGCGCCGATGGCGAGCGGCGAGCGGCTGGTCGCGAGCACCCGCACGGTGGCGACCGACTCGAGGATGTCGCTGATCCAGGCCGCTGCCGCGTCCACGATGTGCTCGCAGTTGTCCACGATCAGCAGCGTCTCGCGTTCGCCGAGCACGCCCAGGATGCGGGAGCGCAGGTCGACGCGCGCGCCGGGGTCGCCCGGACGGGTGGCCGCCGCTTCGCGGATGCCCAGGGTGGAGGCGAGGGCGAGCGTCACGTCGTCGCCGTCGCGGACGCTCGCGAGCTCGACGAAGACCACGGACGGCGTGTGCGCGGCGCGGTGACCGATCTCCTGCGCCAGCCGCGTCTTGCCGAGCCCACCTGCGCCGAGGATGGTGGTCAGGCGGGACGTGGCGATGAGGTCTTCCAGCGCGTCCAGGTCGTACTCGCGCCCGATCAGCGCGTTGGGTGCGGCGCGGAGGCCGATCCGCACACGCGCCCCTGCGGCCGGCGCGGGCGGCGTCTCGTTCTCGACGAGCAGGGTTGCGTTGAACGCGACGAGCTCCGACCCCGGCCGGGTGCCGAGGCGGTCGAGCATCGCCTCTTTCACCTCCGCGAAGACGCGCAGGGCGTCGGTGCGGCGGCCGGTGGCGTCGAGGGCGCGCATCCGCTCGAGCTGCACGGCCTCGTCGAGCGGGGAGGCGTCGGCGAGGCGTCGCAGGTCGCTGAGCGCGGCGTCCGGGTCGCCGAGCAGGCGCGAGGCGCGGGCGCGCAGCAGGAGCAGTTCGTCGTGCAGGGCGGCGGCGGTGCGGCCGAGCTCGTCGGCGAGCGGGGTCGCGCCGAGCTCGACGCCTGGCTCGCCGCGCCAGAGCGCGAGGGCCGCCCGCGTCTCGGCGGCGATGGCCACCGCATCCTGGTTCTTGTCCGCCTCGCGCGCCAGCTCCAGGTGGCGTCTGGCGAGGCCGAGGTCGGTCGCGCCGTCGTCGACGCCGAGCGCATACCCGCTCGGGGTCGACTCCAGCAGCCCGTCCGCAGTGATGGTGCGCACGCGGGACACGAGGGTCTGCAGGGCGGCGCGTTCCTGCCGGGGAGGCGTGTCGTCCCAGAGGTCGGAGACCAGGGACGGCACAGACAGCGAGCCGCGCGCGAGCACGAGTGCGACGATCAGGCTCTTGCCGAGGACGCCGGAGGGTTCGGCGAGTGCGCCCGACCGGTCCTCGACCAGCACGGGGCCGAGAATCGCGATCCGAGGGGACGACGGCCGAGACTCCACCTGCCGATAGTAGCGACAGCAGGCGACGTCCAGCCGCACGCGCGCGTAGGCTCAGGGCGAACACCCGTCTCGGAGCACCCGTCTCGGCGAGGAGGATCATGGCGTTCGACTGGTCGGAGTTCTACACGGCACAGGGCGGCAGGGGAGTGCGCGGCACGTTCCTCAGCGGCCTCGACGCGTGGCAGGGGGATGCGCCAGGCGACGCGATCGACCTCGGCTGCGGCGACGGTATCGAGACCAGGTTTCTCGCCGAGCACGGCTGGCGTGTGCTGGCGGTGGATGCGGATCCCGGCGTCGAGGAGCGCGTCGCCGCACAGCTCGGGCCGGATCTCGCCGACCTCGTCGACGTGCGCCGCGCGGGGTTCGAGACCCTCGGCGGGCTTCCGGCGAGCGACTTCGTCTACGCCGGGTTCGCCCTGCCGTTCTGCGACGCCACCCACTTCCCGTATCTCTGGGCCGACATCCGGGATGCGCTGCGCCCCGGCGCGGTGTTCGCCGGCCAGTTCTTCGGCCCGCACGATGAGTGGTTCGGCCGTCCACGGATGAATTTCCACGACCGCGCCGGCGTCGAGGGGATGCTCACCGGCCTCGACGTCCTGCAGCTCGCCGAGGAGGAC
Organism: Leifsonia lichenia; assembly: GCF_054780215.1. Classification (NCBI taxonomy): domain Bacteria; kingdom Bacillati; phylum Actinomycetota; class Actinomycetes; order Micrococcales; family Microbacteriaceae; genus Leifsonia; species Leifsonia lichenia. The sequence goes on from NZ_BAAGWT010000003.1 coordinate 86,628, forward strand.
CGCCGCGGCATGTCGTTCGAGGGCCCCAAGCACTGGCACGTCTTCCACGTCGTCGCTCGCGCCTGACCCGCCCCGCCGTCCCGCCCCGCCGCCCCGCCCCGCCGTCCCGACCCGCCCCCGACGCAATCGAGCCGGGACTTATGCACGCGACACGCCGAGCCCAGCCGTGCACAACTCCCGGCTCGATTGCGTCGGGGTCGGGGTCGGGGTCGGGAACGGGGTCGAGGGAAGACGCGGTCAGCGCAGGGTTTTGCGCGCGGTGATCTGGCCGGTGTCGAAGCCGAGGAGGTGCAGGCCGCCGTGGAAGCGGGCGTGCTCGATCTTGATGCAGCGGTCCATGACAACGGTGAGGCCCTTGGATTCGCCGTACTCGGCCGCCTCCTGGTTCCAGATCCCCAACTGAACCCAGACGGTGGGCGAGCCGACCGCGACGACCTCGTCGATGACCGCGGGCAGATCGCCTGGCTTGCGGAACACATCCACGATGTCGGGCACCTCGGGCAGTGAGGCGAGGTCGGGGTATGCCTTCTCGCCGAGGATGGTGTCGGCGTTCGGGTTCACGAAGTACACGCGATAGTCGGTGGACTGCTGCAGGTAGGTGCCGACGAAGTAGCTCGACCGCGCCGGGTTGGGGGAGGCGCCCACGATCGCGACCGACTTCGCCGCGCGCAGGATGCGCAGGCGCTCCTTCGCGTCCGGCCCCTCCCAGGTGCGCTGCGACTTGAGCAGCTTCGCCAGCGGCGAGCCGGACGGGACGGTGCAGCTCAGCCCGTTGACCAGTTGCACCTGCTCTGTCTCGACGGGCGCGGCACCAGCGGGCGCGGCACCCGCGGATGCGGTGGATGCGGATGCGTCTGCGATCGTCATGCGTTCGTCTCCTTCACGGCGATGGTGAGGGCCTGATCCAGATCGTAAATGATGTCGTCCACATCTTCGATGCCGACGCTGATGCGCACGACGCCGGGCAGCACGCCGGCGTCGTGGAGCTGCTGTTCGGTGAGCTGCGCGTGCGTGGTCGACGCGGGGTGGATCACGAGCGTCTTCGCGTCGCCGATGTTGGCGAGGTGGCTGGCCAGGTTCACAGACTCGATGAACTTCTGGCCCACCGCGCGGCCGCCCTTCACCACGAAGCTGAACACGCTGCCCGCGCCCTTCGGCAGGTACTTCTGGGCGCGGTCGTGGTGCGGGTGGGCGGGGAGTCCGGCCCAGAACACGGACTCGACGCGGGGGTCAGCATCCAGCCATTCGGCAACGGCGCGTGCGTTGTCGACGTGCGCCTGGATGCGGTACGGCAGCGTCTCGACGCCCTGCGCGAGCAGGAACGCGGAGTGCGGCGCGAGCGACGGTCCGATGTCGCGGAGCTGCTCGGCGCGGAGCCGGGTGAGGAAGGCGTATTCGGCGAAGTTGCCCGACCACTCCAGCCCGCCGTACGAGGGCACCGGCTGCCCGAACAGCGGGAACTTGTCGCTGTGCCAGTCGAACCTGCCGCTCTCCACGACGACGCCGCCGAGGGTGGTGCCGTGTCCGCCGAGGAACTTGGTGGCCGAGTGGATGACGATGTCTGCGCCCCACTCGATCGGCCGGTTGAGGTATGGCGTCGCGATGGTCGAGTCGATCACGAGGGGGATGCCTGCGGCGTGCGCCACCTCGGCGAGACCTTCGATGTCGGCGATCTCGCCGGACGGGTTCGCGATGGTCTCCGCGAACACCAGCTTGGTCTTGTCGGTGATCGCCGCGGCGTAGTCGGCCGGGTCGGCGCTCTGGACGAAGGTGGTCTCGACCCCGAAGCGGCGCAGCGTGACGTCGAGCTGTGTGATCGACCCTCCGTAGAGGTTGGCGGAGGCCACGATGTGGTCGCCGGCCCCTGCGAGGGATGCGAAGGTGATGTACTGCGCGCTCAGCCCGCTTGCCGTCGCGACGGCGCCGAGACCGCCCTCCAGGCTGGCGACCCTCTCCTCGAACGACGCGACGGTCGGGTTGGCGAGGCGCGAGTAGATGTTGCCGTACTTCTGCAGGGCGAAGCGGGCGGCGGCGTCCGCGGTGTCGTCGAAGACGAACGCACTGGTCTGGTAGATCGGGAGGGCGCGGGCGCCTGTCACCGGATCGGGGATGTTGCCCGCGTGAATCGCACGCGTGCGGAAGCCGTATTCGCGATCTGCCATGAGGCCAAGCTACCGGAGCGGGAGACGGGTGCGCGGGGCGGCGGCGTAACAGACCGCAACGGGCCGTCGAAAGCCGTTGTGATACACTTGTATTAGATCGCTTGATTCGCGATCCCGGACGACGGATCAGTACCCGGTGCGCGACAAGACTGGCCACGGGAGTGAATCATGTCGTGGATCGTGCTCATCATCTCTGGTGTTCTCGAGGCTGTCTGGGCCACTGCGCTCGGACTCTCCTCCGGCTTCACCAAGCTCTGGCCGTCGGTGATCTTCGGAGTGGCGCTGATCGCATCCATGGGCGGGCTGGCGTTCGCGATGCGCGACATCTCGACGGGCACCGCATACGCGGTCTGGGTCGGGATCGGCGCTGCCCTCACCGTGCTCTACGCGATGCTGTTCGGCGGCGAGGGCTTCTCCCTCGTGCGCGTGCTCCTCATCCTCGGTCTCGTCGCCTGCATCATCGGCCTCAAGCTGACCTCTTCCCACTGACCCAAGCCATCGAGCCCAGGCTTTTTCACCCTAAGACGCGCTTTTGAGGTGAAAAAGCCTGGGCTCGATGGCTGGCACGCCGAGGTCAGGAGAGGTGGACGGCGACGAGCGCGAGGGCCGCGATGAGCACCCAGGAGAGCAGCCCGACCGCGAGCGCTCGCCAGCCGGTGCCGAGGAGCGTGCGGAGGCGCACGGCGGTGCCGAGGCCGAACAGCGCCATAGCGAGCAGCGCGGTCTGGATGGTGTCCGCTCCGGACAGGACCGCATCCGGAAGCGGGACGAACGACGCCACCAGCACCGCCGCGATGAACCCGGCGACGAACAGCGGCACGATCGGCGGGCGCTTGGCAGCGGGGTCGCCTTCGACGTGACGGCGGCGCTCCACGACCGAGGCGACCGCCACCATCGGAGCCAGCATCAGCACGCGCGTCAGCTTCACCACCACGGCGACGGCCAGCGCGGCCGGTCCGGCGAGCTGAGCGGTCGCGACGACCTGCCCGACGTCGTGCACCCCTGCTCCCACCCAGTGCCCGAACTGCAGCGAGCTCAACCCCAGTGGATGCCACAGCACGGGCAGCACGAAGATCGCGAGCGTCCCGCACAGGGTCACCAGGGCGACCGGCGTCGCGGCCTCCTCGTCCTTCGACTTGACGACGCCGCTCATCGCTCCGATGGCCGACGCTCCGCAGATCGAGAACCCGGTCGCGATCAGCAGCGGCTGGTGTCCTGGCAGCCTGAACAGCCGGCCCAGCCACATCGTCCCCACGAACGTGACCAGCACGATGCCGACGGTGGTCAGGATGGTCAGCCAGCCCAGGTCGGCGATGTCGCCCAGGCTCAGCTTGAGTCCGAGCAGCACGACGCCGAGGCGCATGAACCGCTTGGCCGCCACCGACAGCCCGGGGGCGAGCCCACCCGTCACGGCGGGCCGCGCGAACGGCAGTTGTCCGACGACGATCCCGAGCACGACCGCGGCGGTCAGCAGCGGAACCGCGGGCACCAGCCAGTGGATGCCCCACGCGGCCAGCGCTGCAAGAGCGGCGGCCGCCACTCCGGGTATCCACCGTGGTGGCGTGCGGGTGGCGGCCGTCGGACTCTGCATTCCTCCTATTGTGGCCGAACGGCGGCTAGTGCTTCGCCCGCCCTGCCGTGATCGCCGCGTTCAGCTTCGCGGAGTCGAGCGTGATCGGCTTCGTGTCGGTCGACGTCGGCGCTGCGGCAGCGCCGAGCTGCGCGCTCGATCCGTACAGACCGGGCTGGCAGTACGTGATCCGGTGCTCGATGTCCATGCTCAGCACGCTCTTTCCGCCGACCCCCCAGTAGAGCGAAACACCCTGGAGGTTCGAGTCGGTGAACTCGCCGTACGGGATGCACTCTGGCACGGCGAGCAGGAGCGGCGATCCGCTCGCGCCGGCGATCGCGGAGATCGACAGGGCGTCGGGGAAGCCGAGCCCGCTCGCGACGAACGCGGTGTCGGCGAAGGGGAAGATCTCCTTGTTGACGGCCTGCGCCGTGCCGAACCTGTCGTTGCCTGCGAGGCGCAGCACGGTGGGGACGCCGAGCTTCTCCAGGTCGCGCTGGATGCCGGTCGACACCGAGTTGGCGCCGCCCGCGATGTAGATGCGCAGCGGAGAGAGGGAGGCGATCATCGACTTCGTCGCGGCGTCGAGGGAACCGGACCAGCCGTTGACGAGGAGCAGTGCGCCGCCCTGGTACCCGGCCGCCGAGCCGGCGACGAGCGCGTCGGGGAAGCTGTTGCCCGTCGCGATGAAGACGCTGTCGACGTGCTTGCCCGCGAAGGCGCCCGCGACGGCCCGTGAGGTGGCGAACCGGTCGTCTCCGGAGACCCTGGTGACGCTGGGGGCGAGCTTCTGCAACTGCGCGAACGCGGACGCTCCGACCGCAGCGAGCCCGCCGACGACGACAATCTTCGGCGGTGCGAGGGTCGTGATGGCGTTGACGACGCTGGCGGGGACGAAGTCCTGACGCGTCAGCAGCAGTGGCCCGCCGAGTCGCGCGGCCGCTGCGCTGGCGGCGAGCGCATCCGGGAAGTTCACGCCGTTCGCCACGTAGACGACGTTCGCCTGGCCGGCCGAGTACGAGCCGAGCGCGACCTGCACCGAGGTGTCGAAGCGGTCGGCCCCGGCGATGCGGCCGCTGTAGTACGACCAGGCGCCGACGGACCCGTCGATGCCGGTGATGTTCTGGCCTGCTGCCACGGTGATCGGTGTGGAGTCCCAGAGAGTGTCGGAGTTGTCGTAGTAGCTCGTGGAGAAGTTGGGCTGCGTGGCGTTCACGTCGGCGAACCGCACGACGTACTCGCCGGCGGCAAGGCCGGCGAGGGAGTATGCGCCGGAGCCGCTGAGCACGGGCGCCACCTCGTTGAACTGCTCGAACAGTCCCGTCGCCGGATTGAGCCGGTATGCGCGGATTCCGCCGGCCACCGTCGCTCCTGAGACCGTGCCGCTGATCGACCCGGCGACAGGCTGCGTCGCGGTCAGGCCGGAGACGTTCGCGTTCGTCACCGTCACGACCTGCGCGGAGTCCTCGAACGTGCTGCCGACCCAGGTTCCGGCGTTGACGCCGTCCTGCGTCGCCCGGAACTGCACGCGGTACCGACCGGGCGCGACGCCCGAAACGCTCCAGGTGCCGTTGGTCGCGTTGGCGGAGAGCGGCTGCCGCGGCGTGCTCCCCGTGAGGGGCTGCAGAAGCACGTACGACGACTCGTTCGTCGTCGTTCCACCGCCCGCGACGTCGTATGCGACAGTTCCGCTGACCGTGTATGTCGAGGCCGCCATCGCAGCGGTCGGGACGAGGGCGAGACCGGCGACGGTGAGCGCTGCCGCCACACCGCCGACGAAGAGGGTTCTGAGTGCGCGCCTGGGGCGCTGGTTTCGGGTCACGGGCAGAGCGTACTGGTCGGTCGGTCCGTACGCCTATGTCCCATTAGGGGTGTCTTGAGAGCGCGGTCACAGCGCGGCGTCACAGCGCGGCGAGCAACGCCGTCCCGTCCGGAACGCCCAGACCGGTGCACGCATCCCAGCCCGCTGTCGCCTGGAACGCTCCGTTGTCGCCGCTCGTGATGTCCCTGAACCCCGCGGCGACCTGCCCTTTCGCCACCGAGTCGTAGAGCGCGGGCTGAGCGAGGCCGAGGGGTTTGCCCGTCGACTGCACGATGCGGGCCACCAGTGCCGCCCAGAGCGGTGCGACAGCGCTCGTGCCTCCGATCACCAGTTCTTTGCCGTCGACGAGCACGCGGTAGCCGGTCTGCGGGTCGGCGACCGCCGAGACGTCCGGCACCCCGCGACCGCTCGGTCCGTTCGCGCTTCCACCCGCATCCACACCGCCCGCGCCGACGGGGACACCGACGTTCTTCTGCCAGCTCGGCTGCGCGAAGGCGGCGCTGACGCCACCGCCGGTCGCTCCGCCTCCCGTTCCGTTGTTCCACACCGTCTCCGACTGCACGACTCCGGTGGATGCGTCGGCGCTCAGCCTGGTGCCCCCGCAGGCCAGCGCGTGCGGAGACGACGCGGGGAAGTCGACGTGCGCCTTGCCGTCGGTCGCCCTGTCGCTGCTCCCGTCGTCGCCGGCCGCCGCGGTCACCGTCACCCCGAGCGCCGCGGCGTCGACGAGCGCCTGGTCGAACGCGGTGCGCGCCTGCGCCGTCCAGGCGTCCTCCGACTGGCCCCAACTGATGCTGATCGCCGCGGGCGTCGGGTCGGCGTGGGCGGCGGTGGTGACCGCATCCACGAATCCGGCGTCCGTATTGGGCGCGAAGTACACGACGATGTGCGCGCGCGGCGCGAGCGCCCCTGCCACCTCGATGTCGAGCATCACCTCGCCGTCCGCCCCGTTCGGGTCGGAACCCGGCTGATTCGCCGCCCCATCGACGCCGACCGCTGTCACGGTGGGGCCGGCGATCCCGAGCCCGGAGAAGTAGGTGTCGAGGTCGCTCTGCTCGAACCCTCCGCCGAGCTCGATGATCGCTATGGTCTGGCCGCTGCCGTCCGTGTCGGCGGGGAAGCGGTAGATCGCGCCGAGCTCCAGCGGCGTGTAGCTGGTGCTCACCGCCCGCGGCCGTGCCACCCGGAACAGCGCGCGCGCCTGCGGACGGTCGTCGAGCCCCAGAACGGCGGTCACGACTCCGTCGAGCGCGGCGGGGATGCTCAGCCCACCGGTGCGGCTGCGGTGCGTGAACTCCCGGTCGGCCGCATCCCGGGCCGTCGCCCGATCGAGGTCGGTGCCGAACACTCTGGCGACCAGCGCCGACGGTCCGGAGACGCGCACCCTGCGCTCTGCGGCGTTCGCGTCGACCACGGTGAGGCCGAGGCCTTCCAGCGTCGACGCGACCAGGTCCACGTCAGCAGTGGATGCGCCGTACGTCTTCGCGAAGTCCGCGCGGCTGACCGGCGTGATCAGAGCGTCGTCCGGCAGCTCGGTCTGCCGCCGCAGCACGAGCGTCGCCTCGACCGTCGTGGCAGGGTCGATCGCGGAGTGGGCGGTGACGCCGGGGGTCTCCGGCCGCTCACTGCCGGGCAGGGGGACGAGGTCGATCGGCTGGTTCGCATCCATACCCACGGTCTACCACCGGCCACCGACCGCGGACAGGGGCAGGTCAGACCCAGCTCGGCAGCCACATGTGGATCTGCCAATACCAGAACGGGATCTGCTGCGCGGTCCAGATCGGCCAGAAGAACACGCTCACCGCCGACGCCACCGCGAGGAACAGACCCACCCAGATGATCCCGCGCTTGCGGCGGTGCGACGGGTCGCTGCGCCTGCCGAGCACGATCCCGATCACAGCGGTCAGCCCGAGGATCAGGTAGGGCTCGAACGCGATGGCGTAGAACTCGAAGATCGTGCGGTTGATGTAGAGCAGCCACGGCAGATACCCGGCAGCGAGGCCGGTGAGGATGAGCCCAACCTGCCACTCCCGGTAGCGGATCACCCGGTAGACCAGGTAGAACGCCGCGGCCGCGGCCGCCCACCAGATCAGCGGGTTGCCGAGGGAGGTGATCGCCGACGAGCAGGCGCTGGCCGTGCATCCGTTCTCGCCGAGGTTCGAGCCGACGTAGTACATGCTGGTCGGCCGGATCATGAACAACCAGGTCAGCGGGTTGGCCTGGTATGGATGCGAGACGTGCAGGTTGATGCTGTAGCCGTACATCTCGGTCTGGTAATGCCAGAGGTTCTGCACCCACAGCGGCACCCAGGACAGCGCGCCCTTCCACTGCATGTGCGTCGACTCCGCCCAGTGCCGGTAGTACCCGCCGCTGGTGACGAGCCATCCCGTCCAGGTGGCGACGTAGCTGACCAGAGCGATCGGCACCATGAGGACGAACGTGGCAGGCGCCTGCTTGAGGATCGCCCCGCTGATGAAGAACGGCAGGCCGACACGGCGCCTGGCAAGGATGTCGACCACCACGGTGTACACCGCGAAGAACGCCAGGAAGTAGAAGCCGCTCCACTTCACTCCGGCGCACAATCCGGCGAGCACGCCTGCGGCGAGCAGCCACGGCCGCCACCACAGCACGGGCCCCCAGGCGGGGTCGCGCCCCGCCGCCCACGCCGCGTGAACCTTCTCCGCGAGCCGGGTGGCGTGCCACTGCCTGTCCAGCAGGATGCACCAGAACGCCAGCAGGGCGAGGAACATCACCGAGTTGTCGAGCAGGGCGACCCTGCTCATCACGATCGCGTGACCGTCGATGGCCAGCAGGAACCCGGCGACGGTGGCGAGGATGGTCGACCCGAACAGCTTGCGCGCGATCAGGAAGACGACCAGCACGGCCAGGATGCCCACGACGGCGGTCGAGATCCGCCAGCCGAAGGAGTCGCCGGCGCCGAACGCTGCGAGGCCGAGTGCGATCATCCACTTGCCGAGCGGTGGATGCGCGACGAACGACGGATCGGACGTGAAGATGCCGGTGTTGCCCGCGTTGAACTGCTGATCCGCCTTGTCCGGCCAGCTTCCCTCGTAGCCGAGGTGCATCAGCGAGTACGCGTCCTTCACGTAGAACGTCTCGTCGAAGACCAGTGCGTGCGGGAACCCCAGGTTCCAGAGGCGCAGCACGGCGGCGAGCAGCGTGACGGCGACCGGGGCGCCCCAATACCAGAGCTTCATCCGCAGCGGGGTGCGGAGCATCCGTGCCCACCAGTCGTCGAGCCTGGTTCCCGTCGGCTCCGCCGGAGGTGGCGCGATCGGGATGCCGATGGCGGGTGTCGAAGTCACCAGATCATGCTAGAGGGTGCGTCTATGGGTGACAGACTCGGAGCATGATCATCCTCGCGGCCACCCCCATCGGCAACCTCAAAGACGCGTCTCTGCGCCTGATCGAGGTGCTGGGCGCCGCCGCCGTGGTCGCGGCGGAGGACACCAGGGTGACCCAGCGCCTGCTCGCCGGGCTCGGCATCGAGAACCGGCCGCGCCTGATCGCGCTGCACGACCACAACGAGCGCGACAAGTCCGCCGAACTGGTGGAGCTGGCGCGCGAACAGGACGTGGTGGTGCTGTCGGATGCGGGGATGCCGACCGTCTCCGACCCCGGCTTCCACCTCGTCGAGGCTGCGGCGGCCGCCGGCGTCGGCGTCACGGCCATCCCCGGCCCGAGCGCGGTGGTGACGGCGCTCGCCGTGTCCGGGCTGCCCACCGACCGGTTCACTTTCGAGGGCTTCCTGCCGCGCAAGCAGGGGGAGCGGCTGAGCACGTTCCGCGCGCTCGCCTCCGAGCCGCGCACGATGGTGTTCTTCGAGTCGCCCAACCGGCTCGCCGCATCCATCGCCGATCTGGCGACGGTGCTCGGCGACGACAGGCGGGTGGTGGTGTGCCGCGAGCTGACCAAGCTGTTCGAAGAGGTCAAGCGCGGCACAGCGGCCGAGCTCGCGGCGTGGGCGGCGGAGGGCGTTCGCGGCGAGATCGCGGTCGTCGTCGCCGGAGCCGAGGCGCGGACGGTCGATCTGGAGACCGGCGTAACACAGGTGCTCGCGCTGGTCGCGGGCGGCGTGCGGCTCAAAGACGCGGCGGGAGAGGTCGCAGAGGCGACGGGGCTCGGCAAACGCGACCTCTACCAGGCGGCGCTCGACCGGAAGTGACCCCAGGCGGTAATACGCCAGGATGCGCCCCCGCGCGCCCGTAGGATGGTCACCATGTCCGACGGCTCTTCGTTCTACATCACCACGCCGATCTTCTACGTGAATGATGTCCCGCACATCGGGCACGCATACACGGAGGTCGCCGCTGACGTCCTTGCGCGCTGGCACAGGCAGGCCGGTGACGACACCTGGCTGCTGACCGGCACGGACGAGCACGGCCAGAAGATCCTGCGCACCGCCACCGCCAACGGCACCACCCCGCAGGAGTGGGCCGACCGCCTCGTCACGAACGAGTGGCTCCCGCTGCTGAAGACGATCGACATCGCGAACGACGACTTCATCCGCACCACGGACGAGCGGCACGAGAAGAACGTTCAGAAGTTCCTGCAGAAGCTCTATGACGACGGCTTCATCTACGCCGGGGAGTACGAGGCGCTGTACTGCGTCGGCTGCGAGGAGTTCAAGCCGCAGAGCGAGATCGTGGACGGCACGGGGGAGTACGAGGGCCAGAAGGTCTGCGCCATCCACTCGAAGCCACTTGAACTGCTGCAGGAGAAGAACTACTTCTTCCGGATGAGCCAGTTCGCCGACCAGCTCCTCGCGCTCTACGAGGAGCGCCCCGAGTTCGTTCAGCCGGAGTCGGCCCGCAACGAGGTCGTCTCGTTCGTGCGCCAGGGGCTCAGCGACCTGTCCATCTCGCGGTCCAGCTTCGACTGGGGCATCAAGGTGCCGTGGGACGAGACGCACGTGGTCTACGTGTGGTTCGACGCGCTCCTCAACTACGCCACCGCCGTCGGCTACGGCCAGGACGACGAGAACTTCGCCAGGCGCTGGCCCGCCACGCACATCGTCGGCAAAGACATCCTGCGCTTCCACGCGGTGATCTGGCCGGCCATGCTCCTCGCCGCGGGACTCGACGTGCCGCACCAGGTGTACGGCCACGGCTGGCTCCTTGTCGGCGGCGAGAAGATGTCCAAGTCCAAGCTGACCGGCATCGCGCCCACCCAGATCACCGACACGTTCGGATCGGACGCGTTCCGCTACTACTTCATGCGCGCCATCAGCTTCGGCCAGGACGGCTCGTTCAGCTGGGAAGACCTGTCGGCCCGCTACCAGGCCGAGCTCGCCAACGGGTTCGGGAACCTCGCATCCAGGGTCGTCGCGATGGTCTCGCGCTACTTCGAGGGAGTCGTGCCGCCCGCCGGTCGTTACGAGGACGCCGACTTCACCGTGCAGAAGACGGTCGCGGACGCCGCTTCCGCCGCCGACGCGGCCATCGAGAAGCTGGCGATCCACGACGCGCTCACCGCCGTCTGGACGATCGTCGACGAGCTCAACGGCTACATCACCGCCCAGGAGCCGTGGTCGCTCGCCAAGGACGAGACGCAGCGCGAACGCCTCGCCACGGTGCTATACACCGCCGCGGAGGGACTGCGCGCGCTGGCCGTGCTGCTGTCTCCCGTCATCCCGAAAGCCACGCTCAAACTCTGGGTGGCGCTCGGTGCGGAGGACGAGCTCGGCGGCCTCGACGAGCAGCCGCTGCGCACCGCGGGCGAGTGGGGTCAGCTTCCCGCCGGCACCACGGTCAACGGCCTCGAAGCGCTGTTCCCCCGGATCGACGCCGACGCGGTGCCCGGCGCATGACCGACCCGGCGTTCATCCGGCAGCGTCACGTCACGGATGGACGTGACCTGGAGTACCCGCCGCTGCCGGAGGCGCTGGTCGTCCCGGTCTACGACAACCACACCCACCTGGAGATCGCGGACGGCGACGAGCCGATGGACTACCGGGAGCAGCTTGACCGCGCGTCCAGCGTCGGCGTCCGCGGCGTCGTCCAGGTCGGCAACGACGTGGAGACCTCACGCTGGTCGGCCGACATGGCCGCCATCGAGCCCAGGATGCTCGCCGCCGTCGCCCTGCACCCGAACGACGCACCGGACTACGCCGAGCGCGGCGAGCTCGACGACGCGCTCGCGGTGATCGCCGAGCTGGCCGCCCGTCCACGGGTGCGCGCTGTCGGGGAGACGGGCCTCGACTTCTACCGCACGGAAGCCGGTCCGCGCCGCGACGCGCAGTTCCGCTCGTTCGAGGCGCACATCGAGATCGCCAAGCAGAACGACATCGCCATGCAGATCCACGACAGGGATGCGCACGCCGACGTCATCGCGACCCTCAAGCGGGTCGGCGCCCCCGAGCGCACCGTGTTCCACTGCTTCTCCGGCGACGCCGAGTTCGCCCAGCTCTGCGCGGACAACGGCTGGTACATGTCGTTCGCCGGCAACGTCACGTTCAAGAACGCCGAGAACCTCCGCGAGGCCCTGCGGGTCGCGCCGCGCTCGCTGATCATGGTCGAGACGGATGCGCCGTTCCTCACCCCGACGCCGTTCCGCGGAAGGCCGAACGCCCCATACCTCATCCCGCACACACTGCGCGCGATGGCGGAGACGATCGGCACGGACGCCTCGACGCTGGCCGCGCAGATCTGCTCGAACACCGAGCTGGTCTACGGCCGCTGGGACGCCGAGCCCGTCGCGTCGCCGCCGACCACGCCCATCGGGATCATCGCGTGACCGCCCTTCGCCTCCTCGGCCCCGCCGAGATCCGCGATCTGGCCGACCTGCTCGACGTCACGCCGACCAAGAAGCTCGGCCAGAACTTCGTGATCGACGGCAACACCGTCCGCCGCATCGTGCGCGTCGCGAAGGTGCAGCCGGGGGATGTGGTGGTCGAGGTCGGGCCGGGGCTCGGCTCGCTGACTCTCGGGTTGCTGGAGGCGGACGCGTCCGTCGTGGCCGTGGAGATCGACGGCAGGCTCGCCGAGCAACTGCCGACGACCGTCCGCACCATGGCGGAGCAGGTCGCGGACCGGCTCACCGTCGTGCACAAGGATGCGCTGCACGTCACCGAGCTGCCGCAGTCGCCGACGAGGCTCGTCGCGAACCTGCCGTACAACGTCTCCGTGCCCGTGCTGCTGCACTTCCTGGAGAATTTCCCCGGCATCCGGAGCGGCGTGGTGATGGTGCAGGCCGAGGTCGGTTTCCGCGTCGCGGCGGAGCCGGGGTCGAAGGTCTACGGCGCGCCCAGCGTGAAGGCGGCCTGGTACGGCTCCTGGCGCACCGCGGGCACGGTCAGCCGCCAGGTGTTCTGGCCGGTGCCGAACGTCGACTCCGTGCTCGTCGCCTTCGAGCGCCACGCGCAGGAGCCGGGGGACGAGGCGCTGCGAGCCCGCACGTTCGAGCTGGTGGATGCGGCCTTCCAGCAGCGCAGGAAGATGCTGCGGCAGGCTCTCGCGCCCGTCTACGGCGACTCGGCCACCGCATCCGCCGCCCTGGAGGCCGCCGGGCTGGCGCCGACGCTGCGGGGCGAGCAGCTCGGCATCGCCGACTTCGTCAGGCTCGCCACGGCGAGGGTCTAGCGCCTGGCTCATCCGCCTGTAGGTTGGGAGCATGACCACTCCGGCCATTGACGCAGTTCACGTGCGAGCCCCCGGCAAGATCAACGTGTTCATGCGCGTCGGGGCGGTGATGGACGACGGGTACCACGACGTCGCGACGGCGTATCAGGCCGTCTCCCTCTACGAGGATGTTCGCGCGTACCCCGACGACGACTTCTCCGTCACTTTCGGCGGCTCGATCGACACGTCCGGCCTTCCGACGGACGGCACCAACCTGGCGATCAAGGCGGCGAAGCTGCTGGCGAGGAAGACCGGATACACCGGCGGTGTGCGCCTCGAGATCGACAAGCACGTCCCGATCGCGGGCGGGATGGGCGGGGGCTCGGCGGACGCCGCAGCAACGCTCGTCGCCTGCGACGCCCTGTGGGGCACAGAGGCGAGCAAGGAGGACCTGCACGCCATCGCCGCCAGGCTCGGCGCCGACGTGCCGTTCGCCCTGGTCGGCGGAACGGCGATCGGCACGGGCAGGGGAGACCGGCTGAGCCCGGCGCTCGCCACCGGCCAGTTCCACTGGGTGCTCGCCCTTCCGGACAGCCAGCTCAGCACGCCGGCCGTCTACAGCGAGCTCGACCGGCATCGCGAGCGCCACTCCAGAGACATCGCGCCCGCCCAGTTCACGCCGACGGTCGACACCGCCGTGCTGCAGGCACTGCGCGCCGGTGACCCGGCCATGCTCGCCGAGTCGCTGACGAACGACCTGCAGGCTCCGGCCATCCATCTGGCGCCCGAGATCGGCGATGTGCTCGAACTCGGCGAGATGAACGGCGCACTCGCCGGGATCGTGTCCGGCTCGGGGCCGACTGTCGCGTTCCTGACGGCGGACCTCGACAGCGCGCTCGACCTGCAGATCGCCCTGAGCGCCGCTCGGCTGACGGCGGTGCGGGCGACCGGGCCGGTGCACGGGGCGCGGATTCTGGCCGACTAGCTCTGCGACGTGGTGGCGCTCCATGTGAGTGTCATGAGAATTCCACACCTTCGCAACCAGAATATCGAATTCAAGTATTGACGTGTGCAATAGTGGATGCGTTGCACGGGGCCGCCGAATCGCGGCGTGCGACAGCGAGGGCTCCGTCCCCATGGCCTCGCTTGCTACCCCAGGCGCGACCGACCGTCGTCGGCGCGCCGAACGCCTGTAGCGGACCCGACCCGCTGCAGGTTTCGAAAGGACTCGCAGCCTCATGCGAAGAATCACTCAGAAACCCCGAAGAATGCAGAAAGTGGTCCGGGTGGCTCGGGTCGGTGTCGCCGCCGGCTCGGTGGCGGTCGTCTCCGCGTGCGGCACCTCGCTCGCCGGCCCGGCGACGGCGGCGACGGGCACAGCGCCCGCGGTTGTCACCAGCCCCGTTGACGGAAGTCTCGTCGTCACGGCCAAGCCGACCGTGGCGGGACTCAGCTCGGCGTCCGCCTCGGTGACCGTGAACGTCGACGGAAGCAGATACTGCACGTCCACCGACGCGCTCGGTTACTTCTCCTGCTCACCGTCGAACTCCGCGAAAGGGCTCGAACTGGGCGGCCACACGCTGCAGACCGTCTCCGGGCCGTTCGCGACGACGACCTCCTTCACGTACATGCCCCCGAGCGTGATCCCGCCGCTTGTCATCACCAGACCGGACGCTCTCACGTCACTGAAGACACCGGTGTTCGTCGGCACGGGCATGCCCGAAGCCGTCGTCGGGCTGGCGGACGCCGACACTGGCCAGTTCTGGGGCGAGGCGACAGTCGATGCCGATGGGAACTGGTCGCTGACGGTGCCCGACCTCCCGCAGAGCCGATTCATCGTCGCGGCCGTGACATACAGTTACCGCGGCGGCCTCGTGAGCACGACCGCATCCCACCCGTACTTCTACGTTCCGGGCGAGCCCGCAGCGGTCGAGGCGGCGCGGGTGGCGGTGACCACGCCGACGAGCGGGCTGTCGTGCCGGTAGCGTGTCCCGCGTTCTCCGGAACCGGTGAGCCTGGCGCATCCATCGTCGTCTCCGATCAGGGCGGCGCCGAGCTCGCATCGACGACGGTCAGAGGGGGCGGCTCGTGGAGCGTCGCCTCCGCCGTCGCCGTCGACGTCGCCGACGGCGACGTGACAGCGACGGTCACGCAGACGGCGGGTGACGCCGTGAGCACGGCCACCGTCGCGTTCTCCGTCTCCACGGCCGTCGAGACCGCACCGCTCGTCGTCTCGTCGCCGATCGCGGGAGCGACCGTGGACACCCGCACCCCCGTCTACGCGGGAACCGGGCACCCGGGCGCGCTGGTCGAGGTCAGAGGCTCGACGGGCCGAGTGCTGGGCAGCACGACGGTCGCGGAGGACGGGACCTGGTCCGTGGCCTCGGCCATCGAGCTGCCGGACGGCGGGTACCTCGGATCGGTGGAGCACACGTTCGGCGGCGCATCCACCGTCGCCGCATTGTCATACTCGGTCGCGGTCGCCCCCGCGGTCGCCCCCGCGATCCCTACCCGGCCGTTCGTCGTGACGTCACCGGCCGTCAGCCAGGTCATCGGCTCCCCGGTCCCCGTCTTCTCCGGGACCGGAACACCGGGAGCCGTGGTCGAGATCCGCGGTAGCAGCGGACGCCTCGTCGCAACGACGACCGTGGATGCGGACGGCGCGTGGTCGGCGACCTCGACGCTCACCCTGCTCCCCATCGACTCGGGATTCTCCGTCACCAGCCCGGCGTCCGGCGCTGAGGTCGACGGTCCCCGCCCCGTCTACACCGGATTCAGCGAACCGGGCGCGACGGTGAAGATCGTCGGAAGCACCACCCGCATCGTCGCCACGGCGGTGGCGGACATGAACGGCTCCTGGACAGCGCACGCCGCGTTCGACCTCATCCCCGGCCGCTACATCGGCACGGCCGTCGAGGTCGTCGACGGTGAGACGGTGGGTGTCCTCACGATGGAGTACTTCGTGAAGGAGGGCGGCAGGTAGACCCGAGAGATGCCAGCGACTGTCGCAGCCTGCATGGGGCGCGGGGCGGTCGCTGGCATCTCGTTATATCGGCCGAGTGATGAAAGACTGGCCGCGAGAAATATCATCACAAATGTGCAACTGTGGATGCGCGTGAGGGTCCTCGCGCATGATCGGTCCGTTGTGTTTCCTAGCGCAGCGGTGTTGAAGGAAGCGCATAAGTATGAGACGAAGAAGTTATCGGTCGGCGCTGCGCGTCACCCGCGCGGCTGCGGTCGCGGCCGCAGTACTGCTGCTCCCGGTGACCGGGGTCGCCATCGCTGACTCGGCCTCGGCCGAGCCAGCGCACGGAATCGTCGAAGAGCCCACGCCGGTCGAAACAGAAACGGAGCCCGGTGCCGAGGTCGGTGTGACCGGCACGTGGGACATCAACACGTTCGCACAGCCTCCGGCGCCTCTGTTCGCCGCGCTTGTCGCCGTGATAGCTCCCGCTGCGGGCGAGGTCATCGAAACGCGCACGCCTGTGTTCTCAGGTACTGGTGAGCCCGGTTTGCTCGTCCAGATCGAGGTGAAAGCGACGGCCACCATCGTCGGGAAGGCGCGCGTCGACGAGGACGGGAGATGGGCGGTCGCTTCCAACGTCCGACTTGCGGATGGCTTACACGAACTCGTGGCTCGGCAACTCCACCACGACTACTACGACCACAGCTCAGCGGATCTCACCTTCACGGTCGTCGCCGCTCCGAACGAGCCTGCTCCGGATGAGCGGGACCAGTTTGATTTCTCTGTCGAAAGCCCGATGACGGGAAGCGTAATCACTGACGTGACCACGGTCTTTCGTGGTCATTCGCAAGCGGGCTACAGGATCGAGCTAGAGGATAAGGCCACCAAACGCACGCTCGCGGCTGCGTATGCGGACGCGGACGGCCGCTGGCTCATCGAGATCCGGCTCGAGGTCGGATTTCACGAGGTGCGGGTCGTCCAGATGCCTGCGTGGGATTGGCCAACGGTCGGCGACGGTTACGTGCTCTCGTTCACCGTGGATTCAGCCCAGAGCCGCCCGCTGACGGTCACGACACCGGACATCGCGACTGCGTTTCCGACGCGCACACCGACCTTCAGCGGTACCGGCACGCCTGGCTCCACGATCGAGATCAGAGGTCCGCTCACGCGGACTTCGTTCATCGAGCCAACCGTCGTTGACTCCGACGGCAATTGGGCAGCGACCTCGGCCCTGACTCTCCCCATCGGTGGATACATCGCCGAGGTGCGAGCATCGGATGCCAGTTCTCCAGCGATCCAGATTCGGTTCTGGGTAGGCCAACCCCCGCGAATGGAGTGTCCGGCATACGGCGAAACCGTGGAAGGCCCGCGCCCGACGTATTCCGGAACGGCGTTCGCTGGTGCGATGGTCGAGATCCGTGGCAACTCGGGCAAGCTTGTTGCTTCCGCAACGGCGGATGCGAACGGCGTGTGGTCGACGGCAGCGGACTTCGACCTCGTTCCTGGTCACTACATCGTGAAGATCGCGCAGTCTGTCGGTGGCGTCGACATGGGGCGCGGCTTCTGGGACGTTCACTACTACGTCGCGTAGTGCGGATGCCGTGGTGCCGGTAACTGCCACCGCTTGTTCGCGACGCGGTTGCCGGCGCCCTCACGTCGCCGAGATCACCCCGGTCAGCAGCAGCACGGCCACCAGCACCGCGAGTCCCACCCGATACCAGATGAACACCGTGATCGGGTGCCGCGTCACCAGCCGCAGCAGCCACGCGATGCTCACGTATGCGACGATCAGGCTCACAATGGTGGCCACGATCGTCGGGAGCCAGCCAACGCTCGCACTGATCGCGCTCGCCTGCGTGATGCCCTCGTACCCGCCGGCCGCGACCAGGGCGGGGATGGCGAGGAAGAACGACAGGCGCGTCGCCGCCACGCGGTCGAGGCCGCGGAACAGGCCGGCGCTGATGGTCGCGCCGGAGCGGGAGACGCCGGGGATGAGGGCGATCACCTGGAAGACGCCGATGGCGACCGCATCCATGACGTTGGTCGACTCTTCGCCGCGGTCTTGGCGTCCGACGCGCTCGGCGGCCCACATCACGATGCTCCACAGGATCAGCGCCGCGACCACCACCCACAGGTTGCGCAGTCCACCGGAGATGAGGTCTTTGGCGACCAGGCCGACGATCGCGATGGGGATGGAGCCGATGATCACGTACCAGCCCATCCGGTAGTCGTGGCCCCGCGCATCCCGGTTGAACAGGCCGCGCGCCCAGGCGACGACGATGCGCACGATGTCTTTCCAGAAGTAGATGATCGCCGCGAGGATGGCGCCGACCTGGATGATCGCGGTGAAGGCTGTCACGCCCTGGTCGTCGATCTTCAGTCCGAGGAGTTTCTCGACGATGGTCAGGTGGCCCGTGCTCGACACGGGAAGGAACTCGGTGATGCCTTCGACGATGCCGAGGATCAGCGCTTGCAGCAGGTTCATCCGACCGCCTCTCGATTCAGGATGCGGATTCCAGCATGTCGGTATGGCGGCAAGAAGTCTCTGAGAATCGCGCGAAGCGAGGGCATTTCTACCCCAGGATGCCCATGACACAGGCGCAAGTCGGGTGTTGAGACGATTCGTTGATGGATCGTATCCAAGCGCCCCATGCGGTCGGGCATCCCGGGGTGTGATCCCAAAATACCGAGGCCGTCAGGCGGGCTCATAACCGTGACGGGAAAACCGTCAAGTATTGACGGGGCGGTGCCGGGAGCGGTTCGCGCGCACGCTCCTGGAGGCGAGACTGAGCTTTCTCAGGTCGCGCCGAGAGGACAGTTCCAGCTTGGCCAGGATGTTCCGAACGTGGAAGTTGACCGTGGTCACCGACACGTACAGCCGCTCCGCGATCTCCTTGTTCGTCATGCCGGCAGCGAGCGCGTACGCGACCTGCCGCTCCCTGGTGGTCAGTGGTGCGAACGGGTCGGATGGGGCGTCCTCCGCGGCGCCCCCGCTGACCGTCAGCTCTTCCAGCAGTCGAGCGCACCGCGCCAGATATCCGGATGCGCCGACCCGCCTGAACGTCTCGGCCGCCTGTTCGAGCAGCGCCGTCGCGCGCGGCTGATCGGTGCCGAGCGCGGTGAGCAGCCGTCCGGCCTCCGCCGCCGCGACAGCCTGCGGGAACGGAAAACGCGCGGCCGACGGATCGTCGAGCGACGCGAGGTGTGCATCCAGCGCCTCCTGCGGCTTGCCCTCTGCCTCCAGCACGCGGCCCTCCAGCCAGCCGAGCGACCCGTAGTACGGCCGCCACATCCCTGGGGCCCGGCAGCGGGCGAGGGCGGCGCGTGCCTCCTCCGCGCGGCCGAGCGCTGCCAGCGCATCCACCCGGTAGGTCAGCCAGCCGAGAGTGGATGCGCGGGTCGCCACGGCCTCCGCCTCCTCCGTGACGGCGAGTTGCGCCTCCCGGTCGCCGAGGGCACGGGCGAGTTCGGCGCGGGCGATGAACGGGAGGTCGCTGTCGTACGAGCCCGCGATGCTGAGCTTCGCCTGCGCCGCCGACCGGAGCCGCTCGTCGACGGCCGCCGACTCGCCACGACCGGCGCGCACCAGCGTGGAGGCCCAGAGGGCGATCGGCCAGCCGGACAGGTCGGTCTCGTCGAGGGCGAGCGCCACGGCTGCGTCCGCCAGGGTGACCGACTCGTCCCACTCTCCGACCAGGAAGAGGACGTGGGCGTAGATCGTGCGGGCGAAACCGGCTGTCCAGCTCGACGGGAAGCGCTTGAGCAGCTCGTTCGCGCGGGCGAGGTCGTCGCGGGCGCGGTCGACGTCTCCGCCGAGGACGAAGACGCGGGCGCGGGAGACGAAGGCGTCGACGGCGGAGGGGGAGGCGGCGTCGACCAGGAGCTCGTCGAGCTCGGCGACGAGCGGCCCGACGAGGTCGGGACGCACGTGCCCGGCCGCGGTGAGCGCCCAGCCGAGCAGGCGCAGCAGGTAGTCGCGCGGCTGCGCCAGCCAGCGCAGTGCGGGGTCCGAGACCTCGGACGGGTCGTCCGGCGCCGCCGCGATGAGGCGCCGGCCGATCTCCAGGTGGTCGAAGACGCCGGGGAAGTCGCGGGTCGCCATCAGCACCTTCGGCATCGCCTCTGCGACGTGCGCCCGGATCGCCCGCTCGTCCGGTGTGCTCGCCTCGCTGCCTTCGAGCGCCAGCGCGATCGTGAGCGCGCCGGGGATGTCGCCGGTGAGCGTTCGCAGCTCCAGCAGGATCAGGTCGCGCGCCTCCGACGGCGGCAGGGCCTCGATGGCGGGCGCCAGGTCGAAGATGCGTTCGTGCATCCTGGTCCGCAGTGCGAGCAGCCCGATCTCCAGCAGGGCGCGGTCGTGCTCGGCGCCGGGGGCCGCCAGGTGCACGGCCGAGCGGGCGTAGCTCATCGCCTGGTCGGCCTGGTTGCGGTCGGCGGCCGTGCGGCTGGCTTCGAGGAGTTCGGCGACCAGGGTCGGGTCGGCGATGTCGGCCGCCTCCACCCTGTGACGGAGGGCGCGGTGCCCGGTGAGCACGTCGGCGGCGACCCGGTGGATGGCCACCCGGCGTTCCATGCTCAGCTCGCCGGAGAGGGCGTCGGCGAGGATGGCGTGCGCAGGCTCGACCCAGACGACGCCGTCGCGTTCGGAGGACAGCACCAGCCCGCGGGACACCGCGCCTGCCGCATCCACCCGGGTGCCGAGGCGCGCGGCGATGGTGCCGAACACCGGAAGCGGGAGCGGGTCGCGCAGCACGGCGATGATCTCCGCCGCCTGCCGCACGGACGGGTCCGCACCCTCGAGCGCCGAGGCGACCGCCGTGGAGAGCGGGGTGATGGCGGCGGCGGGGAGGTCCCAGCCGGCGGGGTGCAGCGCTGCCGCGAACGTCTCGCGGAGCTGACCGAGCAGCACGCTGAGCAGCAGCGGCGAGCCCTGGGTGGCCTCGGTGAGCCTGGTCGCGGTGCGCCGGGACACGGCGTGGCCGAGGATGTGCCTGGCGAGCTCCTGCGTGTCCGCGACGGCCAGCGGCGCGAGCTCGATGCGTGCGTGGTTGACCGTGGAGGATGCGACGTCCTCGAACAGCGCCACGACACTGCCGGGAAGCGGACGCGACGCCGCAGTGAACAGGAAGCCCTGGTCGGACAGCCTGCGCACCACGAACCGCAGCGCCCGCGCCGACGCCTCGTCCACCCA
This sequence comes from Leifsonia lichenia, assembly GCF_054780215.1. Lineage (NCBI taxonomy): Bacteria > Bacillati > Actinomycetota > Actinomycetes > Micrococcales > Microbacteriaceae > Leifsonia > Leifsonia lichenia. The sequence continues at coordinate 107,918 of NZ_BAAGWT010000003.1, forward strand.
CTGCGCGTCGTCGACGATCAGGCAGACAGGGCGGCCGACCCCGTCGACCGCGTCGAGCAGCAGGCGGCCGACCGTCAGCGGGTCGTCGGACTGCTCCGGCTGCCGGATGCGCGTGCCGCTGACCGCGTTGAGCCCGCGGACCAGGGTCTCCACCGTCGAGTAGCTGAGGTCGGACTCGAACGAGTCTGCGTGCACGCGCAGGACGGTCCAGCCGTCGAGCCGCTCGGCGACGTCGGCCAGGAGCGCCGTCTTGCCGAGGCCGGCCTCGCCGGTGACGAGCAGCGCGCCGCCCTTGCCGAGCGCGCGGTGGGCGACGAGCAGCATCGTCTCGCGTTCCCTGTCGCGGCCGAACAGCGGCTTCGCATCCGGGCTCGAGGCGTCCTCTGTCACGTCGTTCCCCATCCCGACCGGTCGTGCGCCGTGAGCGGGTAAGTACATACGGGCGGACCGGTCTCAGCGATCTTCGCACAGTGGCGGACCGACCGGGATCACCCGTCCTGGGGGCGAACGCCCGGCCGGTAGGCTGGAAACCCTCATGGCACACCTCCTCGGCGCTGAGTCGCTGCACCTCGAATACCCGACACGCGTGATCTTCGACAGCGTCACGATCGGCATCAACGAGGGCGACCGCATCGGCATCGTCGGCCGCAACGGCGACGGCAAGTCCACCCTGCTCTCGCTGCTCGCCGGGCGCATCCAGCCGGATGCTGGCCGAGTCACCCGCCGCCGCGACGTCACGGTCGGGATGCTCGACCAGGGCGACGAACTCGACCAGAGCCTCACGGTCGGCCAGGCCATCGTCGGCGATCAGGAGGAGCACGTCTGGGCGGGCGACGCCCGCGTCAGGGACGTGCTCGCCGGGCTGGTCTCCGACATCCGCTGGGAGGCGACCGTCGCCGAGCTCTCCGGAGGTCAGCGACGCCGGGTGGCGCTCGCCGCGCTGCTGGTGCACGACCACGACATCCTGTTCCTCGACGAGCCGACCAACCACCTCGACATCGAGGGCGTCGCCTGGCTGGCGGCGCACCTGAAGACCCGCTGGCCGGCCACCTCGGGCGGTCTGGTGGTCGTCACCCACGACCGCTGGTTCCTCGACGAGGTGTCCACGGCGACGTGGGAGGTGCACGACCGGTTGATCGAGCCGTTCGAGGGTGGATACGCCGCATACATCCTGCAGCGCGTCGAGCGAGACCGGATGGCGGCGGTCGTCGAGAACAAGCGCCAGAACCTGATGCGCAAGGAGCTCGCCTGGCTGCGCCGCGGCGCTCCCGCCCGCACGTCGAAGCCGAAGTTCCGAATGGATGCGGCCGCCGAGCTGATCGCGGACGAACCGCCCGTGCGCAACCCGGTCGAGCTCAGCCAGATGGCCACCGCCCGCCTCGGCAAAGACGTGGTCGACCTCCTCGACACCACCGTGATCTACCCGCCGAAGACCGTGCTGCGGGACATCGAGTGGCGCATCGCACCCGGCGAGCGCACGGGCATCCTCGGTGTGAACGGCGCAGGCAAGTCCACACTGCTCGGCCTGATCGCCGGAACGGTCGAGCCGACCTCCGGCCGGGTCAAGCGCGGCAAGACCGTGCAGATCGCGACCCTGACGCAGCAGCTCTCCGAGCTGGACGACGTGATGGAGGACCGGGTCAGCGAGGTCATCGCCGGCAAGCGCACGACCTACGTCGCGGGCGGCAAAGAGATGACGCCAGGTCAGCTCCTGGAACGCCTCGGCTTCACCAACGCGCAGCTCTCCACGCCGGTCAAAGACCTGTCGGGCGGTCAGAAGCGCCGGCTGCAGCTCCTGCTCATCCTGCTGGACGAGCCCAACGTGCTCATCCTCGACGAGCCGACCAACGACCTCGACACCGACATGCTCGCCGCGATGGAAGACCTCCTCGACTCCTGGCCGGGGACGCTCATCGTCGTCTCGCACGACCGGTACCTGATCGAGCGCGTCACCGACCAGCAGTACGCGGTGATGGATGCGTCCCTGCGGCATCTGCCCGGCGGCGTCGACGAGTACCTGCGGCTGCGGAAGGGCCAGCTCGCGACCGGGGGACCGGCGGCGACCACCGGTGGGGCCGGGGGCGCATCGGGTGGCGGCGCATCGGGTGGCGGCGCATCGGGTGGCCCGGCCTCCGCATCCACTGTGCCCGCGCTCTCCGGAGCAGCGTTGCGCGCCGCGGAGAAGGAGGTCTCCTCCATCGACCGCCGTCTCGGCAAACTGGCCGACCAGGTCGCGGCGACGCATGAACGCCTCGCCCAGCACGACCAGTCCGACTACGAGGGCATCGGCGTCATCTCCAACGAGCTGCGCGCGCTCGAAGACGAGATCGCCACCCTGGAAACCCGCTGGCTGGAACTCTCCGAACACCTCGAGTCCTAACCACCAACGAGTGGTCCCGAATTGCCGTGCACCCGCCTGAGCGCACGGCAATTCGGGACCACTCGTCGAGGGCGACCCGCGGGTAGGCTCGCCGCATGGCAACGCACGCCGTCACCAACCAGCCGCCGCCGCGAGTCGATCTGGACGAGTTCGCCGCGAACCTCCCGCTCGCCGAGGGGGTCGACCGCCACGACGCCGGGTGGGCGCGCGCCGGCCTGGCAGCGGTCGGACGCCTCGTCGGCAGTGCCGGATTCCAGCGCGACGCCGAGAGGGCGAACGTGCACGAGCCTGAACTGCACGCGTTCGACCGCTGGGGCAACCGCATCGACGAGGTGGAGTACGACCCGTCGTATCACCGCGTGCTCGGCGAGGCTGTCGCAGCGGGGGCGCACACCTCCGCGTTCGCCGAGCCGCGTCCCGGCGCGAACGTCGCCCGCGCGGCCACTTTCATGCTGTTCGCGCAGGTGGAGGCCGGGCACGCGTGTCCGGTGTCGATGACGCACGCCGCTGTACCCGCCATCGTCGCGTCCGCCTCGCCGGAGCTCGCCGCCACCTGGCTTCCTCGTCTGCTCAGCCGCGAATACGACCCTGCCATCGCAGCCCGTAAGAGCTCGGCCCTGTTCGGGATGGCGATGACGGAGAAGCAGGGCGGCTCCGACGTGCGCGCCAACACCACCATGGCCGTGCCGGACGGCGACGGCCGCCACCTGCTCACCGGCCACAAGTGGTTCTGCTCCGCGCCGATGTCGGACGCGTTCCTCGTGCTGGCGCAGACCGCATCCGGCCTGAGCTGCTTCCTGGTGCCCAGGGCGCTCGACGACGGCAGCCGCAATGTTTTCGCCATCCAGCGCCTCAAGGACAAGCTCGGCAACCGCTCCAACGCCTCCAGCGAGATCGAGTTCGACGGCACGGTCGGCCACCTGCTCGGGGAAGAGGGACGCGGCGTCCGCACCATCCTGGAGATGGTGAACCGCACACGCCTGGACTGCATCCTGGGCAGCGCCGCCGGGATGCGGCAGGCCGTGGCCGAGGCCGCCTGGCACGTCCGGCACCGCTCGGCGTTCGGCGCTCGCCTGATCGACCAGCCGGCGATGGCCGCGGTCGTCGCCGACCTCGCGCTGGAGTCGGAGGCGGCGACCGCTGTCGCCCTGCGGCTCGCCCGCGCCCACGACGACGACGCGACGGACGCCGAGCGCGCGTTCCGCCGCCTCGCGACGGCTGTCACCAAGTACTGGGTCTGCAAGCGCGGCCCCGGCCACGCGTACGAGGCGATGGAGTGCCTCGGCGGCAACGGATACACCGAGGCGTTCCCGCTCGCTCGCCGCTACCGGGAGCAGCCGGTGATGGCCATCTGGGAGGGCTCAGGCAACGTGATCGCGCTGGATGTGCTGCGCGCGCTCCAGCGCGAACCGGAGACGCTGGAGGCGTTCGACGGCGAACTCGCGGCGGCCCGCGGCGTGCATCCCGGGTTCGACGCGCACCACGACGCCCTGCGCGCGACCGTCGCCGAGCTGTCGCGCACCGACCCTCGGGATGCGCAGACCGCCGTCCGCCCGCTCGTCGCCTCCCTGGCGCTCGCGCTGCAGGCGTCGCTCCTGCTGCGGCACGCACCGGATGCGGTGGGCCCGGCCTTCGTGGACGCGCGCCTCGGCGCCGCCCGCGGCGCGCTCTACGGCGAGCTGCCGCCCGCCGCCCGCGCCGCGATCCCGACGCTCATCGCGCGCGCCTGACGGCGCCCACTTCGCGGCACGCGGCTGTCGGCGCGCACGCCTCGTGCGAAACGTGCGGTGCCGCCGCCCGCGACCGCACCGTTCGCACGACTCGTGCGGACCGCATCCACGCGGCCTCGTGCGAAACGTGCGGTGCCGCCGCCCGCGACCGCGCCTTTCGCACGACTCGTGCGGTGCCGCCGCCCGCGACCGCACCTTTCGCACGACTCGTGCGGACCGCATCCACGCGGCCTCGTGCGAAACGTGCGGTGCCGCCGCCCGCGACCGCACTTTTCGCACGACTCGTGCGGCCTACTCGGCGCCGATCGCGGCGTAGAACTGCGAGACGGCCTTGCGGTTATAAGCCGCGTAGTCGAACGCGCCCGTCGGAACGTCTCCGGCGAGAAACGCCCGCAGACCGTCCGCGACACCGGCGTCGCTCTGCGGCACCACCAGCCCGCTGCCAGCCGGCAGCGCGTTCTTGGCCGACGCGAACTCCACCGTGACGATCGGCAGCCCGAGCACGAGCGCCTCCAGGATCACCATCGGCTGTCCCTCGTAGTCGCTCGACAGCACGAAGCAGTCCGCCGCCGCCATGATCGCGTGCGGGTTGCGCTGCATCCCGGTGAGGAACACCGCGTCGCTGAGCCCCAGGCTCTCGATGAGAGCGGACAGGTCGTCGAACAGGGGACCTGCGCCGACGATGACGAGCCGGGTGGCAGGATGCGCGGCGTGCACCTCAGCGAACGCCCGGATGAGGCGCGCCTGGTTCTTCTCCGGCGACAGCCTGCCGACGTTGACGAACGTGGTCACGTCGTCCTGCGACAGCAGCGCGTTCGCCCACGGCGGGTTCGTGCCGGTCTCCTCGTCGAACGTCAGCTCGTGCAGGTCGGCCTGCGCGTTCTCCAGGATGTGCTCGGCGTCGACGGTGTTCAGCGCCGAGGTGAACTTCTCCGGTCTGGCGTACTCGGCCAGGCCGGCGCGGTTGATGTCCGACAGGGTCGGCGACACCGACACGAGGTGGTCGTACTGCTCGTAGAGCGTGAAGAGCTGGGTGAGGCTGTGCAGCATCTTCTTCTCGCCGCCGACCTCGCGGTGGGCGTCGGACGCCAGATCGTTGTGCAGCCAGATCGAGCGCTCGGCCTCGGGGGAGTGCAGCAGCAGGGTCGCCCAGAACGGCCCGTAGCCGGAGAAGTCGACCACGTAGTCGAAGACGCTCTCACCGAAGCAGCGCGACCACTCGTCGTTCCACAGCCGGTTCTGCGACGGGATGTTCGCGTGCTCCGCGATCCGACCGCGGCGGAAGTCGAGGTGCCTGGCGAGGTGCCACAGCTTGGCGCCGTTCATGCCGCCGACGCGCGGGAACTGGCGCACCGCCGGGTGGATCTGCTTCTGCTTGCCGATGGTGGCGTTCGACCTGCTCTGCGCGAAGAACGCAGACACGTCGTAGCGGTCGTGGTCGAGGTTGTTGAGCAGGTTGAGCGCCGACGTTGTGATGCCGTTGGGGCGCATCCCGCCGAGGTACAGCAGGAGCTTGGTGCGGCCGTCGTCCGCGAGGTCCGTGCGCAGCCGGTAGCCCTCCCTGACGCCCCGGAACACGATGTCGACGACGCGCTTCGACGCCTGGCCGTCCTCGTACGGGGTGAACCGGCGCTGAGCGGCGAGGTAGCGGTCGCGCCACTCCTCCGGCACCGCATCCCCGTTCCCGGCGATGGCGGCGAGGTCGTCGCCGATTTCGCGGGCCGACATCCTGGCGGGCCCTGGCCACTCGTCCTGATCGAAGTAGAGGCCGCGGGTGCCCGCGTAGTCGGCGATGTCCGGCGTGAAGAACAGGATGGGCCTGCCGGTCTGCAGGAAGTCGAAGTAGATGCTCGAATAGTCGGTGATGAGGGCGTCCGTCACGCCGAGCACGGAGTTCGTGGGGATCTCGTTCGGGACGAGCAGGCGCTTCAGCTCCGGCCGGAGCCTGGCGAGCTTGTGCACGCTCTGGTGCGTCTTCAGCAGCACGGCGTACCTGCTGGTGTCGATGCGTTCCTCGATGCCGGCGATGTGTTCGAGGATCTCGTCGATGTCGTCGGTGGGCCGCCCGAACGACGCGCCTTTCCAAGTGGGCGCGAACAGCACGACCTTCCTGTCGCCGAGCGGAACGCCGGCCTCGACCAACTGCCGACGGGTGGATGCACGCCCAGCGTCGTCCAGGAACTGCCTGTCGATCCGCGGGTAGCCCTCCTCGACCAGCGTCCCCCGGTAGATGCCAGTGAGCTTGTACCCCGTCTGGTACATCTGCTCCGCCATGAACGTGTTGGCCGCGAGCAGGTAGTCGGCCTGCACGAAGTTGCGCACGATGTTGGCGGTGGCGAGCGCGCCGTCCTCGATGTCGTAGCCCATGCGCTTGAGCGGCGTGCCGTGCCAGGTGTTCAGGTACACCTGGCCGTCGCGCTTGCCGAAGTCGGGAGGAAAGGTGGCGTTGTTGACCAGGTACTGGCTGGTGGCGAGCGCGCGGTAGTACGCGGCGGAGCCGTACTTGACGAAGCTGACCCGCGGGTTCCCGGCGAACTCGTCGACGGCGGCCTTGTACTGGGTGAGGTCGGACAGCGCCCAGATGTGCGTGAGGTGGGCGAGGTCGGGGGCGGCGAGCAGCTCGCGGAAGATCGCCTCAGGGTTGTCGAGCATCCCGTTGCCGGAGAAGGACTCGTAGAAGACGGACCCGATCACGATCGGCTGCCGACGCCAGTGTGCGTGGATCTCGAAACGGGCGGCGCGCTTGACCCTGGAGGGCAGGCGTTTCAGGCGGGAGAGTCTCATCGCCCCCGAGTTTATGAGAGGGGCATAACAGTCTCCTGAGAGCGGGCGATGCGTCCGCCTAGGACTCCTCGTCGAACCCGAGCGACAGCTTCCGCAGCAGCGACGCCAGCCGTTCCTGCTCGCTCGCGGAGAGTCCTGCGAGCAGGTCGGACTCGGCGTCGACCAGGCGGGTGATCGCCGCATCCACCCTGGTGAGCCCCTGCGCCGACATCTGCACCAGGATGCCGCGGCCGTCGTTGGGGTCGGTTCTGCGCTCCACCAGGCCGCGGGAGACCAGCCTGTCGATGCGGTTGGTCATCGTGCCGCTGGAGACGAGGGTCTGCTGCAGGAGCGACTTCGGACTGAGCTGGTACGGCGAGCCGGCGCGACGGAGGGCGGCGAGGACGTCGAACTCCCACGATTCGAGGTCGGAGCGGTCGAACGCGGTGCGCCGGGCCCTGTCGAGGTGGCGGGAGAGCCTGGCGACCCGGGAGAGCACCTGCAGGGGGGAGAAGTCGAGGTCGGGGCGTTCGCGCAGCCAGGAGTCCACGATGCGGTCGACTTCGTCGCGTGCGTCAGGCATCCCCCCATGCTATTTCGTCGGGCGTCCGCTCGATGGTCTGGCAAACTGTGTTGTGCGCCCGGCGCCGCATTGCACGGCACCGGATGCGGTCCGCCTTGGTGTAATGGCAGCACGACAGCCTTTGGAGCTGTTAGGTCTAGGTTCGAATCCTGGAGGCGGAGCGGAACCGATCGTCCGATCCCTGGAGTGATATGACCGACCAGAACCTCGCCATCGTCGTGCTCGCGGCTGGACAGGGCACGCGGATGAAGTCCGCCACCCCCAAGCTGCTGCATCCACTGGCCGGGATGCCCATCGTCGGGCACGTGCTCGCCACGGCCAAGCAGCTCGACGCGGCACACGTCATCTCCGTCGTGCGGCACGAGCGCGACCGTCTCGTCGAGGTCATCTCGGTCGATCTGCCGGAGAGCGTGATCGTCGACCAGGATGAGGTGCCGGGCACCGGCCGCGCCGTGGAGCTCGCCGTCGCCGCTCTGCCTGCCGGCTTCAGCGGCGAGGTGCTCGTCGTCAACGGCGACGTGCCGCTCCTCGACGCCGACACCCTGCGCGAGCTGATCGAGAAGCACCGTGCGGGGGGAGCGGCCGCGACCATCCTGTCGTCGTTCCCGGCGGACGCCACCGGCTACGGCCGCATCGTGCGCACGGAGAGCGGCCACCTCGACCGCATCGTGGAGCACAAGGACGCCACGGAGGCCGAGCGCGAGATCGGCGAGATCAACGCGGGCATTTACCTGTTCGGGCTGTCGCAGCTCCGCGACCAGCTCGCGGCGCTCACCACCGACAACGCGCAGGGCGAGAAGTACCTCACGGACGTGATCGGCCTGCTGCGCACCGCCGGCTTCGACGTGGATGCGCTGCCCGTCTCCGAATCGTGGCTGGTCGAGGGCATCAACGACCGCGCCCAGCTCAGCGAGGCCGCCGCCAAGCTGAACGCCCTGATCGTGCGCACCTGGCAGCTCGCCGGTGTGACCATCCAGGACCCGGCGACGACGTGGATCGATGTGAAGACCAGGCTCGCGCCCGACGTCACGATCCTCCCCGGCACGCAGTTGCGTGGCGCGACCGTGGTCGAGACCGGCGCCGTCGTCGGCCCGGACACGACCCTCCTCGACTGCGAGATCGGCGAGAACGCAACCGTCAAGCGCTCGGACGGCACGCTCGCCGTGATCGGAGCCGGAGCCACGGTCGGACCGTTCGCCTATCTCCGGCCGGGCACCATCCTCGGCGCCGACGGCAAGATCGGCACCTTCGTCGAGACCAAGAACGCGGTGATCGGCGCCGGCACCAAGCTCGCGCATTTCAACTACGTGGGGGATGCGCAGGTCGGCGAGAAGTCCAACCTCGGCGCCGGTGTCATCACCGCCAACTACGACGGGGTGAACAAGCACCGCACCGAGATCGGCTCGCACGTTCGTGCCAGCACGAACACGGTGTTCGTCGCGCCGGTTAGGATGGGTGACGGAGCGTACACGGGAGCGGGAACCATCGTCCGAAAGGACGTCCCAGCCGGAGCGCTCGCCCTCACGGTCGCTCCGCAACGCAACATCGAAGGTTGGGTCGCGCAGAAGCGGCCGGGCACCGACGCCGCCACTGCAGCGGAAGAGAGCGGAGAGTAAGTGTCAGGGATCACCACCACCGGCCAGAAGCGACTTGTTCTGATTTCTGGGCGGGCGCATCCCCGACTGGCAGAAGAGATCGCAGAGTGCCTGGGCAGCGACCTCATCCCCACGGATGCACGCACCTTCGCCAACGGCGAGATCTACGCGCGCTTCGATGAGAGCGTCCGCGGATCGGATGCGTTCGTCATCCAGTCGCACACCTCGCCGATCAACGAGTGGCTCATGGAGCAGTTGATCATGGTGGATGCGCTCAAGCGGGCCTCCGCCAAGCGCATCACCGTCGTCGCCCCGTTCTACCCGTACGCCCGCCAGGACAAGAAGGGCCGCGGTCGCGAGCCGATCTCGGCACGTCTCGTCGCCGACCTGTTCAAGGCGGCGGGAGCCGACCGCATCATGTCGGTCGATCTGCACGCCGCGCAGATCCAGGGCTTCTTCGACGGTCCCGTCGACCACCTCTTCGCCATGCCGGTGCTGCTGGAGCACATGAAGCGCGAGCTCGATCCGGCCGTCACGACCGTGGTCTCGCCCGACATGGGCCGGGTGCGCGTCGCCGACATCTGGAGCGACAAGCTCGGCGTGCCGCTCGCGATCATCCACAAGCGCCGCGACCCGCTGGTTCCCAACCAGGTCTCCGTGCACGAGATCGTCGGCGAGGTCAACGGCCGTGTCTGCCTGCTGGTCGACGACCTGATCGACACCGGCCGCACCATCGTCAAGGCGGCGGAAGCGCTCAAAGCGGCGGGCGCGATCGGCGTGGTCGTCGCGGCGACGCACGCCGTGTTCAGCGACCCCGCGGTCGAGCTGCTGCAGAGCGATGCGATCGACTCCGTCGTCGTCACCGACACGCTTCCGCTTCCGGAGCACAAGCGCTGGGACAAGCTGACCATCCTGCCGATCGCCCCGCTGCTCGCGAACGCGATCCAGCAGGTCTTCACAGACGGCTCCGTCACCTCGATGTTCGACGGGGCCGCGTAGCAGCAGTTCTCCGCCCTCCGCGAGTGTTTCCTAGGGGAGCGCGTGCGGGGTCGACGGGATCAGGCCGAGGGGCGCCACGAACGTGGCGTCACCCTCGGTGTTGAGCGCGTAGCACTGCCAGCCCGGCCCGGCAGGGGCGAACAGTTCGAAGCGCGCCGACGAGCCCTGCGCATCCGGTGAATAGCGGGTCACGTAGACCGAGCAGGTCTGCGTCGCCGTGGTCGACGCGATGCTGATCGTCACGAGCACGCCGGGCAGCACGAGCGCCACGAGGCCGACGATCACCACGATGCGCGTGGCGATCATCGTGCGACGCCCGCGCAGCGGTCGTTCGTCGCCCGGCTCGTATCCCACCAGCTCCGGATGTTCGTCAAAACTCACCCTCTGAGTCTCAGCCGAATGCTGTCTATCCGCAAGCTCGCCCGCCCGTCCCCAAGCAATCGAGCCGGGACTTGTGTACGCGACACGCCGGGGGCGAGCGTACACAAGTCCCGGCTCGATGGCGCGGGTGGGCGCTGGGGTCAGTGGCTGGAGCCCTCAGTCTCGATCTCGGTGCGGTCGCCGGACCAGAGGGTGTGGAAGGTGCCGTCCTTGTCGACGCGCTTGTAGGTGTGCGCGCCGAAGAAGTCGCGCTGACCCTGGACGAGCGCGGCGGGGAGACGCTTCACGGCGAGCGAGTCGTAGTACGACAGCGCCGCGCCGAAGCCGGGGATCGGGACGCCGGAGAGCGCTGCGGTCGCCACGACACGGCGCCAGGCGGCCTCGCCCTCCGCGACGGCGTCGGCGAAGTACGGCGCCTCCAGCAGCGTGGCGATGTCCGGGTTCTCGTCGTAGGCGTCGGCGATGCGGTTGAGGAACTGGGCGCGGATGATGCAGCCGCCGCGCCAGATCTTCGCGATCTTGTCCTTGTTGATGTTCCAGCCGTACTTCTCCGCGCCGGCGATGATCGCGTCGAAGCCCTGCGCGTACGCGACGACCTTGGATGCGTAGAGCGCCTTGGAGACGTCGTCCGCGAACGAGGAGTCCACCTTCTGAACGTCGGGGCGGCTCTTCACGACCGCCTGCACGGCCTCGCGCTGGGCGGGCTTGGACGACACGGCGCGCGCGAACACGGCCTCCGCGATGCCGCCGACGGGCACGCCGAGGTCGAGCGCGTTCTGCACTGTCCAGACGCCGGTGCCCTTGCTGCCGGCCTGGTCGAGGACGATGTCGACGAACGGGGTGCCGGTCTCCGCATCCACCTGGCGCAGCACCTCGGCGGTGATCTCGATCAGGTAGGACTCGAGGTAGCCCTTGTTCCACTCGGAGAACACGTCCGCGATCGCCGCGGGCTCCAGTCCGCCGACCGTGCGCAGCAGGTCGTACGCCTCGGCGATGAGCTGCATGTCGGCGTACTCGATGCCGTTGTGGATCATCTTCACGAAGTGTCCGGCACCGTCGGTGCCGACGTGGGTCACGCACGGCTCGCCCTCCGCGACAGCGGCGATGGAGGCGAGGATCGGCCCGAGCGTCTTGTACGACTCCTCGGAGCCGCCCGGCATGATCGACGGGCCCTTCAGCGCGCCCTCCTCGCCGCCGGAGATGCCGGTGCCGACGAAGTGGATGCCCGTCGGCGCGATCCGCTGCTCCCGCTCGATGGTGTCGTGGAAGTTGGCGTTGCCGCCGTCGACGATGATGTCGCCAGGCTCGAACCGCTCCACGAGCTGGTCGATCACGGCGTCCGTGCCCTTCCCGGCCTGGACCATTATGATCGCCGTGCGCGGCTTCGCCAGCGACGCCACGAACGCGTCGATGTCCTCCGACGCCACGAACCCGGCCTCGGGATGCGCGGAGATCAGCTCGTCCGTGCGGGCGTACGTGCGGTTGAACACGGCGACCGTGTTCCCCTCCCGCGACGCCAGGTTGCGGGCCAGGTTGGAGCCCATCACCGCCAGACCGACGACACCGATGTTGGCTGTTGCTTCGTTGGACACAGAACGCTCCTTCGGATGCGGCGGACGATCCGCCTGCGTAGAGATGAAGTGGGGACGCGAGATCGCGTGCGGGCCGAAACGTCCAGATCCGGACCGGAGACCATCGTTCGCGCTCCGACCCTCGCTGTTGGCGTGCGTCGAGCAGACTCCCTCAGCCTACCAAGCCATGGTGGCGGGGGAGTCAGTCGCACAGGTCGGAGGAGACGCGATCGTCTCCGCCGACCACGATGGCCGTGACGAATTCGTCTCCGTTGACCACGAAGTCGACGTAGCGGCCGTTTCCGTCACCGAGGGCGTAGGCCCGCTGTCCTCCGGAGACGCTGTTGCTGCGTTCGAGGTCGGGGTACGCCTTCCGCAGCGCATCCAGGGTCGAGCCGAGGCCGATGCCTGCGCTGGTCTTCGGCGTCGGGGACACGGCCTGGCCGAGATCGGAGGCGTCCGCCACCTGGATGCGCACCGCCGTCGTCGCGCTGCCATCCTTCGCGACGGCGGTGACCGTCGGCTGCGCGCCGTCCTGGGTGGTCCCGGTCTGCGCGATCGCGAGTTCGTGGCCGACGCAGCCGTCCTGGTCGATGGTCTTGGCGAATCCCGGGATCGCCGACGTCTGCGCCGTGACGTCCCCGCCGATGGTGAGCGGCCCCATCCCCGCCCAGGTGACGAGCCAGGCTGACACGTTCGCCGGGTCGACGGGAACGGCGCTCGCGGGTCTCTGCGGGGCAGGCCGGGTCGGCGAAGCAGTGGCGGAGGTCTTCGCGGTATCGGCGGAGGGGGTGCATCCGGTGAGCGAGGCGAGGGCGACGGTGGCGAGGGCGACGGCGGCCGCCGCCGTGCTGAGTCCTGTCGCGCGCATCCACATCCCCCTGGTCCCTGCCAAAGCATCAATATCGCATACGAGGGCCCTGTGCCGCCAGCACCGCCGCGATCGGTTAGACTTGCTGATTGAACTTCGGCGAGGGATGCACGCGGTCACGCGCGCAGTCCGTAATCGACGCGGTGGAGCAGGGCTTCGCAGTCTTTCCTCACACGTCTTTCATCAGATCGATGCGTTCGAGTCGAACACAACCAGACACTGCGAGCAGCGCTCGCCCGACAGCCGGGAACGCCCGGCAAGGAGACAATCATGGCTGACGAGTCCAACAAGGTCGTTACCGAGGCACGCGAGAGCTTCGGCAAGGGCGCTGCGCGCAAGATCCGCGCCGCTGGCAAGATCCCCGCCGTCATCTACGGTCACGGCACCGACCCCATCCACGTGACGCTTCCCGCTCACCAGGTCGGCCTCCTGCTCCGCAAGGCGAACGCGGTCCTCGACCTCGACATCGCAGGCAAGAGCCAGCTCGTCCTCGTCAAGGACGTGCAGAAGGACCCGGTGCTGCAGATCATCGAGCACCTCGACCTCATCGTGATCCGCAGCGGCGAGAAGGTCTCCGTGGAGGTTCCCGTGCACGTCGAGGGCGAGACGTACCCCGGCACCATCGCGATGCTCGACGTCCCGACCCTGCGCCTCGAGGTCGAAGCGACCCACATCCCGGAGCGCATCGTCCTCGATGTCACCGGCGCCGAGGAGGGCACCCAGTTCCACGCCAAGGACTTCGTCCTCCCGGCGGGCGCCGCCCTCGCGGAAGACCCCGAGCTGCTCATCCTCAACGTCATCGTGCCTGCCTCGTCGCGCGCGGACGAAGAGGCTGACGCCGCTGTCGCCGAGGCTGCTTCGGCCGCGTCGGCTGCTGCTGCCGCCGAGTCGGACACCGAGTAACCAGCTCGATGGATTCACCCTGGCTCGTAGTCGGGCTCGGTAACCCCGGGCCCGGCTACGCCGCCACGCGTCACAACGTGGGGCAGATGGTGCTCGACGAGCTCGCGGAGCGCGGCCGTCTCAGCTTCAAGACCCACAAGACGAACGCCACGGTCGCCGAGGGGCGCATCGCCCCCGGTGGGCCGCGGTACATCCTGGCCAAGCCGAACACGTTCATGAACGTCTCCGGCGGGCCTGTCGCGCAGTTGCTGCGCTTCTACTCGCTCGAACCGTCGCAGCTCATCGTCGTCCAGGACGAACTCGACATCCCGTTCGACACCCTCAAGCTCAAGTTCGGCGGAGGCCACGGCGGGCACAACGGCGTCCGCGACGTCATCTCCGCGATCGGCACGGGAGACTTCACGCGCGTGCGCGTCGGCGTCGGCCGACCCCCCGGTGCGCAGGGGGCAGCCGACCACGTGCTCAAGGGTTTCAGCAGCACCGAGCGGAAGACACTCCCCATCCTCGTCGCCGATGCGGCGGATGCGGTCGAGCAGATCGCAACAGAGGGCATCACCGCTGCGCAGTTGCGGTTCCACACCGCCCGCTGAAACTAAAATGCAATCATAGTAGTGATCGCGTTTCTCTTGTAACGTTCTGGATGCCGCACTGGGCGACCCAGGTCGACCAACCGCGGCGCCGTGTCGTCCTCCGTAGCGACACGGCTGCCAGAGCCGACACACGCGTCGGTCCTCGCGGTGCGAGCCGCAGGACGCGGCGCCAGCGAGAGACCCGTCATGCGTTCACATCGTCGTTTGCGTTCCGCGTCCCAGAGACACCTCGACGTCCGTACCGCGCGACGGACAGGGCGAGGGATGATCGCCGCCGTCCTCGCTGGAACCCTGGCGTTCTCCGGCCTCGGCGTGCTGATCGGTCCGCCGGCAGCCGCCGACGACACGGACAACGGCTACACGCACACCTTCCTGGTCGACGACGCACGCGATGTCGCGGACGCCGACCCTGGAGACGGCGCGTGCGCGACCCGCTTCACCGAGGGCACCCCCGCCGTGCCGACCTGCACCATGTACGCGGCCGTTCAGGAGGCCAACGCCCTGCCCGCCGGAGACAGCGTCCTCATCGCCGTCGCGCCGTCGATCAGGAACATCGACGGCAGCTTCACGTCCTCCGCCCTCATCCAGCTCAACTGGAACACGACGAACAATCCCGCGCCGCAGGTGCCGAACATGTCGACGAGCATGGCCGCCGACTCCGGAATCGCGGCGACCATCGACAGCGACACCGCCTCGCGGTACTGGGTCAAGCACGACGACGTGACGATCGACCTGCAGGGCAGGCTGGGGTGGACGATCACCACGGACGTCGGACCCAACGTGCTCCTCTTCACGGGCACGAACCAGACCTTGCGCAATTTCACCAACCTCGTCAGCGCGGAGAGCGGCGTGTACGTCGGTTCGACGGCGAAGAACTTCTCGCTCGTCAACGGCAGGCTCGCCAATCCCGCGTCGACCCCCGGGGTGCCGGCCGACCACGCCATCGAGCGCGGCATCGTCATCGTCGAGGGAGCGAAGAACACCACGATCACGAATGTGCACTTCCAGCGCGCGTACTGGGATTCCATCCTCCTCGCGCCCGCGTCGGACGCGTCGCTGATGATCGACGGGCTGACCGTCGATCGGAGCTCGTGGGATCAGCCGGTCAACGGCGGCGCGTATGATCCGGTCTACAACTACTTCGTCCGCAACTGGAGTTCCGCCGTCTCCGGCAGGGACATCGCGATCACCAATAGCGATGTCCGCAACTGGGGCAACGATGGCGGTGCGAGCAACGTGATCTACTTCTCTGGGGGCACCTGGCAGAACGTCTCCATCCTGGGCAACCGGTTCACCGGCACCTCGACGCAGGCGATCAACCCGATCGCGTTCAACGCTCTCGGCCAGACCAGCGTCGTCGTCAGGAACAACGACTTCATCCAGGCGACCGGGACGCGCGGGAGCGCCACCGGTTCGTCCTGGGTGCGCAACAACGGCTCCACTGTGGGCGTCCGCGTGTTCGACAACCGCGTCGAGGGTGGAAACAACAGGGTGCAGTTCGCGAACGTCGCGACGGCGCCGGCCACAGCCGTCCTTCCGGTCTTCCGCAACACGATGTCGGGAGTCGGTTCGACGGTGACCGCGGCGAACGAGAACGTCGTCGGCACCACGAACAACATCTACAACAGTGCCAACGGAACGATCAGGACGGCATACGCGCTTTCCGCCTCCGCGCCGCAGCAGAGTTGCGAGATCGACGTCGAGATCGCGAAGCCGTCGACCACCGGAGGCACGGCCATCCCGACCGACCCTGTCTTCGTGGACGTGTACATCGGCCGGAGCACGGCTGCCGGGGGAGACGGCGCCGGACTCGAGCAGTACCTCGGCAGGGTCGTGACGACGCAGTCCGCGCTCCCGGCGACGTTCCAGCTCCCGTACGCTGGCGCGGGCGACAACAGCGTCGTCCGACTGCAGACGACGGAGATCGCGACAGGGAAGACGTCGCAGTATTCGCGCTCCGTCCCCGCCGTCGGCCCGGACACCTGCGCGCCGCAATCGTGGATCAAGCAGGGCGGCTGGTACAACGACAACGGCACGATCTCGTCCACGCAGCAGGACCCGACGTCGTTCCGAGACGTCCGTTTCCAGATCAGGACGTCGGAACCGCTCGGTGGGGCAGGACTGACCGCCGCGGACATCGCATTCAGCGGGACGGCGCCCGGCCAGCAGGTCGTGTCGCTGACCGCGCTGAGCGACACGAGCTGGGAGCTCATCGCGAAGGCGAACGGCTCAGGGACGGTCGTTCCGAGCATCCCCCAGGGAGCGATCCAGGATGTGGTGGGTCAGCCGTCGCTCGGAGCGTCGAACAGCACGCGTGCGCCCATCGACTTCGCCGGGTCGGAGGACGCCGATCAGACACAGGGTATCGACGGCGCTGACATCGACCACTCCGTGCTCTACAACTCTCCGCTCGCGATCACCGCGCCAGACCCCCTCGCGCTCTCCGTCGGCGAGCCGGGCAGCGAGTCGGCCGGCCTCACGATCTCCAACACCCAGGTGGATGCGGACGGCCGCGTCACCAAGGTCCCGTCGTCGCCCGTCACCTTCACGCAGCAGTGGAGCGGTCTCGTTCCCGACCCCGCCCTGCCCGACCCAGGTCGGAGCGCGGCCGGGATCGCGGTCGCTCTGCCGACGCACACCACCATCGATGACGCGCAGCCGACGATGGACACCATCGACCGTTCCGTGAACGTCCCTGTGCGCGCCATCGACAACCAGGTCGTCGATGGCACCCGCCACGTCACGCTCGGCTTCGCGGTCAGCTCGGACGACCCGGAGTTCGACGGCCTCGAGCTGCCGACGATCCCGGTCACCGTCACCGACGACGATCACCCGTCCGCCGCGTCGTCCACGCTCGCCGTGACGGCGAACGGCGCCATCGCAGACGGCACGACCGCGAACACAGTCACCGTTACGGTGCGGAACGCCGCGGATCAGCCGGTCTCGAACGCGACGGTGCTTCTCGATGTGCCGGACGGCACGACCTGGGTCGGCCCGGACGGCGTGCAGGGAACCGCGGACGATCTCGTCGGCGGCGCCGGCACCACGATCTCCGTGCTGACCGACGATGCGGGGCAGGCGACGCTCGACATCGTCAGCTCCACGGTCGGCTCCTATCAGGTGGCCGCGCTGGTGAACGGCTCGGAGGAGATCTCCGGTTCGCCGCAGACGGTCGACTTCGTCCGGGTGACGGTCGATCCGTCCGCGCCAGGCACTGCGTTCACGGTTTCGCCGGGGGATGTGGTGGCCGACGGCTCGGCGACGCACACGATCACCGTGACCATCGACGACGTCTCTGGAAATCCGGCCACCGGTTGGGAATCCGCCATCGCCGCCACGGCGGCCCCGGCGAGCGGGGTCGTGATCGGCGCGTTCGCCCCGACGGGCACGGCGGGTGAGTACGCGGCGACGGTCACCGCGACCACTGCCGGAACCAAGACGATCGCGGTGACAGTGGACGACGGCGGCACGGCGCATCCACTTGCTGTCGCGACGGGAGGCAGGGCGGACGCCGTGTTCGTCGCCGGTCCTCCCGCGGTCGGTGCCGGGCACTCGACCGTGTCGATCGACGACGACAGCGACAGGGTCGCGGACGGAAGCGCGTTCCACCAGCTCACGGTCGTCCTGGTCGACGCCAACGGCAATCCGGTGACGGGAGCCGCAGCTCAGGTGCACTCGACTGTCGCGGGGGTCGCCACCGGCGCCGTGGCCGTGACCGGCTTCACGGAGAGTTCGACACCGGGAACGTACGAGGCCCTGGTTCGGTCGACAGCGGCGGGCGCGCACGATGTCACGGTGACGTTCGGTGCGGCGCAGGTCATCGGCACGGTCGCCGCGAACTTCGCGGCGGGCGGCGTCGACCTCGGCGACACCGGCAGCTCGTTCAGCGTGAGCAGCGGCGACGCGCTGGTCGGCAGCGGCCACCACACCGTCACCGTCACCCTGGCGGACACCAACGGAAACCCCGTGAGCGGCCAGGCCGCGGTGCTTTCGGCGACCACTCACGCGACGCTCGGCACGGGCTCGATCACCGGCTTCGCCGAGACCGCGACGCCGGGAACATACCAGGCGACCGTCACGTCCACCGTCGCGGGCGACCGGGCGATCGACGTGCGCCTCTCCGGTGACGCCGTCACGGTGGCGGGCAACGGCACGGCGTCGTTCGTCGCCGGGGATGTGGACCTTGCCGACTCCGGTTCGCGGTTCACGGTGTCCGAGGGCGAGGTGGCCGTCGGCACACGCTCACACGGCATCACGGTGACGCTCGCCGATCAGTACGGCAACCCTGTCTCCGGACGGGCCGGTCTGCTCCTCGCGTCCACGGCCGACGACATCGGCGGAGGGACCATCGGTGCGTTCGCCGAGACCGCGACCCCTGGCAGCTACCTCGCTTCGATCACGTCGACGGTGTCGGGTGGCAAGACGATCGCTGTGACGTTCGCCGGCGACGACGTCGCCCTCGACGGCAACGGCGTGGCGACCTTCGCCTCCGCTGGGGTCGACCCGGACAACGTCGGCACGCGCTTCGCTGTCTCGACCGGGGATGAGACCGTAGGCTCCGGCGCGCACACCGTCACGGTGACCCTCGCGGACGGAAACGGCAACCCGGTCTCCGGGCAGGCGGCGGGCATTGAGGCGTCGAGCGCAGACGACCTCGGAACAGGAACCATCGGGGCGTTCGCCGAAACGGCGACGCCCGGCACGTACACCGCGACCATCACCTCGACCGTCGCCGGCCGCAAGACCGTGTCGGCCGTGTTCGGCGCCGACCGGCTGACGGTGCTGCTCGTCGGCAACGACGTCGCGAGCTTCGTCGCGGCCGGCGTCGACCTCGGCGCGGGAGCGAGCGGATACTCCGTGACGGCAGGCAGCAGACCGGTCGGAACGGGCGAGCACACGATCACGGCGACGCTGGTCGACGGCTTCGGGAACCCGGTGCAGGGGCAGGCGGCGGAACTGACCGCATCCACGGTGGACACCATCGGCGCAGGAGCGGTCTCGGCCTTCACGGAGACGGCGACCGCTGGCACATACGCAGCGACCGTGTCCTCGACGGTCGCGGGCGCGAAGCACATCTCCGTCGCCCTGACAGGCGCTCCGGTGCCCGTGGACGGTAATGGGATCGCGCACTTCGCCGCGGGCGGCGTCGACCTGACCGCGGGCGGAACGGTGTTCAGCGTGTCGGAGGGCGACGTCTCGGTCGCAGGAGGAACGCACTCGGTGACCGTGACGCTCACGGACGCATACGGAAACCCGGTCGTCGGCCAGGCGCCGCCCCTGGCGGCCACCACGGCCGACGACCTGGGCAGCGGCGCCATCGGACCGTTCGTCGAGACGACGCCTGGCAGCTATGCGGCGGCCATCGCCTCGTCGGTAGCGGGGGAGAAGACCGTTTCGGCGACCTTCGACGGCCTTCCCGTGACGCTCGGCGGCACCGGGAACGACGTGGCGCGCTTCATCGCGGGCGGCGTGGACATCGGCAACGTCGGCACCGCATACAGCGTCTCCGGCGGCGACGAGGTCGTCGGCAGCGGAGCGCACACGATCACGGTCACCCTCGCGGATGCAGACGGCAATCCCGTCTCCGGGCAGGCGGCAGGAGTCGGTGCAGACGCCAGTGACATCGGCGCGGGGACGATCAGCGGCTTCACAGAGACGGCGACGCCGGGAACGTACACCGCGACCGTGTCCGCCACGGTCGCGGGCAGCGCACTCGTCACCGTGACCTTCGGCGGATCGGGCGTGCGGGCGAGCGGGAACATCCACGCGGTGTTCGTCGCCGGCCCGACCGATCCGGCCGCCGCCGGCAGCGGGTACACCGTCTCCGGAGGGGAGGTCTCCGTCGACGGCGGTGCGCACACGGTCACGGTCACGCTGACGGATTCCTTCGGCAACCCGGCCTCCGGCTCGGCCGCATCGCTTCTGTCCACTACGACGGCAGCGCTCGGCGGCGGCACGATCACCGGCTTCACGGAGACGGCGACGGCAGGGACGTACACGGCCACGATCACCTCCAGCGTCGCGGGCAGCAAGGCCGTGACGACGGAGCTCGGCGGAACGGCGCTCGCACTCCACGGGAACGGCGATGCCGTGTTCATCGCCGGTGGCGCGGACCCGGACAACGTGGGAACGGCCTTCTCCGTCTCGACGGGTGACCAGGTCGTCGGCTCCGGCTCGCACACCGTGACGGTGACGCTCGCCGATAGCGCGGGCAACCCGGTCTCCGGGCAGGCGGCCGGGCTCAGCGCGAGCAGCCTGCAGACGCTCGGCGCCGGTGCCGTGTCCGCCTTCGCGGAGACGGCGGCTCCCGGAACGTACACGGCGTCGATCACGTCGACGATCGCGCGTTCCAAGACGATCCTCGTCGCGTTCGGCGGGACGGCAGTCGCCGCGGACGGCAACCACCTCGCCTCGTTCGTCGCCGGCGACATCGACCTCACCGCGGGAACGACCGGCTACGCCGTGTCGACCGGTGAGGAGAGCGTCGACGGAGGAAGCCATCAGGTGCTCGTCTACCTCACCGACGCGTTCGGCAACGCCGTGTCCGGCGACGCCGCGCAACTCACTGCAACCACCGCGGACGACCTCGGCACGGGCGCCATCACCGGCTTCGTCGAAACCGCGATCGCGGGAGAGTACGCGGCCACGATCACGTCGAGCGTGGCGGGCGACAAGGCGGTCGACGCGGCCTTCGGCGGCTCGCCGCTCGCGGAGGTAGGAAACTCGATCGCGCAGTTCCGCGCGGGCGACGTGGACCTCGCCGCATCGGGAACCCGGTTCACCGTGAGCACCGGGGACCAGGCGGTGGGCGCGAGCGGCCACACCATCGCCGTGACCCTGACCGACGCGGCCGGCAACTCCGTCGCCGACCGGGCGGACCAGCTCACGGCGACGACGACCGCCGACCTCGGCGCAGGCGGGATCGGCGCGTTCACCGAGGTCGCACCCGGAAAGTACGAGGCGACCATCACGTCGACAGTGGCCGGTGACAAGCCGGTCGACGTCCACTACGGAATCGACGATGTGTCCGGACCGGTATCCCTCGCCGCGGACGGCAACGGCAGCGCACGATTCGCGGCCGGCGCCGTCGACCTGGGCGACGCGGCCAGCGCATACACGGTCAGCAGCGGGGATGCGGTCGTCGTGGACGGAACGCACACCGTCACGGTGACCCTCGCCGACCAGTACGGCAATCCCGTTCCCGGCCAGGCGGCGGCGCTCTCCGCATCCACGGCCGACGACCTCGGCACCGGCGGCATCGCGGCGTTCACCGAGACGGGCACCCCCGGCACGTACGCGGCGAGCATCACCTCCAGCGTCGCCGGAGCCAAGACCATCGCGGTCGCTCTCGACGGAGCGCCGGTGACGGCAGCGGGCAACACGGTCGCGACGTTCGTGGCCGGGGGCGCGGACACCGCGAACCCGGCGACGGTGTTCACGGTCAGCGCGGGCGACCAGCCGGTCGGCACGGGCGCGCACACGATCACCGTCACTCTCGCGGACGCCAACGGCAACCCGGTCTCCGGGCAGGCCGCCACGCTGGTCGGCGCGACGACCGACCCGCTCGGCAGCGGAGCCGTCTCCGGCTTCGCCGAGACGGCGACGCCGGGCAGGTACACCGCGACCGTGACCTCCACGAGTGCGGGAGCCAAGACGATCGCCGTCAGCATCGGCGGGTCGCCGATCACGTCGGGCGGCAACGCCGTCGCCTCGTTCGTGGCGGGCACCGCAGACCTGGACGACCCGGCCAGCGGCTACTCCGTGAGCACGGGGACCCAGCCGGTCGGGACCGGCGTCCACGCGATCACGGTGACGCTCGCCGACCAGCACGGCAACCCTGTCGCCGGGCGCGCGGGCGACCTGCTCGCGGCCACGACCGACGACCTCGGCTCCGGTGCAGTCTCCGCGTTCGCAGAGGCAGGAACGGCGGGGACGTACACGGCGACGGTCACCTCGTCGGTGGCCGGAGGCAAGGCGATCACCGTCACTCTCGGCGGTCTGGACGTGCACCTGTCCGGCAACGGAACAGCGACGTTCGCGTCTGGGGGCGTCGACCTGGGCAATGCGGGGAGCGGCTTCGCGGTCTCCACGGGCCCGGCGTCCGTCGACGGCGGCTCGCACACGGTCACGGTGGCGCTGGCCGACGCATTCGGCAACCCGGTCTCCGGGCAGGCGGCGGCGCTGACGGCGGCGGCGGCCGACCTCGGGTCGGGCGTGATCAGCGGCTTCGCAGAGACCGCGACGGCAGGCACGTACACGGCGACGATCACCTCGACCGTCGCGGGTGCGAAGGCCGTCGGCGTGACGCTCGACGGCAACGCTGTGACGGCGACGGGCAATGCAGAAGCGGTCTTCGCGGCCGCAGCGGTCGACCTCGGCAACGCGGGAAGCGCGTACACGGTCAGTTCGGGCGCGGTGTCGGTCGACGGCGGCTCGCACGCCGTCACCATCACGCTTGCCGACCGGTTCGGCAACCCGGTGACGGGGGAGGCGGGGCAGCTCACTGCATCCACTGAGGATGCGCTGGGGACCGGTGGCATCACGGACGTCGCCGAGACGGGCACGCCGGGGACGTACAGCGCAACGGCGACCTCCTCCGTCGCCGGAACCAAGGCGGTCGTCGTCCACTTCGGCGGCCAGACGGTGACCCTGGACGGCAACGGCACAGCGGAGTTCGTCTCCGGCGGCGTCGACCCTGCCAACCCGGGAAGCGGGTTCGCCGTGACGTCCGGCGACCAGCCTGTCGGCACGGGGCAGCACACGGTGACCGTGACCCTGGCGGATGCGAACGGCAATCCGGTCTCCGGACAGGCGGCCGGCCTCACGGCAGCGTCGACGGGAACGCTGGGCGGCGGTGGCATCGGCGCGTTCGCCGAGACCGCGACGCCGGGAACATACACGGCCGCGATCACGTCGACCGTGGCAGGGACGACGACCATGAGCGTCGCGTACGGCGGCTCGCCGCTGGCGCTCGCGCCCGCCCTCGGCGGCAACGGCACCGCGTCGTTCACCGCCGACGGGCCCGATCCGGCGGCGCCGGGAACGGCGTACACCGTCTCGATCGGCGACCAGCAGGTGGGCACGGGCGCGCACACCGTCACGGTCACGTTGAGCGACGCCTTCGGCAACCCCGTCCCCGGGCAGGCAGACGCCATCGTGGCGAGCACGGCGGCTCCGCTCGGCACAGGGACGATCTCCGCCGTCACGGAGACGGCGACCTCAGGGACGTACACCGCGACGGTGACCTCGACGGTCGCGGGAGCGAAGGCCGTAGCGGTCACGATCTCCGGCACATCCATCACGGCGACGGGGAACGACACGGCGACCTTCGTGGCCGGAGCTCCGGATGCGGGCGCAGCGGGCACACGGTTCACCGTCACCGGCGGCGACGTCCCCGTCGTCACCGGCAGCCACCTGGTGACGATCACCCTGGCCGATCAGCACGGCAACCCCGTGGGCGGCCAGGCGGCGAATCTGCTCGCCACGACCGACGATCCGCTCGGCTCCGGCGGCATCGCCGCCGTCGCCGAGACGGCGACTCCCGGCACATACACGGCCACCGTCTCCTCAAGCGTCGCGGGCCAGAAGACCGTCTCCGTGACGGTGAGCGGCCAGGCGGTCACGGCTGCGGGCAATGCGGTCGCCTCCTTCGTCGCGGGCGGGGTCGACGTCGGCAACGCAGGGACCGTCTACTCCGTTTCCCCGGGAGACCAGACCGTCGGGACGGGCACCCACACCGTGACGGTGGCGCTCGCCGACGCGGCGGGGAACCCGGTGTCCGGGCAGGCGGCGGCGATCACCGCTGCCTCGGCCGACGACCTCGGGATGGGAGGGATCGGCGCCTTCGCCGAGACCCCCACGGCGGGGGTGTACAGCGCGACCGTCGCATCCACTGTCGCGGGCGGCAAGGCGATCAGTGCGGCGTTCGGTGGTTCGGCGATCACGCTCTCCGGAAACGGGACGGCCGCCTTCGTGGCGGGCGCAGCCGACCCGGCAGCGCCGGGCACGGCGTTCTCGGTCTCGACGGGCGACCAGCCGGTGGGCACAGGAGGACACACCATCACGGCGACAGTGACAGACGGCTACGGCAACCCGGTCTCCGGACAGGCGGCCGAGCTGGCCGCGGTGACGTCCGCCGACCTCGGCTCTGGCGTGGTCAGCGGGTTCGCGGAGACGGCGCAGGCCGGCACATACACAGCGACGGTCACCTCGACGGTCGCCGGGGCCAAAGCGCTCGCGGTCACGCTCGGCGGGGCGGCCATCTCCGCTGACGGCAACGCGTCGGCGTCATTCGCCGCGGGCGCCGTCGACCTCGACGACGACGGCTCGGCGTTCTCCGTATCGGGCGGCTCCGTCACGGTCGGCACCGGGTCGGTGGGCTCCGGGTCGCACACGGTCACCGTGCGCCTCGCCGACGAGCACGGCAACCCGGTTTCCGGGCAGGCGGGGATGCTCGCCGCATCCACGACCGACGACCTCGGCACCGGCGTCATCGGTGCGTTCGCCCAGACGGCGCCAGGAGTGTACGAGGCGCACGTCACGTCGAGCGTGAGCGGCGACAAGACCGTGACCGTCGTGTTCGGCGGTGCGCCTGTGACCCTGGACGGCAACGGAACGGCGTCGTTCGTCTCCGGCGGCGTAGACGTGACCGACCCGGGCACCGGCTTCGCGGTGAGCGATGGCGCGGTGCCGGTCGACGGCGGCTCGCACACCGTGACGGTGACCCTCTCCGACAGCGAGGGGAACCCGGTCACCGGCATGGCCTCCGGCCTGTCGGCGTCCGCGGCGCCGAGCCTCGGATCGGGAACCGTCGGCGCGTTCGTGGAGACGGCCACGCCTGGCACGTACACCGCGATCGTCACCTCCTCGGTCGCGGGAGGAACGACGATCGCCGTCCGGTTCGGCGGCGACGACCTGCGGGCCACCGGCAACACGACCGCCGCGTTCACGGCAGGCGGCGTCGACCTCTCGTCTGCGGGCACCGGCTACCGGGTGAGCACGGGCGGCCTGCCGGTGGGAGGCGCGGCCCACACGGTCACGGTGACGCTGACCGACGCCAGCGGCAACCCGGTCTCCGGCGCTCAGGCGCAACTCGCCGCGGTTTCCGCCGCCGGTCTCGGCGGGGGAGCGATCACCGCGTTCGCCGAGAGTGCGCCGGGCGTCTACCTGGCGCAGGTCACCTCCACCAGTGCGGGCGCGAAGCCGATTGCGGTCGGCTACGGCGGAGCAGCCGTGACACTGCGTGGAAACGGCACGGCGACCTTCGTCGCCGGTGCCATCGACCCGGCCGCCACCACCATGACCGCGACGTCGCCGGTGCGCGCGGACGGCACGGACGCCAGCGTGGTCACCGTCTCGGTCTTCGACCGATACGGCAACCCGGTGACGACGCCCGTGCCGGTGACGGTCGCCAGCACCATCGGCGCCGTCGGCCAGGTGATCTCGACCGGGGACGGCCGGTACACCGCATCCATCACCTCGACGGTCGGCGGCACGGCCGGCGTGACCGCGACCGTCGGCGGCGCCGCGGCTGCAGCCACGGCCTCCGTGTTGTTCGTCGACGTGACCGGGCCGCTCGCTCCCGTTCTCGACCCGAGCGACGGCGCAACCGTCACCGGATGCGCGGAGCCCGGCTCGACCATCCAGGTGCGGGACGCGGACGGGACGGTCATCGGCGAGGTCGTGGCCGGTGCGGACTGCCGCTTCGAGATCGTGCTGCAGCCGCCGCTCGCCCCCGGCGACCGGATCACGGTGACGGCGACCGACCCGGACGGAAACGTCTCGTCCGGTGCGGCGCTGCGCGTCGGCCTGATCTCGATGGAGCTGGCGCACGCCACCCGCGAGCCAGGCCAGCAGCAGGTGGCGACGGGCCACGGCTTCCAGCCGGGCGAGCTGGTGCGCGGACGGATGCAGTCGACGCCGGTCGACCTCGGCACCCAGGTCGCGAACGCGCACGGAGACGTGACATTCACCTTCACCATCGCCAGCGACGCGGAGACCGGTGTCCACACCGTGACCCTCACCGGCGGCTTCAGCGGCAGCGTCAGCGAGCGGTTCACGGTGACCGCGCCGACAGGGCTCGCCGACACGGGGTCCGACCTGTCGGCGGCCGGCCTCTGGATCGCAGCGCTCGCCGTCGGCCTCGGGCTCGCGCTGCTCACCATCGTCTCCCGGCGCCGCCGGGACGCACAGAAAGGAAAACGATGAAACATCGGGTACGCGCAGCTCTTGTCGCGGGAGTCCTCGGAGTGGCCATCGCGCTCACCGGCTGCACCGGCGGCGACGCCGACCGCGGACTGCCCAAGGGTATGCCGGAGACGGTCAGCGTGACGGAGGGGACGGTCAGCAATGCCGTGTCCTCGAAGGGGAGCTGGTCGTTCGTGCTCACCGTCGCCGACGAGGCTGCGCAGAAGGCGGCAGTCACCACGCTCACGGGCGACGGCTTCACCCAGGTGGGCACGAGCTCGTCGGACGTCGCCCGCACCTACGCGCTCAAGAACAAGCGAGACGGAACGAACGTCACGCTCGTACTGACCATGCGGGACGGAAAGCCCGCCGTCGTGTTCAACATCGTCGCGACGAAGTGACGCTGGACGCCGTGCCGCGGCACCCGGTGACAGGGTGTGCACGGCCGGCGTACAGCATCCACAGCACGGGCGTTCAGCGCATCCCGATGCCATCCGCAGGATGGGCTCGTATGGTGCCGTCATGAAACTCTTCACGCGCGAGTGGGGCACCGGCGACCGCTACGCGGTGCTCGTGCACGGCGCGATGTCGGACTCGCGCAACTGGCGCAGGGTCGGCCCGGGGCTCGCCGAGCTCGGCTACCACGTGGTCGCGGTCGACCTGCGCGGGCACGGCAGAAGCCCGCGCGCCATCGAGTACACCGCTGAGCTGCTGGCCAGGGATGTGGTCGAGACCGTTCCCGCGCATCCCGAGCTGGTCATCGGGCACTCGCTGGGCGGGCTGGCGGTCAGTCTGGCCGTCGCGGAGCTGCAGCCGCAGCGCGCCGTCTACGTCGACCCGGCGTTCGGGCCGAACGTGCCATGGTGGCAGCGCAAGCTCGCCCCCGCCTTCTTCCGCGCCATCGCGAGCGCGAACGCGGAACGCATCGCCAAGCGCAACCCGCGCTGGGACCCGCTCGACGTCGCCATCGAGCTCGAGACCATGCGCGCCTTCGACCACGGCGTCGTGCCCGTGCTCGTCGGCCGCGGATCGCTGCGCGCGCCGGTGACCATGCAGGTGCCGTCGCTCGTCGTGCTCGCCGGACGCTCGCAGCTCGTGAGCCCGCGGGCGGCGGAGCGGCTGGGGGAGGCGGGCTTCGTGGTGCGGACCGTGCCGGGGGCAGGGCACACCGTCCACCGCGACGACTATGCGGGCTTCATGCGCGCGCTCGACGGCTGGCTCTGACCTGGCGCCATGGCGCCCGTTCGCGCTGCCCTCCTGCACCACTCCCGCTGGGCGGGATCCGCGCATCCCGCCTGCGAGTGTCGGTGGGAGTCCGTAGACTAACGCGAGTGATACTGCAGGGCTTGATCGCAGCGCTTTCGCGCGCCTCCACGTTCGATGACGCCCTGGCCTCCGCGGCCCGCGACGCCGACTTCTCGCTCACGGACGGCCTGCGGGCGCCCCTGATCGCCGGGCTGCTGCAGCGCAGAGCCGCGGCGGGCGACTCCCAGGCGCTGCTGGTGATCACCGCGACGGGACGCGAGTCCGAGTCGATCCGCGGCGCTCTCGGCTGCGTCATCCCGAACGCAGAGATCATCGAGTTCCCCGCCTGGGAGACGCTGCCGCACGAGCGGCTGAGCCCCAGCGCTGAGATCGTCGGCAAGCGCCTCACCGCCCTGCGCCGTCTGGCCGACTGGGATGCAGGAGACCAGTCGACGCCGATCATCCTGGTCGCGTCGGTGCGCGCCGCCCTGCAGCCGCTCGCCGACAACCTCACCGACTACGACGCCGTCGAGCTCGCCACCGGCGGGCGCGGGTTCGATCTCTCCGGCCTGTCGATGCAGCTCGTCGATCTGGCGTACGCCCGCGTCGACATGGTCACGCGCCGCGGCGAGTTCGCGGTGCGCGGCGGCATCCTCGACGTGTTCCCGCCGAACGGCGACCACCCGTACCGCGTCGACTTCTTCGGCGACGAGGTGGACCAGATCCGCGCATTCTCCGTGGCCGATCAGCGGTCGCTGCCCGACCCCATCCCGTCGGTGTCGCTCCCGCCGAGCCGCGAGCTGCTGCTCAGCGAGTCGGTGCGGCAGCGGGCGCGCGAGATGGAGCACGAGTTCCCCAGCATGTCGGCGATGCTCGCCAAGATCGGCGAAGGCATCCCGGTCGAGGGCATGGAGTCGCTCGCCCCCGCGCTGGTCGACAGGCTCGTGCCCCTCACGCACTACCTGCCGGATGGCGCTGCCGTCGCCGTGCTCTCGCCGGAGCGCGTCGCGAGCCGCGCCGTGAGCCTGGCCGAGACGAACCGCGAGTTCCTGTCCGCCGCCTGGAGCGCTGCGACGGTCGGCGCTGCCGCCCCGATCGACCTCGCGGCAGGCGACTTCCTCACCCTGCAGAAGCTGCGCGACTCCGTGACCTTCAGCAAGCCGGGCGAGAAGGCGCCGAACCACCCGTGGTGGACGATGAGCGGGTTCCAGGCGGACGCCGGCCTCGATCAACTACCTCTGCCAGAGGAGCGCGAGATCGAGGAGTACCTGCAGCTCCGCATCGCCGCGGAGGCCGTGCCCAGTTTCCAGGGCAACGTCACCGGAGCGATCGAGCACGTCGCATCCCGGTTGAAAGACGGCTGGAGCGTCGCCATCGTCGCGGAGGGCGCAGGCCTCGTGGAGCGCGCGGCAGACGTCCTCTCCGAGGCCGAACTGCCCGCCAGGCTGGTGGACGAGTACCCGGCCGATCCCGAGCCCGGAATCGCCTACCTGCTGCGCGCGACGGTCGAGCACGGATTCGAGCTCGGTGAGACCAAGCTGGCGCTGATCAGCGAGAGCGAGTTCTACGGCCGCACGGTCGGCTACGACTCCCGCCAGGTCAAGAAGCTCGCCACCAGGCGCAAGAACGTCGTCGACCCGCTGGCGCTCAAGCCAGGCGACTTCGTGGTGCACCAGACCCACGGCATCGGCAAGTTCGTGGAGCTGACCCAGCGCGAGGTGTCGAGCGGCGGCCGCAACGCGGTCAAGTCCAAGCGCGAGTACCTCGTGCTGGAATACGCGCCGTCGAAGCGCGGCTACCCGGGCGACAAGCTCTTCGTGCCCACCGACCAGCTCGACCTGCTGACCCGGTATGTGGGCGGAGAGGCTCCCGCGCTCAGCAAGATGGGCGGCAGCGACTGGTCGGCCGCGAAGGGTCGCGCCCGCAAGGCGGTGCGCGACATCGCGGTCGAGCTGGTGAAGCTCTACTCGGCGCGCATGGCGAGCAAGGGCCACGCGTTCGGGCCGGACACGCCATGGCAGCGAGAGCTGGAGGAGGCGTTCCCGTTCGCGGAGACGCACGACCAGTTGCAGACCATCGACGAGGTGAAGGCCGACATGGAGCGGCCCATTCCGATGGACAGGCTCATCTCGGGCGACGTCGGCTTCGGCAAGACCGAGATCGCGGTACGCGCCGCGTTCAAGGCGGTGCAGGACGGCAAGCAAGTCGTCATGCTCGTGCCGACCACGCTGCTGGTGAAGCAGCACTTCGAGACGTTCCAGGAGCGCTTCGCCGGGTTCCCCATCCACCTGCGGGCGCTCAGCCGGTTCCAGACCGACAAGGAGGCGAAGGAGACGATCGACGGCATGGCCGATGGCACCGTGGATGTGGTCATCGGCACCCACAGGCTCCTCGCCGACAACATCACGCTCAAAGACCTCGGCCTCGTCATCATCGACGAGGAGCAGCGGTTCGGCGTCGAGCACAAGGACGCGCTGAAGAAGCTCAAGACCAACGTCGACATCCTCGCGATGAGTGCCACGCCCATCCCGCGCACGCTGGAGATGGCGGTCACGGGAATCAGGGAGATGTCTACCCTCGCCACCCCGCCGGAGGACAGGCACCCGATCCTGACGTTCGTCGGGCCGTACTCGGACAAGCAGGTGGCCGCCGCCATCCGGCGCGAGCTGCTCCGCGAAGGCCAGGTGTTCTTCGTGCACAACCGGGTCGGCAGCATCACCAGCCAGGCGGCGAAACTGGCCGAGCTGGTTCCGGAGGCGCGCATCGCCGTCGCCCACGGCAAGATGAACGAGCGCGCCCTGGAACAGGTGGTGGTGGACTTCTGGGAGCGGAAATTCGACGTGCTGGTGTCGACCACCATCATCGAGACCGGGCTCGACATCGCCAACGCGAACACGATCATCATCGACAGGGCGGACAAGTACGGCCTGAGCCAGTTGCACCAGCTCCGCGGGCGCGTCGGCCGCGGCCGTGAGCGGGCGTACGCGTACTTCCTCTGGGACGAGAACAAGCCCCTGAGCGAGACGGCGCACGACCGGCTGTCGACCATCGCGGCCAACAACGACCTCGGCAGCGGGATGCAGGTGGCGCTGAAAGACCTGGAGATCCGCGGCGCGGGCAACCTGCTCGGCGGCGAACAGTCCGGCCACATCGCCGGGGTCGGCTTCGACCTCTATCTGCGGATGATCGGCGAGGCGGTGAGCACGTTCCGCGGCGAGGTCGCGGAGGGGCAGACCGAGCTGCGGCTGGAGCTGCCGGTGGATGCGCACATCCCCGAGGAGTACGTGGACAGCGAGCGGCTGCGCCTGGAGGCGTACCAGAAGCTGTCGACGGCGAGCTCGCCCGCCGCGAAGGACGACCAGATCGACCTCGTGATCGAGGAGCTGACGGACCGCTACGGGGAGCCGCCGCTCGCGGTCAGCAACCTGATCGCGGTGTCGCGGCTGCGCAGGGCGGCGCAGCGGGCCGGGCTCGGTGAGGTGGTTGCGATGGGCTCGAACCTGCGCCTGGCGCCGGCGATCCTGCCGGACTCGTTGCAGGTGCGGTTGCAGCGCATGTACCCGGGGTCGAAGTACCACGCCGCTCCCAAGGTGGTCACGGTGCCGATGCCGCGCGTCAACGGCGAACCGCTCGACGACGCCGACCTGATCGCGTGGGTGGCGACGCTGCTTGGCGCGCTGTTCCCTGTGCCGGAGCCCGTCGCCGAGGCGGCTTCGTAGCGCACGCCTCGTGCGTGACGGCGCGCGCCTCGTGCGAAACGTGCGGTGCGGAGGCGCGCGACCGCGCCTTTCGCACGCCTCGTGCCACGCGCGGCGGCGCACGAGTCGTGCCGCGCGCGGCGGCGCACGATTCGTGCCACGCGCGGCGGCGCACGAGTCGTGCGCGTCTACGCGCGCGGGTGCGGGTGCTGCGCGCGGTAGCGGCGCGCGAGGAGGGTGACGCAGATCGCGGCGCCGACGATCGAGACGGCGGAGCCGAGGAGCACGGCGAGCGTCCCCTCGGCGCGCACGAGCTCGTCCGTGGCGAACGCCAGCTCGTTCATCAGGAGCGACACCGTGAAACCGATGCCGCCGAGGATGCCGATGGTCACCAGACCGAACAGCGAGATCTTCCCCCGCTCCGCCTTGCTGCGGGTGAAGGAGCCGAGCCAGCCGCCGAGCGTGATGCCGACCACCTTGCCCACCGGCAGGGCGACCAGGATGCCCCAGAACGCGGGCTGCAACTGCGCCGGAGACACCTGCGGGATGGCGACCAGTGCGGCGGAGAACGCGAACAGCGGGAGGATGACACCGTTCGACCACGGCTCGAGTGCGTGCGTGACCCGTCCGGCCGGCCGGCGCGCCATCACGAGGCCGAGGGCGACGCCCGCAATGGTCGCGTGCACCCCGGAGTCCCAGACGAGCCACCAGGCCAGGCAGGCGACGAGGAGCATCAGCACGCCGATCGGCACGCGCATCCGGCCTTTCAGCATCCGGCTGAGAAGCCCGAAGACGGCGACGGCGACGGCGGCGAGCGCGAGTTCGCCGAGGTTGGGGTCCGTGGTGAAGAAGACAGCGATGATGAGGATCGCGATCAGGTCGTCGAGCACCGCGAGCGCCAGCAGGAACACGCGCAGCCGGTTGGGCAGCCCGCGCCCGAACACGGCGAGCACGCCAAGCGCGAAGGCGATGTCGGTGGCGGTCGGGATGGGCCAGCCCTGCTCCATCCCGCTGCCGGCGGTGAACGCGAGGTAGATGAGGGCGGGAACGATCACCCCCGCGACCGCCGCGATGGCGGGATGCACGGCCTTCTTCACGCTGTTCAGCTCGCCGGCCACCAGTTCGTGCTTGAGCTCGACGGCGACGATGAAGAAGAAGACCGCCAGCAGGCCGTCGCTGATCCAGTGCCCGACGCTCATCCGCAGGCCGCCGACGCCGACGTACGTGTGCTGCAGGTCGAGCAGGGCGGGCCCGGCTGCGGTGTTCGCGAGGAGGAGGCCGAGCGCGGCCGCCCCGAGGAGAAGCCCTGCGGCTGTGCGTTCTGATCGGATGATGCTCATGCGGTCTCGCCTATCTCACGCTTCGAGTGTCTCGTCGAACGCGCGGCCGGATGCGGGAGCGGCGCGTTCGCGCCACCCGCCGACCAGACTTCCCGGCACACCAGTCACCCACTCTACCGGGGAGGCAGGCGTCAGGCGGCGGCGGATGAGGGAGGATGGAGGAAGGGCAGGCAGGGTGCGGCCCGCGATCGAGGAAGGCGTCCACGATGTCCGAGCTGAGCTTCTCATCCGCTCCCGTGTCGGAACAGCCGACCAAGCTGGACGAGCTGGTGGCCGTCATGGAGCGGCTGCGCGGGCCGGGTGGGTGCCCGTGGGATGCGGACCAGACGCACGAGTCGCTCGTGCAGTACCTGATCGAGGAGACGTACGAGCTGGTCGAGGCGATCGAGACCGGCAACAGGGACGACCTGATCGAGGAGCTCGGCGATGTGCTCTACCAGGTGCTGTTCCACGCCGACATCGCGGCGCACACTCCCGGTGAGGATTTCGACATCCAGGATGTCGCCGCCCAGATGACCGCCAAGATGGTCGGCCGCCACCCGCACGTGTTCGGCGGCGACCGGACGGCCGAGACGGCCGACGACGTCGTCGAGTTCTGGGACGACCTCAAGAAGCGCGAGAAGCCGTCGCGGACGAGCGTGCTCGACGGCATCCCGCAGGCGATGCCGTCGCTCGCGCTCGCGGACAAGCTGCTCGGGCGCGCCGAGAAGGTGGGGCTTCTCGACCTGCACGAGACCGGGGGAGTGCAGGTGGACTCCGAGGGCGAGCTCGGCCCGCTGCTGCTGGCCATCGTCGCGTCGGCGAAGGCGCAGGGGCTGGATGCGGAGCGCGCCCTCCGTTCGACGCTGCGCGACCTGCAGTCGGAGATCCGCGAGCACGAGGCCGACGCCTCCGACGCCTCCGATGCCTCCGATGCCTCCGACGCCGGAATCATCGGCCTTCCGACCGCATCCACCTCCACCGACTGATCGTCGCAATCGAGCCCAGGGTTCTTCACGGTATTCGCGCGCCTTACGGTGAAAAAGCCTGGGCTCGATGGCGTCGGCTGGCGAGGCGCAGACGGTTAGGTTAGGCTTGCCTAAACCCCTCACCGTCTCGAAGGAGAAGCATGTTCGAGTCCGTTTCGCGCCGCCGGTCGCGCGTCGCCGTGATCGCGTCGGCGATCGTCGCGACCGCCGCCCTCATCCTCACCGGCTGCAGCGCCGGCACGCCAGGCGACGAGAGCAGCTCGAGCAGCGCATCCGGAGCGTTCCCTGTCACGATCACGAGCGCCCTCGGCTCCGTGACGATCGACAAGAAGCCGGAGCGCGTCGCGGTCTGGGGCTGGGGCGCGGCCGATGTCGCCCTCGCGCTCGGTGTCGTGCCGGTGGCCATGCCGAAGATGACCTACGGCGGCAACGCCGACGGCGTCCTGCCCTGGGTGGCGGACAAGCTCACCGAGCTGAAGGCGAAGACCCCGCAGCTCATCGCCGGCGTCGACACCGGCGAGGTGCCGTTCGAGGAGTACGTGAAGGCCAAGCCCGACGTCATCCTCGCTCCGCTCTCCGGCCTCACGCAGGCCGAGTACGACAAGCTCAGCAAGATCGCCCCGGTGGTCGCATACCCGAAGGTCCCGTGGGGCACGAGCTGGCAGGACCAGACCGACATCGTCGGTAAGGCGCTCGGACTCTCCGCAGAGGCCACCGCGCTGAAGAAGAAGACCGAGGACAATGTCGCAGCGCTCGCCGCGAAGTACCCGGTGCTGAAAGACAAGACCTTCGTCTACGCCGCCGCCAACGAGCCCGGCATGATCAACGTCTACAAGGCCACAGACTCCCGCGTCCTCCTGCTCAACGAGCTCGGCCTCAAGAACTCGCCCAGCATCGACACGCTCGACGCCAAGAAGGATGCGGACAGCTTCTTCTTCCAGGTCAGCTACGAGAACCTCTCCAAGATCGACACCGACCTGCTGGTGATGTACTTCGACAAGCAGTCCTCCGTCGACACCTTCAAGGCCGACCCGCTGGTCGCCGCCATGCCCACCATCAAAGAAGGCCGCTTCGCGCCGATCGTCGGCGAGTCGTTCGTCATGGCGTCGAGCGCGCCCAGCGTGCTGAGCATCCCGTGGATGCTCGACCGCTACGTCCCCGAGCTCGCGGCCGCGGCCGAGAAGGTCAAGTAACAGGGCGCATGACGACCAGCGCGGTGCCGCCGACGAGTGCGGCGGCGAACGGCGGCCGGGGGAGAGGCGCAGGCAGCGCATCCACCGGCCGCCGTCGGCGTCGGCTGTCGTACGGGTTCGTGGTTGCGGTCGTCGCGCTGCTGGTGGCCTGCATCCTGAGTCTGATGCTCGGCTCCAACCCGCTCGACCCCGCGACCGTGTTCCACGCGCTGCTCCACTACGACAGGAGCAGCGAGGCGTCGCTGATCGTGGTCGACAGCCGCCTGCCGCGCACCCTGCTCGGGCTGAGCGCCGGGCTCGCGCTTGGCCTCGCGGGGACGGTGATGCAGGGACTGTCCCGCAACCCGCTCGCAGACCCGGGGATCCTGGGCGTGAACTTCGGCGCGTCGCTCGCCGTGGTGATCGCCATCGCGGTGTTCGGCATCACCACGGCGGGAGGGTACGTCTGGTTCGCGTTCGCGGGAGCAGCGGTGGCCTCGGTGGTCGTGTACGCGGTGGCGTCCACCGGTCGCGAGGGCGCGACCCCGATCAAGCTCGCGATCGCCGGGGCGGCGGTCTCTGCCGCGCTCGGCTCGCTCATCACGGCCGTGCTGCTCACCAGCCGCGTTTCGCTCGACTCGCTGCGGTTCTGGCAGGTCGGGTCGCTCGCCGGTCGCAACCTCGGAGTGTTCTGGCAGGTGCTCCCCACCATCGTGATCGGGGCGATCGTCGCCCTCGCGCTCGGCAGGGCGCTCAACGGGCTGGCGCTCGGCGACGACGTGGCGCGCGGGCTCGGCCAGAAGGTCGGGGTGTCGAGGGCGTTCGCGGCGGTCGCCATCGTGCTGCTCTGCGGGTCGGCGACCGCCGCCGTGGGTCCGATCGCGTTCGTCGGGCTCGTGATCCCGCACGTCGCCCGCTGGGTGGTCGGCGCCGACTACCGCTGGATCCTCGCGTTCTCGGCGGTGATCGCGCCGACCATGCTGATCGTCTGCGACGTGATCGGCCGTCTGGTGGCGTGGCCGGGCGAACTGCAGGTCGGTGTCGTCACCGCCGTGGTCGGCGCTCCCGTGTTCATCGCGCTCGTGCGCAGGCGCAAGCTGGTGAGCCTGTGACGACGGATGCGCGGGCCGGGGCCGCGCAGGAACCGTCCGGGGGTGCCGCGGTCGCCGCCTCCCGCGCCTCCACGGCCGACCGGCGCTCGCGCGCATCCAGGGTCGTCCGGGTGTCGGTGGTGCTCGCCGTGCTCATCGTGCTCGTCTCGGCCGTGTCGCTGAGTCTCGGCGCAGCGGCCGTCGCGCCGGGCGACATCCTCGCTGCGCTGATCGGCAGGGCGGACAGGCTCACCCAGTTCGTGATCCTGGAGCTGCGTCTGCCGCGACTGCTCGCCGCCGTGCTGGTCGGCGGCTGCCTCGGGCTCTCCGGCGCGCTCATCCAGTCGATCGCCCGCAACCCGCTGGCGAGCCCGGACATCATCGGCATCACCGCGAGCGCGAGCGCGACCGGCGCGATCGCGCTGGTCTGGTTCGGGCTGACCGGGCTGGCGCTGTCCGGCGTCGTCGTGGCGGGGACCCTCGTCGCAGCGCTCGTCATCTACCTGCTGGCCTGGCGCGGCGGAATCAGCGGCTACCGGTTCGTGCTGATCGGAATCGGCTTCGCCGCCATCGCCGGGGCGCTCGTGTCCTACGTCCTCACCACCGCCGCTCTCACCGACGTGCAGCAGGCGCTCGTCTGGCTGACCGGCAGCATCAACAGCGTCGACCCGGTCGCGCTGACGGTGCTGGCGGTGAGCGCCGTCGTGCTCGTGCCGTGTGCGCTGGTGCTCGGCAGGCCGCTCGCAGCGCTCGGCCTCGGCGACGACACCGCTGCCGCGATCGGCGTGCGGGTCGAGCGGACTCGCTTGCTGGTGGTGCTCGTCGCCGTCGCGCTCGCGGCGGTCGCGGTTTCCGTGGCGGGGCCGATCGCGTTCGTCGCGTTCCTGTCGGCACCCATCGCCCGCAGGCTGGTCGGTCGCGGATCGCTCGCTCTCGTGCCGTCCGCGCTGGTCGGCGCGCTCGTGCTCGTCGTCTCCGACATCGTCGCCCAGTTCGCCGTGCCGGACGTGGCGTTCCCCGTCGGCGTCGTCACCGGCGTCGTCGGCGCCCCGTACCTGCTCTGGCTCCTGACCAGGACCAACCGAATCGGCCGGGGAGGCTGACCATGACCGTCACCCACGAACTCGCCGCACGCGACCTGACCCTCTCCTACGAGGGCAGGGTCGTCGTCGACGGCCTCGACCTGGAGGTGCCGCCCGGCACGGTCACCGCCATCGTCGGTCCGAACGCCTGCGGCAAGTCCACGCTGCTGCGCGGGCTGTCCCGGCTGCTCGCCCCCGCATCCGGCTCGGTGCTGCTGGACGGCGTGGACATCCACTCGCTGCCGACCAAGCAGGTGGCGACGAAACTCGGCCTGCTGCCGCAGACGCCGACGGCACCGGACGGCATCACGGTGGCCGACCTGGTCGGGCGCGGACGGTACCCGCACCAGGGCTGGTTCCGCCGCTGGACGGCGGAGGACGACGAGGCCGTCGCGTCCGCGATGGTGTCGACCGGTGTCGCCGACCTCGCCGACCGCGCCATCGACGAGCTGTCCGGCGGGCAACGGCAGCGGGTGTGGATCGCGATGGCGCTCGCCCAGCAGACCGACATCCTGCTGCTCGACGAGCCGACGACGTTCCTCGACATCAGCCACCAGATCGACGTGCTCGACCTGCTGCTCGACCTCAACGCCGCCCGCGGGACCACCGTGGTGATGGTGCTGCACGACCTCAACCTCGCCGCCCGCTATGCCGACCACCTCATCGCGATGCGCGCCGGAGGGATCGTCGCTGCGGGCGCCCCGGGTGAGGTGGTCACGGCGGAGCTGGTGCGCGACGTCTTCGGCGTGGAGTCGGTGATCGCCTCCGACCCGGTGACGGGGACGCCGCTCGTGGTGCCGCTCGGTCGCCACCACCGCCTCGGCGAGTAGCCCCCGCCCCCATCCCCGCCATCCCCGCCCCCCCAACAGCCCCATCGAGTGGTCCCGAATTGCCGTGGGCGCCGACGTGCGCACGGCAATTCGGGACCACTCGATGGGGATGATGGGAGGCAGCGCGCCGGGATGCGACCGGCAGCGCGCCCGCTAGGCGTTGTCAGCCCGCCATTCGGGTGAGAGGCGCGGATGCGCGACTCTCCTGGATGGCTGACGGGCACGTTGTCGGCCTTGTGTCTGACAGCGAGCATCTACCCGTGGTCGGACGGATGCGACTCATGTCAGGTCCATCGGGACACCACCGAAGCCGCAGGGCACGACCATGAGGGTGGCAACGCCCTCATCTTACGCCGCGACCGCAGCCGTCGAGCCGGGACTTTTGCACGAGACACGCCGGTGGATGCGGGGCACAAGTCCCGGCTCGATGGCGCGGGAAAGGGGGAGAGAAATCGACGGTGTGGGCTTACGACAGCGACGCGAAGAACGCGCGGATGCGGTCGGCGGCGAGGTCGGGCTGCTCCAGCCCGAGGAAGTGCCCGCCGCGCGGCGCTCGCTCGAACGCGCGCAGGTCGTCCGCCGCGCGTTCGGCGAGTGAGACCGGGAACCCGTCCATCACCGGCTCCCTGCTGAGCAGCACGCCCACCGGGGCCACGATCGGCGGCCGCGGTGGGTTCGCGTCGTAGTCGAAGTACTGCTGGAAGGACGTGCCGATGCTCCCAGTCGCCCAGTACAGCGTCGCGATGGTGAGCAGCGCATCCCGTGGCACGACGCTGTCGAGGTCGCCGTCGACCCAGTCGTGCCATTTGTCGGCGATCCAGGAGAGCAGCCCGGCGGGGGAGTCGCCGAGGGCCGCGGAGATGGTGTCCGGCCTGGTGCACATGATCTCGCTGTACCCGCCGTCTGCGGTGTCGTAGGCGTCGACGGCGGCGAGGTACGCCCGCTCCTCCTCGCTGTGCGGTTCGCTGTCCGCGGGGAACGGCGCGTGCAGGAGCTGCACTCCGATCACCCTGTCCGCGTGGTCGACGCCGAGCCAGGTCGCCGCCCCTCCGCCGATGTCCCCGCCGAACGCCGCGTAGCGGTCGTAGCCGAGCACGGTCGTCATCAGCTCGTGCAGGTCGTCGGCGATGGCCTGTCTGGTCAGCGGCCGGTCCGGCAGCTCGGAGAACACGAAACCGGGCAGCGACGGCACGATCACGTCGAAGGCGATCGGCGCATCCGACCCGGAGCCTGCCGGGTTCGCCAGGCGCTCGGCGAGCGGGAGGTACTCGGTGTATGCGCTCGGCCAGCCGTGCAGCAGCAGCAACGGGATGCGCGTCTGCGCCGACCCCGCCGCCGGCACCCGCACGAAGTGGATGCGGTGACCGCCGACATCCGCGAGGTACTGGTCGTAGGAGTTCAGCCGTTCCTCCTGCGCCCGCCAGTCGAACCGCAGCCAGGAGCCGACCAGGTCGCGCAGCACGGGCTCTCCTGCGCCGCCGTGCCACGGCGCCCGGCCGATCGGTGCGACGTAGCGGGTGGCGGCGAGGCGGTCCAGCAGATCGTCGATGGTGTCGTCTGACAGGTGGATGCGGAACGGTTCTATGCTCATCGCTGCCCACGCTACTCGTGCGCCGCAGGCCCCATCTGCCCCGTCGCGGCCGGGGTGGGCGCGGGGCAGCGGGGGACGTGCCGGATGCGTCGGCATGGAAGAATCGTTCGCATGGCTTCTCCGATCACTCCGCCCCGCGGTATGCGCGACTTCCTCCCGGCAGACAAGGCCCGCAGGGAGCACGCGCTCGGTGTGATCCGGCGCAGTTTCGCCTCTCACGGCTTCGACGAGATCGAGACGCCGGTGGTCGAGGACGTCGCGCGCCTGCACTCCGGCCTGGGCGGCGACAACGAGAAGCTGGCGTTCAGCGTGCTCAAGCGCGGCCTCGACGCCGAGGATCTGCGCGCGGCCATCGACTCCGGCGACGTCCTCAGCCTCACCGACCTCGGTCTGCGCTTCGACTTGACCGTGCCGCTCGCGCGGTTCTACGCCACGCACCGCGCGGAGCTGCCTCCGGTGTTCCGCTCCATCCAGATCGCCCCGGTGTGGCGTGCGGAGCGCCCGCAGAAGGGCCGATACCGCCAGTTCGTGCAGTGCGACATCGACATCATCGGCGAGGCGGGCCAGCTCGCCGAGGTGGAGCTGATCACGGCGACGGCGGCCGCACTGGACGCGCTCGGCCTGCAGAACTGCACGATCCGCATCAATGACAGGCGCATCCTGAACGGGCTGCTCGAGTTCTGCGGTTTCGCGGAGTCGCGCTGGCCGCAGGTGCTGATCTCGATCGACAAGCTCGACAAGATCGGCGCGGAGGGTGTCGTGAAGGAGCTGAGCGCGGACGGTGCAGACTCGGCCGCCGTGCTCGGCGGCATTCTGAAGAACCTGGAGCCGCACCTGGCGGACGGCGGCGTCGCGCTGACCGTCGAGGCGATCACAGACATCCTGCCGGACGGGGTCGACACCGACGCGATCGCCGCGCTGGAGTCGCTGGCGCACGCGCTCGACACGCTGCCGAGCGGCGTGACTCTGCGGTTCGACCCGACCCTCGTGCGCGGCATGGGCTACTACACCGGCACCATCTTCGAGATCGCGCACCCCGGCTCCGGCAGCTCGGTGGGCGGCGGGGGGCGCTACGACGGCATGATCGGCCGCTTCCTGGGCACGGATGTTCCTGCCTGCGGGTTCTCCATCGGCTTCGAGCGTGTCGTGGACCTCATCGAGGTGCCGACGGATGCGTCCGCCGACTCGATCGTGCTGGTCTACGACCCTGCGGTGCCGCTCGACCGGCTGCTCGCGGTGAAGTCGGAGCTGATCGCCGCCGGGCGCAGAGTGCGCCTCGACCGCAGGGCCAAAAACCTCAAGGCCGTGCTCGACCGCGCGGAGGCGTCCGGCTTCCGGTCGTTCGCGTTCGTGACCGCCGACACGACGGATGCGGCGTCGCTCGAGGTCAAGTCTCTGGGCTGACCGCTGCGCGCTGGCCGCTGGCCGCTGGCCGCTGTGCGCTGGCCGGTGCGCGCTGGGCGCTGGCCGGTGTGCGCTGGCCGCTGCGCGCTGGCCGCTGTACACTGGCCGGTCGGCGCAGGTCGCCCGAGCGGCGTACTCTGCAGGAGTTTTCGCCACGATTCGCCGCCTTCTCCGTCTGAACGGAGTCTCGAACGGCGTGTCACCTGAAATCTCCGTCCAGAAGGAGATCGCCGCTGGCAGGCGGCCTCTCCGTTCGGACGGAGACCCGGGCGGGATGCGGCGTCTCTGTCCGTTCGGAAGGAGATTCCGGCGGTGGGGTGGCGTGTCTTTCCGTTCGGAAGGAGTTTTGGGTGGTGGGGCGGCGTGTCTTTCCGTTCGGAAGGAGTTTCGGCGGTGGGGCGGCGCGTCTCGCCGTTTGGAAGGAGACTCGGGTGGTGGGGCGGCGTGTCTCTCCGTTCGGAAGGAGATTCGGGCGGTGAGGGGCGTGCCTCTCCGTTCGGAAGGAGACTCGGGTGGCGAGGTGGCGAGGTGGCGAGGTGGCGAGGTGGCGGGGCGGCGGGGCGCAGCCCGGTCGCCCACGTTAGCCGGCCGGGGCCGGGGCCGGGGCCGGCGCTGCGTCGCGCTGCGCGCGGCGCGAGCGGGCGACGCCCCAGCCGACGAGCGCGGCGGCCGCCGCGGTGAGCGTCACGCCCGCGATGGTCACGGCGTCCCCGAATTCCGAGGCCTGGGCGGCGGACCAGTGCGCTGAGGCGACGTCGCCGGTGAACAGGGCGGCGAGGATCGTGCCGGTGACCGCGATGCCGACTCCGGAAGCCACCTCGGTCGACGTGTCGGTGAGCGCGGCGCCGATGGTGGTGCGGTTCTCCGGCAGGCCGCGCATCACGTTGGTTCCCGCGATGACGCCGACCACGCGCATCCCCGCTGCGACCAGGACGAGCGCGAGCGCCACCCAGACGTAGCCGTACCGACTCAGCAGTGCGTAGACCGCGAGCCCGGCCACCACGGTGACCGCGCCCATCCACCCTGCGCGTTCGAGGCCGATCTTGCGCACCAGTGGTGTGATGACCGCCCCACCGGCGATGAGCACGACGACCTGAGGCAGCATCCCGATCGCGGCCAGGGCGGGCGGCCAACCCCAGGCGAGCTGCAACTGCAGCGTCACCAGGTAGCCGAGACCGG
The DNA here is from genome assembly GCF_054780215.1 of Leifsonia lichenia. Lineage (NCBI taxonomy): Bacteria > Bacillati > Actinomycetota > Actinomycetes > Micrococcales > Microbacteriaceae > Leifsonia > Leifsonia lichenia. Next base: position 150,070 of record NZ_BAAGWT010000003.1, read on the forward strand.
CGGTCGCGATGCCGGTCGCCGCTTTGAACGCCAGCCCGCTCGACACCAGGGGATGCGCGACCAGCCTGAGGTCGAGCAGCGGGTGCGCCGCGGAACGCTCGCGCAGCACGAACAGGATCGCGCCGGCGACGGCTGCCGCTGCGACCGCCCACGGCTGCCAGGCGCCGACACCCAGATCGACGAACAGCGTTGGCGCGACGAGCGCGAGCACGATCGTGAGCGTGCCGACGACCGCCCCGGCGATGTCCAGGGGGTCGCGGTGCAGGTCGGCTGCCGCATCCGTCGCCACGCCGAACCGGATGCTCAGGAACGCGAGCGCGGCGATCGGCACGTTGACCAGCAGTAGCAACTGCCAAGGCGCGACGGCGAGGACGAGGCCGCCGACGGTCGGCCCGATCGCGAGCCCGACGAGCCCCACCGTGGAGATGAGGGTGATCGCGCGCACCCGGAGCCCGTCGTCCGCGAACAGACGGAAAGCGAGCGCCATCGAGCCGGGGGTGGTCATCGCGGCGGCGACGCCCATCGCGACGCGCACGGCGATCAACTGCTCCTGGCTGGTGACGAACGCCGTGGCGAGGCTCGCCAGCCCGAGCAGGACGAGGCCGACGAGCATCACGCGGCGTCGGCCGAACCGGTCGGAGACGGCGCCGAATGCCAGCATCAGACCGCCGAACACGACCGCGTACGCGCCCGTCACCCATTGCAGCCCGGTGGTGGATGCGTGGAGCTCGCGCCCGATGGTCGGCAGCGCGACGTTGAGGATCGAGTTGTCGAGCATCTCGAACAGGAAGACGGCAGAAAGGCCGGTGAGAGCGAGCCACGCCTCGCGGAGGGAGCGGGGCGGACGGGGCGCCTCGCGGATAATGACAGGAGCCGGAGTGGAGGACATGCCACTAGGTTATGTCACTAAAGTTAGTCACACAAGAGAGTGAGGGTGAATGCCCAGGAACAGCGAGCGCGGCGGGCCGCAGACGCGCGCCAGGATCGCGGAGGTCGCGTCCGGGCTCTTCCTCGAGCGCGGCTTCGACGCCGTGACGGTCGCCGAGGTCGCTCGTGCTGCCGGGGTGTCAAGTGTCACGGTGTTCAATCACTTCCCACGCAAGGAAGACCTCTTCCTCGACAGGGCGGCCGACGCGGTCGACCTGCTCCGGTCGGCTGTGCGCGACCGGGCCGACGGGACCGACGTGCTGGCGTCGCTGCGGCAGGCGACGCTCCTGCTGGTCGACGAGCGCAGCCCGCTGTCCGGGGTGGACGGCAGGTCCATCCCGTTCTTCCGCACGGTCGCCGGGTCGCCGGCGCTGATCGCCCGCGCCAGGGAGATCTCCTCGGAACTGCAGCGCACCCTCGCCGACGAGCTCGACGCCGACGACGCGTACAGGGGCGACGCCGGGCTGTTCTCGGCGTTCTTCATCGCCGGATACGGCACGGTGCTGGTGGACACCGCGCTGCGGCTCATCACCGGGGAGGCGGAGGACGCCGTGCTGCAGGAGCACCGCGCGCGGCTCGAAGCGCTGTTCGACGCGCTGCGCGGTGGCGTGGAGGACTGAGCCCGCCGCATCCACGGGTCGAGGCCGAGCGTCCTCGGGTCGGCGCCGCCCGCATCCAGCCCCACCCACCCACACACTCCGGTCGGATGCGTTCTCCCGACCTCAGTAGACTGGCGAGCGGATCACCGCTGATTTACCCACCCCCACACACATGTGAAACAAGGAGACTGTTGTGGCTCAGATCGAAGCTGTAGGCGCTCGCGAGATTCTCGACTCGCGCGGAAACCCGACCGTCGAGGTCGAGGTGCTTCTCGAAGACGGCACGGTCAGCCGTGCCGCCGTCCCGTCCGGTGCGTCGACCGGCGCGTTCGAGGCCTACGAGCTTCGCGACGGCGACAAGGACCGCTACCTCGGCAAGGGCGTGCAGAAGGCCGTCGACGCTGTGCTCGACGAGATCGGCCCGGCCATCGAGGGCTTCGAAGCCGCAGACCAGCGCCTCGTCGACTCCGCCATGATCGAGCTCGACGGCACCGACAACAAGAAGCGCCTCGGCGCGAACGCCATCCTCGGCGTCTCGCTCGCCGTCGCCAAGGCTGCCGCGGACTCCGCCGACCTGCCCCTGTTCCGCTATATCGGCGGCCCGAACGCGCACACCCTGCCCGTACCGATGATGAACATCATCAACGGCGGCGCGCACGCGGACACCGGCGTGGACATCCAGGAGTTCATGGTCCTGCCGATCGGCGCGGAGACCTTCTCCGAGGCCCTTCGCTGGGGTGTCGAGACCTACCACTCGCTCAAGTCGCTGCTCAAGCAGAAGGGCCTCAACACCGGCCTCGGCGACGAGGGCGGCTTCGCCCCTGAGCTGGAGCACAACCGTGCGGCGCTCGACCTCATCTCCGAGGCCATCCAGAACGCCGGATTCACCGTCGGCCGCGACATCGCGCTCGGCCTCGACGTCGCATCCACCGAGTTCTTCGAGAACGGCGTCTACCGCTTCGAGGGTCAGCAGCGCAGCGCAGCCGAGATGTCCGCGTACTACGCGGAGCTCGCCGCGAACTACCCGCTGGTCTCCATCGAGGACCCGCTGGCCGAGGACGACTGGGAGGGCTGGGCCCACCTCAACGCCGAGCTCGGCAGCAAGCTGCAGCTCGTCGGCGACGACCTGTTCGTCACCAACCCGAAGCGTCTCGCCAAGGGCATCGAGGTCAAGGCCGCGAACAGCATCCTGGTCAAGGTCAACCAGATCGGCACCCTGACCGAGACCCTGGATGCGGTCTCCCTCGCCCAGCGCAACGGCATGACCGCCGTGCTCTCGCACCGCTCCGGCGAGACCGAGGACACCACGATCGCCGACCTCGCCGTCGCCACCGACGCCGGCCAGATCAAGACCGGTGCTCCGGCCCGCTCCGAGCGCGTCGCCAAGTACAACCAGCTCCTCCGCATCGAGGAAGAGCTCGGCGAAGCCGCCGTCTACGCGGGCCGCAGCGCGTTCCCGCGCTTCACCGCGTAGCGCTCCGCGCTTCTCCGTCGCAATCGAGCCCGGCTATTTTCACCGCAAAACGCGCGAAAGCGGTGAAAAAGGCTGGGCTCGATTGCGACGACCGCACGGAGCCGGAGGGCGAGCGGGCGTTCCCGGCCGACACGCCGGTGCGCATCAGCGAATGGCTGACCTTCCCGCTCCTCTACATCGGTATGGCCGTCGCGATCGTGATCGGCTGGTCGCGTTCGGGCTGGTCGCCGTCCGGGCGTCTGCCTGTCCTGGCACTCGCGTCGGTGCTCGTCGTCTCGGCAATCGCTCTCATCGTGACGGGGTATCGGGCGTACAGCACACTCTCCGCCCGGGCGCTTGCCAATCTCCGGTTCGCGCAAGCGTGCACCTTGGGCGCGTGCGGCCTCGTGCTGTCGTTCACAGCGTCGCCGGTCGCCGCCGTCGTCCTCGCGGGTGCAGGACTGAGGCTCGTCGGGTCGAGCGGAGACGTCGGAGCGGTCCGGCGTGCGCGGCTGGCGCTCGTCGGGGGTGCATCGGAGCGGGTTGCGATCCTCGCTGCTGTCGTCGCGTTCGTCGCCCAGGTGTGCGTGCCCCTGGCCTCCGGGCTCGGTTTCCTGCCGCTGTCGATCCTCGTGCAGCTCATCCTCGTGGCGGCCTCCGTCGTCGCCGGGTTCGCCTTCGCATCCCGACCCTGATCCCCAGCAATCGAGCCGGGACTTGTGCACGCCTCCACCCGGCGTGTCGCGTGCATAAGTCCCGGCTCGATTGCGACGGCGCGCCGGGGGACGCGCCGCGGCGGGGGAGCGCAGGGGGTGCGCAGGCGGGTGGCTTACGATTGTGGGCGGGGCCAGGCCGGTCCCGTTCCGTCGTGTTGGGAGGGCTTGTGGCTGCGCCTCGCACCCGCCGTGTTCCCGTCGCCATGGCGTCCGACACCGCTACCGGACGGTGGCTGCGCGGGCTGCACTTCTCCGGGTTCTCGCTGGTGATGATGGGTCTGCTCATCCTCGCCGTCGTCGTGCTCGCGCCCACCGCGCAGAGCCTGATCTCGCAACGTCAGCAGATCGCCGACCAGCAGAAGGCAGTGGATGCGCTGTCCGGCCAGGTCGCCGATCTCAAGGAGCAGCGCGCCCGCTGGAACGACCCCAGCTACATCCGCGCGCAGGCCCGCGACCGGCTGTACTACGTGATGCCGGGCGAGGTCAGCTACCTCGTGATCGACGACAGGCCGCCGGCGGCGCAGACCACGGATGCGCCCGTCAGCTCGAAGCTGCAGAAGACAGAGACCGACTGGCTCGGCTCGCTGTTCGGCTCGTTCATGGGCGCCGGCCTGAGCGACGCGACACCGGCGCAGCTCGGCGGTACGAATCCGGCCCCCACTCCGACTCCCACCTCGACCCCTGGCGGCAAGTGATGACCACCCCACCCTTCGATGCTGTGACCGAACAGGACATCGCGACCGTGTCCGCTCAACTCGGGCGACCGGCGCGCAACGTCGTCGGCATCGCGGCGCGCTGCGTCTGCGGCAACCCCACCGTCGTCTCGACCGCCCCGCGCCTGGACGACGGCACGCCGTTCCCCACGTTCTACTACCTCACGCATCCCGCAGCCACAGCCGCCCTGTCGCAGTTGGAGGCCGTTCAGGTGATGAACGAGTACAACGAGCTCTTGGAGCAGGACGAGGCGGTGCGCGACCAGTACGCGGCCGCACACCGTGCATACCTCGCCGACCGGGAGAGCATCGCGTTCGTCGAGGAGATCGCCGGGATCTCGGCCGGCGGGATGCCCGTGCGCGTCAAATGCCTGCACGCTCTCGGCGCGCACGCCCTCGCGGCCGGTGCTGGCGTGAACCCGATCGGCGACCTCGCCCTTGCGCGCGCCGACTGGTCGCCCGAGGTGTGCGAGTGCCAGGACTACACCGCGGAATGACGCGGCTCGGCCGCGCAGCGACCGCCGCCGCCCTGGCAGGGGTGCTGGGGCTGGCCGCCGCTGTCGCGCCGTCGACCGTCGCGCACGCCGACCAGGTGCGCGACCTCGAGTACTGGCTGAACGACTACGGCTTCGCCCAGGCGTGGCAGACCACCAAAGGCGCCGGAGTGAAGGTCGCCGTCATCGACACCGGCGTCGACGGCAGCGTCCCCGACCTCGCGGGCGCGGTCGTCGGAGGGACGGACGCGTCCGGCGTCGGCGCGGCGAACGGCCAGAAACCGCTCGGAGACGCCGGTTCAGCGGACCACGGCACCTGGGTGGCCTCCCTGCTCGCCGGCCGCGGCACAGGGCCGGACAGCGGCGTGCTCGGCGCGGCTCCGGAGGCGAGCATCCTGACCGCCTCCGTCGCCCTCGGGTCCGCTGCAGGCGCCATCGGCAGCGACGAGCAGATCGCGAGCGCCGTGCGCTGGGCCGTCGACAGCGGCGCGAAAGTCATCAACATGTCCCTCACCAGGAACACGCTCGACTGGCCGACGAGCTGGGACGACGCGTTCCAGTACGCGTTCGACCACGACGTGGTGGTGGTCGCGGCGGCGGGCAACCGGGGAAGCGGCACCACCGAGGTCGGCGCACCGGCGACCATCCCCGGCGTCGTCGCCGTCGCGGGCGTGGACCGGCAGGGACAGGCGAGTTTCGACGCGTCGTCGCAGGGCATCACCATCGCCGTCTCCGCGCCGAGCGAGCAGTTGGTCGGCGTGAGTCCTGGCGGAGGCTACGTGCAGTGGGCGGGCACCAGCGGGGCGACCCCGTTGGTGGCGGGAGCCGTCGCGCTGATCAGGGCCGCGCATCCCGAGCTGAAAGCACCGGATGTGATCGAGCGGCTGATCAAGACCGCCCGCGCAGCGCCGGGCACCGTCCCCAGCCCGATCTACGGCTACGGGCTGCTGGATGCGGCGGCCGCCGTGACCGCGAAGGTGCCGCACGTCTCCGCCAACCCGATGGGCGACCTCACCGAGTGGATCCGCATCCACCGTCGCGCCGACGTCCCCACCACCCCGTCGCCCGGCACAGCACCGGTGCCGACCTCCACCCCTCGGGCACTGCCGGCGGAGCCGTCCGCCCGGGTGGATCAGCTCCTGTGGCCGCAGTGGACAGCCCTCACCGGCTTCTGGCTGCCGTTCAGTCTGATCACCGGATTCGTCGCATTAGTGGCCCTTGGCGGGGTCGGCGCGTTCCGGCATTTCAGAGGGACGGGCAGCAGGGAGTAGATTAACTGCATACTTTCGTGTTGAGGAGACCCACCACTGTGCCCAAAATCCTGATCGTCGGCGGCGGATACGCCGGTTTCTACACTGCGTGGAAGCTCGAGAAGCAGCTGCGCAAGGGGGAGGCAGAGGTCACAATTGTCGACCCGCTGCCGTACATGACCTACCAGCCCTTCCTCCCTGAGGTCGCCGCGGGTTCCATCGAGCCTCGTCACGCTGTGGTCGCCCACCGCCGCCACCTCACCAAGACCAACGTGGTCACCGCCAAGGTCACCTACGTCGACCACGCGAAGAAGACGGCGACCATCCAGCCGCCGATCGGCGACGCGTACGAGTTCGAGTACGACATCGTCGTGGTCACCGCCGGCGCCGTGTCGCGCACGTTCCCCATCCCGGGCGTCGCAGACCAGGCGATCGGCCTCAAGACCATCGAGGAGGCCGTCGCGATCCGCGACCGCGTGCTCACCAACTTCGACAAGGCGGCCAACCTGCCCGCCGGTCCGGAGCGCGACCGCCTGCTGACGTTCGTCGTCGTCGGCGGCGGGTTCGCGGGCATCGAGGTGTTCGCCGAGCTGCGTTCGTTCGCGAGCGCACTGCTCAAGAACTACCCGCAGATCGCCTTCGAGGACACGCACTTCCACCTGATCGAAGCCATGGGCAGGATCATGCCGGAGGTGTCACTTCCGACCAGCCACTGGGTCATCAAGAACCTCGCCCAGCGCGGTGCGGAGATCCACCTGGACACGCAGCTCGCGAGCGCTGTCGACGGCGTCATCGAGCTGTCGACCGGTGAGAAGTTCGAGACCGACCTCATCGTCTGGACCGCCGGTGTCATGGCGAACCCGACGATCGTGCGTCACACCGACCTCCCGATCGAGGAGCGCGGCCGTCTCCGCGTCCGCGCCGACCTCCGCGTCGGCTCCGAGGACGAGATCATCAAGGACGCCTGGGGCGCCGGCGATGTCTCAGCCGTCCCCGATCTCACCGGTGGCGGCGTCGGCGGGTTCTGCGTGCCGAACGCGCAGCACGCCGTCCGTCAGGGCAAGCTGCTCGCCAAGAACATCATCGCGGACCTCCGCGGCGAGCTTCCGCGCCAGTACTTCCACAAGAACCTGGGCGCCGTCGCGGGCCTCGGCCTCGGAACCGGCGTGTTCCAGTCCGGCAAGCTCGCGATCAAGGGCCTCCCTGCCTGGTTCGCGCACCGTGGATACCACGGTCTGGCCATGCCGAGCTGGGAGCGCAAGTGGCGCGTGCTGTGGGGCTGGTGGAACAACTTCTGGCTCGGCCGCGACATCGTGTCGCTCGCAGCCACCCAGCACCCGCGTGCCGTCTTCGAGGAGTTCGCGGCCCGCCCGAAGCCCCCGGCGGCCGAGGCGACTCCGGCCGTCGAGGCTCCGAAGAAGGCTCCGGCCAAGAAGGCCGCTCCGAAGGAGCCGGTCGAGGTCGCAGCCAAATAGCGCGAGCGTGTGAACGAGAGGGCCCGGTGCGAGGAATCGCGCCGGGCCCTTTTGTGCGCCTGGGCGGTTGATGTGGCTGCCGGTGGATGCGGCTGCCGGTGGATGCGGCTGCCGGTGGATGCGGCGCTGTCACCCCTCCACGACGGCGCGTCCCTGGGTGAGGTCGCGGACCGCATCCCGTGCTGCCGCCGCCTGCGTCGTCGGCAGCCGCAGTGTGAACCGCACCGCTTCGCCGTACTCCGTGTCGCCCGTCTCGTGTCCTTCGCCGTGCGCCCAGCGCCGGATGCGTTCCGCATCGGCGTACTCCGCCAGCACGGTGAGAACAGTCTCCGGCACGCGCTCGATCAGGGGCGCATCCAGGAGGGCGGCGGCGATCGCGTCGGTGTACGCGCGCACCAGCCCGCCAGCGCCCAGCTTGACGCCGCCGAAGTAGCGGACGACGGCGCCGAGCACCCCGTCGAGGTCGTGGTGCCGCAGCACCTCCAGGATGGGGCGACCCGCCGTGCCGGACGGCTCGCCGTCGTCCGACATGCCGGAGTGACCCCCGGCGAGCAGCGCCCAGCACACGTGGTTCGCATCCGGATGCTCGGCGCGGAGCCGCGCGACCTCGGCGAGCGCCGCCTCACGATCGGCGACGGGTGTCGCGAGCGCGATGAAGCGGCTGCGGCGCACCTCGACCTCGGCAGTGACCGGGGAGGGGAGGGTGAACGGGCTCATCCCTCCGCGATCTCCCACAGCACCCGTGCCGCCTCGGCGAGCGCGGCACGTTCCTCTGGCGTGCGGGTGGCGAGCTGGGCGTTCAGCCACTCGTGTCGCCGTGCCCGTGCCTCTCCGGCGATCCGGTGTCCTTCGGAGGTCGGCGTGAAGAGCACGCGGCGGCCGTCCGTGGGATCGGCCGCCCTGATCGCGCACCCCAGAGACACCAGGCGGTTGACGGTCTGGCTCATCGAGGCCGCGGTGACGCGCTCGTGCTCGCTGAGCGCTGTGAGGGTGGCGGGGCCGTAGCGGTGCAGGTGGCCGAGCACGCTCATCGCCGCGTCGCCCAGTTCGCCGGTGGAGCGTTCGGCGCGGAAACGGCGGTAGATCCTGGCAACCGAGCGGGTGATGCGTTCGCCGAGGTCGTCGGCGGGAGGGCCGGGTTCGTCCGCGGGAAGGCTGGGTTCGTCGACGGGAGGGCTGGCGCTTGCGTGTGCATCCACGATTGATTAGTATACCTAAAGAAGTAATTTACACGCGTAAAGCATTTCGGGAGGAACGAGACGGACACTGCTACCGAGAGCACCGAGACCGTGAGCGCGCACAAGCCGTTCGGGTGGCGTTTCACCGCCCCGCTGCTGCTCGGATCGACGCTCAACCCGATCAACAGCTCGATGATCGCGACCGGCCTGCTCGGCATCGGCCTCGACTTCCACCTCGGGCCGGGCCAGACCGCGAGCCTCATCTCGGTGCTCTACCTCTGCAGTGCGGTCAGCCAACCCACCATGGGCAAGCTCGCCACCCTGTTCGGGCCGCGCCGCGTGTTCATGGCCGGCGCGATCATCCTGCTGGCCGCCGGCGTCGTGGGAGCGGCAGCGCCGGGCTTCGGGTTCCTGCTGGTGTCCCGTGCGCTGATCGGCATCGGCACGTCCGCGGCGTACCCGACCGCGATGGCCCTCGTGCGACGCCGCGCGGACGAGAACGGCATCGGCGTCCCTGCCCGCGTGCTCGGCAACTTCTCCATCGCCGCCCAGATCACCACGGTGTTCGGGCTGCCGCTCGGCGGGGTGCTCGCCGGCACGTTCGGCTGGCGTGCCCTGTTCTTCGTGAACATCCCGCTGGCGATCGTCACGTTCGTGTTCACGCTGCTGGGCGTGGAGAAGGATGCGCCGCGCGAGCGCCAGGGCAGCAGGGCGCTCATCGCATCCATCGACATCCCGGGCATCGTGCTCTTCGCCGCCACGATCGTGAGCCTGCTGGTGTTCCTGTCCGAACTCGCCTCGCCGCTCTGGTGGCTGCTTCCGGTGGTCGTCGTCTTCGGCGCCGGCCTCATCCTGTGGGAGCGGCGGGTCGCCAGGCCGCTCATCGACGTGCGGATGCTCGCCCGCAACCGGCCGCTGCAGCGCACTTACCTGCGCCAGACACTCTCCGCCCTCGTGGTCTATTCGGTGCTCTACGGCACGAGCCAGTGGATGGAGCAGGCTGCCGGATACAGCGCAACGGCGGTCGGCCTCATCCTGCTGCCGCTGTCCGGCCTCAGCATCGTGATCGCTCGCGTCGCGTCCACCCGCGGCTGGGTGCGTTGGCCGCTCGTCATCGGCGCCGTCTCCGTGGTGCTGAGCGCGCTGGTGATGCAGTTCATGAACGGCGGATCGAGCCTGTGGGTGCTGATCGGGATGTCCCTGCTGCTCGGCTGCGCCAACGGGTTCACCGGCTTCGCCAACCAGGCCACCCTCTACGTGCAGGCGCCTGCTGAGGAGATAGCGGTGGCGTCCGGCCTCTACCGGACGTTCGCCTACCTGGGTGCGATCTTCTCCTCCAGCCTCATCGGCATCACGTTCGGGCGGCAGGCCACCGATGCCGGACTGCACGTCCTCGGCTGGGTGCTCGGCGGCATCGGGATCCTGCTGCTCGTCATCACGGTGCTGGACCGCCGCATCCCCGTCACCACCGCCGCTGCGCGGGGCAGTGCGGCGTGAGCGGTGGGGGTGTGGCCGCTGGCGGTTCTCCTTCCGAACGGAGTCCCGAGTCGGCGCGCCGCTGAAGTCTCCTTCCGAACGGAGTTCCAGGCCGCTCGCCGCAGCTTCTCCTGCACACCGGCCCCGGACAGAAGCGCGGCTGGTTCTCCTTCCGAACGGAGGTTCGGGTCGGCTCGCCCCGAGACTCCGTCCGGACGGAGGTTCGGCGCGGCGTGTCGCTGAGACTTCCTTCCGAACGGGGCACGCGAAACGGAGACCCGGTCCTGTCCGCTATTCTCGGGAGCACCGTCGACGGGAGACTGCTGTGATCCGATTCCTCATCCGCGCCGCGATCTTCCTGGTGACCGCGGCCATCGGGCTGCTCGTCGCCGGATGGCTGGTGCCGGGGGTGCGGCTGGAATGGGGCGGGTTCATCGTCGCCGCCATCGTGTTCGCCATCGCGCAGAGCATCCTGTCGCCGTTCGTGTTCAACATCGCCCGCAAGTATGCGTCGGCGCTGCTGGGCGGCATCGGACTGGTGTCCACGTTCCTCGCGCTGCTGGTGGCGAGCCTGTTCCCTGGCGGCATCACGATCGACGGTGCGACAGCCTGGATCCTGGCCACCCTGGTCGTGTGGATCGTCACGGCGCTCGGCGGCTGGCTGCTGCCGATCCTGTTCCTGAAGAAGCGCGTCGTCACCGCGCGCTGACCGGCCTGGCCGCGCTGGCCGCTTGCCCGCGCTGGCCGCGCTGGCCGCGCTGGCCCGCCTGGCCGCGCTGGCCTGCCTGGCGGCGGTGAGCCGCGCTGGCCCGGCTGGCCGCGTTGGCCCGCCTGGCTCCGCTGGTCGCGCTGACCGGCCTGGCGGCGCTGAGCCGCGCTGACCGGCCTGGCCGCGTTGGCCCGCCTGGCTGCGCTGGTCGCGCTGACCGGCCTGGCTGCGCTGGTCGCGCTGACCGGCCTGGTCGCGCTGACCCGCGCTGACCGGCCCGGCCGCGCTGACCGCCCTGGCAGCGCGCTGGCCGCGCTGGCCGCGAGCGCCGGTCTTTCGCGCTATCGTCGTCGAATGTCGTCGATCGCCGCGAACCTGGAATGGCTGTTCACCGAGGCGGGGGACGATCCCGCCGACCGCATCCGGGCGGCTGCGGCCCACGGGCTGACTGCGGTCGAGATCTGGGGCTGGCGCGACAAGGACATCGCCGCCATCGACGCCGCCCTCACCGAGACGGGCGTGGAACTGCTGTCGCTCATCGTCGACCCGCAGCTCCCGCTCACCGACTCACGGATGCGCGCCCCCTTCCTCCAGGCCGTGGCCGACTCGCTCGTGGTCGCCCAACGGCTGCGCGCGCCGAACCTCGTGGTGGTGAGCGGTGACGACCGGCCTGGCGTCCCGCGCGCGGAGCAGCGGGCGACACTGGTGTCGACGCTCGCGGCAGGCGCAGCGCTGCTCGACGGTACGGAGGTGACCCTGTTGCTGGAGCCCCTGAACACCCGCGTCGACCATGTCGGTGCGTTCCTGTCGTCTACCAGGGAGGGCCTCGACATCGTCCATCAGGTCGGTTCGCCGCACCTGCGGCTGCTGCTGGATGCGTACCACGCGCTCATGATGGATGAGGACATCGCGGCCGAGGTCGGCCCCGACATCGCTCTGGTCGGCCACGTGCAGGTCGCCGACCTGCCCGGCCGCCACGAGCCGGGCACGGGCGTCGCCGACTGGGGCCATCAGTTCGGGGTGCTGCGGGAGCTGGGCTACCGGGGACGGTTCGGAATGGAATACCAGCCGACGGTGGAGACGGCTCGCTCGCTGGTGGCGGTCGAGGGGTTGGCTGACGCGGAGGGGTGAGCGTCCGGCCGGTTGGCTGACGCGGTGGGGTGAGCGTCCGGCCGGTTGGCTGACGCGGTGGGGTGAGCGTCCGGCCGGTTGGCTGACGCGGTGGGGTGAGCGTCCGGCCGGTTGGCTGGCGCGGACCTGTGGGAGTCCAGTCGGCTCAGGCCGGCGCCCCCGCGAGCTCGTCGGCGCTCACCAGAGTGGCGAAGCTGTCCGACAGCGCCGCCATGAACGCCGTGTGCACCGCATCCCCTGGCACCGTCGTCCCGCCGAACTCGAGGTCGGGCGCCGCACACGCGTCGTGCACGACGGTCACGTCGAACCCGAGCTCGGACGCCGCCCGCACCGTGGAGTCGACGCACATGCTCGACATCATCCCGAGCACCACGAGCTGGTCGGGGGCTATGCCGCGCAGCGTCTCCTCCAGGAACGTTCCGACGAACGCGTTCGGCTCCGCCTTCCGCAGCACGGGCTCGTCGCCGACCGGCGCCACCAGCGGGTGGATCTCGACCCCCGCGCTGCCCGGACGCATGAATGACGCATCCGGTGCATTCCACACGTGCTGGATGTGCACCACAGGATCTCCGGCGACCCGGAACGCGGCCAGCACGCTCGCGGCGCGCTCTGCGGCGGCAACCGACCCCACAAGCGGATATGCGCCGCCCGGGAAATAGTCGTTCTGGATGTCGATGATGACGAGCGCGCGAGTCATGGATGCCCTTCGGGTGCGCGGACACCGCGCGAACGAGGCTGCGGACGAGAGGACGGCCCGGGCGCCGTACCCGAAACGACGGCCGGGCCGCCGAGCGGGGACGTGGCCCGACACTGCCGATGGTACACCGGTGGGTGGCGGGGTCGAGGGAACGCTGCGTACCCCCAGTGGGACTCGAACCCACACTGAAGCGATTTTAAGTCGCCTGCCTCTGCCGATTGGGCTATGGGGGCCCGGCAACCATCGTACCGGCGCGGTTGCGGCGTTCTCGGAGGGGGACAGGGCAGAGTGAGCGCGTGGGCACAGAACGCGCGGGGGAGCGGCACGAGCGGCACGAGCAGCACGAGCAGCATGAGCGGCATGAGGGGCGGGAACGGCACGAGCACCGGGCACCGAGCGGGCACGGGACGCCGCTGGAACCCCGGGATGTGCACGAACACCCAGGGCGGCACGAGCATCGAGCTCAGCCGGAGCCTGTGAAGGGTTCGTCCGACGATGAGCGCCCGGCAGCCAGGGCGCGGTTCACGCTGGCCGTCGTGCTTTCCACCGTGGCCGGGCTCGTCGCGTGGATGTGGTTCGCGATCGTCGTCGAGGACACCTGGGGCGACGAGTGCAAAGCGCGCGCCGCCGGGCAGAGCGGGGTGACGTTCCTGATCGCGTTCGGCGTCGTTCCTCTCGTGCTCGTCACCGTCGGCGCTGTGGCCGCGTTGATCGGCTTCGCGCCTGGCGCAGGCGGCGGCAGGGTGTGGCGGGGGCTTGTCGCGGCGGTGGCCATCACGGCGGGCGGGGTGCTCCTGGCCTGGTGGGCGACCGACGGGATGCTCGTCGCCCACCTCGCGCTCGGCTCCGGCTGCCTGGCGTAGCGCGGCTCCGTCCACAGAACCCGCCCCTGCACGCCGCACGCAGCGGCGGCGCACACGGTATCCCGTGAACGCCGCCGCCCGCACGCACCAGACCTCAGTGCATCCCCACCGGCCCTGCCGAACCCCCGGAAACCCCGTCCGTCGCCGGGATGCGCCGCCCCCAGATCGCGAACAGCACAAGGGCCGCCGCGGGGAACGCCGCGCCGAGCAGCAGCGAGGTCGAGATTCCGTGCGCCTCGCCGGAGGTCGCCGTGACCGAGATGAACACCGTTGTCAGCACAGCGACTCCGACGCTGCCGCCGAGCTGCTGCATCCCCTGCACGAGACTGGATGCGGCGCTCACCTCGTTCGAGGGAGCCTGCGCCATCGCGATCGACGTCAGCGGCGCGAACGTCAGGCCGCCGCTGATCCCGAGGACGATCGCCGGCCCGAGGATGCCGCTGAGGAACGTGCTGGATGCGCTCATCTGGCCGAGCCAGACCAGCCCGACGACCATGCCGCTGAGCCCGATGACGCCGACCACCTTCTCGCCGACGCGGGGGAGCAGGTAGCGCGGTGCCAGCTCGTTGGTGATGAGCATCGCTCCCACGAACGGCAGGAGCGCGAGGCCCGTGCCGAGCGGGTCGAAGCCGAGGACCTTCTGGGTGAACAGCGTCACGAAGTAGAAGAAGCCGAACATGCCGGCGGGGACCAGGAGCATGCCGAGCAGCGGGGCGGCGGTGCGCATCCGGGAGAAGAAGTGGAGCTGCACGACGGGGCTCGAGTGCCTGCGCTCGATGAACACCAAGCCGACGAGGGAGGCGGCCGCGATCACGAAGGACGCGATCGACTGCACGTCCGACCAGCCGTGGCTCGCCGCGCGGGTGAACGCGTAGACCAGGGCGACCATCCCGATCGTGGAGACGGCAGCGCCGCCCAGGTCGAGCTTCGCGGGGACGCGCTCCGTCTCGGTGAGGAACAGCGCGGCGCCGAGGATGATCAGGATGCCGATCGGCACGTTCACGAACATGACCCACTCCCAGCCGAAGCTGGTGGTGAGGACGCCGCCGAGGATCAGTCCGATCGCGCCTCCGCTTCCCGCGGCGAGCACGAACAGCGACATCGCCCTGGCGCGGTTGGCGCCCTCCGTGGTGTTGGCGACGAGCAGCACGAGCGTGCTCGGCGCGGCGATGGCTGCTCCGACGCCCTGCAGGATGCGGGCGGCGACCAGGATCTCGGGGGACGGGGCGAATCCGCCGAGCGCCGAGGCGACGATGAACACCCCGACGCCGACCATGAGCGCCAGACGCGCGCCGACGATCGAGCCGATCTTGCCGCTCAGCAGGATGAGGCCGCCGAACGCCAGCGCGTACGCAGTGACCACCCACGACAGGTCGGTGGGGGAGAAGTGCAGTTCGTTCTGGATGTCGGGGAGGGCGACGTTCACGATGCTCGCGTCGACCACGAGCATGAGCTGCGTGATGAAGACGACGACGAGGCCGAGCGCCGGTCCGCGCAGGGAGGACCGGGATGCGCGGGGAGACCGGGATGCGCCGGGCGCGCGGGATGCGGCAGGGGTGGACGTGACGGCGGGGAGCGGGGAAGTTGGGGGATCGTTGAGTTCGGTGGTCGACATATGGTGCGTTCCGTTCCGCGGGGTTTAGACTGCTATCCGGAGAGACTCTCCTCTTGAGTGATCAACAATATGGAGACAGTCTCCGCTTTGTCAATGGCGACGAAGTGAACAGTTCAGAAAAGGAGCTCGAGTGGGCGGCGACACCATCACCCAGCCCAAGCCGTTGCGCGCAGACGCGCAGCGCAACTACGACAAGATCGTCAGCGTCGCCTGCGAGGCGTTCGCCGAGCGCGGCGTTCAGACCTCGCTCGACGACATCGCCAAGAAGGCGGGCGTCGGGGCAGGAACGCTGTACCGCCACTTCCCGAGCAGGGAGTGTCTGCTCGCCGCCGCGCTCGTCGAGAGCAGGCAGGGACTCGACGCGAAGGCCACGGAGCTCCTGGCCAGGCCGGACGCGGGCGAGGCGCTGAACGAGTGGCTGATCGAGCTGGCCAGGCACCTCTCCAGCTTCGACGGACTCCCCGACTCGGTGGCCGAGGCCGTCTGCGATCCGGAGTCTCCGCTGACGGCGCCGTGCAGCTCGATGAAGACGTCGACAGCGCTGCTGCTCCGGCGCGCTCAGGACGCCGCGGAGGTGCGCGACGATGTCAAGGCCGACGACCTGTTCGTGTTCGCAAGCTCGCTCGCCTGGGCGGCCAACAAGAGCGGATACACCCGCGACGATCTGCGCCGGGTGCTGAACCTCTTCATCGCCGGGCTGCGGTGAACTGCGTACAGCGCTGACGCGCGCCGGCGACCAGGGTTACCGCTGGATCAGCGGTTGCGGTACGGCGACTTCGCCATCTGCACGAGGGCGGCCAGCGACAGGCCTCCGCCGACGATGACGACGAGCCAAATGAATCCGATGAGCAAACCAGCCATGCGATTACGGTACACCGTCGAACGCTGGCGGTCGCACCGCGGCGGGCGGATACTGAGGCCATGATGCGCATCGGTTCGATCGTGTGGGGCGTGCGGGATGTGCCGCGGGCCATCGAATTCTGGACGGCGGCGCTCGGCTATCGCCCGCTGCGGGAGCCGGATGTCGACTGGGCGATCCTCGTCCCGATGGAGGGGCAGGGGCCGCAGCTCGCCATCACCGAGGTGACCAGCCCGTCCGCAGACCACCAGCGGCACCACCTCGATCTATACGCCTTCGATCAGGATGCGGAGGTCGAACGCCTGCTCGTGCTCGGCGCATCCAGGGTCGACTGGGACTACGAGGACGGAGCCGACTACGTGGTGCTCTCCGACCCGGACGGCAATCGGTTCTGCGTCGTGGCCGCGGGCGAGGCGGCGAGAAGCCTGTAGCGGGCGTCGGAACGGCGCGGCGTCGCACCTCCCGGCGGGGCGTCGCTGTGAGGACTTTCAGCGGGCGGAAAGGGCGCACTCACCTGACGGTCGCACACTGGATGCAGACGCCGAACTGGTGTGGTGTCTCCGACCCGGTCGTGACCTCGATTCCCCCGAAACCGTCACGGCCGGGTCCTTCGTGGTCGGGCGCGAGACGCGAGACCGCCGGTAGGCTCATCCGGTGTCCTCCTCCCGGTGCCCCTGCCTGAGTGGCCAGCCATACGACGAGTGCTGCGGTCCGCTGCACCGCGGTGAGCAGGCCGCCCCGACCGCCGAGCGCCTGATGCGGTCGCGGTTCTCGGCGTTCGCGTTCGGCGACGCGGCGTACCTGCTGCGCAGTTGGCACCCGTCGACACGACCGGAGACGCTGGAGCTCGACACCGGGCTGAGTTGGTACCGGCTCGACATCGAACGCACCGAGCGCGGCGGCCCGTTCGACCGCGACGGTGTCGTCGAGTTCTCCGCCTTTTTCAAGGGCGAGCAGCGCGGCGTGCAGCACGAGGAATCCCGGTTCGTGCGCGACGGCGCGGACTGGTTCTACGTGGATGCGGCCTAGTTCTGCGTGGCTGCGCCTTAGCGCGCCGGTTCCACGTACTTCTCCCACAACCACACGCACACGCTGAGCGCGGCGAACGCGAACACGGCGATCGCGACCACCAGCGTTCCCTGCCCGGTCTCGACCAGCGAGGCGACCGGCAGGAGGAGCGCGAACAGCAGCGTGTAGACCACGAGGCCGAGGCCGAGCCAGACCCCGCGGGACCACTGGAAGATGGCGCGTCCGGCGAGGCCGCCGATGGGCAGCAGCGCGATAGCCGCCGAGCCGAGTCCGAGCAGCGAGACGCCGTTGGCGAGCTCGCGCACGAAGGCGGAGACGACGCCGGTCGGCTGCGGAAGCGCGCCGACCGTCAGCCAGGCGATCACGCCGAGCAGGGCGACGCCCGCGACCTGCACGGCGGCGACGCGTCCGCGCGCGACCCGGCCCGCGGCGCCCGAGAACGCCACCCCGAGGATCAGCCCGAAGAGGAGGGCGGGCTGCAACCCGAGCAGCCGGGATGCGACGGCGGCGACGCCGACCACGACGAGCATCCACGGCCGGAAGGTGAGCGTGACCAGACCGCCGCCGAAGTGCGGGGAGACCCAGCGGGCCACGGCGACCCAGACCGCGTTCACCGCGCCGAGCGCGACAGCGAGGGCGAGGATCACCCGCAGGTAGGCTCCGGCGTCGTCGACAGGGCTCGACAGGGTCACCACGGCCGCCGCGGCGACGAACGCTGTCGGGATCAACCAGGGGCTGCGCGGGGCCGCCCCTCGGTCTCCCGACGCCACGACTCCCGCAGCCCCGACTCCGGTTGCCCCGACTCCGGAGGCCCCGACCCCGGATGCTCCGACTCCGCCGGCGCCCCCGAACTGCGCGTCCGCATCCCGCAGTTCGGCCCTGCTGCGGTTGCGTCCGAAGATGCTCGCTCTGCTCCGCTTCTCCCGTCCGTCGCGCTCCCGCGCCACCGTCACGGCGAGCAGCCGGGCGGGGAGGGCGAGCAGCAGCAGCGCGGCGGCGGCGAGCAGCAGCGAGCGCAGCCAGCCGGGGAACGCTTCGACGGAGACGACGGGAGCGGTCGCGCTCGTGAACGGCGTGTCCATCCAGCCGGGCGTGCCGCCGGGGGATCCATTGCCGTTGTACGGGTCGAACGGCGTCGGACTCGGCGTCGTCCCCGGCGGGACAACGGGGGCCGCGGGGTTCGGGGTGCTGTGCGGCGATGGCGTCGCGGACGGCGACTCCGGCGACGTCGAGGGGGAGGGCGCCGCAGTGAGGACGGTGATCGCGACGGCGTTCGATCCGCCGCTGACGTTGCCTGCCGCATCCCGCTGCAGGGCGGAGACCGTGAAGCGTCCGGCGCCGAGCGTGCCGGTGCAGCTCCAGGACGTGCCGCGCACGACCGCCGAGCAGACGACGGTGCTCCCGTTGTCGTCGCTGCCGTACACCGTGACCTTGGCTCCGTTCTCTCCGGCCCCGGAGAACGCGAGCGGCGTCCCGGCCTGCGCCTCGGCGCCCGGAGCGGGCGAGCCGATGGTCGGCGCGGCGGGCGGCGTGGTGTCGACCGTGATCGCAACGGGCGCGCTCTTCGCGGAGGACTGGCTGGAGAACGGCGCCCGCTGGGTGGCGGTGATCGTGTGCTTCCCGCTCGGCAGCGGCTTGCTCAGCACGCAGCCCCAGGTTCCGGCCGAGTCGGCGGGGAACGAGCAGGCGGAGCCGTTCTCGGCGCGCACCGTCACGGTCGCTCCCGGATACGCGGTGCCGTGCACGCCGCCGCCGGAGACGAGTGCTCCGTTCTGCGCGGCGATGACCGGCGGCGAGAGCACGTCCACCCTGGTGGATGCGCTGAGGCCGCTGTTCCGCGACTCCGCGCGCACGGTGACGCCGGGGCCGTCCGGTGGGGTGGCAAGCGAGCAGGTCCAGTCGCCCTGCGCGTCGACGGGGGCGTCGCAGCGGGCGCCGGCGGTGCTGGCCGCGCCGGCGGAGACGTGGATGAGGTCGCCCGGCGTCCCGGAGCCGGAGACGGCGAGCGGGAACGTGGTGACGAGACCGGAGGGGAGCTGGTCGATCGTCGGAGGGCCGGAGGTCGGAGGAGGAGAGGTCGGCGTCGTGGTGTCGGAGGGCGACGAGGACGGTGTCGCCTGGGGGAGTGCGGATTGCGGACGCTGCTGCGAATCGGGGGCCGGGGATTCGGACGGAGCCGATGGGGCGGACGGTGTCGAGGTGGCGGCTGTCGCCGGTGCCGCCGTGCCGATCGCGCCGAGGATGGCTGCGCTCGCGACGCCCACCAGGATCAGGGCAGACAGAAGCAGCCCGGACGACCCCCTCGACCGGACTGGTGGCGAAACATCTGACGAAAACACCCGCATTCCACCCCATTTCAGGTGGCGCGGCGCGTTCTGTCAAACTCCCTGGCCGGATTTACGGCATACTGACAACTGGGTCAACCGTCCCACTTCTCGCGCGAGGATGCGCGGGGAGCCCCCGTCGAGGAGTCCGCCGTGACACGCATCCCCGCTGTGGAACGCCGCACCGCACTGGTGCAGGCCGCCCTCTCGGTGGTCGCGCGCGACGGGGTCGCCGCTGCCACCACCCGCAGGATCGTCGCGGAGGCCGGGATGTCCCTCGCCAGCTTCCACTACGCGTTCACCTCCCGCGACGAGCTGATGGCCGAGCTCGTCAATACCGTCGTCGACGGCGAGCAGTCCGCGTTCGCCCCCGTGTTCGAGGCTCCGGACGCCCTGCCGGACGCTCCGACCATGCGGGATGCGGTGCGCGCCGGTCTCCAGCACTACTTCGCCGCCGTCCGCGCCGATCCCGACCGCGAGAAAGCGATGTTCGAGCTGACCCAGTGGGCGCTGCGCGAACCCGGCTTCGCGCCGCTGGCCAGACGCCAGTATGAACGCTACTTCGCCGTCGCAGAGCACGCCGTCGTGCAGGCGGCGGCCATCACGGGATGCACGTGGACGCTTCCGACGCACGAGGTCGCCAAGCTGCTCGTCGTGCTCACCGACGGCCTCACCGTCGCCTGGCTGGTCACCCGCGACGACGCGGCGGCCCAGGCGACCATCGACTTCGCCGCCGACGCGGTGGCGACGCTGGCAACACCCGTTCCTGTTCCTTCCGCCCTCGACCCGAACGCAGGACTCCGATGACAGAAACCTCAGCTCCGGCGGTCTTCGCCGAGCCGACCAGACGCGTGCCGGGCCGCTGGATCGCGTTCTTCGCGATCGCGTGGCTCGGCGTGTGGATGGCGCAACTGGCCCCCATCCAGAAGCTGCTGCCTGACCAGGTGCAGAAGCAGCTCGACACCACGTACTGGGTCGACAACGTGGTGGTGTTCGGCATCATCTCCGGTATCTCCGGCGTCTGCGCAATAATCGCGTACCCGCTCACCGGCGCCCTCTCCGACCGCACGACCAGCCGGTTCGGCCGCAGGCGGCCGTGGATCGCCGCCGGCGCCGTCGTGTTCGCCGTGTCGCTCATCCTGCTCGGGCTGCAGACCAGCATCGTGGGCATCGGCGTGTTCTGGTCACTCGCGCTCACCGGGTTCTGCATCCTCACCGCCGCTCTCACCGCGACGATCAGCGACCAGGTGCCGGTGGGGCAGCGCGGCTACGTGTCCGGCTGGATCAGCGCGCCGCAGGCGGTCGGGATCATCCTGGGCGTCTCGCTGGTGACCTACGTGTTCGTCGGCGCCCTGTTCGGGTACACCGCGATGGCGGTGCTGCTGCTCGTGCTCGTGCTGCCGTTCCTCTTTCTCCCCGACGCCGTGCTTCCCCCGCATCTGCGGCAGAGGATGACGTTCCGCGGGATCGTCGAGAGCCTGTGGATCTCGCCGCGCGAGCATCCCGATTTCGGCTGGACCCTGCTCAGCCGGGTGCTGGTCAACTTCGGCAACGCGTTCGGCACCTCCCTGCTCCTCTACTTCCTGGAGTTCGGGCTGCACGACAAGAACGCCGACGACGACCTGCTCGTGCTGATCCTCATCTACATGGTGTTCGTGATCGTCGCGTCCCTGGTGATGGGCAGGTGGTCGGACAGGATCGGGCGGCGCAAGGCGTTCGTGTTCCTCTCCTCGGCCATCCAGGGTGTCGCCGCGTTGCTGCTGGCGTTCGTGCCGGAGCTCTCGGTCGCGATGATCGCCGCCGGCCTGCTCGGACTCGGCTACGGCTGCTTCCTCTCGGTGGACCAGGCGCTCGCCACCCAGGTGCTTCCCGACCCGGAGAACCGCGGGAAAGACCTCGGCATCATGAACATCGCCACCGCCGTCCCCCAGGCGATGGCCCCGCTGATCGGCGCGGGCATCGTGGCCGCGCTCGGCGGCTTCGTCGGATTGTTCGTCCTCTCCGGTCTGTTCGCGTTCGCGGGTGCTCTCGCGGTCGCACGAGTGAAAGCGGTGCGCTGATGACATACGACCTCGACCTCAGCACGAGACCGGCGCCGTCCGAGCGCACCTGGACAACACCGGATGCGTTCTGGCCGTCGCTCTCGGCCGCGACCGCCAGGCTCGACCCGGCCCTCGCCGTGCTGCACGTCCCCGCGCTCCGGCACAACACCCACGACATGCTGCGGAGGGCGGCGGGCAAGCCGATCAGGGTCGCCTCCAAGTCGGTGCGGGTGCGGTCGGTCCTGGATGCGGTGCTCGCGCTCCCCGGCTATGCCGGCGTGCTCGCCTACACGCTGCCGGAGGCACTGTGGCTCGCGGAGGGGACGGACGGGCACGCGCCGATCGACGACGTGGTCGTCGGCTATCCGACCGCCGACCGGGTCGCCGTCGCGCGTCTGGCGTTCTCGCCGGAGCTCGCAGCCAGGGTGACCCTGATGGTCGACTCCGTCGCTCATCTGGACTTCATCGACGCGGTCGTCCCGCCGTCGCAGCGTGCGAGCATCCGGTTGTGCATCGAGCTGGATGCGTCCTGGCTGAGCCCCGTGCTCGGCCACATCGGCGTGTACCGGTCGCCGTTGCACACGCCGGCGGCGGCGCGGGAGCTCGCCGAGGCGATCGTGCGCAGGCCGGGGTTCACCCTCGTGGGCATGATGGCGTACGAGGCGCAGATCGCAGGCCAGGGGAACAACCCTCCCGGAAAGCCGGCGTGGGGCGCCACAGTGCGCTGGATGCAGAAGAACTCCGCCGCCGAACTGCTCGACCGGCGGGCGCAGGCGGTGAACGCCGTGCGCGAGGTCGCCGATCTCGAGTTCGTGAACGGGGGAGGGACGGGGTCGCTCGAGTTCACCTCCTCCGATGAGTCGGTCACGGAGATCGCGGCGGGGAGCGGCCTGTTCGGCGGCTACCTGTTCGACGGGTATGCAGGGTTCCGCCCGGCTCCGGCCGCGTCCTTCGCGCTGTCGGTGGTGCGGAGGCCCGGGCCGGACATCGCGACGCTGCTCGGCGGCGGCTGGATCGCATCCGGCCCCCCAGGACCGGACAGGATGCCGAAGGTGGTCTGGCCGACCGGGCTCTCGATGGTCGCGCGCGAGATGGCGGGCGAGGTGCAGACGCCGCTCACGGGCGTCGCCGCCGGCGTCATGCGCGTCGGCGACCGGGTGTGGCTGCGGCACACGAAGTCCGGCGAGCTGAGCGAGCACGTGAACGAGTTCCACCTGGTCGACACCGTCGACGGCCGCGCCACGGTGGTGGGCTCCGTGCCCAGCTACCGTGGCGACGGGCAGGTCTTCCTGTGACGGCCACCGGCGCCGTCTGGCGCAACTGGGCGCGCACCGAGCAGGTCCGCCCGACCCGCGTCGAACGCCCGGCGGACGCCGAGGCGGTGCAGCGCGCCGTCGCGGCCGCGGCACGACAGGGGATGCGGGTGAAGGCCGTCGGCGCAGGCCACAGCTTCACCGGCATCGCTGTCGCACCCGGCGTCCAGCTCGACCTGGGCGCCCTGAGCGGCATCGTGGACGTGGACGTCGAGCACGGCCGGGTGCGGCTCGCAGCGGGGACGCACCTGCACGAGCTGCCGAAGCTGCTGCGTCAGCACGGCCTTGCGCTCGAGAACATGGGAGACATCGACCGGCAGACCATCGCCGGAGCCACCTCGACCGGCACCCACGGCACGGGCGGCGGATTCGGCGGCCTGGCGACACAGATCGTCGGCGCCACCCTGGTGACGGGCACGGGCGAGCTGCTGACCGTCGACGAGACCACGAACGCCGAGCTGCTGCCTGCCGTGCGTCTTGGGCTCGGGGCGCTCGGCGTGCTGGTCGACCTGACCATCCAGTGCGTGCCCGCCTATCTGCTGCAGGCGGTGGAGCGGCCGGAGCCGCTGCAGCACACGCTCGACACCTTCCTCGAACGCTCGGCGTCCGAGGACCACTTCGAGTTCTACTGGTTCCCGCACACCGAGACCGCGCTCACGAAGACGAACACGCGCCTGCCGCTGTCGTCGCCGTCCGCCCCGCTGCCGACGTTCGGCCGGTGGGTGGACGACGAACTGCTCGCCAACGGCCTCTACCGCGGCGTCTGCGCGCTCGGGACGGTCGCCCCGGCGATCATCCCGCCGTTCAGTCGCCTGGCGCAGAAGCTGACGGGCAACCGCGACTTCACCGACCTGTCTCCGCGCGTCTTCGTGACGAACCGCACCGTTCGCTTCCGCGAGATGGAGTACGCCATCCCGAGGGATGCGGTCCCCGCGGCGCTCGCGGAGGTCAAGGCGCTGATCGAGCGGCGCAACTGGCGCATCTCGTTCCCCGTCGAGGTGCGGTCGGCGGCGGCGGACGACAACTGGCTCTCCACGGCGTACGGGCGCGACACCGGCTACATCGCGGTGCACCGCTACTACCGCGAGGACTCGACCGAGTACTTCGCCGCGGTCGAAGAGATCATGATGGCGCACGACGGACGCCCGCACTGGGGCAAGCTGCACACGCGCCACGCGGAGTCCCTCCGGGGCACGTATCCGCGCTTCGACGACTTTCTCGCCGTGCGCGACCGTCTGGACCCGGAGCGCCGTTTCGAGAACGTGTATCTGCGTCGCGTGCTGGGCGAGTGAGCCTGTCTGCCGCCTTCGTTGAGTGGTCCCGAATTGCCGCACGGAGAATATCCGCACGACAATTCGGGACCACTCAACGAACGGGGGCGGGTGTCCCCAAAGCGGGTGTCGCGCGGCTGGGGCGCGTGGGGTGAGGAAGCCTCGGGATTCCGCGTGTTCTCGGGGGAATCCCCGTGTTTCCGGGTCTCGCTGACGGCCGGATGCGTGACGCGTGTGACTCGAGTGACGAACGAGAATCTTGACACGTTCTCAGTTGGCTGGAACACTCCGTGCTAGCTGTGAATCGCCTGTGAGTTGTTGAGCATAATTCATCTTCAGGGAGCAAGCCGATGTCCGACCGCACCACACGCCCCGCTGGCGCTGCCCGCGCCGTGGTCCGCCGCGGCGTCGCCGTGGTCGCCGCGCTCGCCATCGGCGCCGGGGTGGTCACCGCGACCAGCGGCGCCGTCTCCACCGCGGTCGTCGAGGCGCGGGAGGCCGCCCGCACGGCCGCCGTCGCCCGGCTCGACACCGCGAACCGCGCATCCGGTGCCGTCGTCCGAGTCGCTGTCGCCGACGCGCGCCGCTCGTCGGCCGTCGCTGCAGCGGCCGCAGAGCTCGTGCGCGCCCGCGGCGTCCTCGCGTCCAGCGCGGGCAGGGCGGCAGAGTCCGGCCGGGATGCGCTGAACGCCGCGATCGACATCGCCGCGTCCCGTGCATCCGGCGCAGCAGCGGCGTTCGGCGTGACAGCGGCCGTCGTCACGCTGAAGGAGTCCGAGAAGGCCGTGACGGACTCCGTCGCCGCCTTCGAGCAGGCCGAACGGCAGCGTCTCGCCGCCGAGGCCGCCGCCCGCGCCGCGGCCGTCGCCGCCGCGGAGTACCAGCAGGCGCAGAGTCGCACCTCGGACTCCTCCGCCGCATCGCACACGTCGGCCGCCGCGCCCGTCGCGGCAGCGCCGTATTACGCCCCGGGGGTGACGTCCGTGCCCCCGGACAATTCGGGGTGCGGTCCGTGCCCCGGTGCAACGCTCGTGCTGACCCCATCGGGATATTGGGGTTGTCCCTAGCCGAGCTCTGACGGCATCCGTCCGACCACGGATGTCGCCAGCGAAACACGATCGCGGCGTCGCCGCCCCCGGTGTCGGGCACCTGGAGGCGTCGGCGCCGCGTCGTCGTTCCCGCCCGCCCCGTGCCCGCCCCCGCCCGCCCC
>NZ_BAAGWT010000004.1:0-389532 GCF_054780215.1 Leifsonia lichenia
GGTGAGAAATGCTGGGCTCGATGGCCGGGGCTGGGGGCGGGTGGGTGGGGGTCAGTCGTTGCGGTTGGCGAAGGCCATGAGTTCCGGGCCGCGGCGGTCGAACGCCTTCGCGCCGAGGTAGAGTCCGCCGAAGAGGGCGCCGAAGCCGAGCACGATGGCGGCGACAGGGGCGATCCCCAGCCAGAACGGGCTGAGCGTCAGGCCGAGCACCAGGAACACGATGATCGGCGACGCGAGGATCAGGATCGCGAAGAAGCTCAGCGCCTGCACCAGCGCGGCGGACGCGCCCGACGTCTGCGGCTGAGCGAATGCGCTGTCGCCCGGCTTGGTCGCCGGATACGGGAACAGGGCGGAGAACAGGCTGGACAGCCCGAGCCCGATCAGCAGGATCGCTCCGCTCAGCGCGCCCACCGCGGGAAGCACGGCCCAGTCGCCGTACACCGCTGCCGTGATGATGGAGCCGAGGACAACGACGGGGATGCCGACGAGCACGGGTGGGAACATCCTGCCCACCCTGTCGGCGATGCCCCGCGTGCCGGAGACGATGTGCAGCCAGAGCGCCGTGCTGTCGTATGCGACGTCGTTGTGGATCGTCCAGCCGAGGAAGAGGCAGACCAGCGGCAGAGGCACCAGCGACACGTAGTGCCCGGGGATCCCTGCCAGCGTCAGCGCCACGATCACGAACACGGGCACCACGGGGATCATCACCAGGGAGATCCAGTAGCGCGGATCGCGACCCCAGTACGTCATCGACCTGGCGGCGATCGCGGCGGTCGGGCCGCCCGTGAGCCTGCCGAACCAGCCGAGCCCGTGGTACGCCTTGGAGTGCGCCTCCCGCTGCGGTGTGACGAGCATCTTCGCCACGAGCGAGGTCCAGGCGAGCCAGAGCAGCCCGACCGTCGCCGCGGCGACGACGAGCTTCAGCACGGCGATGCCCCACGCGCCCTCGGCCGCCTCGCCCGGCACCGACCACACTGCGCCGAGCGGGGTCCAGCCGAGCCAGGCGGCGAACCCGGACAGCACGCCGAGGCCGTCGCGGCCCCAGTCGATCGTGATCAGCAGGATGATGACCGGCGCGATCAGCACGATGATGAGGATTCCGATGACCCCGCCGAACTCCCGCGACCTGCGAGTCGCGAGCAGGAACGACGCCACGGACGTCGAGACACGACTCGCCAGGATGCAGGTCAACACCAGCAGCACGGCGGACACGATCGCGATGAGCGTCGTGCCGACATCCCGCGACCAGGTGACCACCGTCGCGACGGCGCAGATGCTCAGCACGACCGACGGGATGCCGATCAGGGCAGCGAGCAGCAGGCCCGTCGAGAGCTGCCTGTTCGGGATGCCGAACAGCGAGAACGCGCGCGGGTCGAGGGTGTCGTCGACACCGAAGACCAGCGGGAGCAGGAAGAATCCGGCCACGACGATCGAGCCGACGACCACCAGGACGTGATGCACCTGGGCGATGTCGGGCACGAACCGGGCGGCGATGAGGCTGCCCACCACGACGACGGTGATGAGGAAGCCGTACACCAGCCCGACCGACAAGCCGACGACCTGCCACGGGCTTCGCCGGAAGGCGTTGCCCATGAGGCGCAGCTTCAGTCCGAGAAACTGTGCAACCACTCCATGCCCTCCGCTGCCTTGCGTCCGCCCGCCAGATCGACGAAACGCTCTTCGAGGGTCTGCTCTCCGCGCACCTCGTCGATGGTGCCCGCCGCGAGGACCTTGCCCTGCACGATGATCGCGACGCTGTCGCACACCCGCTGGATGAGGTCCATGCCGTGACTGGACAGCACGACCGTGCCACCGGCAGCCGCATACCGCTGCAGGATCTCGATGACGTTCGCCGCAGACACGGGGTCGACGGACTCGAACGGCTCGTCGAGCACCAGCAGCCTGGGCGAGTGGATCATCGCCGCGGCGAGGGCGATCTTCTTGGTCATTCCGGCCGAGTAGTCGGCGACCAGGCGGTCGAGGGCGTCCTCGATGCCGAACGCGGAAGCGAGGTCGGCGCTGCGCAGGCGCACGGTCTTGGCGCTCAGGCCGCGGAGCGTGCCCGAGTAGTGCAGGAGCTGGGCCCCGGTGAGCCTGTCGAACAGGCGGAGCTTGTCGGGCAGGACGCCGATGGCGCGCTTGGCGCGAACCGGGTCGGTCCATGCGTCGATGCCGTGCACGAGCACTCGCCCGGCGTCCGGCCGCAGCAGGCCGGTGACCATCGAGAGCGTCGTGGTCTTGCCTGCGCCGTTCGGGCCGACGATGCCGTAGAAGGAGCCCTCCTTCACGTCGAGCGACACACCGTCGACGGCGACGGTCTCGCCGAACCGCTTGTACAGGCCGGTGACGCTCAGCACGCTGGCAGCGGAGGACGGGGCCGTCCGCGTCGCAGCGGCAGTGGATGCGGCGGGCGCGGCGGGCGCTGCCACCTCGGCGGGCGCATCCACCTCAGCGGGCGCCGCCACCTCAGCGGGCGCATCCACCTCGATCGTGGCTGTGGTCTCGACGGGCAGCGCCGTCTTGGTCGTGCGCGGCTTGGTCGTCCGCGGGGCGCGCGGCGTCGCACTGCGCGTGCTCGACCCTGCTGCAGCAGCGGCCGTCTTCACAGCGGGAGTGCGCTTCGCAGGCGCCCTCGTGGCCGACTTCTTCGGAGGCGACGACACACCGTCCCCCTCTGTCGCATTCGCGGCCATCTCGTCCCCCGTCCGCTCCCCAGCGCTTGGTGCCGTGTCTTTCGTCGTGCGTCGTGGAGTCACTGGCGTGCGCGCCGTGACCGGCTCGGTGCTGTCTGGTCGCGCTTGCTCGGAACTCACCCAGCTAACGTACCAAGACGCCCGCGAGTTGTGAGCCCCACCCCGCCAACTGCCCGGGTCCCGCAGCCTAGGAAAGTCCTGTGAGGAACATAACGACCCAACAACGACATCGGTCAACCCCTGCCCCTCGAAAGGGTGCGCCGGTATTCTGGTCGAGGCATGAAGGGGTGTCGATACGCGTAAGTGCGGCTGAACCCTGGGCGAACCCTCTACCAGACTTCGGTTAAGTGGTGTCCAGCAGGTCATCATCTCCAGTCCGCACGGAACCCAAGGAGACAATTGTGACGACCCAGGTAGTGATTCTGGCCGCCGGCATGGGCAGCCGCCTCGGACGAAGCCTTCCGAAGCCGCTCACCGAGCTCAGCGACGGCCGCACCATCATGCAGCAGCAGTTCGACAACATCCACGCAGCTTTCGGCAAGGACGCCAAGGTCACCATCGTCGTCGGCTACAAGCTGGAGCACATCATCGAGGCGTTCCCCGACGCCTCCTTCGTCTACAACGAGCAGTACGACCAGACCAACACCTCGAAGAGCCTCATGCGCGCCCTGCAGGCGTCCGGCAACGGCGGAGTGCTCTGGATGAACGGTGACGTCGTCTTCGACCCCGCCGTCCTCGTTCGCGCCGCAGCGACCGTCAACCGCGACCAGACCTTCGTGACCGTCAACACCTCGTCGGTCGCCGACGAGGAGGTCAAGTACACCACCGGCGCAGAGGGCTACATCCAGGAACTCTCCAAGACCGTCAAGAACGGTCTTGGCGAGGCCGTCGGCATCAATTACGTGTCGAGCACCGACAAGGCCGCCCTGCTCCGCCAGTTGCAGCGCGTCGGCGACCAGGACTACTTCGAGCGAGGCATCGAGCTCGCCATCGAGCAGGACGCCCTGCTCGTCGAGCCCGTCGACATCTCCGACCTGTACGCCGTGGAGGTCGACTTCCAGGAAGACCTCGAGCGGGCGAACCTTTTCGTTTAGTCCAGGGTTTTTTCGTATAGTCGAATCCGCTGCGTGACGAGCACGCAGCTTCGATCAATACGATGGGTTCCGTGACCAGTACATTCACTGCCGTGCGCCCTGCGCAGCGAACGAAGTTCGCCCGCTACCGGCACTCCCTCTGGTTGCTGACGAAGCGCGATCTGCGCGTCCGGTACTCCACGAGCGCGCTCGGCTACCTGTGGTCGATCCTCGACCCTCTGGTGATGAGCGGCATCTACTGGCTGGTCTTCACCCAGATCTTCCACCGCGACGTCGGTGAGGAACCGTACATCGTCTTCCTGCTCGCCGCACTGCTCCCGTGGATGTGGTTCAACGGCGCGGTCTCGGACAGCACCAGAGCGTTCCTGCGCGAGTCGAAGCTCATCCGGTCCACGATGATCCCGCGCTCCATCTGGGTCAACAGGATCGTCGCATCCAAGGGCATCGAGTTCCTGCTCTCCCTCCCCGTGCTCGCGTTCTTCGCCGTCCTCGGCGGCGCCAAGGTGAACATCGACATTCTGCTGTTCCCGCTCGCCATCGTCATCCAGGTGATCCTGACCATGGGCGTCGGCCTGATCGTCGCGCCGCTCGTGGTGTTCTTCCGCGACCTGGAGCGCGCGATCAAGCTGTTCCTGCGCTTCCTCTTCTACGCATCCCCGATCATCTACAGCGCGCGCGACCTGGAGCACATCCACATCCTGAAAGACCTCGCGGCGTTCAACCCGCTCACCGGCCTGTTCAGCCTGTATCGCTCGGCGTTCTTCGCCAAGGAGCTCGACTGGTACCTGGTGATGATGAGCGCCCTGGTCTCGCTCGTTCTCCTCGGAATCGGCATCCTGGTCTTCCGCCGCAGCGAGCGCGCCGTCCTGAAGGAGATCTGATGCCGGAGTCCATCATCGACGTCACCGGGTTGGGTGTCCGTTTCCGGCGCAACCGGGGAGGGCGGCGCTCGTTCAAGGACCTGTTCAGCTCCCGTCAGCGACGCACGCGGCCCGATGACTTCTGGGCGCTCCGCAACGTCACCTTCGCCGTGAAGGAGGGCGAGTCGATCGGCGTCGTCGGCAGGAACGGCCAGGGCAAGTCCACCCTGCTGAAGCTCGTGGCCGGCGTCATGCTCCCCGACGAGGGCGCTGTGAAGGTCGAGGACGGCGTCGCGCCGCTCATCGAGATCACGGGCGGCTTCGTGGACGACCTGACCGTGCGCGACAACGTCTACCTGACCGCCGGGTTGCACGGCATGTCACGCTCGCAGATCGACGAACGGTTCGACAGCATCATCGACTTCGCCGAGATCCGCGACTTCGTCGACACCCCGTACAAGCATCTGTCCAGTGGGATGAAGGTGCGGATCGCGTTCTCCGTCATCTCGCAGCTCGAAGAGCCGATCATCCTCGTGGACGAGGTGCTCGCCGTGGGCGACCGCGGTTTCCGCGAGAAGTGCTACCGGCGCATCGAGGAACTGCTCGACGGCGGGAGGACGCTCTTCTTCGTGTCGCACAACGAGAAGGACCTCCGCCGTTTCTGCGACAGAGGACTGTATCTCGACAAGGGGTCACTGGTGCTCGACAGCTCCATCGACGAGGTGCTGGACCTGTACAACCGCGACTACGGAAGCTGATCGAAAACCCTGATCAGGTCGAATTCTTTGGGATGCTCCAATCCCTCCACAAAAAAGAATTCGAGGAGTTCTCCACAGAAGAGGCCCAGACGCCCGATCTGAGCGACCAAGCGTCGGACGCGATATTTAGAGTGTTTTCATGATCCACCGTCGCCGCGACCTCCGCAGTCCATCGTCCACCACTCAGCCCACCACCGCCGCCCATCGCGTGCCATGGGAGGTCGACCGAAGCGCCTCTCCGCTGTACCGCCTGGTCAACACCAGCAGGGAGGTGCTGCGCGGGGTCACCGTCAGCATCGCCGGCCGCTCCCGCCTGCGGGTGAGCGCCCCCGCCGTCGTCTCGCCAGGGGCAGCCGTCGAGGCGACCGTCACCGGCCCCGACCTCGCCGCAGACACCATCCTCGTCCTGCGGTGGTTCCGGCCGGACGGCTCGGAGTACCTGTGGAACGTCAGCTTCTGAACCGGGAAGATGGCATGTATTTTACATCCTTTATGCACACGGTGAGAGTGTCCGAGGCACGTCGACTCTGGCCCTGGACGCGAGATCGTCGTATTCATTGTTTATGTCACCAGAGCCTTTGTCCCCAGCCGCCGTGATCTTCGGGGCGCGCGTGCGCAACGTCCGCATCGAGCTCGGCCTCAGCCAAGAGAACGTCGCCGACCTCGCACAGATGCACGTCACCAACTACGGCAAGATCGAGCGCGGTGTCGCCAACCCGAGCCTCGTGACCATTCTGCGGATCGCGAGCGTTCTCGGCGTGGACGTCGCCGCTCTCACCGCTGAGCTGACCGGGGATCACCTCCCTGCCACCTACAGCGTTCTGCCCGCCGCGGAGTACCTGCGGTCACGGCACGATCGCTCCCCTCTCGGCCGCTGACCCGCCGCTTCCAGAACCGCGACCTCCGGCAGGGAGCCATCGCCACCACCGACAGGACAAGCATTCTGCGAGGAACACCGGGAAAATCAATCCCTGTGTTCCTCGCAGAATGTGCGCATACACTCGGGATCGATGGCAAAACAGCAGAAACCGCTCGTATCGGTCACCGGCGGACAGCAGACGGGGGCCGAGACGCCTCGCATGGTCAACACCACGCTCGACCGGCTGCTCGCGATCCACCGTCCCGCCGTGCTCGCGCATCTGCGGGGCATCCGTCGCAGGAACCCCGAGGCGAGCCCCGCTCAGATCGCAGCCATCCTGGAGCGTCGCTATCTCGCCGCGGTGACCACCGGCGGCGCGGCTGTCGGCGTCACCGCCGTCATCCCCGCGATCGGCACGGGCATCACCATTGCGCTCTCCGGCCTGGAGACGGCCGCCTTCCTTGAAGCGACGGCCCTCTACGCTCAGTCGCTCAGCGAGCTGCACGGCATCGCCGTCGACGACCCTGAGCGTGCTCGCGCTCTCGTCCTCACCATGATGCTGGGCAGGGAGGGCTCCGACCTGGTGCGCCAGTTGGCCGGCCAGGTCGCCGGAGGCGGAGCGGGACGGACCGCGTACTGGGGAGAGCTCGTCACCTCGAGCCTTCCGTCGATGATGGTCGGGCCGCTGGTCGATCGGCTGAAGAGCGCGTTCATCCGGCAATTCGCGGTGCGCGGCGGTGCCAGCGTGATCGGCCGAGCGATCCCGTTCGGGATCGGCGCCGTCATCGGCGGGGCCGGCAACAACATCCTCGGCCGTCGTGTCGTGCAGAACTCCCGGCTCGCTTTCGGCGGTGCGCCCGCCGTATTCCCCTCCGCCACAGACCCGGTCGTCCGTTCGGTCGCGGTCGGCGAGAAGAAGCCCGGCATCGCCGGGCG
The DNA here is from genome assembly GCF_054780215.1 of Leifsonia lichenia. Taxonomy (NCBI): domain Bacteria; kingdom Bacillati; phylum Actinomycetota; class Actinomycetes; order Micrococcales; family Microbacteriaceae; genus Leifsonia; species Leifsonia lichenia. Next base: position 7,201 of record NZ_BAAGWT010000004.1, read on the forward strand.
GTCCATCGCCGCGACGACCGACGGGGTGCGCCGGATGGGCGCGAGCGCTGGGAGCGCAGCGCTCCGCGCGGGCACCGTCCTGAAGGGGGCAGTGCCGCGCCGACGCTCAGCCTCCGCTCCGCAGGGCGAGCTGACCACGGGCGAACTGGCCCAGGGCGAACTGTCGTCGGCGCCGGACCCGAGCGCCGACGAGCGCGCAGACGACTGAGCGCGCTCACAAGCACAGAGGCTCACAAGCACAGAGGCTCACAAGCACAGAGGCTCAGCGGCAGCGAGGCTCAGAGCCTCAGAGCCTCAGAGCCTCAGAGGCTCAGAGCCTCAGACGATCGGGGGGCGCCCAGCGAGGGTCATGCGCCACACAGTGCGCCAGCGCAGCGGCTTCCGCTCTCCCGGGTCGGTGCGCCAGCCTTCCCGCCAGCCTCCGAACCACGCCTTCAGCACCGCCGGCTTCCTGAACCACCGGAGCACCTGGATGCCCGTCCACGATCCGACGTAGAGGGGCACGAGCACGCCGGGCAGGTTGCGTCGCGCCAGCCACACCCGGTTGCGGGCGTTGAGGCGGTAATAGTACGAGTGTCTCGTCGGCGAGACGGCGGGGTGGTTGGCGATCAGGTCGCCCGCGTACCAGGTGCGCAGCCCCTGGTCCCACACCTTCCAGGCCAGGTCGATTCCCTCGTGGGCGTAGAAGAACGGGGCGGCCCAGCCGCCGGCGGCGTCGAACACGCGTCGCGGGAGCACGATGACCGCCTCGCACACCGAGAAAACGTTGCTCGGGTGCGCAGGGTCGCCCTTGCGGATACGCGGGATCCATCGGCGAGGCGACATCGTGCCGGAGGGGTCCACGATGCGCGGCTGGATCATCCCGATGCCGGGGTCCGCATCCAGTTTGCCGATCGCGTCGGTGAGGAAGCCGGGCGACGGGATGCACGCGTCGTCGTCCAGGAACAGCAGCATGTCGCCGGAGACCAGGGGGACGCCCGCGTTCCGTCCCGCGGGGATGCCGACGTTCTCCGGAAGGTGCAGCGAGCGGACGCCGTCGGGAAGTGCCGGGTCGGACGTGGCAGGGTCCCAGCCGTTGCCGACGACGACCACGTCGGTCTCGACGCCCGTCTGCGCCAGCACGGAGTCGATCCCGCGGCGCAGCTCGACCGGCCGGGTGCCCTGAGTGAGCACCACGACCGCCACCCGACGGTCAGCCACGGACCCTCTTGGACGACATGATCGCCACGAAGTGCCCGATCAGCGCCAGCAGCGCCAGCGGCACGAGGACGGCCAGCAGGATGCGGTTGGCGAGCTGATCCCCGATGAAGAGGCCGACGATCGAGAAGACGAAGATCATGATCGTCAGCTCGACCGAGTGGTAGAGCCGGTGGAACGGCACGAAGCGAGCGGCGCGGCGCAGGCGGGCGATCACGCCGTGGGTCGGCGCGTACGCCGCCTGGGTGTCGGCCAGCTTGCCGAGGCCCGCGTTCGCCCTGGCGACGCGCACCATGTCGTTCAGGGCCTTGTTGAGCACGATGATGAGGGCCAGCAGGGTGCCGAGGTTGGTCCACAGGTAGTCGGCCGGCGCCTCGAACGGGTAGCCCGCCGCGCGGATGCCGAGCGCGATCGCGATCAGCGTCTCGGTGGAGTAGTGCCCGACGTTGTCGAGGAAGATCCCCGCGGGCGACGATGTCTTGCGCCAGCGCGCCACCTCGCCGTCGCAGCAGTCGACCAGCATCTGCAACTGGCCGAGGATGAGGGCGAGCGCGGCGCCGCCGATGCCGGGGATGAGCAGGCTCGCGGCCGTCGCCCATCCGGTGAGGATCATCAGTCCGGTGACGCCGTTGGCCGAGATCGAGGTCTTGAGCAGGAACCAGGTGAGGTACGGCGACAGGTTGCGCAGGTACAGCGACGCGGTCCAGTGCTCGGCGTTGCGGCGGCCGCGCACCTCGGGCGGCTGCGCGACCGCGCGCAGCTCGGCGATCGAGGTCGGGCGCGCTCCGTGCGCGCCGGTGCCTGGGGCTGACATGGCTACCTTCCCGTGTGGGCCGTGATGTTGCGGGTGAGCGAGAGGTATCCGAGGATGAAGCCGCTCCCCCAGCAGAAATGGATGCACGGCAAGACTACGAGAAACCAGAGGAACGAACGAAAGCCATCCTTGCGCCCCCACAGCATGGCGGAGACGAGGACGATCAGCACGTAGAACGCCGGGATGGCGAAGCCGATGAGCAGCCAGGGCGCTGCCCCGAGGATGGCTTGGACGATGCCGACGATCCCGAGGATCAGCCCGATGGCGACGCCGAGCACCATCAGGGGCGGCGCGAAGTAGCGGATGCCGTTGGCGGCGGGAAAACGGCGCGCGAGCTCTCCGCGCCAGACGCCGGTCGACACGAACTGTCTGGCCAGACGGTAGAGGTTGGGGCGCGGTCGGTATGTGACCTTGAGCCGCGGCGTGAACCACACCGTGCCGCCGGTCGCTCGCAGGCGGCGGTTGAGCTCCCAGTCCTGACCGCGCTTGATGTCCTCGTCGAACATGCCGACCTCGATCAGCCTGTCGCGCTGGAAGACGCCGAGGTACACCGTCTCCGCCGGTCCGGCTTCACCGCCGACGTGCAGCTTGGTGCCGCCGAGGCCGACGCGGCTGCCGTATGCGCGCGCGACGGCGCGCTCGAACGCGGTGGTGCCCTGCGCATCCATCAGTCCGCCGACGTTGTCCGCGCCGGTCTCCAGAATCGTCTCCACCGCGATGCGGGCGTAGTCGGTGGGCAGGACGGAGTGCGCATCCACCCGGATGACCACGGGGTAGTGCGACTGGCGGATGGCCAGATTGAGCCCGGCCGGCGTGGAGCCGACGACGTTCTCGACGATGTGGATGCGGTTGTCGACGGCCGCGAGGTCCTCCACGAGCTCCGTTGTGCCGTCCATGCTCGGGCCGAGCGCGATGGTCACCTCGAACGGTCCTGCGTAGTCCTGCGCGAGGAGACTGTCGACGGCAGCCCGCACGTGAGTGACTTCGTTCAGAACGGGCATCACGTACGAGACACCGGGGAGGGTGTGCACAGTGTTGTCCGGCATCGGTTCCATTCGTCGTTTTCGGGTCGTTCGAGCTTATCAGCCGCTCCCCGGCGCGCCTGGGAGCCCGCCACCCGAACGCCGCGAGGCCGCCCCGCTGCTGCGGGACGGCCTCGTGGTGGCGGTGCGGGCGATCAGCTCGCGGGGAGCGAACCGAGCGTGACCGTCGTGGTCTTGGTCTGGCCGTCGCGGATGTAGGTGACGTCCGCCTTGGCTCCGGCCGCGAGGGCGCGGACCTGAGCGGTCAGGTCGGTCGCGCTCGTGATCGGCAGGCCGTTGAAGTTCACGACCTCGTCGCCTGCCTTCAGGCCGGCGGCTGCCGCTGCCCCTCCGGAGGTGACATCCTTGATGATCGCGCCGACGTTGGTCGCCTTGGCGTCGGAGGACGAGTCGGTGACGGATGCGCCGAGCAGGCCGTGCGTGGCAGAGCCGTTCTTGATGATCTCCTGCGAGACGCGCTCAGCGAGGTTCGCCGGGATGGCGAAGCCGACGCCGATGCTGCCCGACTGGGTGCCGCTCGACGACGAACCGCTCGCGCTGGCGATGGCCACGTTGACGCCGATCAGCTCACCCTTGCTGTTGAGCAGGGCTCCACCGGAGTTGCCGGGGTTGATCGCGGCGTCGGTCTGGATGACCGGCAGCGAGATCGTCGCCGTCGTGGTGGTCTGCTGCTGCGAACCGGAGCCTGAGCCGCCCTGACCGGGGAAGTCGAAGTTCCACGGGTTGCCGTTGGTGTCTCCCCCGCTGCCGCCGGACGAGTCGTCGCCCGACTTGGGAGCCGCGGACGAGGCGATGCTGATGCTGCGGTTGAGGGCGCTGACGATGCCGTCGGTGACGGTGCCGGAGAGACCGAGCGGTGCGCCGATCGCCACGGCGGTGTCTCCGACGTTCAGCTTGCTCGAGTCGGCGAACTTCATCGGGGTCATCCCGGATGCGCCGTCCAGCTTGATCACGGCGAGGTCGGTGGTCGGGTCGGTGCCGACGATCTTCGCCGAGTAGATCTTGCCGTCGTTGTCCTGGACGCTGACGGTCACGTTCGAGGCCTGGCCGTCGAGGGTGACGACGTGCGTGTTGGTGAGGACGTAGCCGTCCGAGGTGAGGACGATGCCGGAGCCCGTGCCCCCCTCGCTCGAGCCGGTCACCGAGATGGTGACGACGCTCGGCGACGCCTTCGCGGCGACGGCGGTGACCGTCGTGGCGTTGTTGGCGTCGTTGACGGTGATGTTCTGCGGGCCGGAGACTGTCTTGATGGTCGCGTTGTTGGAGCTGGTCGCCGCGTAGATGCCGACTCCCGCTCCCGCTCCGGCGACGCCGCCGATGAGGGCGCCGATCGCGAGGGTCGCGATGATCATGCCGGTGTTGCGCTTCTTCGCCGGCTTGTCAGCCGTCGCAACGCCGGGGGCGGTCGCGTACGGCCCGTGCTGGGCGTGCGGGGCGTACGGCTGCTGCGGTGCGCCCTGGTATGCGGGCTGGCCGAACGAGCCGTTCCCGTAGTTGGGCTGCTGCGCGGTCGGCTGCTGCGCGGTCGGCTGCTGGCCGTACGGCTGCGGCGGCACCGGCTGGGTCGGCTGGGTCTGGTTGGCGGCCGGAGCGATGGGCGCTCCCGGCTGCGGGAGGGTGGGCTGCGCATCCGTCTGCTGAGCGGCCGGCGCGGCGGCCGGAGCTTCCCAAGCCGGAGCGGCGGGAGCGGCCGGAGCGGCGGGAGCGGCCGGCGCAGCGTCAGCGGCCGGCGCAGCCTCGGCAGCCGGAGTGGCCTCCGCCGGGGTCCGGCCTTCGGCGTTGACGGGGGTCTCGGCTGCAGCACCCGCGACCGACTCGGTGTCGGCGTCGTGCTGGGCCTTCGCGGGCTCCGGAGTGATCGGGGTGTCAGTCATGGTGTGTTGCTCCTTCCAAGCACTGACAGCTTGGGATGCGAACCTGGGTGTTCTATTTGCGGCCCCTGTGGACGAGCTACTGCCTGTCAATGACTCTGCACAACGTACCGAATGCGTGCGACGACCGACACCCCGTAGGTTGGAACAACACGACGCGGAGAGGATGGTCCCATGACGGTGTCAGGCGCGTGGAAGCGCGCGGCGAGCGGAGCAGGGCTGCTCGGCGCAGACGGTTCGATCGCTGCGACGATCTTCGCCGAGATGAGCGCTCTCGCCGTGCGGACGGGCTCGATCAACCTCGGCCAGGGCTTCCCGGACGAGGACGGACCCGCCGTCGTGCTCGACGCCGCGGTGGCCGCCATCCGCTCCGGAAAGAATCAATACCCGCCCGGCATCGGCATCCCGGACCTGCGGCACGCCATCGCCGAGCACCAGCAGCGCTTCTACGGGCTCACCATCGACCCCGACCGCGAGGTCCTGGTCACCGCGGGCGCCACAGAGGCCATCGCGGCCACCCTGCTTGCGCTGCTGCAGCCGGGCGACGAAGTCGTGACCTTCGAGCCGTTCTACGACGCGTACGGCGCGCTGATCAGCCTGGCCGACGGCAGGCACCGCACGGTCCCCCTTCGCCTTCCCGGCTTCCAGCCCGACCTCGACGAGCTGCGGGATGCGGTCACCGACCGCACCAGGATCATCCTCGTGAACTCCCCGCACAACCCGACCGGCACGGTGCTGAGCACCGAGGTGCTGCAGACGATCGTGGAACTGGCCGACGAGCACGACGCCATCATCGTGACGGACGAGGTGTACGAGCACCTGACGTTCGGCGTGCCGCACGTGCCGATCGCGACGCTGCCGGGGGCGCGGGAGCACACGGTGAGCATCTCCTCCGGCGGCAAGACGTTCAACACCACGGGGTGGAAGGTCGGCTGGCTCACCGCCCCGGCCGAGCTCGTGACAGCCGTCCTCGCGGTGAAGCAGTTCCTGACCTATGTCAACGGCGCGCCGTTCCAGCCGGCCATCGCGGCCGGGCTCCGGCTGGGTGACGACTACTTCACCGGCATCGCCGCGACGCTCAGGCAGAAGAAGGATCTGCTGTCGGACGGGCTGCGCGCCGCGGGCTTCGGGGTCGCAGACTCCGACGGCACATACTTCGTCGTCGCCGACGCCGCTCCCCTGGGCTTCGCCGACGCCGTGACGTTCTGCCGTGAGCTGCCCCACCTCGCCGGGGTGGTCGCCGTGCCGCTGTCCGCGTTCTGCACGGACGCGTACGCCGCGGGGACCGCATCCCTCGTCCGGTTCGCGTTCTGCAAGCGCACCGAGGTGCTGGAGCGCGCGGCCGCACAGCTCTCCGACCTGCGGCGCTGACGCCGAATCAGTCGATCGGCTCCACCCGGTAGCGCCGGAGGGCGAGTGCCGGGTTGACCTCGCGCACAGCGCGCACGCGCTCCACGGCGACCTCGGCGACGGCGACCCCTGTCGTCTCTCCGATCGTGGCGAGCGCGACGCCCATCGGGTCGACGATCGTGCTCGATCCGACGCCGATCGGAGGCGTGTGGTCCGCGGCGGCGATGTAGAGCGTGTTCTCGATGGCACGCGCTGCGATCAGAGTGCGCCAGTGCTGCTCCTTGAGCGGACCGCGCACCCATTCAGCAGGAACGAGCACCAGCTCGGCCCCCGCGTCGGCCAGCCGCCTGGTCACCTCGGGGAAGCGCAGGTCGTAGCAGGTCTGCATCCCCACGGTGATGCCGTGCGCGTCGAACGTCTGGGGAGCGTCCAGGGAGCCGGGCACCACCCAGTCGGACTCCCGGGCGCCGAACGCGTCGTAGAGGTGCTGCTTGCGGTACGTCGCGACGACGTCGCCCGTGGGAGCGACGGCGACGAGGGTGTTCGAGAACCGGTGCCGGTCATCGGTGCTCTCCACGAGACCGGCGACCACGAACACGTCATGCTCCCTGGCGGCAGCGACGAGCGCGCCGACGAACGGCCCGTCCATCGGCTCGGCGTTCCGCACGAACCCCTCGCCGAGTGGATGCGCGAAATACGACGCGTACTCGGGGAACACCACGAGCTTCGCCCCGCGTCCGGCAGCGACCGCCACGAACGCGGCGACGGAGTCCCTGTTGTGAACGGTGTCGTCGGTCGGCGCGAACTGCACGACGGCGACGTCCATCAGCGGCCGCCGTCCATGGCCGCCGCCGCTGCCACTTCGAGAGGGAGGCGCAGGCTGATCGTGGTGCCGACGCCCTCCTCGCTGGCGATGTCGATGCTTCCGCCGTGCGCGGTGACGATGGCTTTCGTGATGGTGAGCCCGAGGCCGACGCCTGGCACGGCGTTGCGGGTGGCCGTCGAGGCGCGGAAGAACCGGTTGGAGAGCTGCCCGAGCTCGACCGCGGGAATGCCGATGCCGGTGTCGGTGACGGCGATCACCGCATCCCCGCCGTCGCGGGAGAGGGCGACGGTGACGCTTCCACCGGACGGCGTGAACTTGATGGCATTGGAGACGAGGTTGTCGATGGACTGGCCGATGCGCAGCGGGTCGCCGAAGATCGTCACGGACTCGTCCGGCAACTCGGCCGCGAGCGCGACCCCCGCGTTCGCGGCGACGGGGCGGGCGGACTCGACGGACGCGGTGACCAGCGGGCCCAGCTCCAGGTCCTTCTGCTCGAGCGGGAACCGGCCGGACTCCACCTGAGCGGTGAACAGCAGGTCGCCGACGAGCCGCAGCAGTCGGTGTGCGTTGCGCTCCGCCACCCCCAGGTACTGCAACTGCTCCTGCGACAGCGGGTCGTCCTCGTCGTCGCGCATCAGTTCGAGGTACCCGAGGATGGAGCTGAGCGGCGTGCGCAGTTCGTGCGAGATGAGGCCGACGAACTCGTCCTTCAACCTGGCGAACTCTCGCGCCTGCGTCATATCTGTCGCGACGAAGATGAAACCGACTCTGTGGCCGTTCTCGTCGAGGCGCGGCGTCGCTGCGACCTGGACGGGCACCAGCTTGCCGTCCGCCCGCACATACGTCCAGTCGCGCACATCGGCGTACCCGGAGCGGACCGCGTCCACCAGAGCGGAGAAGTCCTCGGCGCTCGACACGGTCTGCACCCGGGCGTCCATGTCGCGGAGCCGCTCCTCCAGCTCGGAGGCGAGGTGGAACTCGATGATGTGCCTGTGGCCTTCGAGCGCCTGCTTCTCGGTGAGGCCGAGCATCTTCTCCGCGCCGGGGTTCCAGACGTCGATGAGACCGTCGAGGTCGGTGCCGATCACCGACTGCTCCGTCACCGCGTTCCAGATGCTCTGGATGAGACGGTTCGCCGTCTTGAGCCGTGCCTCGTTGAGCACGAGTTCATCCTGCGAGCGCACGGCCTGTTCGAGCAGCTCTTTGCGCTGCTTCGCCGCCTCGGTGGCCGCGGCGAGCTGCACGCGCACTCTGTGCGCGATCTCGTTGATGACGACCGCGACGATCATGTATATCAGCGGGGAGAAGATCGCGCGAACCAGGTCGCCGACAGTCGTCGGCACGGTGCTCACCACCAGGGGCCCGAGCAGCACGAGGAAGGTGCCGAGCGCCGCGATCACGGCGTTGATCCTGCCCTCCTCCGTCGCGATCCACACGAATGGGAGCAGCAGCAGCGCGCCGTACGGCGAGGTCGACCCACCGGTGCCGAGCCGGAACAGGCCGACGGCGATCAGCGAGAGCACCGGGATGAGGATCGACCACTCGGTGCGCAGCCGCCGCCACGGGAAAGCGAAGGAGACGACGGTCGCCACCACGGCGAGCGCGACTCCCAGGTAGAAGAACAGCGTGTTCGTCGGGCCGGGGCTCAGCGGCAGCAGCATGACGCCGATGGCGATCAGGAAGCCGACGATCGTCGGAATCTGCTTGACGAACGGGCTGGGCGAATCGATCGAGATCCGGCCGAGCCAGCGGTCGATGGTCATACCGCCGCCTCCATCCCGAGCATGTCCCTGATGCGCGCGGTCAGCACCTTGGGACTGAACGGCTTGATGATGAAGCTGTCAGAGCGTTCTGCGACGACGCCGTGGTCGGTGAGGAGCTGCACGGACGCGGACACCATCAGGATGAGCGTCGCACTGGCGACGGGATCGGCCCTGACCGCCTCAGCGACCTCGACCCCGTTCATGCCGGGCATCGAGATGTCGAGCACGACGAGGTCGATGCCGCCTGCGCGCACTGCTTCGAGTGCAGCCGGACCGTTGTCGACGGCCGCCACCACCTCCACGCCCGCGCGTTTGGCGGCGATGAGCATGAGCCCGCGGATGTCGTCATCGTCGTCGGCGATGACGACGCGGGGCGCACCTGCCTCGCTCATGAGAGGAACACCGTGCGAACGACGACGATCGCGGCCAGCACGACCAGGGCGATCCCCGCATACGGGAGCAGGCGGTACTCCCAGCGCTTGTTCGCGTCGATCTCGCGCTGGATCTTCTCGTACGTCTCGCTGTTCATGTCGATGGGGCTCATCGGTCCTCCTCCCCGGTGTCGGTCAGTTCTGTGTCGGTCGGTTGTGCGGTGGTCGGTCCTGTGTCCGTCGCACTCGCTGCGCTCTCTTGGGAACGACCATAGGCGTCCTCCAGGATGCGCGCCACACGTTCGTAGCGGCCGACGTCCGACGCGACGTGGCTGTCGGTGGATGCGACGATGCGGGCGCCGGCCGCGATCAGGGCGGCGACCGCATCCGGCCCCGGACACGCCCACTTCTCGTTGACCTCGACGATCGTTCCCGTGCTCGCCGCTGCAGCGGCCCAGGCGGCGAGCCTGTCGCTCCCGAGCTGCTCCTCGGACAGTCCCACCTTGGGCAGGATGGAGAACCAGTGCGCGAGCTGCCCGTTCGGCGTTCGCTGCATGGCGCGGATGCTCGCGGTGATCAGTTGATCGAGCGCGTCGTCGGCGGACAGCCCGGCGGCGAGGCGCTCGGTCGTCTCGCGCGGCGACCACGGCCCGTCCGTGCCGGGGAACTGGTGGTCGCCGATCACGATCGCGTCCACCCCGCCGGCGCCGACGATTAGGTCGGGCGGCGTGTCGATGGCGCCCGACGCATCCAGCAGCTTCGTCTCCACCCCTGTGAACACCGTCAGACCGTCGGGGATGCGTTCTGCAGCGACAGCGCGCACGAACTCGGGCACCCAGGTGGTCGACGCGCGCACATGGTCGATGAGGCGCAGCTCGCGCAGCCCCGCCGCGTGCGCCGCCGACAGGTTCTCCGCGAGCGTGCTGACCGCGTCGTCCGAGAACGTCGAGTGGACGTGGTAGTCGCCCAGCAGCAGCTCGCGGCCGGACGCGGTCACTCCTCGCCCGGACCTTCGGCGTGGGCGGCGTTCTCGGAGACGAGCACGTCGGCCGGATCGAGGAAGACGTCTTCGAGGTACCGCACGTTCGCCAGCTCCACGAAGTCGACGCTCGCCGGCACGTCGACGCCCGTCACCAGGTCGAGCAGCAGCGAGGGCATGTCCACGCCGGCAGCGATCGTCAGCGGCATCGCGCCCGGGAAGCGCGGGTTCACCTCCAGCAGCGCCGGAACGCCTGCGGTGCTGTAGCGGAGCTGCACGTTGGCGACGCCGGTGAGCCCGATGGCGCGAGCGACGTCGGCGGCGGTCTGGGAGAGCTCGTCGCGTTTGACCGTGCGACCGGCGATCGAGACGCCGGAGTCGACGCGTTCGCGCGAACGGGGAACGGCGGCGATCACGCTGCCGTCGAGCGCGGAGAGCACGTCGACCGAGAACTCGTCCCCCGGCAGGTTCTCCTGGATCAGGATGCTCTCGTCCGTGCCGAGCGACTCCAGCGTCTCGCGGTCCTGGATCAGGCGGACACCGCGGGATCCCGCTCCACTGCGCGGCTTGATGATGACGGGGAACGTCCAGTCGTGCGCGACGCCGTCCGCGTTCAGCAGCCTGGTCTCCGGAACGGCGAGCCGCCCTGCGCAGCGCTCGGCGAGGAGGTACTTGTCGAGGCAGACCGTCAGCGTCTCGACGCTCGGGGCGGCGAGCGCCGTCCCGACCGCGAGCAGGTCGTCGCGCCGGGCTGCGAGGCCGGGAAGTTCCACGTCGACCGTGGAGAACAGCACATCCACGCCGTCGGCCTCGCACATCCGGATCAGCTCGTCGACGAACCCGGCGGATCTGCCCGCGGGGACGATGCGCCGGTCGGCGGCGGCAACGAGGTACAGCCCGCTCGCCCAGCCGTCCATGTCGGCGGCGAGCACCTGCACGTCGTCGCGGGCCAGCAGCGAGCGGATGACGGCGACGCCGGCTGGGCCGCCAGCGCCCGTCACGAGAACTCGGGTCACTTCTCTGTTCCTCTGTTCACTTCGGTTCCTCTGTTCACTTCTGATCCTCTGATTCGGGCGTCCGCGGTCATGGACGATGCGGGCACCGAGATGTCTGCGGTGTCTTTGATCACTTCGAGCGGCTCACAGCTCTGGCCGCCTCCGAATCGCGACCAGTAACGCGCCGTGGCGAGCACGAAGTCGGGTTCGAGATACGAGCGGAGCTCCGTCTGCGACCGGAAGCAGTCGATCAGGCGCAGTTTCGCGTCTGTGAAACCATCTATCGGCACGAACCGGGTCGGCCGGTAGTCGATCGTCGCTGACGGGCTCTGGTAGCAGCACACCGTGCGCACCGACCGGGTCGCGACGAGCGTCGCGGAGTGCACGGCGCGGTGGTCCTGGTGGCGGTCGTGGGCGGAGTGCGTGTACACGATGTCCGGCTGCACCTCGGCGACGACGCGCTCGATGATGCCGACCGTCGGGTCGGCCGCCGAGATCTGGGTGTCCTCGAGGTCTTCCATGAACAGCCTGGCACCCAGCAGCTCCGCAGACGCGAGAGATTCGTGCTGCCTGTCGTCCGCATCCCCTCCCCTGGCGCCCCGCGACATGGTGAGGATGACGACGGTGTTGCCCGCCTCACGGTGGGCGGAGAGGATGCCGCCGACGCCGATCTCGACATCGTCGGGATGCGCGCCGATGGCGAGGACCACCTGCGGGCGCTGCGCGGCCTTCTTGGTGCGCCCCTGCTCGGCGAGCCTGGTCACGATCGAGACCAGGTCGGCGGAGGAGACCGGTTTGGTCAGGAACTCGTCCGCCTGCGCGCGCAGAGCGGAGACCGCGTAGTCGACCGAGACGTGGGCGGTCATGACGACGACCGGCATCCCCGGATACTGGCTGCGCAGCACCTTCAGCAGGTCGAGCCCGGAGATCCCCGGCATCTCGATGTCGGTGAGCACCAGGTCCGGCTCGAAGTCGGCGATGGCCGCCAGCGCCGTGGACGGGTCCGTGATCGCGACGACCACCGCATCCGCCCGCTTCTCCAGCACCGTCTTCATGTAGAAGGCGACGTCCGGATCGTCCTCGATCACACAGACCCGATACTTCTGAAGCGAACTCGGCATGGACGCCCTCCCTGTCACCGACTCTACCGGCGGCCACCGGAACAGGCCCGCCCCGAAACACGGGGCATCGACAGATCGTTCTACCAAACGCCGGATGCACGCGCGGCACGCCCGGGATTCGACCACGATTTTTACTGAACAGCAGCCGGTGCTAAAGTAAATTCTTGTGACGCGGGGTGGAGCAGCTCGGTAGCTCGCTGGGCTCATAACCCAGAGGTCGTAGGTTCAAATCCTGCCCCCGCAACCAGAAAGGCCCGGATTTCCTAGGAAATCCGGGCCTTGTTCTTTTTGTGCACGACCTCGCTGGCACCCCGCAGAGGCGGAGACTACGGCCAGAGCCTGCGTCGAGTCCAGGTGGATGCGGTGCGCAGGTATTGGAGTCGCTGGTGGTTGCGGTCGGGCGAACCCTGCCAGAACTCGACCGACGACGGCTCGATCGTCCAGGCGGTCCACTGCGCGGCGACGAGACCGGGATCGCCGTCGACGGCGGCCTGCGCGTCGGCGATGAGCCTGTCCCGTCCGGCGCTGTCGACCAGGACGCTGCTCTGCCGTCCGGCCAGCACTTGCGCGCGAGCGGCGGGATGCCTGGCGAGGAAGTCCGCGGCCGACGCGGCGGCGGTCGCCCGCCTGGCGATGCCGCGAATCCGCACGGCGCGCGCCAGCGGGCCCCAGTAGAAGCTCAGAGCACAGCCGGGGTTCCGAGCGAGCTGAGCCCCTTTGGCCGATTCGGCGGCCGTGGCGATCGAGAATCCGCCGTCGTCCGTCACGTCCTTGAGCACGAGCACCCTGGCGTCAGGGAGGCCGTCCTCGTCGACCGTCGAGAGCGTCGCCGCGTGCGGCTCGGGCAGTTCGGCGTCGATGGCCTCCGTCAGCCAGCTCAGGAAAAGGGCGTGCGGCTCGTCCGGCGCGGACTCCGGCTCCCACGGTGGCGCGACGCCGACCACAGACGGGACGGCCCGGAGCGTTTCGCGCAGAGACGAGCGCTGAGGCGAGCGCTGAGACGAGCGCTGAGGCGAGCGCTGAGACGAGCGCTGAGGCGAGGGCGGAGAGCTCATGGTGCCATTCTCGTCCACGACCGCACTCACGGGGTGGTGGTGACTCTGAGCTCCGGTGAGTTGAACGGGAACGGGTAGATGACGGTCGCGCTTCCGGTCAGCGAGTCGTACGGCAGGAAGGTGATCCAGAGCAACCCCACAACGACGGAGACCGCGGCCACCGCCATGACGACGATCGCCGCCCTGTCGAAGATGCGGCCGGCCTCCTCCAGTGTCGACGCTCGGCGGGCGACCAGGCCGATGGCGACGAACACGATCACGGCGAACGCCGCGAAGACCATCCAACTCGGATGCATGGTGAGATTCACGCAGGTCTGGGCGCCGGGGGCCGCCCCCGGCGCTCCCGCTCCCGGACACTGCCCCTTGCTGCCCGTCGCGAGTGCGGCGTAGACGACGGCGGAGAGGCCGGTCGTGATCAGCAGCCGGCGCAGGCGCAGCAGAATAGGCCCGGCAGGGAGTTGCGACAACTCTCCCGCGTCGGCCGTCGCCGTCCCCGCCTCGCGCGCCGTCCCCACCCCGCGCGCCGTCTTCGTCGTCCGCATCACGATCCCCCTCGCATCCACGTCTCCCCCGATACTGGCAGACGCACCGGCGACTCCGCACCGATGGGCCGCCGCACACTCCGGTAGCCTCGAACTCGTGTCCTGGCGTGGAATTCGAGCATCCGTTGTGGCCGTCGTCCTCGTGTCAGCGCTCAGCGGGGCCGCGCCCGCGACGGCCGTGGGTGCGCCGTCGGTCGCCACGGGGTCGGTGCGCGCCGACTCGAGCGATTTCGCGTTCGAGTCGTTCGACGCCGACTACACCCTCACGCGTGACGCGAACAGGGACTCCGCACTGAAGACGGTCGAGACGCTCGTCGCCGACTTCCCGTCCTTCGACCAGAACCACGGCATCGTCCGCGCGATCCCGCTGACCTACCAGCACACCGACCTGCGGCTGTCCGTCGTGTCGGTGACGAACGCCGACGGCGGGAGCATCCCGTTCGAGCGCGACGACGAGGACGGCTTCGCGCAACTGAAGATCGGCTCCGCCGACAGTTTCGTGCACGGCCGCCAGACCTACGTGATCACCTACACGCAGCGCTACGTCGTGCGGCCGTTCGCCGACACGCACGACGACGAGTTCTACTGGGATGTGAACGGAACGGCATGGGCGCAGCCGTTCGGCCGCGTCTCAGCGCGACTCCATCTCGGCAGCGACCTGACCGGCGCACTCACCGGCGACGCCTCCTGCTACGTCGGCGAGCAGGGCAGCACCACGCCGTGCGACGTCTCGTCCTCGCCCACGGCGGGCGGGTCGGTCATCTCGGTGAGCCAGAGCTCCCTCGCGCCGCACCAGAACGTCACGATCGCGGTCGGATTCACCTCAGGAACGTTCGCGCCGCCTCCGGACGCCAGGGCCGCCTTCCCCTTCGCCGTACTCCCGTGGATCCTCCTCGCGCTCTCCGCGCTGATCCTCGCCGGGATCGTGGTCGCGCGGGTCGTCCTCTGGCGCACCCCGCGCGGGCGCGGCATCATCGTGCCCCAGTACACCCCTCCGCCAGGGATGTTCCCCGCCCTCGCCGCCGCCTTCCTGAAGCGCGAGGACCGCGCGCTGCCAGCCCAGCTCGTCGGGTTCGCCGTGGCCAAGGTCGCCGCCATCGTCGACCATTCGGATGCGTCGCAGGAGAGACCGTTCGGCCTGCGCCTGCTCGCTGACCCGGCGACCGTGACCGACGACGCAGAACGCGACATCCTGACGCGCGTCTTCGGAGCCGCGGAGCCAGGCGACGAAGAAGTGCTCGACCCGACCAACCAGGTGCTCGGCGACCGTCTGGCCGGGCTCGGCGGCGCGCTCGACCAGGTGGTGCGCGAGCGCGGTTTGCGCGCCCGCCCGACGAGCAGGCTGCCGTTCCTCGCGCGCACGCTCATGGTGCTGATCCTCATCGCCTGGATCGTGCTCTTCGCGTGGGCGAGCAACGAAGACGCCACCACGGCCGTCCTCGGCTGGGGTTTCGCCTGCGTCATCGTCGCCACGGTGGCCGTCTTCATCCTTGCCAGGGTGCCGGACCTGCTCACCGCCAAAGGCGTCGAGCTCAGGGACTACCTGCTCGGCCTCCGCGACTATCTCGCCCTGGCCGAGGCCGACCGCTTCCGCGTGCTGCAGAGCCCGGAGGGCGCCGAACGCGTGGATGCGCGCGACGGTTCAGCGGTGGTCAAACTCAATGAGAGACTGCTGCCCTACGCGATCGTGTGGGGCGTCGAGAAGGAGTGGATGCGCGAGCTGGCGCACTCCTACGACGTCACCGCCACCCAGCCCGACTGGATGCCGGGGGCCACGAACCCCGCACTGCTCCCCCTCCAGGTGGCCGCGTTCAGCTCCCTGTACCAGGGCTCGCCGTTCGCGACCACGCCCCCGGTCTCGTCATACTCGGGATCGGGAGGAAGCAGCTTCACCGGCGGAGCGAGCGGAGGCGGGTTCTCCGGAGGCGGAGGCGGCGGCGGGGGCGGAGGCGGCTGGTGAGCCCGGCCGGTCAGTCGAACCGCACCTCGACGAGATCCACGATCGTCACGCCCTCCGCGGCGAGCTCGATCGCCACGCGCTCGCTGATCTCTGCGGCCGGTTGCGCGTCGTCGTAGGTGGCGTGACCGTCGGCGGGCACGATCACCTCGAAGCCGCGTTCCAGCGCGCCGAGCGCCGTCGCCTGGATGCAGTACTCGCTCTGCAGTCCGGCGACGATCAGAGTCGAGACGCCCATCGCGTGCAGCACATCGGCCAGCGCGGGGTTCGACTCGAACGTGTTCGTCACGTCCTTGCGCACCACAGGCTCACCGGGCAGCGGACGGAACACGAACTCCCACCCCGGCGTCCCCGGCTCGTCAGGGTCGCCGGGGTCGCCGTCGTTCTGCACGTGCACGATCGGGATGCGCGCCTCCCTCGCCCGCTCAAGCAGGCCGGACATCGTGTCCCGGAACGCAGCAGCACCCTCGATCGCCGTCTCGCCCTCGAGCATGTTGCGCTGCACGTCCACCAGCATCAGTCCGTAACCCATGCGGTCCATCATCCGCCGACCCCCGCCCACCCGCCAGTCCACCGACAGCCCGGGAGCGTCGCCGCTCCCCGCGGCGGCCGATTCGCTATGGTCGTCAGCGGGGAGCAACGCGCACCGAGGAGCGGACAGACGTGGCAGACGATCACAACAAGGCGACGCAGGCCGCCGTTCGTGAGCGCAACCTGCGGAGCGCGCTGCAGCTCGTCGTCTCCGGCGGAGGCACGGCGACGCGCGCGGGGATCGCCAGGAGCACCGGCCTGACCTCCGCCACCGTCTCGTCCCTGCTCTCCGGCCTGATCGCGGACGGGCTGGTCCTGGAAGGCCAGCGCGCAGAGAGCACAGGCGGGAAGCGCGCGACGACGCTGCAGGTCGACCAGGAGCGGCACGTTCTGCTCTCGGTGATCGTGCAGCCGGGGCTCGTGCGCGGCGCGGTCGTCAACCTCCTCGGCGCAGAGCTGTCCACGCTCTCGCAGCGTCCGTCCGCCCCTGGTGCGGTCGAGGACGTGCAGTCGGTCGTCCGCCGCCTCGCCGCATCCACCCCCGCCACGGTCGTCGCCGTCGGCATCCAGGTGCCGGGGATCGCCGACGGCCCCCTCATCCGCGAGTCGGTGCAGCTCGGCTGGACCGACCTCGACCTCGGCGCTGCCATCGCCGGCATCGTCGACGCGCCCGTGCACCTCGTCAACGACGCGGACGCCGAAGCGCTCGCCGACTACTCGAGTTCCGACCAGTTCGGGGCCAACCAGATGTTCGTCTCGCTGAGCACGGGCGTCGGCGCCGCGTTCATCGTCGACGGGACGGTCCTCGCCGGCGCCGCCCACCGCGCGGGCGAGATCGGGCACGTCCCCGTGCTGTTCGGCCCGGATGCCCCGCTCTGCCCGTGCGGAAACCGCGGCTGCCTGGAGGAGGTCGTCTCCGTCACCTCGCTCCTCGGTCTGCCGCACGGCGCCGACCTGGAGTCCGTGGATGTGCCGGGTCTCGCATCCACGCAGGAGTCGAAAGAGCGAATCGCCACGGGAGCCCGCGTGCTGGCGCGAGCACTGCTGCTCGTCGGGGCTGCCCTCGACGTCCCGAACGTCGTGCTCGGCGGAACCGCGCCCAAGCTGGGCGACGAGTTCATCGGCCACCTGCGCGCCGAGGCGGCCAGGCACACGGTGCGCGCCGCGATGCCGCTCAGCTTCCGCTACGCCAAGATCGCCCTCGAGCAGCCGTTCCGCGGGGCGGCGCAGCACGCCATGCAGTCGACCCTCGGGGTGAGCTGGGCGCTCTGACCGTCGGGAGCGAGCTGGGCGCTCTAGGCCGCGCCGGTCGCCGACACGCCGCCGCGCCGCTCCCCCGCCGCCGGGGCGCCTGTCCCTCGCGCGCCGGTCAGCAGCTCCAGCAGCGCCGCCCCGCGCGCCCTGTCGAAGCCGAACGTCGCGATGTCGGCGTAGCTGTGACCGGTCAGTCGGTGGCCGAGATCCACGACGAGCACCGACCGGCAGGATGCACGCACCGCGTCGACCACGGCGCGCACCCAGGCGCGCCTCTCGTTGTCCACCCCGACGATCACGACGGGAGACCGGGTCGCCAGCACGAGGTTCGGGTCGTCGCCCCGGCCGACGGTCACCACGGGATTGCTCGACCACTGCTGCCCGCTGTCCGAGTCCTCCGCACCCCACGCCTCGGCGAGCGTCGACCAGCGCGGGACGCCGAGCACCTCGTTGTCGGCGGTGGCGAGCCGGACGACCGTGCAGCGCCCGTGGAAGACGGGGAGCGCATCCACCGCTGCCGGGGTGAGCGCGAACGATCTGGCGATCGCGTCCAGCGTCGGCGGCCGGTCGAGGAGGAGGGTCATCAGGAGACCCCGAGCTGTGCGGACAGCACCATGACGACGCACCCTCGGATGACGATGTCTCTGCCCTGGCTCGTCATCCGCAGTGTGGCGTCCGAGTGGAAACCGGCCATCGTCCTGTTGCGGAGCGTCTCCCCCACTGCGTCGATCAGCGGGCCGTCGAGCAGTTCCTCCGGACCGCTGAGCACCACCTCCGACAGGTTCAGCGCTCCCACGATGGGGGCGAGGGCGACACCCAGCCGCTGTCCCGCCTCCCTGAGCACGTGCTGCACCGGCTCGCCCGCGATGGCGGCGGCGGCGACCCGCGACTCCAGCCGAGGCACGGCCAGCCAGGCTTCCAGGCATTTCTCCCTGTCGTACGGGGTGTCAGCTCCGTCGTCCGTCCCCACCATGACCTGCCCGATCTCACCGGCGGCGAACCGGCTGCCGAGCACCAGCGCCCCGGCCACGAGCAGCCCGGAGCCGACACCGTGACCGATCTTCACGAGCATCATGTCGCCGTGCGCACCGCCGAAGCCGTGCTCGGCGAGGACGGCGACGTTCGCGTCGTTGGCCACGAACACGGGAAGGCCGGTGTGCCCGGCGATCAGGCCGTGCAGGTCCTCGTTGGTCCAGCCGAGATTGGGGGCCGCGATGACGGTGCCGGAGGGATCGACGATGCCGGGAGAGCCGATGCCGATGCCCAGGATGGGGGCGGTCGTCATGCCGACCAGCCTGTCCACCAGGGCGAGCACCTTCGCCACCGCCTCATCGCCGTGGCTCCCTGCCAGTGCCACCTCGGCCGTGGCGAGGATGGTGCCGTCGATGTCGAGCACCGCCCCGCGGAAGGCGGAGTGCTCACTGAGGTCGACGCCGACGATCTGCGTCGCCGCTCTGTTCATGTCGAGGAGAACGGCGGGCTTGCCCGGCCGGGCATCGTCCCGCTGTCCGAGCTCGATCACGAGCCCCTCCGCGATCAGATCGCCGACGAGGTCGGAGATGGTGACCCTGGTGAGCCCCGTCTCGCGGGCGATGTCCGCCCTGCTCACCTGACCGGCGCGATACAGGGTCTGCAGCACGAGCGAACGGTTGTGGTTGCGCGCGTGCTCAGGCAGGACCTTGCCGCGCGGGCGCAGCGCACGCCCGGGAACCATGCCGCGATCCTGTGGGATCGTGCCGTGTTCGCCCGCCAGGGAGCGCCGTCCTTCGTCGACCAGCATGTTTGTTAGTAAAGTCGACAATCAAAGTTTTTGCAAGCATTTTGTGAGGCCGTTACTCGGGTGGCCCGAGATTCCGCGGAACGCGCGCATCCGCCTGCCGCTCACTTTGTACGGCGACTGAACATACGATGGCGCGGGCACGACGAAGGGCGGGGTGCGCATCCGGTGGATGCGCACCCCGCCCTTCGCGGTTCGCTGCCGTTACTTGGAGCTCGTGGTCCCCTCGGCGGCCAGCGCGTCCTGCAGCGCCTGCTGGAGTCGCTGGTCGGCCGCACCGTATGCCGCCCAGTCTCCGGCCTTCAACGCAGCGGCCCGGTCGGAGAGCGCCTGCTTGGCCTGCGAGAGCGCCTGCTGCAGCGCGGCGTTGTTCTGCGGGGTCGTCGTGCTCCCGCCCCCGCTCGATCCGGACCCGGTACCACCGGAGCCGCTGCCGCTCGTGCCTCCGCCGGTCTGCGGGACGTTGTTGTCGCCCGCCGTCGCACCGGAGTCACCGCCGAACAGCGAGTCGAGCGCCTGGTCGAGGGTGTCCTCGAACGCGATCTTGTCGCCGAAGGCGACGAGCACCTTCTGCAGCAGCGGGTAGCTGGTCTCACCCGTCGACTTGACGTAGACCGGCTGCACGTAGAGCAGACCACCGCCCACCGGCAGCGTCAGCAGGTTGCCGTTGATCACATCCGTCTTGCCCTGTCTCAGCAGGTTGAGCTGCGCCGAGACCGTCGGATCCGAGTTGAAGGTGTTCTGCACCTGTCCAGGCCCTGGCACCGTGTCGCTCGATGGCAGGGTCAAGAGTCTCAACTTGCCGTATGCCGATGACACCTTCCCCTTGGTGGAGCCGGCATCGGAGTCGACGGCCAGATAGCCCTTGAGCACGGATCTGCTCGACTCACTGGACGCCTGGGGTATGAACGTGGTGTACAGCGAGAACGACGGCGCGGTCTGCCCCGGCATCTGCATCGTCAGGTAGTACGGCGGCTGCAGCGTGGGATCCGTCGGCGACGACACGGGGTCGTTCGGCGTCGTCCAGGCGTCCTCACGCGAGTAGAACGAGCCGGCGTCCGTCACGTGGTACTGACCGAGCACCGAGCGCTGCACCTTGAACATGTCCGCCGGGTAGCGCACGTGGCTGAGGAGCTGCGAGCTCATGTCGCTCATCGGCTTGACCGTCGCCGGGTAGATCTTCTCCCACGTCTTGAGCACCGGGTCCTTGGCGTCCCAGGCGTAGAGCGTGACGGAGCCGTCGTACGCGTCGACCGTGGCCTTCACCGAGTTACGGATGTAGTTGATGTCGTCGAAGGCGTACGCGGGCTTCGGCGTCTCGGTGTCCGCGATCGCGTCGCTCAGGCTGCCGACGTGCGAGTACGGGTACTGGTCGCTCGTGGTGTATCCGTCGATGACCCACTTGACGCGGCCGTCGACGACGGTCGGGTACGCCTGCGAGTCGAGCGTCAGATACGGAGCGACCTTCTGAACGCGCTTGATCGGGTCGCGGTCGTAGAGGATCTGAGAGTTGTTGTTGACCGCATCCGACAGCACGATCTGCTCGTCCTGGAACTTGAGCGCGTAGACCAGCCGCTTGAAGATGTTGTCGAGCTTCGGTCCGCCGTTGCCGCTGAACGTGGTGTACGTCTGCTGCGCGTCGCCTTCGCCACCCGGGTAGTCGAGCTCGACGTTCTTGCCGCCCTTCGGGCCGCCGACGATCGAGTACGTCGGAGACTGCTGGCCGAAGTAGATCCGCGGCTCGTACGTGCCGAGCGACCCCTGGCTCGGGATGCCCGACTCCAGGAACACCGGCTGGCCGTCTGTCGAGCGCTTGTTGCCGTACGCGGCGACGAGTCCGTAGCCGTGGGTGTACACGATGGTGTCGTTGTACCAGTTGCGCGCGCTCGTGAGGCCGGACTGCTGCAGCTCACGCACCGCGACCACCGCGTCCTGCTCCTTGCCGCCGATGTCGTACCGGTCGACGGCGAGGTTGTTCGGGAACGCGTAGTACTGGCGGAACTGCTCGAGCTGCCGGAACGACGGGCTCACGACGGCGGGGTCGATGATGCGGATCTGCGCGGTGGTCTGCGCGTCCTGCCTGAGCTGGCCCTGCTCGACGTCCGTGGTGGCGTTGTACGGGATGACGTCGATGTTGCTCAGGCCGTACGCATCCCTCGTCGCATCGATGCCGTCTTGCACGAACGGTGTCTCGAGCGTCTTCTGGCTCGGCTCGACCTGGAAGCGCTGCACCACCCACGGGTAGATCGCGCCGACCACGAGGGCGGCGACGATGAGCAGCGCCGTGCCGACCACCGGGAACCGCCAGCGGCCGATGAACGCCGTCAGGATGAAGAGGATGGCCACGAAGACCGCAGCGCCCGCCAGTACGGCGCGGCCGGGGATGGTCGCGTTCACGTCCGTGTACGCGGCGCCGTTGATCATGTCGTTGACGTTGGAGTCCGTGACGGTGGCGTAGCGGTCGAGCCAGATGCTCACACCCTGCAGCAGCAGGTAGAGCGCGGCGATGACCGAGATCTGGATGCGCGCGGCCTTCGAGATGCGCACCTCGCGGCCGCTCACCCTGATCGACCCGTAGAGGTAGCAGGTGGCGAGCGTCGCCAGCAGCGCGATCAGCACGACGGCGGAGGCGAACCCGACGGCGCCGCGGTAGAACGGCAGCGCGAACAGGTAGAACCCGATGTCGAGGTGGAACAGCGGGTCGGTCTTGCCGTACGCCGTCCCGTTGATCCACATCGCGGCGGTCTGCCAGCGGCTTCCCGCCGAGACCCCGGCGAAGATGCCGAAGACGATCGGGATGCCGTACATCGCCAGGCGACGCAGCGGCTCGACGACCTGCTGATATCTGTCGAGCTGCGAGTTGAGCTTGGCGTACACCGGGCGGAGCCGGTACGCGAGCTGGATCGACAGCCAGAGCGGGAGCGCCATGCCGAGGAAGCCGATGAAGAACATCGAGATCGCGCCGAACCACTGCGTGGTGAGCACGTTCAGGAACCCGACCTGCTGATACCAGAGGATGTCCGCGTACAGTCCCGCGAAGACGAAGAACAGGATCACCAGTGCGACGATCACACCCAGGGTGATCCAGATGGCCGCGCGGCGGCGCCCAGGGGGTCGGACTGTTGCTGTTGAACTCACGAATGGCCCTCATTGCTCTCGCGTGGCAAGGTCAGAAATCCATCCTAGGCGTCGCTCGCTTGGAGAACGCCGTATCGCACACCCGCTCCTGAGAAGCCTATGTAAGCGCTATGAAGCGCGCTATGAAGACGGACAGGTTGCGAGGCCGGAGGTGCTGCCTCCCGAGCTGATCGCCTTCAGCGCCGCGAGCGAGTCGTCGAGCGTCTTCACAGCGAACACGTGCAGCCCGTCCGGGATGTGGCCGGTCACCTCGTTGCAGTTCGACGCGGGAGCGAGGAAGTACGTCGCCCCTCCCGTGTCGCGGGCCGCGTACATCTTCTGCCGGATGCCGCCGATCGCTCCGATGTTGCCCTCGTTGTCGATCGTGCCCGTTCCCGCGATCTTCTTGCCGCCGTTGAGGTAGCCGGGGGTGAGCTGGTCCATGATGCCGAGGGCGAACATCTGCCCTGCGCTCGGGCCGCCCACGTTGTCAAGCTGGATCTTCACGTCGAACGGGAAGGTGTAGTCCATCCCCGCCCCGATCCCGAGCACCGTCTGGCCGCCGGACTTCACGGGCGTGATCGACACTGTGGACGCTGCCCCGTCGCGGATGATCCCGATCTCGGCCGCCTTGTCCGTCCCGTTCTTCTCGATCAGCGACCGCAGCGTTGCAACCCCTGGCACCGGCTCGCCGTTCACGCTGGTGATCTCGTCGTCGACCTTCAGGACGTCGGCGGCAGGGGTCCCTTTGATGATCTGCTTGACCGCGACCGCCTCTGGGAAGTGGTAGCCGAGGTGGTTCAGGGCGGCGGCCACCGCATCCTGCTGCGAGTTGACCATGAGCGCGGCGTTCTCTGCGTTCGACTGCTCTGTTGTCGTTCCAGGAGGGAAGACGACATCGACGGGCAGCACGGCCTTGCTCGGCTGGAACCAGGCGGAGATGATGTCGAACCAGCTCGGCCGCTGATCGGGGTTGCCCACGACCGAGACGGTCAGCAGGTCGAGCGACCCGGAGGTCGGGTACGTCTTCTGCGAGGGGATGCTGATGAGCGGCTTCGCATCGTCGGCGGGCTTCGAGCCCACGGGCTGGTCCTTCCCGAGAGTGTTGAACACCGGGCCTGGCTGCTCGATCACGAACGGAGCCGGTGCGACGGCGAGCACGAGGGTGAGCGCGACGGCGACGCCGATGGCGATCCACCCGGCGATCACCCGCTTCGGCGGAGCGACCCGGGTCGGTGTTCCTCCCGCATCCGGCTGCAGTTCGTCGTCGGTGAAGAGGCTCACGCACTGTCCCTTTCGTGTGTTGCATCGGCCGATCGGCCGCCTGTTCGCCACAGGCGCACATCCGCCAGGCCGAGCCTAGGCCAATTCTCACCCTGCGCCGTCGTTCACGGTCTAGCGTAGATTCCGAGCCTGAATGCCGGACCACAGGAAAGAGGCGTAACGATGGCCGACGATCCCAACCAGGAGCCGGACGACGAGCTGGCCCGCCTGCTGCGCGAGATGCTCTCCGGCAACGCCTCGATCGACCCGAGCCAGCTCGCCGGAGCCGCAGGGCTTCCGAGCGATCCGGCGAGCATCCAGGCCCTGATCGGCCAGTTGCAGAACGCGATGCGCAACACCGACGGCGGCATCAACTGGGACCTCTCCCTCGAGCAGGCCCGCACACTCGCCTCCGACGGCGCCCACGCGGTCACGCCGGCAGAGCGCGCCACGCTCGACCAGGCCTTCAACGTCGCCGCCCTCTGGCTCGACCAGGTCACGACGGTCTCCGAGCTCACGAGCCCTCCGCAGCTCATCGGGCGCGCGGAGTGGGCACGCCAGACCATGCCGCTCTGGACCCAGCTCGCCGAGCCCGTCGCCCTCAGCATCTCGGACGCGCTCACCCGCGTGCTCACGGAGCAGGCGCCTGAGGAGATGCAGGGGATGCTCGCCAACGCCGGGCAGATCATGCGCAGCGTCGGCGGCGCCCTCTTCGCGATGCAGCTCGGCCAGGTGGTCGGCCAGCTCGCCAAGGAGGTCGTCTCCGGAGGCGACATCGGCATCCCGCTCCTGGCAGACGGCCAGGCGGCACTCCTCCCCCAGAACGTCGCCGAGTTCGGCGACGGGCTCGACATCCCCATCGATCAGGTGCAGCTCTACCTGGCGGTGCGCGAGCTCGCCCACGCCAGGCTGTTCCGCCACGCGAAGTGGCTGCGACTCCAGCTCATCACGCAGATCACGGCGTTCGCCAAGGGCATCACGATCGACACGGACCGGCTCGAAGAGCTGGCGGAGAGCTTCGACCCGTCCAACCCGGAAGAGCTGCGCGAGGCCATGGTCAGCGGCGCGCTCATCCCGCCGAAGACGGAGGAGCAGCAGGAAGCTCTCGCCCGCCTGGAGACGGTGCTCGCCCTCGTCGAAGGCTGGGTGGATGTGGTCACCGCCAACGCGACGACGCTGCTGCCGAAGGCGGACGCCATCGCAGAGATGGTCCGGCGCCGGCGTGCATCCGGTGGCCCGGCCGAGTCGGCATTCGCCACGCTCGTCGGCCTCGAACTGCGTCCGCGCCGGCTGCGCGACGCCGCGGCCATGTGGCAGGCCGTCACGGATGCGGTGGGCCAGGAGGCCAGGGACGACCTGTGGTCGCACCCCGACCTGCTCCCCCAGTCCACCGACCTCGACGACCCGTCCTCGATCGTCGCCCGCCTGACCGCGGCGGCGAACGGCCAGGAGCCGGAGCGCGACGCGGTGGACCAGGCGCTCGACGACCTCCTGCGCGGAGACACGGAGCGACCGACGGAGGAGTAACAGCCCCGTTCGGCTCGGCGCCGCACCCTCCGGGGTGCGGCGCCTTTTCGTGCGCGGCGCGGCCGATCAGTATACATGCTCTGAATAACGTTTGAAATTCATAACGTGTTATCTTGCTGCGATATGTCTCACTCCACAACCCCACAACCCGCTGCCCCGCTCCGTCGTCAGACCTTCCGACCGCCCGAACCCGAACACCCCACCCCGAAGAAGACCTACCGCGGTCTCCAGGCCCTGCGCTTCGTCGCCGCGGCGATGGTGGTGGTCGCGCACTCCACGTACTACGTCTCCGAACGTCTCGACCCCTCGATGGGCGTCTGGTACGAGGGAGGTCTGGGCGTCATGCTCTTCTTCGGCATCAGCGGTTTCGTGATGCTGCTCACCGCCGATGGTCGCGGCGGACGCGACTGGGTGGACTTCGCCCTGCGCCGCGTCATCCGCATCGCCCCGCTGTACTGGATCGTCACGACGATCAAGCTGATCACCCTCGTCGCCGTGCCGTCCCTGGTGCTCCATGCGGCCCTCCGCTGGGACACCACCGTGCTGTCGTACGCGTTCCTGCCGTCGCGCAACATCGACGGAGACGTGCAGCCGCTCTTCGCGGTGGGCTGGACGCTGATCTTCGAGATGGCGTTCTACCTGCTTGTCAGCATCGCCATCGCGCTCCGGGTCGACCCGATCCGGTTCTGCGGCATCATCCTGTCGGTCGTCGCCCTGGCGAACATCCTCCGCGGACCGGACTGGCCCGTCTGGGCGTTCTACTTCGACCCGATCGTGCTGTTCTTCCTCGCCGGGATGGTCCTCGCCCGCTGGACGATCAGGCGAAACACCGGTCAGGCTCTGTGCTGGGGCGCGTGGATCCTGGCGATCTGGGCGCTGGTGGAGTTCGTCGGCCCGTACGCTCGCGGCAATCCGGCGACCCCGATCACCTGGGTGGTCATCGTGGGCGTGCTGATCGTGGCCGTGCTGTTCGAGGACCGCATCTCACCGTTCATCCCGCGCTGGCTGAGCTGGCTCGGCGACGCGTCGTACTCGCTGTACCTCACGCATCCACTGGTCGCTCCCGCCGTTCCTGCCGCGCTCGCGATCGTGGGCCTCACGGGCGCCGGCTTCGGCTGGGCGGGCGTCGCGCTGGCGGTCGTCGTGGCCGTGGTCGCTGCCAGTGTGACCTACCTGATCGCGGAGCGTCCGATCACGCGCGGGCTCAACGGAATGCGAAAGCGACGCACGAAGACAGGGGCACACGCCCGCTGACCTCCTGCCCTGTGGATAACTTCTGCGGGCCTCGGCGATCTCGGGCATGATGCCGGGATGGTCTACGCACTCGATCCACGCATCCACCGGGTCTGGCGGTCGCCGAGCACCCTGCAGTTCGGCGTGGACAGGGCGATTCTGACGCTGGACGACCTGAGCAACGCCGATGAGCGGATGCTCGTCGCTCTGGATGCCGGCGTCACGATGTCCGGGTTGCAGATGGTCGCGCGGCGGGCCCGCGCCGACGCCGCGGCCCCCGCGCGGCTGCTGCGCCGGCTCGCGCCCGTGCTCGCCGTTCCGCTCCCCCGCCAGCAGGAGGACGGCCAGCAGGAGGACGGCGAGAAGCAGGGCGGCGAGCAGCAGCGCCGCGAGCGACCGGTCGCCGTCCTGGACGGCGCGGGCCACACCGCCGTCCGGCTGATCGAACTGCTCGATGCCGCAGGGGTGGATGCGCGCAGCGGGCTGTCCTGGACGGACCCGGTGGTCGACAAGGCTGCGGTCGCCGTCGTCGTTGGCGCGTTCGCGATCGAGCCGGAGCGGCACCGGCGCTGGCTGCGGAGGGACGTGCCGCACCTCGCCGTCGTGTTCGGTGACGACCGGGTGCGCGTCGGGCCGTTCGTAGAGCCTGGACTCGGGCCGTGCCTCGGCTGCGTCGACCTGTGGCTGGCGGACGCCGACCCTGCCTGGCCGGCCATGGCGAGTCAGCTATACACCAGGGATGCGCGGAGGGAGACCCCGCTCATCGGAAGCGCCGCCGCGAGCGTCGCCGGGTTCGCCCTGCTCGGCCGGCTGGGCGGCGGGCGGGAGCTCAGCCGGTCGAGCGTGACGATCGACTACGCGGACGGCGCGCAGGCGGAACAGAGCTGGGAGCCTCATCCCGCGTGCGGCTGCGCGATGCCGCCGATACCGGGAATCTGACCGACGTCCGATGCCTCAGCGGTTCACCGGCACCGGCGGAGCCATCTCGGCGAGGAACCGCGACGCCTGGCGCATCGACGAACGCCCGGCGTACTGCCCGGTCTGCGACCAGCTCAACTGAAGCCTGCTGCGCGCCCTGGTGATGCCGACGTAGAGCAGCCGCCGCTCCTCGTCGATCTGCTCGAAGCTCTTCGCGTAGCTGATCGGCACCAGGCCTTCGCTGAGGCCGACGAGGTACACCGACTCCCACTCCAGGCCCTTCGCCGAGTGCAGGGTCGCGAGAGTGACGGCAGACAGCGTCGGCTCGTGCTGACCGGCCTGGCGGGTGAGCAGTTCGTCGGTGAACCGGCGGAACGACGTGCCGGGCGGCATGGAGTCCACCAGCCCCATGATCGCGTTCAGCGACTCCCAGCGGTCGCGCACGGCGCCGCGCGCCTCCGGAGGGTCCTGACTCCACCCCAGCGAGCGCAGCACGTCGCTGACCGACTTGAACAGCGGCTCGTCGCCGACCGCCACGCTGGCCGCGCGCAGCGACATGATCGCCTGCCGCACCTCCGGCAGGTCGAAGAACCGCTTGGAGCCGCGGATCTGGTAACTGATCCCGAGATCGCCGAGCGCCTGCTCGATGGCGGCCGCCTGCACGTTCACCCGGTACAGGATCGCGATGTCCTCCGGCTTCGCTCCCCCGGCCAGCTCCGCGGCGATCTTCTGCGCGACGGCGCGAGCCTCGTCGCGGTCGTTCTCGTGCGAGGTCGGAGCAGGGATGGCGGCGGGCTCGACAGCCTCGGAGCCAGCATCGGCCGCATCCGCAGCCGCGACCGCCGCCGAGTGCAGCGTCAGCGCCCCCGCACGCCCGCGCATCAGCCGGTTCGCCGCGTTCACCACGGCGGGAGTCGACCGGTAGTTCTGCTCCAGCCGCACCACGGTCGCCCCCGGATGCGCGCGCTCGAAATCGAGCAGGTACTCGCTGCGCGCCCCGGCGAAGGAGTAGATGGTCTGGCTGGCGTCGCCGACGACGCAGACGTCGCGGCGGCCGCCCAGCCACAGGTCGAGGAGCTGCTGCTGCAGCGGGGAGACGTCCTGGTACTCGTCGACCACGAAGAAGCGGTACTGCTCGCGCACCTGCATCGCCACGGCCGGCTCGATCTCGATCATCCCGGCGCAGACCAGCAGGACGTCCTCGAAGTCGATCTGCTTGCGCTCGTCTTTGAGGTCTTCGTAGGTCTGCAGCATCAGCACCAACTGATCCGCCGTCAGCGTGCCTGGCACCGTGCGGTTCGCGACCGTGGCGGCGTACTGCTCGATGGTGAGGCCGGAGACCTTGCGCCACTCCACCTCTGCGGCCACGTCCCGCAGCGTCGCCGTGTCGACTTTCAGTCCGAGTCGCTCGGCGGCGTGCCCGAGCACCCTGCCCTTGCCGTCGAGCACGCTGGGGAGCTGCCCGCCGACGACCTGCGGCCAGAAGAAGTTGAGCTGCGACAGCGCGGCGGCGTGGAAGGTGCGCGCTGCGACCCCGCCGGCACCGAGCTGACGGAGGCGTCCGCGCAGCTCGGCGGCTGCGCGGTTGGTGAAGGTGAGCGCCATGACCCGGTTGGGCGCGTACGCGCCGGAGGCGACACCGTATGCGATGCGGTGCGTGATCGCGCGAGTCTTGCCCGTTCCGGCGCCCGCCAGGATGCACACCGGCCCGAGCAGCGCCTCCGCGGCGATCCGCTGCTGAGCGTCCAGGCCGTCGAGCAGGGTGTCCGGGCTCACGGCGCCGCCGGGGGCTCGTCCAGCGAGCCGCCGTACCAGTCTTCGATGAGGGCGCGGGCGATCGAGGAGCGACCGGGGAGGATGACCTGATCACGCGCATCCCACAGCTCGGTGCGGCTGAACCAGCGCAGGTCGAGGATCTCTTCGCCGTCCGGCGCGAGACCACCCGGCGCCTGGTCGTCGGCGAGCCTGGCGGTGAAGCCGACCATCACGGACGCGGGGAACGGCCACGGCTGCGACCCCTTGTACTGCGGGTCGACCACGCGGATGCCCGCCTCCTCGAATATCTCGCGCTGCACGGCCGATTCGAACGACTCCCCCGGCTCCACGAAACCGGCGAGCAGCGAGTACCGGGAGTTCTCCCACATCGCGTTCGAGCCGAGCAGCAGCCGGTCGTCGGCGTCCAGCACCGTGACGATCACCGCCGGATCGGTGCGCGGGAACACCTCGGAGCCGTCCTCGAAGCAGCGGCGCACCCAGCCGGCCTGCTCCACCACGGTCGGCGTGCCGCAGCGTGGGCAGTGGGTGTGCGACGCGTGCCAGTTGGCGATGGCGAGCGCCTCGGTGAAGAGTCCGGCATCCCGGTCGGTGAGCGCGGTGGCGACGGTGCGGAGGTTGCCCCAGCGGGCCTCGTCCGGTTCGAGCTCCTGCGCCGCGGCGTCCGTGAGCACTTCGAGCACCACGGCGGTGCCGACCGGCTCACGTTCGGAGGCGACGAGTGTGCGACCCAGGTAGACCCTGACCAGCGCGGACGTCACCCGTTCGACGGGCAGCAGGTCGAGCGCTGCGCCCCCGGACGTGGATGCGCCCCAGCCGTCGGCGGCGGGCGTCGCCGCTTCGACGCTCTCCTGCGTGAGCAGCGCTCTGCCCTTCCACAGCGCCAGCACGCGGGTCGACGGCTCCTCCCAGAGCTCGTCGAAGAGCGCAGGGCGCGACCGTGACACATGGTCTCGGTCGACGGCGTGACGCGAGAGCGGCAGCGAATCGAACGGGATGGGCGACATCGAGGTCCTTTCGGGGCGTGGCGAACGGCTCACGCGGGGAAGTCCAATTAACCTTGGCGCATGGCCAGATCCCATCTCACTCTAGCCGCGCTGGCCACTTCGGCCGTGCCGGGGCTCGAGGTCTCCGGTGCCCGCAGCTACACCCTCGGGGGCGCAGGCGAGTTCGACTCCGCGCTGCTCAGCGGCAGGGACGGGGCGACCTCGGTCATCCGGGTGCCGACGTCGCAGGCGGCGGAGACCGAGCAGAGCGCCGACCTCGTCGCCCTCCGAGCGCTGACGACCGGCATCCGCAGCCGTCTGCCGTTCGACGTGCCCAGCTATCTCGGCCAGGCGCCCGTCGGCGGAACCCGCGCGATCGTCTACGACTTCCTGCCCGGCCACCACATCGACGTGGACGACATCCCGCCTGGCGACGGTCTCGCCGGGTCGATCGGGCACGCCATCGCGGCCATCCACACGCTTCCGACCAATTTCGTCGGCGAGGCGGGGCTCCCCGTGCTGAGCGCGGCGGAGTGCCACACCTCCACCACCGCCCTGATCGAGTCGGCCGCCTCCACGGGGCTGCTGCCGAGCGCGCTGCGCGACCGCTGGCGCGACGCGTCGGCCGACCAGTCGCTCTGGCAGTTCCAGCCGACCGTGGTCAACGGAGCGCTCACGGCCGACTCGTTCCTGGTCGAGGACGAGACCGTCCTCGCCGTGCTCGGCTGGTCGGCGCTGCGCGTCGGCGACCCCGCCCGCGATCTGCACTGGCTGCTCGCCATGAACCCGGAGGCGACGGAGGGCGCGCTCGGCGCGTACGCCTCCACCCGGCAGGTGGCGACCGACCGGCAGTTCACCCAGCGCGCGATGCTGTACGCGGAGCTGGAGGTCGCCCGCTGGCTGCTGCACGGCCGCGAGGTGCGCGACCAGAGCATCGTGGACGACGCCGTCGGGATGCTCGACGGCCTGGTCGACCGGGTGCACAGCAACGCCGTCACCCCGCTGTCGACGGCGACGGGACCGATCCTCGCGATCGACGACGTCGAGGCGATGCTCGACCGCACGCCGGGCGACCGCAACTCGGACGCATACGGTCACGCGGGCGGGATGAAGCCCGTCGACGACGACCAGAGCGACCGCAGCTCCTCCGCCGAGTAGAGCCGTTCCGGCCGGATGACCTCGTCGTCGGCCACGAAGTAGAACACGGCGTCGATCCGCTCGGGATCGACCCCGGCGTACTGCGCGTACGCCAGCCGGTAGAGCGCGAGCTGGAGCTGCTTGCGCTCCAGGTCGGCGGCGTCGCGCGGCGCCTTGCCGGTCTTCCAGTCGACGATCTGGTGGCTGTGCACACCGTCGTCGGCCGGATAGACCGCATCCAGCTTGCACACGACCACCTGCCCGGCGAGGGTCACGTGGATCTCGATCTCGACCTCGTCCGGCTTGCGGCCTGCCCACTCGCTGGCGGCGAAGGTGCGCTGCAGCTCGGCGAGCTGTTCGGCCTCGAGCAGCTCGCCGGCAGGGTCGTCCAGCTCGTTCGCCGCGGCGTCGATCACGTCGGCGGCGCCGGCGAGCGTGCCGTAGCGCTGCTCCACCCAGCCGTGGAAGAGCGTGCCGAGGCGCGTCTGGCGGTACGGCCGCTCCGGCATCGGGCGGCGCAGCGCAGCGGCGACCGACGCCGGGTCTGTCACGTAGTCCTTGAACCGGGAGGCGGGGATGCGCGTCGGCAGCTCGACCAGTCCGGCGTCGCTCTCCCTCCGCGCGCGCTCGGCGAGCAGCAGGTCGAGGTCGTTCGCGTACACGCCGCCGTCGCCCGGCCCGCGCTCGATCGCCGCCTGGACCGCGGCCGCTGCAGCGTGCACCCTCTGGTGGCGTGCGCCGAGCGGGTCGAGCGGCCAGGTCACGGTCTGGGCGTCGAGCGCGAACGGGTTCTCGTCCGGCTCGTCGCACTCGGGGAACGCGTCCTCCGGCAGGAGACCCGCCGCCTGCAACTCTCGCAGGTACGCGCCAGGTCCGCGCGGCTTCTTCTGCGTCGACCAGTACGACCCGGAGAGCAGCAGGTGCTCCTTCGCCCTGGTGACGGCGACGTAGACCAGCCGACGCTGCTCGGCGGCGTGCCTGGCGACGATCTCCTCCTCGAACGCCGTGATCGACTCGTCGATGTCTTTCTGCGTCTCAGCGGTGCGCCAGGCGAGCACGGGCAGCTCCGTCGAGTCGCCGCGGAACTCGTACGGAAGAGCGCCGAACTCGAACCAGCCGCGCTTGCTCTGCGGTGCGCCGGGAAGTTCGCCGTCGACCATCCTTGGCACGGCCACGATGTCCCATTCGAGCCCCTTCGACCCGTGGATGGTGAGGATCTGCACCGTGCCAGGCTCCGGCTCCTCGCTGCGCGGCGCAAGGTTGTCGCGGCGCTCCGCCTCCGCCAGCCAGGCGAGGAACGAGCCGAGGGTCGCCTGGTCGTCGCTCGCCAGATAGGACGACACCTGCTCGGCGAACGCGTCGAGGCTCGCCTGCCCGAGCTGCGCCGTCTCGTTCGCCGCGACCTCGATGTCGAGCAGCAGCTCCTGCTGCACGAGCGTCACCAGGTCGAGGAGGTCGAGGCCGACCCGCGAGCGCAGGTGATCGAGCTGCCGGCCGGCAACGCGCATCCGGTGCAGGCCGTCCTCGCTGAACGCGGAGAGCTGCGTGTGGCCCTCCTTGGCCTCGACGACGAAGTCGAGAGCGTCCACCAGGGAGGCGGACTCGTCGCCGGCCACGGACTGACGCAGCCGTCTGCGCACCTCCGGGTCGAGTTCCTGGAACCGGTGGTCGCGGGCGGCGAGCCAGGATGCGACGTTCCGGAGGGCGGCGATGTCCTTCGGGCCGACGCGCCAGCGTGCACCGGTCAGCAGGCGGATGAGCTCCGAGCCGGCCGTCGGATCGTGCATGACCCGCATGGCGCTCACGAGGTCGGCGATCACCGGCTGTTCGAGCAGTCCGCCGAGGCCAAGCACGTGGTACGGGATGTTCCTGCGCGAGAGCGCCGAGGTGAAGACGTCGATCTTCTTGAGCGAGCGGCAGAGCATGGCTGCGCTCGGCACGGCTCCCCGCGCATCCCTGGTGGCCAGGCGCTCGCCCAGCCAGGCGGCGACCGCCTCCGCCTCGTCTGCCACGGTCTGTTCGAAGACGGCGATCAGTTCGCCCTTCTCCGCTCCCGGCCGCGGCTGGAGCTGCTCGACGTGCACCGGCGAGCTCGCCGTCAGCGGCGCGACCAGCGCGTTCGCGGCGTCGAGGACGCTCGTCGGATTGCGCCAGCTCGTGCTCAGCGCGTACTCCGCGGCGCCGTCGCGTGTGCCGGTGAAGTCGAGCGAGAACCGGCCGAGGTTCGCAGCGCTCGCGCCGCGCCAGCCGTAGATCGACTGGTGCGGGTCGCCGACCGCCATGACCGCCTGGCCGCCGAAGAGCCGGGACAGCAGACGGGTCTGCACCACCGAGGTGTCTTGGTATTCGTCGAGCAGCACCACCCGGTAGCGGGCCCGGTAGTCGTCTGCAACGGACGGCACGCGCTCGCTGACGCGCAGGGCGAGCGCGACCTGGTCGGAGTACTCGACGAAGCCACGGCGCACCTTCTCCGCCGCGAACTGCTCCGCGAGATCGAGCAGAGGCGGAAGCGCACCGACCACGGCGATGGCGGCGCGCACCGAGGCGTACAGCTCCTTGACCCGCCCGCTGCCGGTGGGGAGGTCTGCGATCGTCCGGAAGCGCTCCGTCATCCGCTCGACATCGGCAGCGTCCACCACGTTCTCGCTGAGCGCGCGACTCAGCGAGATGACCGCGGAGGTGACGGTGTCGACGCTCTTCTCCAGCTCGACCAGCCTGTCGTCCGTGCTCGTCACCACGAGACGCCTCGCGAGCTGCCAGGCCGACGCCTCGCTGAGCACGGCCGACTCCGGCTCGCGCCCGATCAGCAGCGCGTTCTCGCGGAAGATCGCGTTGGCGAACGCGTTGTACGTCGCCACTTCCGGCGCGTCGAACGGATCGAACTCGATGTCGGTGAGCCCCGAAGCGACGAGCTGCTCGATCCGCTTCCTGATGCGGATCGCGAGCTCCCCCGCCGCCTTGCGCGTGAACGTCAGGCCCAGGATCTCCGGCACCCGGACATGTCCGTTGGCGAGCAGCCAGACCACCCTGTTGGCCATCGTCTCCGTCTTGCCGCTGCCGGCCCCCGCCACGACGATCGCCGGTTCGAGCGGCGCCTCGATCACAGCCTGCTGCTGCAGCGTCGGGCTCGGCAGACCCAGTGCCTCGGCGATCTCGACCGCGCTGATCCTGCGCGCCGGCCGGGGATGCTCCTCGTGCGCGAGCGTGAACGCCTGCTCGACGAAGTCGAGCGTCGCCTCGTCCGCTCCCCACTCCAGCAGGCCGTCGCCGTTCTCCTCGATCATGCCCGTTCCCCGATCATGCCCGTTCCCCGATCATGCGCTGTCCCGATCATGCGCTGACCGCCGGAACCAGGTGGATGCGGTACTCGTACTTCGCGTGCGGGTCCCTGTCCCCGAGGTCGACCACCCCGGCGAACGTGCTGCCCGCCATCCCGGCCGCCGCCTCCTCGACGCGGGCCGTGAGGCGGTCGAGCGCTTCGCTGTCGACCCGCTCCTGCACGACCTCCCGGTAGCCCTTGCCGCGCACCCCCTTGCTCACGTAGAGCAGCTTCGCGCCGCCGGACGGAGCGTCGCCAGCCGCATCCACTGCTCCGTGCTCCATCGCGAGCTGGTACGCGCCCAGCTGGGCATGGCCGGCCACCTGCGCCGCGCTCGGCACCGTGTTGCCTGTCTTGAGGTCGACGATGACGATGGTTCCCTCCGGCGTGCGCTCGACACGGTCGATGGTGCCGCGGATCAGAGCGCGGCCGACCGCGAGCTCGAAGGCCCCCTCCGAGCCGAGCAGGACGCCTCCTGCCCGCTCGAAGTCGCGCAGATACTCGGAGACGCCCTCTGCGAGCTTCCTGGTGCGCCTGCGCTCCTTCTCCTCCAGCCACGGCGACTCGAACTGCAGTTCGTTCCAGCGTTCCTCGACGCCGCGCCACACGCGCTCGACGCTGAGGTCGCCATCGGGTACGGAGCTCACCTGTTCCATCACCGCGTGCACGACCGTGCCGATCCCGGCCGCGAGCCCGCTCGGGGAGGAGGCCATCGCATCCACGAACCAGGCGAGAGGAGACTTCTCGAAGGTCTCCAGGCGCGACGGGGAGACGCGCACCACCGCATCCGGATCGTCGAGGTCGACCAGCGGCTCCTCCGTCGACGGTGCGATCAGGCCGTACCAGTCGTCCGGGCCAGCCCCCTCGACCTCCGCCGCCGCGAGCCTGGCGAGTGCATCGGCAGCGTCGGGGGCGCCCGTCGTGACCAGACGGCGTCGCAGCCGCCCGACCATACCGCGCAAGGACAGGGGATGCACGGAGTCGTCCGTGTCTTCGAACGCCAGGTCGGCCGCCAGGCGCAGGAAGGGCGACGGCTGCTCGTCGTCGTTGGCCGTGGCCGTGAGGATCACCTGCGTTCGCGCGCGGGACACGGCGAGCGCGAACATCCTGAGTTCGTCGCCGAGCACCTGGGCGCGTTCGTCCACGGTGTCGGACGTGGTTCCCGCGATGGCGTCCGCGAGCTTCTGCGGGTGCAGCAGCGAGCCGCGCAGACGCAGGTTGGGCCAGACGCTCTCCTGGAGTCCCGAGACGGCGACGATGTCGAACTCGGCCCCGATGGTGGCGCTCGGCGTGCAGACCAGCACGGCCTCTCCGGCGGTCTGCGCGGCGAGGGTGTCCTCCGGGACCTCGGCGCCGAGCAGTTCGACCACGAAGTCGGACGCCGGCCGCTCCGGGTAGCGCTCCACGAACCGCCTGGCCGCGGTGAACAGCGCGACCACGCCGTCCAGGTGCCGGTTGGCCTCATCGGCGACGATGCCGCTGCGCTCCGACTGCTCCAGCCAGCGCTTGGCGAGGCCGCTGCGCTCCCAGGCGTGCCAGAGCAGCTCCTCGATCGTCGCGCCGCGCTCGGCTATCTCTCGCCCGGCGCCGATGGTCTCCGCGAGCCGGGAGGCGCGGCGTGCCGGCGCTGAGTCGATCGTCGCGAAGCGGCCGGGGGCGCCGAGCGCCTCGACCAGCAGGTCGTCGGCGGAGCGGTTGCCGTCGCCTGCCAGCTCCTCCTGCCGGAGCGCGAGGCGCAGGCGGCGCAGGCTGATGCCGTCGAGACCGCCGAACGGCCCGAGCAGCAGCTCGGAGACCACGGACGGCGTGAGCCCGACCGCGCCGAGCTCGACGCCGACGACCGTGATGAGCTGGCGCGCGGCGAAGTCGTCGCGCAGTGCGCGGCCGGCCACGCTGGTCTTGGTGGGCACTTCTGCGACGGCGAGCGACCTGGCGAGGCCAGGGACGTGTGCGCCGGAGCGGACGACGACGGCCATCCTGTTCCACGGCACGCCGTTCAGCAGGTGCTGTTCGCGCAGCCGGCGCGCGAGCCTGGCCGCCTCCGCGGGCGCGGACGACGCCTCGATGCGCACGACCTCCTGGCCGGACGCGCGCTCCTCCCTTCCGGCGGACGCGAGCCGCTGGACACCGGCTGCTGCCGTGCCGATGCGCTCCGTCACGCGCGCGGTGAGGTCGCGCAGAGCCGGAGTCTGGCGGTGTGCTGTGCCGAGCACGAAGCGGCGGACGGGAACGCCGAGCCGAGCTTCGAGTTGGCCGAGTGCTGTCGCCTCCGCCCCGCGGAAGGTGGTGGACGCCACATCCGGATCGCCGAAGGCCACGATGGCGACGCCGCGGGCGGCGAACGCGCGCAGCAGCGAGACCGTGGCGAGTGTCGCCTCCTGCAGGTCGTCCACGAAGATCGCGCGCAGCCGGTCGAGCGAGCTTCCGGCGCGCACGACGGACACCGCTTCGGCGATCAGCTCGGACGAGTCGACGAAGGTGCCGCGATAGCTGTCGACGACCCGCTGATATTCGGAGACGAACCGCGCCGCCGCCCGCCACTCGTCGTGCCCGGTGATCGCGCCGAGCTCGGACAGCCTGCTCGGCGTGATCCCGAGCTCGACGCAGCGCGCCATGAGCTCGCGCAGCTCCGTGCGGAAGCCGCGCAGCAGCCGAACGTCGGCGACAAGTGGCTCCGGCCACGCTGGGCCTGTGCCGTCTTCCAGATGGCCGGCGATGAGTTCCGCGATGATCTGGTCCTGCTCCCCTCCGGTGAGGAGCCGAGGCGGCTCCTGGGCGTTCGCCCGTGCCCGCTCGCCGGAGAGCTGGAAGGCGAGCGACGTGGCCGTCCTCGCCAGCGGGCCGTTGGTCGGAACGCCGATCCGCAGGGCGATCCGGTCGCGCAGGCGCGTCGCCGACGACCGGGATGCGCTGAGCGCGAGCACCTCGCCCGTGCCGTAGCCGCGCCCGAGCACCCGCTCGGCCAGTGCCTCGACGAGGGTCGTGGTCTTGCCCGTTCCCGGAGCCCCGATCACCGATCCGGATGCGCCGTCCGGCAGCGAGAGGACCGCAGTCTGCGTGTCGTCCAGCTCGACGGCGAGTGCGAGGTCTCCCGCGGTCTGCCCCGCATCGGGGCGCGGCCGGAAACCTCGGATCGTCATGTCTGAAACGGTACCGGCGTCCGCCGACAGAGAACGCTGCGCAGCGCCGTCATGCGAGTGTCGTAGTCTGAACTCACATCCGCCGGTCAGATTCGAAAGGCACCACACGTGGAGATCCGCATCGGAATCGTCAACGCTCCTCGCGAGCTCAGCTTCGAGTCGTCGCAGACGGCGGAGGAGATCGCCTCGCAGGTCGAGGCAGCGCTCTCGAGCGGCACCGGCTTCGTCCGCCTCACCGACACCAAGGGCAAGCTCTACGTCATCCCGACGGCAGGCATCGCATACGTCGAGGTCGGCTCGGACGAGTCGCGCCGCATCGGCTTCGTCGGCTAGATTCACCAGCGTGGAACTGCTCTTCGTCGCACTCGGCGGGGCCATCATCGGCCTCGCAGCGCGCTACTTCCTGCCGAACCGTCATACGCACGGCGCCGTGCTCATCCCCGCTCTCGGGGTCATGGTGTCGAGCGCGCTCTGGGTCTCCCTTACCTGGGCCGGCCTGAAGTGGAACGGCGGCTGGATCTGGTGGATCACGCTGGTCGGCACCGCCGTCGTCGTCGCGGCGGCCGACATCGTGATCGGCCGCGTCCGCACGGCGCAGGACGACCGGCTGCTCGCCGACCTCACCAAGGGCGCCGTCGCGCGCTAGTCGCCCCGCGCTAGTCGCCCCGCGCTGGCCGCCCCCGCGCATCCATCGAGTGGTCCCGAATTGCCGTGCGCACACGCGCGCCACGGCAATTCGGGACCACTCGATCGCGTTCGGGGAGGAGAGGCGGCGGGCGGCGTGGGCGGGGGCTCAGGCTGTGAGGCCGAGGGCGTCCATGCGGCGCGTGTGCGCGGCGATGAGCTCCGTGAAGATCGGCTCGATGCGCTCGTCGTCCTTCGCTGCGTTGCCGGAGAGGTGCAGCGCAGAGCGGGCGACGAGCAGGGTGTCTCCGACGAGGCGCCTGCCCCACATCGCGAGCCGCGACGCCAGCTTGGGGTCGGCCTCGATCTCGTCGCGCAGCACGTCCAGCACGCCGTCCTGGCCGCCGTCCGAGCCGAGCAACTGCCCGATGCGCGGGCCGACGTCGCCGGGGAGGCCGACGGAAAGCCGGATGAAGAAGTCGTCGAGCAGCCCGCTCGTCACCAGGACGGCGAGGAGCGTCTCCCGCCAGTCGGAACCCGTGGTGAGCGCGCTGAAGCCGTCGATCTCGTCCGCGAACGGCTTCATCACCTCGGCGGGGTCGTCTCCCCTGCGCCGGATCTCCGCCTCGACGCCCTGATGCTTGGAGAGCGCGTGCCCCGCCGCGGCAGACACCTTCTCCTTCGCGGAGAGCGCATCCACCTCGCCGACGACGCGCGAAAGCGTCTGGAACGCCTCGAGCTGGAGGTAGGCGGCCTGGCCGAGGTACGGCAGCAGATCGGGCATCACCTCGTGCAGATCGATGCGGATCGCCTGCGTCGGCGTGTTCCGCGGCGTCAGACGGGGAAGCTCGACCGGGGGCCGGCGTCGGGAGAACAGGGATGCCACGTACAGCAGTGTAACGGGGACGTCCAGTAGGCTTGTGATGCCGTCGGCGCTGGATCGACGGCCCTACGCCTGCGAACGAGGACAAGGCGTAGACCTTTCACTCACGATCGACAGGCATATTCACCAGTGACATTCTCAGAACTCAACATCGACCAGGACATGGTCGACGCGCTCGCAGCCAAGGGCATCATCGAGCCGTTCCCCATCCAGGCGCAGACCATTCCGCTCGCGCTCGACGGCCAGGACATCATCGGCCAGGCCAAGACGGGAACGGGCAAGACCTTCGGCTTCGGCCTCCCGATCATCCAGCGTCTCGGCCTGCACCCGGAGCCCGGTGTGCAGGCGCTGGTCGTCGTCCCGACCCGCGAGCTGTGCGTCCAGGTCTTCGAAGACCTCTCGCAGGCCGCGGCGAACCGCGACACGGAGGTCGTCGCCATCTACGGCGGCAAGGCGTACGAAGGACAGATCGCGCAGCTCAAGTCGGGCGCACAGATCGTCGTGGGCACCCCCGGCCGTCTGCTCGACCTCGCGGGGCAGCGCCTCCTCA
Organism: Leifsonia lichenia; assembly: GCF_054780215.1. Lineage (NCBI taxonomy): Bacteria > Bacillati > Actinomycetota > Actinomycetes > Micrococcales > Microbacteriaceae > Leifsonia > Leifsonia lichenia. The sequence continues at coordinate 47,117 of NZ_BAAGWT010000004.1, forward strand.
ACCTCGGCAACGTGCGCGAGATGGTGCTCGACGAGGCCGACAAGATGCTCGACCTCGGCTTCCTCGCCGACATCGAGAAGCTGTTCGCGCAGACCCCGGCCACCCGCCACACCATGCTGTTCTCCGCGACCATGCCCGGTCCGATCGTCGCGCTGGCCCGTCGCTTCATGACGCGCCCCATCCACATCCGCGCGACGGACCCGGACGAGGGCCAGATCCAGGCGAACATCAAGCACCTGATCTACCGTGCGCACTCGCTCGACAAAGACGAGGTCGTCGCCCGCATCCTCCAGGCCGAGGGCCGGGGAAAGACGGTCGTCTTCACGCGCACCAAGCGCGCCGCCGCCAAGCTGGTCGAGGAGCTCAACGACCGCGGCTTCAACGCCGCAGCCGTGCACGGCGACCTCAACCAGGAGCAGCGCGAGCGCGCCATGGCCGCGTTCAAGGCGGGCAAGAAGGACATCCTGATCGCGACGGACGTCGCCGCCCGCGGCATCGACGTCGACGACGTCACCCACGTGATCAACCACACCATCCCCGACGACGAGAAGACCTACCTGCACCGCGCCGGGCGCACCGGCCGCGCAGGCAAGACGGGCATCGCCGTCACCTTCGTGGACTGGGAAGACCTGCACAAGTGGGCGCTCATCAACCGCGCTCTCGAGTTCGGGCAGCCGGAGCCGACCGAGACGTACTCATCGTCGCCGCACCTGTTCAGCGACCTGGACATCCCCGCCGGGTCGAAGGGACGCCTCAAGGCGACCCCCGCCGTGAAGACCGAGAGCGCCCCGCGCTCAGGCGGACGATCGGACGGCGGACGCTCCGGTGGCCGCTCGGAGGGTGGACGCTCCGAGGGCGGCCAGCGCTCCGCTGACGCCGCGGGCGACGGCCAGTCCCGTCGCCGTCGCACCCGCGGCGGACGCCCGAGCGGCACAGGAGCGGCAGAGACCGCTCCCGCCGCGGACGCGCCCGTGCAGGCCGCAGGCACCCACGACGGCGGAGGCGCAGAGCACCACGACGGCAACAGCGCACCGCGCCGCCGTCGCCGCCGCTCGCGCGGCGGAGCCCCCGCGGCTCCCACGGCCTAGAGCCCGCAGCAATCGAGCCCGCACTTCTTCCCCCTTCGCTTCGGCGTGTCGGGTGAAGAAGTGCGGGCTCGATTGCGTCAGTACCAGTTGTAGCCGATTTCGTGGGTCCAGGCTCCGCAGGGTGAGCCGTAGCGGCCGCTGATGTAGCCGAGGCCCCAGTTGATCTGGGTGCGGTAGTTGGTCATCCAGTCGCTGCCCGCGCTCGCGAGCTTGCTCGCCGGGAGCGCCTGCGGGATGCCGTACGCGCCGCTGGAGGTGTTGTACGCGTCCGTGCGCCAGCCGGATTCCTGGTTCCACAGCCGGATGAGGCAGCTCATCTGGTCGCCGCCCCAGCCGTACGAGCCGAGCACGCTGGACGCGTAGTTCTGCGCACCGGCCGGATCGACGACGACCCCGGGCGGCGGCGCGAAGCCGTCCGCTCCCCCATCACCGGCCGCAGCGGCGGCAGCGGCCGCCTGAGCCGCTGCCTCCTGCGCCGCCTGGACGCCCTCCGCGTACTTCTGCTCGACCGACGCCTCGGTGTTCTTCAGCGAGGCGAGCTGGGCGTAGAGCGTGGTGGCGTGCTGCTTCTGGTCGGCGAGTTGCGCATCCGCCGCCTGCTTCGCCGCCTTGGCCGCATCCAGCGCCGTCTTGGCCTCCGTCGCCAACCGGTCGCGGATGGTGCGCGCCGCCGCCGCCTGCTGGCTGAGGGATGCGGCCAGGTTCTTCTGCGCCGTCGCCTGCGCGAACAGCGTGCTCGCCTGGTCGGCCAGCTTCGAGACGGCGCCGAGCTGGTAGAGGAGCTGCGAGGACGTGACGGAGTTGTTGCCGGTCAGGAACAGTCGCACCGACAGCTCTGACCCGCCGGATCGCGTGAGCTGTTCTGCGAGCTTTCCGCTCTGCGAGCGCAGCGATGCCGCCTTCGTCGTCGCGGCGTCCGCCTCGCCGCGCAGGTCGTCGGCCTTCTGCGTCGCGGTCTGCAGGGCGGCCTCGGCCTGCCCGTACTCCCCGGCGCGTTTGATGGCGAGGTCGCCCGCCGCGTTCGCGGAGGTCTGCAGCGTGGCAAGCACGCCGTTGATGCGGTCGACCTCAGCCTGGCTGGCTGCGGCGTTCGCCTTCGCGGCCTGCACGTCATCCCACGACGGGTACGACGTGTCAGCCAGAGCAGGTGATGCACCGCCCGCCGTCACAATGGCGGCGATGAGCACCGCGGCTGCGGCTGTCGCCGACCAGCGTCCTCGGCTCACACCAGACCTCGATTCGCGTGCTCTCTCGCAAGGCGCGATCGTTCGCGCCCGACCCAGGCTAAGCACAAAAAGTCAGGACGCGTAGAAGGGCGCCGCGCCTGTCGCTTCTTCGATGATCCTGTCAAGAACCTCAGGATCGGTGGTGTTCTCGCCCAGCCGGTTCGGTTTTCCTGCCCCGTGGTAGTCGCTGGAGCCCGTCACGGCGAGGCCGAATCGTGCGGCGAGCTCGTGGAGTCTTGCCTTGCCGTCCTCGGTGTTCTCGCGGTGGTCGATCTCCAGGCCGAACAGGCCCGCATCCACCAGTCTGGCGAGACGGTCCTCGGGGATCACCCGTCCGCGGCCTCCCGTCGCGGGATGCGCGAGCACCGGAACACCGCCGGCCTCGCGGATCAGCCGCACCCCGGTCAGCGGCGCCGGCGCGTAGTGCGGCTGGTAATAGCCGCCCCGCCAGTGCAGGATGCCGGCGAACGCCGCGCTGCGGTCGGTGGCGAGACCGCGGGCGACGAGCGCGTCGGCGATGTGCGGCCTGCCGACCGTCGCGCCCTCCGTCGCCTGGTCCATCACGTCGGCCCAGGTGATGTCGTAGTCCTGCGCGATGCGGTCGACCATCTCCTCCGCGCGGGTCAGCCGCCCCTGCCGGATGCGCGCGGTCTCTGCGACGAGCGCCGGGTCGTCCGGGTCGAAGAGGTAGCCGAGCATGTGCACGCTCGCGAACTCGATGCGGGTGCTGAGCTCCATGCCGGGGATGACGGTGACGCCGACCTCGGCTCCCGCGGCAGCCGCATCCACCCATCCTGCTGTGGAGTCGTGGTCGGTGAGCGCGACCGTGCCGAGCCCGGCGACCGCTGCGGCCCGCACCAGCTCGGCCGGTGTCTCCGTGCCGTCGGAGACGGACGAGTGGGTGTGCAGGTCGATGGGACCACGGAAGCGTCGCACATCAGCCATGCACTCCATCCTAGGAGTGGAAGAATGGTCGGCATGTCCTCGCAGCAGCCGACTCAGCCCGCAACCGCCGCCCCCGCCCCTCGCGCCACGTCCAACAGGTCCACCACGCCGGGCTCCGACGGCTTCAAGGAGTACATCGGAAGCGGGTGGGCAGAGCGGGAGGAAACGCTGCCGGAGGCCAGGGAGCAGGCGACGTTCGCCGCGGCCAGGCGCGCGAAGGTCTCCGAGCTGTACCGCGGCAAGCGCGTGATCGTGCCGGCAGGACGCCTCAAGCAGCGCTCCAACGACACCGACTACGCCTTCCGCGCGCACTCGGCGTTCGCGCACCTGACCGGCTGGGGCTCCGACTCGGAGCCCGGCAGCGTCCTGGTGCTCGAGCCGACGGACGCCGGCCACGATGCGACGCTCTACTTCCGCGAGCGGGCCGGCCGCGACTCCGACGAGTTCTACGCCAACCCGGAGATCGGCGAGTTCTGGATCGGCCCTCGCCCGTCGCTCGCTCAGGTCGCGAGCGACCTCGACCTGCCGACCCGCGGCATCGCGGAGCTCGACGCCGTCATCGACGCCACCGATGCGGACACCCTGGTCCTGCGCGAAGCGGACCCGGCCCTGACCGACACGGTGGATGCGCTGCGCATCGTCCTCGCCGGAGACGACGCGTCCGCCCCCGGCTACGACCCGGAGCAGCACGACGCAGACGACCAGCTCGCCCGCGACCTGTCCGAGCTGCGCTTGGTCAAGGACGCGTTCGAGATCGCGGAGCTGCGCGCGGCCGTCGCTGCGACGGCGCGAGGCTTCGACGACGTGATCGGAGACCTGGAGCGGATCACGGCGCATCCACGGGGCGAGCGCCTGGTGGAGGGCGTCTTCAACGGGCGTGCCCGCGCGGACGGGAACGCGGTCGGCTACGACACGATCGCGGCGAGCGGGCCCCACGCGTGCATCCTGCACTGGACGCGCAATGACGGTCCGGTGGTGCCGGGCGACCTCATCCTGCTCGACGCCGGTGTCGAGGTCGACAGCTATTACACCGCGGACATCACCCGCACCTTCCCCATCGACGGCACATTCAGCGAGACGCAGCGCCTGGTCTACGAGGCGGTGCGCGAGGCAGCCGACGCCGCGTTCGCCATCGTGCGGCCCGGCATCCGGTTCCGCGAAATCCACGCGACCGCGATGGGCGTCATCGCAGCGCGCACCGCAGAGTGGGGGCTGTTGCCGGTCACCGCAGAGGAGGCGCTGCAGGCCGACAACCAGCACCACCGCCGCTACATGGTGCACGGCACGAGCCACCACCTCGGCCTTGATGTGCACGACTGCGCGCAGGCCCGCCGCGAGCTCTACCTCGACGGCGTGCTGGAGGCCGGCATGACGTTCACGATCGAGCCCGGCCTGTACTTCCAGCCGGACGACCTCACGGTCCCGGAGGAATTCCGCGGTATCGGTGTGCGCATCGAGGACAACATCCTGGTGACGGACGACGGCGCGGAGAACCTCTCCGTCGCGATCCCGCGCACCGCCGACGACGTCGAGGCCTGGGTCCGCCGCCCGCGCTGACCCGCGCCTGCACCCGCACGCGCACGCGCGCCGCGCATCGAGTGGTCCCGAATTGCCGCGAGCGTCGGATGCGCCACGGCAATTCGGGACCACTCGGTGCGCGTGCGAGGCGTCAGAAGATGTGCAGTCCGATCTCGGCCGGCGCGGCCAGCAACTGCTCGATCTCGTCGTCGAGCCGCACCAGTGTGATGGATGCGCCAGCCATGTCGAGCGACGTGCAGTACTCGCCGACGTAGCTGCGGGCGACGGTGATGCCACGCGCGGCGAGCTGTTCGTGCGCGTAGCCGTACGCGATGTACAGCTCGCTGATCGGCGTGCCGCCGAGCCCGTTGACCATCAGTGCCACCCTGTCGCCGCTCACGTACGGCAGGTCGGCGATGACCGGTTCGAGGAGTTCGTCGACCAGGTCGTTCGCCGGCTCGATCTTCGCGCGGCGTCGTCCTGGCTCGCCGTGGATGCCGACTCCGATCTCGATCTCGTCGTCGCCCAGCTCGAACAGCGGTGAGCCTTTGGCCGGCGGAGTGCAGGCGGTGAGGGCGAGCCCCATCGTGCGGGTGACGGAGTTGACCTTCTCACCGATCCTGATCAGCTCGTCGAGGTCCGCCCCAGCCTCCGATGCCGCCCCGACCGCCTTCATCACGAAGAAGTTCCCCGCGACGCCGCGGCGGCCGACCGTGTACGTGGAGTCCTTCACCGATACGTCGTCGTCGATGAACAGGGTCTTCACGTTGACGCCATCGGCGAGGCTCATCTCCTGGGCCATGTCGAACGCCATCCGGTCTCCGGTGTAGTTGTTCACCAGCAGCAGCACGCCCTTGGGCGACGCGAGCAGCTTGGTGGTCTCGTAGACGTAGTCCATCGGCGGCGCGGCGAAGACGTCGCCCGGGCAGGCGCCGTCGAGCATCCCGCGTCCCACGGTGAGGACGTGCGCCGGCTCGTGCCCGGACCCGGAGCCCTGGATGATCGAGACCTTGTCCTCCTTCGGCGCGTCCGTGCGCATGATGAGGTTGTACTCCGGCACGTACCGGAGGGTGTCCGGGTTGGCCAGGGCGATGCCCTTGAGCATCTCGGGGACGTACTGCTGCGGATCGTTGACGAACTTCTTCATTGTTCTCTCCACGGATTTCGCTCGGTGTCATTCACTGGGACTGCAGAGGTCGGCTCGCCCAGGTGGAGGCGAGACGTTCGAGGATGACCGCGACGGCGACGGCGCCGGGGTCCGGCGAGCCGATGCTGCGCTCGCCCGTGTATGCGGCCCTGCCGCGTCTGGCCTGCATGGTGACCGTCGCGTCGGCCGCATCCCGTGCCGCCGTGGCAGCGCGCGCGACGATCTCGTCACTGGATGCGCCATCGGCCAGACCGCTCTCGATGGCGTCGGTCATCGGGGCGATGGCGTCGAGCAGGGTCTTGTCGCCGAGTTCGGCCTTGCCGCGGGCTTTGATGCCGTCCATCGCGGAGCGGAGCATGGCGACGACCTCGTCGCCGCCGAGCTCGTCCTTGCCTTTCGCGATGGCTGCCCCGCGCAGGAACGCCGTGCCCCAGATCGGCCCTGAGGTGCCGCCGATGCGTCCGGTGATGACCACGGCGATCCTCTGCAGGAAGGTGCCGATGTCGCTGCGATCGTATGTGTCCCAGTCGGCGAGCACGATCTCGAAGCCGCGCGCGAGGGAGAATCCGAAGTCGCCGTCTCCGACGACGGAGTCGAGGTCGCCGAACTCCTTCTCGTTGTCGACCGCCGTCCTGGCGATCGTGTTGACCACGAACTCGGTGTCGCTGAAGCTCTGCGTCGTCATGTCCTGTCCTCTGCTGTCGTATCCGGCGCGGTCGATGGCCGGGGAGCTGCGAGCACCGCGGCGATGTCGTCGACGGTCACCTGGTCGCCGGGCCGGACACCGGCTGGCGCGTCGATAATCCGCGCGGGCTCCTCCTCGTCGCCCAGCGAGCTGAGCACGATGGATGCGCCGCCGAAGTCCTCGTCGACCGTGTACGTGCTCACCGTCACGACCGTGCGGAGTCCTGCCGCGACGGCCGCCAGCACACCGTTGCCGCTGTCCTCGATCACCACGGCGTCGTCCGGGCCGATCCCGAGCCTGTCGATGGCGAGCAGGTAGATGTCCGGCGCCGGCTTCTTCGCGGGCACAATGTCTCCGGCGAACACGCTGAACCGTGCGGCGAGCCTCTCCCCGACGGCGTGTTCGAGCACCGCGCGCACGCTGGGCTCAGCCGAGGTGGACGCGACCGCGAGCGCCCATCCCGCAGCATCGGCCTGCTCGGCGATGCGCGCGATACCCGGCCTCGCCGGAAGAGCGCCGGACTCGACCAGCTCGGTGTAGAGCGCCGTCTTGCGCTTGTGCCAGCGCGCGAGCAGCTCCGCCTGGCCCTCCGCATCCGGTGGCAGCCCGTTGGCAGCGACGAACTCCGGTGTCAGGATGCTCGCCATGCGCTCCTTGCCGCCGCCGATGAGCACCTTCTGCCGGTAGTCGTCGTCGCTCCAGTGCACGGGGACGCCCTCCTCCTCGAACGTGCGGTTGAAGGCCGGGAGATGGCCGTTCCGCTCGGTGTCCGCGAGCACGCCATCGCAGTCGAAGATGAGCGCCGGCACGGCTCACCAGGCCTTCCCGGCGCTGCCGAACGTGTCGGCGAGCCCGGTGGTGAGCGAGACGATGTGCGAGCGCACGTCGCGGAACAGGGAGGGAGGGTCCCATTTGTCGTCCGCCTCCGCCTGTTTCAGGAAGGCGAGGTTGGCTTTCATGAACTCGATCTTGAGCGCCGTGGAGATGTTGACCTTCGCGCATCCCCTGGCGATGAGGTCACTGAACTGCTGCGCGGTCATGCCGCTGCCGCCGTGCAGGGCGATCGGGATGTTCGTGGCCTGAACCAGGTCGGTGACCCGCTCGAAGTCGAGCTCCGGCGTCGCCGAGTACACGCCGTGGGCGTTGCCGATTGAGGGCGCGAACACGTCCACTCCGGTCTCGGTGATGAAGCGGATGGCGGTGTCGAGGCTCTGCCTGGCCGGTTCCGTGTCCGCGCCGATGCCGTCCTCCACGCCCTTGATCGCCTCGATCTCCCCTTCGACGTGCGCGCCGTGCCTGCGTGCTTCGGCGACGACCTCGACGGTCTGCCGCTGGTTCTCCTCGACGGTCAAGGTGGATGCGTCGAACAGCACCGAGTTCCAGCCGCGGTCCAGGCACTCGGTGATGACGGCGCGCTCCGGGCAGTGGTCGAGGTGCAGGGTGACGGGCACGTCGATGTCTTTCGTCATCGCCGTCCACATCGCGAACAGGACGTCGGAGCCGATCGACTTCACCGTCTTCACGGAGGTCTGCACGATGACGGGGGAACGCGCATCCACTGCCCCGGCGAGCACGGCCTCGAGGGTGAGGTCGTTGACGATGTTGATCGCGGGCACTCCGTAGCGTTCGGTGAACGCGCGGTCCACGATCTCTTTCAGCGACACGACGGGCATGGCGACCTCCTCGATCCGCTGCCAGCGTATGCAGGCGCAGCCCGTCGCCGACACGGGGATCCCCCTACCCCGCACGTAGGGATCTCCCGCCCGGCTCAGTCGCGCTGAGCGCGCAGACCGGCGAGCGCCGTGCGGTTGGCCGCGCCGGTCTTCCGCAGCAGCGAGCCGACGTGCTTCTCGACCGTCTTCACCGAGATGTGCAGTTCGGCCGCGATCTGCTTGTCCGGCCGGCCGAGCTGCACCAGGGCGCGCACCTCTCGCTCCCGCGGGGTGAAGGCGTCGTCGGCTCCTCCCCCGGTCAACGAGACGCTGTACCTGCTGAGGAACTCCGGGCTCAGCAGCAGGTCGCCCCTGGCGGCGGCGACGACGCTGCGCGCGATGGCGGCAGCGTCGGCGCTCTGCTCGACGAACCCGACGGCTCCGACGCCCGTCGCACCGAGCAGCCGGTCGTCGGCGACCGCCCTGATCAGCAGCACGACCCGTGCCTTCTGGTCGGCCGCGCGCAGGTACGAGGTGAGCTGCACGCCGTCGACGTGCGGCAGGTCGAGGTCTGCGAGCACGACGTTCGGGCGCAGCAGGTCGTAGGCCTCCACGGCGCTCTCCGCGTCAGCGACCTCCGCCACAACCTGGATCTCCGGCTCGGCGAGGGCGAGCATCCTGACCAGCCCCGACCGGATGACGGCGCTCGCGTGCACGACCATGACGCGCCAGCGCGCGTGCGTCTGCTCGTCGCGCTCCACCGGCCGCACCGGCAGCTCGGCGCGCACCCTGGTGCCCCAGCCGGGCGTGGACTCGATGTGCACCGTCCCGTCGACGTGCTGCGCGCGGGCAGCGAGCCCCTGCAGGCCGAGACCGCGCAGCGGGCGGCGCGGCGCGTCGGCGAGGCCGGCCACGTCGAACCCGCGGCCGTCGTCGTCGACGATCGCCGTCACGTCGGTCTCCCCGTAGACGATGCCGACCCTGACGGTGGATGCGCCGGCGTGCTCGACCACGTTCGTCAGCGACTCCTGCACGATCCGGAAGAGCTGCCTGGCCGTCTCCGCCGAGAGCAGACCGGGCTCTCCGACGGCGACCAGCTCGGTGCGGAGTCCGGCGGCGGACTCCGCCCAGGCGAGCTCGAGTGCGATGGCCTCGCTGAGCGAGTGGCCGTCGAGCTGCTCGGGCCCCAGGCCGAGCACCGTGCGCTGGGTCTCACTGAGGGCGGAGCGGGCGGCGACGCGGGCCTGACCGAGGGCGACGGCAGGGTCGCCGCCTGTGGCGAGCCTGCGCTCGGCCTCGTCGATGTTGAGCAGGATGTCGGCGAGTCCCCTCCCCACCGTGTCGTGCACATCCCTGACCACCCGTTCGCGCTCGGACGCGACTGCGGCCTCCCGTGCGCGCTGCTCGGCGATGGCGAACAGCCGCGCGTTCGTGATGGCGATGGCCGCGTGGGCGGCGAAGCTCTCCAGGAGGGCGGCGTCCGCAGAGCCGAACCGTCTGGCCCGGTCACGGCTGAACAGCACGAGCGCCCCGATGATCGCGTCGTTCCACCGGATCGGCACGCCGATCGTGGCGTGCAGTCTGGCGCGGTCGCTTCCGGTGATGTGGCCGCCCCGCACATCGGCGTACTCGTCGAACACGACGGTGCGGCGCGCGCGGACGACCTCTCCGGTGACGCCCTCGTCCAGTGGGAAGGTCTGCCCGGACTGGCAGCCGACGCCGAGGTCGGCGTCCTTGCGGTATGTGCCCGCGGTCTCGTCGACGGTGCAGATCGAGCCGCTGTCGCAGTCCAGCAGGTGCAGGGTGTGGCGCAGGATGCGCTCCAGCAGCGGTTCGACGGCGAAATGCCCTGCCAGGTCTCCTGCGAGTGCTGACAGGGTGTCGAACCGGTCCCGGATCGCGTCCGAGCTCGGAACGTCCTGGTCTGCGGCTTCCTTCATGACGATCCTCGGTGATGTCGTGCCGGGTAGGCGTGCCGAGTTCATCATGCGCCTTCCGGGCGCCCAGAAACAACGAGTGGTCCCGAATTGCCGTGTGCGCACGCGGCGGCACGGCAATTCGGGACCACTCGACGGTCAGCGGGGGTCGGCTGGTGGCGCCGGCGGCGCAGGCGGCGCTGGCGGCGCTGGCGGCGGGTCGCTCGGGTGCGGAGCTGGCGGCGGGTCGGCGGGATGCGCGACGGGCGCCTCCCGTCCGCCGTCCGTTCCGCCCTGCATCAGGTTGCGGGCGCGGTTGACGAGCTCCGAGTCCACGAGCACCGAGTAGCTGGTCGCGATCACCTGCATCACCGAGGTGTAGTCGCGGCGGCGACGGTTGATCGCGTACGACACGATGCCGAACAGCATCCCGAATCCGGCGCCGATCAGTACGGCGGCGATCACGAACGCGAAACTGACCTGCGGCGAGAAGATCACCAGCAGCAGTCCGAAGAAGATGCCGAGCCAGGCGCCGGATGCCGCACCGGCCACGGCGACGCGCCCCCAGGTCAGCTTCCCTGTGACCCGCTCGACGCTCTTCAGGTCGCTTCCGACGATCGAGACCTTGTCCACGGGGAAGTCGGCGCGGGCCAGAACATCCACCGCCTGCTGCGCCTCCGGGTACGTTTCGTACGTCGCGACGACCTCTCCGCGCGGCAGCGTGGGGAACAGGGCACGGGTGCGTCCGCCTAGCGGGCTCTGACTGCTCATCGCTCCATTCTTCCATCCGCAGGCGGCTCACGTCTGGAGGGCTTAAGTTATTACATGTGAGTGCCACCAGAGTGTTCGTCGCCCGTTTGGCCGGGTGCACCGTTTTCGACCCGGCAGGCGACCGGGTCGGCAAAGTGCGCGACGTCTTGGTGGTCTATCGAAAAAGCGATCCGCCGCGCGTCGTCGGCCTGATCGTCGAGATCCCGGGCAAGCGCCGCGTGTTCGTGTCGATCGGCCGCGTGACCAGCATCGGCAGCGGTCAGATCATTACGACCGGTCTCATCAACGTGCGGCGGTTCGAGCAGCGCGGCGGCGAGGTGCGCGTGATCGCCGAGATGCTCGGCCGCAAGGTGCTGTTCGCGGACGGCAGCGGCGAGGCGACCATCGAGGACGTCGCGATCGAGGAGTCGTCGACGGGCGAGTGGGCGATCAGCCAGTTGTTCGTGCGCCGCCCGAAGACCGGCTCGTCACCGTTCGGCAAGGGCCCGACCACGTTCGCCGCCTGGAACGACGTGCGCGAGAAGCAGGCGCGCGGCGAGGCGCAGTCCGCCGAGCAGCTCATCGCGACATACTCCGAGCTGAAACCGGCCGACCTCGCCAACACCCTCCTCGACCTGCCCCAGCAGCGGATGCTCGAAGTCGCGGAGGAACTGCCGGACAACCGGCTCGCCGACGTGCTCGAAGAGATGCCGGAGAGCGAGCAGGTGCAGATCCTCGCCCAGTTGGACGACGACCGTGCGGCCGACGTGCTCGACCAGATGGAGCCGGACGACGCCGCCGACCTCATCGCTCAGCTCTCCGACGAGCGCGGGGAGCACCTGCTGGAGCTGATGCAGCCGGAGGAGGCGGAGGACGTGCGGATGCTCCTGAGCTACGCGCCGGACACCGCGGGCGGCCTGATGACCACAGAGCCGATCATCGTCTCCGCCGACGCCACCGTCGCAGAGGGACTCGCCCTCATCCGCAGGCACGAACTCGCCCCGGCGCTCGGAGCCGCGGTCTGCGTGACCCTGCCGCCGTACGAGGCCCCCACCGGGCGGTTCCTCGGCGTCGTGCACTTCCAGCGGATGCTCCGCTACCCGCCGCACGTCCGTCTCGGCACCCTGCTCGACCCGAGCCTGGAGCCGGTGACCGCCAACACGTCCGCTGCCGAGGTGTCGCGCATCCTGGCGAGCTACAACCTGGTCTCCGTCCCCGTCGTGGACGACAACCACCGACTGGTCGGGGTGGTGACCATTGACGACATCCTCGACTACCTGCTGCCAGACGACTGGCGAAGTCGCGACGACGAAGACGAGCTCGTGAAACGCGCGCCCGTCTCCGATCAGACCGGCAGTATCCGCATTGTGAACGGAAGGAGGGGCGGCAATGGCACGAGGTAAGCAGGACACCAGACTGGATGCGCCAAAAGGCCTCCGCACGACCGTCATCCCCCGCCGCGGCACGGTCGACAACAACGACCGCTTCGGCCGGTTCACCGAGTGGATCGCCCGCGCGATGGGAACCCCGTGGTTCATCCTCGGGCTCACCGTGTTCGTCATCTTCTGGATGGGCTGGAACACGCTCGCGCCGCTCGCCTGGCGCTTCGACTCCATCTCGCTCGGCTTCATCGCCCTGACGCTGGTGCTGTCGCTGCAGGCGTCGTACGCCGCTCCCCTCATCCTGCTCGCCCAGAACAGGCAGGACGACCGCGACCGGGTGCAGATCGAGCAGGACAGGCAGCGCGCCGAGCGCAACCTGGCCGACACCGAGTATCTGGCACGCGAGGTCGTGGCGCTGCGGCTCGCGATCAAGGACATGGCGACCAAGGACTTCATCCGCGCCGAACTGCGCGCCCTCCTCGACGACCTGGACAGGCGCGAGGACGACAGCGAGCAGGCGCGTGTCTGACCTGCCGGAGACGGTCAGGCGCGCCCTCGGCGGCGTGCTCGACCCCGAGATCCGCAAGCCGATCACCGAGCTCGACATGGTCGGCGAAGTCACCGTCGACCCGTCCGGCCACGCGACCGTCTGCGTCAAGCTGACCATCGTCGGCTGCCCGGCCGCCGACACGATCGAACGGGATGTGCGCACCGCCACCGCGAGCGTGCCGGGCGTCACCGGCGTGACGGTCGACGTGACCGTGATGTCGAAGGAGGAGCGCAGGGCGCTCACCGAGAAGCTTCGGGGCGGGCGCGCATCCCGGGCTCAGCAGTTCGGGCCGGACTCGCTCACCAGGGTGTACGCCGTGACCAGCGGCAAGGGCGGCGTCGGCAAGTCGACCGTCACGGCCAATCTCGCCGTCGCGCTCGCGGAGCGTGGCCTGCGGGTGGGGATCGTGGACGCCGACGTGCACGGCTTCTCCATCCCCGGCATCCTCGGCCTCACCGACGCCGACGGCGTGGCCCACCGCCCGACCCGCGTGGACGACATGATCCTGCCCCCTGTCGCATACGGCGTGAAGGTGGTGTCGATCGGGATGTTCGTGGACTCCCCGTCTGCGGCGGTCGCCTGGCGCGGGCCGATGCTGCACCGCACCATCCAGCAGTTCCTCGGCGACGTGTTCTTCGGCGACCTCGACGTGCTCCTGCTCGACCTTCCTCCCGGCACCGGAGACGTGGCGATCTCGGTCGGCCAGCTCCTGCCGAACGCCGAGGTGATCGTGGTGACCACCCCGCAGCCGGCCGCTGCCGACGTCGCGGAGCGCAGCGGGGTGCTCGCCAGGCAGACCGGTCAGCGGGTCATCGGCGTCATCGAGAACATGGCGGGGCTCCCCCAGCCGGACGGCACGGTGCTCGACCTGTTCGGCAGCGGAGGCGGCGCGGAGGTCGCGCGCAGGCTTTCCGCCGGGCAGAACGAGCAGGTGCCGCTGCTCGCCTCCGTGCCGCTGAGCATCCCGTTGCGAGCGGGAGGCGACACCGGAGCGCCCATCGTTGTCACCGACCCCGCGGATGCGGCAGCAGAGGCGATCCGCTCGGTGGCCGACCGCCTCGCCACCAGGGCGCGCGGGCTGTCCGGGCGCAAGCTCGGGATCTCGGTGGTCTGACCCGGCAACGAGTGGTCCCGAATTGCCGTTGCGACACACGTGCGCGCGGCAATTCGGGACCACTCGATGGGATGCGCGGCGTCAGCTCTCGGTCGGCTCCACGATCCGGGCGAGGAGCTCGATCAGGAGACGCTCGGTGAGCGGTCGCGGCAGCGCCTCGATCAGCGCCAGGAACGGCGCCAGGTCGTCCGGCAGACGCGCGCCGGAGGCGTCGTCGCTCGCGCCGGCCAGCCCGATCGACTGGAGGACGCCCCAGGCGGTCTCGGCGTCCAGCGGCCCGTCCGACGGCCCGTCTGCCGGCCCGTCCGCCAGCCCGGGCGGAAGCGCCCCGAGGATCGCGGCGGGGTCGACGCGCGGCACCCCGCGCACCTCGTCCGCGGATGCGCGCAGAGCCGCCTCCAGCTCGTCCACGCGCTCTTCGGTCACCGGGGTGATCGTGAGGTGCGTGGTGTGGGCCAGGCGCGTGCCGTCCGACTGCACCAGCCCCGGCTGCAACTGCAGGTGCCAGCCGCGGCGCCCTGCCCTGTCCGCCCAGTGGTGCGGGTCGACCCGGCGCTCGGGCGGAACGGACTCGTCCGTGGCGACCGCGAGCAGCGGCCCGACGGGGTCGCCGACGATCCGCAGCCCCTCGATGTCGCCGACGATATCGGTCAAGGCCCTGGTCGCACGACGGCAGGACTCCGCCAGCTCGGCGAACCCGCGCGCCCCGAGAGCCTGCACGATCGCCCACGACGCCGCGAGCGCGCCGGCAGACTTGGAGCCCAGCATCGTCGGGTTGACCACGGGATAGCCGGGCCAGCCCGTGGTGGCGAAGTACTGCATCCGCTGCCGGTCGCGACCGCGCTGGAGCAGGACGCTCGCTCCCTTCGGCGCGTAGCCGAACTTGTGCAGGTCGGCCGAGATGCTGGTCACGCCAGGCACGCGGAAATCCCAGAGCGGCAGGGGCGAGCCGTCCGCCGCGCGCCAGAACGGCAGGATCCAGCCGCCGATGCACGCATCCACGTGGCAGGCGATGCCCGCCGCCGCGCACGCGGAGGCGACCTCTTCCACCGGATCGAGCGTCGCGAGCGGATAGGCGGGCGCCGAGACCACGACGAGCGCCACGTCCGGCCCCAGCCGGTCGACGATGGCGGAAGCGTCCACCATCCCGGTCTCCGGATGCACGGGGACCAGCTCCAGCGCGACGTCGAAGTAGTGCGCCGCCTTCTGGAACGCCGCGTGCACCGTCACCGGCGCGACCATCCGCGCCCGTCCCGTTCCTCCCGCCGCCCGCCAGAGGTCGCGCGCGGTCTTCACCGCGAGCAGGCACGACTCCGTGCCTCCCGAGGTGACGGACCCCACCACATCGTCGGCGCCGTTCAGCAGCTCCCGTGCGAAGCCGAGCACCTCGCGCTCCATCACCGCGACAGAGGTGAACGTGGTCGGGTCGAGCCCGTTGACCGGCTGCACCAGCCGCATCGCCTGCGCAGCGAGCTCGTCCACCTCGGCGAGGCCGGAGTCGTAGACGTAGCTCAGCACCCGCCCGCCGTGGGTCGGGGCGTCCGCCGCCCTGAGCGCGGCCAGCCGCCCCAGGATCGCCGCAGAGTCAAACGCGACCATCGATGTCCTCCTTGCGCAGTCGGTACCGGGAGAGCGGGATGAGGCTGAGCGCCACGATCGCGGCGGGCACGATGCTGAAGCCGATCACGATGCCCGCGACGGCGCTGGCGGGCTGGACATCGTAGTAGTGCGACTTCGTCGTCACGATGCTGGAGACGTATCCGGTCAGCGCCAGGATGATCGTCAGCACGGTCGCTCCGAGCGCCATCCCCGTCGTCTCCCCTGCCGTCCACATACCGCCGAACGTCCCGGCTCTCCCCGGCCCGTTGCGGGTGGCGTCGTGGGAGATGACGTCGGGCAGCATCGCCATCGGCAGCGACTGCATCCCGGCGTATCCGGCCCCGACCAGCGCGACGGGCGCGTACACCCACGCGCCGGGGAACCAGAGCAGCAGCAGCATCGACAGCGCCGCCACCCCGAACAGGATGCTCGCGGCGACGAAGCCGCGCTCCTTGCCGATCCGCCGCGAGACGACGCCCCAGAGCGGCGTCACGATCAGCGCAGGGCCGATCAGCGCGACGAACAGGAACGTCACGGCGTCCTCGGAGTGCAGCACCCAGGTTGCCACGTAGTTCGCGCCCGCCAGCATCAGCCCGGTCGCGAGACCCTGCAGCAGGAAGGTCAGCAGCAGCGCGCGGAACGGCTGGCTGTCCCGCAGAGCCCTCACCCCGGCCGCGTAATTGGTGCGCAGCGTCGTCAGGACGCCCACCTTCGGCGGCACGACCGTGGATGCGGGCCCGCGCGGCGCCACGAACGCCGACACGAGCATCCCCGCCCCGATCACCACACCGGCGACGAGCGCCATCAGGAAGTATCCGGCGAAGCTGTCGTCACCGCCGAGCGACCGCAGCGCGGGGCCGCCGGCGCCGAACAGCAGGATCGCGAAGGTGAGGACCACCACGCGCCAGGTCAGCAGCCTGGTCCGCTGGTCGTAGCCGGACGCCAGCTCGGCGGGCAGCGCGATGTACGGCACCTGGAACAGACTGAACGCCGTCGCGGTCAGCAGGAACGCCAGGAACACCCACAGGGCTGCCAGCGGCTGCGGCGTGCCGCCCGGCACGGCGAAGGTCAGCAGGAAGAACACCGGCAGGGCGACGGCGCCGAGCACCATCATCGGGCGTCGCGACCCCCCGACGGCGAGCATCCGGTCGGAGCGGGCGCCGATCACCGGGTCGATCACCACGTCCCAGACCTTGGCGAGCGTCACGACCAGGCCGGCCACGATCGCGGCGACGCCCAGCGAGTCCGTGAGGTAGTAGACCAGCACGAGGCCGGGAAGGGTGGAGAAACCACCCGTGCCCAGCGAGCCGATGGCGTAGCGGGTGACCGTCGCGCGCGCGACCGTCTGCTCCGTTGCGATCATTCCCGCATCGTATTGGATGCGGGAGGCGCCCAGGAGGATTCAGGCGGGGATTCTGGCGCGGATTCTGGCGGGCGGATTCTGCTCAGGTGGATTCGGCGTCGAACGGCGGGACGGCGCCTGCCTCGAGCTTGCGCTTGCGCTGCGCGTACGCCGACTCGGTCACCGGCTTGATCGCGCTCTCGGTGACCGTGGCTGCTGCCGCGGGATCGTCGAGCAGGGCCTCGCGGATGATGCGGCGAGGGTCGTACTGACGCGGGTCGAGCTTTTTCCAGTCGACCTCGTCGAACTCGGGACCCATCTCGTCGCGCATCCGGGATTTGGCGCCGTTGGCGAAATCGCGGAGCGACCTGGTGAACTTGCCGAGCTTGGCAGCGTAGGTCGGAAGGCGTTCGGGGCCGAGCAGAAACGCAGCGATCACCGCCACGATGAGCAACTTGTCGAAAGTCAGACCGAACACGAACTCAAGGGTATCGCGGTCGCGCCTGCGGTGACGCTGTGCGTCGGAGCCGTATCCTGGGTCGAGAGAGCATCGGGAGCACTGTGTCTGACAAAGATTCGAATTGGAAGTTCGCCGACGACGTCATCGTCGAGAGCGACGTCATCGCGCGCGCACGCCAGCAGTCGCTCGAACTGGGCATCGAGCCGATCGCGCCGAGCATCGGCGCGCAGGCGGCGATCGTGGTCGCCGCCACGGCAGCGGAGAGCATCGTCGAGATCGGCACCGGCGTGGGCGTGTCCGGCCTGTGGCTTCTCACAGGCGGCACGGACGCGCAGCTCACCTCGATCGACGCCGAGGTGGACCACCAGCAGCACGCCCGCGGGTTCTTCACCGAGGCCGGGATCGCATCCAACCGGGTGCGCCTCATCACCGGCAGGGCACTGGATGTGCTCCCCCGCATGAACGAGAACTCCTACGACATCGTATTCGTCGACGCCGACCCCGCATCCGTGATCGAGTACGTCGAGCACGGGCTGCGGCTCGCCCGCCCCGGCGGCACCGTGCTCGTGGCGCACGCCCTGTGGAAGGGACGCGTCGCAGACCCGGCCGCCAGGGACGACGTGGCGACCGGCTTCCGCACCCTCATCACCGAGACCGCAGCATCCGGCGCCGTCATCGCCGCCCTCTCTCCCGCCGGCGACGGCCTCCTCCAGCTCACCAAGCTCACGCCGTAGCGCGCTGCTCGCTCCATCGAGTGGTCCCGAATTGCCGCGTCGTCACGGGGCGCACGGCAATTCGGGACCACTCGATGTGTTGGGCAGGGCGCAGACGCATCCGGAAACGCAGAACGGGCCCCGTCGGGGGCCCGTTCTTCGGGTAGTCGTTCGTGTGCGCTAGGAGGTCGTCACGACGCTCGCGAGAGCATCGTGAAGTTCTTTGGCTTCCGCGTCGTTGACGGAGACGACGAGCCGTCCCCCACCTTCGAGCGGCACCCGCACGATAATGAGCCGACCCTCCTTCACAGCCTCCATTGGCCCGTCCCCGGTCCTCGGCTTCATGGCCGCCATGCAGCTCCCCTTTCGTGGATGTATGTCTATTATCTGTCATCGGGGCGGACGGGTGGAAATCGGATCCACCCGCGTTCGGGGCGAGCGGCCGATCACGGCGGCGACCAGTCGGCTCCGTCGACGCCCCACGCCACCGCGAGCCAGCCCACCTGCAGCGCGACGAACAGCACCACCAGGCCGACCCGGTACACCCTGCTGCGGGGCAGCGCCATCGCGCCGAGCAGCGGGAACAGCGGCATGAGAAGCCGGAACGTGCTCGACTGCGGGAAGAACACAGCGAGCAGATAGAGCGCGTACGCCACGATCCAGAACCGCAGGTCGGCGCCGAGGCTGCGCACCCCCGGCGAGAACAGGGCGATGGCGAACAGGGCGAGCACGATGACCAGCACCGCGATGCCTAGCCAGCCAGGAAGCCCGAGCATGGTGTTCGACCACCAGTACGCGCCCTGGAACCAGGACGAGAACGGCACGAGGTGCTGGTAGCCGATGTACGGCGCTCGCCAGGCGAGTTCCGTGTCGGTGTACGCCGTGAGCGACCCGGTCACCAGTGCGGCGATGGCCGGCCAGGCCAGCCCGGCCAGCCCGCTGAACACCGTCAGCGAAACGCTGAGGATGCGGTCGCGCACCGGGAACGGGTCGCGACGGCGCACCACCCAGCGGTAGATCACGTGCATCCCGAGCGCCAGGGCGAATGCGAGCCCGCTCGGTCTGGTGAACGCCATGACGGTGACCACGGGGAACAGCCAGCCGTAGCGGCGCTCCACCAGGAGCAGCAGCGCGGTGGCGAGCAGCAGCAGGTACAGCGACTCGGCGTACGCGAGCTGGAACAGCGGCGACACCGGAGAGAGGCAGAACAGCACGACCGCGAACAGGCTGGTCGACGCCGACAGGCCCACCCGAAGCATCAGCCGGTAGAACACGAGCGCAGCGCCCGCGCCGCAGAGCACGGACACGGTGACCGCGGCGGGCGCCCAGGGCATCCTGGTCAGGAACATGACCACGTTCACCAGGCCGGGATAGCCGGGCATGAACGCCCAGGCGTTCTCCGTGACGTGGATGCCGTCGACGGTCGGCAGGCTGGACGGGTAGCCGGAGACGGCGACGATGTTGTACCAGAGTCCGTCCCAGATCGTCGCGAACGAGAAGTAGTCGGGATGCGCGCCCGTCCAGGGGTTCTGCCCCTGCACGCTCGCGAAGATCAGCAGCAGGACGGTCGAGACGACCCTGCTGGCCGCGTACACCGCGAGGACGGGCACCCACCAGCGCGCCCAGGCTCGCCGAATCGGCCCCGCCTGCTGCGGAGCGTCCAGCTCAGCGGCGGGTAGCACCGGTGAGCCAGGCGCGGAGTCCCGCCTCGACGGCGGTGATCTGGTCGACGGCGACGCGCTCGTCGTCGGCGTGCGCCTTCAGCGGGTCGCCAGGACCATAGTTGACGGCGGGGATGCCCATAGCGCTGAACCGCGCCACATCCGTCCAGCCGTACTTCGGCTTCGCCACCCCGCCGACCGCTGCGAGGAACTCCTGCGCGAGCGGGGCATCCAGCCCAGGACGGGCGCCGTCCGCCCGGTCGACGACGGTGATCTCGTAGTCGCCGAACAGCTCGTGCATGTGCGCGATGGCGTCCTCGGAGCTGCGCGACGGCGCGAACCGGTAGTTGATGTGCACCATGCACTCGTCCGGGATGATGTTGCCTGCCACCCCGCCGCTGATCCCGACCGCGTTGAGACCTTCGCGGTAGACGAGTCCGTCGACCTCGACCTCGCACGCCTGGTACGCGGCCAGAGTGTCGAGGATGGGCGTGGCCTTATGGATGGCGTTCTCGCCGATCCAGCCGCGCGCAGAGTGGGCGCGGAGCCCGTAGGTGCGGACCTCGACGCGGAGGTTGCCGTTGCAGCCGCCCTCGACGACACCGTTGCTCGGCTCGCCCAGGATGGCGAAGTCGCCCTCGAACAGGTCCGGGCGGTTGCGGGCGAGGCGGCCGAGGCCGTTGAGGTCGGCGGAGACCTCCTCGTGGTCGTACCACATCCAGGTGATGTCGATGGCGGGGTCGGTGAGCTCGGCCGCGAGCTTGAGCTGCACCGCGGTGCCCGACTTCATGTCGACGGTGCCGCGACCCCACAGGTACTGGATGCCGTCGATCGTCTCGAACCTGGTGGGGAGGTTGTCGTTCAGCGGGACGGTGTCGATGTGACCGGCGATGACGGCGCGGCGGTCCCTGCCGAGGTTGGTACGGGCCACGACCGTGTCGCCATCCCTGATGATCTCCAGATGGCCGAGGCCGCTGAGGGCCTCCACGATGGCGTCTGCCAGTTCCTTCTCGTTGCCGGACACCGACTCGATGTCGCAGATCTGGCGGGTGATGTCGATGGACGAAGCGCTGAGGTCGAGAGGCACGCTACTAATCTAGAGCCATGCCCTCCGACGTTTCCTCCGAATCCGCCGCGCCCGCATCCCCCCGCACCGCCTGGGGCTACGGCCTCGCGACCGTCGCCGGCGACGGCACCGTGCTCGACACCTGGTTCCCCGAGCCGCGCCTCGGCTCGATTCCGGCCGGGCGCGACCGCTGGATCGCGCCGGCGGAGTTCGAGGCGCTGGCCGTCGAGGACGCCCGCCGCAACGTGCGCGTGGACATCGTGACGGTGGAGATCGATCTGGATGCTCCCCCCGCGTCGACCCCGGATGCGTACCTCCGCCTCCACCTCCTCTCCCACCTGCTCGCCGCCCCCAACACGCTCAACCTCGACGGCGTCTTCGGCCACCTGCCGATCGTGGCGTGGACGAACGCCGGCCCCGTGCATCCCGCCGACTTCTCCCGACTGCGCCCCCAGTTGCAGCGCGCGGGCATCCACGTGACGGGCATCGACAAGTTCCCGCGGCTGCTCGACTACGTGACGCCGGACCGCGTACGCATCGCGGACGCGTCGCGCGTGCGCCTCGGCGCGCACCTCGCGCCGGGGACGACGGTGATGCACGAGGGGTTCGTGAACTTCAACGCGGGCACCCTCGGCGCCTCGATGGTCGAGGGCCGCATCTCGCAGGGCGTCGTGGTCGGAGACGGGTCGGACATCGGCGGCGGCGCGTCCATCATGGGCACGCTGAGCGGCGGTGGCACGCAGCGCGTCGCGATCGGCGAGCGCGCCCTGCTCGGCGCGAACTCGGGCATCGGCATCTCGATCGGCGACGACACGGTCGTGGAGGCCGGACTCTACGTGACGGCCGGCACCAAGGTGGTCCTCGTCGGCGACGCCGCCACCGCTGACGGCTCGCCGCGCACGGTCAAGGCCGTCGAGCTCTCCGGAGTCCCCGGCCTGCTCTTCCGCCGCAACTCGCTCACGGGCGCCGTCGAGGTCCTGCGCCGCGCCGGCGGCGGCATCGAGCTCAACGCGGCGCTGCACGCCTAGCGCGCCCTCCGCCGCCCCATCCCCGCCCGAATCTCCTTTCGAACGGAGACGCGGGCACTGCGTGCCGCAGACTCCTTCCGAACGGAGTTCGCGTCGGCGTGTCGCGCGGGAGTTCCTGCGTAAGGGTTCGGCAGGAACTCCCGGGCGACGCGCCGCCCGGTTCTCCGTTCGAACGGAGAACCGGGCGGCAGCGCACGGTTTCTCCTTCCGAACGGAGAGCCGGGCGCTGCGGGCGCTGCGGGCGCTGCGGGCGCTGCGGCCGGGTCAGACCAGGGCGATGACGGAGGCAGGGTCGGCGACGATCCTGCCGATGTCGGCGATGAAGCGGGCAGCCTGCTCGCCGTCGACCAGGCGGTGGTCGAACGAGAGCGCCAGCGTCAGCACGTCGCGCAGGGCGACCTCGCCGCGGTGCTCCCACGGCTGCCGCCGCACGGCGCCGACCGCGAGGATCGCGGCCTCCCCCGGCGTCAGGATGGGCGTTCCCGCGTCGATTCCGAACACGCCGACGTTCGTGATCGTGATCGTGCCGCCCGACATGCTCTCCGGCGTCGTCCGTCCTGCCCGTGCCGTCTCCGCAAGGCTCCGGATGCTCGCGGCCAGGTCGCCGAGGCCGAGCGCGTCCGCATCCCGGATCGTCGGCACGACCAGCCCGCGCGGAGTGGCCGCCGCGATCCCGAGGTTCACGTAGCCGAACTGCACGATCTCCTGCGCGGCCTCATCCCAGCGGGCGTTGACCTCCGGGGTGCGGCGCACGGCGATGCAGAGCGCCTTCGCGATCACGGTGAGCAGGCCGGGGCGGCGCTCCTGCGCGTCCGTGGCGGCGCGGAGGCGGTCGAGCAACTCCATGGTCGGGGTGGCGTCGACCGTCAGGAAGACGGTCGCCTGCGGCGCGGTGAACGCGCTGCGCACCATCGCGTCTGCCGTCGCCTTGCGCACGCCCTTGATCGGGATGCGCGTCTCCCGCGCCCCCGACGCCGCAGCAGGCATCTGCGCGGCGGAAGCTGCGTGTGCCGCGGGCGCGGCCGGCACAGCCAGGTGCGCCTCGACGTCGTGACGCGTCACCAGCCCGCGCTCCCCCGTCCCCGCGATGCTCGCGAGGTCCACGCCGCGCTCGCGCGCCAGCTTGCGCACGGGAGGCGTCGCCCGAGGGCGCTCACCCGCGACAGCGTGACGCTGCGAAGGCGTCGCCACGGAGACGGCGACCATGCCGAGGCGGGCGCGCCGCTGCGGCCGCGTGGTCGAGTCCGCCTTCGCGCCGTACCCGACGAGGTTCGGCTCCGGTGCGTCGGCAGCGACCGCCGCATCCACCGTCGGCGTCACCGTCGGCGCATCAGGCGACGACTCCGCGAGACCGGACTCCGCCGCACCGGACTCCGCGGCACCGGAATCCCCTGCACCTGATCCCTCCGGTGCTCCGACCTCGAACGCCACGATCCGCTCGCCCACTGCCACGGTCACGCCCGGCTCCACGAACAGTTGCGACACCCGGCCCTCGTACGGCGCCGGCAGCTCCACGAGCGCCTTCGCGGTCTCCACCTCGGCGATGATCTGGTTGAGTTGCACCGTGTCGCCGACGGCCACCTTCCAGCTCACCAGCTCCGACTCCGTCAGACCCTCCCCGAGGTCCGGCAGGGCGAACTCCTTGACGGTCACAGCTCCTCCACCCCGGTCAGCGAGTTCGGGCGGTCCATCGCGCGGTCGACCCCGTCCAGGATGCGGTCGAGGTCGGGCAGGTGCGCGCCCTCCAGCTTCGCGGCCGGGTACGGGATGTCGTGCCCTGTCACGCGCACAGGGGCGTGCTCCAGGGAGTAGAAGCAGCGCTCGGTGATGGACGCGGCGATCTCCGCACCCATCCCGCCAGACAGCGCCGCCTCGTGCGAGATCACCAGGCGGCCGGTCTTGCGCACGGACTCCGCCACCGTGTCGACGTCGAGCGGGGAGAGCGAGCGCAGGTCGATCACCTCGACGGACAGGCCGTCGTCGGAGGCGGCGGCAGCCGCATCCCGAGCCGTCTGCACCAGGCCGCCGTAGGTGACGAGCGTCACGTCGTCGCCGGGGACGACGACCCTCGCCGTGCCCATCGGACGGGCGTCGGACAGGTCGGCCGTCTCGTCCACCTCGCCCTTGACGTGATAGCGGCGCTTCGGCTCGAAGTAGAGCACGGGGTCGTCGGAGGCGATGGCCTGCTGGATGAGCGTGTAAGCGTCCTCCGGGCTCGACGGACTCACGACGCGCAGGCCGGCGGCGTGCGCGAAGTAGGCCTCTGGCGAGTCGGAGTGGTGTTCCGCGGCGCCGATCCCCCCGGCGAACGGGACGCGGATCGTGATCGGCATCCGGACAGCACCGGCCGTGCGGTAGTGCATCCGCGCCACCTGGCTGACGATCTGGTCGAACGCCGGATAGATGAACCCGTCGAACTGGATCTCCACCACCGGACGGTAGCCGCGGTACGCCATGCCGACGGCCGTGCCCAGGATGCCGGACTCGGCCAGCGGCGAATCCATCACCCTCCGCGGGCCGAACTCGGTCTGCAGGCCGTCCGTGACGCGGTAGACGCCGCCGAGAGTGCCGATGTCCTCGCCCATCAGCACGACGCGCTCGTCGCCTGCCAGCGCCGCGCGCAGACCGGCGTTGATGGCTTTCGCCATCGTGAGGGTGGTCATCGCCCGTCACCTCCGACGAAGGTTCTGAGGTAGCGCGAGTAGTGGTCGCGCTGCCGGGCGATCCCGGTGTGCGCCTCCGCGTACACGTTGTCGAACACGGTCATCGGATCGGGGTCGGGAAGCGAGACGCAGCCGGCGCGCAGCTCTGCGGCCACGGTGTCCGCCTTCGCCGCGACCTGCTCCTCGCGCTCGGCGGACAGCGCACCCTGCCTGCTGAGGTATGCGCCGACGCGTGCGATCGGGTCTTTCACCTTCCACTGCTCCAGCTCGGCGGGGTCGCGGTAGCGGGTGGGGTCGTCCGCGGTGGTGTGCGGCCCCATCCGGTAGGTGACGGCCTCGATGAACGTCGGGCCGCCGCCCGTCCGCGCCCGCTCCAGCGCGGAACGCATCACCGCGAGTACGGCCAGCACGTCGTTGCCGTCCACCCGAACGCTCGGGATGCCGAAGCCGGGCGCGCGCTCGGCGATCGGCCGCTGCGCCTGCAGCGAGACGGGCTCGGAGATCGCGTACTGGTTGTTCTGGCAGAAGAAGATGACGGGTGCGGCGTAGGTGGCGGCGAAGATCATCGCCTCGTTCACATCGCCCTCGCTGGTCGCGCCGTCGCCGAAGTACGCGACGGCGACCGCATCTGTGCCGTCTGCCTGGATGCCGAGCGCGTATCCGGTGGCGTGCAGCGTCTGAGCGCCGATGATGACCTGCGGGGTCGCCATGTTGATGTCGTACGGGTTCCAGCCGGACTGCGCCGTACCGCGCCACACGCGCACCAGGTCGGTGAGCTGGGCGCCGCGGCAATACGCGACGCCGTTCTCGCGATAGCTGGAGAACACGAAGTCGTCGGAGCGGAGGGCGCGGCCGGACCCGATCTGGGCGGCCTCCTGGCCGAGCAGCGGCGGCCACAGGCCGAGCTCGCCCTGGCGCTGCAGAGCGGTGGCCTCCGTGTCGATGCGGCGGATGACGACCATGTCCTCGTAGAACGAGAGGAGCTGGTCGTCGCCGATGTCTGAGATCCAGCCGTCGTACCGATCGTCGCTCAACCGCATCCCGTCGGGAGTCAGGAGCTGCACGGTGTCGATGCCGCCGAGACGGAGCTCACCGAGGTGTACGTCGTCCATCCGGCCGTCGTCGTCGGACATCCGGATGCCAGGTTGATTGTCGATCGTCACGGTTCACGCAACCTTCACTCTCACGTCCGGTCCTCGCGCTTGTGGCGCCATGAACCGGCTTCCGGCCTCCTTGCCGGAATTAGTCGGAACGTTACGCTTTCGGATCACCCCGCACAACCATCGGCGTGTCGACCGTGCACTCTGCACTATTCGGGCGTGTCGCCGCGTGCTAGCTTTCACACTATGCGCACTATCGACAGCACCGACCGACGCATCCTCGTGGCCATCGCCGAAGACCCCAGAGCGACCAACGTGTCGCTCGCCGACCGGCTCGGGCTGAGCCGCAACACGGTGCAGTCCCGGGTGGCCGAACTGGAGCGCTCCGGGGTGTTCCTGTCGTTCGACAGGCGCATCAGCGCCATCGCCGCGGGCTACCCGCTCGCGGCGTTCGTGACGGTGCACGTGCACCAGCAGAAGCTCGCGTCGATCGTCGAGCAGCTCGCCACCATCCCGGAGATCGTGTCGGCGCACGGTCTGTCCGGGCCGTCGGATCTGCTGGTGCGGGTGGTCTGCACGGATGCGGAGGACCTGTTCCGCATCACCGGCGCCATCCAGGCCGCCGACGGCGTCGAGCGCGCGGAGACCGCCCTCGACATGGGCGAGCTCATCCCGTACCGCCTCCATCCCCTCCTCGCCCGCGACGCCGCCCGCTGACCTCCCGGCAGCAATCGAGCCCAGGCTTTTTCACCGCAAACGCCGGTTTTGCCGTGAAAAAGCCTGGGCTCGATTGCTGCGGGGACGGGTGGGGACGACGAAGGCCGCGCAGACGGAGTCTGCGCGGCCTTCGTGTGGAACGGGACTACTCGCCTTCGGCGGGAGCCGTGGGGCCCTCGCTGGCAGCGTCGCGGCCGTGCGTGTCCGCGTCGTCGGCCTCGGCGAGCACCGGGGCGAGCGACAGCTTTCCGCGGTCGTCGATCTTGGTGATCTCCACCAGGATCTTCTGGCCGACACCGAGCACGTCCTCGACGTTCTCGACGCGCTTGCCACCGGCGAGCTTGCGCACCTCGGAGATGTGCAGCAGACCGTCCTTGCCTGGCAGGAGCGAGACGAACGCACCGAACGCGGCGATCTTGACGACGGTTCCGAGGAACTGCTCGCCGACCTCCGGGTTGGTGGGGTTCGCGATCGCGTTCACCTGGGCGCGGGCGGCCTCGGCCGACGGGCCGTCGACGGCGCCGATGTAGACGGTGCCGTCCTCCTCGATGGAGATGTCGGCGCCGGTCTCGTCCTGGATGGCGTTGATCGTCTTGCCCTTCGGGCCGATCAGCTCACCGATCTTGTCGACGGGGATCTGGACCGAGATCACGCGGGGCGCGGTCGGGGCCATCTCGTCGGGCTGGTCGATGGCGGCGTTCAGCACGCTCAGGATGGTCGTACGAGCATCCTTCGCCTGCTTCAGCGCACCGGCGAGCACCGCGGAGGGGATGCCGTCGAGCTTGGTGTCGAGCTGGATCGCCGTGACGAACTCGCTCGTGCCTGCGACCTTGAAGTCCATGTCGCCGAGCGCGTCCTCCGCACCCAGGATGTCGGTGAGGGCCGCGTAGCGGGTCTCACCGTCGACCGTGTCGGAGATGAGGCCCATCGCGATGCCGGCGACCGGGGCGCGCAGCGGCACACCGGCGTTCAGCAGCGACAGCGTGGATGCGCAGACAGAGCCCATCGACGTCGAGCCGTTGGAGCCGAGAGCCTCGGACACCTGACGGATCGCGTACGGGAACTCGTCGCGGCTCGGTAGCACCGGCACGAGCGCGCGCTCGGCGAGGAAGCCGTGCCCGATCTCGCGACGCTTCGGCGAACCGACACGGCCGGTCTCACCGGTCGAGTAGGGCGGGAAGTTGTAGTGGTGCAGGTAGCGCTTCTTGGTGACGGGAGACAGCGAGTCGATCTGCTGCTCCATCTTGAGCATGTTCAGCGTGGTGACGCCCAGGATCTGGGTCTCTCCGCGCTGGAAGATCGCCGAACCGTGGACGCGCGGGATGACCTGCACCTCGGCGTCGAGCGGACGGATGTCGGTCAGGCCACGGCCGTCGATGCGGATGCCCTCGCGCAGGACGCGTCCGCGCATGACGACCTTGGAGACCGACTTGTACGCCGCGGAGAACTGCGTGAGCGTCTCAGCGGGAAGCGCACCGGCCTCGACCTTCTCGGTCAGCGCCACCTTGACGCGCTCCTTGAGCGAGTCGTCGGCGTTCTGACGCTCGATCTTGTCGGCGATCTGGTAGACGTTGACGAGCTCGTCGTACGCGAGCCCTGCGACGTTGTCGTAGGTCTCCTGCGAGTACGGCAGGAACACCGGGTAGTCGGCGATGTCCTTCGCTGCCTGCTGCGCGACGACGTTCTGCGCGGCGACGAGCTGCTTGAGGAACGGCTTCGCGGCCTCGAGGCCCTGTGCGACGACCTCTTCGTTCGGCTTGGTGGCGCCGCCCTGGATGAGGTTCCAGCTACCCTCGGTGGCCTCGGCCTCGACCATCATGATCGCGACGTCTTCCTGGCCGTTCTTGTCGGTGATCACGCGACCGGCGACGACGATGTCGAAGACGGCCTCCTCGAGCTGCGACGCCTTCGGGAACGCGATCCACTGGTCTTCTGCAGCACCGTTGCCGGGGATGAGCGCCAGGCGCACTGCGGCGATCGGGCCGCTGAACGGCAGGCCGGAGATCTGGGTCGACATGGATGCGGCGTTGATCGCGAGAGCGTCGTAGAACTCGTCGGGAGCGATGCTCAGGACGGTGATGACGATCTGGACCTCGTTGCGCAGGCCGTCGACGAACGACGGACGCAGGGGCCGGTCGATGAGGCGGCAGACGAGGATCGCCTCGGTGGAGGGGCGGCCCTCACGACGGAAGAACGAGCCGGGGATCTTGCCTGCTGCGTACGAACGCTCTTCGACGTCGACGGTCAGCGGGAAGAAGTCGAAGTTGTCCTTCGGGTGCTTGCTTGCGCTCGTCGCGCTCAGCAGCATGGTCTCCTCGTCGAGGTAGGCGGCGACGGCGCCCTGTGCCTGCTGTGCGAGGCGTCCGGTTTCGAACCGGACCGTGCGGGTGCCGAAGCGTCCATTGTCCAGGACTGCTTCGGCGAACTTGATTTCGGGACCTTCCAAGAGGTCTTTCTCCTTTGTTTTACGTCGTCGCCCCGTATGGGCGGCGACTCCTCCATCGGAGCAGGGGAACAGGCAGATCGACACGGAAGTCCTCCGTGTACGTGCGGCTTCCTGCGCGCAGCAGCATCGACCACCGTGTGGCGTCGACACCCCGTGCGCGGTTCTGTGCCCGTCTGGCCATCAGTAGAAATACACGGTTGCGCGTGCTGCGCATCCGGATACCACCACCGAGGACCAGCTCCTGCCAGCCTGCTCCGTTTGGTACTCAGTATTGAGTTACGGTCGGCATACAGCCAACCACAAGAATCCTAGCAGGTCAGCCCGGCAAACCGGCGGGAAGAGCGAGCGTGGCGCGCGCGGCCTCCGCCAGCGCGTCGCCATACGACGGCCCGTACGACGCCGCGTGCACGGCCAGTGGATGCAGTTGGTGCAGCGGGATACGCTCCCGCCAGCCGGCGCGCAACGGCGCGGCGGCGTCGTAGCCGGCGACGATCTGGTCGAGATGCGGGGCGCCGAACAGGGCGAGCATCGCCAGGTCGGTCTCGCGGTGGCCGCCATGGGCGGCGGGGTCGATCAGGATGCCGCCGCGCGCATCCCACAGCAGGTTGCCGTTCCACAGGTCGCCGTGGATGCGCGCCGGCGGCTCCTCATCGTCCAGCTCGCCCGAGTCGATTCGCTCAACGGCGGCGGCGATCACGGGGAGCTGCGACGGCGCGACCCCTCCGGCGTTGACCGCGATGTCGAGGTATGGCTGGATGCGGTCGCGAGCGTAGAACCGCCCCCACGACGTCTCCTCCGCGGCGGGCAGCGGCCGCTTGCCGATGTAGAGCGGGCCGTTCCAGCCGTCGGGCCGCGCGCCGAACGCGGCAGCGCCCGCGGCGTGCGTCACGGCGAGCGCCGCGCCGAACGCGCGGGCGGCATCCCGGTCGGGGCGGATCTCGTCGACCCGCCGCAGCACGATCCGGCCCGGGGCGACCTCCACGACGCCGACCACCCTGGCGCCGCCGGCCGCTGTCGCGTCGCGCAGCCAGCGCAGTCCGGCCGCCTCGGCCTCGAAGAACAGCTCCGGTGCGTCCTGTCTGGTCTTCTCGACGGTCTCGCGGCTCATCCCCCGAACATACTCAGTCGCCCTGGAACCCGCCGATCATGGAGGCGAAGTCGCCGTCCAGCGCGAACGGGTCCTTCACCTGCGCCGAGCGGTCGGACGCGCTGACCAGCGCAGCGAGCTCACCCGCGGCGCGCTCGATGCGGTCCGGCAGAGCCTTCACGGTGTCCGCTCCGCTCCCCCAGTCCGCCGACGCCGCGTAGACGGAGGTCGGAACGACCACGCTGTGCAGGTAGGTGAACATAGGGCGCATGGCGTAGTCGAGGGCCAGCGAGTGACGGTCGGTGCCGCCGGTCGCGCCGATGAGCACGGGCATCCCGTCGAGGGCGGTCGGGTCGAGGATATCGAAGAACGACTTGAACATGCCGCTGTAGCTGGTTGTGAAGACCGGCGTCACCGCGATCAGGCCGTCCGCTCCCGTCACCGTCTCGACGACGTCGGCGAGCGCGGGGCTGGGGAATCCGGCGAGGAGGTTGTTCGTCACGTCCTTCGCAACGTCGCGCAGCTCGATCGTGGTCACCTCGACCTCGATGCCCTGCTCTTCGAGCCTGCGCACCGTCGCCTCCGCGAGCCGGTCGGCCAGGAGCCGAGAGGACGACGGCTGGCTGAGGCCGGCGGAGACCACGGCGATCTTACGGGCGGTCATCACTTCACCTCCGAAACAGTGGATGCGCTGCTGGCGGCCGCCGCGTCGGCCTCGGCGACGAGCTCTGCGGCGTCGCGCTCCGCGACCATCGCGGCGTGGGTGGGGCCGTCCGGCACGTGGGCGGGGCGGTCCTTCGCGAACTCCTTCCGGAGCACCGGCACGACCTCCTCGCCGAGGATGTCGAGCTGCTCCAGCACGGTCTTCAGCGGGAGTCCGGCGTGGTCCATCAGCCAGAGCTGGCGCTGGTAGTCGCCGACGTAGTCGCGGAAGCCGAGCGTGCGGTCGATGACCTCCTGCGGGCTGCCGACGGTCAGCGGCGTCTGCGAGGTGAACTCCTCCAGGGTCGGGCCGTGGCCGTACACCGGCGCATTGTCGAAGTACGGACGGAACTCGGCCACCGCATCCTGCGAGTTCTTGCGCATGAAGACCTGACCACCGAGACCGACGATCGCCTGGTCGGCGGTGCCGTGACCGTAGTGCTCGAAGCGCTGACGGTAGAGCGCCACCATTTGCTGGGTGTGCGATGCCGGCCAGAAGATGTGGTTCGCGAAGAAGCCGTCGCCGTAATACGCGGCCTGCTCGGCGATCTCCGGGCTGCGGATGCTGCCGTGCCAGACGAACGGGGGCACGTCGTCGAGGGGGCGCGGGGTGGACTGGAAGCCCTGGAGCGGGGTGCGGAACTTGCCTTCCCAGTCCACGAAGTCCTCTGTCCAGAGGCGGCGCAGCAGCGCGTACTTCTCGAGCGCGAGCGGGATGCCCTGGCGGATGTCCTCGCCGAACCACGGGTACACGGGGCCAGTGTTGCCGCGGCCGAGCGTGAGGTCCATCCGTCCGCCGGACAGGTGCTGCAGCATCGCGTACTCCTCCGCGATGCGCACGGGGTCGTTCGTGGTGATCAGCGTCGTGGCCGTCGACAGGATGATGCGGTTGGTCTTGGCCGCGAGGTAGCTGTTGATGGCGACGGGGCTCGACGGGAAGAACGGCGGGTTGTGGTGCTCGCCCATCGCGAAGACGTCGAGGCCGACCTCTTCCGCGTGCTGGGCGATCGTGAGGACGTCCTGCAGACGCGAGGCGTCGGTCGGCGTCTGACCGGTGGTGGGGTCGGTGGTGATGTCGCCGACACTGAAGATTCCGAACTGCATTTCCGCTGCTCCTATTTCAATGCGTTTGCATGGATATCGTCATCAACGGACGGGGTGGCCCGACTATTCCCGCGCCCCCTCAGCCAGACAACGAGCGCGACGATCCCGATGCCGATCGCCGTGCCCGCCGTGTTCGCGATGATGTCGCGCACGTCGCTGTATCTCGTCGGCAGGAAGAGCTGGGTGAACTCGATCGCGCAGGTCGCCGCGAAACCGACGATGAGGGCGATCCACCACCTGCGCATCCCGAGCAGCAGCGTGAACAGCACCCCCATCGGCACGAACATGGCGATGTTCGCCGTGAACTCGACGCCGCTGTACGTGACCCAGGAGGTGGGCGGGAAGCGGCCGATCTGCGCGATGACATCGCGGATGAAGTGATTCTCCGCCGAGTCCTGCGGCTGCGGCGACAGCGTGATCCAGGCGACGGCGAGCAGATAGAGGGCCGTGACGGCGAGGAGTACGGGATGGCGGCGGAACATACCCCCTATGCTGGCGCACGCCGCGCATCGGCGCACACCGCGCGGCCCTCGGCCAGAATGAACGCATGACCAGCGCCTTCCGCATCCCGATGACCGGCCGCGCCACGGACGAAGCCCACCGCGTCTCGAGCCCGCTCGAACTTCTCTTCGACCTGACCTTCGTGGTCGCCATCGCCCAGGTCGCCGCCCAGCTCGCGGACGCGACGCTGAGCGGGAAACTCTCCACCGACATCGGGCCGTACCTGATGGTGTTCTTCGCCATCTGGTGGGCGTGGATGAACTTCACCTGGTTCGCCTCCGCGTACGACACCGACGATGTGCCGTACCGGATCACGACGCTCGTGCAGATGGGCGGTGTGCTCGTGCTCGCGGCCGGTGTGCCGAGCGCGTTCGCCGGGAGCGACTTCACGGCCATCACGATCGGCTACCTGATCATGCGCGTCGGGCTGGTGAGCCAGTGGATCAGGGCCGGGATCGAGCATCCACAGGGCAGGGCGACGGCGTTCCGCTACGCGGCGGGAGTGTCTGCGGTGCAGGTGCTGTGGGTTTCGCGGCTGTTCCTGCCGCCGGAGACGGGCGTGCTGACCTTCGTGATCGCGGCGGCGCTCGACCTCTCCGTGCCGATCTGGGCGGAGCGGACCGGGAAGACGTCCTGGCACCCGCACCACATCGCCGAGCGCTACGGACTGTTCACGATCATCGTGCTGGGCGAGTCGGTGTCGGCCTCGGCCATCGGGGTGCAGCACGCGCTGGAGGCGAACGGCGTCTCGGTCACGCTGGTGGTGATCGCCTCGGCCGGACTGGTGCTGCTGTTCGCCCTGTGGTGGCTGTACTTCCTCGAACCTGCGGCGGAAGGGCTGAGCACGCGGCGCGGCCGCTCGTTCTACTGGGGCTACGGCCACTATCTGGTGTTCGCCTCGCTCGCGGCGCTCGGTGCGGGACTCGAGGTGGCGGTGCAGCGCGGCTCCTCCGGAGGGGCGGCGGTGTCCGACACCGTGGTGGAGTACGCGGTCGCCGTGCCGGTCGCGGTGTTCCTGCTGCTGTTGTATGTGCTGCACAAGCCGCTGGTGGACGAGGTGGTGGTGCGGCCGCTGAAGACCGGCATCGCTGTGCTCCTTCTGCTGGCGCTGCCACTCGCGTCGCCGCTGATCGGCCTGCTCGGAGTGGTGATCGGCGTCGCCGTGGTGGCGTCGGCGCTCGTGGCCGCGACGCTGGTCGACCGCGCCGTCGGCGCGCGCGCCGTCTAGCCGCCGCTTCCCCGCTTCCCCCGCCTTCGCCGCACGACTCGTGCGGAACGTGCGGTCCCCGCCTCCGCGACCGCGCTTACGGCACGAGGCGTGCCGCGGGCGCCACCGGGGATGCGGCGGCACGCGCCGAGCGCACAGCGCGAACGATGCCGAAACAGATCAGCCCCTGCGCGGCGAGGTAGGTGAGCATGATGAGGAAGTCCACCTGCCACAGCGCGAACCCCGGCAGGAACCGGTCCAGGCCGAGCAGGCTGTCCGAGACGACGAAGCACGCAGCCCCCACCGCGATCCAGCGGTTGCACGCGCTTCCGGATGCGCCGAGCGCGACGAGAGCGAGCCCGTACGCCGCGAGCGGCACCAGCATGGCGCCGGCGTGCGGGGCGAGCACGGCGAGCAGGGCCGCGAACCAGGCCAGGTAGACGACGCTCCACCAGCGCGGACGGCGGAACCGCATCCGTCGCCAGAACAGCACGACGTATGCGAGGTGCCCGAGCAGGAAGAAGCCGAGGCCGACCACGAAGCCGGGGCCCGCATCCATCAGCGAGATGTCGCCGAGCCAGCCGAACAGCACGGCGAGCGACCCGAGCAGCGCAACCTCGCCGCGCCGGACGGGCAGCGCCCAGAGCAGGCACACCAACAGCGCGGGCATCAGCAGCGGCTTCGTGACGGCGACGAGCGCCTCCGCGCCCGCGAGCACACAGCTGAGATGAACCACGCCGACGACGATGTACGGCACGAACCGATAGGCCACGCGACGACTCTAGTGGTCACGATTCGTGCGAGACGTGCGGTGCGGGGCGCGACGACCGCACGTTTCGCACGAACCGCGGCGGGAGGCGGCGCGAGGCGGCGCACGAGTCGTGCGCCGGAACGACGAAACGGGCCGCCACCCGGAGGGTGACGGCCCGTTCGTAAGAAGCTCGCGGTGTCAGCGATGAGCTGCCACTGATGGCTCCTGCGTTATCGGCGGAGTCCGAGACGCTCGATCAGCGAGCGGTAACGGGCGATGTCGATGTCCGACAGGTAGCCGAGCAGGCGGCGACGCTGACCGACCAGGAGGAGCAGGCCACGACGCGAGTGGTGGTCGTGCTTGTGCTCCTTGAGGTGCTCGGTGAGGTCTTTGATCCGCTTGGTCAGGATTGCAACCTGAACCTCGGGGGATCCGGTGTCACCGGGGTGGGTCGCGTACTCTTCGATGATCGCCTTCTTGACGTCTGCATCAAGTGCCATAGAGGTGATCCCCTTTCTCTCGTTGCGCGGTGCCCGATGGCCGAATGCCTGGGCTCTCTTTATCCGCGGCCGTTAGACGGCAACCTGGAAAGCTTACCAGACCAGCGGGGATGCGCCCCGCGCGCGAGCGGGACGACGGGCCTGTCCCGAGAACGGCCGCCCGGAGTATCGTGCGGCACATGAAGGCACTCCAATATCGTGAGATCGGTTCCCGCCCCGAGGTCGTCGAGATCCCCGACCCGCAGATCGGCCCCGGGCAGGTGCTGCTGAAGGTCACCGCCGCCGGAGTCTGCCACTCCGACGAGTTCATCATGGGACTTCCGGCCGACCAGTACGTCTACGGCCTCCCCCTCACCCTCGGCCACGAGGGAGCAGGCGTCGTCGAGGCCGTCGGCGACGGCGTCACGGGCGTGAAGCAGGGTGACGCGGTCGCCGTGTACGGCCCGTGGGGATGCGGCCGCTGTCTGATGTGCGCGCAGGGCAAGGAGAACTACTGCCTCAACGCACAGGCGGAGGGCATCCGGCCGCCAGGGCTCGGAGCTCCCGGCTCGATGGCCGAGTACATGGTGGTCGACAGCGAGCGCCACCTGGTGCCGCTCGACGGACTCGACCCCGTGGCCAACGTGTCGCTCACCGACGCCGGATTGACGCCGTACCACGCGATCAAGAACTCGCTGCCCAAGCTGGGCGCAGGCACCACGGCCGTCGTGATCGGCACGGGCGGGCTCGGGCATGTCGGCATCCAGATCCTCCGGGCGATCTCCGGCGCGACCGTGATCGCCCTCGACGTCAACCAGGAGAAGCTCGACCTGGCGACGGCTGTCGGCGCCCACCACGCCATGCTGTCGAATCAGGATGCGGTGGCGGCGGTGCGCGAGCTCACTCACGGGCGCGGAGCCGAC
This sequence comes from Leifsonia lichenia, assembly GCF_054780215.1. Classification (NCBI taxonomy): domain Bacteria; kingdom Bacillati; phylum Actinomycetota; class Actinomycetes; order Micrococcales; family Microbacteriaceae; genus Leifsonia; species Leifsonia lichenia. Next base: position 82,639 of record NZ_BAAGWT010000004.1, read on the forward strand.
GCGGTCTTCGACTTCGTGGGCATCCAGCCGACCGTCGAGCTCGCCGGTGCGATGGCGGCGACGGAGGGCGACGTGACCATCGTCGGCATCGGCGGAGGGGCGCTCGCTGTCGGCTTCGGGCGCATCGCGTACGACGTGGCGGTCCGCACGCCGTACTGGGGTTCCCGCGCCGAGCTGATCGAAGTGCTCGACCTCGCTCGCGCCGGGTCCGTCGAGGTGGAGGTCGAGACGTACTCGCTGGACGAGGGACCGAAGGCGTACGAGCGGTTGCACGAGGGGAAGATCCGCGGCAGAGCGGTGATCCTGCCGAACGGCTGAGCGACGAACGGCTGAGCGGCGGAACGGCTGAGCGCGCCGCGGCGGTTCAGCCGCCGACGACGGCCAGCGCCTCGGCGACGACAGCGGCCGGTTCGCCGTCGCTGTTCGCCGCCCACCAGAGGAGGGCGGAGAACGACGCGGCCGAGAGCGCGTCGGCGAGCACGCTCGCGTGCAGGCTGCCGGGCTCCTCCGCCGTTCGGCGCGCGATGAAGGCCGCGAGCACGTCGCGGTTGAGCGCGAGCCTGCCGAGCCCGAACGCGATCAGGGAGTCGTCGGAGCCGATCAGCAGCAGGCGGCGTCTGGTCGCCTCGATGCGGTCGGGCGGCATGTCGAGCGAGCGGGCGATGGCGCGGCGCAGCACGGAGGCGGTCGGTTCGTCGGGGGTGGCCGCATCCAGTTCGGCCCTGGTGCGCTCGACGACGGGCTCCATCCCGCCCCAGACCAGGGCCGGTTTGCTCGGGAAGTAGCGGAACAGGGTGCGCCTGCCGACGCCCGCGACGCGTGCGATGTCGTCCATCGTGGTCGCCTCGTAGCCGTGCTCGGCAAAGTGGCGGAGGGCGAGCAGGGCGACCTGATCGGGGTCGACATCGACGGGGCGACCGCGGCGGCGGGTGCCGGGGCGCTGGCCGGATTCGGCTGCTGGCGAATTCACATCCCCATTATGGCACCGAGTGCTATAAATGCTTCGACGCCCACCTCGAGCGCCACACACGACACAGGAGATTCAGGAATGAGCACAAACGATTCCGCTCGCTTCGCAGGCAAGACCGCCATCGTCACCGGCGCGGGCTCCGGCATCGGCAGGGCGACGGCGCTCCGCATCGCATCGGAGGGCGGCCGCGTCATCGCCAGCGACATCGCCCCCGACCGTCTCGACGCGCTCACCGCCGAGCACGCCGACCTCGACCTCGTAACCGTCGCCGGCGACGTGTCCAGCGAGGAGACCATCGCGGCCATCCTCGACGCCGCCGGCGGACGAGTGGATGCGCTCGCCAACGTCGCAGGGATCATGGACGGCTTCCAGCCGGCCGCCGAGATCGACGACGCCACCTGGGACCGCGTCCTGAACATCAACATCACCGCGATCATGCGCCTCACCCGCGCCGTGCTCCCGGTGATGCTGGAGGCCGGCTCCGGCTCGATCGTCAACGTCACGTCCGAAGCCGGGCTCCGCGGCTCGGCGGCCGGTGTGGCGTACACCACCTCGAAGCACGCGGTCGTGGGATACACGAAGTCCACCTCGGTCTTCTACACCCCGAAGGGCATCCGCACCAACGCGGTCGCCCCGGGACCCGTCGCCACCAACATCGAGGCGCCGTTCCGCTCCGAGTGGGCCGGCCAGCGCCTCGGCCCGCTGATGCAGACCATGGTGCCGCCGGTCGCGCAGCCGGAGCAGCTCGCCGCATCCATCACCTGGCTGCTCAGCGACGACTCTGCCAACGTCAGCGGTGTCATCCTGGCGTCGGATGGCGGGTGGTCGGCGATCTGAGTCGCTGGCGTTCGGAAGGAATCCGCAGTCGACACGCCGCCGGGATCTCCGTTCGGACGGAGATCCGGGGGCGTGGATGTGCGGAACTCCTTCCGAACGGAGTTCGGGAGGGCGCTGGGGGGGGCAGGGCAGGGGGCAGGGGCGGTAGCTCGCTAGGCGCGCTGGGCTGCGCGCGCGACAGCGCGCGCGAGGACGCGGAGGCCGTCGGGCACGTCGTCGGGCGCGATTGCGCCGAAGCCCAGCATCAGGCCGGACACCGGCGCTTCGCCGATGCCGAAGCGCGCGATCGACTGCACGGAGACACCGGATGCAGCCGCCTCCGCTGCGACGCGGTCGGAGTCGAACGCCACCCCATCCACCGGCAGCAGGCACACGTGCAGACCCGCCACCGACGGCACCGCGCGCAGCGATCCGCCGAGCAGCGCCTCCGCCTGCTCCAGGATCTGACGCTGCCGCATCCCGTACTGCTTCGTTGCCTGGCGGACGTGCCTGGCGAACCCTCCTGAGTCGATGAAGCGCGCCATCGCCGCCTGGGTCACGTGGTCGTTGTGCCAGTCGGTGAGGCGTTTCGCGCTGCGGAGGGCAGGCAGCAGCGTCTGCGGCGCCACCAGGAAGCCGAGTCGCAGCGCCGGCAGCATCGTCTTCGAGAACGTGCCGACGTAGACGACCCTGCCCTCGGTGTCGAGGCGTTGCAACGGGTCGAGCGGGCGGTCTGCATACCGGTATTCGCTGTCGTAGTCGTCTTCGAGGATCACGGCGTCGTGCTCGCTCGCCCAGGCCAGCAGCCTCGTGCGGCGCTCGAACGAGAGCACGCCGCCGAGCGGGAACTGGTGCGACGGCGTCACGTACACGAGCTTCGCATCCGCCGGCAGCGCATCCACCTGCAGGCCGTCGCCGTCGACGGGCACCGGCACGACGCGCGCCCCCATCGTCTCGAACAACTGACGCACAGGCGGATAGCCGGGGTCTTCGACCGCGACCACGTCGCCTGGCTCGAGCAGCACGCGGCCGACCAGGTCGAACGCCTGCTGCGCGCCGCTGGTGACCAGGATGTCGTCGGCCAGCGCATCCACCGAGCGGGCCACCCCCAGGCGCCTGGCCAGAGCATCCCGCAGCCGCTGCAGCCCGGCAGGGTCGCGGTAGTGGCCGGAGCGCAGGATGCCACCGCGCAGTTCGGCCGCGACGAACCGGCGCCACGACTCGGCGGGGAACAGCGCGGGGTCGGGGGTGCCCACGCTGAAGTCGTATGCGATCGGCAGCGGCTCGGACCACAGCGGATCGTGGATGTTCGCCCAGCGCTCCACGGGATGCGCGGCCGTCCGCTCCCTCCGCGCTGCGGACGCGCTCGGCACGGCGGTCGGAGCGGACACGAAGGTGCCGGAGCCGACGCGCGCGCTCAGGTAGCCCTCCGCCGTCAGCCGCTCGTACGCCGTCGCGACGGTCGTGCGCGAGACGGCCAGTCGCTCGGCGAGCTCCCTGGTGGCAGGGAGCCGTTCTCCGTGCCGCAGCCGCCCGTCGAGCACGGCGTCGCGCAGTTGCCGGTAGATGCGGTCTGCGCGGTCTCCCCTGCCGTCGATCTGCACGTGGACGTCCACGAGAACCCCCGGAGATTGGCCTGATCGGAATGTGCTGGATTGGAGCTTACACGCGGCCATTGACGTTTCTAGGCTGGCGGCATGACAGAACGAATCGACATCTCCTCCATCGTCCCCGAGGGCTACCGCAAGGTCATCAACCTCGACGGCTACGTCGGCCAGCACGTCGAGGAACCGCTCGGCGACCTCATCAAGCTCCGTGCATCCCAGATCAATGGATGCACGTTCTGCGTCGACATGCACTCCGTCGACCTGCAGGCGGGCGGCTACCCCCTGCGCAAGGTGTTCTCGGTCATCACCTGGCGCGAGTCGGAGTGGTTCAGCGAGCGGGAGCGGGTCGCGCTCGAGCTGACCGAGGAGGTCACGCTCATCCAGGGCGGCGTCTCGGACGATCTCTACGCGCGGGCGCTCGCCGAGTTCGGCGCGGAAGGGCTGGCGAACCTGCTGCTGGCGATCGCGACCATCAACGTCTGGAACCGCATCGCCATCCCGACGCTCATGCACCCGCCGGCGCTCTGAGGCGGATGCACGCGACGTGCCGTGGCACTCGTGCAAAAGGTGCGGTGCGAACGAGTCGCACCGCACTTCTTGCACGAGTCGTGCGCGTGTTTAGGAGACGCCGAGCAGGTCGATCACGAAGATGAGCGTCTTGCCGGAGAGCGGGTGCCCTCCGCCCGCAGGACCGTATGCCTGCGCGGGCGGGACGGTCAGCTTGCGACGTCCGCCGACCTTCATGCCGGGGATGCCGTCCTGCCAGCCCTTGATGAGGTTGTTGAGCGGGAAGTTGATGGACTGCCCGCGGCTCCAGGAGGAGTCGAACTCCTCGCCGGTCTCGTACTCGACGCCGAGGTAGTGCACGTCCACCTTGGAGCCTGCGGTCGCCTCCGGGCCGGTGCCCTCGACGATGTCGACGATTTCGAGCGCCTCGGGAGCCGGGCCGTCCGGGGCGTCGACTTCGGGCTTCTGGTTGGTGTTTTCTGCCATGCATCCATCCAACTGGCTGGGCAGGCCCGCGTCAAAGCGCGTTCTCTGAGAGCGCATGTCCGAAATCCGCTCTTGCGCTCCTCCGGGATGCGGAGCACCCTGTATGTAGATCACAAGATCAACTCGTCGCCCGGGAGAGTCGCAGGCATCGCCGCACCACCGGGCGTCGAGTCTTTAACAGGCCGGTTCGGTGTGAGATTCTGACGCTATGAGTTCTCCCGCCGGACTGGACAGCGCCGATGTCCGCATCCACAATCTGGCACTGCTGATGCGCCGGCTGGTCGACGGGCCGAGCGCGCGCAGCGAGCTGGCGGCGGCGGTCGGGCTATCCCGCGGCTCCGTCACGGCGCTGATCGACGTGCTGAGCACGGCCGGGCTGGTGCGCGAGTCGGCGGTGGTCGCCTCCGGCACCGGACGGCCCAAGACGCTGCTGACGCTCGCAGCGGATGGGATCGCGTTCGCCGCTTTGCAGCTCGACGCCGACCAGGCCATCTTCCTCGCCCACGATCTCGCGGGAGCCGAGCTGGTGCGCGTCGCAGAGCACCACGGCCGGCCGATGGGCGACCCGGAGGCGGTCATCGACGTCGCCGCGCACACGCTCGGGGCCGGGCTCGACGCAGTGGAGCGCCTCGGTCGCGCACCCGTTGGACTCACGGTCGTCGTGCTCGCGCCCGTCGGCGGCGACCCGCGCATCGTGCTCGCGGACACCGACCTCGACTGGGGTCCGGTGGATGTGCTGGGGATGCTCCGCGCACGCGAACCGCGCCTGCCGGATGATGCGGTCCTCACCTCCGACGAGCCTGCCGCACTCGCCGAGGCGCAGTTGCTGCCTGACGAGCGCTTCGTGCTCTACCTGAAGAGCAACAGCGGCATCGGCGGCGCCTACCTGGCGGACGGCTCGTTCATCCTGGGCGCGCACTCCCTGGCGGGAGCGATCGGTCACCTCCCTGTCGATCACGACGGCCCGCCGTGCGCCTGCGGCCAGCGCGGGTGCTTCGTGAACGTCGCCGGGCCCGACGTGGTGCTTTCTGCCGCTGGGATGGCGGATGTGCGCGACCGCGACGGCCTCACCGCCGCCCTCGCCCAGCTCGTGGAGCGCGTACGCGCCGGCGAGCCCGCCGCGACGGCGGCGTTCGCCTCCGCCGCTGTGTGGATCGCCAGGACGATCGCGATTCTCCGGATGGCGCTCGACCCGTCGGTGATCGTCCTCGGCGGATACTGGGCGGATTTGGCGCCTCAGATCGCGGAGGCGACGACGCCGCGGCTGCGGCTCGACGTCGAGGGCGGGCTCGCTCCCACTCCCCCGATCGTCGCGGGACGCCTCGGCGCGGACGCCGCGCTGCTCGGCGCCCTGCACCAGGCACGGGATGCGGCACTCGCCGACCCTCTTCGGCTCGCCGCGCGCTGACCACCAGCGCTCCGCCCGACTGCTGCGTCCCCGCTGTCGTCCCACTGTGGCCGAATCGCAATAATTCGAGCCTTGAATTAACTGGCGTGGTTCGCCATACTCATTACCGAGCGACGCAAGGTTTTCGTGCCGCCCGGCTTCCCCCAGCCGCACCGACTCAACGAAGAGGAGTGTTGTGCCAACTCAGAACCCCGCGTTCGACCCCGTCGTCGAACCGCCAGAGCCCCAGCAGACCGCAGCGGACGCGGCGACCGCCGCCGCGACCGCCGCCGCCGCGACCTCCGCCCCGACAGCAGCGGCCTTCCCGACAGCGACCTCCCCCACCTCCCGCGCATCCACCGCGTCGTCGCCGGCCGCCACCCGCCGCCTGCTGCCTTCGCTCGCCGTCACCTCGCTCGTGCTGTTCGCGACCTACTCCGGCCTGATCGCGGTGCTGCTCCCCAACCAGGTGCAAGCCATCGACCCGGCCAACAAGATCGGCAACCTGGCCATCGTGACCACGGTGTCGTTCGTCTTCACGCTGTTCGCGCAGCCGATCGTCGGAGCGTTCAGCGACCGCACACGCTCCCGCCTCGGCCGTCGCGCGCCGTGGATGATCATCGGCGCCGCTGTCGGAGCCGTCTTCCTCGCCGGGCTGGGGTCGCTCAGCTCGATCATCTGGATCACCGTGTTCTGGGTGATCATCCAGGTGGCTCTCAACGCCCTGCAGGGGCCGCTGAGCGCGATCACGCCCGACCGCTTCCCGCGCAGCCGCCGCGGCGTCGCCTCCGCGATGGTCGGCGTCGGCACGATGGCGGGCGGCACGATCGGCGTGCTCGTGGCCGGGCAGCTCGCCGCGAACGTCGGCGTCGGCTACACGGTGTTCGGCGCGGCCGTCCTCGTCCTCACGCTCGCCTTCGTGCTGCTCAACCGGGACTACTCCAGCAAGGACGCCGTGCATCCACCGTTCCGCTGGAAGGAGTTCCTGTCCGGGTTCTGGATCGACCCGCGCACCAACCCGGACTTCGCCTGGGCCTTCGCGGCGCGCTTCCTGTTCATCCTCGGCTACTTCGTGACCTTCGGCTACCAGCTCTTCATCCTCACCGACTACATCGGGATGCCCATCGGCCAGGCCAACTCGACCATCGGGCTGCTCAGCCTGGCATCGCTGGTTACCACAGTCGTCTCCATCTCGCTCGCGGGCTGGCTGAGCGACAAGTTGGGCAGGCGCAAGGTGTTCATCTACGTCGCCAGCGCCCTCATGGTCGTCGGGCTCAGCATCCCGCTGATCTCCCCGAACGTGACGGGGATGCTCGTGATGAGCGCCGTGAACGGCTTCGGCTTCGGGTTGTACATGGCGTGCGACACCGCGCTGATGACAGAGGTGCTTCCCGGCGGAGGCACGGCGGCCGCCAAGGATCTGGGCATCCTGAACATCGCCACGAACATCCCGCAGGCGCTCAGCCCCACTATCGCGGCCATTCTGATCGGCGCGGTCGGCGGCTATCCTGCCCTGTTCGTCTTCGGCATGGTGGCCGTCGCGCTCGCGGCCCTCGTGCTCATCCCCATCAAGAGCGTCCGCTGAGAAAGGACCAGACACCGATGTCGACACAGAAGACACCCGCCGCCCCCGAGGCCGACACGACAGCAGGGCGCGTACGCGGGCTCTGGCGAGACGACTCCGCCGCGTTCCTCGGCATCCCGTTCGCGGAGGCGCCGACGGGCGAACGCCGCTTCGCCGCCCCCGTGCCGCACGCTGCATGGGACGGCGTGCGCGATGCCACCGCGTACGGAGCGACGCCGCAGCGCGCAGCGCTCTCCGAGATCACCCTGATCCCCGAGCCGTCGTACCCCGGCGAGTCGACGCTCAACGTGAACGTCTTCACGCCGTCGCCCGACGATCGGGATGCGAAGCTGCCCGTGCTCGTCTACATCCACGGCGGCGGGTTCATCGCAGGGTCTCCCGCGAGCCCGTGGTACGACGGCGCCGCCTTCAACAGGGACGGCGTCGTCACCGTGTCGGTCTCGTACCGGCTCGGTTTCGACGGGTTCGGCTGGATCGAGGACGCCCCGCAGAACCGCGGCATCCTGGACTGGCTGCTGGCTCTGGAGTGGGTGCGCGACAACATCGCCGCGTTCGGCGGCGATCCGGAGCGTGTCACCATCGCCGGCCAGTCGGCCGGTGGCGGCGCTGTCCTCACCCTGCTCGCCGTCCCTCGGGCGGCCGGGCTGTTCCAGCGCGCCATCAGCATCTCCGGCGCCACCAGCGATCTGCCCGTCGAGGACGCGGAGACGTACGGTCGTCGGCTTGCCGAGCTCGGCGGGGTGCCGCCCACCAGGGCGGGGCTCTCCTCGCTCGACGAGGCGACCATCCTCGGTCTGCAGGCGCAGCTCGCGTCCCCGGCGCCGGAGCCTGGCGCTGAGGACGACCCGCTCGCCGGGCTGGTCCAGCTCGCCTCCGGCGGCCTGGTCTGGGGACCCGTCGTGGACGGCGAGCTGCTGCCGCAGAGCGTCGCAGACGCCATCCGCTCCGGCGTCGGCGCCGACAAGGAGCTCGTGCTCGGAGCGACCGACAACGAGTTCAACATGGCGTTGACGGCGCAACGGGATGCGCTGGCCGCCGTGCCCGCCGCCGCCGTCCTCGGCCGGTTCGGCCTTCCGGAGGAGACCGTCACCGCCTACGTCGACGCCCACGCCGGCCACGATACGGCGGACATCCTCGGCCAGTACATCACCGACCGGATGTTCCGGACGACCGCCCTGACGCTCGCCACCGAGCGCGCGGAGACGGGGGCGCCCACCTGGCTCTACCGGTTCGCCTGGCCGTCCCCGACCATCGGAGGCGCGTGCCACTGCCTGGACATGCCGTTCTTCTTCGACTGCCTGGCGGCCGAACGGGTCGAGCACATCGCGGGCGCGAACCCTCCGCAGTCGCTCGCCGACGATGTGCACGGCGCCGCTGTGGCGTTCATCGCGGGCGGAGACCCCGGCTGGACGGCGTTCGACACGGCCGCAGAGGCGGCGCGGGTGTTCGACGTCCCGTCGCGCACGGCAGAGCACGCGTACGCGGATGTGGAGCTGCTGCTGCCTGCGGCGGTGCGCTGACGCGCATCCCCTGCCCTCCGTCTCAGGGACGGGTCAGCCGAACACCTTGCCGGGGTTCAGTATGCCGAGGGGGTCGAAGACCGACTTGAGCTTGACCTGCAGGTCGTAGGAGTCAGGGCCGAGCTCATCGGCGAGCCAGCGGCGTTTCAGGACGCCGACGCCGTGCTCGCCGGTGAGCGTTCCGCCCAGCTCCATCGCTGTGCGGAACAGCTCGTTCGCCGCATCCCACACCGCGGCGGGCACGTCGGCGCCGGTGTACACGAAGTTCGGGTGCAGGTTGCCGTCGCCCGCGTGCGCGACGGTCGGGATGGCGATGCCGTGCTTCTCGGAGATGCGCTCGATGGCGGCGAACATCTCGGGCATCCGGGAGCGCGGCACGGAGACGTCCTCGATGAGCACCTCCCCCGTCGCGGCGAGCGCAGGGTGGAAGGCGCGACGGATCGCGAGCAGACGCTCGCCGTCCGCCGCGTCGGCCGAGACGCGCACGCTGCCGCCCGACTCGCGGACCAGGACGGCCGCGGCGTCGGCGTCGGCCTGCGCGCTCGGGCCGTCGAACTGCACCAGCAGGTAGCTTCCTCCCCCTGTGGTCCCGAACGCGTCGCGGATGGTGTCCTCGCCGAGGTAGGCGGCGATGCGCTCCAGAGACGCGGCATCCAGCAGTTCCATCACCGCTGGGCGGAGCCGGGAGGCGGTGACCCGCGCGGACGCGGCGGCCGCCGCGCGCACGTCGGGGAAGATCGCGCCGATGGTCGTCGGCTCCCCCGCCGGGATCGGCAGGGCGCGGACGGTCGCACCGACGATCACGCCGAGCGTCCCCTCCGAGCCGACGAACAGCGCCGTGAGGTCGTAGCCGGTCACGCCCTTGACCGTGCGGTGGCCCAGCTTCACCAGGCGGCCGTCTGCCAGCACGACGTCGAGGGCGAGCACGGCCTCGCGGGTCACGCCGTACTTGGCGCAGAGCAGGCCGCCGGCGTTGGTGGCGATGTTGCCGCCGACCGTCGAGATGGCCTTGCTCGCCGGGTCGGGTGCGAAGAAGAGCCCGTACGGTTCGAGGGCGTCGTTCAGGTCGGCGTTGATCACGCCGGGCTCGACCACGGCCAGCTCGTCGTCGCCCGAGACCTCCAGGATGCGGTTCATGCCGGCGACGCTGAGGACGATGGAGCCGTGCGTGCCGTTGGCGCCGCCGGCGAGCCCCGTCCCTGCACCGCGCGGCACAACGGGGATGCGGAACTCGCTCGCCGCCCGCATGGTCGCCTGAACGTGCTCGACGGCCGTGGCGTTGACGACGGCGAGCGGGAGGCCGTCCGCGATCCAGCCGGAGCGGTCCGTGCGGGCAGCGTCGAGCGCATCCCGGTCGGTGGTCAGCACTCCGGCCGCGACGGCCTCCTCGCCGAGCGCCGCGGACAACCACTCCAGAACATCCATGCGGTTCAGCATATTGAACGCGGGTAATGTCCGTTTTCCGCTACCGAACGTCGGCGGCTGGTGCGAGGCTGGAGGCATGAACCGCGAAACAGACAAGCTGGCCGACCCGGTCTTCGCCGAGCGCTACCGTGCGATGAGCGCCAGGGATGCGCGGTTCGACGGCCAGTTCATCACCGGCGTGCACTCCACCGGCATCTACTGCCGACCGAGCTGCCCAGCCGTCGCCCCGAAGCCGGGCAATGTGACCTTCTACCTCACCGCGGCGGCGGCGCACGAGGCAGGGTTGCGCGCGTGCAAGCGCTGCCTGCCGGATGCCGTGCCTGGCTCACCGGAGTGGAACACCCGCGACGACCTCGCCGCCAGGGCCATGCGGCTCATCGCAGACGGCACCGTCGAGCGCGACGGCGTTCCCGGCCTGGCCAAGCGGCTCGGATACACGCCTCGGCACCTCGGGAGGGTGCTGGCGACGGAGCTGGGCGCAGGTCCCCTCGCCCTCGCCAGGGCGCACAGGGCGCAGACGGCGCGCCTGCTGCTCGCCGGAACCGACCTGTCCATCACCGATGTGGCGTTCGCGGCCGGGTTCACCAGCGTGCGCCAGTTCAACGAGACGATGGCCGACATCTACCGCACCACCCCCGGCGCGATCCGCGCGTCGGCGAAGAACCGGCCCGCATCCAGGCAGGCCGGGCTCGCCAACGGTCGCGGAGACGGGTCGCACGCCGTGCACACCGGCACGGACACGGCCCCTGGGGCGGCGAGCATGAGCCTGCGACTCCCGGCCCGCGCTCCGTTCGACGGCGCGGCCGTCCTCGGATTCCTCGGCGCCCGGTCGATCGCGGGCGTCGAGACGGGGTTCGCCGAGACAGCAGGCACTCCCGGGTACGCCCGCGCGCTCTCCCTCCCCCACGGCCCCGCCGTCGTGCGCCTCGCCATCGGCGGCACGACGACCGCCCCGTTCGTGGAGTGCGACGCCACCCTCGCCGATGTCGCCGACCTCGCACCCCTGGTGGCCCGCGTCCGGCGCCTGCTCGACCTGGATGCGGACGCCGCCGCCATCGACGACGCCCTCTCCGCCGACCCGGCGCTCGCCCCGAGCGTCGCCGCCGCGCCGGGGCGGCGTGTGCCGGGTGCGGTGGATGCGGAAGAGATCGTGTTCCGCGCCCTGATCGGCCAGCAGATCTCCGTACCCGCCGCCCGCACCGCGCTCACCAGACTCACCGACGCCCTCGGCCGCCCGATCGACCTCGGCGGGTTCACGCGCCTCTTCCCCACCGCCGCCGACATCGCCGAGCACGGCAGGGAGGTGCTGCGCGGGCCGGCCAGGCGCATCGACACCATCGTCCACACGGCGGAGGCCATCGCATCCGGCGGGCTCGTCATCGACGTCGGCGAGTCGCGCGAAGAGCTGGAGTCCCGTCTCACCGCCCTTCCCGGAATCGGGCCGTGGACGGCGGGCTACATCGCGATGCGCGTGCTCGGCAGCCCGGACATCCTGCTCACCAGCGACCTGGCCATCCGCCAGGGAGCGGCGAAACTCGGCCTCCCCGACGAGGCGCGCGCCCTCGCGGCGTACGGCGCGCGCTGGGCTCCGTGGCGCAGCTACGCCGGAATGCACCTCTGGAGGTCGGCCCAGGCGTAGGCTTTCGAGCGACTTACATGCATTCGCAGAAGGAGGGGATCTCGCACGTGCCGACCATCGCCGTCGTGATCCCCGCGCTGAACGACTCGGAGATGCTCGCGCGCTGCCTCGACGATCTGGCGGCGCAGCTCCGACAGGCCGACGAGATCATCGTCGTCGACAACGGCAGCACGGACGACACGGCTCAGGTCGCCAGTGCGAAGGGCGCACGCGTGATCGCGCAGTCGCAGCGCGGGATCTGGCCGGCCGCATCCACCGGCTACGACGCGGCGACCACCGACATCATCGCGCGCCTCGACGCCGACTCCCGCCCTCCCGTCGACTGGCTGCTGCACATCGAGGCCGAGTTCGTGGATGCGCCGGAGATCGGCGTGCTCACCGGCCCCGGTATCTTCTACGACGGCAACACGTTCATCGCGGGCCTCGGCCAGACGCTCTACATCGGCGGCTACTTCTGGTCGATGGAGATCTGGCTCGGCCACCCGCCGATCTTCGGCTCCAACTTCGCCATGCGCCGCGAGGTCTGGGAGCGCGTGCGCGGGCGCGTCCACCGCGGGATGCGCGAGATCCACGACGACCTCGACCTCGCCATCCACCTCGACCCCGACCAGCTCGTACGCTACGACGAACGGCTCACCGTCGGCATCTCCGCCCGGCCGTTCAGCACCTGGCGCGGCTTCGGACGCCGCCTCGGCTGGGCGTACAGCACGCTCAGGATGCACCTGCCGGAGGAGTCGCCGTGGCGTCGCCGCGCCGCCCGCCGCCGCTGGGCGGACGAGCACGCCGACGAGGCGCCGGGCGCCATCGCCTGATCAGGTGACGCGGCAGTACGTGGTGAGGTATCCGATCCCGCCGATCGAGACGGTCACCGTCGAATGGTCCTTCAGGAACACCGGTGGCGTGCGCGAGTACCCGGCACCGCCAGGGCTCCCCGTGGAGATGAGCGTCCCCGGCGGGATGGTCGCCGAACGGGACAGGTACGAGACGATCTCCGCGACGGACCTCACCATGTCGGCCGTCGACGCGTCCTGCAGGATCGTTCCGTCGACGTTGGTCGTCAGCCACAGGTCCTGCGGGTCGCGGATCTCGTCGGCGGTCACCACGACAGGGCCGTTCGGCGTGAAGCCGTCGAACGACTTGCACCGCGACCACTGCGCCTCGGAGAACTGCAGGTCGCGCGCCGTGATGTCGTTGACGACCGTGTAGCCCCAGACGTAGTCGAGCGCATCCTGCACCGAAACGTCCTTGGCCGGCTTGCCGATGATGACGCCGAGCTCCGCCTCGTAGTCGACCTGCGTCGTCAGGTCCCCCGGCCACGTCGTCGTTCCGCCGTGACCGGCGAGAGAGTTGGGCCAGAGCGCGAAGATGGTGGCCGCCTTCTCGCTGCGCAACGCCAGTTCGGACGCGTGGGCGGCGTAGTTCGCGCCGATCGCGATGACCGACGGAGGTCGCAGCACCGCGGAGGCGTGACGAAGCTCCCTGACCGGTGTGAGACTCGTGTGCTGGGCGAGCGCGTTGTCGACGACCGCCTTGACGTGGGCGAGGACGTCGTCGCCCTTCTCGATCAAGTCCTGCAGATCGCGAGGGGCCGGGTCCATCACCTCCTCCAGGAAGAGGGCGCCGTCGCCGATGACGGCCGCGAGACGCGGCGTTGGATCTGTTGTGGTGCTGAGGTGCGAGAATCTCACGCTCCCAGGCTATCGGGCGCGAAGCTGCGTCACGAAAACGCGCGGCTGGCGCGAAACGTCCGGCGCGTCGGCTAGCGTGGAAGGGTGTCCATCGGTGAGCGGCGGCCAGGGGTCGCCGGAGGTGACGACGACGCTGCGCGACTCGATGCCGGGATTCCCGACATCGACTGGTCCGTCGCGCCGGTCGGCGCCGTCTTCTCGCGGTTCGCGGCTCCCAGCGGAGAGCTCGCCGTCGTCTCGCTCGGCGACCCCGCCGACCCGCGCGTCGTGCTCATCCCCGGCGTGACGGGGTCGAAGGAGGACTTCTACCTGCTCGCGCCGATCCTCGTCGCGGCCGGATACCACGTCGAGAGCTTCGACCTCGCCGGTCAGTACGAGTCCGCTGACGCCGGACCCGTGCCGGGAGGTCGCTACACCTACGAGCTGCTCGTCACCGACATCGTGGCGTTCCTGCAGTCCGGTCCCCCGGCGCATGTGCTCGGCTACTCGTTCGCCGGGGTGCTCGCGCAGCTCGCGCTGGTCGAGCATCCACACCTGTTCCGCAGCCTCACGCTGCTGACCACGCCGCCGGAGCCCGGGCAGGCGTTCCGCGGGGTGCGCGTGATCGGCTGGCTGAGCTGGCTCCTGAACGGACGGCAGGGCGCAGGGCTGATGATCTGGGGAATCGTCACCAACAAGAACAAGGTGCCTCCGTCGAGGCTCGCGTTCGTGCGCTCCCGGTTCGCGCTCACCAGGCGCTCAAGCGTGGACGACATCGTCGGGCTGATGAAACGGGTTCCGGATGTGCGGGGCAGGGTCGCCGCTCTGCGCATCCCGCTGCTGGTGGCCACCGGCAACCACGACCTCTGGCCGACGCACCTGCACGCCGCCAACGCGCAGGCGCTCGGCGCGACGCTCGCCGTCTACAGCACCGGCCACAGCCCGTGCGAGACCGCCCCGCACCAGCTCGCCCGCGACATGGTCGCCCTCTTCCACCGCGCAGAGCGCGCAGAGGACGCCCGCCGCGACTGACCGGCCCGCGCCCTCCCGCGCACACTCGCGCACGACAGGAGAACGCGGCGACCCCCGCCGGTTCCTCCGTCGTAACGGAGTCTCCGGCGGCGCGTCGCCGCGTTCGTCCTGCGTTACGCTTCGGTCTCGATGATCGGGATGGCCGTGGTGATCGCCTCGAGCCCGCTCAACCGGGCGGGCGAGAGCAGCCTGGTCACATCGTCGCGGCTCATCAGCTTCGCCTCGACCACGAGGTCTGCGACGTTGCCGCCGGTCAGCAGCGCCGTCTTGGCGAGCGCCGCGGCCGCCGCGTAGCCGATGTGCGGCATGAGCGCCGTGATGACACCGACCGACGAGCCGACCATCGCGCCCAGCCGCTCCTCGTTGGCGGTGATGCCGTCGACGCAGTTGACGCGGAGGGTGTGGAAGGCCTGCGTCATCCACGTGATCGACTGCAGCAGCGAGTGGGCGATGACGGGCTCGAACGCGTTGAGCTGGAGCTGGCCGCCCTCCGCCGCCATCGTCACCGTGACGTCGGCTCCCGCGACGGAGAACGCGACCTGGTTCACGACCTCGGGGATGACCGGGTTGACCTTGCCAGGCATGATGCTGGAACCGGCCTGGCGCGGAGGCAGGTTGATCTCGCCGAGACCGGCCTGCGGGCCGCTGGAGAGCAGGCGCAGGTCGTTGCAGATCTTCGACAGCTTGATGGCGCTGCGCTTGAGCGAGCCGGAGAACGACATGAACGCGCCAGCGTCCGAAGTCGACTCGATGAGGTCGGGGGCGGTCTCCAGGTTGAGCCCGGTGATCACGTTGAGGTGGCGGACGGCCGCGGCGGCGTAGCCGGGGTCTGCGGTGATGCCGGTGCCGATCGCGGTCGCGCCGAGGTTGATCTCGGCGAGCAGCCACTTGGTCTCGGTGAGACGGGCGTGGTCCTCGGTGAGCGTCGTCGCGAAGCCGTGGAACTCCTGCCCGAGCGTCATCGGCACCGCATCCTGCAACTGCGTGCGGCCGACCTTGAGGACGTGCCGGAACTCCTTGCCCTTGTCGGCGAACGAGTCGCGGAGCTTGGCGAGCTCGTCGAGCAGATGGCCGAGCGCGAACGTGAGGGCGATCTTGATGGCCGTCGGGTACGTGTCGTTCGTGCTCTGGCTGCGGTTGACGTCGTCGATCGGGCTGATGAACTGGTACTCGCCCTTGGCGTGGCCGTCGAGTTCGAGGGCGACGTTCGCGATGACCTCGTTGGCGTTCATGTTCGTCGACGTACCGGCGCCGCCCTGCATCACGCCGACCACGAACTGGTCGTGGTACTGGCCGTCGATGATGAGCTGGCAGGCCTGGTCGATCAGTGCGGCCTTGTGCTTGTCCAGCACGCCGATCTCCAGATTCGCGCGCGCTGCGGCCTGCTTCACGCTGGCGAGGGCGACGATGAGATCGGGGTAGACGGAGATGGGTCGCTTGGCGATCTGGAAGTTCTCCAGCGCCCGCGAGGTGTGGACGCCCCAGTACGCGTCCGCCGGGATCTCTCTGGTGCCGAGCGAGTCCGATTCGGTGCGGACGGGGCCGCCGTCCGCTGTCGGGGTCGGGACGTCTGAGACGTTCTGTGAAGCGTCGATCACGGGAATCGGGTGGGTTTTCGGCTCGTCCATCATTGCTGTGGGGGAATTCACGGTTGGCTCCGTTGCCTGTCGTTGTGCGGGTGGCATTGTTCATGTCGGTTGTTCGTGGCCACCGACCATACGAGCCTACCGCGTGCATCCACGGAGGTTGCGGGCGAAACGGTTCAGCCGAGCTTGCGGAGCAGCCCGCGGGCGAATTTGTCCTTCGCCTCGGTGAACGGCGGGTAGATCAGCCGCAGGGTGTCCGGCTTCAGCGACTTGGTCAGCACGGCCTTCTCGTGGCTGAACGTCTGCAGCGACCGCTCGCCGTGGTAGGCGCCCATCCCGCTCTCCCCGACCCCGCCGAACGGCAACCCCGCCACCGCCAGATGCGCCGCCGGCACGCCGAACCCCACCGCGCCCGAGCTCGTCTCCGTGAGGAACCTGCGGCGCACCTTCGCGTTCTCGCTGAACACGTAGAGCGCGAGCGGCTTGTCACCGGATGCGATGTACCGGATGGCGTCGTCCGGCCCGTCGACCGGGACGATCGGCAGGATCGGGCCGAAGACCTCCTCGCGCATCACCGGCGCATCCCGGGGCACATCGGCGATGACGGTGGGCGCCAGGTAGCGGGATGCGGCGTCGTGCGTTCCGCCTGTGACGGTCGTGCCAGCATCCAGCAGGGCGGCGAGCCGCTGGAACTGGCGGTCGTCGACGATGCGTCCGTAGTCGGGGCTGGTCGCCGGGTCGTCGCCGTAGAGCGCGGTCACGGCGGCGGCCAGCGCCGTCGCGAGCCTGCCGGCGACGGCGGGCGTCGCCAGCACGTAGTCCGGCGCGACGCAGGTCTGGCCCGCGTTCATGAACTTGCCCCACGCGATGCGCGCCGCAGCAGCGGCCACGTCGACCGTGTCGTCCACGTAGACAGGCGACTTTCCACCGAGTTCCAGCGTGACCGGGGTCAGGTTCTCGACCGCGGCCGCCGCGACGATGCGGCCGACGCGGCCGTTGCCGGTGTAGAAGATGTGGTCCCAGCGCTGGGCGAGCAGCTCGGTCGTCTCCGGAACGCCGCCCTCCACGACCGCGACGGCACGCCGGTCGAGGTACTCCGGGATCAGCCTGGCCATCGTCGCCGACGTCGCCGGCGCCAGCTCGCTCGGCTTCAGCACCACGGCGTTTCCGGCGGCGATCGCTCCGACCGCCGGCGCGAGGAGCAACTGCACCGGATAGTTCCACGGTGCGATGACGAGCACAAGCCCGACCGGCTCACGGACGATGGATGCGCTGGCAGGCAGCAGCGCGCCCGGCACGCTCACGCGCTTCGGCCGCAGCCAGCGGCGCAGGTGCCGGACCATGTGGTCGATCTCGCCGACCACGAAGCCCAGTTCGGCGATCTGCGACTCTGTCGGATTCTTGCCGAGGTCTGCCAGCAGGGCGTCCTCGAACTCCGCAGACCGCTCGGTGAGCATCCTGCGCATGGCCTTCAACTGGGCGAGTCGCCAGGACAGCGGTTTGGTGATGCCACGGTCGAAGGCGACGCGGAGGTCGCCGGCGGTCTGCGCAGGTGTCATGCGGCCATCCTACGGATGCGCGGCCGGGCGGTACTCCAGGTCGAAGATCGCGTGTCCGAGGCCCTCGCCCCTGCGTTCGAACTTGGTGACGGGGCGGTCGTCGGGGCGGGGCACGAAGCGCGCATCCCCTGCGACGTTGACCAGGCCGGGTTCCGCATCCAGCACCGCGACCATGTGCTCGGCGTACGGCTCCCAGTCGGTGGCGAGCCGGAGCACGCCGGTGGGTGCGAGGGCGCGCACGATGAGCTTCGCCACGTCCGGCTGCACGATGCGGCGGCCGTGGTGGCGGGCCTTGGGCCACGGGTCGGGGAAGTAGATCATCACTTCGTCGACGCTGTGCTCGGCGAGGCCGTGCTCGAACACCTCGACTGCGTCGTGCCGCACCAGCCGGATGTTCTCGAGACCGCGGCTGCGCAGCTCGCCGAGCACGCGGCCGACACCGGCGCCGTGCACCTCGACGCCGAGGAAGTCGGTGTCCGGGTGCCGCTCGGCCAGCGTGAGCAGGTTCTCCCCGTTGCCGAAGCCGATCTCCACCGCGCGCAGCGCTGTGCGGCCGAACGCCGCATCCAGGTCGATGGGCGCACCGTCGAAGTCGACGCCGTAGACCGGCCAGAGCTCGTCGATCGCCCTGGTCTGCGCCTCGGTCTTCCGTCCCCTGGTCACGAAACTGCGCTGCCGGCCGACCTGCTTCTGCTCTTCCACGTCCCCCATTCTCCCAAACGATCGAGCCCAGGGTTTCTCACCTTAAAACGGACGAATACGGTGAGAAACCCTGGGCTCGATTGCTGGGGCGGCTAGAGCCAGGCGAACGGGAGGAAGGCGAGACCGATTCCTGCGCCGACGACGGCGAGCATGGCGACGAAGACGGCCCCGGCGAGCATGATCGCGTTGAGGACGATGCCCCAGACGGCGATCGTCTTGCCCTGCGGCTCTCGGCCGAGCGCCAGGATGCCGACCACGAGGCCGGCGAGCGGCGCGACGAACGTCCAGCCGAACACGATCGACGAGAGCCCGAGCACGAAGCTCGTGATGCTGAGCGTCCTGGCGGGGGCCTGGTAGGCGACGTTGGTGGTCATGATTGCTGGTTCTCCTCGGTTGACGATGTGCTTCCAGTCAACCGGTGGATGCGCGGCCGCACCATCCGGTTATCCCCCGATTCCGCTCAGGGGTCACCCTGACTCCGTCCGCGGCTAGTGCGGCAGGATCGCCTCGATCGGACCGCGGGCGAAGTACACCAGGAACCCGGCCGCCACGATCCAGAGCAGCGGGCTGATCTCGCGCGCCTTTCCGGCCAGTGAGCGGATGAGCACCCAACTGATGAAGCCGACGCCGATGCCGTTCGCGATCGAGTACGTCAGCGGCATCACGATGATCGTGAGGAACACCGGCAGCACGCTGGAGAACTCCGAGAAATCGATGTGACGGATCTGCACCACCATCAGCGCACCGACGATCACGAGCGCGGCGGCCGCGACCTCGAGCGGCACCACCTGGGTCAGCGGGGTGAAGAACATCGCGAGCAGGAACAGCGCACCGGTGATGACGCTGGCGAACCCGGTCTTCGCTCCCTCGCCGATGCCGGAGGCCGACTCGACGAACACCGTGTTCGACGACGCGGACGTGCCGCCGCCCACGATGGCTCCGACACCCTCCACGATGAGCGCAGGCTGCAGGCGCGGGAACGTGCCGTCCTCCTTGGCGAGACCTGCGCTGCGGGCGAGGCCGGTCATCGAGCCCATCGCGTCGAAGAAGTTGGTGAACACGAGGGTGAAGATGAGCATGATCGCCGCGAGCGCGCCGATCCGTCCGAACGAGCCGACAACGTCGAACTGGCCGACGAGGCTGAGGTCGGGCAGCGCGACGAGCGAGGTTGGAAGCTGCGGGACGGTGAGGTTCCAGCCTGCCGTGTTCTTGCCGAGCGACGGGCCGACGTGGAAGATCGCCTCGGCGATGATCGCGACGATGGTCGCTGCGACGATGCCGATCAGCAGCGCGCCCTTGACCTTGCGCGCCATCAGCACGGCCATGATGACGAGTGCGATGAGGAAGACGACCGTGGGGACGGTGGCGATCGATCCGGCCTCGCCGAGCTGGACGGGCGGCGACGACATGTTGGTGCTGCGCACGAACCCGCTGTCGACGAAGCCGATGAACGCGATGAACAGGCCGATGCCGACCGTGATCGCCGTCTTGAGCTGCGCAGGCACGGCGTTGAAGATCAGGCGGCGGAGCCCCGTCGCCGCGAGGATCACGATGATGACGCCGTTGATCACGACGAGGCCCATCGCCTCCTGCCAGGTGAGGATCTTCACCACGTTGACCGCGAGGAACGAGTTGATCCCGAGTCCGGCGGCGAACGCGAACGGCAGGCGGGCGACGAGACCGAACAGCACGGTCATCACGCCGGCGCTCAGCGCGGTCACGGCCGCGAGCTGCGTGCCCTGCAGCGAGTTGCCCGCGACGTCCGGCGTTCCGCCGAGGATCAGCGGGTTGAGGATGACGATGTACGCCATGGTCACGAAGGTCAGGACGCCGCCGCGCAGCTCGGTGGTCCAGTTCGACCCTCTGGCGCTGATCTCGAAGAACCGGTCGAGCCGGTTGCGGAACGTCGGCGCCTGCGTGTTCGTTGGCGATGCGGACAAGTTCGTCTCCCGTAGTATCTGGCGAGGGCTTTCCTGCGCGAATGCGCGGAAACAAGCCTAGACGCCCGCAACGCCCGATACGACGCGAAGGATGCGCCATGCCACTCCCCTGGAAACTCCACGGCGACGGAAAGAACGTCTCGGCCTCCGCGGTCGTCCTGCCAGGAGAGCGGCTCACCTGGCCGCGCACCATCGGACTCGGCGCGCAGCACGTCGTCGCGATGTTCGGCGCGACGTTCCTCGTGCCGGTCCTCACCCACTTCCCGCCGAGCACCACCCTGCTGTTCTCCGGCATCGGAACCATCCTGTTCCTGCTGATCACCGGCAACAGGCTGCCCAGTTATCTCGGCTCGTCGTTCGCGTTCATCGCGCCGATCACCGCCGCCACCGCGAGCAACGGGATGGGCGGGGCTCTGTTCGGCATCGTGGCCGTCGGCATCCTGCTGGCCATCGTGGGCGGGATCGTGATCCTGACCGGCACCGGGTGGATCGACGCCCTGATGCCTCCGGTGGTCGCCGGCGCCATCGTGGCGCTGATCGGCTTCAACCTGGCGCCCGCCGCCCGCGACAATTTCGTGAAGGCGCCGTGGACGGCCATCGTCACGCTGCTCGCGGTGCTGCTCTGCACCGTCCTGTTCAAGGGGCTGCTCGGCCGCCTGTCGATCTTCATCGGCGTCGTGGTCGGCTACGTCTTCGCCGTGATCCTGGGCGAGGTCGACTTCTCCGCCGTCGCGAAGGCCGACTGGCTGGGGTTCCCCACGTTCGCCTTCCCTGCCAACCCGTTCGAGAACCCTGGCGCGACCTTCGGGATCCTGCCCGCATTCCTCCCCGTGGTGCTGGTGCTGGTGGCGGAGAACGTCGGTCACATCCGCGGCGTCGCCCAGCTCACCGACCCGTCGGTGAAGAAGATCACCGGCCGTGCGCTCTTCGCCGACGGCCTGGCGACCACCATCGCCGGCTTCTTCGGCGGCTCGGGCACGACGACGTACGGCGAGAACATCGGCGTGATGGCCGCGACCCGCGTCTACTCGACGGCCGCGTACTGGGTGGCGGGGTTCGTCGCCGTGCTGCTCGGCCTCTCCCCCAAGATCGGCGCGGTCATCAACACGATCCCCGCCGGTGTTCTCGGCGGTGTCACCACGGCGCTGTACGGCCTCATCGGCATCATCGGCGTGAAGATCTGGCTCGACAACAAGGTCGACTTCTCGAAGCCGGTCAACCAGTTCACCGCGGCGACAGCGCTCATCGTCGGCATCGCGGACTTCACCCTGAACCTCGGCCAGCTCACCTTCAACGGCATCGCGCTCGGCACCATCGCCGCAATCGTCGTGTACCACCTGATGCGCACCGTCGCCCGCCTGCGCGGCACGGACTAGGCCCGTCAGCGGCGCCAACGGGGCGCCCCGAACTCATCTCAGTATTTCCGTGCAATATCGCACTTCTGATCTTGCACATTAATTCCTCTCGCCGTTAGTGTGATCGCGACGAAAGGATCGCGATGCCGGACGAGGATGCGCAGCCGTACGACCGATCGGGCGTGAGCTGCGGGATCGCCCACATCGGGGTCGGCGGCTTCCACCGGGCCCACCAGGCCGCCGCCATCGACGACCTGCTCCGGCAGGGCCTCGCACGCGACTGGGGCATCTGCGGAATCGGCGTCCTGCCCTCCGACTCCAGGATGCGCGACGCCCTCGCCGCGCAGGACCACCGCTACACGCTCGTGGTCAAGCATCCGGACGGGGTCTGGGATGCACGCACCATCGGCGCCATCGTCGACTTCCTGCACGCGCCGGACGATCCGGAGGCCGCGGTCGAACGGCTCGCCTCCCCCAGCATCAGGATCGTCTCCCTCACCATCACCGAGGGCGGATACAACATCGACCAGGTAACCGGGGCGTTCGACAGCGAGGCGCCGGCGGTGCTGGCCGACCTCGACAGCGATGCGCCGTCCACCGTGTTCGGTCTCGTGGTCGAGGCGCTCCGCCGTCGGCGCGAACGTGGGATCGCGCCGTTCACGGTGATGTCCTGCGACAACATCCAGGGCAACGGAGAGGTGGCACGCGCGGCGTTCGCCGGCTTCGCCGGTCTGCGCGACCCCGAGCTCGCCGCGTGGATCGCGCGCAGCGTGTCCTTCCCGAGCTCGATGGTCGATCGCATCACGCCGGCGACCACGGACGCCGATCGCTCGGCCATCGAGCAGCGCTTCGGCATCGTCGACCGCTGGCCCGTCGTCACGGAGCCGTTCTTCCAGTGGGTGCTCGAAGACGGCTTCCCCGCCGGCCGCCCTCCGCTGGAGAGGGCGGGCGTGCAACTGGTCTCCGACGTCGAGCCGTACGAGCTGATGAAGCTGCGCCTGCTCAATGCCAGCCACCAGGGCCTCTGCTATTTCGGTCCTCTGAGCGGCTACACCTCTGTGCACGACGCGGCGATGGACGAGAACATCGCCCGCTTCCTGCGCCGCTACATGGACGAGGAGGCGACGCCGACGCTGCACCCCGTGCCCGGAGTCGACCTCGACGCGTACAAGCACACGCTCATCGAACGATTCGCGAACCCCGAGGTGCAGGACACCATCGCGCGGCTCTGCGCCGAGTCCTCCGACCGCATCCCGAAATGGCTGCTGCCCGTCGTGCGCGAGCGCAGAGCGTCGGGACATCGAACTCCGCTGTCTGCGGCGATCGTGGCGTCCTGGGCACGGTATGCCGAGGGTGTGGACGAGACGGGCGCGCCGATCGACGTCGTGGACAACAGGCGCGAGCTGGTCATGGCGAACGCTGCCAGGCAGCACGACGAGCCGACAGCCTTCCTCACAGAGCCCAGCCTCTTCGGCGACCTGGTGAACGACGCCGGCTTCGTCGACGACTACCTCGCCGCCCTCGCCTCGCTGCACACCGTGGGCGCGCGCGCCACTGTCGCCCGGTTCGCCTGACGACGGGAACCGCCGCCTGCGCGGCGGCCGCCTGCGCGACCTCGGCCTGCGTGGCCGCCGCCTGCGCGGCCGCCGCCTCCGCGGCCGGCCTCTTGTTTTCCCCAGTCCCCCGCCCAGCCCCATCCCTAGGAAGCCTCATGACATCCGCTCACGCCCCCATCCCCACCACCATGAACGCCGTCGTCGTCCACGGCCCTGAGGACTACCGCCTCGAGTCGCTGCCGACACCGACTCCGAAGCCCGACGAGCTCCTCATCCGCGTCGAGGCGGTCGGCGTGTGCGCGTCCGACCTGAAGTGCTACCACGGCGCAGCCAAGTTCTGGGGCGACGAGAACCGTCCCGCCTGGGCGCAGTCCGGGATCACCCCAGGGCACGAGTTCGTCGGCGAGGTCGTCGCCGGTTCCGCGGACGCCCTCGGGGCGCACAGGATCAGCATCGGCGACCGCATCGCCTGCGAGCAGATCGTGCCGTGCGGGGACTGCCGCTACTGCGTCCGCGGGCAGTACTGGATGTGCGGACCGCACGCCATGTTCGGCTTCAAGGACTACGACGGCGCGATGGCGGAGTACGCCATCGTCCCTGCCAAGGCCCTCGTGCACCGGGTGTCGAAAGACCTCGCCCCACAGCACGCCGCGTACGCCGAGCCGCTGTCCTGCGCCATGCACGCCGTCGAGCGCGCCGACGTGCAGTTCGGCGACGTCGTGGTCATCGCGGGAGCAGGGCCGATCGGGCTCGGCGCCATCGCGGGCGTCCGCCAGAAGAACCCGCTGACCGTCGTCGCCCTCGACCTGAGCGACGACAAACTCGAGCTCGCCAGGAAGTGCGGCGCCGACGTCACCATCAACATCGCCACCGAGAACGCGGTCGAGCGCATCAAGGAGCTCACCGACGGCTACGGTGCGGACGTCTACATCGAGGCGACCGGCCACCCGTCCGCCGTCGGCCAGGGACTCAACCTCCTGCGCAAGCTCGGCACCTACGTCGAATACTCCGTGTTCGGCTCTGAGGTCACCGTCGACTGGTCGATCATCAGCGACGACAAGGAACTGGATGTGCGCGGCGCCCACCTCGGCCCGCACTGCTGGCCCGCCGCCATCAAGCTCCTCGAATCCGGTGTGCTCCCGATGGACGAGATCTGCACCCACCAGTTCGCCCTCGCAGATTTCCAGCAGGCGCTCGACCTGGTCGGCGACACCGCCGGCGCATCCGTCAAGGTCTCGATCCTGCCCTGAGCAGGCACGCACGACAGCACCACCACCAGAACAACGGAGTCACCCCTATGACCAACGAGACCTTCCTCGACAGGATCGGCATCCCGCATCCACTGCGCTGGGGATTCCTCGGTGTGCTCGTCTTCATGACGGGCAACGGCGTCGAGTCCAACTTCCTGTCGCCGCACATGACGGAGGCGCTGGGAGGCAACCAGCTCGTCCTGGTCGCCCAGATCATCGCCATGTACAGCCTCGCCGTCCTGATCGCGTCGTATCTCTCCGGCGCGCTCGCCGACCTGTGGGGTCCTCGCCGGGTGATGACGCTCGGATTCGTGGCCTGGGTGGTGTTCGAGATCGCGTTCCTCGTGAGCCTGTCGATGGCGAGCGTCCCGCTGATGTTCGTGTCGTACTTACTTCGCGGGTTCGGCTTCCCGCTGTTCGCGTTCGCCTTCCTCGTCTGGATCAACCAGGTCTCGCCGAAGAAGCGCGCCGGCACCGCGGTGGGCTGGTTCTACGTCATGTTCACCGGCGGCCTGCCGACGCTCGGCTCGCTGTTCGCGGTGTTCGTCATCCCGGCCTTCGGCGGCGGATACCACGGTGAGACCTGGACCATGATCGCCTCGATCGGCCTCGTGCTGATCGGCTGGGCCATCGCCAGGTTCGGAGTGCGGGAGGAGCACGGCACCCGCCGCCTCGCCAACCCGGCCGACTCGACCGCGAAGGTCCTCAGCGCCGGGATCGTGCTCACCGCACGCAACCCGCGCATCCTGATGGGCTTCCTCATCCGGCTCATCAACACGGCTCCCGAGTTCGGGATGTTCATCGTCCTCCCCGCGATCATCGCCGACAGTCTCGGCTGGGGTCAGAGCAGGTGGCTGATGATGACCGTCGTCATCTTCGCCGGGAACATCGCGTTCAACGCCGTCTTCGGAGCCATCGGCGACCGGATGGGCTGGGTGCGCACCGTGCGCTGGTTCGGCATCGTCGGGTCCTCGATCGGCCTGCTGCTCTGGTGGTACGTGCCGCACTGGGTGCCGGCAGGCAGCGACTGGGGCTTCATCGTCGCGACCATCGCGGGAACGGTGTTCGGGATCATGCTGGCCGGCTTCGTGCCGATGGGCGCGATCATGCCCGCCCTCGTGCCCCAGCACAAAGGCGCGGCCATGGCCATGTACACGACCGCAGCGGGCGGCGCGACCTTCCTCGGCTCCGGTGTCGTCGCGCTCGCGCTCCCGCTGTGGGGACCGGTGGGCGTGGTGTGGACCTTCGTCGCCCTGTACGCCGCCGCCTTCGTGATGATCGGCTTCCTGAAGGTCGATCAGCATCGCGACGACCTCGCATACACCCCGGCATTCGAGAAAGCGGGCGCCCTGTGACCACCATCTTCAGCGATCCGTCCGAGTTCGCCGACGACCAGTTGACCGGCTTCGTCGCGCTGTACGCCGATCGGCTGCGAGCCGTGCACGGCGGCGTCGTGGCTCTGCCGTCCGGCGAACCCATCGTCGCCGTGGTCGTCGGCGGCGGCTCCGGCCACTACCCGGCGTTCGCCGGGCTCGTCGGGCCCGGGTTCGCATCCGGTGCCGTCGTCGGCAACATCTTCACCTCGCCGTCCGCGTCGCAGATCTACTCGGTCGCACGCGCCGCAGACCGGGGACGCGGCGTGATCCTCACCTTCGGCAACTACGCGGGCGACGTCATGAACTTCGGCATCGCGGCCGAGAGGCTGCGCCGGGAGGGAATCGACACCCGCATCGTCGTCGTCACCGACGACGTCGCCTCGGCGAGCGACCCTCGACAGCGCCGCGGCATCGCCGGAGACTTCGCCGTCTTCAAGGCCCTCGGCGCCGCCGCGGCGGACGGACTCGACATCGACCAGGTCGAGCGCGTCGGACGGGCGGCCAACGACGCCACCCGCACGCTGGGAGTCGCGTTCTCGGGCTGCAGGCTGCCCGGTGCGGACGACGCGCTGTTCTCCGTGCCGGACGGGATGCTCGGCCTCGGTCTCGGCATCCACGGCGAGCCCGGCATCCGCGACGTGCCGATGCCGTCAGCTCCCGACCTCGCGGAGCTGCTCGTGCGCGGAGTGCTCGACAACGCGCCCCGCACCGGCGGCGGCAGGGTCGGCGTCATCCTCAACGGGCTCGGAACCACCAAGTACGAAGAGCTGTTCCTGCTCTGGGGACTCGTCGCGCCGCTGCTGGCCGAGCACGGACTCGAGCCGGTGGATGCGGAGGTCGGAGAACTCGTCACCAGCCTCGACATGGGCGGCTGCTCCCTCACACTGACCTGGCTGGACGACGAGCTCGAACGATACTGGCGCGCCGACGCGTACGCTCCCGCCTATCGCAAGCTGGCCGCACCGATCGCCGCTCTCGACGCCTCAGCCGCTGGCCTGGACGTCGAAGCGTCCGCCGTCGCCGCCGTCCCGGATGCCACCCCGGCGGCGCGCGGGCTCGCCGCCGCTGTCCTCACCGGCTTCGAGCGCGTCGCCGATCTCCTCCACGAGAAGGAGGCGGAGCTGGGCGCGATCGACGCGGTCGCGGGCGACGGCGACCACGGCCGAGGCATGGTCAAGGGGATCGACGCCGCCACGGCTGCAGCAGCGGCCGCCTCGGCCGCCGACGCGGGTGCCGGCCATCTCCTGAGCGCGGCCGGGCAGGCCTGGGCGGCGCGCGCCGGAGGCACCTCGGGGGTGCTCTGGGGAGCGGCGCTCGAGGCGGCGGGCCGTTCGCTCGGAGACGACGCAGACGCCTACACGGCCGCAGACGCGGTGCGCGCTGTCGAGGCATTCGCAGAAGCGATCGTCGACCTCGGGCGTGCATCCATCGGAGACAAGACCCTCGTGGATGCGCTCCTCCCCTTCCGCGACGACCTCGCCGCCAGCGTCGGCACCGGTCGCCCTCTCGGTGACGCGTGGGCGGCCGCGGCAAGGCTCGCCGCATCCCGTGCCGCCGCCACCCGCGACCTCACTCCACGGCTCGGACGTGCGCGCCCGCTCGCGGAGAAGTCCGTGGGCACCCCGGACGCCGGGGCGACCTCGATGGGCATGATCCTCCTCGCCGTCAGCAGCCTGCTCGACGACCAGCACTCTGGAAAGGACCACAAATGACCGCACCACTGCGCATCGTCATCGGCAGCGATGACGCCGGATACGAATACCGGCAGCTTCTGCGCGCCGAACTCGAACAGCACCCCGGCGTCGCCTCCGTGGTAGATGTCGGCGTCGGCTCCGGAGAGACGACCGCGTACCCGTCCGTGTCCTCCGCCGCCGCCGAGCTCGTCGCTTCCGGCGCAGCCGACCGGGCGCTGCTGATCTGCGGCACGGGTCTCGGCGTCGCCATCGCCGCCAACAAGGTCGCCGGCATCCGGGCGGTGACGGCGCACGACTCGTTCTCGGTCGAGCGCTCCGTGCTGTCCAACGACGCGCAGGTGCTGTGCCTCGGGCAGCGCGTCATCGGCATCGAGCTCGCGAAACGACTGGTGCGCGAGTGGTTGACGTACCGGTTCGACCCCGCGAGCCCCTCCGCGGCCAAGGTGGCGGCGATCGGAGCGCTGGAGTCATGACCGAGCAGACCTTCGACGGCCGAGTCGTCGTCGTCACGGGAGCAGCCAGCGGGATCGGCCTCTCCGTCGCCCACCACTTCGCCGAGCGCGGCGCGACGGTCGCCGCTGTCGACCGCAGCGCGGCCACGCAGGACGCCGTCAACGCTCTTCCGGGCAGCGGACACCTCGCCATCGTCGCCGACCTGCTCGCGCCGGATGCGGCCGCGTCCGTCGCCGCCACGGTGGGCGAGCAGCTCGGCCGCATCGACATCCTGATCAACTCTGCGGGGATCGTCCTTCTCTCCCCCGCGGTCGACACGACAGAGCGCGACTGGGATGCGACGCTCGCCGTCAACCTCACTGCGAGCTTCCGCATGGCGCAGGCTGTCGCACCCGGGATGATCCACGCGGGATACGGCCGCATCGTCAACCTGGCGTCGCAAGCGAGCGTGGTCGGCCTGGACCAGCACGCGGCGTACTGCGCGAGCAAGGCGGGCATCCTCGGGCTCACCCGAGTGCTGTCCCTGGAGTGGGCGAGACACGGTGTGACGGTCAACGCGGTGTCCCCGACGGTCGTCGAGACCCCACTCGGCAAGAAGGCCTGGGCCGGTGAGAAGGGAGACGCACTCAGGCTGCAGATCCCCGCACGCCGGTTCGCGCAGCCGGAAGAGGTCGCCGCCCTGATCGGCTACCTCGCGTCCGAGCACGCCGGCATGGTGACAGGAGAGAACATTCTCATCGACGGCGGCTACGCCTCGGTTTGACGCCTCTGCGCCTGCCACCGTGTCGGCGCACGCCGACGTTCTCGCTTGCGCATCCGTGCGCGAAGCGGTCGAGAACTTAGACATGCGCGCTGCATTCGCCGGAATACCAGAGTCCGCGCACCCGCCTGCCCTCACTATGAATCTCAGGCCGGAACCCACTTAGACCTTCTTTGAGGAGTTCCATGCGTTCTTTCCAAGCCTTGACGATCGGAGTCGTCGCAGCAACGGCGACCATGATCGCCCTACTGGAGCTGCCGGCGTCGGCGGCGCAGCATCCAGAGCTGTACGACCCCCACGCCCGCGTGCAGCCCATCGCCTCCCTCGACTGGGAGGAGCAGCCGAGCATTTACCAGCCCATGCAGTTCAGCGCCGTCGCGGTCGACGTGGAACGCCTCGAACGGGTGCACGCCGGAATGGACCTCCCGGAGATGCGCAACTCGCTCGGCACTCCGGTGGTCGGGCTGCCGTACTACTTCTTCGGCCACGAGCCGACCACCGGCCGCTACCTGGCCGAGTACGTCGCCCTGTGCATCGACATCTTCCACATGAGCTACGACATCGAGAACGACTCGACGTACTTCGACCTCACCAGGCTCGTCCCCGCCGACACCGCGAGGGAGATCATGGACACGATTAACTCGGGCGTCCAGCTCGCGTCGGAGGTGGGGCTGGATGTCCACCTCGACGGCACGCAGCCGCTCGTGGCCACCACCGAGGAGGCCGGCGAGTACCTCATGGCCGCGCAGATGAAGGCCTGGTGGCTGTTCGCGCGCGACTCGCTCACGCATCCGCTGCCCCGAATGGAACTCGGCGACCTCTCCGTGACGCGACGGGTGCTGGAAGGGACGGAGAGCGACACTCCGCCTGCGAAGCACGACCTGTCCGAGGCGACGGCGGAGATCGACGAACTGCTGCGCCGCTATCGCGCGACGCCGTCGTTCGGCGACCAGACGTTCGCCATCGACAGTCAGCTCGTCCTGACCGACGCCGGAGCCCTCAACGGGTTCGCGGTCGAGTTCGACGCGGAGGCATCGACACCGGATGCGCGCGACTACGTCGACGTCCGCACCCACCGCGACGGTCACATCACCGTGACAGAGCGGAAGCCGCTGGACGGCGACCTCACCCTCGCGTTCACCAAGGAGTACCCGCACGGCGTCGGCGGTGGCGATTACCCGTTCTCCGGCGTGCGCGCCAACGAGAACGATCAGACTAAGGCGATCATCTCCAACAACGACGAGGCCACCTTCGCACTGCGCCTGACGAGGGCTGCGGTGGAAGAACCGGGTATCGAGGAACCGGGTATCGAAGAGCCCGGTATCGAAGAGCCCGGTGTCGAGGAACCGGGTATCGAAGAACCGGGTATCGAAGAGCCCGGTATCGAAGAGCCCGGTATCGAAGAGCCCGGTATCGAAGAGCCCGGTATCGAAGAGCCCGGTATCGAGGAACCGGGCGTCGAGGAACCGGGCGTCGAAGAGCCCGGTATCGAGGAACCCGGAATCGAGGAACCCGGCATCGAAGAACCCGGCATCGAGGAACCGGGCATCGAAGAACCGGTGATCGAGTTCCCCAACCCGCCCACCGACCCGATCTCCGACGAGTACGACGAGGACTACGAGGAACCATCGGAGGAAGTGCCGTCGGACGAAGCCCCCACCGGAGACGAGACGGCGGAAGACGGGACGGCGGACGAGGGGTCCACGGGCGGCGCCGACAGCGACGCTGCAGGAGACGCTGCGACCGACCCCCTCCCGCCCGTCACCACGACGCCCTCAGCCGGTGAGCTGCCCGCGACGGGGACACGCGTGATGGACGGCGCCGTCGTCGGCCTCCTCGGAGCGGGCGCCGCCGTGCTCCTCGGTGTGGTGGCCAGCGGCGTCTCGGCGATCAGGCGTCGTCGCCGCAGCACGTCCGCCCGATAGCGGATCGCCTGGCGCGTCCGGGAAACTCCCGCGGGCGGCGGTCGCGGCCTCCACGGCCGCACCGTCGCCCGCGCGGTGCCGTCCCGAGCGATACGCGCTCGGCGTCACGCCGAACCTCCGCACGAACAAGCGGCTGAAGTGGGCCGGGTCCGCCAGGCCGCGGGCCAGCGCGATGTCTGCGATCGTCCGGTGGGCGAAGCCGTCGTCGGCGAGGTCTGCTCGGCAGGCGTCGAGCCGGCGATTCCTGATCCACGCGCTGACCGAGCCGCCCGTCGTCGCGAACAACGCGTGGAGCGCCCGCACCGACAGGTAGTTCGCGCGCGCGACCACCGCCGGGGTCAGCTCCGCGCATCCCAGGTTCTCGTCGATGTATGCGCGGACGGCGGACAGCGCATCCACGGGTTCCGGTGGGTCGGCGAGCAGGGCGGCGGCGAGCATCCTGGCCGCCCCGCGGAAAAGCTGCTGCGCGGCGGGTCCGGCGAGGTCGTCGACATGGTCGGCGAAATGCCGCGCGAAGGGCACGACGATCGGCAGCAGCGCGCTGTCGGCAGCGCGGAGGATGACATCCGGCCCCGCGATGGCGTCGTCGAGGCCGGGGATCGCGCGGCGAGGGAGGTGCACGACGAGCGCATCCGAGTCGTCGTGCTGCCGGATGCGCTGCTCTCGCCCGTGCACGAAAGCGATCACGTCGCCGCGGCTCGCCGTCACCGTGCGCCGACCGTTCGTCAGTTCGGCGCTGCCCCGCAGTTGGACGAGCACCGTCAGCTCCCCCGGCTCGCCCTGCGCGCTCAGCTCCCCGAACTCGCCTGGTGCACCGGCTGACGCCGACGCACGGCCGAGCCGCGCCACGCGCACGTCGCCGGGCGTGGCAGGACGGTGACGCATCCCCCCATTGTCACATGCGGAATGTCAGATGCACAATGTCTTCGCGCCGGAGGACGATCCTACTGGTGGAAGAACGGGATGATCAGGTACAGCCCGTAGAGCACGGCGAGGCCGCAGCCCACGAAGCAGGCGTACGCGCCCGTCAGTGCCCAGCGTTTCTGTGCGTCGGAGAGCGGGTTCTTCTTGCGGGCCTTCGCAGCCTTCTTGAGCGCGCGAGCCGCTTCCTCCGGCGAGATGACGGTGATGGCGTCCGTGAACTCGACCGGCTCGACGAACAGGGCGCGCCCGGCGACAGCGAGCAGCCGTGTTCCGAACGCGTACAGGCCGACCACCACGCAGGCGCCGATGATGGATGCGGCGAAGACGACCAGGAAGGCGATCCAGTCGATCATGCTGACTCCTTCTCCTTGCCACGCGGCTTCTTGAGCGGCTTGACCTTCTTGATCTTGACGGCGCGGCCGGACGCCGCGACCTCGCTCACGCCCTGCACGGGCGCCGGGGCGACCGCGTTCGTGCTGTCGACCTTGTTGCGGCTGGAGAGCCAGAAGATGAGCACGATGACGACGACGGCGGCGATGGCGTCGATGGCGAGGCCGATCGGGCCGAGGTCGACCAGCCAGGCGGAGACGGCGCCGACGATTCCGGCCGCGGGGAGCGTGAGCAGCCAGCCGAGCGCGATCCGGCCCGCCGTTCCCCAGCGCACCGACGCGCCGCGGCGGCCGAGGCCGGAGCCGATGACCGAACCAGAGGCGACCTGTGTGGTGGACAGCGCGAAGCCGAGGTGGCTGGAGGCCAGGATGGTGGCCGCCGTGCTCGTCTCCGCCGCGAAGCCCTGCGCAGGCTTGACCTCGGTGAGGCCGCGGCCGAGCGTGCGGATGATGCGCCAGCCGCCGGAGTACGTGCCGATGGCGATGGCGAGGGCGCAGGCGACGACCACCCAGAGCTCCGGGCCGGACCCCGCGGTCTGCACACCGGCCGCGATGAGGGTGAGCGTGATGACGCCCATCGTCTTCTGCGCGTCGTTGGTGCCGTGCGAGAGGGCGACGAGGGAGGAGGAGAAGATCTGGCCGTAGCGGAACCCGCCGCGGCCGTCAGGGCGGCCGTCGTAGCGGCGCGTGATCCAGTAGGCCAGCTTGGTCGCGCAGTACGCCACGACACCGGCCGTGACCGGTGCGATGAGCGCGGGCAGGATGACCTTGTCGAGCACGACGACGAAGTCGACGGAGCCGAGCCCGGCGCCGACGAGCGCGGCGCCGATCAGCCCGCCGAACAGCGCGTGGCTGGACGACGACGGCAGGCCGAGCAGCCAGGTCACCATGTTCCAGATGATGGCGCCGACCAGCCCGGCGAAGATCAGCTCCGGCGTGATGAGGACGCCACCGGAGCCCTCTTTGATGATGCCGCCGGAGATGGTCTTCGCGACCTCGGTGGAGAGGAACGCTCCGACCAGGTTCAGGACGGCAGCGAGAGCGACGGCGACCTTCGGCCGCATCGCGCCGGTGGCGATGGGGGTCGCCATCGCGTTCGCGGTGTCATGGAAGCCGTTGGTGAAGTCGAAGAACAGGGCCAGCGCGATGACCAGCACGACGATGAGGGTGAGATCCACCGGTTACTTTCTCGTGTCGGGACACAGTCCTCCCCGCCAGAGTTCATCGGGGATTCATGCAAATGACCTGGCGCTGTTACGCAACCACGAAAATACTCACACGGCAGCGGGACGAGGTCAACTTCACGCGGCGTCTCGTGGGGCGCTCGGCCGGGGGCCGAGGACCAGATCGACCAGGCGGCCCCCGAATCCGGGGTCGGACGGCGCGCCGGCGATGGCGCGGAAGATCAGCGCGCCGATCACGGTCTCGCTGACGTCGTCGATGGGGAGGCCGGCCCGCAGCTCTCCGGATGCGCGCGCATCCCGCAGCCTGGTGGCGAAGAGCCGGGGATCGGCGAGGGATTCGCGCAGCCTGCTGCCGACGTCGGCGTTCTCCGTCGCCGCAGCGATCAGGGAGCGGAACAGCCCCTCGCCCGCCGGGCTCTCCAGCACGGCCAGCACCTCGGTGAGCCAGGCCGTGAGGTCGTCCCGCAGGTCGCCGGTGTCGGCGAGCACGAAGCGGTCCGGCAGCAGCATCCCCTCCAGCAGGCACTCGGCGATCAGCGCGCTCTTGCCCGACCACCAGCGGTAGACGGTCTGTTTGCCGACTCCGGCGCGGGCGGCGATGCCCTCGATGCTGAGGTGGTCGTAGCCGCGTTCTGCGAAAAGCGCTGCCGTTGCCTCGAGGATGGCGAGCCGTGCTGCCTCGCTGCGGGGTGCTCCTCGTCGTCCATCCGGCATGGCTCACAGCTTACCTGCATTTATCGAGACGAACCGTTGCGTATTATCGACGCGGACGCCACGAAAGGGATGCGAAATGGCCGAACTGCTGTACCGCCTCGGGAAGTTCTCCGCACACAGAGCCTGGCGGGTGGTCATCGCCTGGATCATCGTGCTCGGCATCGCCGTCGGCGGCTTCCTGATCGGCTTCAAGGGCCTGACGACGAGCTTCGACGTGCCGGGGACCGCATCCGGTGCCGTGGTGGACGAGCTCACGAAGAAACTCCCCGACTACGCCGGCGCCTCGGGAACGGTGGTGTTCCAGACGAAGGACGGCTCCGCGTTCACTTCCGCTCAGCGCGACGACATCAGTGCGCTCGTGAAGGACGGGGACGGCCTGCCGGACGTGGCGGACATCATCGACCCGTTCAGCACGGAGAAGCAGCGGGCGGACCGGCAGGCGCAGGTGACGGACGGTCGCGCCCAGCTCGACCAGGCGACCGCGCAGCTCGACGCCGGTCAGCAGCAACTGGATGCGGCGAAGCAGCAGCTCGAAGCGGCAGGGATGCCGACCACCCAGCTCGACGCCCAGCAGCAGACGATCGACGCGAACAAAGCCACGATCGCGGCGAAACAGAAGGAGCTGGAGCAGGGGGCGGAGCTCCTGAAACTGTCCGACGGCATCCGCGTGGTGTCGGAGGACGGCGCGACGGCGCTGGTGAACGTGGCGTTCACCGAGCCGCGCCTGGAGCTTTCCGAGGACTCCAAGCAGGCCGTCATCGAGCACTTCGAGTCGAAGCCGATCGACGGGGTGACCGTCTCGTTCTCCACCGACATCGCTCAGGGCGTTCCGCAGATCGTGGGCGTCGGCGAGGCCGTCGGCGTCGTGTTCGCCGCGATCGTGCTCGTCGTGGTGCTCGGGTCGCTCGTCGCTGCGGCGCTCCCCCTCGTCACCGCCCTGTTCGGCGTCGGCGTCGCCGCGCTCGGCTCCCTGGCGTTCTCCGGGATCGTGGACATGGCGTCCGTGACCCCCGTGCTCGCCATCATGCTCGGCCTCGCCGTCGGGATCGACTACTCGCTGTTCATCGTGAAGCGGCACAGACGCCAGCTCCTGGAGGGCGCGGAGCCGCACGAGTCCGTCGGCCTGGCCAACGGCACGTCGGGCAATGCCGTCGTGTTCGCCGGCACGACGGTCGTCGTCGCCCTGCTCGCCCTGAACGTCACGGGCGTGCCGTTCCTCGGTCTGATGGGCACGGTCGGCGCCGTCGCCGTCATCCTCGCCGTCCTCATCGCCATCACGCTGACCCCCGCCATCCTCGGCCTGCTCGGCACCCGTCTGCTCTCGAAGCGTGCGAGGGCGAAGGTCGGGAAGGTGCACCACGACGACACCGCGGCCAAGCCGATGTCGA
Organism: Leifsonia lichenia; assembly: GCF_054780215.1. Classification (NCBI taxonomy): domain Bacteria; kingdom Bacillati; phylum Actinomycetota; class Actinomycetes; order Micrococcales; family Microbacteriaceae; genus Leifsonia; species Leifsonia lichenia. Next base: position 118,035 of record NZ_BAAGWT010000004.1, read on the forward strand.
CCTGGCGGGCCGTGATCACGGTCGTGGCGACCGCCGCCGCGCTGCTGGTCGTCGCCATCCCGGCCCTGTCGATGCGGGTCGGCCTGCCCGACGGCTCCTCCGAGCCCGTCGGCTCGACCACGTACAACGCGTTCCAGCAGACCGCGGACGCCTTCGGCGACGGAGCGACCGGTCCCCTGCTGGTCACCGCGAACATCCCGGCAGGTCTGCAGGACGACCAGGTGACCTCGACGCAGCTCGACATCGCCAGGAAGCTCGCCGACCAGAAGGACGTGGTGGCCGTCGCCCCGATCGCGGTCTCCGACGACCACCGGCTGATGGCGTTCCAGGTGGTCCCGGCCGAAGGCCCGAACAGCGTCTCGACCGAGAAGCTCGTCGGCGACCTCCGCGCCATCGGCACGGTGAACGGCGACATCACCCTCGGCGTCTCCGGCCAGACCGCGATCAACCTCGACATCTCGCAGAACCTCGCCGACGTGCTGCCGCTCTACCTTCTGGTGGTGGTGGGGCTGTCGCTGCTCATCATGATCCTGGTGTTCCGCTCCCTGCTGGTGCCGCTGATCGCGACGGGCGGCTTCATCCTGTCGCTGTTCGCCACCTACGGAGCGATCACGGCCCTGTTCCAGTGGGGCTGGGGCGCCGAGGCGCTCGGCATCCACACCGGCCCCATCCTGAGCTTCCTGCCGGTGATCCTGGTCGGCATCCTGTTCGGCCTCGCGATGGACTACCAGCTCTTCCTGGCGTCCGGGATGCGCGAAGCGTACGTGCACGGCGCCCCTGCGCGTCTCGCGGTCGTGAAAGGCCTGCGGGCGGGCCGCACCGTGGTGATCGCGGCCGCCCTCATCATGATCTCGGTCTTCGGCGGCTTCGTCTTCAGCGACTCCACGATGATCCGCTCGATCGGCTTCGGCCTCGCCTTCGGCGTGCTCGTCGACGCGTTCGTGGTGCGGATGCTGCTCATGCCGGCCCTGATGCACCTGCTCGGCCGGTCGGCGTGGTGGCTGCCCCGCTGGCTGGACAGGGTGCTGCCCAACGTGGATGTGGAGGGCGCGGCGCTGGAGCGGCGGCACCACGTGGAGTGATCGCGGGCGGCCTGGCGCTGCAGCAGGTGGGGCGCGCTGCAGCCGGTGGGGCGCGCTGCAGCAGGTGGGGCGCGCTGCAGCCGGTGGGACGCGCTACAGCCGGTGGGGCGCGCTACAGCCGCCCCACCCCCGTCACCGACACCACCGCGACGCCCGCCTCGGCTGACGCGCCGAGCAGGACCTCCGCGCTGATGCCCCAGTCGTGGTCTCCTGCTGGGTCTGCGAGGATCTGCCGCACCTTCCACACTCCGTCTGCCGCCGCGGCCGTCTCGTCGACGATGATCATCGCCGCTGAGCGGGCTGCCGCATCCGTGCCGATCTCGTCGTGGTCGGCGTAGTAGGCCTCCAGGGCCTCGTCCCAGTCGAGCTCCGTGAAGGTCGGCGTCGCCAGGCCGGCGAGCGACGCCGCTTCGACCTCCACCGCTCCGAGCTCCTGCACCTTGTCCAGGGCGGCGAGCTGCACGCGGCGGAACAGTTCGTTGCGCACCAGCACGAAGAACGCGCGGCGGTTGGTCGTGACGTTGCGGGGTGGAGGAGGCGCGAGCTCGCTCGCTGAGGCGGCGTGTGCTGACGCATCCGGGTGGATGAGCTCCTCCCACTCGTCGAGGAGGCTCGAGTCGACCTGCCTCACCAGCTCGCCGAGCCACTCGATCAGGTCGCGGAGGTCGTCGGTGCGGAGGTCGGCCGGCACCGTCTGGCCGAGGGCACGGTATGCGTCGGACAGATAGCGCAGCACCACCCCCTCGGAGCGGGCCAGCTTGTAGAGGGCGATGTACTCGCCGAACGTCATCGCGCGCTCGTACAGGTCGCGCACCACCGACTTGGGGCTGAGCTCGAAGTCGGCCACCCAGGGCTGGCTGGCGGCGTAGGTGGAGAACGCCGCCGCCAGCAGTTCGGCGTGGGGCTGGGGATGCGTGACCTGCTCCAGCGCCTCCATCCGGTCGTCGTACTCCACGCCGTCCGCCTTCATGGCCGCGACCGCCTCGCCGCGCGCCTGGAACTGCTGCGCGGACAGCACGGGGCGCGGGTCGTCGAGGGTCGCCTCGACCACGGAGACGATGTCGAGGGCGTACTCGGGCGATTCCTGGTCGAAGAGCTCGAACGCGGCGAGCGCGAACGGGGACAGCGGCTGGTTGAGGGCGAAGTTCGGCTGCAGGTCCACCGTCAACTGGATGCGCCCATCCACGTTCTCGACGACACCTGCGGTGAGCAGGGAGCGGTACAGGCCGAGGGCGCGCCTGGCGAGGGCGAGCTGTCGTTTCCACGGTTCGTGGTTGTCGAACACCAGCGCGCGCACGTGCTCGAACACGTCTCCCCCACGGCCGATCACGTTGATGAGCATCGCGCTCGTGATCTGCATGGAAGACGTGAGGGTCTCCGGTTCCGCCTCGATCAGCTTCCTGAACGACGGCTCTCCCCACGATACGAACCCGTCCGGCGCCTTCTTGCGGACGATCTTGCGGCGCTTCTTCGGATCGTCGCCCGCCTTCTCGATCGCTTTCAGGTTCTCCGACTCGTGCTCCGGCGCCTGGGCCACGACCGTGCCTGCCGTGTCGTAGCCCGCCCGCCCTGCTCGTCCGGCGATCTGGTGGAACTCGCGAGCGTTGAGCTGCCGCATCCTGGTGCCGTCGAACTTGGTCAGCGCCGTCAGCAGCACCGTCCTGATGGGGACGTTGATGCCGACGCCCAGGGTGTCCGTGCCGCAGATGACCCGCAGCATCCCGCGCTGAGCGAGCTGCTCGACCAGCCTGCGGTACTTGGGCAGCATCCCGGCGTGGTGCACGCCGATGCCCTGCCTGAGCAGGCGGGAGAGGGTCTTGCCGAACGATGTCGTGAAGCGGAACTCGCCGATCAGCTCGGCGATCGCATCCCGTTGCTCCCGGCTGGCGATCCGCGCACTGGAGAGCGCCTGCGCGCGTTCGAGCGCGGCGAGCTGGGAGAAGTGGACGATGTAGATGGGCGCCTGCCCCGTGCTGAGGAGGTCTTCGACCGTCTCGTGCGCCGGGGTGACCTCGTAGTAGTAGTGCAGCGGCACGGGGCGCTCGACGCCGGTGACCGTCGCCGTCTCGCGGCCGGTGCGCGCGCTGAGGTCGTCGGCGAGCGCCGTGACGTCGCCGAGGGTGGCCGACATGAGGACGAATTGCGTGCGAGGGAGGGTGAGCAGCGGCACCTGCCACGCCCAGCCGCGGTCGGGGTCGGAGTAGAAGTGGAACTCGTCCATCACCACCTGGCCGACCGGGGTGTCCGCTCCGTGGCGGAGGGCGAGGTTGGCGAGGATCTCCGCGGTGCAGCAGATGATCGGGGCGTCGGCGTTGACGGCGGAGTCTCCCGTCATCATGCCGACGTTCTCCGCTCCGAAGATCTCGACGAGGGAGAAGAACTTCTCCGAGACGAGCGCCTTGATCGGCGCGGTGTAGAAGCTGCGCTCCCCGCGGGCGAGCGCGGCGAAGTGGGCGCCGACGGCGACGAGCGACTTGCCCGTGCCTGTCGGTGTGCTCAGGATGAGGTTCGCTCCGGCGACGACCTCGATCACCGACTCGTCCTGGGCGGGGTAGAGGCTGATGCCGCTCTCCTCCACCCACGCCACGAAGGTGTCGTAGAGGGCATCGTCGTCCAGGCTGGCTGGACCGGTGTAGCCGGGGATCGCCCCGACGCGGAGCTGACTGCGTTCTGACATCGTGACCCAAGCCTCCCATGCCGCACTCGACATCGTCACAGCTTGCGCGCCTAGCCTCACGCCATGGTGTCGTTCTGGCGTCCGGCCGCTGCCGGTGTGGCGAGCGTGCTCGCCGGTGTCGGTGCAGGGGAACTCGTCAGCGCGTTCCTCGTGCAGAACGGCAGCCCCGTGCTCGTGGTGGGCGCACTGGTCATCGACCTGGTGCCCGCCTGGCTGAAGGAGGGCGTGATCGCCCTGTTCGGCACAGGCGACAAGGCGGTGCTCGTCGCCTCGCTCGCCATCGTGGTGCTGGCGGCCGGAGCGCTCGCCGGGTGGCTGGAGCTGCGCCGGCCGCCGCTCGGGCGCATCCTGATCGGCCTCGGCGGCGCGGTCGGCGTGTTCGCCGCGCTCACCCGCTCCGGCGCAGGGCTGCTGGACGCCGCGCCCTCCGTCGTGACGGCGGCCGTCGGCATCATCGCACTCGGCATCCTGGCGACGATGCTGCGCGGAACCGCGCCGACCAGGATCGCGCCGGACGGCTCTGTGACGAGGCGTCGGTTCCTCGCGGCGACGGGAACCACGGCCGCGGCCGGTGCGCTCGCCGTGATCGTCGGCCAGGTGGTCGCGACCGGTTACCGCACGGCAGCGGCGGCGCGGGCGGCGTTCCACCTGCCGAAGCCTGCGGTCGCCGCACCGCCCATTCCGGCCGGAGCCTCGTTCGACATCGCCGGTCTCTCCCCCATCGTCACGCCGAACGCCGACTTCTACCGGATCGACACCGCACTGCAGATCCCGGGCATCGACCCTGCCACCTGGAAGCTGCGCATCGTCGGGATGGTCGAGAACGAGGTGGAGCTGAGCTTCGCCGAGCTGCTGAAGCTGCCGCTGGAGGAGTCGACCACCACCCTCACCTGCGTCTCGAACGAGGTGGGCGGCGACCTGATCAGCAATGCCACCTGGCTGGGATACCCCATCCGGCACCTGCTGGCGCGCGCGAAGCCGAGCGCGGACGCCGACATGGTGCTGTCGAAGAGCCAGGACGGCTGGACGGCCAGCACGCCGATCGAGGCCCTGACCGACGAGCGGAACGCCATCCTCGCCGTCGGAATGAACGGCCAGCCGCTGCCGTTGGAGCACGGCTACCCGGTGAGGATGGTCGTGCCTGGCCTCTACGGCTACGTCTCCGCCACGAAGTGGGTGGTAGAGCTCAACGTGACCAGGTTCGACAAGGTCACCTCATACTGGACCGACCGGGGCTGGTCGCAGCGCGGCCCGGTCAAGCTGTCGTCGCGCATCGACGTGCCAGCCTCCGGCCGTCAGGTCGCCGCCGGCACGGTCGCGGTGGCCGGTGTCGCCTGGTCGCAGCACGTCGGCGTGAGCGCCGTGCACGTGCGGATCGACAGCGGCCCGTGGGAGGAGGCGACCCTGGCGGACGCGATCTCGGTGGACACCTGGCGCCAGTGGAAGTACGCGTGGCCCGCCACGAAAGGCGGGCACACCATCACGGTGCGCGCAACGGACGCGAACGGCACGGTGCAGACCTCGAAGGTCGCCGACGTCGTGCCCAACGGCGCCACCGGCCTGCACAGCATCCAGGTCACGGTCGCCTGAGCGCGCGCCTGAACCCGCACTCCAGCGCCAGCACCGAGGGATACTGAGTGCATGGGCATACCTCCCCTCGTCGCACCCGGCCCTGAGCTCTCGCCCGAGCGCGAGGCCCGCTACGCCCGCACCGCACAACTGCCGGGATTCGGGATGCTCGCCCAGCGTCGCCTCCGCAACGCGCGCATCCTCGTGGTCGGCGCGGGCGGGCTCGGTTCCGCTGTGCTCCCGTTGCTGGCCGCGTCGGGCGTCGGAGCCATCGGCATCGTGGACGACGACAGGGTGGAGCGGAGCAACCTGCCGAGGCAGACCGTGCACACCCCGGCCGACGTCGGCCGCCGCAAGGCGGACTCCGCAGCGGAGACGGTCCACGCGCTGGACGCGGAGACCGAGGTCGTCGTGTTCCCCGAACGGCTGACGGCTCAGAACGCCGAGCGCATCCTGACCGGGTTCGACCTCGTGCTCGACGGCAGCGACAACTTCCCCACCCGCTACCTGGTCAACGACGCCGCCGTGCTCGCCGGGCTCCCCGTGGTCTGGGGCGCCGTGCACCAGTTCGGCGGGCAGGCCGGAGTGAGCTGGGCGGCGCACGGCCCGCACTACCGCGACCTGTTCCCCGTGCCGCCGGAGCCGGGCAGCGTTGCGAGCTGTGCGGAGGCCGGCGCGCTCCCCTCCGTGTGCGGTGTGATCGGCAGCGTCATGGTGAGCGAGGCCGTCAAGCTCGTCACCGGCACGGGCTTTCCGCTGCTCGGCCGGGTGCTGATCCACGATGCGCTACGCGGAGACACCCGCGAGCTGGCGTACGAGCGCGACCCTGATGCATCCCCCATCACTGGCCTGATCGACTATGAGGAGTTCTGCGGAGTGACAGACACCATCAGCCCGTCCGAACTGCACGCCCGCCTGCTGGCCGGTGAGCCGCACACGCTGCTCGACGTGCGCGAACCGTGGGAGGCGGACATCGCCGAGATCCCCGGCTCCCTGCTCGTGCCTCTCGGGGTCGTGGTCGCCGATCCCTCCGGGGTCGCAGCACGGCTCGGCGACGATCCGCTCGTGATCGTCTGCCACCACGGCGTGCGCGCGGAGACCGCACGGGCGAAGCTGGCCGAGGCGGGCGCATCCGGGATCGTGCTCGCCGGGGGCATCGACGCCTGGGCCAGAGACATCGACGGCGACCTGGCGCGATACTAAGGACATGACGCCACCGCGCACGGTCGAGGAGCACGCAGAGTCCATCGCCCGCCTCGTCGAGCCGCTGCTCGCCGTGGCCGCCGCGGAGCGGGTTCCGCTGGCGGAGGCGTCCGGCAGGGTCACCGCCGCCGCCGTGCGCTCGGACGTCGACCTGCCGCTGTTCCGCAACTCGCAGATGGACGGCTACGCCGTGCGCTCCGCCGACATCGAGCACACGCCGGTCGCTCTCGAGGTGAGCGGCGACATCCCCGCCGGGCACACGGTGCCGGTGATCCTCACCAGGGGAACCGCCGTGCGCATCATGACGGGCGCTCCCGTGCCGAGCGGAGCCGACGCCATCGTGCCCATCGAGGACACCGAGCTGGTGCTCGGCCGAGACGACGACCTCTCCGGCGCCGTCGTCGAGATCCGCCGCTCCCGCCGCCCTGGCGAGTACGTGCGCGAGCGTGGGAGCGACCTGCGCCGCGGCGACACCCTGGTGGATGCCGGCACCCGGCTGGCCGCGCGCCACCTGGCGGCCATCGCGGCGGCAGGGGCGGAGACGGTGGAGGTGCGTGCTCGGCTGCGGGTCGGCATCCTGACCACCGGCGCCGAACTGGTGTCCGCGGGGGCGACCGCCGAGTTCGGCCAGGTGTTCGACGCGAACGGCGTGGCGCTCGCCGCCCTGGTCGAGGAGTCCGGCGCGCTCGTCTCCGTGCGGACGGCCACGAGCGACGACCACGACGAGTTCGAACGCGCGCTGCTGCACGCGGTGAGCGTGAGCGACCTCGTCGTCACCTCCGGCGGAATCTCGAAGGGCGCGTACGAGGTGGTGCGCGAGGTGCTTGAGCCGCACGGCGCCGAGGTGGTGACGGTGGCGATGCAGCCGGGCGGACCGCAGGCGACCGGCGTCGTCTCCGGTGTTCCTGTGCTGTCGTTCCCCGGCAACCCGGTGAGCACGCAGGTCTCGTTCACGGTGTTCCTGCGCGACCTGCTGCGCGACTCCGCCGGGCTTCCCTCCTCGCCTCCCTCGCCCGCGCGACTCGCGGCGGACGTGCACTCGGTGGCCGGCAGACGGCAGTTCCTGCGCGGCAGACGCCTGCCGGACGGCACGGTCGAGCAGGTCGCGGGCCCCAGCTCGCATCTGGTGGCGGCGATGGCGCGCTCCGACGTGCTCATCGAGGTGCCGACGGACACCGTGGACCTCCAGGCCGGCGACGACGTGACAGTGTGGACCCTATGAGCGGACTCAGCCACATCGACGGAGACGGCAGGGCGCGGATGGTCGACGTCGGAGGAAAGCAGGAGACCGACAGGCAGGCGGTGGCGCGCGGACGGGTGGTGACCCGCTCCGACGTCGTCCGCCTGGTCAGAGCCGACGATCTGCCCAAAGCCGATGTGCTGGCGACGGCGAGGCTCGCGGGCATCGGCGGAGCCAAGCGCACCTCGGAGCTGATCCCGCTGTGCCACCCGCTGCCGCTGACGGCCGTGGACATCGTGTTCTCCCTGGATGCGGACACCGGGGTCATCGACATCGAGGCCACCACCCGCACCCACGGGCGCACGGGAGTGGAGATGGAGGCGCTGACGGCCGTGGCGGTCGCGGGGCTGACCCTGCACGACATGATCAAGGCGGTCGACCCCGCGGCGACACTGACGGACGTGCAGCTCCTCTCGAAGAGCGGGGGCAAGCGTGGCGACTGGCGGCGGGAGACGGCGCAGCAGGAACCGGCGCCCGCCGTCGCGGCGGAACCCACTGCATCCACCGCCATCGTCGTCGTCTCCTCCACGCGCGCCGCTGCCGGCGAGGCCGAGGACACCACCGGTCCGGTGATCGCGGCGTGGCTCGCCGCGCGGCAGCTCCCTGCAGACGTGCGCGTGGTCGCCGACGCCGACATCGCCTCGGCGATCCGGGATGCGCTGCTCGCCCGCCCCGCCGTCCTGCTGACCACGGGCGGCACCGGCGTCTCCCCCACCGACCGCACGCCGGAGGCCACCACCGCCGTGCTCGATCGTGCCCTGCCCGGCGTCGCAGAGGCGCTTCGGGCGCGCGGGGCGGAGCACACGCCGCTCGCCGCGCTCAGCAGGGGCGTCGCCGGGGTCGCGGGAGGAACCCTGGTGGTCAATCTGCCCGGTTCGCGCGGCGGGGTGGCGGACGGACTGGCCGTGCTCGCCGATCTGCTCCCGCACCTGCTCGACCAGCTTCGCGGAGGCGACCACAGCCGATGAGAGACGTGTACGCAGCCATCAGCGCCGACCCCCTCGACGGTTCGACAGTCGAGGAGTTCGTCTGGCGAGCCGCGTCGGGCGCCGTCGTGTCGTTCCAGGGCATCGTGCGCGACCACGACGGCGGCCGCGGCGTCGTCTCGCTCGACTACCGGGCGCATCCGGAGGCCGAGCGGTTCCTCCGCGAGTGCTGCGAGGAGATCGCGTCGCGCAGCGGTCTGCGGGTCGCCGCCGAGCACAGGGTCGGCTCGCTCACCATCGGAGACCCTGCCCTCATCGCCGCCGTCGCCGCTCCGCACAGGGCCGAGGCGTTCGCGGCGTGCGCCGCTCTCGTCGACCTGATCAAGACCAGGGTGCCGATCTGGAAGCGCCAGCACTTCGCCGACGGCGTCTCCGAGTGGGTGGGCCTCTAGCCCGTTCCGCAGGTGCGGGGCTAGAGTCGGTTGCGTGCCGCAGATTCGGGTGAAAGACGCTTCGCTGTACCTCGGGGTGAGCGACGACACGGTTCGCCGCTGGATCGACGCCGGGCTGCTCGGCAGCGCGAAGGACGATGCCGGCCGCACCGTGGTCGACGGCTACGAGCTCGCGCAGCTCGCCAGACAGAACGCCGTGCTCCCCACCGACCCGTCCGGCGTCGCGCGCTCGGCACGCAACCGCTTCGTCGGCCTGGTGACCAGCATCACCGTCGACACCGTCATGGCGCAGGTGGAACTCCAGTGCGGCCCGCACAGGGTCGTGTCGCTGATGAGCAGCGAGGCCGTGCGGGAGCTCGGGCTCGAACTCGGCTCCGTCGCCGTCGCGGTCGTCAAAGCCACCACCGTCATCGTCGAGACCCCCATCGGAAGGGACTGACCGTGCGCCAGCGGATCGTCGCAGCAGCTTTCGCCGCCGCAGCTGCCCTCGCCCTCTCCGGATGCGCGGCCTCCTCCGGCACCGCACCGAGCGCATCCACGGGGTCGCCGTCGGCGGATACCGTCACAGGGACGGTCACTGTGTTCGCCGCCGCGTCGCTCACGGCCACCTTCACCGACCTCGGGAAGGCGTTCGAGGCCGAGCATCCCGGGGCGACGGTGACGTTCAGCTTCGCTGGATCGTCCGACCTGGTGTCACAGCTCACCGAGGGCGCGCCCGCCGACGTGTTCGCGTCCGCCGACGAGGCCAACATGGCCAAGCTCACCACGGCGAAACTGGCCGATGGCCAGCCGTCCGACTTCGCCACCAACGTCCTCGCCATCGCCGTCCCTCCTGGCAACCCGGCGAAGATCACCGCGTTCGCCGACCTGGCGAAGCCGGGCGTCAAGACCGTGGTCTGTGCCCCGCAGGTGCCGTGCGGAGCGGCGACGGCGAAGGTGGAGGCGTCGAGCGGCGTGACCCTGACTCCGGTGAGCCAGGAGTCGTCGGTGACCGATGTGCTCGGCAAGGTCGAGGCGGGCGAGGCGGACGCCGGCATCGTCTACGTCACCGATGTGAAGGGCGCGGGCAGCAAGGTCGACTCCGTGCCGTTCCCCGAGGCGGCGTCGACCGTCAACACATACCCGATTGTCGCTCTGAAAGCGGCGCCGAACCCCGCGGGGGCCGCGGCGTTCGTCGACTTCGTCACCGGAGAGAAGGGCCGCGCCGTCCTGAAGGCCGCCGGCTTCGGGGCGCCGTAGACCGTGGGATCGTCTCCGCGTCGGCTGGACGTGCCGACCTGGGTCGTGGTGATCGCCGTCGTCGGCGCGCTGTTCGTGCTGCTGCCCGTGCTGGCGATGCTGGCCAGGGTCGACTGGGCGAACTTCCTCCCGCTGATCACGTCGCCATCCTCTCTTGATGCGCTCTGGCTGAGCCTGCGCACCTCCGTCGCGGCCACGGCACTGTGCGTGCTGCTCGGCGTGCCGATGGCGACCGTGCTCGCGCGCGTGCCGTTCCCCGGCCAGCGGGTGGTGCGCGCGATCGTGCTGCTCCCGCTGGTGCTGCCGCCCGTGGTCGGCGGTCTGGCGCTCCTCTACCTGTTCGGACGGCGCGGGCTGCTCGGCGGGGTGCTCGACGTCGCGTTCTCGACGACGGCGGTGATCCTCGCGCAGACGTTCGTCGCCCTCCCGTTCCTCGTGCTCAGCCTGGAGGGCGCGCTGCGCACCGCGGGGACGCGCTTCGAGGCCGTCGCCGCCACCCTCGGTGCGCGCCCGGCGACTGTGCTGTTCCGGGTGACGCTGCCGCTCGTCCTGCCCGCTCTGGTCTCCGGCGCGATCCTGTCGTTCGCGCGAGCGCTCGGCGAGTTCGGCGCGACGATCACCTTCGCCGGGAGCCTCCAGGGCGTCACCCGCACGCTGCCGCTGGAGATCTACCTGCAGCGCGAGACCGACCCGGATGCGGCGGTCGCCCTCTCACTGGTGCTGATCGTGGTCTCCGTCGTCGTGGTCGCGGTCGCGCACGGCGCAGGAGAACCGGCGCGCCGTCGTCTGAGGGCGGCGCGATGAGCGGCGCCGTCCGCCTCCGCGCGACGCTCGCAGAACGCGGCATCGACGTCGACCTCTCCGTCGCGGACGGCGAGACCGTCGCCGTCCTCGGCCCGAACGGCGCCGGCAAATCCACTCTGCTCGGGATGCTCGCCGGGCTGATCCGCCCGGACACCGGCCGGGCGTCGCTCGGCGACGACGTGCTGTTCGACCTCCCCGGCACCTGGACCCCACCGCACCGCCGCGGGGTCGCGCTGCTCGCGCAGGAGCCGCTGCTGTTCCCGCACCTGACCGTGCGACAGAACGTGGAGTTCGGTCCGAGGGCCGCACGCGCATCCCGTGCGGACGCCCGCTCTGTGGCGGACGACTGGATGCGCACGGTGGGCGTCGATGCCTTCGCCGAGCGCCACCCGGATGAGCTGTCCGGCGGGCAGGCGCAGCGCGTCGCCGTCGCCCGCGCTCTGGCAGCAGAACCGCGGCTGCTGCTGCTCGACGAGCCGCTCTCCGCCCTCGACGTCGCGGTGACCGGCGAGGTGCGGCAGACGCTCGCCCGCGCCCTCGACGGGCGCACCGCTGTGATCGTCAGCCACGACGCGCTCGACGCCTACCTGCTCGCCGACCGCGTGATCGTCTTGCACGATGGCCGTGTCGTCGACGACGGGCCGACCCGCGACGTCCTCGACCGGCCGCGCAGGGCGTTCACCGCCGAGCTGACCGGGGTGACGCTGCTGACAGGGCGACGCACCGCATCCGGAATCGTCACGGACGACGGCCTCGCCCTCGCAGCGACCGTCGTGGAGGGCGCCGCTCCCGGCGACCGGGTCGCTGCGGCCGTGCGCCCGTCGAGCGTGCGGGTGCTCTCCGCCGAGCCACGCACGACGTCCGCCAACCTGATCTCGGCGGTCGTGACCGGCCTCGAACCGCGCGCCGACCTCGTCCTCGTGCGCACCGATGCCCTGACCGCCCTGGTCGCTCCCGCGATCGTCGCCGACCTCGCGCTCGGTCCAGGCACGCCGGTCACCCTCACCGTCTCCCCCGACGACCTCCGCGTCTACCCCGCCTGACCGTCCCCGCAGTCACCCGCCGCCATCCGCCGCCATCGAGCCGGGACTTATGCACGCCCGCATCCGGCGTGTCGCGTGCACAACTCCCGGCTCGATGGATGCGGTCGTCACCCGCCCGCGAACGGCGGCAGCACGTCCACGGTGCCCGTGACGGGTCGCTCCGGGTCGCGGGACACCACCGCGTCCACCAGGAACGAGCCGGAACGCAGCACCCGCTCCATCGGCTCGCCGTAGCGCGCGAGCAGCTCCGCCCTCAGCGCCCCGAGCGTCGCGTCGGCCAGGTGGATGCGCTCCTCCGGCCGCCCCGCCGCCTCCTCGGCCGCGGCGAAGTACCGCACGAGCACCGTCGCGGCAGCCTCGTCCGCCCGGTCAGCCACCGATCGCCCCCATGCTCCGCACGGGAGGGACGAAACCCGCCGCGTCGATCCCGTGGCCCGCCTGCTTGCCCCACATCGCCCGGCGCCACCAGCGCGCGATCTCTGCATCGTCCGCCCCGCCGCGGAGCAGGCCGCGCAGGTCGGTCTCGTCGTCGCCGAAGAGGCAGGAGCGGACCGTGCCCTCCGCTGTGATCCTGGTGCGGTCGCAGGCGGCGCAGAACGAGCGGGTCACCGACGCGATGATCCCCACCGTCGCCGGTCCACCGTCGACCAGCCACTCCTCCGCCGGCGCAGACGGATCGTCCCGCCCGGCGGCCGTCAGGCTGAAGCGGTCGCCGAGCACGTCGAGGAGTTCGGCGGCCGGCACCATGTTGTCGCGCATCCAGGTGTGGTCGGCGTCGAGCGGCATCTGCTCGATGAAACGAAGGCGGCAGCTGTTCTCGATCGCCCAGGCGAGCAGGTCGGGCGCCCCGGCGAGCGTGTCGCGCATCAGCACGGCGTTGAGCTTCAGCGGGGTGAGCCCCGCGTCGTGCGCCGCGCGGATGCCCGCCAGGACGGCCGGGAGCCTGTCCCTCCTGGTCAGCCGGGCGAAGTGCTCGCGGTCGACCGTGTCGAGCGAGACGTTCACCCTGGTGAGGCCGGCATCCACCAGGCTCCGGATGCGGTGGTCCAGCCCGATCCCGTTGGTCGTGATCGAGAGGTCCAGCCCTGGTGCCGCTGCGGCGGACAGCCCGACGATCTCGGCGAGGTCGGCGCGCATCAGCGGCTCGCCGCCGGTGAACCGCACCTCGGTGATCCCCAGGTCGCGCGCCGCGATGCGCACCAGCCGGGCGATCTCGCCCGCGGTCAGCAGCTCGTCCCGCGGGATGCTCGGCAGGCCGTCCTCCGGCATACAGTACGTGCAGCGCAGCGAGCACTTCTCGGTGACGGAAACGCGCAGGTCGCGGGCGACCCTCCCGAAGCGGTCGATCAGGCCGGGGACGACCGGGCGCCCGTCGAGACTCGGAGCGCTCCGCCGGACCGTTCCCGGCTCAGCGGCTCCCGGCCGGGCAGCCTCCGGCAGAGCGATGCTCCGCGGTGTGCCGAGATTCACGACGGTCATTCCATCACCATAGACCGCGCCGCCTGCCGAGGAATAAGCTGCGCGCATGGGAATCATCTCCTCCGGGTTCCTCGGCCGTCGCCGCACCGAGGATGAACGACTTCCGCCAGGCCAGTACCTCACCGAGGGCTTCCCTGTGCTCTCCGCTGGCCCGACTCCGCGCATCACGCACGACGAATGGGCCTTCACGATCACCACGGAGAAGGGACAGGTGCACCGCTGGAGCTGGGACGAGTTCCTCGCCCTCCCCCAGGACGACGTGACCCAGGACATCCACTGCGTCACAAGCTGGTCCAAGCTCGGCACCTCGTGGCGCGGCGTCGCCCTCGACACGCTGTTCGACGGCGTGGACACCGAGTACGAGTACACGATGGCGCACTCGTACGGCGGGTACACCACCAACGTCCCCCTCGCCGACCTGCTCGACGGCAAAGCCTGGATCGCGCACACCTTCGACGGCGCCGATCTCGCGCCTGAGCACGGTGGGCCGGCCCGACTGCTCGTGCCGCACCTGTACTTCTGGAAGAGCGCGAAATGGGTCAGCGGCCTGCAGATGCTGCCGCAGGACCAGCCGGGATTCTGGGAGCAGAACGGCTACAACATGTACGGCGACCCCTGGAAGGAAGAGCGCTACTGGTGAGCACGGCCTGGCGCGTCGCCGACGTGATCGCCGCCCGCTTCGAGACGCCGACCGCGCGCACGCTGAAGCTGCGCATCCCCGGCCTCAGCGGGCACCTGGCCGGACAGCATGTGGATGTCCGCCTCACCGCCCCGGACGGCTACCAGGCGGTGCGGTCGTACTCGATCGCGTCTGCGCTGCCGGGAGACGAACTGGAGCTGACGGTCGAGGAACTGGCGGACGGCGAGGTCTCCCCCTATCTGGTGCACGGCGTGAAGGTCGGCGACCAGGTGGAGGTGCGCGGCCCCGTCGGCGGCTGGTTCGTCTGGCGGCCGGGCGACCCGGCACCCGTGCAGCTCATCGCCGGCGGCTCGGGTGTCGTGCCCCTGATGTCGATGGCGCGCGCCCACTCCGCCGCGGCGAGCGCGGCGCCGTTCAGGCTGCTCTACTCCGTGCGTTCGCCGGAGTCGGTCTACTACCGCGACGAGCTCGCCGCCCTGGCACGGGATGCGGCCGCCCCGCTCTCCGTCGACTACGTCTACACCCGCTCGGCCCCCGCCGGCTGGCCGGTGCCAGCAGGGCGCCTCACGGCGGCGGCGCTCGCCTCCGCCGCGCTGCCGGCGAGCGCGTCGCCCACGTTCTTCCTCTGCGGGGCGACGGCGTTTGTCGAGACCGTGTCCGGCTGGCTGGTCGACGCCGGGCACGACCCCGCCCGCATCAAGACCGAGCGCTACGGCGGAATCGGAGGCGCGTCATGACCGACCAGGACTACCTCGACGGGAACGCGGCGGCCGGGCTCCTCTCCGAGGTGTTCGCCGTCGACATCACCAGCGCTGTCGGGCGGTGCGCGAGCTGCGGGGACGAGGCGGTCGTCGCCGTCGCCCGGGTGTACCCGAACGATCACGGGCTGGTGATGCGCTGCTCGGTGTGCGGCGACGTGCTCCTTGTCGCGGTGGAAGAGCGCGAGCGGGTGTGCATCGACCTGCGCGGGCTGAGCTGGCTGGAAGTCCGTCCAGGCGCCACCGCGTAGAATTCTCCGGTGCTCCCCGACTCCTCCCCACTCGATTCCGACGACTCACCGGCCGACTCACCGGCCGACGCCCCGCGCGTCGACCCTGCCGACCTCGCCGCCGCCCTGCGCGTGCTCGAGAACCTGCACGAGCTGGATGAGGAGCACCCGGACTTCATCACCGTCCGCCGTGCCACCGCGCACATGTTCAAGGCGGTCAAGCAGGCCAGGCGCAAAGAGATCCGCCGGGCCGTCGCCGAGGCCGACAAGGCCGTCGTCGCCGCCACCGCCACCGGAGCACCCGACCGCATCGACGACGAGACCCGCGGACTCGACCTCTCCACCAGCGCGGAGGGCGCGAGCGCCGGAACCCTGCTCAAGTCGCGTGCCTGCTACATCTGCAAGCAGCACTACACGCTGGTCGACGCCTTCTACCACCAGCTCTGCCCCGACTGCGCCGCCACCAGCCACGCCAAGCGCAACGCCCGCACCGACCTCACCGGCAAGCGCGCCCTGCTCACCGGAGGCCGCGCCAAGATCGGGATGCACATCGCCCTGCGCCTGCTGCGCGATGGCGCTCACCTGACCATCACCACCCGGTTCCCGCGAGATGCGGTCCGCCGGTTCTCCCAGCTCCCCGACTCCGGCGAGTGGCTGCACCGCCTCCGTGTCGTCGGCATCGACCTCCGCGACCCTGCCCAGGTGATCGCGCTGGCCGACTCTGTGGCGGCGCACGGCCCGCTCGACATCCTCATCAACAACGCGGCGCAGACCGTGCGGCGCTCGGCCGGCGCGTACTCCCTGCTCGCCGAGGCGGAGACGCAGCCGCTGCCGGACGGACCCCTGCCGGAGATGGAGACCTTCGGTCACACGGCAGACCCGCACCCGCACGCGCTCGAGGCGTCCGTCGCCGCGCATCCCCTGCTGTCGGCGGCGAACGTCGCCGGCACGGTCGCCGAGCTCGCCGGTCCGTCCGCCCTGACCGCCGACGAACTGGCCGCGCTCGCGATGGCGCCTGGCTCGTCGTCGCTCGCCAAGCACGCGGACGGCAGCGCGATCGACGCCGGCGGCCTGGTGCCGGACGTGCACACGGTCAACAGCTGGACGCAGGCGGTGCAGGATGTGGACCCGCTGGAGATGCTCGAGGTGCAGCTCTGCAACACCACGGCGCCGTTCCTGCTGATCAGCAGGCTGCGCGCATCCATGGCGGCCGCGACCGATTCGGCCGACGCCGACGCGACCGGTTCAGGGCGCGCATACATCGTCAACGTCTCCGCGATGGAGGGCGTGTTCGGCCGCAGGTACAAGGGGCCGGGCCACCCGCACACCAACATGGCCAAGGCGGCGCTCAACATGCTCACCCGCACCAGCGCCGGCGAGATGTTCGAGACCGACCGCATCCTGATGACGGCCGTCGACACCGGCTGGATCACCGACGAGCGCCCGCACTACACCAAGGTGCGCCTGGCGGAGGAGGGCTTCCACGCCCCGCTCGACCTCGTCGACGGAGCAGCCCGCGTGTACGACCCGATCGTGCGCGGTGAGGCGGGAGAAGACCTGTACGGAGTGTTCCTCAAGGACTACCGCAGCTCGGCCTGGTGACGATCGGCGAAACCCGCTGAATCGGCGTCATTCGCGCGCGGTCGCGCGGTCTCCTGATGCGTACAATTCAGTTGCGCGACGTTCTGCGCGAGAACGAAGGAACTCGATGTCCAGCACTCCTGCGGAACAGACGCCGACCAGCCCCACCCCCGTTCCCGGGCAGGCGCACGAGCGCCAGGCGCGGTCGAGCGGAGGGGCTTTCCGGCACTGGCTGCTGTCCGGCCTCGTCGACGAGCGCGGCACCCACCAGGGTCCGCACGGCAGGAAGCCGGAACGGCAGCACACCTGGTGGCAGGTCATGTGCCTCACCGGCGTCGACTACTTCTCCACCCTCGGCTACCAGCCCGCCATCGCCGCTCTCGCGGCCGGGGTGGTGTCGCCGTTCGCGACGCTCGTGCTCGTCGCCCTCACGCTGCTCGGCGCGCTGCCGGTGTACCGCAGGGTGGCCAGGGAGAGCTTCAAGGGCTCCGGGTCGATCGCGATGCTGGAGAGACTGCTGCCCTGGTGGGCAGGCAAACTCTTCGTGCTCGTGCTGCTCGGCTTCGCCGCCACCGACTTCATGATCACGATCACGCTCTCCGCCGCGGACGCCACGGCGCACGCGATCGAGAACCCGTTCACGCCGTCGTGGTTCCACGGCAACCAGATCGGCATCACGCTGTTCCTGCTCGCCCTCCTCGGGGCGGTGTTCCTCAAAGGGTTCAAGGAGGCCATCGGCATCGCCGTGGTGCTGGTGGCGGTGTATCTGGCGCTGAACGTCATCGTGGTCGGCACCTCCATCGTCGAGGTGTTCCAGCACGCCAGCGCCATCGACGACTGGTGGCAGGCGCTCAACACGCAGCACGGCGACCCGCTGATGGTCGTGGCGATCGCCCTGCTCGTCTTCCCCCGGCTCGCCCTCGGCCTGTCCGGCTTCGAGACCGGCGTCGCCGTGATGCCCCAGATCAAGGGGAAGCCGAACGACGACCCCGATCACCCGCAGGGACGCATCAAGGGGGCTGGTCGACTGCTGACCACCGCGGCCATCATCATGAGCTGCTTCCTCATCACGTCGAGCTTCACCACCACGCTGCTGATCCCGCAGAAGGAGTTCCAGTCCGGCGGCCAGGCGAACGGGCGTGCGCTCGCCTACCTGGCGCACGAGTACCTGGGCAACGTGTTCGGCTCCGTCTACGACCTCAGCACCATCCTCATCCTGTGGTTCGCAGGGGCGTCCGCGATGGCAGGACTCCTCAACCTGGTGCCGCGCTACCTGCCGCGCTACGGCATGGCCCCGCAGTGGGCGCGCGCCGTGCGACCGCTGGTGCTGGTGTTCACGCTCATCGCCTTCATCATCACCCTGGTCTTCCAGGCCGACGTGGATGCGCAGGGCGGCGCGTATGCGACCGGCGTGCTGGTGCTGATCACGTCCGCATCCCTCGCCGTCACCCTATCCGCGCTGCGGAAAAAGCAGCGCAAGCGCACCATCGCGTTCGCGATCATCACCGCGATCTTCGTCTACACGACCATCGCCAACATCTTCGAACGCCCGGACGGCCTGCGCATCGCGAGCCTGTTCATCATCGGCATCCTCACCATCTCGATCGTCTCCAGGATCGGCCGGTCGTTCCAGCTCAGGGCGACGAGCGTGACGCTCGACGTGACGGCTCTCGATTTCGTGCTCGAAGACGCGGAGGAGGGCGAGATCCGCATCATCTCGCACGAACCGGACGTCGACACCACCAAGGAGTACGAGCAGAAGAACAAGGACGAGCGCAAGTTCAGCCACATCCCGCAGCGCTCGCGCACCATCTTCATCGAGGTCTACCGCTCGGACTCCTCCGACTTCGAGGAGGACCTGGTGGTGCACGGTGTGGTCAAGCACGGCTACCGGGTGCTGCAGGTCAAGGCGGGGAACGTGCCGAACACGATCGCGGCGGTGCTGCTGGAGATCCGCGACGTGACCGGGATCGTGCCGACCATCTACTTCGAGTGGACGGAAGGGAACCCCATCTCCAACATGTTCCGGTTCCTCATCACCGGCGTGGGCGAGGTCGCCCCTGTCACCAGGGAGGTGCTCCGCGAAGCCGAGCGCGACGTGAAGCGCCGCCCCGCCGTGCACGTGTCCTGACACGGGCATTGACTCTGACACCGGCGCTGGCGCTGGCCGCGCGGGGCGCCCTGTGGGAGCATGAGCGCATGTTCGGTCACGCCTTCTTCGAGACCATCGCCATCGCCTTCGAGGTGGTCGGCGTCAGCGCGATGGCCATCGGGTTCGTCGTCTCCGTCGGCATCGCGATCCGCGCCTGGGCGACCTCCCGCAGCGGAGCGATCGCCTTCAAGACGCTCAGGGAGAGCTTCGGCGGCGTCATCCTGCTCGGCCTGGAGGTGCTGGTGGCCGCCGACCTGGTCAGGACGGTCACGTCGACGCCGTCGCTCACCGACGCCCTGGTGCTCGCGCTGATCGTCCTCATCAGGACTGTGCTGAGCTTCTCGCTGCAGATCGAGATCGACGGCGTCGCCCCGTGGCGCCGCGCCCTCGTCACCGGCCCCGAGCTGATCGCCAGAGCCGCTACGCGCTCCGCCGCCCCCGGCCCCCACTGAGCGCCGCCCCCATCCACGCAATCGAGCCCAGGCTTTTTCACCGCAAACGCGCGGTTTGCGGTGAAAAAGCCTGGGCTCGATTGCTGCTGGGCTAGTCGGTGCGCGCCGCGCGCTCGGCGTTGCGGGCCTTGACGCGCGCGTTCTCCGCGTGCACGGCGGCCTGGGTGGCGCGCTCGGTCACGAGCCACGCCGGGGGCTCCTCCAGGAGGGCCTTGATCTGGGCGGTGGTGAGCGCCTCCGTGACGCCGCCGCGGGCCAGCCCGGAGTTGGAGACGCCGAGCTTGTGGGCGACCACATCGCGCGGATGCGGTCCTTCCGCGCGCAGCGTCGCCAGCCACTCCGGCGGGTTGGCGGCGAGCTCGTCGAACTCGGTGCGGCTGATCTCGCCGTCCTGGAACTCTGCTGGGGCTGCCGGGAGGTAGATCCCCAGCTTCTTCGCGGCGGTCGCCGCCTTCATCGTCTGGGGCTTCTTCTGGGCGCTCATGGTTTCAAGGGTATCCGTTCGCTACCCTCGGAGGATGCCGTCTACGTTCACGATCGTCTTCCCCCTCGGCGTGACCGTCGGCAAATGGACCCGCGTCTTCGAGCAGAGACACCCGGATGTGCAGCTCGTCGTGACCCGCGTGGCCGACGCCGAGCAGCGCGACGCCATCGAAACCGGCGGCGCAGACATGGCGTTCGTGCGCGAGCCTGTCGACACCGACGGGCTGCACCTCATCCCGCTGTACGCGGAGGACATCGTCGTCGCGATGCACCACGAGCACCTGCTCACCCTCGAGAAGAAACTGCACCTGGCCGACCTCGACGACCAGCCGCGCATCGACGGCGTGCCGTCGGAGGCGATGTTCCGCAGCATCGCCGCCGGCGACGGCATCGCCGTCCTGCCGCAGTCGGTGGCGAAGGCGCTGCGCCGCAAAGACGTGGTGGCGATGAAGCTGGAGGATGCGGAGCCCAGCAAGGTCGGCCTCGCCTGGCCGAGGGATGCGCAGCACGAGCTGGTCGACGAGTTCATCGGCATCGTCCGCGGCCGCACCGCCCACAGTTCGCGCAATCCCGACGTCGCCGCCGCGCAGGCGGACGCGGCCAAGCAGGACGCCAAGAAACCTCCC
This sequence comes from Leifsonia lichenia, assembly GCF_054780215.1. NCBI lineage: Bacteria > Bacillati > Actinomycetota > Actinomycetes > Micrococcales > Microbacteriaceae > Leifsonia > Leifsonia lichenia. The sequence continues at coordinate 138,671 of NZ_BAAGWT010000004.1, forward strand.
CGCGCGGCGAAGAGCCCGAACGGCCCGGGCAGCAAGCAGGGCAGGCGTCCCGTCTCCCGTTCACGCAAGCCGCGCCGCGGCCGCTGAATCGCGCGGACAGCGCCGGCAGCGCTGACCGCCATGGCCAGCCCGGCCGCCCCGGCCGTGTGCCGACCGGCCACTTCGCCCCCACGGTGCAGAATGTTGCCATGCCATCCAGCGTCGGCCGCGATGCCCAGTCCGCCGTCTACCGGGCGGGGGTGTCCGGCCGCACCCCGCGCATCCCGGTCGGCTTCCCCGCGCTCGAGCGGGCGGCCGAGCGCCGCATGTCACGGGTGGCGTTCGCGTACGTCGCCGGCTCGGCGGGGCTGGAGCGCACCGATCGGGCGGACACCGCGGCGTTCGGCGCCCACCGGATCCTGCCGCGTGTGCTCCGCGACGTCTCGTCGCGCGACCTCGGCATCAACCTGTTCGGCACGCGGAGGGCGACACCGCTGCTGCTCGCGCCGATCGGTGTGCTCGACCTCGCGCATCCATCGGCCGACGCCGGAGCAGCCCGCGCCGCCGCAGCCCTCGGCATCCCCGCCGTGCTCTCCAACCAGGCCTCGATGCCGATGGAGCAGGTGACAGCGGCGATGGATGCGGTGTCCCCGGGCGCGAGCCGCTGGTTCCAGCTCTACTGGAGCTCGTCGAACGAGCTGGTCGAGAGCCTGGTCTCGCGCGCGGAGGCTGCCGGCTGCGAGGCGATCGTCGTCACCCTGGACACCCACGTGCTCGGCTGGCGGCCACGCGACCTCGACCTCGGCTATCTGCCGTTCAGCCGCGGACGCGGCATCGCCCAGTACACGAGCGATCCGGTGTTCCGGCGCCTGGTGCGCGAGCGCGTCTCAGCGAGCGGTCCGCGCGTCCGCACGCCGCTGACCCCCGCCGCCGTCGCGTCGTTCGCGAGTATTCTGCGGCGCCATCCCGGTCGGCTGCGCGACAATCTGCGCTCTCCGGAACCGCTCGCCGCCATCGAGACGTTCCTCGATGTCTTCGCGAACCCCGCCCTCACCTGGGCCGACCTCGCGTTCCTGCGCGAACGCACAACGCTGCCGATCGTGCTCAAGGGCGTCTTGCACCCGGACGACGCCTCCCGCGCCGTCGATGCCGGGATGGATGCCGTGCAGGTGTCGACGCACGGCGGACGTCAGATCGACAACGAGCAGCCGGCCCTGGATGCGCTCCCCCGCGTCGTCGATGCGGTGGCCGGACGCATCCCCGTGCTGTTCGACAGCGGCGTGCGCAGCGGAGCCGACGCGGTCGTCGCGCTCGCGCTCGGCGCCCGCGCCGTCGGCATCGGGCGGCCGTACGTGTACGCGCTCGCCATCGCGGGCGAGGCCGGAGTGCGCGAGCTGCTGCGGAACACGATCGCCGAGCTCGACATCACCCTGGGGCTCGCGGGCGTGCGCAGCGTGGCGGAGCTGGACGCGTCGATCTTCGCCTGAGCCTGGCGGCTCCGCCCGCCAACCGCGCACCGAGCCGCGCGCCAAACCGCGCGCCGAGCTGGGCTAGGAGACCGACGCGCCGATCAGCGACAGCAGCGCCTGCGCGTACGCCGTCGCCGCATCCTCGTCCTCGAACTGCCGCTCGTCGCCCCCGAGCAGGATGGTCACGCGGTAGCCGTCGTCTGTGCGCGCGAGGTGCAGGAAGGCGCCGCCGAGCAGGTCGCGCAACTGGTCCTCGCGCGGAATCCACAGCGCGTCCTCCACCGCCAGCGAGTCGAGCGCCCACTCCGTCGTCCCGTTGAAGCCGAGGATCGTTCCGGTGTCGAACTCGTGCGGTTCGATGGTCATGTCGCTCACGGTGAACCGGTCGCCGGACAGCTCCTCGCGGTCGATCGCGAAGGTGTCTCCTGACTGCGGCCGCCAGCGGAGCCCTGCGGCGCGCAGCAGGCGTGCGGTGTCGTCGGCGATCATCGGATGCTCCTGACGCTCAGCGGGAAGACCATGTCCGCGAGTCTAGGCCTCCGCCCCGGTGTTTCCCAGGCCCAGACCCATCCCACCCTCAGAGCGACGCGCCGCGCTCAGCAGGAGTTCTCCAGCCCACTGGCGACTCTCCTCCGTCCCGACGGAGATCCGCACCGCGTGCCATCACGATCCTCCTTCCGAACCCTGCCGCTCAGTCCGTGACCAGCACGATCTTCCCGCGCACGTGCCCGGCCTCCAGCCTGGCGAACGCCTCGGCGACGCGCTCGATCGGGAAGATCGAGTCGATCGGCAGCAGGCACTCGTCCTCGGCCAGCAGGGCGGCGATCCCGGCCAGCTCGGCGTTCCCCGCTGCGGAGCCGCCGACCGTGCGCGCGCCGCGGGCTGCAGGACCGAACGCGGCGATCGTGTTGATGCGGTCGACCGGCACGCCGAGCTCCAGAGCAGCCTCGATCGTCTCCGCACCGTGGTTGTCGAGCACGGCGGTGATCCTGTCGCCGTCCAGCAGCTCCCGGATGCGGTCGGCCAGGCCGTCGCCGTATGTCACGGGCACGACGCCCAGCCCCTCCAGATAGTCGTGATGCTCCTCGCTCGCCGTCCCGATCACCGTCGCTCCCGCGCGCACCGCGAGCTGGGCGGCCAGCACGCCGACGCCGCCCGCGACCGCGCTCACGAGAACGGTGTCGTGCTCGCGCAGACCGAGGGATGCGGTGGTCGCCATCGCCGTCCTGCCGACCGTCGCCAGCGACCCGGCCACCTCGAAGGTGAGCGGGTCCGGCTTGTGCAGCACGGCGGCGTCGGCGTCGACCACCACGAAGTCGGCGAACGTCGCGAACGGAACGCTCCCGAACACGGCCTCGCCGACCGTGAAGCCGGTGACGCCGTCTCCCACCTCTTCCACGAAACCGGCGAAGTCCTGGCCGACCCCGCTCGGCACGGTGACGCCGAAGCGCGCAGCGACCCGCTCATCCCGAAACGCCTTGGCGTCGATGGCGTTGAGACCGGCGGCCATCACCCGCACGACGAGCTGCCCGGCGCTCGGCCACGGCCGCGCCGTCTCGACCAGGCGGAGCACATCGCGGGAGCCGAACTCGTCGAATCGAACGGACCTGGGCACGCGAACTCCTTACGTCTGTGACGAGGAGTCTAGTTCCGGCCGCGGCGACCGCAGGCGTCCGGACCGAACTCAGCCGAAGAGCAGAGCCGCCTCGTCGTAGCGCGCCTGCGGCACCGTCTTGAGGCCGCCCGTCGCATCCGCGATCGACACGTTGACCACGTCGGTGCCGCGCAGCGACACCATCGAGCCCCAGCGTCCCTCGTAGACCGCGTCGACCGCCGCCATTCCGAGGCGCGTGGCGAGCACCCGGTCGTATGCGCTCGGCACGCCGCCGCGCTGCATGTGGCCGAGCACCGTGGCGCGCGACTCGATGCCGGTGCGCTCCTCGATCATCGGGGCGAGCATCTCGCCGATTCCGCCGAGACGCGGACGGTTGAACGCATCCAGGCCCTTGTGGGAGTGCGCCTCCTCCATCGTGTCGAGGTGGAAGCCCTCGGAGACGACGATGACCGGCGCCCTTCCGCGGTCGCGGACCGACTCGACCCACTCCACGATCTGCTCGATCGACTGCGGCTGCTCGGGGATGAGGATGGCGTGCGCTCCCCCTGCCATGCCGGAGTGCAGCGCGATCCAGCCGACGTGGCGGCCCATGACCTCCACCACCATGCAGCGCTGGTGCGACTCGGCCGTGGTGCGCAGACGGTCGATGGCCTCCGTGGCGATCTCGACGGCGGTGTCGAAACCGAACGAGTAATCGGTGGCGGCGAGGTCGTTGTCGATGGTCTTCGGCACGCCGACGATCTTGAGACCGGCATCGGTCAGGCGGCGGGCAGCGGTGAGCGTGCCCTCTCCTCCGATGGCGATGATCGCATCGATGCCGTTCTCGTCCATCATGCGCTGGATGTTCTCCGGGCCGCCGTTGTCGCCCTCGAACGGATTGGTGCGGCTGGAACCGAGGATCGTGCCGCCCTGACGGGAGAGCCCGCGCACGCTGTGGCGGTCGAGCGGCATGATGTCGCCGTTGACGACGCCTCGCCAGCCGTAGCGGAATCCGGCGAAGTCCGTGCCCTGGGCGCGGTCGCCTTTCAGGACAGCGCCGCGGATGACCGCGTTCAGTCCTGGACAGTCGCCGCCACTGGTGAGGATGCCGATCTTCAAAATGCTGCTCCCTGGGTGATATTCGCTACCTGTGAATCATGCCCGACGGTGGTCGTCAGTACAAAAACGCCCGGCACGGCAGCATCGGCGTGCGGACGGTGCGCGCGGCGCGCGAGCGGCTAGAGCCCGAGAGTGCGCTGCAGTTTCGACGAGCTGGCAGACACGACGGCGCCCGCCGCGAGCACGCGCTCCTCGATCTCGTCGAGCAGCGCGGTGCGGCCGGAGCGCGTGTCAGGGGCGCCGCTCAGCAGTTCCACCTCCCACTCGCGCCAGCCCTGCGTGCCGCCGCTGCGCAGGTTCTCGCTGGTCACGTGATCGTCGCAGAACTCCGCGAGGTCGAACCCGGCCGCATCCTGCAGCACGACCGTCGTGCGGGTGTTGGTGACCCGCGCGATCGGGACGAGCGGTGCGTCGCCGATTCGTGCATCCGGAGCCACCTGGGCAATGGATGCGATCAGCTCGGCTGGCACATCGTCGCCGTCGGTCAGCGGCCAGTGCAGCTCGGTGCGGCCCTCCTCGGCAGGCAGCTTGACGTGCCAGCCCTCGTCGGCTCCTCCGCGACGGACGCGCACGGCGACCTTCGCGTGCGCGAGCGCCAGGTCGGAGGTGTCGAAGTAGGTGGCGACGAGTTCGGCCGTCTCCGGCTTCGACCCTGTCGCGACGGCGCCGACGCCGACCAGGAACGGAGGCTCCGTGTTCTCGTCGACGTCGTACTTTCGCTCGATTTCAACCTGAGAGTGCTGGGGCATTCCCCCTGTCTAGTGCAGTTTCGCTCTGTCGCGAAATTTCCAGACCTCGACGGCAGGGCTGTCTATCGTGAAGGCATGAGCGAACGCGAGACGATCACGGCCCGATTCGACGTCACAGGATGGGACCCGGCCGACCTGCCCGGCATCGACGGCGACTGGGTCGGCGGCATCACGATGCGGAAGACGTACACGGAGGGCCTGGTCGGGGAGTCGGTGGCGCACTTCATCTCGTCCGGCACGGAGGAGAGCAGGGGGTACCTGGCCGCCGAGCGGGTGACGGGCACGCTGCCGGACGGACGAACGGGGTCGTTCACGGTGCACCACGGCGCACTGCAGCACCCTGGCGATCCTTCGGCGTTCGGCTACATCGTGCCGGGGACGGGAACGGACGACTTCTCCGGGTTCGCAGGGAGCGCGCGCATCCTGCACGACGAGCGCGGGCCGTACTTCGTGTTCGAGCTCGACTGAACGCGCATCCCGGTCGAACGGCCCTCGACCACCGGCGGCGCGAGAGGTACCCTCGGTGCATGAGCGAGAGCGACACGCGCCCCGGCGACGACGACCTCGACGCCTTCCGCGAAGAGCAGGAAGGCGACTACGAGCCCGCGCCGAACGTCCACGACGAGGACGACCTCCCCGTCGCGGACGACGATGACGACGACCTCGTTCCCGACGACGACCGCCCCGTGCCGCTCGACGACGCCGGCATCGCCTGAAGCACGACTCGTGCCCGCGCGACTCGTGCGCCCACGCTTCGTGCGCCCCACGCTTCGTGCGCCCGGCGACTCGTGCGAAACGTGCGAGTCGCCGCGATCTTAACCGCACCGTTCGCACGACTCGTGCGCCCGCGACTCGTGCGAAAGGTGCGGTCGGGGCGAGCGCGACCGCACGTTTCGCACGACTCGTGCGCCGCGGACGGCGTCAGCCGAGCGCGTCCTCGAGCAGGTGGATGAGGGCGTCGAGCTGCACGGAGTCCGCCGAGCCGAGCTCCACGTCCGAGCCGTCGAGCGCTCGGGCCGCGAGGCCCTGCTTGGCGTCGATGAGCTCCGCGATCTTCGAGTCGATGGTCTGCGCCGCGATGATGCGCCACGCGGTGACCGGCTCCTCCTGACCGATGCGGTGCACGCGGTCGATCGCCTGCGTCTGCTCCGCCGCCGTCCAGGACAGCTCGGCCAGCACCACGTTGGATGCGGCCTGCAGGTTGAGGCCGACACCCGCCGCGGTCAGCGAGCACACCGCCACCGACACATCCGGATCGTTGTTGAACGCGTCGATCTCGCGCTGGCGGGCGATGGCGGTCTGGTCGCCGCGGATCGAGATCGTCTTCAGGTCGCGGGCGGCGAAGGCGTCCTCGGCCGCATCCATCACGTCGATGTGCTTGGCGAAGAACACCACCTTGCCGACCGAGCGCGCGAGCTGCGCGGCGTAGTCGGACGCAAGCCCCGCCTTCGCCTGACCGATCTTGCGGACCATCGTGAAGACGTTGTCCCCGCTCTTGGCCGACTTCGACTCCTCCAGCTCCGACTGGGCGACGAGCCGGATGAGGTGCCTGCGGTGCGCCTCGTCGTCGCCGTCGAACGAATCGGGGCGACCAGCGGCGGATGCACGGCGGAACTTGGCGACCAGACGCGCGGCCAGCTCCTTCTCGGCCTGGCGGATACTGCGGCCGAGGTCGTCGTCGAGCTCGACGGGCAGGTCGACCACGCGACGGCTCGGCAGGTCGGAGGCGACGTCGAGTTTGCGGCGGCGGACGATGCCCATGTCGATGACCGCCTCGCGGGCCGCGGCGTAGAACCCGAAGTCGGCCGGGGTGAGCTCGGTCTCCTCCAGCTTCTGCATGAGCTCTGGCGACGGCTTGTTGCCATCGATCCAGCCGAGGAACTGCCAGATGGCCTTGAAGTCGTCGATGTCGTTGATCAGCGGGGTGCCCGTGAGGGCGAGCAGCAGCGGATCGCCGGTCTTCTTGATGGCGTCCGCGAGCCCGAGAACGTATTTCGAGCGCTGCGAGTGCAGGTTCTTGATGAAGTGCGCCTCGTCGACGACCATGCCCTTGAAGCCCAGGGTGCTGAGCCAGGCCAGGTGCCTGTCGAGCACTTCGTAGTTCACGATCACGACGTCGGCGAACGCATCCAGCCCCTCGCCGTCTCCGTGGATGACGGTGGCCCTGCGGTGCGGCGTCCAGCGCTCGACCTCGCGCGCCCAGTTCATCTTGACCACGTTCGGCACGACGGCCAGCAGCGGGTACGCACCGACGACCGACGCTGCGAGCACCGACTGCGCTGTCTTGCCGAGACCCGGCTCGTCGGCGAGCAGGAAGCTGCGGTGTCCGAGCCTGACGCTCTCCACGAAGCGGGCCTGGTGGTGCATCAGCTCCAGGCCGGGAGGCGAGTACCTGTCGATCGCGGGCGCAGGCGGCAGCTCCATGCTGGCCGCCTGACCGCCGGAGCCGTATTCGAACGACTTGAACAGCGGGCCGAGCAGCTCCCACGAGTCGAGACGGCGGCGCGGGGCAGGCTGTGCCGCTGTCGCCCGGGAGAAGTCGGGGGCGAGGAACGGGTTGGAGAGCTGCCTGGCGCGCACCGACTGCGGGATCACCTGCTTCTCGGCGAGCTCCGGCGTGATGACGCTGTCCTGCTTCGCCACGGGACGCTCCACCGTGATGATGAGGTCGTCCGGCGTCAGCTCGGTGCCGGACTCCAGCAGCCAGTCGCGACGCATGGTCTGCGCGGTGGCGGTCGGCGGGGACTCGCTCTCCAGCAGGGAGATCAGCGAGGTGTCACGTGCCGCTGTCTTCGCGAGGATGGTCGCGATGCCGTCGAGCCGTTTGAGCTGCTCGGCGCGCGCCGCGTCGCTCAGCTCAGGGTCGGACTTCGCCCTGGCCCGCTCTTCGCGCATGAGGAAGGCGATGACCTGGAACTTGGTGCGATTGGTCGGCCCGAGCTTCTTGCCGTCCGCGGCCTTCGCCTCCACCTCCCGCACTTTGCGCGCGAGGACGGGGATCAGCCCGTCGTTGTTCGCGTGGCGGTTGCGTCGCTGCTGCTGGCGTGACGGGCTGGTGCGTTGACCGGAACGAGACATGGTCCTCCAGTGGGAGCGTCGCGCGCTGACGAAGAGCGGACGCCGTGTGGCGTGAGGGCCGGCGCAGCGATCGGGCAGGGAACCGAATGGTCCTGCCCGCCGCGGTGAGCGCCGGGGACGCGTCGCGAGTGAAATCGCGGCGCTCAGACCAGTTTACGCGAGGATGCGGGAATCAGCGACGTTGATCGACGGGGATCTTCACGGTGACGGCCACGGCCACGAAGAGCACGGCGCCGGCGAGGTGCAGCAGCCGGATGGCGACGTCGCCGAACGCGATCGGCCAGACCGGGTTCCAGATCACGGCAACGGGGATCAGCCCGGCCAGCCACCACCACTGCTTCGCCTGCCCGGCGAACACGCAGAGGATGAGCGCGAGGATGCTCACCGCGTACTGCACGTAGAGGTACCAGTCGCCCCCGATCAGGGCGAGGCCGCCGATCAGGACGATCGCGCCCAGGATGCCTGGGGCGAGCGCTGCACGATTGAACGCGGGCTGGGTGGTGTATCGGGACACGGTCACCGAGTCTACGTCAGCGGGATCGGCGCTGGATGCGCATCCACTGTGCCTGGCTGACGCACGGCTGGATGCTGGCGGGGCGTGCCGACGACGGTGCGCCGGCACGCCCACGTTCAACGGTGCGTGTGATTCAGCAGGCGCCCTTCCGCAGCAGGAACGCGCATGGTGGGGCGTCCGACCCCACGCTCACGGTCACGACGGAATGGCGGGCGAGCTCGACGAATTCGTCGAGCTCCAGACGGGTCATGGGCACGCGACGGAGCTCGGCATCTGATGCGATGCCGTTCACCGCGAACGCCACGTCTGGGACATCGTACGGTTCTCCGGCGAGATCGAGGAACGTGATCGGCGACGGGTCTTCGTTGTCGAGAGGGAACACACTGAGGATCGCGTCTGCAGCGGCTTCTGTGGTCACTTCTCCAAGATGGATGACGGGTGAAACGATTGCTTCTTCTGGATAGCCGCTGCCGACAAGGGTAAGCATGTCGCCATCGTGCATGGAATCCAGGGCGCTTAAAAGCGCACCAGACAGCAGCGGGCTGAGGTTCTTCAGCAAAGTCGGGCCTTTCCTGTAAAACGAATATTTCTCAACCCCTATGTGGAGGATAGACCCGGCAGTATGTCCTCCCCCACCCCCCTTTCAGGGGTGAATGCGGACGGCGCGCCGGAAGGATTCTCACACTCCTCACAGGATCACTGGTAGGGATACATCCCCGCCGCGGAATATGACGCGATCTAGGAAGAAATCCTGCGCCCGGTGAACGACCGCAACCGCAGGCTGTTGAGAACGACGAACACGCTCGAGAACGCCATCGCCGCCCCGGCGATCATCGGGTTGAGCAGCCCGAGCGCCGCCACCGGCAGCGCGGCGACGTTGTAAGCGAAGGCCCAGAACAGGTTGCCCCTGATGATCGCCACCGTGCGTCGCGACAACCGGATGGCGTCGGCCACCAGCACAGGGTCGGAGCGCAGCAGCGTCAGGTCGCCCGCCTCGATCGCCACGTCGGAACCGGAGCCCATCGCGATCCCCAGGTCGGCCGCCGCGAGAGCGGCAGCGTCGTTGACCCCGTCGCCGACCATCGCCACCGAGTTCCCCTTCGCCTGCAGCGCCGCGATCGTCTGCGCTTTCCCCTCGGGCGTCGCACCGCCGACCACGTTCCGGATGCGCAGTGGCCCGACCACCGCGCGCACCGTCTCCTCGTGGTCACCGCTCAGCACCACCGGCTCCAGCCCCAGACCGCGGACCAGCCCGATCGCCTCCTCCGCGTCGTCACGCAGCGGGTCGGAGACGCTCAGCACGGCGACGGCACGGTCGTCGACTGTGACGAGCACCGCCGTCGCGCCGTCGGCACGGGCGGCGCGCACGGCGACGGCGAGCGCGCCGGGGATACCGGCGCTGTCGTTGACGCGGGCGACGGTGACCTGCCGCCCGTCCACGAGCGCGTTGACGCCGAACCCGGCGACGGCACGGAACCCGGAGACGGGAGCGTGCGCATCCACGGCGGCCGCGATGGCCCTGCCGATCGGATGCTCCGAACCGCGCTCGGCCGACGCTGCGAGCAGCAGCACGTCCGCCGCGGCCACGCCGTCTGCCGTCACGACGCCGGTGACCGTCATCGTGCCGGTGGTGAGCGTTCCTGTCTTGTCGAAGACGATCGTGTCGATGCGGCCGGTGCGTTCGAGGACTTCCGGCCCGGTGATCAGGATGCCGAGCTGCGCTGCGCGTCCCGTGCCGACCAGCAGGGCTGTCGGGGTCGCGAGACCGAGCGCGCACGGGCAGGCGACGATGAGCACGGCGACCGCGGCGGAGACGGCGGCCGCAGTGCCTCCGCCGACGAGCATCCACACCAGGAACGTCGCCAGGGCGAGCCCGATGACCACGGGCACGAAAACGCCGGAGATGCGGTCGGCCAGTCGCTGGATGCCCGCCTTGCCGAGCTGCGCCTCCTCCACGAGCTTCGCCATCCTGGCGAGCTGGGTGTCCGCGCCGACGCGGGAGGCGCGCACCACGATGGTGCCGGCGTGCGCGATCGTCCCGCCGGCAACAGCGTCTCCTGCGCCCACCTCGACGGGCACGGACTCCCCCGTCATCGCACTGGTGTCGACAGCGGCTGCGCCGTCCAGCACGACACCGTCCGCCGCGATGCGCTCGCCTGGCCGCACCACGAACCGGTCGCCCACCGCCAGGGCCGAGACGGGGACACGCTGCTCCCGCTCGTCGCCGGTGAGGATCGCGACGTCCTTCGCCCCTGCTCGGAGCAGGTCGCGCAGCGCAGCACCCGCCCGTCGCTTCGACCGCTCCTCCACGAATCTGCCGAGCAGCAGGAACGTGGTGACTCCGGCCGCCACCTCCAGATAGATCGAGCCGGATGCACTGCCAGGCTCCGCCACGAAGCTGAACGGGTGGCGCATCCCGAGCTCGCCCGCTGTGCCGAAGACGAGCGCCCACACCGACCACAGGTATGCGGCTGCCGTGCCGAGCGAGACGAGCGTATCCATCGTTGCCGCACCGTGCCGCAGGTTGACGGCCGCAGCCCGGTGGAACGGCCAGCCGCCCCAGAGCACGACCGGCGTCGCCAGCACCAGCGACACCCACTGCCAGCCCCAGAACTGCCAGGCGGGGACCATCGCGAGCAGCACCACGGGAACGGTGAGGCCCGCACTGACGAGCAGCCGGATGCGCAGCGCAGTGCCGGAGTCGGTTTCAGCCAGCGGTTCGGCGGCTTCGATGACGTGCGCGCCGTACCCGGCCTTCTGCACCTCCGCCACGAGCAGCGCGGGGTCGACGGAGGCCGGCGCCGAGACGCGAGCGCGTTCCGTGGCGAGGTTGACGCTTGCGGTCACGCCGTCCAGGCGCCCGAGGCGCTTCTCGACGCGCGCCACGCAGCTCGCGCAGGTCATGCCGTCGATGGCGAGGTCGAGCTCGACCGTGTCGGCGGAGGAGCCTGGCGCGGTTGTCGCGCCCGTCGTCGCGCCCGTCACAGCAGGGGAAGGCGGCGTGGGTGGGCCAGTGCGTATCCGGCCTCTTCGACCGCGACCGCGACCGCATCCACCGAGAGTGCCGTGTCGCTGGTGACCGTCGCCGTGCCCGCCGCCACATCGACCGCGACCGCCGTCACGCCGTCGATGGTGCTGAGTTCCTCCGTCACCGCGTGTGCGCAGTGCGCGCAGGTCATGCCCCGGATGTCGTAGCTCGTTTCCATGTCTTCGACTGTAACACATACCCCATAGGGGTATGTGGGATCGGCGCGGTATCCTGGAACGGTGATCGCAGACATCAAGAAACGCGCCATGCACCGCACGCGCATCCTGGAAGGCCAGTTGAGGGGCCTGGAGAAGATGATCGAGAACGAGGACTACTGCATCGACATCATCACGCAGTCCCTCGCCATCCAGAAGTCGCTCGGCTCCCTCAACAAGCTGCTGGTCGAGAACCACCTCAAGACGCACGTCTCCGAGATGTTCGAGGAGGGCGGCAGCCAGCGCGACGACGCGATCGTGGAGCTGCTGAAGGTGTACGAGCTCTCGAACAACAGGGGCTGACCGTGGACGACCTCATCCAGATCGTCCGGGGCGACATCACCGACGAGCGCGTCGACGCGATCGTGAACGCCGCCAACAGCTCCCTACTCGGCGGAGGGGGCGTCGACGGCGCCATCCACCGCAGAGGGGGCCCCGCCATCCTCGACGCCTGCCGCGAGCTGCGCGCGACCACGCTTCCCGACGGCCTCCCGACCGGCCAGGCCGTGGCCACAACGGCGGGCGACCTCGCCGCGACCTGGGTCATCCACGCGGTCGGCCCTGTCTGGTCGGCGTCCGAGGACCGCACAGAGCTGCTGCAGAACGCCTACCGCTCGTCCCTGCGCGTCGCCCGCGAGGTCGGCGCGACCTCCGTCGCGTTCCCCGCGATCTCCGCCGGAGCATACGGCTGGCCGATGGACGACGCCGCGCGCATCGCGGTCAGCACGGTGCGCGCCGTTCTCGCCGCATCGTTCGGCCCGGTCGAGCGCGTGCGGTTCGTGCTGTTCTCCGACGACGCCCTCACCGCGTTCCGCACGGCGGCGGGCGAGTGAGCGCCACCCCCGGCATCGACGACGATGCCGCCCTGGAGCGCTTCCGCACGCTCCTGCGCATCCCGACCATGTCGCGCAACGTCGTGGACGACACCGACTGGGAGTCGTTCGACCGCTTCATCGCCGCCCTCCCCGAACTCTATCCAGCGCTGCACGCGACACTCGAGCGCGAACGGCACGGCCACTCGCTGCTCTACCGCTGGCGTGGAGCGGGCGACGGGCCGCCGACGGTCCTGATGGCCCACTACGACGTCGTTCCAGCCACCGACGAAGGCTGGGAGCACCCGCCGTTCGGCGCGGAACTCACCGGCGACGGAGACGGCCGCGTGCTCTGGAGCAGGGGCACCCTCGACGACAAGGGCGCCCTCGTCGCGATCCTCGAAGCAGTGGATGCGCTGGTCGCCGCGGGCCACACACCTGCGGCCGACGTATACCTCAGCTTCGGCCACGACGAGGAGACGGTCGGTTCGGGAGCGCAGGCGATCGTCGCCGCCCTGGGCGAGCGCGGCATCCGTCCTGCACTGGTCGTCGACGAGGGCGGCGCGGTGGTGGAGGGCATTTTCCCCGGCGTCGCCAAGCCGATCGCGGTCGTCGGAGTGAGCGAGAAGGGCATCACCAGCGTGCGCCTGACCGTCGAGCAGAACGGCGGCCACGCATCCACCCCTCCCAAGCTGACGGCGACGGTGCGGCTGGCCCGCGCGATCACGCGGCTCAACGCCAAGCCGTTCCCGGCCAGACTCAGCGAGACGAACCTGCAGATGGTGGAGACGCTCGGCGCGCACGCCAGCGGGCCGCTGCGCGCGGTGTTCACCAGGGCGCGCACGCTGAAACCCGCCCTGGTCGCCGTTCTCGGCCGGGTGAGCGACGAGACGCGTGCGATCGTGCGCACCACGACGGCCGTCACCCAGCTCAGCGGGAGCCTCGCGGCCAACGCGCTGCCGGAGACCGCGGAGGCGGTCGTGAACGTGCGGATCGCGGTCGGGTCGAGCGTCGCGGAGACGGTCGCCCACATCCGCAAGGCGATCCACGACCCGCTGGTGCGCATCCAGACGGTCGACCCGAGTGAGCCGTCCCCGGTGTCGCCGACGAGCGGCCAGGAGTGGGAGGCGGTCGCCGGCAGCATCGCGGCTGTGCACCCGGAGGCGGTGGTGACGCCGTACATCATGCTCGGCGCGAGCGACAGCCGCCACTTCACGGCGATCAGCGACGCCGTCTACCGGTTCACCCCGTTCGAGATGGCCACCGAGGAGCGCGCGACCCTGCACGCCCGCAACGAGCGCATCCACGTGGCCACCTGGCTCCGCGGCATCCGCTTCTACGAGACCCTCCTGCGCGCCCGCTGACCGCCGACGCAATCGAGCCCAGGGTTTCTCACCTCAAAACCGGTTCTTGCGGTGAAAAAGCCTGGGCTCGATTGCTACGCGGCGCCGCCGAGGTCGGGGAGGGTGATCGCGCGGCTGGTGGGCGGCTGCTGGCGCAAGCGCTCCAGCGCTGGGACCAGCTCGTTGACCCAGACGCGGTAGCCCTCCTCGTTGAGGTGGAGCCTGTCGTCGCTGTATGCGGGGTTCAGCTCGCCGTCGTCGAGCGCCAGAGACGGCCAGAGGTCGAGCCACTGGGCGTGCACGGTCGGCGCGAACTGCCAGAGGTGGCGGTTGATGTCGCGGATCTGGTCGGCGAACTCGTGACCGCGCGGCAGCACGGACTGCACCAGGATGCGCGTCTCCGGCAGCTCCCTGCGCAGCGTCACCAGGATGGTCTCCACATTGCGCACCACGTGCTCGACGGAGCGCCGCCAGGCGAGGTCGTTCGTGCCGATCAGCAGCACCACGACAGCGGGCTGGGCGTTGATCACATCCCAGATCCGCGCGACCACGTCGTCGGACGTGTCTCCGCCGACCCCGAAGTTGTAGATCGTCTCCCCCGGCATCCACGCCTGCCAGTCCCCGCCCTGCGTGAGACTGTCCCCGACGAGGGCGGTCGGACCCATACCCGACATCCCCTGATCCGTCATCCGGACCTCCTAAGTCTTTCTGCCATCCTCCCCCAAGAAGCTGAAAGCCGCGAGGGGTGTACCGCGGCCAGCGGCTGCGGTACACCCCTCCGGATGCGTCAGGACGGCGATCGCGGGATGCGCGATCCGCCCCGGATCAGATCAGCGACTTGGTGTGCCAGACCGTCTTCGTCTCCGTGAAGAACGCGATCCGGTCGAGCGACGGGGCAGCCGCGTCCGGCCCGTTCTCCGGGGTGAGCACGCGCTTGAGAGTGTCGGCCGCGGCGATCTGCAGGTCGATCCACTCCAGCGCGCCAGCGCCGACCAGGTCGAGCGCGTTGACGTCGGCGTGCGACGCCAGCCACGGGGCGATCTCGGCCGGGGAGCCGGTCAGGATGTTCACCACACCGCCAGGCACGTCGCTGGTCGCGAGCACCTCGCTCAGGCTGATCGCCGACAGCGGGAAGCGCTCGCTCGCCACGACGACGACCGTGTTCCCCGCCACCAGCGCCGGCGCGACGGCGCTGACGAACCCGAGCAGGCCGCTGTCCTGCGGCGCCACGATCGCGACGACGCCGGTCGGCTCCGGCACCGAGATGTTGAAGTACGGTCCTGCGACCGGGTTGGCGTTTCCGACGACCTGGGCGAACTTGTCCGCCCAGCCCGCGTACCAGACCCAGCGGTCGATGGCCTCGTCCACCTGGGCGCCTGCGACGGACGCCGAGACGCCCTCCGTCTGCTGCACCTCGTCGACGAACTGGGCACGTCGGCCCTCCATCAGCTCCGCGATGCGGTAGAGCACCTGGCCGCGGTTGTATGCGGTCGCGCCCGCCCAGCCGCCGAGGGCTCCTCGGGCGGCGACGACCGCATCCCTGGCGTCCTTGCGGGAGGCCTTCGCGGCGTTCGCCAGGAACGCGCCCTTCGCCGAGACGACCTCGTACGTGCGGCCGGATTCGCTGCGCGGGAACTTTCCGCCGATGTAGAGCTTGTACGTCTTCGGCACGGTCAGGCGGCTCATTTCTTCGCTCCCTTGCGGGTCGTGGTGGATGCGGCGGTCAGCGCACCGGCGGACGAGCCGGAGAGCGCGCGTCCGGGCGTGAGGTACGCCGCGAGTCCGTGGCGGCCTCCTTCGCGGCCGTAGCCGGACTCCTTGTAGCCGCCGAACGGGCTGGCAGGGTCGAACCGGTTGAACGTGTTCGCCCAGATCACACCGGCGCGGAGCTTGTCTGCGACGGCCAGGATGCGGCTGCCCTTGTCGCTCCAGATTCCGGCCGACAGGCCGTACGGGGTGTTGTTCGCCTTGGCGATGGCCTCGGCCGGGGTGCGGAAGGTGAGCACGGACAGCACGGGTCCGAAGATCTCCTCGCGGGCGATCCGGTGGCTGGTGGACACGTTGTCGAAGATCGTCGGCGCGAACCAGAAGCCGTTCTCCGGGATGGCGCAGTCGGCCGTCCAGCGGTCCGCGCCCTCCGCCTCTCCGATGTCGGACAGCTCCCGGATGCGCTGAAGCTGCTCGGCGCTGTTGATCGCCCCGATGTCGGTGTTCTTGTCGAGCGGGTCGCCGAGGCGCAGCGTCGACAGGCGGTTCTTCAGCCGGTCGACGACCTCGTCGTGGATGCTCTCCTGCACCAGGAGCCTGCTGCCGGCGCAGCAGACGTGGCCCTGGTTGAAGAAGATGCCGTTGACGATGCCCTCGACCGCCTGGTCGATCGGCGCGTCGTCGAAGACGATGTTCGCCGCCTTGCCGCCGAGCTCCAGGGTGAGCTTCTTGTCCGTGCCTGAGACCGCTCGCGCGATCTCGCGGCCCACCGCGGTGGAGCCGGTGAAGGCGACCTTGTTCACATCCGGGTGGTTGACCAGGTCGCGCCCGGTCTCCCCCGCGCCGGTGACGATGTTGACGACACCAGCAGGCAGACCGGCCTGCTGCACGATCTCGGCGAACAGCAGAGCGGTCAGCGGTGTGGTCTCCGCCGGCTTGAGCACGACGGTGTTTCCGGCGGCGAGGGCCGGTGCGATCTTCCACGCGAGCATGAGCAGCGGGAAGTTCCACGGGATGACCTGGGCGGCGACGCCGAGCGCGCGGGGCGCAGGGCCGAGACCGGCGTGGTCGAGCTTGTCCGCCCATCCCGCGTAGTAGAAGAACCAGGCGGCGACGAGCGGGACGTCCACATCCCTGCTCTCCTTGATCGGCTTGCCGTTGTCGAGACTCTCCGCGACGGCGAGCTCACGGGCGCGCTCCTGCACGAGGCGTGCGATGCGGAACAGGTACTTGCCGCGGTCGCTCCCGCTCATCCTGGACCAGGTGCGCTCGTATGCCCGGCGGGCGGCGGCGACGGCCGCATCCACGTCGGCGGTGTTCGCGGTGGCGATGGTCGCGATGCGCTCCTCGGTGGCCGGGGAGATGGTCTGGAACGGGGTGCCGTTGCCCTCGACGAACTCGCCGTCGATGAACAGGCCGTACTGGTCGCGGAGGTTCAGGATGGCCCGAGACTCCGGCGCCGGTGCGTATTCGAGAAAACTCATTGTTCTGCCTTCGGTCTCTTCGGTCAGTCGATCGTGACGTAGTCGGCGCCGGAGTAGTGCCCGGTCGTCAGCTTCTGGCGCTGCAGCAGCACATCGTTCAGCAGGCTGGATGCGCCGAACCGGAACAGGTGCGGCTGGAGCCAGCGCTCTCCCACCGTCTCCGCCACGGTCACGAGGTATTTGATGGCGTCCTTGGACGAGCGGATGCCTCCCGCGGGCTTCACGCCGATCTCCTCGCCGGTGAGCTTGTGCCAGTCGCGAACGACCTCGAGCATCAGCAGGGTGACGGGCAGCGTCGCCGCGGGCGAGACCTTGCCGGTGGACGTCTTGATGAAGTCGCCGCCCGCCAGGATCGACAGCCAGGATGCGCGGCGCACGTTGTCGTACGTGTTCAGTTCGCCGGTCTCCAGGATGACCTTGAGGTGCGCGTACGAGCCGTCCGCGCGGCGGCAGGCCTCCTTGACGGCCACGATCTCGTCGAAGACGAGCCCGTAGCGGCCGGCGAGGAACGCGCCGCGGTCGATGACCATGTCGATCTCGTCCGCACCGGCCGCGACGGCGTCCGCCGTGTCCGCCAGCTTGACGGCGAGGGATGCGCGCCCGCTCGGGAACGCGGTCGCGACGGCCGCGACGTTCACGCTCCCCGGTGCGCCGCCGGAGCGCCCGGCGTGGGATGCGCCGAGCGCCTCCACCGCGTACGGCACCATGTCGCCGTACACGCACACGGCGGCCGGTCGCGGCGCGGTGAGGTCGCCAGGGTCGGGGGTGAGGGCCTTGGCGACGAGCGAGCGCACCTTGCCTGGCGTGTCTGCGCCTTCAAGGGTGGTGAGGTCGATCAGCTCGATGATCTTGTCGAGCGCCCAGGCCTTGCTCGTGGTCTTGATGGAGCGGGTGCCGAGTCCGGCGGCGCGCTGTTCGAGGCCGACAGCGTCGACCCCGGGAATGCCGTTCAGGTAGCGGCGCAGGGAGGCTTCCGTGAAGTCGCCTCCGAGCACCTCGACGGCCCGGGCCGCCGGTGCGAGGGTTCGCACGGGCGGCGTCGTTTCGATGGTCACGTCACTCCTTCTTTCAGCTCGCCGCTGTGCGGCCGAGCAGGTGGTTCGCGGTGGATTCGTCGGTGATGAGCGTGCTGCAGAGCCCACTCGACACGATGGCGTGGGCCACCCTGTGCTTGGTCTCGCCTGCGATCACGGCGATGCTGGTGCGCGCTGCGCGCAGTTCGTCCAGCGAGATGCCGAGGGTCCGTCCGTCGAGTTCAGGGTCGGCCACCTGGCCGTCCTCTGTGATGAACCGGCCGACGACGTCGCCGACCGCTCCCTTGGCGGCGAGCGAGGCGACGTCGTCTGCCGTGAGGTAGCCGGAGTCGACGTGCACGGAGCTCGTGTCGACCACACCGGCGCTGAACAGGTACGCGGATGCGCTCCTCGCCAGGGCGAGCACGCTCTGCACCGAGCGGTCGGCCTCGATGGCGCGGCGGGTGGCGGCGTGCTCGAAGATGGCAGGGCTCGGCAGCAGCGTGGCCGTGCCCTGCGCCTTGCGCGCGATCACGACGGCGGTGTCGGCCGCCGCGGTGGCCTGGCGCGTGCTCGACACGCTTCCGTTGATCTGCACCGGGTTCACGCCGACGGCCCAGCCTGGCCGCAGGCGCGCGGCGACGGCGTGCAGGGTGCGGCCCCAGCTCACGCCGAGCGTGCGCGGAACGGGTCGAAGCGTGGTGAGGTAGTCGGCTGCGGCCTGCGCGACGCGGGCCTGCACATCCGAGTCGGTGTCGAGGGTGGGCACGACGACGGCGTCCTGAAGGTCGTAGAAGCCGCAGAGCTCGCGCTCCAGCGAGAACCGTCTGGCGCTCGGGTGCACGATCTCGATGCGCACGAAGCCGTGCTCGCGCGCTGCGACGAGCAACCGCCCGACCTTCCAGCGGCTGACGCTGAGGGCGAGACCGATCTCGTCCTGGGTCTTGCCCGCCTCGTAGTACAGCTCAGCGGCTTTGACGGCGAGGATCTCATCGGTGTCGTTCATGGCCACCCTTCCACCTTAGGAACCGATTGCGCGTCCGAGCAACGCTTGCGCGCATGTTGCTCATATGAGCATCGGTTGTTTCCTTTAGGGTAAAGGTCGTGCCCACTCCCCTCGCTCTCGCCGTCGACTTCGGCGGAACCAAAGTCGAAGCCGCGCTCGTCGATGCAGATGGCCGCCTGGTCGAATCCACCCGCTTCCGCCGCCCGACCGGCCGCACGGCCACCGTCCCGGACCTCGAGGCCTCGGTCGGCGGCGTCGTGCGCGACGCCATCGCTGCGGTTCCCGCCGACGCCGTGCTCATCGGAGCGGGCATCGGCTGCGCCGGACCGATCGACCGCATCCGGGGTCTGGTCTCCCCGCTGAACGTGCCGCACTGGCGCGACTACCCGATGCGCGACTTCATCGCGGGCGTCGTGGCGGACGCCGGGCTCGACATCCCGGTCACGCTGGAGATGGACGGCGTCGCGATCACCCTCGCCGAGCACTGGGTGGGCGCAGCACAGGGCGTCGACAACGTGATGGGGATGGTCGTCTCGACCGGCATCGGAGGCGGCCTCATCGTCGGCGGCCGCGTCATCACCGGCCCGACCGGCAACGCAGGGCACATCGGCCACGTGGAGGTCGGCGAGATCGTCGGAGAGGACACCTTCGGCAACCCCAGCGCGCTCGAAGCCATCGCCTCAGGGCCGCACACCGTCGCGTGGGCGCGTCAGCACGGCTTCACCGGCACCACGGGCGAGGAGCTGGCGGCCGCGTACGCCGCGGGCGACGAGGTGGCGCACCAGGCCATTGCGCGCACGGGCGAGGCCGTCGGGCGCGCCATCGCGTCGGCGACCGCACTGCTCGACCTGGAGCTGGTCGCCATCGGCGGCGGCTTCTCGCACTCGACGCCCGACCTGTTCGACCACATGCGCCGCGTCATCGAGAACCACTACTTCCCCTACGTGCGCAAGGTCCGCATCATCCCCTCCGCCCTCTCCTCCGAGGGTCCCCTCATCGGCGCCGCCGCCCTCATCCACCGCGCCCACCTCCTCCCCTAGCCCCGTCCTCCAGCAATCGAGCCCAGGCTTTTTCACCGCAAATCGCGCTCTTAAGGTGAAAAAGGCTGGGCTCGATTGCTGGGGGGGGGTCAGCGGAAGTGGTCCTCGAGGGCGTGCGGGCGGGCGACGACGGTGCCCGCCAGGGCCGCGGCGAGGGCGGTGCCGATCAGGACGATGAGGGCGACAGTCCAGTCGCCGGTGAGCTGGTGCAGCACGCCCACCGCGAGCGGCCCGAGCGCGCCGAGCGTGTAGCCGAGGCCCTGCGTGAAACCGCTGAGCGCAACAGAGCCCTCGTGGGTCCGCGTGCGCACATTGATCAGCACCAGGCACAGCGGGAACAGCAGCGGCCCGAGACCGGCGAACACCACCCACAGCCAGGTGGCCGTGCCCGGCGCCAGGATCAGCCCGAGGTAGCCGGCGACGAAGAACCCGACACCCGCGTACAGCAGCAGGGCGACGTTGCGCATCCTGGCGGCCAGCAGCGGCACCAGCAGCCCGGCCGGGATGCCCATGCCCGCGTACAGCGACAGCAGCGCCCCAGCCTCCACCGGCGTCGATCCCGCGACGTCGTGCAGGATCTCCGGCAGCCAGGCGAACATCGCGTACGCGTTGAGGCTCGACGCGGCGAACACCACCGCCATCGCCCAGGCGAGCGGGGCGTGCCACACCTTTCCGAGCATCGCGGGCTCCGCCGCCTCCACCTCCACGTCGTGCGCGGGATGCACGGGCCGCCTGGTCAGGACGATGCGCAGCCAGGGCAGGATCGCCAGCAGGCTCACCACGCCCCACATCCCGACGGAGACGTGCCAGTTGGATGCGTCGGCCACCGGAACCGCGATCAGCGGCGGCAGCAGCGTGCTCACCGACATCACCGTCGCGTAGAGCGAGGTGACCAGGCCGATCCGGTCGGGGAAGTACCGTTTCACCAGCGGAGGAAGCAGCACGTTGCCGACGCCCATTCCGGCGAACGTCACGGCGGAGCCGATGGCCAGCATCGCGAACGATCCGGCTGTGGCGCGCAGGACGTGCCCGAGCAGCATCACGCAGAGCGCGGCGATCATCACGCCTTCGAGGCTGGCCTTGCGGGTGAGCGACGGCGCGAGCAGCCCGAACAGCGCGAAGAAGATCGGCGGGAGCATCCCGAGCAGGCCGACGCCGACGCTCGTGACGGCGAACTCCGTGCGGATCTCCGCGAAGATCGGCGACAGCGCTGCGACCGCGGTGCGCAGATTGCTGGCGACCAGCAGGATGCCCACGAGCGCGATTGCGCGACCGTGCCAGAGCGGTCGCGCGGGGGCGTCCGCCATCAGGTGGCGTTCTCGGGCTGCAGAATGCGCCTGGCGGTGTCGACGTCGGCCGAAATCTGCGCGATCAGCGGCTCGACGCCCGCGTACGCGACCATACCCCTGATGCGCTCGACGAACGCGATCTCCACGTGGTGGTCGTAGAGGTCCAGGTCTCTGTCGAGCACGTACGCCTCGACCTGCTTCTGCGGCACGCCCTCGAACGTCGGGTTGTTGCCGACCGAGATCGCTGCCGGATAGCGGTCGTCTCCGTCGGTGAGCCATCCGGCGTATACGCCGTCCGCCGGGATCAGCCCTTCCGATTCCGGCGAGAGGTTCGCGGTCGGGAAGCCCAGCTCCCTGCCCCGCTTCGCCCCGTGCACGACCACGCCGCGCAGGGTCGGGATGTGGCCAAGCAGCTCGCCCGCGTGCCCGACGTCTCCCTCTGCGAGCAGTTCCCTGATCCAGGTGGAGGAGACGCGTCTGCCGTGCTCCGGCCGCACATCGTCGATGAGGTGCACGACGAAGCCGTACTTCTGGCCGAGCTCGCGCAGCAGGTCGACGTCGCCAGCGCCGCGGTGCCCGAACCGGAAGTCGCTTCCGACGAGGACGGCGGCCGCGTGCAGCCTGTCGACCAGAATGTGGTGGACGAACTCTTCCGGCGACAGTTCGGCGAGCGCGCGGTCGAACGCGACGAGCACCGTCGCCTCCACCCCTGTTCCGGCGAGGAGGTCGAGTTTCTGCTCGACGCTGACGAGGGCGGTCGGGCACTTCTCCGGCGCCAGCAGTTCGAGCGGGTTCCTGTCGAAGGTGATCACGGTCGGGGTGAGCCCCCGCTCGCGTGCGACCTCGCAGAGCCTGCCGATGACGGCACGGTGCCCCGTGTGCACGCCGTCGAACTTGCCGATGGTCACCGCGCTCGGGCCGAAGCCCTCCGGGATCTCCGCCACCGATCGGAACAGCTTCACGATGCCGCTCCCCGCGGCTTGTGCCCGCGCAGGTAGATCAGTCCGAGGATCGGAAGCACCAGCGGGATGAACAGGTAACCCATGCCGTACACCGACCACACGGTGGCGTCGCGGCCGAACGGGTCGACGTCGTGCAGGCCGAGGGCCTCCGGCGCGAACAGGCTGAGCGAGCCGATGACGAGCACGCCGACCAGCTCGAAGGTGATCGTGATCCAGGCCACCCGGTACCAGGCGCGTCCCGGCGCGACCAGGGCGACGGTCGCCACGATGTAGACCACGGCGGCCAGTGCCGACAGGGTGAAGGCGACCGGCGCCTCGTGGAACCGGTCGATGATCTGGAAGACGCTGCGCCCCGTCGCCGCGAGCGCGAGCACGCCGTAGACGAAGACGAGCACGCGGCCGATGCCGGTGATCCGCCGCTTCGCGGTGGGGTCCTCCGAGTGGTCGCGTGCGGACATGGTGTGGTGTGACATCGCCTACGATTCTATTCGCGCAGCGCGGGCTGCCCAGCACCGCGCATCCCGTGCCGGGCTCAGGCGCCCTGCACGAACCAGATCTGGCCCATCCGGTAGACCATCACGGCGATGGCGAGACACACGCCGCCCAGGATGACCGTCGACCACTTGTTGCGTTCGATCAGCGCCCAGAACCCTCCCGCCAGCGGCAGGATGAGCGCGGAGATCAAATAGATGTAGAACTCGGGCAGGCTCCCGCTCGGCTCGTTTCCCACCGCCGGCGCGACGATGGTCACGATGAGCTGCGCGATCAGCAGCACCTCGACGAGCGCAAGCGCGCCCATGCTGACGTCGCCCGGCACCCGGCCCGCGAATCCGAGCACGATGCAGAGCACGCCTGCGACGGCGGCGACGATCACCTGCGCCGTCGTGAACCACTCGATCATGCGGTCGCGATCTCGTCTGTCGGGAAGTTCACGAGGGTTCTTGCTTCCTTTCCGCGGAACTCGATGAGCCCCACCAGGTGGCCGGTCGGCGCGATGGCCGCGAGCGGCACGCCGTTTCCATTCTCTCTTTCCGCCACGTGGATGCGCTTCCCGTGGGTCAGGTCGATGGCCTGCTGCTCGGTGAGGTCGAAGCGCTCGAACAGCGTCGTGGCCGCCTCTGCCGCAGGCACGAGCGCGGCGGCGACGTCGACGGACTCGATGGGATGCGCGTCCTCCACCCGGAACTCCCCCACCCTGGTGCGCCGCAGCGCCGTGAGGTGCCCTCCGACGCCGAGCGCTGCGCCGAGGTCGCGCGCGAGGGACCGGATGTATGTGCCCGACGAGCAGACGACGCGCACGTCGAGGTCGATGGCGACCTCCGACCGGCGCACGTCGAGCAGTTCGAACTCCGAGACGGTGACGGGCCGCGCCTTCAGCACGACCTCCTCCCCCGCCCGCACCCTGGCGTACGCCCGCTTTCCGTCGACTTTGATTGCGCTGACGGAGCTCGGCACCTGCTCGATCTCACCGGTGAGGTCGGCGATCCCGGAGCGGATGGCATCGTCGGCGACGGCTGCGACCGCATCCAGAGCAGCCTCCGCCACGATGTCGCCCTCAGCGTCGTCCGTGGTGGTCGTGGCGCCGAGCCGGATGGTCGCCAGGTATTCCTTGTCGGTGCCGACGATGTACGTCAGCAGCCGGGTGGAGGAGTTGAGGCCGACGATCAGCAGCCCGGTCGCCATCGGGTCGAGCGTGCCTGCGTGGCCGACCTTGCGGGTGCCGGCGAGGCGCCTGGTGCGCGCGACGATGTCGTGGCTGGTCCAGCCCTGCGGCTTGTCGACCAGCAGGATGCCGGAGCCCGTCATGCGCTCTTCTCGCCGACGACGTCGAGCACGAGCTGCAGCTTGGTCTGGAAGGTGCACTCGAGGAGTTCGGTGGCGGCCTCGTCCAGCCCGTACTTCTCCGGCAGGCGCAGTCCGAGGAGTGTGTTGAGCAGCATCCCCTCTGCGAGGAAGGTGCGGACGCGCTCCGGCTCGAAGCCGGCGTCGTCGCGCAGCAGCCGGTAGATGCTGATGAACCCCTGCCTGGCCTTCTCGCCGATCACGGGGTCGTGGCCCATGCTGAACGCCTGCATGAGCGAAAGCAGCAGCCCGCGGTCCTCGATCAGGTTGACGTATGCGGTGCCGAGCAGGCGGCCGATCTGGTCGTCTGGCGAGCCGTCGGCCTTCCACTCGTCGATCGTCTCGGTGAACGTCACGAGCAACTTGTCGAGCGCGCGGGAGAGCACCTCGACGAAGAGGTTCTCCTTGCTGCCGAACATCCGCACGACGTACGGCTGGCTGATGCCGGCCGCCTTCGCGATCTGGTCGGTGGTCGCCCCGAAGTATCCGCGCTCCCCGAAGACGAGGCTGGCGGCGGCGAGGATCTGCTCTCGGCGCTCCCCCGACGGGATGCGTTCACTGATCTTGTCGGTCACACTTGACAGGTTATCAGTTGATTACTAATCTCGGTCCTGTTGTAATCATCCGATAACAACAATCCCGCGAAATCGACAGGATGTGCAGCATGTCGTCCCCATCCACCGCCCGCCGCATCCCGATCTGGCTGGCCATCGTCGCCGCATCGCTCCCGATGTTCATGGCGACCCTCGACAACCTCGTCGTCACCAGCGCACTGCCCGTGATCGCGAAAGACCTCAGCGCCTCCATCGAAGAGCTGCAGTGGGTCATTAACGCGTACACCCTCAGCTTCGCCACCTTCATGCTCATGGCCGTCGCCCTCGGCGACCGGTTCGGACGCCGCACGGTCTTCCTCAGCGGCATCGCCATCTTCACGCTCGCCTCCGCCGCCAGCGCCCTCGCCACCGAACCGTGGATGCTCATCCTCGCCCGCGCCGTGCAGGGCGTGGGAGCCGCCGCCCTCATGCCGCTCTCGCTCACCCTCCTGGCAGGCAGCGTCAGCGCCAAGCTGCGCCCCGCCGCCATCGGCATCTGGGGAGGCATCGCGGGGCTCGGCGTCGCGACCGGCCCGCTGATCGGCGGCGCCGTCGTGCAGGGCTGGAACTGGCAGGCGATCTTCTGGCTGAACGTCCCGCTCGGCGTCATCGCCGTCCCCCTCGTGCTCGCCGCCCTGCCGAACAGCTTCGGCGAGCGCGTCCGCGCCGACATCGTCGGCCTGCTGCTCGCCGGCCCCGGCGTCCTCGGCATCGTGTTCGGGATCGTCCGCGGCAACGACGCAGGCTGGGACAGCTTCGAAGTGCTCGGCGCGCTGATCGCCGGCGCAGCGCTGCTCGTGGCGTTCGTGTTCTGGGAGGGCCGCGCATCCGCCCCTCTGCTGCCGCTGCGACTGTTCCGCGACCGCAGCTTCACCGTGGCCAACCTGGTCGGCGTGACGTTCAGCTTCGGCATCTTCGGGGCGGTGTTCATCCTCATCCAGTTCCTGCAGGTGGTGCAGGGCCACACGCCGCTCGAAGCCGGTGTGATGACGATGCCGTGGACGCTCGCTCCCATGGTCGTCGCGCCGCTCACCGGCCTCGTATCCGGTCGCACGGGCACCCGGCTGCCGATCCTGCTCGGCCTCACCTTCCTGGCCGTGGCCATGGCCTGGATCGCGCTGACCCTGTCGGCCGACCTCGCGTACTCGTCGATGTGGCCGCCGTTCGCTCTCGCGGGGATCGGCATGGGCCTGGTGTTCGCGCCGAGCTCCACCGCGGTGCTCGCCAACATGAAACCGGCGGACCACGCGAAGGCGTCCGGCACCAACTCCACCCTCCGCGAGATCGGCGTGGCCCTCGGCATCGCCGTGCTCACCGCGGTGTTCACGGGCGCGGGCGGCACGCTCACCCCGACGGGCTATGTGGATGCGGCCATCCCGGCCATCTGGGTCGGCGCGGGTGTGCTCGCGGTCGCCGCTGTGATCTCGCTCGCGCTGCCCTCCGGCATCGTCCGCCGCCGTCGCCAGGACGCGGAGGCCGAGATCACCGAGGCGGTCGCCGCCGAGGGCTCCGCCCAGGCCGCCGCGCTGGTCGACTAGCGCGCCTCTCCCCGCGCCATCCCTGAGTGGTCCCGAATTGCCGTGCGCCCTCCCCGGCGCACGGCAATTCGGGACCACTCGTTCGCGGCTAGGGTGGGGGGATGCGGATCGGCGTCATCGGAGCGGGAGCCATCGGCGGCACCATCGCAGCCCTGCTCGATCGCGTCGGCCACCAGATCGAGGTGACGGCGCGCGGGGCGCAGCTCGACGCCATCCGCGCAGACGGGCTCCGCCTCGACGGCGCGTGGGGCTCGCACACCGCCAGGATCGACGCCGACGAGATCCTGCGCACGCAGCCGGAGCTGGCGTTCCTCTGCACCAAGGCCCAGGATGCGGCTGCAGCCATCCGTGAGAACCAGCACCTGCTCGGCGGCATCCCCGTGGTCGTCGTGCAGAACGGACTCACCGGACTGCGCCAGGCCGCGACCATGCTGCCGGGCTCCGAGTGCGTCGGCGCCCTCGCCCTCTACGCGGCGAGCTTCCTCTCCCCCGGCAGAGTCAGCGTCACGACAGCGGCCAACACCTACATCGGCGCCGGGAGCGGCGAGCCGCCGGAGGCCGCCGTCTTCGCCACCCGCGTCCTCGACGCCGCCATGCCGACGTTCGCCGTCGCCAACTTCGACGGCGCCCAGTGGACGAAACTCATCGTCAACCAGATCAACGCCATGCCTGCCATCACCGGACTGAGCGCGCAGGACACACTCGGCGACGCCGCGCTGCGCCGCATCGTCACGGCCAGTATGCGCGAGGCGGTCAGGGTCGGCTTCGACCGCGGGATCCGCTACGGCAGCATCCAGGGCCTGAGCAACGGCATCCTGCGGTTCGTCGCCGCGGCTCCGCTCTGGGCCGGCCAGCTCGTGCCGCTCACGATGCGACGCCGGATGGGAGCGACCCCCAACCCAGGGTCGACGCTGCAGAGCATCCGTCGCGGCCAGCTCACCGAGATCGACTACCTCAACGGCGCGATCGTCGGCGAGGCACAGGAGCTCGGGCGGGAAGCGCCGATCAACGCCGCCATCGTCGGCCTGGTGCACGAGGTGGAGCGCACGCGCGCGTTCATCGCGCCCGCCGTCGTCGCCGACCGGATGCGCGCTGTGCTGTAGCCGTCACCGCCACCGTCACCGGCACCGCCACCGTCACCGGCAGCCGTCACCACCGGCCACCACCGGTTCAGCAGCTATCGGCGAACACCCGCCGCGGCACGTCAGGATCGCTGTCGTCGACGAGGGCGCTCGCCCACATCCGCGGCTCCGCGTCGTTCTCGTAGATCGGGTCCTGCGGCGTGTTCACCAGAGCGACGGAGTAGTGCCAGATCCCGCGCAGCTCCGGCCTCAGCAGGAACTCGCCGTCGACCACCAGCACCGCATCCTGGCCTGTGGTCTCCCAGCGGCTCTCGATCGGCACATCCCGCCGCTCGTCGAACGCCGCGGTCTGGAAGCCGGTGCTCCCCGCCATCCGGTACGGGTCGATCAGCACGCGCCGAAACGTCACGTAGTCGAACGACGAACGGTAGTAGTCGAGGTCCGACTCCTGGCCGAGCCTCGTTCGATCGGCGCGCGGTCGGTGGAAGTCGGTCATCGACGACCGGAACGTGTCATACCCTGCCTCGCGGAACACCTCGGCGAGGTCGTCGGCGAACGGCGCGGTGTCCGTCGTGCCGTCGACGGCCACCATGGTGCGCCCGTGCCCGTAACTGCGCGTCACCTCGCCGACCAGTTCACGGAGGAACAGGACGCGCGGCGTCGGTGGAAGCTTCATGGCACGAGCCTAAGCCGCGAACCTGTCGAACGCCCCGCAACGATTACGCTGGAACGATGGTGGATGCGGAGCTCGACACGTTCTCGTCCGCCGTCATCGACTGGTTCCACGCCAACCGCCGCGACCTTCCGTGGCGCAGAGACGGCTTCACCGCCTGGGGCACCCTGGTCAGCGAGTTCATGCTGCAGCAGACTCCGGTGAGCCGCGTGATCCCGCGCCTGGAAGAGTGGCTGACGCGCTGGCCGACCCCGGCCGATCTCGCCGCGGTCCCTTCCGGCGAGGCCGTGCGCGCGTGGCAGTCGCTCGGCTATCCGCGCCGTGCCCTCTGGCTGCACGCCTGCGCCGTCGCCATCACCGAACGCCACGACGGCATCGTCCCGGAGGATGTGGATGCTCTGCTCGCCCTCCCTGGCATCGGCGACTACACGGCGCGCGCCGTCGCGGTGTTCGCCTACGGCAACCGGCACCCGGTGGTCGACACGAACATCCGCCGCGTCATCGCCCGCGCGGTCGACGGTCAGGGCGAGCCGGGCCCGCCGGGCAGACGCGACCTCGCGGCGATGGATGCGCTGCTCCCCACCGGCCGCGCAGCCGCGGCCGCCTTCAACGCCGGAATGATGGAGCTCGGCGCTCTGGTGTGCGTCGCTAGGACGCCGCGCTGCGACACCTGCCCACTCGCCGAGGTGTGCGCGTGGCGGCAGGCGGGCTATCCGGCGTACGTCGGGCCGAAGAAGGCCGTGCAGAAGAAGTACGAGGGAAGCGATCGCCAGGTGCGCGGGCGCATCCTGGCCGAGCTGCGCGCCTCGCACATCCCGGTCACCGCCGCCGAACTCGAAGCCGTGTGGCCGGACGCCGCCCAGCGCGACCGCGCACTCGCCGGTCTCCTCGCCGACGGCCTCGCCGTCGCCGTCGATGCCGGTTCCGGCTCCGGCTACACGCTCCCCTAACGCAAATCGAGCCGGGACTTCTGCACGCGACGCGCCGAAGCGCTGCGTACAGAAGTCCCGGCTCGATTGCTTCTAGTCTTCTTCGTCGTCCTCGTCGCGCGGCTTGACGTACGGGTCCTCGTCGCCCGCGTATGCGGCGCCGGCGGCCAGGCCGGCCACCTCGGTGTCGCGCTGACGCGCTTCGCGCAGCAGGTCCTCGATGTGCGCCGCGTTCTCCGGGATCGCATCCAGGATGAACTCCAGCGACGGAGTCAGGCGCGCGGTGATGTTCTTGCCCACCTCGCTGCGCAGCATCCCGGTGGCCGCAGCCAGGGCCGCCGCCGTGTCGGTGCGCTCCTCGTCGGTGCCGTACACGGTGTAGAAGACCGACGCGTGCTGCAGATCGCCCGTCACCTGCACATCCGTGATCGTCACGAAGCCCATGCGCGGGTCGCGCACGCCGCGCTCGAGCCGCTTGGCGATGATGACCTTGATTCTGTCCGCGAGCTTCCTCGCGCGTGCCGGATCAGCCATGTTGTCTCTCCTTCACCTGCTGTGATGCCACCTGCCGGGATGGGAGGAGGCCCGGAGAGCGAACCCTCCGGACCTCCTATCCCTGCCTAGACGCGGGGCTTCTCCCGCATTTCGGTCGTCTCGATCTCGTCGCCGATCTGGATGTCGTTGAACTTGCCGAGCCCGATACCGGCCTCGAAGTCTGTACGCACCTCGGTGACGTCGTCCTTGAACCGGCGCAGCGACTCGATGGTGAGGTTGTCGCCCACCACGACGCCGTCGCGGATGACGCGCGCCTTGGCGTTGCGCGTGATCGTTCCGGAGCGGACGATGACACCGGCGATGTTGCCGAACTTGGAGGAGCGGAACACCTCGCGAATCTCGGCGACACCGGACTGGACCTCTTCGAACTCCGGCTTGAGCATTCCCTTGAGGGAGTTCTCGATGTCGTCGATCGCGTTGTAGATGACCGAGTAGAAGCGCACATCCACACCCTCGCGGGCGGCACGCTCACGAGCCTTGACGTCCGGGCGGACGTTGAAGCCGATCACGATCGCGTTGTCGATGGTCGCCAGGTCGATGTCCGACTCGGTGATCGCACCGACGCCGCGGTGCAGGATGCGGAGCTGGACCGAGTCGTCGACCTCGATCTTCATCAGGGACTCTTCCAGGGCCTCCACGGCACCGGAGACGTCGCCCTTGATGATGAGGTTGAGCGCTTCGACCTTGCCCTCTTCCAGAGCACGGGTGAAGTCCTCGAGCGAGATGCGCTTGCGCGACTTCGCCAGCATGGCGTTGCGCTCGGCGGCTTCGCGCTTCTCGGCGATCTGACGGGCGGTGCGGTCCTCCTCGGTGACGAGGAAGGTGTCACCGGCGCGCGGAACGCTGGAGAGACCCTGCACCTGCACGGGACGCGACGGGAAGGCCTCGTGGACGGCGTCGCCGTTCTCGTCGACCATCGCACGGACGCGGCCGTACGCCGTACCGGCCACGATCGAGTCTCCGACGCGGAGCGTACCCGACTGGATGAGCACGGTTGCGACAGCACCACGGCCCTTGTCGAGCTTGGCCTCGATCGCGATACCGCGCGCATCCTTGTTGGGGTTGGAGCGCAGGTCGAGACCGGCGTCCGCGGTGAGCAGCACCGCGTCCAGGAGGTCCTGGATGCCGATGTCGTTCCGAGCGGACACGTCGACGAACATGACGTCTCCGCCGTACTCCTCCGCGACCAGACCGAACTCGGTGAGCTGCTGACGCACCTTGGCCGGGTTGGCGTCCGGCTTGTCGATCTTGTTCACCGCGACCACGATCGGCACACCGGCCGCCTGGGCGTGGTTCAGGGCCTCGATGGTCTGCGGCATGATGCCGTCGTCCGCCGCGACCACGAGGATCGCGATGTCGGTGACCTGCGCACCACGGGCACGCATGGCGGTGAACGCCTCGTGACCGGGGGTGTCGATGAAGGTGATGGCGCGCTCGATGCCCTCGTGCTCGGTCCACACCTGGTATGCACCGATGTGCTGGGTGATGCCACCGGCCTCGCCTGCGACGACGTTCGCGTTGCGGATCGCGTCGAGAAGTCGGGTCTTACCGTGGTCGACGTGACCCATGACGGTGACCACCGGCGGGCGGATCTCGAGATCTTCGTCCGTCTCGTCCTCGAGCTCCTGGTCGAGGTCGATGTCGAAGCCTTCGAGCAGCTCCTTGTCCTCGTCTTCCGGGGACACGATCTGCACCTTGTAGCCGAGCTCTTCGCCCAGCACGCCGAACGTGGCCTCGTCGAGCGACTCGGTCGCCGTCGCCATCTCACCGAGGTGGAACAGCACGGTGACCAGGTTTCCGGGGCTCGCGTCGATCTTGTCTGCGAAGTCCGAGATGGATGCGCCGCGGCGCAGTCGCACGACGGTGTTGCCGTCGCCACGGGGAACGCTCACGCCGCCCAGCGACGGAGCTTCCCTCAGCTCGAATTCCTGCCTCTTGGCGCGCTTCGACTTGCGGGCCTTGCTCTTGCCGCCACCGCGACCGAACGCACCGGCGGTGCCGCCGCCGGGTCCGCGACCTCGGCCGCCTCCGCCACCCGCGGGACGCGGGCCACCGAAGCCGCCGCCCGGACGCTGGAAGCCGCCGCCGGCGCCTGCGCCTGCTCCTGCTCCACCGCTACCTGGACGCTGCTGGAAGCCTGGGCGGCTTCCGCCTGCGCCGCCAGGGCGCTGACCCGGGCGGTTTCCACCTGCGCCGGGCGCGCCGGGACGCGGCGAGCCGGGACGCGGAGGCGTCGGACGCGGGATGTTGCCCGGCGTCGGGCGCTGGCCCATGCCCTGCGAGCTCGCGAACGGGTTGTTGCCAGGACGCGGAGCGCTCGGGCGCTGACCCATGCCCTGATTGGATGCGAACGGGTTGTTGCCAGGACGCGGTGCGCCCGGACGCGGGATGCTGCTGCTCCCTGCGGCGTTTCCGCCTGCGGGGCGCGGGGTGTTCGGCTTGACGGCGTCCGACGGGGCTTCCGTCTTCGCTGCGTCTGCCGGAGCATCCTGTGCCGCCTTCGCCTTAGCGTCGGCAGCGGCCTTGTCGGCCTCCGCCTTCTCGGCGGCGGCCTTCTGCTCCGCGAGGGCCTGACGCTCGGCGACGGACAGCGGGGCTGCCGGCTTGGGAGCGGTGCCGCCCGGGTTGGGTGCGGACGACGGGCGCGTCGCGCCGGGCGTCGGAGCAGAGCTCGTCGCACCCGACTTGGGCGCGGCGGCCTTCTGCTCGGTGGATGCTGCCGCGGCAGCCTTGTCGGCCGTGAAGCCGTCCGCCTCGAGGGCGGCGCGAAGCTTGCGCGCCACGGGCGGTTCGATGCTGGAGGACGGTCCCTTGACGAACTCGCCCATTTCTTTCAGTTTCGCAAGAGCGATCTTGCTGTCTACTCCGAGTTCGGTAGCGACCTCGTGTACGCGTGGTTTGGCAGCCACAATTCTCCTGTCTAGGGGGTCTACCCCTAGCAGGGCAGACCGTTAGTTACGGACGGGTCTCATTTCGAGCCGCTCATTAGTTGTCACTCATTTGAGTTCACTGTGCCGTTCAGCCTGTTCTCTTCAAGTGCGGCCTGGATGGCCGTCGTATCGAGCATCCCATCGACCTTCAAGGCCCGCCCGAAGGCGTGCCTTTGCAGGGCTTTGTCGAGACACCCGACGACCGGATGCAGCCACGCACCTCGCCCAGGAAGCGTGGCGGAATGGTCCACCACGAGTTTCGAGTTCTGGGCGACGACCCTCAGAAGTGAGGGCCGGGGAGCGCGAGAACGGCATCCGACGCACGTTCTAACAGCTTCCATCTTACACCCGCGCACCGCCCAGGTCCTGCGCGGCTACTCCTTGTCCAGGATCGAGTCGGGCTGGATGTCGTGCTTGCGTGCCTGCGGCAACCGTGTCGCCACGACTCCGTCGCGTCGGCACGGCGCGAAGATCGTCATCCATCCCGACCTCATTCTTTGTCCAGGATCGAGTCGGGCTGGATGTCGATCTTCGCGCCCGTCAGCTTCGCGGCGAGACGGGCGTTCTGGCCTTCCTTGCCGATGGCGAGCGAGAGCTGGTAGTCGGGCACGAGCGCACGGACGGCCTTCAGCGATTCGTCGATGACGAACGCGCTGGTGACCTTCGCGGGCGACAGGGCGCTCGACACGAACGTGGCCAGGTCTGGCGAGTAGTCGACGATGTCGATCTTCTCGTTGTTCAGCTCCGCGGTCACGGCCCTGACCCGCTGGCCGAGCTCGCCGATGCAGGCGCCCTTGGCGTTCACTCCCGGCTCGGTGGCACGCACCGCGATCTTGGTGCGGTGACCGGCCTCGCGAGCGAGCGAGACGATCTCGACGACGCCGCTGGCGATCTCTGGGACCTCGAGCGCGAACAGCTTGCGCACCAGTGCGGGGTGCGTGCGCGAGACCGTGATCTGCGGACCCTTCAGCCCCTTCGACACGCTGGTCACATACACCCGGATGCGCGACCCGTGCGTGTACTCCTCGCCCGGCACCTGCTCCTCGGGCGGCAGGATCGCCTCGACGCTGCCGAGGTCGACATGGATCATCCGCGGATTTGGACCCTGCTGGATGACACCGGCGACGATGTCGCCCTCGCGACCGCGGAACTCGCCGAGCACGGCGTCGTCCGCGATGTCGCGGAGCCGCTGGTTGATGACCTGCTTCGCGGCGAACGCCGCGATGCGGCCGAAGTCGCTCGGGCTGTCCTCCGCCTCGCCGATGACGTTGCCCTCTTCGTCCTTCTCGGGGACGTACACGGTGACGTGGCCGGTCTTCCTGTCCAGGTGAACCCTGGCGGCCGGTGGCTCTTCCGTGTGACCGTGGCGGTGGTCGGCCTGGTCAGTGTGCTTCAGGTAGGCGGTCAGAATCGCCTGCTCGATGATCTGCACCAGCTCGTCGAAGGGAATCTCTCGCTCGCGTTCCATGAGACGCAAGACGCTGAGGTCGATGTCCATGCCGGCCTCCTCTATTCAGATCTCGCCGTCGCGTTCAGCGCGACGGACTCGACTAACTACGGTACCCGATGATCCGACCGGCCGGAACGGGGGTACCGTTCGGATCATGACCTCCCCAACGTCTGCAGCCAGACGCGTCGAGCGCATCCCGGCCGTCCGCGTCCTCGCCAGGGTCGGAAACGCGGCCATCGGCATCCTGCACATCCTGATCGGCGCCATCGCCCTCGCCGTCGCCTTCGGCGCAGGAGGAGGGGGCGACGCCGACCAGTCCGGCGCTCTCCAGGCGCTGGTGGCGGTGCCGGGCGGGCTGTTCGTGGTCTGGGCGGTGATCGTCGGGCTGATCGCCCTGGCGCTCTGGCAGATCCTGCAGACCATCGTGGCACCCAAGGCGACCACCCGTGTCGTGGAGATCGCCAAGGGCATCGTGTACGCCGTGCTCGCCGTCACCGCCATCGGCATCGCGGCAGGCGGTCGCTCCGACGCCTCCTCGTCGGAGACGTCCGCGAGCTCCCGTCTGCTCTCGCTGCCCGGCGGCGTCTTCCTCCTCGCCGCCATCGGCCTCGCGATCGTCGGGGTCGGCATCGGTTTCATCGTGAACGGCGTCACCCACCGCTTCGAGCGCGGTCTCCGCCTGCCTCCGAACGCGCTGGCGGGCGTCACGACGACCCTCGGCCGCGTCGGTTACATCTCCAAGGGCGTCGCCCTCGGCATCGTCGGCGGCCTGGTTGTCGCCGGCGCTGTCACGTTCGACCCCGGCAAGGCGAGCGGCCTCGACGGCGCGCTGAAGTCGCTCACCCAGCTCCCTTTCGGCGTCTTCCTGCTCATCCTGATCGCCATCGGCCTGATCGCCTACGGCGTCTTCTGGTGCGTGCGAGCGGTCGCCGTCCGCCTCTAGCCGGGCACGAGTCGTGCGAAACACGCGGTCGCAGGCTCCCGCACCGCACCTTTCGCACGAGCCGACCACCACTAGCCGGGCACGAGTCGTGCCAAACACGCGGTCGCAGGCTCCCGCACCGCACCTTTCGCACGAGCCGTCCGCCTCTAGCCGGGCACGAGTCGTGCGAAACGCGCGGTCGCAGGCTCCCGCACCGCACCTTTCGCACGAGCCGACCAACCCCGCGACCCGGCAAGCGCGCGCGGCGACACCCCACCCGACCCCGCGGCCGCGCGCGACGTCAGCAGTTCGGCCATGCGACGCAGGAACGCTGGGCGGTCCACGAACAGATCGCGCCGGGTGACGCGGACGACGCGCCACCCGGCGGCGACCATCGCGTCGTGCCGCCCGATGTCGGCGTGCCACTGCGCGGCGTCGGTGCGGTGACCGTCGCCCTCGTACTCGAGGATCACGCGTTCGTCGACGTATGCCAGATCGGGATGCAGGAGCATCGCCCCGAAGAACAGCGGCGGGTTCACAGCGGGTTCCCCCAGCCCGGCGTCGACCAGCGCCAGCCGCAGCAGGGTCTCCGGGCGCGAGTCCGCGCCGAATCGGATGCGCTCAGCCGCCCAGCGCAGCGCCGCGGCGCCGGGCGTGCGACCCACGCTGCCCGCGGCATCGCGCACCTGTTCGACCGTCGCCAGCGCGTCCCTGTCCCGAGCGCCGACGATGTGGTCGCCAACAGCGGTCAGCTCCTGGCCGGACAGCGACGCACCGAGTTGCCGCCACACCTGTACGGGCGAGCAGACGGGCAGCCCGTCGACCGCCCGCTCCTCGACCCTGGCGAGGCTGTGTCCGCGCACGCCTCTAGCGCGCGGCGGCGTTCGCGGAAACGGCACGCTGACATGCAGGTCTGCGAGCCGTCGCCCCTCCGCGGGGAGCGGGAACCCGTAGAGCGCGGCAGCGGTCTCATGGCTGAACACCTGGCCGGGCAGCATTCGCGATCGGTATGCGGCTGCGCGGTCCAGCACGCTCTCCACCGTTCTCGTGCTGTTCACTCCGTGGAAGGGATGCTGCACATCCCGCGCCCGGAGGCGTCGCGGTGCCACGCCAACCGCGATGGCCGCCGCGGTGGCGAAGGGAGCGTTCTGGAGTTCGTGAGGGAGGATGCGTGCCTGAGTCATGCATCCACCGTCGCCGAAACGCGGGGCCGAGGCCGCGCATCCACTGATTCTGTGGACAACCGGCCCTGTGGACTCGTGCGAAAGGTGCGGTCGCGACGGACGCGACCGCACCTTTCGCACGAGTCGTGCGTTACGCCCCGAGCGCCGCGAGCGCGGCGGCGATGGGGAGGGTCTCGCGGGAGCCGGTGCGGCGGTCCCAGAGCTCGACCTCACCGTCCGCGGCGCCGCGGCCGACGACGAGCACGTGCGGCACGCCGATGAGCTCGGCGTCGCCGAACTTCACGCCGGGCGAGACCTTGGGGCGGTCGTCGAGCAGCACCTCACGTCCTGCGGCCTCCAGCGACGCCGTGACCTGCTCGGCGACCTCGAACGCGAGCTGGTCGCGGCCTGCGGCGACGACGTGCACGTCGAACGGCGCGACGGACTCCGGCCAGATCAGGCCCCTGTCGTCGTTGTTCTCCTCCGCGATGATGGCCAGGATGCGCGTGACGCCGATGCCGTATGAGCCCATCGTGACCGTGACGAGCTTGCCGTTCTCGTCCAGCACCTTGAGGCCGAACGCGTCGGCGTACTTGCGGCCGAGCTGGAAGACGTGCCCGATCTCCATTCCGCGGGCGAGCTCGACGGGACCGGAGCCGTCCGGTGCTGGGTCGCCCGCCTTGACCTCGGCCACCTCGACCGTGCCGTCCCACGCGAAGTCGCGTCCGGCCACCAGGCCGAAGACGTGCTTGCCGTCGATGTTCGCGCCGGTGATCCAGCCGGAGCCGTCCACCACCCGCGGGTCGACCAGGTAGCGGATACCCGTGGCCGACTCCTCGCCGAGCACGGCGCCGTCCACGCCCCAGGGACCGATGTAGCCCTTCACCAGGCCGGGATGCTTCTGGAAGTCGGCGTCGGTCGCAGGCTCGACCTCGCCAGGCGCGAACGCCACCTCGGCACGCTTCAGCTCGACCTCGCGGTCGCCCGGCAGGCCGACGACGACCAGCTCGCGCGTGCCGTCCAGGTGCGTCACCGCGAGCACGACGTTCTTGAGCGTGTCCGCTGCCGTCCAGGCGCGGCCGTCCGGCCGCGGGTGCTTCTCGTTCGCCACATCCACCAGGGTCTGGATGGTCGGCGTGTTCGGGGTGTCGAGCACCTCCTGAGGGGTCAGCTTCTCGTACGAGCGCGCGGCGGGCGCGAGCGTGGTGAACGCCTCGACGTTGGCCGCGTATCCGCCCTCCGAGCGCACGAAGGTGTCCTCGCCGACCGCGGTCGGGTGCAGGAACTCCTCGCTGCGGGAGCCCCCCATCGCACCGGCGTCGGCCTGAACGATCACGTAGGACAGTCCGAGCCTGGTGAAGATGCGCTCGTACGCGTCGCGCTGCGACTGGTAGCTGGCGTCGAGCCCCGCATCCGTGTAGTCGAAGGTGTACGCGTCCTTCATCGTGAACTCGCGGCCGCGCAGGAGACCCGCGCGGGGGCGCGCCTCGTCGCGGTACTTGTCCTGGATCTGGTAGATCGCCAGCGGCAGATCCTTGTAGCTCGAGTACAGGTCTTTCACGAGCAGCGTGAACGCCTCTTCGTGGGTCGGCGCCAGCAGGTAGTCGGCGCCCTTGCGGTCCTGCAGGCGGAAGAGACCGTCGCCGTACTCCTCCCACCTGCCGGTGACCTCGTACGGCTCGCGCGGCAGCAGCGCGGGGAAGTGCACCTCGTGCGCACCCGCAGCGGACATCTCCTCGCGGATGATCGCCTCGATCTTGGCTTTCACGCGCAGGCCGAGCGGCAGCCACGCGAAGATGCCTGGCGCCTGGCGCCGGATGTAGCCGGCGCGAACCAGCAGCCTGTGGCTGGTGACCTCGGCGTCGGAGGGGTCTTCACGGAGGGTGCGGAGGAAATAGTTCGTCAGGCGTGTAGGCACCGTTCCATGTTAGACGGAGGCGACGGCGGCCGATGTTTCAGCGGGTGGATGCGCGCCCAGGGATGCGCGCCGAGGGATGCGCGCCCAGGGATGCGCGCCGAGGGATGCGTCCAAAGGGGGATGCGCATCCGGCTCCGGAATAGGCTGACCGTATGCCTGACCGCAGAACGCACGTCACCGCATCCGCAGCCCAGAGCGAGCTCGCGACGGCGCTGGCCGCGCTCCGCGCATCGCTCGAGCTCCCGGACGGTTTCCCCGCGCCGGTCGATCAGGAGGCGGAGGCGGCGGCGAGCACGACATCGCTGCCTGGACGCGACCTGACCGCGATCGAGTTCCTCACGGTCGACCCCGTCGGATCGACCGATCTCGACCAGGCCGTGCACATCGAGCGCACCGGCGACGGCTTCCTCGTGCGCTACGCCATCGCCGACGTCCCTGCGCTCGTGCGTCCGGGCGGCGCCGTCGACACGGAGGCGCGCAGGCGCGGGCAGACGATCTACGCTGCGGACGGGCGCATCCCGTTGCACCCCGCTGCGATCGGCGAGCACGCCGGTTCGCTCCTCCCCGGGGTGGATCGGGGCGCGTTCGTCTGGGAGCTGACGCTCGGGCAGGACGGGCACGAGCGGGAGGTCTCTGTGGCGCGGGCCAGCATCCGGTCGCGGCGCCAGTGGTCTTATCAGGAGGCGCAGACCGCCATCGACGACGGCTCCGGTCCGGAGACGCTCCTGCTGTTGCGAGAGGTGGGGCTGCTGCGCATCCAGTGCGAGCGGGAGCGCGGAGGGGCCAGCCTCAACGCGCCGGACGAGGAGATCGTCTTCCGCGACGGCGCGTACACGCTCGAACGGCGGGCGCCGCTGCCCGTCGAGGAGTGGAACGCGCAGATCTCGCTGCTGACCGGGATGGCGGCCGCCCGGCTGATGCTGGAGGCGCGCGTCGGC
This sequence comes from Leifsonia lichenia, assembly GCF_054780215.1. Lineage (NCBI taxonomy): Bacteria > Bacillati > Actinomycetota > Actinomycetes > Micrococcales > Microbacteriaceae > Leifsonia > Leifsonia lichenia. Next base: position 177,605 of record NZ_BAAGWT010000004.1, read on the forward strand.
ATTCTGCGCACCATGCCGCCGCCGACAGAGGATGCGGTCACCGCGTTCCGTGCGCAGACCACCGCACTGGGCCTCCCCTGGCCCCAGGACGTCTCCTACGGCGAGTATCTGCGCACCCTGGACCACCACGACCCCCGCGCTCTCGCGGTGATGCAGGCGGCCACAGGGCTCTTCCGGGGCGCCGGCTATGTGGTGATGGACGGCACCGCCCCGGCCGATCCGCTGCAGTCGGCGGTCGCCGCCCCATACGCGCACACGACCGCTCCCCTGCGCAGACTCGTCGACCGCTGGGTGCTGGTGATCTGCGAGGCGCTGTGCGCGGGACACACGGCCCCTGACTGGGCGACGGCGTCGCTCGGAGAGCTTCCGGCGATCATGGGCGCGACCTCGCGCGTGGCCTCGCAGCTCGGCGCAGCGAGCGTCGACAGGGTGGAGGCCGCGCTGCTCAGCGGGAGGATCGGCGACGCGTTCGACGCCACGGTGCTCGCGATCAGGAACGGCGACATGACGGTGCAACTCGCCGACCCGGCGGTCGTCGCCTCCATGCCGCGCCCGGACACCGTGCTGCCCGGCACCGTGGTGCGCGTGCGGCTGCTGTCGGTGAGCATCCCGAACGGCAGGGTGGAGCTGGTCGTCGTCTGAGGGCGGGCGGTCGCGGCGGCGCCGCTCGGACCACTCGTTATGCCGCTGGACGCCCGAGTGCGCGCTCGACGGCGGCGGCGATCACGGCCTGGCCCGCCGCCGTCGGATGCACGTCGTCGGCCTGCAGGAGGTCGCGCTGCCCGTCGAGCGGCTGGCCGATGTCGAGGTCGACCGCGCCGATCGTCCCGGCGGCCTTGACCACATCGGCGTCGATCGTGCGCAGTTGGTCCGGCTCTGCGGTGTCGCTCCAGACCGGGCTCACCGCGAGGATCTCGGCGTGCGGGAGGGCGGCTCTCAGCGCGGTGAGCGTGCTGTCCGTCGCACGCGCGATCGCCGCATCCGGTTCGCCGAGATCGTTGCTGCTGCCGGACACGATGACGACAGAGGGATGCAGGGAGACGGCCGCGTGCACCTGATCGGCGAAGGTGTCGCCGTTGTCGCCGACGGTCACGAATCCCGAGCCGTCGCTTGCGAGGTTGCTGAGCCGCCAGCCGTCCTCCCCTGCCAGCAGCGCCGGCCACGCGTCGGACGGGTCGAGACCGTGCCCCTCCATGATCGAGTCGCCGATCGCGACGACCACAGGGCCGTCCGCCGTCGCGTCGGTCACGCGGGAGACGATCGCGGGCGCGGCCTCGGCACCGGATGCGGCGGACACGAACGCGAGCGCCAGCCCGGCCGCGAAGGCCGACAGTCTGACCACCCGGGTGACGCCCATGACGGCACGATAGATCGCACGGCTATGGGCCGCCTATGTCTGGCCTGTGCAGATACGGATGGAGCCGGGGTCGCTAGTGCGCGCCGACGGTCACGGTCGGCTCGCCAGAAGTCGCGTCCGGCATCTCGGCGGCGATCCGGTTGGCCTCGTCGATCAGGGTCTGCACGATCTCGGCCTCCGGCACGGTCTTGATGACCTGGCCCTTGACGAAGATCTGGCCCTTGCCGTTTCCGGATGCGACACCCAGGTCGGCCTCGCGCGCCTCGCCAGGCCCGTTGACGACGCAGCCCATGACGGCGACGCGCAGCGGCACGCTCATGCCTTCGAGGCCGGAGGTGACGTCGTTGGCGAGCTTGTACACATCCACCTGGGCGCGTCCGCAGCTCGGGCAGGAGACGATCTCGAGCTTGCGCTCGCGCAGGTTGAGCGACTGCAGGATCTGCAGGCCGACCTTGACCTCCTGCGCCGGCGGAGCGGAGAGCGAGACGCGGATGGTGTCGCCGATGCCCTCGGAGAGCAGGATGCCGAACGCCGTCGCCGACTTGATCGTGCCCTGGAACTCCGGGCCCGCCTCTGTCACGCCGAGGTGCAGCGGCCAGTCGCCGCGCTCGGCGAGCAGCCGGTACGCCTTGACCATGACGATGGGGTCGTTGTGCTTGACCGAGATCTTGAAGTCGTGGAAGTCGTGTTCCTCGAACAGGCTGGCCTCCCAGACGGCGCTCTCGACGAGCGCTTCCGGGGTGGCCTTGCCGTACTTCTGCAGCAGGCTGGGCTCGAGGGATCCGGCGTTCACGCCGATGCGGAGCGAGACGCCCGCCGCCTTGGCTGCGGCGGCGATCTTGCCCACCTGGTCGTCGAACTTGCGGATGTTGCCCGGGTTGACGCGCACGGCCGCGCAGCCGGCGTCGATGGCCGCGTATACGTAGTTGGGCTGGAAGTGGATGTCCGCGATCACAGGGATCTGGCTCTTCTTCGCGATGATCGGCAACGCTTCCGCGTCGTCGCGGCTCGGCACCGCGACGCGCACGATGTCGCAGCCGGATGCGGTGAGCTCGGCGATCTGCTGCAGGGTCGCGTTGATGTTCGTGGTCGGCGTCGTCGTCATGGACTGGACGCTGATGGGCGCGTCTCCTCCGACGAGAACCTTGCCGACCTTGATCTGACGGGACTTGCGTCGGGGTGCGAGTGTTTCGGGAACCTTCGGCATCCCCAGATTGATTGCTGCCACGTCCCCAATCCTACGCGGCTGTTTGGGAACCGGCTGGGCGCCGAGTGTGCGCCGTCTAGCCGAAGAGGTTGATGGGCTTGACGATGTCCGCGTACATCAGCAGCACGCTCATGCCGCCGAGGACGATGACGACCGCGAAGGTCAGCGGCATCAGCTTGGCCATGTCGACGGGACCGGGGTCGCGGCGCTTGAACAGCTTGGCGAACGCGCGCCGGATGCCCTCCCAGGCAGCCCCGGCGATGTGGCCGCCGTCGAGCGGGAGCAACGGGATGAGGTTGAAGACGAACAGGGCGATGTTCAGCGATGCGAGGATCCCGATCATCGTGTAAACCTTGTCGATCACCGGAACGCCGTCGAGGGCGGTGAGCTCGCCGGCCGCCCGCCCGATGCCGACGAGGCTGACCGGGCCGTTCGGGTCTCGCTCCCCGGACCCGAACGCGGCGTTCCAGACGTCGACCATGCGCTGCGGCAGGTGGATGATGACGCCGACGACCGCTCCGGTCTGCGCACCGACGGCTGGGAGCACGGAGGTGATCGGCTGCGGCACGAGCTCCTGCAGCGATCCGATGCCGACGAATCCGGCGGTCACGGTGGCGACCGTGCCGTCCGCATTCTTGACGACGGCTCCGGATGCGTCGGTCTTGGCGACCGCGTTGGTCTTGGGGGTGACGGCGAGCGTCCTCTCCTCGCCGTCGCGCTTGACGACGACGGAGAGCGTGCGGTCGGCGGAGTCGCGGATGACCTTCGTGGACTGCGCCCAGCTAGTGATCGGCGTGCCGTCGATGCTGACGATGGTGTCGCCCGGCTTGATCCCCGCCGCGGCGGCAGGGGCGGCGGGATCGCTCGCCTCGCAGGTCTGGCGGGTGCTGTTCGACGCGAGCACGCACTGGCTCACCGTGGCCACCGTTGTCGACTGCTGCGGCGTCCCGAAGCCCATCAGCAGCACGCCGAAGAGTACGACGCCGATGAGCAGGTTCATGAACGGGCCGCCGAACATGATGATGATGCGCTTCCACACCGGCAGCTTGTAGAACGTGCGGTTCTCCTCGCCGACCAGCACGGTCTCGGCGCTGGCGGTGCGCGCATCCTGAGCCATCGCCTGCATGAAGCCTGTGGTGGCGTTGCGGCCAGCTCCGCCCTCCTTGCCAGGGGGGAACATCCCGATCATCGAGATGTAGCCGCCGAGCGGGATGGCCTTCACGCCGTACTCGGTCTCACCGCGGCGGAACGAGAACAGCGTCTTGCCGAACCCGATCATGTACTGCGTGACCTTGACGCCGAAGAGCTTGGCCGGAACCAGGTGGCCGATCTCGTGCAGCGCGATCGACAGCGCGACGCCCACCAGGATGATGACGACGCCGAGCACGAAGAGCAGTACGGATTCCACGGCTACAGAGTAATGGCGCGCAGCTTGGAACCAGCAGGGGGAACGCTATGCGGCGGCGATCAGCCGGTCGGCCGCATCCCGTGCCCAGCGTTCCGCCTCTGCGAGGCTCTCGCGGGTGAGCTCACCGTCCGGACGGTGCGCATCCACGACCCGTTCGACCGTGTCGACGATGTCGAGGTAGCCGATGGCTCCGGCGTGGAAGGCGGCGACGGCCTGCTCGTTGGCGGCGTTGAACACGGCGGGATACGTCGCGCCGGCCTCGCCGACGCGCTTGGCGAGCGCGACAGCGGGGAACGCGTCGCCGTCGAGCGGCTCGAACGTCCAACTGTGCGCCGCCGACCAGTCCAGCGGCACGCCGACGCCCGGCACCCGGTTGGGCCAGTCCAGGCCGAGCGAGATCGGCAGCCGCATGTCGGGAGGGGACGCCTGCGCGATGGTCGACCCGTCCACGAACTCGACCATCGAGTGGATCACCGACTGGGGATGCACGGTGACCTCGATCCTGTCGTACGGCACGTCGAACAGCAGGTGCGCCTCGATGATCTCGAGCCCCTTGTTGACGAGCGTCGACGAGTTCGTGGTGACGACGAGCCCCATGTCCCAGGTGGGGTGCGCGAGCGCCTCCCTGGGCGTCACGTCGGCGAGGGATGCGCGGCTCCTCCCCCGGAACGGGCCACCGGATGCGGTCAGCACCAGCCGCCGAACCTCGCCAGCTGTGCCGGAGCGCAGCGCCTGCGCGAGCGCGGAGTGCTCGGAGTCGACCGGCACGATCTGTCCTGGCGCAGCCGCCGCCTTCACGAGAGCGCCGCCGACGATCAGCGACTCCTTGTTGGCGAGCGCGAGGCTCGCCCCTGTCTCGAGCGCGGCGAGCGTCGGGCCGAGGCCGACGGACCCGGTGATGCCGTTGAGCACGACGTCCGCCTCGACGCCGCGCACCAGACGCTCGGAGTCGTCGGCGCCGAGCGCCGTCTCCCCCACTCCGAACCGCTCCGCCTGCGCGGCCAGTTCGTCGGCGTTGCTGCCAGCGGTGAGCCCGACCACGGTGAAGCGGTCGGGGTTCGCCGCGATGACGTCGAGGGCTTGGGTGCCGATCGAACCGGTGGAACCGAGGATGATGACTCTGCGCACGGGTCCAGCCTACGGAAGAGTCAGCGCGTGGTGCCGAGGATGTCGATGACGAAGACCATCGTGTCGGTCGCCTTGATGTCCCCTGAGCCCTGCGCGCCGTAGCCGTCGGCCGGAGGGACGATCGCGATGACCTGCGAGCCGACCTTCTGGCCTTCGAGTGCCTTCTTGAAACCGGCGACGACGCCGGTGGTCTGGAAGGTCGCCGGGGCGCCACGGCTCCAACTGGAGTCGAACATCTGCCCGTTCCTCCAGAGGACGCCCTTGTACTGGACGGTGACCGTGTCGCCGGGCTGGACCACCTCGCCGTCGCCCTGCTTGAGGACGCCGATCTTGGTCTCGGTCGGCGGGTCGGTCTTCGGAATCGTGACGTTCGGCTCACCCGTCGAGGTGAGCTTCACGGTCGGGAAGCCCGCTGGCGGAGTGACCGTCTTGCCGTTCGCCCGCGTCGGCACCTTCTCGACGAGGTCGGCGACGAAGACGACGGAGTCGGTCGCCTTGAGGTTCAGCTTGGAGGTGTCGAGGCTGCCGAACGCCTCCTTCGCCGTGGCGGTGAGCACCACGCGCGTCTTGAGCGGGAGGCACTCGATCGCGCGGACCAGTCCGGGGACGTACGCCTTGTCGTTGACCTGGATGGTCTGCGGAGCCTGGCCGTCGAATCCGGCTGCCGGCGTGATCTCCTTGCCGGTGACGCCGCTGTACGCGGCCAGCGCGATGCCGACGGAGTCGCCGCCCTTGACCTCCGCGCCAGTGCCCTTGATGACGATGCTGCGCTCGATGTCCGTGGTCTTCAGCGGCGTCGGCACCGTGACCTTCGGCGTCGCGCCGAACTTCCCCTCTACCTTGATCGACTTCGAGGTGTCACCGGCCTTGACGTTCTGGCAGGCGTTGGCGGCCGGGGTCGCGGTGCTCGTCGGCGCGCCCGAACTGCAGGCGGCGAGACCGGCCACGACGAGGGCGGCGGTGACGATCGAAAGGGATTTGCGCACGGTGATACTTTCCGGAATGCGGGCAGGGGTACCCAGTCTGCCTCATCCTCCTTTGCCGAACCTGACAGCGAGCGCCGCATACGATGGAGCACATGACTCGCGAATTCTCCGTTCCGCAGACCCGCAACCTCGTCACCGACCTGCCCGGCCCCCGCTCGATCGAGCTGCAGGAGCGTCGGGTCGCATCGGTCAGCCGCGGCGCAGGGACGCTCGCGAACATCTACATGGAGTCCGGCTCCGGCGCGATCCTGGTCGACGTCGACGGCAACCGGCTGATCGACCTCGGCTGCGGCATCGGCGTGACCACCATCGGCCACGCGCATCCCGAGGTCGCGGCTGCGGCGTTCGAGCAGGCATCGAAGCTCACGCACACGCTGTTCACCGTGACGCCGTACGAGAACTACGTCCGGGTCGCCGAGAAGCTGGCGGAGATCACTCCTGGCGACTTCGAGAAGCACAGCATCCTGGTCAACTCGGGAGCGGAGGCGGTCGAGAACGCCGTCAAGATCGCCCGCAAGTTCACCGGCCGCCGCGCCATCGCCGCCCTCGACCACGCGTTCCACGGACGCACCAACCTCACCATGGCGATGACGTACCGCCCCTGGCCGGAGCGCGCCGGCATGGGCCCGTTCCCCGGTGAGATCTACAGCGTGCCGATCAGCTACCCGTTCCGCGACCCGGAGGGGATGACGGGCGAAGAGGCCGCGGAGCGCACCATCGACTACATCAACACCCACATCGGCGCCACCGAGCTCGCCGCCCTGTTCGTCGAGCCGATCCAGGGCGACGGCGGCATCATCATCCCGGCCCCCGGCTACTTCAAGCGGCTCTCCGAGTTCTGCACGGAGAACGGCATCGTCTTCGTCGCCGACGAGATCCAGGCGGGCATCGGCCGCACGGGCACCTGGTACTCGATCGAGCACCACGGCGTCGTCCCCGACCTCATCACGAGCGCGAAGGGCATCGCCGGCGGCTTCCCGCTCGCGGCTGTCACCGGCCGCGCCGAGATCATGGATGCGGTCCAGCCCGGCGGCATCGGAGGCACCTTCGGCGGCAACCCGGTCTCCACCGCCGCCGCTCTCGCCGTCTTCGACGTCTTCGAGAAGGAGGACCTGCTCGCCGAGGCGCAGCGGGTCGAGAAGGCGCTCTGGGCGCGCATCGGCGACTGGGCAGACCGCTTCGCCGTGGTCGGCGAGGTGCGAGGCAAGGGCGCGATGTTCGGCATCGAGCTCGTCGTGCCGGGCACGAAGACCCCCAACCCCGACGCCCTCAAGGCCGTTCTCGCGCACGCGACCGCCAACGGCGTCATCCCGCTCGACGCCGGAAGCTGGGACAGCGTCCTGCGCCTTCTCCCCTCGGTCGTGATCAGCGAGGAGCTCATCGACGACGCGGCGACCGTGATCGAAGAAGCACTGGCCACCTTCGGCTGAGCCGGATCGTGGGATTCCTTCGCCGACGCTGGCGCGCCATCGCGGGGGTGGCCGCCCTGGCCTCCGTCTTCACCCTGGTGCCGGCCGTCGGCGGGTTCGCGGAGCAGAAGGCGTCGTTCGACCCTGGCGACATCATCAGCGACGACAGCTTCTTCAACCCGAACGCGATGACGCAGGCCGACATCCAGGAGTTCCTGGATGCTCGCACCTGCAAGCCCAAAGACGGCGTCCCCTGCCTGTCGCGCTACCGCATCGACACCCCCGCCGTCCCGGCGTCGAAAGACCGCTGCTCGGCGATCCGCGGCCAGCGCGACGAACGGGCGAGCAGCATCATCGCCCGCGTGGCCACGGCGTGCACGATCAGCCCGCGGGTGCTGCTGGTGCTGCTGCAGAAGGAGCAGTCGCTGCTCACCGCGCCGAGCGCATCCGGGTATCAGAAGGCCACGGGATACGCGTGCCCTGACACCGCGGAGTGCGACAAGAAGTTCTTCGGGTTCTTCAACCAGGTGTACCGGGCGGCCTGGCAGTTCCGGGAGTACACCGTGCATCCGGACGACTGGCGGTACCGGATCGGCGACAACGCCATCCAGTACCACCCGAACGCCGCCTGCGGCACGAGCACGGTGACCATCGCCAACCAGGCGACGGCCAACCTCTACAACTACACGCCGTACCAGCCGAACGCCGAGACCCTCGCCAAACCGACCGGCCCTGCCGGAGCCTGCTCCACCTTCGGCAACCTCAACTTCTCCCGGCTGTACAACACCTGGTTCGGCTCGCCGCTCGCCGTGCGCTTCAGCGGGTTCGTGCCCGCCTGCCTGGTCTACGCCGGCGGATTCGGCTGCGCGCCGCTCCGCCCGTTCGACGGCGGCTGATCGCCCTGGCTCCTCGCGCATACCGCGCACGGAATACACCCGCGACTACGCTCGTATCCGTGACGACGACCGAACCCGACGCTGGGACGACCGAGGTGAAGAAGCCCGGCTTCGTCTACCTGCTCGGGCGCACGGTCATCGCACCCGTCGCGCGCCTGCTCTACCGCCCGACGATCATCGGGCGCAAGAACGTGCCACGCACGGGCGCGATCATTCTGGCGAGCAACCACCTCTCGTTCATCGACAGCATCGTGATCCCGCTGATGGCGCCGCGGCGCGTGCAGTTCCTCGCCAAGTCGCACTACTTCGAGGGAACCGGCTTCAAGGGCTGGCTGTCCCGCACGTTCTTCACGGCGATCGGCGCGGTCGGCGTCGAGCGCGGCGCGGGGCAGGCGGCACAGGATGCGCTGGACCAGTCCAAGCGCATCATCGAGACGGGCGCGGCGTTCGCCCTCTACCCCGAGGGCACGCGCTCGTTGGACGGACGGCTGTACAAGGGACGGACGGGCGTCGCCTGGCTCGCACTCACGACCGGTGCGCTGGTCGTCCCCGTCGGGCTGATCGGCACCAACGAACTGCAGCCTGTCGGTGCGAAGGTGCCGCGCATCCGGAAATTCACGGTGAAGTTCGGCGAGCCGATCGACGTCAGCAAATACGGTTCAGCGGAGTCCGGCCGCGCCAGGCGTCAGGCCACCGACGAGATCATGGCCGCCATCCACGGGCTCACCGGCCAGGAGCTGGCGGAGCGCTACAACGAGGCGCCGCCCGCGAATGCGGTGGAGCGGGTCAAGCGCGCTCTGCACCCCGAGCGGCGGTAGCTGCCGCAGCGGTGGGCTCCGCGTCAGTGGCGTCCTGACCGGCGTCGGCCTCCCCCGCCTTCGAGCGGTAGGTGCGGGCCTTCTGCCTGTTGCCGCAGACGCCCATGCTGCACCAGGTGCGCGACCCGTTGCGGGACTTGTCGTAGAACGCCCAGCGACAGTCGTCTGCGCCGCAGAGCTTCACGCGTTCGAGCTTGCCCTGGATGCTCAGGATGAGCGAGCTCGCGACGGCCGCCTGCGCCGCGGTGCGGGCGGTGAGGCCGACGGAGCGCTCCCCGCAGGTCGTCTCCAGTTCGACGGAGGGCAGGTCGGCGGCCTCTCCATCGACCACGGAACGCAGGGCATCCCGCACTCGCTTGGTCTCCGCGGCGTCGCCTGGCTCTACGCCGTGACTCTCGGCCCACGCCGCGAATCCTGTGGCGTCGTCGATGGCGTCGACGTCGTCCTCCACGTCGTACGTGTTGAGGAAGTCGACCAGCAGGTCGGCGCCCAGCTCGGGTGCATTCGTACGCATGTAACCATTGTAACCCGATAACTGGTTACGGTATGCTCTAACCATCAAAACAAGTTAGGTGGTTATCATGCATCCGCTCACACTGTGGCTGACGTCGATCGCCGAACTCGGCGAGCGCGAACGGGAACAGGCCATGCTGCGCAGGCGCCGCGACTCCGGCACCGAGCAGCCACCGCCGCTCACCCGCGACGGCCGCTGGGCCGCCGCCATGCACCGCTGGGCCGAGTCGGAGCGCGCCGCGGCCCCCACCCCCGCCCCCGCCCCGGTTCCCGCCTCCGTCCCCCAAGCCCGCTTCGGCTGCGCGTAGCAATCGAGCCCAGGCTTTTTCACCGTATTCCGCGTTCTTACGATGAAAAAGCCTGGGCTCGATGGCGTCGCTAGGCGAGGGTGAGGAGCTCGGGGGCGTGGTGGACCGGGAAGTTCACGGAAGCCGCGATGAAGCACTTGGCGGCGGCCGGGGCGTGCAGGGATGCGGCGAGCTCGGCCTGGGCCGGGTCGGCGATCGTCACCAGCGGGCGCAGGGTCGCGCTGGTGAAATGGCCTCCGCCGTCGCTGGTCTGCTCCATGAGGCCGGTCGCCCTGTCGGTGTATCCGACGACGACCACCCCGGCCCTCGCCGCCTCGGCGAGGTAGCTGAGCATGTGGCACTGGCTGAGGGCCGCGAGCAGCAGCTCCTCCGGATTCCAGCGGTCGCGGTCGCCGAAGAACGCACGGTCCGCGGACGCCTCGATGAGGTGCTTCCCCTCGGCGGTGACGACGTGCTCGCGTCCGTAGTCCTTGTAGCCGCTGGTGCCGCTCCCCCTGTTGCCTGTCCATTCGAGGTCGATCGCGTAGCTGTGCTCGAGCTTCATGGTCCGATTCTGCCACCGGAGCTAAACTCGTCTCATCATGACCGACACTCTGAGCACAAGCGCGCCCGTTTACAGCGTTGCGCAAGAACGCCGCATCGTCACGGCCGTACCCGGCCCGAAGTCCCAGGAACTGCACCAGCGACGCCTGGCTGTCGTCCCCACCGGCGTCTCGTCCACCCTTCCCGTCTACATCGCCAAGGCGAACGGCGCCATCCTGGTCGACGTCGACGGCAACCAGTTCGTCGACTTCGGCGCAGGGATCGGCGTGACGACGGTCGGCCACACCGAGACCGCCGTGGTGGATGCGGCCGCAGCCCAACTGCAGGACGTCATCCACACTCTCTTCACGATCACCCCGTACGAGGAGTACGTTCGCGTCGCCGAACTGCTCGCCGAGCACACCCCTGGCGACCACGCCAAGAAGTCCGTCCTGGTGAACTCCGGCGCCGAGGCCGTGGAGAACGGCGTCAAGATCGCCCGCAAGCACACCGGCCGTCGCGCCGTCGCGGTGCTCGACCACGCGTACCACGGCCGCACCAACCTCACGATGGCCATGAACTTCAAGGCCATGCCGTACGCGACCGGCTTCGGCCCGTTCGCCGGTGACGTCTACCACGCACCCAGCTCGTACCCGTACCACGACGGCCTCAGCGGGGCGGAGGCGGCCGCGCGCACCATCGCATACCTCGAGAAGGTCGTCGGCGCATCCGACCTGGCCTGCCTCGTCGTGGAGCCGATCCAGGGCGAGGGCGGATTCATGGTCCCGGCCGACGGCTATCTCCCCGCTCTGCAGGAGTGGTGCACGGCCAACGGCGTCGTGTTCATCGCCGACGAGATCCAGAGCGGCATGGCCCGCACGGGCGCGTACTACGCCAGCGAGCACTTCGGCCTGGTCCCGGACCTGGTGCTGAGCGCCAAGGGCATCGCGGGCGGCCTCCCGCTCGCCGCCGTCACCGGCCGCGCCGAGATCATGGACTCCGCCCAGCCCGGCGGGCTCGGGGGCACCTTCGGCGGCAACCCCGTGGCGGCGGCCGCTGCCGTGGCGGTCTTCGAGTCGATCGAGAAGAACAACCTGCTCGACGAGGGCAAGCGCATCGAGAAGACGCTCAAGCCTGCGCTGCTCGCGCTTCAGGAGAAGTACGACATCATCGGCGACGTGCGCGGCATCGGCGCGATGCTGGCCATCGAGCTCGTGCAGCCCGGCACCGGAGCGACCACCAAGGAGCCGAACGCCGAGGCGGTCGCCTCCATCGTGGCGTACGCGGCCCAGCACGGTGTGCTCGTGCTCAACGCCGGCACGTACGGAAACGTCCTGCGCTTCCTGCCGAGCCTCGCCGTCTCCGACGCGCTGATCGCCGACGCCGTGCAGGTGCTCGACGACGCCTTCGCTGCGCTGTGAGCCCCGCGGTCTTCACCGGGCAGGAAGCCGTCGAGCTGGCGGTGGTCGAGCGCAGCGGGTTCGTCGAGTCCCGTCACCTCGGCTCGGCCATCGTGCTGGGGCCGGACGGCGCCATCGTCCGGTCGCTCGGCGCGCCGGACGCCCCGGTGTTCCCCCGGTCGAGTCTGAAGCCGTTCCAGGCCATCGCGGTCATGGGCTCCGGCGTCCCGCTGGAGGGCGCAGCCGCCGTGCTCGCGACCGCCAGCCACGGCGGAACGCCGGCCCACCTGTCTGTCGTGCGAGGCCTGCTCGCACAGGCGCAGCTCACCGAGGACGCCCTGCAGTGCCCGAACGACTGGCCGCTCGACTCGGCAGCGCGCGACGACGCGATCCGCAGCGGCGAGGTCAAGCGCCCGCTGTTCATGAACTGCTCAGGCAAGCACGCCGCGATGCTGCTGGCCTGCATGGTCAACGGCTGGCCGACCGAGAGCTACCTCGACCCGCAGCATCCCATGCAGCAGCAGGTGCGGGATGTGGTGGAGCGGCTGACAGGAGACAAAGTCGTCGCGACCGGCGTCGACGGATGCGGCGCCCCCGTCTTCGCGATGGCTCTCAGCACCCTCGCCCGCGGCATCCAGCGCATCGCGACGGCGTCGGACGGCTCGCCGTTCGCGCTCTACCGGAACGCCGCGAGCCTGAAGAACGCCGTGCTCGCCAACGGCTGGGCCATCGACGGTCCCGGCCGTGCCAACACCATCGTGATCGACGAGCTCGGCATCTTCGCGAAGCTCGGCGCGGAGGGCGTGATGGTCATGGCGGCGCCGGACGGCACCACGGTGGCGCTCAAGATCCTGGACGGCAGCCTGCGGGCGGCGACCATCGTCGCCCTGTCGCTGCTGGCGGACGCCGGGGCCGTCGAGCGTGAGGCGGTCGCAGCGGTCGCACCACGTCTCGACCTCGCCGTGCTCGGCCGCGGCGTGCGGGTCGGAGAGATCCGCGCGTCGTACGTGTGACGCGCATCCCGAGCGCCCGTCGACAGACGACGTAACGGCCCGGCAGTTGGATGCTGCCGGGCCGTCGCGCCTTTGGGGGTCTTGAGGGGTCAGCCAACGTCCTTGGCCAGCCGCTTCGCGCGGGCGGCCGCTGTGAGCTGGGTGATCAGCACCACGAGGATCGTGATGATGAACACCGCGGAGGCGATCACATTGGCCTGGGCGGGGATGCCGCGCGAGGCCGCGATGTAGATGTACATCGGGAACGTCGTGACGGCGCCTGCGTTGAAATTCGTGATGATGAAGTCGTCGAAGCTGAGCGAGAACGACAGGAGCGCCGCCGACAGGATGCCGGGGAGCAACAGCGGGAATGTGATCCGCCAGAACACCGCGACCGGCGAGCCGTAGAGGTCGCGGCCCGCCTCCTCCAGCGCGGGGTCGAGGCTCGCAACGCGCGCCTTCACCGTGACCACGACGAAGCTGATGCAGAACATCACGTGGGCGATGATGATGGTGCCGAAGCCCTTGTTCACGCCGAGGCTGAGGAACTGGGCCGCCAGGCCGGCGCCGAGCACGACCTCCGGGCTCGCCATCGGCAGGAACAGCAGCAGACTGGTCTGCGAGCGGAACCGGAACCGGTAGCGCATCAGGGCGATGGCGATCATCGTGCCGAGCACCGTGGCGACGACCGTCGCGATGATGCCGATGATGATGCTCGCCATGAACGCGTCGCAGATCCCGGCCGCGTCGCACACATTCGTCCAGTTGCGGAAGGTGAACCCGCGCCAGGCGATGTTGTTCTTGAGTGCGTCGTTGAACGAATAGATGAACGTGTAGACGATCGGGATGAGCAGGAACGCCAGCGCGAGGAACGCATAGACACCGAGGCCGAGCCCCTTGAACCGGAAACCTCTCACAGCAGGTCCTCCGTTCCGCTGCGCTTCACGTACACGCCGACGATCACCAGGATGACCGCCATCAGCACCACGGACATAGCCGCTGCCGTCGGGTAGTTCTGCAGCACCAGGAAGTTGGTCTCGATGACGTTACCGATCATCGAGGTGTCCGCGCCGCCGAGGAAGTCCTGGGAGGCGTTGATGTAGTCGCCCGCCGCGGGGATGAACGTCAGCAGGGTCCCGGACACGATGCCGGGCATCGACAGCGGGATGGTGATCTTGCGGAACGTCGTCCACGCGCTCGCGTACAGGTCGGAGCCCGCTTCGAGATAGCGAACGTCGAGCCGCTCCAGCGTCGAGTACAGCGGCAGGGTCATGAACGGGATGAAGTTGTACGTCAGACCGAAAATGACCGAGAACGCCGTGCCGGTGACGTGCGCATCCGGAGGCAGGATCGACAGCGCCTTGAGAGAGCTGGTGAACCAGGAGTCATCGGAGAGCAACTGCTTCCAGGCCAGCGTGCGGAGCAGGAAGCTGATGAAGAACGGCGCGATGACGAGGGTCATCAGCAGGTTCTGCACCAGGGGGTACTTCCGCACCTTCACGCCGATGAAGTACGCGAGCGGGTAGCTGATCACCAGGGCGGCCGCCGTGGCGATGATCGCGTAGACGAACGACCGGATGATCTGCGGCCAGTACTCGGCGATCGCATCCGTGTAGTTCTGCCACTGAAAGGCCGCCTGATACTGACCGATGTCGCCGTCGACGACAGGGGTCTGGAACGACGTGATGATCAGCGAGACCAGCGGCGTGAGGAAGAACAGCACCAGGTACAGCACGCCCGGCAGCAGCAGCACCAGGGCGATGCCGCTCCTGCGCCGCTGCGCCGGCTCCTGATCCTGGGTCGGCGGCGCGGCCGTCGAGAAGGCAGCGAGCGCCATCAGGCCTCCTCGAGCTCCGTCAACATGCGCTCCTTGGCCTGGGTCGCGATCATCTGGGTGTCGGAGTCGTCAACGAATCTGCCGTCGGCGGGCGGCTCGTCGGCCAGCACGAAGGTGTGCGACGGGTCCCAGGCGATCCACACCTCGCCGCCCAGCGAGGCGACCGGTCCGCTGGACAGGTTCTGGGCGAACACGACGATCGTGCCCGCTCCTGGCACATCCACCAGGTACTGGGTGCTCACTCCGCTGAACGAGACGTCGATCACCCGGCCGGGACCCAGGACGTTCGCGCCGGACGCGATGCCGGACGGGTCGCTGTGCAGCGTCAGCTTCTCCGGGCGGACGCCGACCGTGACGTTCCCGGTGTGGCGCTGGGCTCGCGACCGCGGCACCTGGATGCGCTGGTCGGCGACGTCGACGCCGAGGACGTCCCCTCCGCCATCCAGGATCGGACCGACGAACAGGTTCGACTGGCCGAGGAAGTTGGCGACGAAGACGGTCGCCGGCAGCTCATAGAGCACCGCAGGCGCCCCCATCTGCTCGATCTCGCCCTTATTCATCACGGCGACGGTGTCGGCCATGGTCATGGCCTCCTCCTGATCGTGGGTGACGTGCACGAAGGTGAGACCGACCTCGGTCTGGATCGACTTCAGCTCGAGCTGCATCTGGCGCCGCAGCTTCAGGTCGAGCGCACCGAGCGGCTCGTCCAGCAGTAGCAGGGCCGGGCGGTTGACCACGGCGCGGGCGAGCGCGACCCGCTGCTGCTGGCCGCCGGAGAGCTGCGCCGGCCTGCGCGCGGCGAGGTGGTCGAGCTCGACCAGCCGCAGCGCCTCGTGCGCCTTCGCGATCGGGTCGCCGATCTTGCGGCGGCGCAGCCCGAAGGCGACGTTCTCGAGGATGGTCATGTGCGGGAACAGGGCGTAGCTCTGGAACACCGTGTTGACAGGCCGCTGGAACGGCTTCGTCTTGGTGACGTCTTTGCCGCCGATGATGATCTGGCCCTCCGTCGGCTCCTCCAGACCGGCGACGAGGCGCAGGGTGGTGGTCTTCCCGCATCCACTCGGGCCGAGCAGCGCGAAGAACGAGCCGGCCGGGATGGTGAGGTCGAGGTTCTCGATCGCCGTGAACCCGGGGAACCGCTTCTTGATCCCGACCAGTTGCAGGTCGGCGCCGGACTCGGCGAACGCTCCGCGTGCCATCAGGCGCCCAGGATGACCTTCTGGAACGCCGCCTGGTACTTCTGCTCCTCGGCCGGGGTGAGGGTGCGGAAGATGTGCGCGTTCGAGAGGGTGCTGTCGTCGGGGAAGATGAGCTGGTTGTCCGCCAGGTCGGGGTCGATCTTGATCGCGGCCTCCTTGGCGCCGACCACGGGGGTGATGTAGTTCACCCAGGCGGCGACCTCCGCCGCCACCTCCGGCTGGTAGTAGTAGTCGATGAGCTTCTCGGCGTTGGCCTTGCGCGGGGAGCCGATCGGGATGACGAAGTTGTCGCTCCACAGGGTGCCGCCCGCCTCGGGGAGGACGAACTCCCAGTTGTCGCCGGCCTCGGCGTTCAACTGGGTGATGTCGCCCGACCAGCAGATCGCGGCGAGGGTGTCTCCGCTCTTCAGGTCGTTGAGGTAGGAGTTGCCCTTGATGTTGCGGATCTGGCCGTCGCTGACCTCCTTGGTCAGCTTGTCGATCGCTTTGTTGTAGTCGTCGTCGCTGAACTTCTTGGAGATGTCGACGCCCTGCTGCAGCATCAGCAGGCCCATCGTGTCGCGCATCTCGCTCAGCACGCCGACCTTGCCCTTGAGCTCCGGCTTCCACAGGTCGTCGACGGATGTGAGGCCGTTCGGGAGCTTGGACTTGTTCCAGCAGATCCCGGCGAAGCCGCTCTGCCAGGGCAGCGACTTCTTGCGCCCAGGGTCGAAGTCCGCATCCTGGAGCGCGGGTGAGAGATTCTTCTTGTTCGGGATGGCCGACTCGTCGAAGGACTGCACGTAGCCGAAGCGGATGAGGCGGGCGACCATCCAGTCGGTGAGACAGACGGTGTCTGCGCCGATGTCCTTGCCGAGGGCGAGCTGGTCCTTGACCTTCGCGTAGTAGGTGTTGTTGTCGTCGACCGCGACGTCGTACTTGACGGAGATGCCCGACTGCTTCTGGAACGCCTCCAGTGTCGGGTACTTCCCGTTGTCGTCCTGGTCGAGGTACGCCTGCCAGTTGGCCCAGGTCATGGTCTTGTCCGTCGACGACACGTCCTTGGCGGCCGTCGGCTTGCTCGACGCCCCTCCCGTCGAACACGCGGCGAGGGCGAGTGCCGCTGCGCTCGCGCCCGCGCCGGCGAGGAGGCCGCGCCTGGTCAGTTGCGAACGCCTGGCGGACTGCACCAGTTTCTGGATCATCGGGTCTTGCGGAAGCTGCCTGGAATTCACGAGTGGTGCTCCTTCGGGGTCGAACACGATCACGCACAACAACCCGCCGCGCACTTCGGTGTGCCGTTGCGGTGGGTCGATACTGGCACACGGCCGGTGCGCCGCGCATCATCCGATGGGCAAAACGTCCATTCCGAAACATAATCTTCACGAAATCCGTTCCGAATCGACCGTTTCGCCGGGGAAATCGTCGTGCGGCCTGATTCCGTCGGCGATGGGTGGCGGAATCCGTCCCAACCTCACTGAGAATTCACGAAATCAGCACAAATCCGACCATCAGACAGTCGAAATCGTCGGTCACTTCGGGTTAGGGTGATGATCGAATCACCACGTCGATGTGTAAGGAGTCCCATGAAGGTCGCGATCCCCCGCGAGATCAAGAACAACGAGTTCCGGGTGGCGATCACCCCGGCCGGCGTGCACGACCTCGTGGCGAACGGGCACGAGGTGTACGTGGAGACGCAGGCGGGGGTCGGCTCGTCCATCCCCGACGAGCTCTACGTCTCGGCCGGAGCGACGATCATGCCGGACGCCGCATCCACCTGGCAGATCGCCGACCTGGTGCTCAAGGTCAAGGAGCCAGTCGAGAGCGAGTACGGCCACTTCCGTCAGGGCCTGGTGCTGTTCACCTATCTGCACCTCGCCGCCGAGGAGGCGCTGACCCGCGCACTGATCGACTCGGGCGTCACCGCGATCGCCTACGAGACCGTCCAGCTTCCCTCCAGGGCTCTCCCCCTGCTCGCCCCGATGAGCGAGGTTGCCGGTCGTCTCGCCCCGATCGTCGGCGCGAACACGATGCTGAAGCCGAACGGCGGCCCCGGCCTCCTCATCCCCGGCGTCCCCGGCACCCACCCTGCCGTCGTCACCGTGCTCGGCGGCGGCGTCGCCGGCACAAACGCCACATCCGTCGCCGTCGGCCTCGGCGCCGAGGTCACCGTGCTCGACACGAACATCGCCCGGCTGCGCGAACTGGATGCGCTGTACTCCGGCCGCATCAAGACCATCGCCTCGAACAGCTTCGAGATCGACAAGGCCGTCGTCGCATCCGACCTCGTCATCGGCTCCGTGCTCGTGCCGGGCGCGAAGGCGCCGAAGCTCGTCAGCAACGAGCTGGTCTCCCGGATGAAGCCGGGCAGCGTGCTCGTCGACATCGCCGTCGACCAGGGCGGATGCTTCGCCGACTCGCACCCGACGACGCACGCCGACCCCACCTTCACGGTGCACCAGTCGCTGTTCTACTGCGTCGCCAACATGCCGGGCGCGGTGCCGCACACCTCCACGTACGCGCTGACCAACGCGACCCTGCCATACGCCCGCGCCATCGCCAACCGCGGCTGGCGCGACGCGCTGTCCGCGGACGCGTCGCTGGCCCTCGGCCTCAACGTGCACGCCGGAAGCGTCACCAACGCTGCCGTCGCCGAGGCGCACGGCCTGCCGTCGACCACCGTGGCCGACGCGCTCGCCTGACCGTCCCGCTGCTCCGTAACGCAGGAGATCCCGGCCACTTCGGCCGGGATCTCCTGCGTTACGGAGTCCGGCGCGGCGCGTCGTGCAGAAATTCCTGCGCTAGGTCATCGCAGGACTTCCCACGCGACACGCCGCCGCCGTCTCCGTTCGGAAGGAGATGGCGGCGGAATGCGTCGAGAACTCCGTTCGAACGGAGTTCTGGCGGCGTGGGCTGGTGGGGGTGGGTCAGCTCACGTCGAACCACTGGTCGCCGATCTCGACACGCGTGCCGCGCGTGACGCGGTAGCGACGGCCGGCCTCGCAGAGGCGGGCGACACCGCCCAGTGGATGCGCGACCGTCCCGTTCCCGGAGTACCTGTCGCAGATCCACAGCTCCCCCGCCTCGATGCCGAACTCGAGGTGCGTCTTCGACACGCTCCGCGCCGGGTCGTCGACGGCGATCATCTGGTCGACCTGCTCCCCCGGCTGCGTGATCGGACGCCGCCCGATCAGTCCGCTGCCAGACACCTCCACGCTGGGACCGGTGGAGAAGCTGAGCGTATACGTGACGGCGGCCTGCTCGGCGGGAGGCGCCGACTCGATGTCCTCGACCAGGATGCGCGCTTCGTCCTCGTGCTCCGCGTGCGCGGCGCCGAGGAACCGGCCGGCGACCGCCGGCCTGGGCAACCGCTCCACGATGGACGTGTCAGACGGCCGCGCGTCGACGACGGCCGGAGGACGCACCCGCGCCGCCGTGACCGAGCTTCCGCAGTTGCCGCAGAACAGGGTCCCGTCCGACAATTCGCTGCCACACACCCGACAGTTCATCGTCTGCCTTTCCTTCCGTTGCCCCTCCACCCACGGTAGCCGAGCGAGCGGAGCGAAACCGCCGCCAGCATCCGCTTCCACCGTGTGTCGCGCTTGCCGAGCTGGCCGCGCAGTTCGTCGACGGCCTTCCACACCGTGTCCGCCTCCTCCTGGGTGGGGGCGATCGGGCTGAAGACGGCACGGTCGGCGACGGCGGCGAGGGCGCTCGCCCTCGACCCTCCGATGGTCCCTGCGAACTCCTTGCGGGTGGCGGCCGGTGGCGGATCGTACCCGTGGTCGACAGCGGTGTCCGCGAACTCGCGCCACCCGCCCGCGATGCGCTCCACTGCGGTCGGCGCTTTGCGACGCAGCGCTCTGCGCCGCCACTTGGCGGCCAGGACGGCGAGGAACGGCGCGGAGAGGATCGCGAGGCCGAGCACCGTCCAGCCGACGATCGTGAGCACGGCGATGAGCGCATCCAGCACCGGGTTGGGCTGCGGGGTGTTGCTCTTGTCGACCTGGGCCTGGGGCGGGTCGTCCGGCTGAGCAGGGGTGTCGTCGACCGGGGGCTGCACGTTGGTCTGCGGCCGCGTGATCTGCGTCGGCTGGTCCGGCTGCTTCGGCGGCACGGGACGGATGGGCGGAGTCGGGTCCACCGTGACCCAGCCGTCCGTCGTCTGCACTTCGATCCACGCCGAGATGTCCGAGCCGGTGAGCGTGACCCTGGCCGAGCTCGCCTGGTCCTTCGGGGCCACGAACCCGACCACCACGCGCGCCGGGAACCCGAGCTGGCGGGCCATCAGGGCGGCGGTCACCGCATACTGCTCCTGGTCGCCCAGCATCGGGATGTCCGTGAGCAGTTCCGTGATCCGGTCGGCGCCGTGCCCCGAGCGACTCGGCGGCTCGTCCGCTCCGATGCCGTGGCTGATGTAGCCGTCGGCGGCGAGCCCGTCGAGGGCGGCGGCGAGCTTCGCTCCTGCGCCGGTCACGCCCGCCGTGTACTTCTGCAGAGTCTGCGCCAGCTCGTCGGGGATGATCGCCGGCTTCGGGACGATTGCGCTGCCAGGGGCGGCCTTGGCGAGGCCGGCGGGCGTCACCTCCGGCTTGACCACCGCATCCATCGTGTAGCTGTCACCGGTCGACAGGCCGCGGGTGACCGCGCCCGTGCCGGTGACGTCGTTGTAGAAGAACGCGCCGGAGAGCGTCGGAGCCGCCGACCCGTGGAAGGTGATCTGCTGAAGCTGGCCGCTGCCGGGGATCCACGGGCCGCGGTAGTCGCGCACGGTCACCGCGATGGTGTCACGGGTGCCGACGACACCGGCCTGGTCCATCCGGTACGGGACGCGCGTGAACGATCCTGAGGCGCTGGAGATCTGGTCGGTGCCCACCGAGTACGTCACGCCGTCGTAGGTGTCGAGCGTCGCGATGCGCAGTCGCCTGTCCGAGGGCAGGCCGTCGACCGTGAGCATCGGCAGGTCGGCGCGCGCAGGCTCCAGATAGGAGCGGAAGCCGCTCAGCGGGCTCGGGTACGAGCGGGGGTCGAACGGCTGCTCGACGGCCGTCCTGACCACCTGGCGCTCAGCTGCGGGCGGGACGAGCACGGACGCCGCCGTCCCTGCCACCCCGGCGATGGCGACGATGACGGCGGCGCCGACGACGGTGCGGCCGACTGTCAGCCGTCTGTCGCGAGCGGACTCGACCACGACGCCGCTCTGCTCGGTGAGGCTGAGCACGGACGCGGCCCGCCTACGCAACCGGAACCGGATCATCCACGCCAGCAGCGCGGCGAACAGGCTGAGGGCCAGCCACAGCGGCACAGCGGACGTGCCGGACCCGAGCAGGATTCCCGCCAGCATGAGCAGGATCGGCGGCAGAGCTGCCAGCTCGCCCCTCGACGAGCGCAGGGCCGTCGACACGGTCGCGACGACAGCGATGAGGATCAGGATGAACGCGGGGACGAGCAGCGCCTGGTACGACCCGACGGGGAGCGAGATGGTGACGAGTTGCTTCCAGCTCAGCCAGGTGGCGCGCACCAGGTCGCCGAAGCCCTGCGCGGTGGGCAGGAGGCCGCCCGCCGTCGCCTCGCCAGGCACGGCGAGCTGCACGCCCAGACCGAGGTAGACGGCCGCCACCAGCGGCGCGATCACGATGCTCGGCCAGCGGAACACGGCGCCGAGCACCGCGATGGCCGCTCCGACCACTAGTGTCACGCCGAGCATGATCGCGAATGCCGTCGACTGGTAGACCGGCCAGAACGCGAAGGCGGCGAGGCCGGTGGCGACGACGGCGAAAGCGGTGTCCACGACGACACCCGAGGCGCGCAGCCGCTTCCTGGATGGGCGGTCGGCGGCCATCAGGTGGCCATCCTCTTCGCGAGGCTCTTCTGCAGGTCTTCGAGGTAGCCGATGGTGAGCACGCTCAGGTCCGACACCCTGCGGAGCGCGGGGACGGCACCCTCATCGCAGACGACGGCGACCACGTCGACCCCGAGCGGGAAGTGCGAGGCCGCCGCGCGCAACTGGGTGGCCGTCACGGTCGAACCGCAGACGAGGAACGCGATGGACGTGCCTGTCGACTCCTCGGCGGCGATCTGCGCGAGCTCCGGCAGGCGCAGGGCGGTCGGCGCCAGCTCCACCCCTGCCAGGTCGTCGAGCAGCCTGCCTCTGTTGACGATGCTGAGCCGCCGGACGGTGTGCACGATCTTCTTCGCGAAGTCGGGCGTCCTGGCGCTCGCCACCACGGAGACGGTGCGCGAGTCGAGCATCGCGCGCACGCCCAGCGAGCCCGCCGCGCTCACCGCGAGCTCGAACTCCTCGTCGTTTCCGTAGTCGGAGCTCGACAGGCTGAGCGCCACCAGCAGGTGGCTGCGCCGCGTCTCCTCGAACTGGCGCACCATGTAGCTGCCGGTCTTCGCCGTCGACTTCCAGTGGATGTTGCGCCGCTCGTCGCCGGGCACGTACTCGCGCAGCGCGTGGAACGCGATGTCGCTCGCGGTCAGGTCGCGGGTAGGCGCGCCCTCCAAGTCGCGGACGAACCCGGTGCTCATGCTCGGGATGGCGATGGTCCGTGGATGCACGAACAGGTCGAGCGACTCGGCCCACACCATCTCGCGCCGCACCACGCCGACGGGGTCCGCTCGCACCGTTCGCACCGGCCCGATCGGCACGATGCCCCTGCGCGTGGTCGGAACGAGGAACACATCCGCGTGCGTCTCGCCACCACCGAGCGACGGGGATGCGAACTCTGCCAGGCCGTGCCCGACCGGCACCTCGACGCGCACGCTGGCGAGCCTGCGCCTGCCGGGGTTCCGCACCATGACCTCGCCGGGCGCCTTCTCGCCGACGACGACGCGGTTCGACGGCAGCGAGAGCCCGACGCGGTACGCGTTGCGTCCGGCCAGGTACCCGGAGGCGACCACCAGCAGCGCGACGGCGCTCCAGCCGACGACGACCGCCTCCAGCCAGCCGTAGACGTAGCCGGAGGCGAGCCCGAGGATCGCGACGACGGCGAGTGCCCAGCCGAGCGGCGTGACGACGGACCCCACTCGCCTGGCGACGCCGGAGACGGCGCGCCACGCCGCGGAGGTCGTCCGAACGACGAGGACGATCGTGTCGGCCAGGAATCCGTCCCTGGTGCCGACGATCCTCGCCCTGGCGTTGGTGAGCTCCGCCTGGGTGCGACTGACGGTCGTGCTCACACGGCGACCCGATCCCCCGGGGGCGGCGTCTCGATCAGGATCTGGGCGACGACGCTCGACGCGGAGACGCCCTCGAACTCCGCCTCAGGGTCGAGGACGAGCCGGTGCGCGAGCACGGGCTCCGCCAGCGCCTTCACGTCGTCGGGCGTCACGTAGTACCGTCCGGCGGACGCGGCGAGCGTCTTGGATGCGCGCACGAGCGCGAGGGCGCCGCGCACGCTGACGCCGAGACGGATCTCGTCTGCGGTGCGGGTCGCATCCACCAGGCGCGAGACGTAGTCGTTGATTGTCGGGTCGACGTGGACGGTGCGCGCCATGCCCGCCATCTCCACGACCGTCGCGGCCGAGATGACCTCCGGTACGACGATCTCGTGGGCGCGGTGCTCGGAGCCCTCCAGGATGCGCAGTGTCGCTTCGTGGTCAGGGTAGCCGATCGACGCCTTCATCAGGAACCGGTCGAGCTGCGCCTCCGGCAGCCGGTAGGTTCCCGCCTGCTCGATCGGGTTCTGGGTGGCGATGACCATGAACGGGGCGCCGACCTGGTGGCGGACGCCATCGACCGTCACCTGCTCCTCCTCCATCACCTCGAGCAGCGCGGACTGGGTCTTCGGGCTGGCCCTGTTGATCTCGTCGGCGAGCACGATGTTCGCGAAGACCGGACCGCGGTGGAACTCGAACGCGCCGGTGCGCTGGTCGAAGATGTTGACCCCTGTGATGTCCCCCGGCAGCAGGTCGGGGGTGAACTGCACGCGGTTGCTCGTTCCCCGCACGCTCTGCGCGATGGCGCGGGCCAGCGAGGTCTTGCCCGTTCCGGGGAAGTCCTCCAGCAGCAGGTGGCCCTCGCTGAAAAGGGCGGTCAGCGACAGCCGGATGATGTGCGCCTTGCCGAGCAGCACCTTGTCGATGTTCGACACCAATCGCTCGAAGACGCCGGAGAACCAGGTCGCCTGCTCAGGGGTCATTGTCATGCGTGGCCTCTCTGCTGCTGGTTCTCGGCTCGGTCGGGTTCGTGCATTGCTGGCATTGCGGGCATCGTCATTCAGTATGACCGTTCCTAGCCCTGGGCAACCGCAGCACTCGCGTAGCTCTGCGTGTACGTCGCGCCGCCGACGGTCACCGAGACCACGAGCGGGAAGCTCGGATCGACGGGGGCACAGGATGCGGTCTGCCCGACAGGGGGCATCGGCGTCTGGGTGACCCCGCCGTCGCAGGTGTACGTCACGCTGTCGTACGCGCCCGTCGGCCAGGACGTCCAGGTGTACGCGTAGGTGTTCGTGGCAGGGTCGGTGGTGGTGTCCGTGGTCGTCGTGAAGCGCACGGCGCCGAGCTCGGTGGAGACCGCGACGCCGAGGGGCACGCTGAGTTGCGGGTCGCTCTGGGGGTTGCAGAGGTTGCCGTCCGGGTAGCTCTCGCAGATTCGCGTGATGGTGAGTGTGAGCGGCACCCCGTAGTGGTTCAGGTTCTGACCGACGAGCAGCCCGGACGTCGCTTGGAACGATCCGGTCTCGTTCACGCCGGACCCGGAGAGCCGGTAGTAGACAGTGGGGTTCGCGCCGCTGCCGGCGCGGTACGTCACGCCGTCGAGGCGGAAGTCGTAGCGGCTCGCTCCGTTCTGCACCGGACCGGACACGCTCACGGCGGTCGGGGTGCCGGGCGCCTGCCTCGGCGTGGCCGTCACGACGCTGCTCTGCGTGCATCCCTGGCCGTTGTACGCGTAGACCACGAAGTTGTACCTCGTGTTGGGCTGCAGCCCCTGGAAGGTCGTGCTCGTGCCCGCCGTCGAGATGAACGACGACGAGAGGGGGTCGACCTGCAGCACGGGATTGCCGGATTCGACGCCGCTGACGCTGCAGTTCGGCATCGCGGAGCCCTGGAACACGCCGGCGTAGTACCGCCTGATCGCCTTGCCGTTGTCGCCGAACACCGCCGGCCAGCTCAGCGTCGCCGTCGACCCGTCGGTCTGGCTCGGCGTCGCCACCGGCCCTGCGCCGACGACCAGCGGGGCGCCCGCCGGCACGCCGCTGCTCTGGCTCTGGTTCCAGCTCGTGCGACCGGCGTAGAAGTCGTTGCGGGAGGATACGGAGAATCCGATCGCCGCGCCGTTCGCGATCCCCGCGTCCGTGATGTTCAGCGAGTACTGGGTGCCTGGAGCGTCGCCGCGCTGCACGGCGAAGGGCACCGTCTGCCCGGCGAGCGCCACCAGGTAGGAGCTGATCGGGCTGGCTCCCGGCACATCGGCCGGCTTGGTCCAACTGATCCGCAGCCCGTGGTCGAGCGGCAGTGAGGACAGCCCGGACGGTGCGCCGGGGATCACGTCGGACCAGACCGGTTCGGTGTAGGCGGTCGGATCGGACAGCCCGAGGGCGTTCTTGGCGCGCACCGTGATGGTGACGGCGTTGTCCGGGCCGTTGCCCGGCGTGCCGACGGCGCAGCTCGTCGTCGCGCACGGCGTGGTCGACAGCACCTGGCCGGTGCCGGCGTTCGCGACCGTCACCTCGAACCCGGTGATCGGCGAGTTGTTGAACGCGCCTGGAATCCACGAGACCGTGAGCGACCGGTCGGCGAACGCCGTGATCTGCACGTTCGAGACGGGAGCAGGCTTGTCCTGCACCGACACCGTCACGGTCCCCCAGGTGTAGCGATCCGGGTCGTTCGTCGCGTCGGCGACCTCGTACTGCACGGTGGCGTCCGCCGGAGCCGCTGTCGCTGACACCTGGATGCTCAGCGTCGAGTTGTCGGCGCTCGGCGTGATGGTCACGCCGCTCGGCAGGTCGCTGCTGCCGGCCCCGCGCACGCCGACGACGCGCAACGGCTTGTCGGGGAACGGGTTGGTCGCCCTGTCATTGGCGAGCACATCCACGGAGGTGGTCTGCCCGCGCGGGGCGATCACGGTGTCCGGCTGCGGGCTCGCCAGCGGCCTGGTCGACGGCACGACGTTGATGTCGATGCGACCGGCCTGCCCGGCGTTGACCGCATCCCGCACACCGATGGCGATCGACGGATGCGCGCCCTTCGCCGTCCCGGCCGCCACCGCGATCGTGAGCTTGTTGCCGTCGAGCGAAGTCGACACCCCGGCGGGCTTCGGGTCCTGCACGCTGAACACCAGCTCGTTCTGGTCCTTCGCGTACGGGTAGCTGGTGAGCTTGGCGAGGTCGACCGTCTTCGACTGGCCTGGCTCGAAGTCGATCAGCGCGCCGGTGAACACCGGCGGCTGGTTCTGTCGCGGCGTGACCTGGATCGGCAGAACGATGGTGGCGACGTTGCCGTTCGGGTCGCCGGCCGATGTGCCGTCCGTCACCTGGAACGAGATGGATGCCGGACCGAAGTACCGCGCTGCACTCGTGTACTGCAGGGTGTCGTTGTTGACCACCAGGTCGTCGCCGTTGGCGTGGGTCGCCCTGACTGTCGCGGCGTCGGTGAGCCGCACCTTCCGCCCTCCGACGGCCACGATGTAGTCGTTGAGGTGGATCGTCAGCGTCTTCTCGCTGATCACCGCGAGGTCTGCGGCGCCGCGCTTCACCTGCGGGAGGGCGTCGTTGTATCCCGGCACGTGCACGAAGCCGTACCCGGAGACCGAGTCGTCGTCCGGGTTGCTGACCTTGAACGGGATGATCTGGCTCTTCGCGCCGATCGTGATCCTGATCCGCTTGTTCGCCGTGACCTGCGCGCTCGTTCCGTATCCGGGCACGAGCTGCAGCCGCAGGCTGGAGACGGGACCGTCCGCGAAGAACACGTTGGCCAGGACGTTGACGTTCACCCTGTCTTTGCCGAGGATGTCGGACAGTCCGAGTGTCGTGTCGGCGACGATCGGCCTGGCCGGAGGGGCATTGGCGCTCACCGTCACGCGCACGAAGTTCTCGCTCGTGCCGCCGCGCTGGTTCTGGATCGTGTAGAGGAAGCCGTACGTGCCTTCGGCTTTGGGCGCGGTGACGATCACGATGTCGCCGCTGATCTTCGCCTTCGCCTTGCCATCGAGCGACGACACCCTGGTGATGGTCAGCGGGCTGCCGTCCGGGTCGCTGTCGTTGGCGAGCACCTGGATGTTGAGGGTCTTGCCAGGCCGGGTGGTCACGTCGTCCTCGACCGCGACCGGGTTGCGCGCGCCGTCGACGCGCGGAGCGATGCCGACTCTGACCGTTCCCGTGGCGCGGGCGCCGAGTGCATCCACCACCGCGTAGCTGAACGTGTCCGTGCCCGCCGCGTAGTCGCCTGCCTGGAAGTCCATCCAGTCCGGTCCAGACGCGATCACCGCGCCCTTCTGCGGGTTGGTCTCCTGGCCGATGAGCTGCACAGAGTCCCCGTCGGGGTCGATGCCGGACAGCGGGATGGTGACCCGCACGGTGTCCCCGGCGAGCACGCGCGCCGTCACCGTCTTCGGCACAGGCGGGTTGTTCGTCGCCTCGTCTCGTTCTCGCACGGCGATGTTCACCTCGGCGGTCGCCCACTGGCCGTCCTCGCCGACCACCTTGTATGCAGCGGTGAAGTTTCCGGGCTTCGACGGCGCCAGATAGCGGAGCTGGCTCCCGCTCGCGAAAAGCAGTCCCGCCCCGGCCGGCAGCGGGGTCGCGAGCGTCGGGTCGAGCGTCAGCTTGTCCCCGTCCGGCTGGATGTCGTTGGCGAGCACGGGGATGTCCACGACGTCGTCGACGCGAACCGAGACACTGTCCGGTGCGGCGATCGGCGGCTGGTGCACGGTCAGCGGGGGAAGCTGCACGACCGTCACCGTGCCGACCGCATCCGCGAGCCCGTTGCTGAGCTGGTAGTGGAAGTCCAGCGGTGCGTCGAGCGGCCGGTTCAGCGTCACGCGCAGGGTGCGCTGACCGAGGATCTCCACGCGCACGCCGCTCGTCGGGGCTGGGGCTGTCACACCGGTGACCAGGAGCACGCCGCCGGACGGGTCGATGTCGGTGGACAGCACATCCACGTCCTGGGTGGTCTGCTCCCGGATGAACGCGGTGTGCGGCACCGCGATGGGCGCCGTCTTCGCACCGGGAGGCGCCTTCACGTCGATGCGCACGGTTCCCGTCGACGTGACGACGCCGTCGGAGACCGTGTACTCGATGTTGTGCGTGCCGACCTGGTCGGAGTCGAAGCGGAAGGTGCCGCCCTGGTAGTCGGGCGTGATCGTCGCGTCCGCCTTGCTCGGCACGTTGCTGAGCCGCACCGTGCCGTTGCCTCCGCGCACGTGGGCGAGCGGCTGCACCGTCACCTCCTGCCCCTGATAGGCGAGCACAGCGAACGGGTCGGCGATGATCGGCACCTGCCCAGGCGCTCGCACTGTCACAGCGAGTGTGCCCGTTCCCTGGCTGAGCGCGTCGGACACCACCAGGTTCACGTCTTTGAGGTCGCCGCCCTGGCCGTGGTCGGAGAACGCGACCTGGCCCTGCGGGGTGAAGGTCACCGTGTCCGGACCGGGGACGGTCGCTCCCGCGAGGAAGAACGAGTCGCCGTCCGGGTCGTAGCAGTCGCCGAGAACGGAGCTGGTGACGCGTCCGCCGGCCTGCACGACGGCCTTCGCCGCCCGCACGCACACCGGGGGCGAGTTCTCGGCCGGGAGGCGCACGGACACCACGACGTGCGCGGACGCCGTCCCTCCCCTGCCATCGGAGATCGTGTAGTCGAACGCGATCAGGCCGCTCGCCGTGTCCGGCAGCGTGATCTGGAGCTGCTGGTTGCTGTTCGTCAGCTCCAGGGTGCCCTGCTCCTCCGGGATGCCCGTGAACGAGTCGATCGTGAGCACGTCGCCGTTCGGATCGTAGTCGTTCAACAGCACGGGAAGAGGCGTCACGCGTCCCGGCCGTGCGCCGAACTGGTCGTCGACGGCGACGGGCGGCTGCTGCTGCTTCTCGTACTGCGGTGTCGTGTCCTGTCTGGACTGGTCGACGAGCTCCTTGGTGTTCTTCTTGGCGACCAGCTCATCCCAGTTGTCGATGCGCGCGTTGCCGCTCTGCACCGCCCAGGAGACGCCGGACCTGCCGTCGTTCAGGACCACCCTGTCCCTGTTGACCCTGAACGCGAGTGCCGCGCCGCCTGGCACGCTGGTGAGCGTCGACGGCCTGCCTGCACCGGATGCGTCGCACGAGCTCCACGCAGTGCCCCCGCTCCACGCGGCGTACGTGCAGTCGCCGACCGTCGTCGGCGCGGCCGGGGCACCGGAGGCGTCCGCGAACGCGCGGGACGGCTTCGACCCGTCGAACGGCACCCTGATGAGCCCGCTGTTCGTCGCGATCCACACCGCGTCGCCCGAGGAGGAGGACTGCTGCAGCACGGGGTCGTCTCCCGAGGAGAGCAGTCCCGAGAGGTCGACCGTGCGGCCGGCCAGGTAGAGGGTGCGCTGATCGGGGTCGAGGAGTGCCCACTTCCCGTCGACGACGGTCAGCGTCACCGCCGTGCCGTCCCCCTTCGTCGGCACCTTCTGCGACGTGGTCGACGGCTCGGCGCCGGTCACGTCGATCCTGGTGACCGTCCTGGTGTCCGGCAGGTAGGCGAACAGCGCGCCTGCGGGATCCATCGCAGCGACGGTCCTCCCGCCGAGATCGATGGTCGAGCCAGAGCCGGCGTTGAACTGATCGAGCTGCGACACCGTCGTGAGCCAGAGCTGTCCGGTCGCCTGCGACAGCAGCGAGACATGGTCGCCGGAGATGTCGACGCGCGGCGACCGGGGAGGAAGCGCGACGGACTTGCCTGCCTCGCTCGTGGCGGGGTCGACCACCGCGAGCGTGTTCGTCTCCCTGTCGAGCAGCAGGACGTTCGAACCGTCCTGGGCGACGTCGACCGCCTCGCCCGTGCCGGTCACCACGGAGTTCAGCTTGTCGATCTCGGTGTTGGCCCGGCCGAGCGACTTCTTGGCGTCGCTCGACACCCAGACCGCCGCATCCCCCAACTGCATGTGCTGGGCGCTGTAGCCGCCGGACACGACGGCGAGCGTCGTCACCAGAGCGACGACGACCGTGCTGCTCGTCGCCGTCGCCACCAGGGACTTGTGCGCCGCGATCCAGGCTCCGATCACGGGCTGTCCGCTCTCTGCACGCACTTCTGGCCGCTCGGCTCGCCGGTCTTCCCGTCGCGATTGACCGTGACGGTGACGCACACGGTCTCGCCCGGTTTCGCATCCACCCGGAACTCGGTGGCGTGCTGGCTGCTCGGCGGCTCATCGCCGACCGCGACCTGGTAGGTGTCGTCCGGCTGAAGCCCGGGGTCGGTCCAACTGAACACGATGGTGCCGGACGAGACGCGGCCGGACAGATCGCGCACGGTCGGGATCTCCCCGCTCGACGACACCTTGACCAGCACGAACGTCGCCGTCACGGCCAGCGCCACGACGAGCACGGCGCAGGCGACCAGCGACAGCACGAGGGCCCGCGACCATCTGGCGGGCGGCGGCGCCGTGGTGCTCGGCACACTGCCGGCGCTCTCCCGCACCACCGTCCGCGTAGGAGCGCGCATCACCGTGGCGGTCGAGGCGTTCCTGCGGCGCCTGCGCGCGGCCGACGGGTCCACAGTGAGGAGGCCCTTCACGCGGGTCCTGTCCTCGGGGTCGTCGGCCGTCGCGAGGGCCCAATCGTCCATCGCGACCTCGATCGGCGTCTGCGGAAGCCCCAGCTCGGTCTCGACGGCCTGCAGCTCCCTGATGAACTCGATCACGCTGCGCTGCCTGGCCGACGGCTTCTTCGACATCGCCTTCTGCAGCACCTGCTCCAGGCGCGGAGGAACGTCGACCCGGCCGATCGGCTGCGGCCTGCCCTTCGTGATCCGCGAGATCAGCTCGGACGAGGTGTTCTCCTTGCCAGGCACCTCGAACGGCGACCGGCCGGCCAGAAGGGAGTAGATCGTCGCGCCGAGCGCCCAGATCTCGCTCGCGATGGTCCCGCTCGTCTCGTCGAGCAGCACCTCGGGAGCCGACCAGGGGATGGACAGCCCGATCGCCTCTGTGACCTCTGCCTCTCCGAGGGTCGCCGCGATGCCGAAGTCGCTCAGCACGGGATGCCCGTACGCGGTGGTCAGGATGTTCGACGGCTTGATGTCCCTGTGCAGCACCCCGGCGCGGTGCGCCGTCTCGACGGCGCTCGCGATCCGCACGCCGATGCTCAGCGCCTCGGCGACGGGAAGCGGCTCCATCCGGTAGCGCTGGCCGATCGCCGACGAGCACAGCTCCATCACCAGATACGGGCGGCCATCGGCCGACACGCTCGCCTGATAGACAGTGAGGATCGACGGGTGCGTGCTCAACTGGGCCATCAGGTTGGCCTCAGCCTGGAACATCTGCTTGACCTGGCTCGTCACCACCTCGGCGAGCATCACCTTGACCGCGACCTGGCGTCGTGGCATGTTCTGCTCGTAGAGGAAGACGTCGGCGAAACCCCCGGAGCCGAGCACGCGGACGTACGAGAAGCCGGGAAGGTTAGGCGGCTGTGACGGCAAGCGCCGGGCCATATCGCCTCCCGGGTCGGTCGAAGCTCAAAACGGTCCCCCAATTGTAGGCAGCGCCCGCTGAGGGGATCCGGCCTGGTCCCGGACTGGGGACAGGATATTCACCCCCAACTCGGGGGACAGTACGAGGGGTCGGCGTGGCGTCGCTCAGTGGCGCCGCGCTGTCCGTCTCGGCGCGCCGTCGCCGTGCGGCCCGCTCTCCGGTGTCGCGAGCACGTCGACGACCACGACGGTGACGTTGTCCCTTCCACCGTTGCCGAGTGCCGCATCCATGAGCTGCTGTGCAGCATCCAGTGGGGAGGCGCCTTCGCCGAGGAAGTACCGGATTCCGTGCTCCGTCAGCTCCTTGGTGAGCCCGTCGGAGCAGACCAGGAGGCGGGAGCCGGCGACGATCGGAATGAGGAAGAAGTCGGGGACGGGGTCTTCGTTGAAGCCGACGGCGCGGGTGATCACGTTGCTGTGCGGATGCACCTCCGCCTCGGCAGGGGTGATGGCGCCGGAGTCGAGAAGCTCCTGCACGATCGAGTGGTCGACGGTGACCTGCTCCAGCGTGCCGTCGTGGTAGCTGTACACGCGCGAGTCGCCGATGTTGAACACCAGCCAGTACGGGGCGCCGTCCACGAGAGTGAGAGCGATGCCCGTCACGGTCGTGCCTGTTCCGAGGTCGGTGTGGCCGACGCCGCGGCCCATGTCGTCGACAGCGGCGCGCAGGGCGCTGGTGAGCGCTTCCTGGCCGATGAAGTCGACGGACACCTGCTCGGCGAGCCTGGTGACGACCGCCGTGCTGGCGAAGTCGCCTGCGGTGTGACCGCCCATCCCGTCCGCGACGGAGAAGATCGGCGACCGCGCGAGCAGGCTGTCCTCATTGACGGAGCGCCGATAGCCTTTGTCACTCAGCGCCGCCCAGGCGAGGCTGATGTGTGCGTCGGAATCGCCAGGCACGGCCACGGTGTGGCGCCTGTTGCTGCGACCGATCTGGGTCACTCGCGTCCTCTTCTAGTCGGTTCGGATGCGTCGTCGCCGGCGCGTCCGCCTGCGGCAACGATCTCGATGATATTACCGTCGCCGATCTCCACCGTCGTGCCGGAGAGCACGACGACGGACTGCCCGGGCCGGAGCCGGGACTCGTTCCCGGTCGCGGCGGTGACCACGGTGCCGTTGGTGGAGCGGAGGTCGGTGACGACCACCGCGTCGCCCTCCTGCTCGATCCTGACGTGGGTCGACGACACCTCGTGATCGGGCGACGCGACCGCCACCAGGCGGGGAGGAGCGCCGGAATCGATACGCGGAGCGGTCGGCCTTCTGCCGATGAGAACGGGCAGGTCGAGTTCGAAGACCTCGCCGGATGCGAGGCGGATCGCGTACTGCGCCGGCGCGGGAGGGAGGATCACGGGTTGGGTCGCGGCCGCCGTGTCATCCGTCCATGCGTTTGCATACGGCTCGGGCGTGTCGGAGGGCGGCTCGATGTCGACGGCACCGGGCAGCTCGTGGCCGGCAGGCACGGCGGGACCGGAGGGCGACACCTCCGTCTCGTGGGCGAAGATGCTCGCCCCGCGCCTGGCACGGATGATCGTCTCGTCGGAGACCAGGTCCGCATCCGGTACGGCGGGAGCCTGCTGGCGCGGCTGCTGCGTTTGCTGCTGCGTTTGCTGCTGCGTCTCCTGCGCTGTTCCGCCGCCGACGTAGCGCCCTGGCGCCGTGCGCTCCACCCGCTCGATCGGGGACAGCGTCCAGGTCAGCAGCTCGCCGTCCACGACGCCGAGGCCGACGGGCAGCGAGCCGACGCTGAGCCGGGCGACGGGACCGGTGGGCAGATCGTCCCCACCGATCACCAGGCCGATCACCGACCGGAACTCGGCGAGCACCCACGGCTGCACTCCCCCGGCGGAGAACCGTCTGGACCCGCCGACGGAGAAGACGTCGATGGCCGCCGTGCCGCGCACCACCGCCGTCACGAGCACCTCACCCGCCGCATTCGGCTCCGTGAGCTCCGCGACCGCGAACGAGCGCACCGCATCCTGACCCACCAGCGGGAACGCGCCGACCACGGACTCGATGGTCGCAAGCTCCGAGTCGGCCAGCCACCACACCGTGTCGACGATCGCGTCCGCGACCGAGCTCTCCACGGCCGCGACGAAGCGCCTTCCGGCGATCAACAGCCACGTCGACGGGCCCGCGACCGGCGCGTACCTGACGTACCCAGGAGACACCGAGGTTCCTCCTATGGATGTGGTCGTGGTGGGTTACGAGCCGATGTAGCTCATGACGTGCTTGATCCGAGTGTAATCTTCGAAGCCGTACGCCGAGAGATCCTTGCCGTATCCGGAGTGTTTGAACCCGCCGTGCGGCATCTCGGCCACCAGCGGGATGTGCGTGTTGATCCACACGCAGCCGAAGTCGAGTCCTTTCGCCATGCGCATCGCCGTGCCGTGGTTCTGCGTCCACACCGACGAGGCCAGCCCGTACTGCACGCCGTTCGCGAAGCGCAGCGCCTCTGCCTCGTCGCCGAACTTCTGCGCCGTGATCACCGGGCCGAAGATCTCGTCCTGCACCACCTCGTCGCCCTGGACGACATCGGAGACGATCGTGGCCTCGTGGAAGTATCCCCTGTCGCCCTGGCGGTGGCCGCCGAGCGCGAGCGTCGCGTGGTCGGGCAGCCGGTCGATGAAGCCCTCCACCTTCGCGAGCTGGTCGGCGCTCGACAGGGCTCCGAAGAACACGCCGTCCTCGCGGGGCCCTCCCGTCTTCGCGTTGTCACGGGCGTACTCGGCGAGCGCCGCCACGAACTCGTCGTGGACGCCCTCCTGCACCAGGACGCGGGTGGCGGCCGTGCAGTCCTGTCCTGCGTTGTAGAAGCCCGCGCTCGCGATGCCCTCAGCGGCCGCGGCGATGTCCGCGTCGTTGAAGACCACGACGGGCGCCTTGCCGCCGAGCTCCAGGTGCACGCGCTTCAGGTCGAGCGCTGCCGATCCCGCCACCTGCATCCCCGCCCGCACGGACCCGGTGATCGACACCATCTGCGGGATGCGGTCGGCGACGAGGGCGCGGCCGGTGTCCCTGTCGCCCGTCACGACGTTGAACGCTCCGGCCGGGAAGAACTCGGACGCGATCTCGGCCAGCAGCAGCGACGACGACGGCGTCGAATCGCTCGGTTTCAGCACGACCGTGTTCCCGGCGGCGAGCGCCGGCGCGATCTTCCAGATGGCCATCATCATCGGGTAGTTCCACGGCGTGACCTGCCCGATCACGCCGATCGGCTCGCGGCGGACGAACGAGGTGTGGTCTTTCAGGTACTCGCCCGCCGACTTGCCCTCGAGGTTGCGGGCTGCGCCTGCGAAGAAGCGCACCTGGTCGATCATCGGCTCGACCTCGTCAGGCACGATGCCACCGCGCGGCTTGCCGGTGTCGCGCATCTCCACGTCGGCGAGCTCCTCCGCCCGCTCCTCCAGGGCGTCGGCGAACTTGAGGAGGGCGAGCTGCCGCTCGCTCGGGGTGGTGTCTCCCCAGGTCTCGAAGGCGCCTGCCGCGGCGCGGTACGCATCCGCGACGTCCGCCTCGGTGGAGATCGGCGTCGTCGCGATGACCTCCTCCGTCGCAGGGTCGACGATGTCGAGGCGTTCCGTCGCCCGCGATTCCACGTAGTCGCCGCCGACGAAGTTCTTCAGTTCACGGATGCTCATCGCATTCCTCCAACGTTCGCGCTGTTTCCTGGGCACGCGGCTGCTGCACGACAACGGCGTCGCCCGCCGGGCTCATGACCCGACGAGGCGACCATACCCGAGTGTGCTGTTCTCCGCCTCAGCCGATGTACGACATCACGTGCTTGATCCGCGTGTAGTCGTCGAACCCGTACATCGACAGGTCCTTCCCGTAGCCGGAGTGCTTGAAGCCGCCGTGCGGCATCTCGGCCACGATCGGGATGTGGGTGTTGATCCACACGCATCCGAAGTCCAGGTTCTTCGCGAACCGCATCGCGGTGCCGTGGTCCTTCGTCCACACCGACGACGCCAGGGCGTACTGCACGCCGTTCGCCAGCCGCAGCGCCTCCGCCTCGTCGGTGAATTTCTGCACGGTCTGCACCGGCCCGAAGATCTCGTTCTGCACCGCCTCATCGTCCTGGCGGAGGCCGGAGACGATCGTCGCCTCGTAGAAGTAGCCCTTGTCGCCCTGACGGTGGCCGCCGAGCTGCACGGTCGCGTGATCGGGCAGCCTGTCGATGAAGCCGCTCACCTGTGCGAGCTGGTTGGCGTTGTTGACCGGGCCGAACAGGATGCCGTCCTCGCGCGGCGCGCCCGTCTTGGCGTTGTCGCGGGCGTATGCGGCGAGGGCGGCCACGAACTCGTCGTGGATGCCCTCCTGCACCAGCAGGCGGGTGGCCGCCGTGCAGTCCTGACCGGCGTTGAAGTACCCGGCCGCCACGATGCCTTCGACGGCCTGCTGGATGTCCGCGTCATCGAAGACGATCACAGGCGCCTTGCCGCCGAGCTCCAGGTGCACACGCTTCAGATCGAACGACGCTGCGCGCGCCACCTCCATCCCGGCCCGCACCGAACCGGTGATCGAGATGAACTGCGGGATGGGGTCTGCCGTCATCGCGGCGCCGGTGTTCCTGTCACCGGTGATGACGTTGAGCACGCCGGCGGGAAGGAACTCGGAGGCCACCTCGGCGAGCAGCAGGGTGGACAGCGGAGTGGTGTCCGACGGCTTCAGCACCGTCGTGTTGCCGGCGGCGAGCGCAGGGGCGAATTTCCAGACCGCCATGTTGAGGGGGTAGTTCCACGGCGTCACCTGACCGACGACGCCGATCGGCTCGCGGCGGACGAACGAGGTGTGGTCTTTAATGTACTCGCCGGCCGACCGGCCTTCGAGGTTGCGTGCCGCTCCTGCGAAGAACCGGATCTGGTCGACGGACGGCATGATCTCGTCGTCGACGAGCGTCGCGCGCGGCTTGCCGGTGTCCTGCGACTCCGCGTCGGCGAACTCCTCGGCGCGCTTCTCCATCGCGTCCGCGATCCTGAACAGGGCGAGTTGCCGCTCGCTCGGGGTCGTCTCGCCCCAGGTCTCGAACGCATCCTGTGCAGCGCGGTATGCGTCGGCGACGTCGTCCGCCGTCGAGACGGGTGAGGTCGCGTAGACCTCCTCGGTCGCCGGGTCGATGAGCGGAAGGCGCTCGTCGGACCTCGCGTCGGTGAAGGAGCCGTTCACGAAATTGCGGAGTTCTCGCGTTGTCATGCCGGAAGTCTACTGATTTCGATAGAAAACGGTACAGATTCGTGCGGATTCGCTTGCCCGAAGGTCATCTCACTGACAGAATCGCTCCATGAGTTCCCCTCGGGCAGTCACTGCCGCCAAACCTGTCCAGATCGACGACGTCTCCAAGGCGATCATCGAGCAGTTGCAGGTCGACGGCCGTCGCTCGTACGCGGAGATCGGCAAAGCCGTCGGTCTCAGCGAGGCGGCGGTGCGCCAGCGCGTGCAGAAACTGACCGAGTCGGGTGTCATGCAGATCGTCGCCGTCACGGACCCGATGCAACTCGGGTTCTACCGGCAGGCGATGATCGGCGTGCGGGT
Source organism: Leifsonia lichenia (assembly GCF_054780215.1). Lineage (NCBI taxonomy): Bacteria > Bacillati > Actinomycetota > Actinomycetes > Micrococcales > Microbacteriaceae > Leifsonia > Leifsonia lichenia. The sequence continues at coordinate 214,750 of NZ_BAAGWT010000004.1, forward strand.
GACAGGAGACACCAGGGCGGTCGCCGACAAGCTGGCGGCGATGCCGTCCGTGGACTACGTGGTCCTCACGGCGGGGACGTTCGACATCCTCGCCGAGGTCGTCTGCGAGAACGACCTGGATCTGATCACCATGCTCAATTCCGAGATCCGAACCATCGAGGGCGTGCTCTCGACCGAGACGTTCGTCTATCTCAAACTCCACAAACAGTTCTACAACTGGGGAACACGATGACAATCACCACAGAAAACCCCGCCATCTCGACGGCCGACGAGGATGCCCTCCAGGCCAAGGCGAAGGACCACCTCTGGATGCACTTCGCGCGCCAGTCGGTGATGGAGGACGGCCACGGAGTCCCCATCATCACGCGCGGCGAGGGCCACCACATCTTCGACTCCCGCGGCAGGAAATACATCGACGGCCTCTCCGGGCTGTTCGTGGTCAACGCCGGCCACGGGCGCAAGCGGCTCGCGGCCGCGGCGGCCAAGCAGGCGGAGGAGCTGGCGTTCTTCCCGATCTGGTCGTACGCGCATCCCAACGCCATCGAGCTCGCCGACCGGCTCGCGCACTACGCGCCGGGCGACCTCAACCGCGTCTTCTTCTCCACCGGCGGCGGCGAGGCGGTCGAGACCGCGTTCAAGCTGGCCAAGTACTACTGGAAGCTGCAGGGTCGCCCCACCAAGCACAAGGTGCTCTCCCGCGCCGTCGCCTACCACGGCACGCCGCAGGGCGCCCTCGCGATCACGGGCATCCCTGCCATGAAGGAGATGTTCGAACCGCTGACGCCCGGTGGCTTCCGCGTTCCGAACACGAACTTCTACCGCGCAGGAGAGATGGGCGCCCCGACCGACGATATCGAGCAGTTCGGCGTGTGGGCGGCCAACCGCATCGAGGAGATGATCCAGTTCGAGGGTCCGGAGACCGTCGCCGCGATCTTCCTCGAGCCGGTGCAGAACTCCGGTGGATGCTTCCCGCCGCCTCCCGGGTACTTCCAGCGCGTGCGCGAGATCTGCGACAAGTACGACGTCCTGATGGTCAGCGACGAGGTCATCTGCGCCTTCGGCCGCATCGGCCACATGTTCGCCTGCGACGAGTACGGCTACGTGCCCGACATGATCACCTGCGCGAAGGCGATGACCAGCGGGTACTCCCCCATCGGCGCCACGATCATCAGCGACAAGCTGTACGAGCCGTTCAAGCACGGAAACACGTCGTTCTACCACGGCTACACGTTCGGTGGTCACCCCGTCTCCGCCGCAGTCGCGATGGAGAACCTCGACATCTTCGAGGAGGAGAAGCTCAACGAGCGCGTCCGCGAGAACTCGCCGCTGTTCCGCGCAGAGCTGGAGAAGCTGCTCGCGCTGCCGATCGTCGGCGACGTGCGCGGCGACGGCTACTTCTTCGGTATCGAGCTGGTGAAGGACAAAGCGACCAAGGAGACGTTCGACGACGACGAGTCGGAGCGACTGCTCCGCGGGTTCCTGTCGAAGGCGCTGTTCGAGGCCGGCCTGTACTGCCGCGCGGACGACCGTGGCGACCCCGTCGTCCAGCTCGCCCCGCCGCTCACGATCGGCCCCGCGGAGTTCACCGAGATCCGTCAGATCCTCGAGTCCGTCCTCACCGAGGCCGAGAACCACCTGTAAACCACACCATCGAGCCCGGACTTGTTCACGTTTTCCCCGGCGATTCGCGTGAACGACTCCGGGCTCGATTGCTTTGCGAGAGAGGGACGCGCGTGAACTACGAGCGGGTCGGGTACTGGTTCGATTCGATCAGCGAGGCGGAGGGCGGGTTTCGGCCGCGCCCTGGGCTCAGCGAGGACGTGCAGGCGGACGTCGCGATCGTCGGCGCCGGTCTCACCGGTCTCTGGACGGCGTACTACCTGCAGGAGGCCGACCCTTCGCTGCGCATCGTGCTGCTGGAGAAGGAGGTCGCCGGATTCGGCGCCTCCGGCCGCAACGGCGGCTGGTGCTCCGCGCTCTTCCCCTGGTCGGCGTCCGCCCTGCGGGCCCGCTACGGCTTCGCTGCCGCTGTCGCCCAGCGCCGCGCGATGATCGACACGGTCGGCGAGGTCGGCAGGGTCTCCGAGAAGGAGGGCATCGACTGCGACTACGTGCGCGGCGGCACGGTCACCTTCGCCCGCTCCCGCGTCCAGCTCGCCGCGGCCCGCGCCGAGTACGCGGAAGCCAAGGAGTTCGGCGCCGACACGGTCTCGATCCTCGGAACGGACACCGTGCGCACCCGGTTCGGGGCGACGGATGCGGTCGCCGCGACGTTCACGCCGGATTGTGCGCGCATCCACCCGGCCAAGCTGGTGCGCGGGCTCGCCAGGGTGGTCGAAGCACGCGGTGCGACCATCGCGGAGAAGACCGAGGTGACCTCCTGGTCCGGCGGCGTCGTCACCACCGTCTCCGGCGGACTGGTGCGCACGGTCAGGGCCGGCACCGTGGTGAACGCGACCGAGGGCTACGGTTCGCAGGTGCGCCAGGTGGGCAGGCGCATCCTGCCGCTGTACTCGCTGATGATCGCGACCGAGCCGCTCTCCGACGACGTGTGGGACAGCATCGGCATCGAGCACGGCCAGACCTTCGCCGACTTCCGCCACCTCATCATCTACGGTCAGCGCACCGCGGACAACCGCTTCGCGTTCGGCGGCCGAGGCGCCCGCTACCACCTCGGCAGCACGATCCTGCCCGAGTACGACCGGGCCCCGCGCGTGCGCGACCACCTCACGCGCGCACTCTTCGAGCTGTTCCCCGATGCGGCGGGTGCACGCATCACGCACCACTGGGGCGGACCGCTCGGCGTCCCGCGCGACTGGCACGCGAGCGTCGGCTACGACCGGGATGCGCGCGAGGCGTGGGCGGGCGGCTACGTCGGCGACGGCCTCAGCACCACCAACCTCGCCGGACGCACGCTCGCCGACCTGATCGGCGGCCGCCGCACGGACCTGACCGCCCTCCCCTGGGTCGGCCACCGCTCCCCGCAGTGGGAGCCGGAGCCGCTCCGCTTCGCCGGGGCGAACGCCGGCCTCGTCGGCACAGAGCTCGCCGACCTCGAGGAGCGCGTCACAGGCCGCCCCTCCATCGCGGCCCGCCTCATGGCCACCCTCACCGGCCACTGACCCGCACGCCCCCACCCCCCACTCGCCCACTCCCCACTCGCCCACTCGCCCGGTCAGTCGTTGAGTGGTCCCGAATTGCCGCGCGTAAAACGTTCGCACGGCAATTCGGGACCACTCAATGACGACGACGGGTGGATGCGGGACGCGCTCAGGCCTCGTCGGAGACGGGGGCCGCGAACTGGGCGTTGTAGAGGGTGTAGTAGGCGCCGCCCGCGGCCAGCAGCTCGTTGTGCGTGCCCTGCTCCACGATGCGGCCGGCCTCCATGACCAGGATGAGGTCCGCATCCCGGATCGTCGACAGACGGTGGGCGATCACGAACGAGGTGCGGTCGGTGCGCAGCGCGGCCATCGCCTTCTGCACCAGCACCTCGGTGCGCGTGTCGACCGACGACGTCGCCTCGTCCAGGATGAGGACGCTCGGCCGCGCGAGGAACGCCCGCGCGATGGTCAGAAGCTGCTTCTCACCGGCGGAGACGTTGCCGCCTTCGTCGTCGAGCACCGTGTCGTACCCGTCCGGAAGGGAGTGCACGAACCGGTCCACGTAGGTGGCGCGGGCAGCATCCAGGATCTCCTCCTCCGTCGCATCCGGTCGCCCGTATTCGATGTTCTCGCGGATCGTCCCGTTGAACAGCCAGGTGTCCTGCAGCACCATTCCCATCCGGCTGCGCAGGTCGCGCCTGGTCATCGACGCGATGTCGACGCCGTCCAGCGTGATGCGGCCGGAGTCGAGCTCGTAGAACCGCATCATCAGGTTCACCAGTGTGGTCTTGCCTGCGCCGGTCGGTCCGACGATCGCGACCGTCTGCCCCGGCTGCGCCACCAGCGACAGGTGCTCGATCAGCGGCTTGTCCTCCGTGTAGCGGAACGACACGTCCTCGAAAGCCAATCGGCCCTTCGTGCCCTGCGGGCTCTCCGGTTCCGCGGGGTCGCTCGACTGCTCGTCCGCATCCAGCAGCTCGAACACGCGCTCTGCGGACGCGACGCCCGACTGCAGGAGGTTGGCCATCGAGCCGAGCTGGGTGAGCGGCTGCGTGAACTGACGCGAATACTGGATGAACGCGGTCACGTCACCGAGCTGCATCGCGCCGCTCGCCACCTGCAGACCGCCGACCACCGCGATCACGACGTACATCAGGTTCCCGACGAACATCATCGCTGGCATGATGATGCCGGAGATGAACTGCGCGCCGAAGCTCGCCCGGTACATCTCCTCGTTCTTCAGCCGGAACTGCTCCTCCACCTCGCGGTGACGGCCGAACACCTTGACCAGCGCGTGGCCGGTGAAGGCCTCCTCGATCTGGCCGTTCAGCTCGCCGGTGTTCTTCCACTGGGCGACGAACAGCTTCTGCGAGCGCTTGGCGATCACCGTGGTGATGATCAGCGTCAGCGGGATGGTGATGAGCGCGATCACCGCGAGCAGCGGAGAGACCACGAACATCATCACGACCACGCCGATGACAGTGAGCAGGGAGGTGAGCAACTGGCTCATCGACTGCTGCAGCGTCTGCGAGATGTTGTCGATGTCGTTGGTGACCCTGCTCAGCAGCTCGCCGCGCTGCATCCCGTCGAAGTAGCGCAGAGGCAGGCGGTGGATCTTCGCCTCCACCTCTTCGCGCAGACGGTACACGGTGCGCTGGGTGATCCCGTTGAGCACGTACGCCTGCAGATAGCTGAACACCGACGACAGGATGTAGAGGGCCAGCACCCACATCAGCACGCCGCCGACCGCGGTGAAGTCGATGCCGGCGCCTGGCGTGAACGTGGTGCCGGAGAGCAGATCGGCGAGCTGTGACTGGTGGGATGCGCGCAGACCCGCGATCACCTGCTCCTGCGTCGCGCCCTTCGGGAACTGCGACGACAGTGCTCCGGCGAACACGAGGTTGATCGCGTTGCCGAGCAGCTTCGGCCCGAGCACCGCGAACACCACGCTCACGACGGCGAGCAGCGTGACGAAGACGATGCCGACCGCCTCCGGCCGCAGCCGGCCGACGAGACGCTTGGCGGACGGGCCGAAGTTCATCGACTTCTCGACGGGGCCCTGCATCCCGCCGAACGGGCCGCCACCGCCAGGGCCGCGTCGCACAGGCGGGCGCGCGGGGACGCGCTCCTCGGTTTCGGTGTTCTCGCTCATGCTGCTTCCTCCGCGGTGAGCTGCGACGACACGATCTCGGCGTACGTCTCATTGGACTGCAGGAGTTCGTCGTGCGTTCCGCGGCCGACGATGCGGCCGTCCTCCAGCACGATGATCTGGTCGGCGTCGACGATGGTCGACACCCGCTGCGCGACGACGATCATGGTCGCGTCGGAGACCTGACGCGCCAGCGCTTGCCGCAGCCGCGCATCCGTCGCCGTGTCGAGCGCGGAGAACGAGTCGTCGAACACATAGATCTCTGGACGCTTCACCAGTGCGCGGGCAATGGCGAGCCGCTGACGCTGACCGCCGGAGACGTTGGTGCCTCCCTGGGCGATCGGCGCATCCAGCTTCTCCTGCATGGCCTCGACGAAGTCGCGCGCCTGCGCGACGTCCAGCGCCTGCCAGAGCTCCTCGTCCGTCGCATCCGGTTTGCCGTAGCGGAGGTTCGAGGCGACGGTTCCGGAGAACAGGTACGGCTTCTGCGGCACCAGCCCGATGCGCGACCAGAGCAGGTCGGGGTCGAGCTCTGCCACATCCACGCCGTCGACGAGCACGATGCCGCTCGTCGCGTCGAACAGCCTCGGGATGAGGTTGACCAGCGTCGTCTTGCCCGAGCCCGTGCTTCCGATGATCGCGGTGGTCTGGCCGGCCTTCGCCAGGAAGGTCACGTCGCTCAGCACCGGCTGCTCAGCGCCGGGGTATGAGAAGCCGACGTCGACGAACTCCAGTGTGCCGTGCGCATCCAGCTCCGTGATCGGGGACTCCGGGATGCGCACGGACGATTCCGTGCCGAGCACCTCGCCGATGCGGTCGGCGCAGACGGCCGCGCGCGGGACGAGCACCGCCATGAAGGTCGCCATCATCACGGCCATCAGGATCTGCATCAGGTACTGCAGGAACGCCGTCAGCGTGCCGATCTGCATCGACCCGTCCTGGATGCGGAACCCGCCGAACCAGATCACCGCGACGCTCGAGACGTTCAGCACGAGCATCACGATCGGGAACATCAGTGCGAACAGCCGCCCTGCCCGCAGTGCGGTGTCTGTGACGTCGGCGTTCGCCTTCTGGAACCTGCTCGACTCGATGTCCTCGCGGACGAACGCGCGCACCACCCTGATGCCGGTGAGCTGTTCGCGCAGCACCCGGTTGACCCTGTCGATCCGCTCCTGCATCGTGCGGAAGAGCGGAACCATGCGCGAGATGATGAGGCCGACGGCCACCAGCAGGATCGGTACGCTCACCGCGATCAGCCAGGAGAGCTGGATGTCCTGCTGCATCGCCAGGATGATGCCGCCGATCGCGAGGATCGGGGCGGACACGAGCAGCGTGCAGGTCATCAGCACGAGCATCTGCACCTGCTGCACGTCGTTGGTGTTGCGGGTGATCAGCGACGGAGCGCCGAACTTCGACACCTCGCGCTCGGAGAACTCGCCCACCTTCTGGAAGATCGAGCCGCGCAGGTCGCGGCCGACCCGCATCGCGACCTTCGCCCCGAAGTACACCGCGGTGATGGAGCAGGCGACCTGCACGAGGGTGACCCCGAGCATCCCAGCGCCGACCCAGACGATGTAATTCGTGTCGCCCTTGGCGATGCCGTTGTCGGTGATGTCGGCGTTCAAGGTCGGCAGCCACAGCGACAGCAGCGCTTGGGCGAGCTGGAAGACCACCACCCCGACGAGGAGCGGCCAGTGCGGTCGGAGGAACCGGCCGAGGAGTTTGAGAAGCATGGGATCTCCTAGGGTGCGGGTGCTGGCTGTGTTTCGGGTGCGGTCTCCGACGTGTAGCCGGAGCCTGGGGTGGAGCGGTCGAAACGGTCGGAGAGGCCGGTGAAGCCGGAGGGACCGGCGAGGTCGGCGTCGAGCGGTCGACCCGCGATGCCGACCATCGCGAAGCGGGCGAGGTCGTCGATGCTGAACTCGATCCCGTCGTTGAGGGCGGGGAAGGCGGACGAGAAGCTGATGAGTCGCAGGATGTGCGCGACGCGCTCCGGCGGCCAGTTCAGCCGATCGGCCTCCGGCTCCAGCACGCGGCCGATGATGGCCGCGAACTGGCCGCGCTCCTGCGGGATGGGCGGACGCTGCGGACCCACGACGGCCATGATGCGCATGACGCTCTCGAACCGCTCGCGCAGCAGGTAGAGCACGGCACGGATCTTGTGCTCGAACGGGAGGGCGGGGTCGATGGCGCGGAGAGCATCCCGGAGCGGCTCAGGATCGAGGTACTTCTCGATCGCGGCCTGCACCAGCGTCTCCTTGTCGCCGAACGCCCGGAAGATCGTGCCCTCGGCGATGCCTGCCGCCTCTGCGATCTGCTTCGACGTGACGCCGCGCCCGTGCTCGACGAGCAGCGGGATGACCGCGTCGATGATCATCGCGCGCCTGTCCTCCACGCTCAGGGGCTGGGCGCGGGGCGTCCGCTTGAGGTCGTCGTCCGTCAGATCCACGCGCTGATCCTACGCGGAGTGAGCACTCACTCACAACGCTCGCCCCGTTCGCCCTGAGCGAACACGCCCTGCCGCCCTCCTCCCTTCAGCCCCCGCCCCCGCCCCCGCCCGACGCCATCGAGCCCAGGGTTTTTCACCTTTAGAACGCGTCTTGCGGTGAAAAACCCTGGGCTCGATGGCGTCGGGCGGGGAGGGGGGCCCGAGTTAGGCGGAGGGGGTGAAGATGGCGGTGATGGTGGCGAGGTCGTCGACGGTCGGGCGCCAGGCGGTGGCGGCCTCGGCGTTCGCGGTGATCTGCTCCGGCTTGGTCGCCCCGGCGATCACGCTGGTGAGACCTGGCTGGGCGAGCAGCCACGCGAACGTGGCCGCCAGCATCGTCACCCCGCGCTCGTCGCAGAACGCCTGGTAGCGCTCGATCGCATCCCACGGAGCATTGTCGACCAGGTGGCGCCTGATCATCATGATGCGACTGTCGGCCGGGCCGCCCTCGCGCGAGAACTTACCCGTGAACAGGCCGTTGTAGAGCGGGAAGTACGGCAGGAAGCCCAGACCGTACTTGTTGACGGCCGGGAGCACCTCGCGCTCGGCGTCGCGCACGAGCAGGCTGTACTCGTTCTGCGACGAGATGAACTTCGGATGCCCGTGCAGCTCGGCGGTGAACTCCGCCTCTGCGATCTGCCAGCCGTCCAGGTTCGAGTGGCCGATGTAGCGGATCTTGCCCTCGGTGATGAGGTCATCGAGAGCCGACAGGGTCTCCTCGATCGGGGTGATCGGGTCCGGCTGGTGCAACTGGTAGAGGTCGATCCAGTCGGTGCGGAGCCGTCGCAGCGACGCCTCGACGGCGAGCCGGATGTATCGGCGGGAGCCGCGCACGCCCCAGTCCGGTCCGTTGCTGCCCGCCATGTCCATCCCGAATTTGGTGGCGAGGACGATCTTGTCGCGCTTCCCTGCCAGCGACGTGCCCATCAACGTCTCGGAGAGCCCGCGCTCTTTGCCGTAGATGTCAGCGGTGTCGAAGAACGTGACGCCGGCGTCGATCGCCGCGCCGATCACCGCGTCCGTGCCGTGCTGGGTTTCGGATGCGGTTCCTGCGCGCCCGAAGTTGTTGCAGCCGAGGCCAATGGTCGAGACGATGAGCCCCGAGTCTCCGAGAGGACGGTAGTCGATTTCTGCCATGCTCCGAGTCTATGCAGGGTCACCGATCCCTCCACACCCAGTGGGACCGGACGACTTGTCCCCCATGTCCGATTTCCGCGAGAACACGTCGGTGGCCCCCCGTAGAGTCTTCTCATGAGCACTTCCTTCGCCTACCTCACACGGATGCCGAGTCCGATCGGCCGCATCGAACTGACCAGCGACGGTCACTCCATCACCTCCCTCTCCATCGAGCGCTCGGGGCACCTTCCCCTCGAAGAGCACCAGGAGCGCACCACAGAGGTCCTCGAACGCGCCGAACTGCAACTGCAGGAGTACTTCGCCGGCGACCGCAAAGACTTCGACCTGCCGGTCAAGCTCGAGGGCACGGAGTTCCAGCGCGCGGTCTGGCAGCAGCTCGCCGACTTGGAGTTCGGCACCTTCACCTCATACGGAGAGCTCGGGCAGGGCATCGGCCGCCCGGGCTCCGGCCGCGCGATCGGCGGCGCTGTCGGCGCGAACCCCATCCCGATCATCATCGGCTGCCACCGCGTGCTGTCGTCGTCCGGCAAGATCACCGGCTACAGCGGAGGCGACGGCATCCCCACCAAACTGTGGCTGCTCACCCACGAAGGGATCATGCTGGCAGCATGAGCCCCGCCACCACCGACTCAACGCAGCCCGCGCCCGTCCCCACGGACTCGGCAACCACGTCCAGGCCGGTCGCCTCCGTCAGCCCGGCCGTGATCCTCGGAGACGACGGGCTGGCCAGGTGCTCATGGTCGGCGAACGACGCCGAGTACCGCCGCTATCACGACGAAGAGTGGGGCCGCGAGCAGCGCGACTCCCGAGCCCTCTACGAGAAGCTCTGCCTGGAAGGCTTCCAGGCAGGCCTCTCCTGGATCACCATTCTGCGCAGGCGACCCGCGTTCCGCGAGGTCTTCCACGGGTTCGAGGTCGAGGCCGTCGCCGCCATGACAGAAGACGACGTCGAGCGACTGCTCCAGGATGCGCGGATCATCCGTCACCGAGGCAAGATCACCGCCACCATCTCCAACGCTCGTGCCGTTCTCGCCCTGGACCTGCCGCTGACCGACCTGATGTGGAGCTTCGCCCCCTCCGCCACCGATCACCGGCGTCCGCGCGCCTGGTCGGAGGTCCCCGCCGTCACCGCGGAGTCGACCGCGCTGAGCAAGGAGCTCCGCCGCCGGGGCTTCCGCTTCGTCGGCCCCACCACCATGTACGCCCTCATGCAGGCGACCGGCATGGTCGACGACCACTTCGAAGGCTGCTTCCGCGCCTAGCCCCGATCACCGATCACCGACTACCGACTGCCGACCGCCGACCGCCGACCGCCGGATGCTCGCCGCGGCCGTCAGCTCACGCGACGACAGCGCGCTCAGCCCAGCTCGGCTCAGGTGGCCCGACCAGCGCAAGAGGGTCGGGCCGACGACGGTACTCGTATCGAAGCGCCGGATTCTCGCTCGCGATGACACCTCCGCACGTGCCCGACCGCAGGCGGAATCTGGTGTGTCATCGCGCATCCGGCCTGGGAGATCGGCGTGAGGGGATCACACCGGGTTTCCGTGACGTCGGCCCGACTGATAAACGAGATGAAGCGACCGTTCGACTTCGAACGCCCCCCATCACCCCGTTGGCTGGCTGGCTCCTCCTCATTGCTCGCATTACCCGATGCGAAGCTATCCGAGACGCTTCACCTACGATTGAGCATATCTCAGTTTTTGAAACTCCACCACTGATTCACGCACAATTTCGACACGCCCCCGGCACACGCTCTCACGCACACAGCGGGCGGGCAACAGCTCAGCGGAGCACAGCCATCAGCTTGCCCGGCTCCCCCGCCACCTCGGGCACGATCAGCTCCAGGTCGCCAGAGGCGTCGTCCGCCTGGCGCAGCTCGTAGCCTTCCGCGGCGGCCCAGGCGAGCAGCTCGTCCGTGGTCGCGAAGTCGGTGCCCGTCTCGATCAGGGCGCGGGTCAGTAGACCCTTCGCCTGCTTGTTGAAGTGGTTCAGCGCGCGGACGTGACCGCCCGCGTCCCGTGCGAGCACGCGCACATAGTGGGCGTCCGTCCGCTCGGGAAGCGGCCCGAGCGCAGCGTAGCCTTCCGAGCGCAGGTCGATGATCAGCCCGGGATGCGCGTCGAACACCGCGCCGACGGCGGGTGCCCACCGCTTCTTCAGCGTCGCGACGCCCTTCTCGAGCGACAGGCGCGAGTCGAACGACAGCCGGTAGGCCGGGATGAGGTCTGTCGCCGCGACCGGCCCGAGCAGCGCGGACTGCACGACCACCGTCGCCCCGGCGAAGGCCCACTGATCGGCCGTCAGGCTCTCCGCATCCAGGGCGTCGTAGAGCACCCCGGTGTATCTGCGGAGAGCGGGCATCGTCGCCGACGAACGGATCGCGCGATTGCGGTCGACCTCTGCGGCCTGCTTGGGGCCGAGCTTCAAGGCCCGAATGCTGTGCTCGCGGTTCCTGGACAGCGCCGCGACCGCGGCGAGCACGCTCCTGCGCACCGGCTTGAGGGCGCCGAAGCGCAGCCGGTCGAGGTCGAGCGGGGCTTCCGCTCCCCCGTCGCGCTTGGTTTCGGAGGGCGGAAGGAGGATGAGCAACCTATGCCACCAGGAAGTCGAGAGCGATCTCGACGTTCTGGCCCAGCGGCGCCGCCGTATCGATCGTCACGCGCGGAAGGGTGGCGCACGCGCCCCTCCACTCGTCGTACTCGTCGACGCTCTGCTCCACCGCGTACGCGGCCGTGAGGCCCTGACGCTTCGCGAGGCGAGACTGGTGGAGTTCGTCGTCCGAGCAGACGACCTCGATCACACGCAGCTTCACGCCGGAACGCTCCGCGAGGTCACGCCACTGCAACCGGGCGGGCTCGACGGCGTTCACCGCGTCGACGATCACCGAGTGACCGGACTGCAGCACCTGCTCCGCCATCGTCTCCGCGACCAGGTAGGCGGCAAGGCCGGTCGGCTGGTCGGAGTCGATGCCGGCGCGCAGGATGGACACCTCGATCGGGTCCACAGACACCGTGGTCGCGCCGAGACGCGCGCCGATGATCTCGGCGATCGTCGACTTGCCGGAGCCGGGCAGGCCCGCCATCGCGATCAGGATGGGGACGCGGACGTCGCCGAACTGACGATCCACGATGACGGGCTGCTCAGCCATGTCAGACGAGCTCCGCCTGGCGGGCCACCACCGTGACCGTGTTGTTCTCGACGGAGAGGAAGCCATCGTCGGCCTGAGCCTTGATCGACTCCCCTCCGTTCAGGGTCACACGCACCTCGCCGGAGGCGAGGATGGCCAGCAGCGGTTCGTGGCCGGGGAGAATACCGATCTCACCCTCGACCGTCTTCGCGACGACCATGCTCGCCTCGCCCGACCACACTTCGTGGTCGGCGGCGACGACGCTGACATTGAGGACAGCCATTGTTAGCCGTTCTCCTTCTGGATCTGAGCCCACTTCTCTTCCACGTCGGTGATAGCGCCGACGTTGAAGAACGCCTGCTCCGCCACGTGGTCGAACTCGCCCTTGGCGATGGCGTCGAACGACTCGATGGTGTCCTTGAGCGGAACCGTCGAACCCTCGACACCGGTGAACTTCTTCGCCATGTAGGTGTTCTGCGAGAGGAACTGCTGGATGCGGCGCGCACGCGACACCGTGATCTTGTCTTCCTCGGAGAGCTCGTCGACACCGAGGATGGCGATGATCTCCTGCAGTTCCTTGTTCTTCTGGAGGATCTGCTTGACCGTGGTGGCGACGCGGTAGTGGTCGGCGCCCAAGTAGCGGGGGTCGAGGATGCGCGACGTCGAGGTCAGCGGGTCGACGGCCGGGTACAGACCCTTCGACGCGATCTCACGGGAGAGCTCCGTGGTGGCGTCGAGGTGGGCGAACGTGGTCGCAGGAGCCGGGTCGGTGTAGTCGTCGGCGGGCACGTAGATCGCCTGCAGCGAGGTGATCGAGTGTCCACGGGTCGAGGTGATGCGCTCCTGGAGGAGACCCATCTCGTCGGCGAGGTTCGGCTGGTAACCCACGGCGGACGGCATACGGCCGAGCAGCGTGGAGACCTCGGAGCCGGCCTGCGTGAAGCGGAAGATGTTGTCGATGAAGAGCAGCACGTCCTGCTTCTGGACATCGCGGAAGTACTCCGCCATGGTCAGCGCAGAAAGGGCGACGCGCAGACGCGTTCCCGGCGGCTCGTCCATCTGGCCGAAGACAAGGGCGGTCTTGTCGAAGACGCCCGCCTCCTCCATCTCGTGGATGAGGTCGTTGCCCTCACGGGTGCGCTCACCGACACCGGCGAACACCGACACACCACCGTGGTCCTGCGCGACGCGCTGGATCATCTCCTGGATGAGGACCGTCTTGCCGACGCCCGCACCGCCGAAGAGGCCGATCTTTCCACCCTGAACGTACGGGGTGAGGAGGTCGATGACCTTGATGCCGGTCTCGAAGAGCTGCGTCTTCGACTCGAGCTGGTCGAACGCCGGTGGCTGGCGGTGGATCGGCCAGCGCTCGGTGATCTCGATGGTCTCGCCGGGCTCTGCGTTGAGAACGTCGCCCGTGACGTTGAACACCTTGCCCTTGGTCACGTCGCCGACGGGCACCGAGATCGGTGCGCCGGTGTCGCGGACCTCTCCGCCACGGACCAGGCCGTCGGTCGGCTTGAGCGCGATGGCGCGGACGAGGTCGTCGCCGAGGTGCTGCGCGACCTCGAGCGTGATCTCGGTCGACTCCTCGCCGATCGTGATCGTCGTCTTGAGGGCGTTGTAGATGCCAGGGATCGAGTCGTGAGGGAACTCGATGTCGACGACAGGGCCGGTGACGCGGGCGATGCGCCCGACGCCTGCCGGCTGCGCGGTCGAAGCCTGGGCTTCGGCGGTTGCGGTAGTCATGGTGTCTTCTCTTCTCGTTTGCTAAACGTGTGTCGTCCGAGTTACTTGGCGGAGCTCAGTGCGTCCGCACCGCCGACGATCTCGGAAATCTGCTGGGTGATCTCGGACTGGCGCGCGTTGTTGGCCAGGCGGGTGTAGTCGGTGATGAGCTTGTCCGCGTTGTCGCTCGCGGACTTCATCGCCTTCTGGGTTGCGGCGTGCTTGGAAGCGGCCGACTGCAGCATGGCGTTGAAGATACGGCTCTCGATGTACACCGGGAGGAGCGAGTCGAGCACGGTTGCGACGTCGGGCTCGAACTCGTAGAGCGGAAGGATCTGCTTGTCGCCGGGCTCCTCGACACCTTCCACGACCTCGAGCGGAAGCAGACGGACCACTTCCGGCTCCTGCGTGAGCATGCTCACGAAGCGGTTGTAGATGACGTGGATCTCGTCGACGCCGCCGTCCGACGCATCGCGAAGGAAGGATTCGAGGATCGCGTCGGCGATCTCCTTGGCCTGCTCGAACTCCGGAGCATCCGTTCCGCCCGTCCAGACCCGCTCGAACGCGCGACGGCGGAAGCTGAAGTATCCGCTCGCCTTGCGTCCGACCAGGAAGTAGACGACATCCTTGCCCTGGCTGCGAAGCAGCTCTGCGAGCTTCTCCGACTCCTTGAGCACGTTCGTGTTGAACGCGCCGGCGAGACCACGGTCGGAGGAGAAGATGACGATCGCTGCGCGCTCGATCTTCTCCGGCTCCGTGGTGAGGACGTGCTCGACGTTCGAGTACGTCGCCACCGCCGACACCGCGCGCGTGATGGCGCGGGCGTACGGCGACGACGCAGCGACTCGCGCCTGCGCCTTCTGGATGCGTGAGGCGGAGATCAGCTCCATGGCCCGAGTGATCTTCTTGGTCGTCTGGGCAGACTTGATCTTCTGCCGGTAGACCCGAAGTTGCGCTCCCATGTCTCTCCTAGGTAACTATCTGCTGTCGCCGGGCGGTGCCGCGGCTCAGCGCTTCGCCTTGACGATGCGCTCCTGGTTGACATCCTCTTCGGCGATCGCCTCGAACTCTTCGCGCCCGACCGATGCGAGGGGCTTGCCCTCGCCGGTCTGGAACTCGAGCTTGAACTTGTCGACCTCTGCCTCGAGCGTCGCGACGGTCTCGTCGGAGAGCTGGTTGGTCTCGCGCAGGACGTTCAGCACGTCCGTGTTGCGACGCAGGTGGTCGAGCAGCTCGGCCTCGAAGCGCAGCACGTCCTCGACGGCGACCTCGTCCAGCTTGCCGTTCGTGCCTGCCCAGATCGAGACGACCTGCTCCTCGACGGGGAACGGCGAGTACTGCGGCTGCTTGAGCAGCTCGGTGAGGCGTGCGCCGCGAGCGAGCTGACGACGGCTGGCCTGGTCGAGGTCGGATGCGAACATCGCGAAGGCTTCGAGCGAGCGGTACTGGGCGAGCTCGAGCTTGAGCGTGCCGGAGACCTTCTTGATCGACTTCACCTGCGCGTCGCCACCGACACGGGAGACCGAGATACCCACGTCGACCGCCGGACGCTGGTTGGCGTTGAAGAGGTCGGACTGCAGGAAGATCTGGCCGTCCGTGATCGAGATCACGTTGGTTGGGATGTACGCCGAGACGTCGTTCGCCTTGGTCTCGATGATCGGGAGTCCGGTCATCGAGCCTGCGCCGAGCTCGTCGGACAGCTTGGCGCAACGCTCGAGCAGGCGGGAGTGCAGGTAGAACACGTCACCGGGGTATGCCTCGCGTCCCGGCGGACGACGCAGGAGGAGCGAGACGGCGCGGTAGGCCTCAGCCTGCTTCGACAGGTCGTCGAAGATGATGAGGACGTGCTTGCCGCCGTACATCCAGTGCTGGCCGATGGCCGAGCCGGTGTACGGGGCGAGGTACTTGAAGCCGGCGGGGTCGGAGGCCGGAGCCGCGACAATGGTGGTGTACTCCATCGCGCCTGCGTCCTCGAGCGCGCCCTTCACCGAGGCGATGGTCGAGCCCTTCTGGCCGATGGCGACGTAGATGCAGCGCACCTGCTTGTTGACGTCGCCGGACTCCCAGTTGGCCTTCTGGTTGATGATCGTGTCGATCGCGATGGCCGTCTTACCGGTCTGGCGGTCGCCGATGATGAGCTGACGCTGGCCACGGCCGACGGGGATCATGGCGTCGATCGCCTTGATGCCGGTCTGCAGGGGCTCGTGCACACTCTTGCGCTGCATGACGCCCGGCGCCTGCAGTTCGAGTGCGCGGCGACCCTCGGATGCGATCTCGCCGAGACCGTCGATGGGCTTGCCCAGCGGGTCGACGACGCGGCCGAGGTAGCCGTCTCCGACGGGCACCGAGAGGACCTCGCCTGTGCGGGTCACCTCCATGCCCTCGACGATGCCGTCGAACTCACCGAGGACGACGACGCCGATCTCGTTCTCGTCGAGGTTCTGGGCCAGGCCCAGGGTGCCGTCGGAGAAGCGGATGAGCTCGTTCGCCATCACGCCGGGGAGACCCTCGACGTGCGCAATGCCGTCGGACGCGTCGATGACGTGTCCGACCTCGGTGGTCGCGGCCTTCGTGGGCTCGTACTTGGTGACGAAGTCCTTGAGCGCGTCCCGGATCTCGTCGGGGCTGATCGTTAGTTCTGCCATCGTTGTTCCCTATCTTGGGGCGGTCAGCCCGCCAGCTGAAGTCGTAAATCGGTGATGCGCGAGGCGATGCTGCCGTCGATCACGTCGTCGCCGATCTGCACACGCAGCCCACCGAGGATGGTGGGGTCGACGACCTGGTTGATCTTGAGTTTCTGTCCGTACTTCGCTGCGAGCCCTGCCTGCAGGCGCTCGGCCTGTGCAGCGGGGAGCTGCTTCGCGGTGAAGACCGTCGCGACCGTGAGGCCGGACTGGGCCGCCACGACGCGTGCGGCTTCGCGAAGACCTTCGCGGATGCTGCGGCCGCGCGGCTGCAGCACGAGCTGACGCACGATGGCGACGGTCTGCACGGACGCCTTGCCGTTGAGCAGACGCTCGACGAGCTCGCTCTTGGCCGTCGGGTCCGCGAGCTTGCTGCGCAGCGCGAGTTCGAGCTGTGCGTCGGAGGTCACGGCGCCCCCGAACGCGAACAGCTCTGCTGCGATGTCGACACCCGCGGGCGCCGACTGGGCGATCGACCGGACACCGAGCTCTTCGATCGCGGCGAGGACGTCGTTCTGGCTCGACCAGCGCTCAGCGGCGATCGCGCCGAGGAGCTCCACGGCCGGAGCCGAGAGCGAGGCGAAGACGCGCTGCACGAGCGCGGTCTTGCCGGCAGGGTCTGCCGATGGATCGCTGACCACTGCTCGGAGCTGGGCGGAGTCTGCGACGACTCGTCCTGCGGCGAACAGGTCTTCGGCCGTCGCCAGATCGGCCTTGGAGCCCTGCGCGGCGAGAGCCGACACGGACCTGGCCAGTGCTTCTCTGGAGGCGCTTCCCATTACTTGTTCGACCCTGCCTTTTCGCTGGCGTCCAGGTCGGCCAGGAAGCGGTCGACGATCGCCTGCGACTTCTTGTCGTCGTTGAGAGCCTCACCGATGACACCGGATGCCAGGTCGATGGCGAGCGAGCCGACCTCGCTGCGAAGAGCGACGACGGCGGACTGGCGCTCGGCCTCGATCTGCGCCTGGGCGTTGGCGGTGACGCGGGCGGCCTCGACCGTCGCGTTGTCCTTCGCCTCGGCGACGATCTTCTGACCGTCGGTGCGAGCCTGCTCACGGATCTTGGCCGCTTCGGCGCGTGCGTCGGCGAGCTGGGCGGTGTACTCCTCGAGGAGCGCCTCCGCCTTGTGCTGAGCCTCGTCGGCCTTCGCGATGTTGCCCTCGATCGCCTCTGCACGCTCGTCCAGGAGCTTCTTCACGCGAGGAAGCACGAGCTTCCAGAAGAAGAACAGGATGATGAGGAAGCAGATCAGCGAACCGATGACGTCGTACCACTCGGGGATGAGCGGATTACGCGGTGCCTCCGTTGCGGCGATAACCACACCGTGGAGCATCATTCCTCCTTACTGAGAGAGATAAAGAGGGCTGATTAGGAGGTGAAGATGAAGTAGGTAGCGATACCGATGAACGCGAGCGCCTCGGTGAATGCGATACCGATGTACATCAGAACCTGGAGACGGCCGGCGAGCTCGGGCTGGCGAGCGACGCCCTCGATCGTCTTGCCGACGACGATGCCGACGCCGATGGCCGGGCCGATGGCCGCGAGACCGTATCCAACGGTGGCAATGTTGCCGGAGATAGCAGCGATGTCCACGTTATGTGTTTCCTTCCGTGATGGCGTTCCGTGCGAGTGCGCGGAACGTTATTAGTGTTCCTCGGCGACTGCGAGCTGAATGTAGACAGCCGTGAGCAGTGCGAAGACGTAGGCCTGGAGGACTGCGACCAGGATCTCGAACAGGGTGAATGCGAAGCCGAACGCGAAGGTGCCGATTCCGAAGAGCGACCACCAGCTTCCGGCGGTGAAGAGGAAGAACGCCGTCGCGCTGAAGAACAGCACGAGGAGCAGGTGTCCGACGACCATGTTCATCAGGAGTCGGAGCGTCAGGGTGATCGGACGCAGGACGAAGGTCGAGATGAACTCGATCGGCGTGACGATGATGTACAGCGCTTTCGGCACACCGGGCGGGAACAGCGAGTTCTTGAAGAAGTTGCCTGGGCTCGCCTTGATGCCTGCGTAGATGAACGAGATGTACGCGACGATCGCGAGCACCAGCGGAACACCGATCACCGAGGTGCCTGCGATGTTCAGACCGGGGATGATACCGGTCAGGTTCATGAACAGCACCATGAAGAAGATGGTGGTGAGGATCGGCAGGAAGCGACGGCCGTCTTTCTTGCCGAGCAGGTCTTCTGCGATGTTGACCCGAACGAAGTCGAGCCCCATCTCCACGACGGACTGGAATCGTCCTGGGACGATCTTCATGCGCCGGGTGCCGAGCCAGAAGATCAGGACGATGGCCAGAACCGCGATGAAGCGGATGACCATGATCCGGTTGACCTCGAAGCCACCGATGGAAAAGATTGCGGGCGGGAAGAACTCATCGATCGACGGACCGTGGAAGCTGCCATCATCGGAGCTTGCGGTCTGGACCAGCAGGTTCACAGCGTTAGCTAACAGCGCTATCTCCTGTTTCGGGGCGTCGAGCCAAAGCTCTCGCAGCGACGAACATTTGGACACCCGGGATCATGCGCCAAGTGGAGCCTGAGGCGCTATGCGGGTGGGGAATCACCACAACTCTACAAGAGTTTTCGCAGGGTAACGAATCGGACACAGGTCAGCGCTTCTCGCCGGGCAGCGTGACGTCGCTGACGTATGGCACGCGGGACCGGAAGACGACGATCATGTCGACGACGAGCGAGCCGATCACCCCCGCGATGAGGCTGAGGAACAGCACGACGGGGTTGATCCACGGCTGGTCTCTGAGCACGAACGCGAGCACGAGGAACAGCACGAATTTGAGCAGCCACCCGCCCAGCACGATGCCGAAGAAGAGGCCGACGAACAGGTCGGTGCCCACGAACTTGTTGGCGATCAGGATGCTCAGAGCAGTGATGCTGAGGAAGACGACGGCCATCGCTGTGCCGATGAGCGCGCTGGTGACGCCGATCCATCCAGCGAAGACCCCGCCGAGGATCATCCCGACCACGGCGATGATCACCGCGAGGATGAGGCCGTACTTGAGCACGTCCTTGAGGATGGGTGTGGAGGACGGCTGGGCGGGCGGTGTGGCCTGCGGTGCCGCTGGCGGTGCGACGGGTTCGGCGGGCCGGCCGTCGGCGGGGGTTCCGCCGTCGTGGTCGGTCATCGTGTCTCCTTGCTGAGCGGGGCGGGGGTGATGGTCTGCGCCGTCGTCGGGGCGGTGCCAGGAGCGTGCTCGCTCGCGGCGTCGAGCTGGTCGTAGCGGGCCGTGGCGTCTGCCTCGTCCGTGCCGGCCGGAGCGAGCTCCGCTGCGGCCTCGTTGGCCTTCCTGCGGCTCAGCGGGGCGAGGGTGAACGCGGCGCAGACCACCAGCCCGACGGCGATGAACACGATCGCCATCCAGTACGGGTCGAAGAAGAACAGCAGGCAGCCGATCGACAGCACGGCGGTCCAGCCGTAGAAGATCAGCACGGCGTGCAGGTGGGTGTGCCCCATGTCGAGCAGCCGATGGTGCAGGTGCTTGCGGTCGGCGCTGAACGGCGACTTGCCCGCGCGCAGCCGCCGGATGACCGCGAGCCCGAAGTCGAGCAGCGGCACGATCAGCACAGCGAACGGCAGGATGATCGGGATGAAGGCGGGGACGAGCGACGACTTGCCGAGCGTCTGCAGCGCCTCGGGGTTGATCGTGCCGGTGACCGAGATGGCCGACGTCGCCATCAGCAAGCCGATGAGCAGCGCGCCCGCATCCCCCATGAACATCTTCGCCGGATGCCAGTTGAGGGGGAGGAAGCCCGCGCATGCCCCGACCAGGATCGCCGCGATGACCCCGGCGAGGCTGAAGTAGTTCTGCGGGCTGATCTCGCGCTGCAGGAGGTAGGTGTAGACGAGGAACGAACCGTTGGCGATGAGCGCCACACCGGCGACGAGACCGTCGAGGCCGTCGATGAAGTTGATGGCGTTCATGACGAGCACGATCGCGAACAGCGTGATGATGATGCTCATCACGGGCGATCCGACCGTCAGGCCGCCGATCGGCAGCGAGTAGATCTGCACGCCAAGCCAGGCCACGAGCCCTGCGGCCACGAACTGACCGGCGAGCTTGGTCATCCAGTCGAGGTCCCAGATGTCGTCCGCGACGCCGATCACCACGATCAGCAGGGATGCGCCGAGGATCGCGAGGATCGGCCCGGAGTCCGAGAAGATCAGCGTCAGGACGCCGAACTGGCTCGACAGCAGCCAGGCGACGCCGAACGCGACCAGGATGCCGAGGAACATCGCGATCCCGCCGAGTCTGGGCGTCGGCCTGGTGTGCACATCCCGTGCCCGGATCTTCGGGTAGAGCCGGTACTTCAGGCTCAACTTGTAGACGACCAGGGACATCCCGAACGTGATGACGGCCGAGATGAGCGCGAGGGCGAGGAGGAGGGTCACGGCTCAGGCGTCCGTCGACGTCTCGGAGGGCTCCTCCGCGCTGTCGCCCGCGAGCTGGTCGCCGACGACGGCACGGATCTGCTCCGCCGAGATCACGCCGTGACGCAGGATGCGGAGCTTTCCCGTTCCCGCGGCCAGCGCAGTCGCATCGACGATCGTGGACGAACTGTCCTTGCCGTCGACGCGGTCGTAACCGGCGCCCGCCTCTCCCCCGTCGAGATACACGGAGACGGAGTCGGCGAGCATGGCCTCGGCTTCCGCGGCGGTGCGGGCGGCCGGGCGGCCGGTGAGGTTGGCGGACGAGACGGCGAGAGGACCGGTCTCGGAGAGGAGTTCGAGGGCGATGGTGTCGCTCGGCATCCGCAGAGCGACGGTTCCCCTGGTCTCCCCCAGGTCCCAGACGAGCGACGGCTGGGCAGGGAGCACGACGGTGAGCCCGCCCGGCCAGAACTCCTGGACCAGGTCGGTCACGGCCTGCGGCACGTCCTCGGCCAGCGCGGCCAGGGTGGGGATGCCCGGGATGAGGACAGGCGGAGGCGACTGGCGGCCGCGACCCTTCGCATCCAGCAGCCGTTGGACGGCGGCGGGGTTGAAAGCGTCCGCTGCGACGCCGTAAACCGTGTCCGTCGGAATGACGACGAGTTCGCCCCGCCCGATGGCGGCGCGTGCCAGCCTCATGCCGGAAAGGAGTTCGGAGTCGACCGAGCAGTCGTAGATGGGAGCCATGTCGGAACCATGATAGTTGAGCGATCAGGGCGTTCCCTGTCTGGAGGTCGATACTTGTGGTGATGGATGTCTACTTCTTCGACTGCGACAAGACCCTCTACGACTACGACTTCCACAAGCGCCTGCCGGCGCTGGCGAGTCTGGGTGGCGTGAGCCAGTACCATCTGGCGTCGAGCTGGTGGGCGGGCGGCTTCGAGCGCGCGGCCGAGATCGGCGAGTACTCCACCAGCGCCGAGTACCTGGATGCGTTCGCCGACGTGACGGGCGCGCGTCTCACCCTCGAGCAGTGGCAGGAGGCGAGAAAGGCCGCGATGACGCCCATCCAGGGCTCGATCGACGCCCTGCACGAGGCGGCGTCGCTCGGCACGGTTTCGCTGCTGTCGAACAACCCCATCCCGTTCAAGGACTCGCTCCCCGTGCTGACGCCGGAGATCGTCGACGTGCTGCAGGGCAACGACCTCGTCTCCGCCGTGCTCGGTGCGCGCAAGCCTGAGCGTCGCATCTATACCCGCGCGCTCGGACGCTTCGGCGTCCCCGCCGGCGACGCGATCCTGTTCGACGACTCCCTCGCCAACGTCGAGGGCGCCAGGGAGGCGGGGATGCACGCCTTCCACTTCACCAAGCGCGACGACGGAACCTTCGACACCGACGGCCTCCTCGCCGCCATCCACGCTTTCGCCGACCGCCCCCGCTCCGTCCCCGCCCACTGACCATCGAGCCGGGACTTGTGCACGCCTGCCCCCGGCGTGTCGCGTGCACAAGTCCCGGCTCGATTGCTGGGGGAGGAAGGGTCAGCGGCGGCCGGCCTTGCGGCGGAACTGCCAGGCGGCCCAGAGGTAGGCTCCGGCGATGATCGCGACGCACCAGCCGAGCGCCCAGAGCGGCCTGGTGCCAGCATCCGTGCCGAAGAGCAGGCTGCGGATGGTCTCGATGATGGGCGTGATCGGCTGGTTCTCCGCGATCCACTGCAGCCAGCTCGGCATCGTGTCCGTCGGGACGAACGCGCTGGACAGGTAGGGCAGGAACAGCAGGGCGAAACCGTAGCCGTTCGCTGCGGTCGGGTTCTTCGCAGCGAGACCGATGGCGGCGTACAGCCAGGTGATCGCGAGGATGAACAGCGCGATCACGCCGATCGCTCCCAGCCACTCTGCCGCGTCGGCGGTCGGCCGGAAGCCGACGGCCAGGGCGACGCCGATGACGACACCGGTCGCCAGCAGGTTGCGCACCAGGCTCGCGAGCACGTGGCCGGTGATGACCCCGTTGGCGTGCAGCGGCATGGTGCGGAACCGATCGACGATGCCGTTCGTCATGTCGTCGGCGACGTCGACCGCTGTGCTCGACGAGCCGAAGCCAGCGCAGAGCAGGATGATGCCGGGCACGACGTAGTTCACGTAGTCTCCGCCGCCGTCGATCGCGCCGCCGAACACGTAGGTGAACAGCAGCATCAGCATGATCGGGAGGAGGATCGCCATGGTCAGCGCCTCGACGTTCCGGACGGTGTGGCGGAGGCTCCTGCCGATGAACACAGTGGTGCTGGTCAGGCGGGAGACGGCGCGGTCGACGGTGGCGACCTGCGTGGCGGTGGTGCGGGGGTCCAGTGCGACGGTCATCGGGTGACCTCCATTTCTTCTGCTGCACGGGATGCGGTGGGTGCGGTGGACGCCGGCGTCGCTGCGCCGGAGGTGAGCGCGAGGAACACGTCGTCCATACTCGGTTTGCGGATGCTGACGCTCCCGCCTGGCAGGGCGGCCGCATCCAACTGGTCGATGGCGGCGCGCAGCCCGTGGACGGTGCCGTCCGTCGGCAGTTCGCGGACGATCTCGTCGTCGGCGTCCCTGAGCTCGACGACCTCTCCCCCGACGCGCGACTTGAGCTCTGCTGCCGTGCCCTCCGCCACGACGACGCCGTGGTCGATCACGGCGATGCGGTCGGCCAACTGGTCGGCCTCCTCCAGGTACTGCGTGGTGAGGAGGATGGTGATCCCCTGTGCGGCGAGGTCGAGGATCATCGCCCAGAGCGCCTGCCTGCTGCGCGTGTCGAGGCCGGTGGTCGGCTCGTCGAGGAAGATCACGGGAGGAGTCGCGACCAGGCTGAGCGCGAGGTCGAGTCGGCGACGCATCCCTCCTGAGTACGCCTTGACGCGTTTGCGGGCGGCATCGCCCAGGTCGAAGCGCTCGATGAGCTCTGCCGTCCGCGCCCGTGCTCCCGCTGCGGTGTAGCCGGAGAGCCGCGCCATCATGCGCAGGTTCTCCTCTCCGGTGAGCACGTCGTCCACGGCGGCGGACTGGCCGGTGAGGCTGATCGCGCGCTTCACGCCCTCTCTGTCGTGCACGACGTCGTGGCCGCAGACGCTCGCAGTGCCCTCGTCCGGAGCGACCAGTGTGGACAGGATGTTGATGAGCGTCGTCTTGCCAGCGCCGTTCGGTCCGAGCAGCGCGAAGACGCTGCCGGCGCTGACCGAGAGGTCGATGCCGTCCAGCACGCGCTGGTCGCCGAATGACTTCCGGAGACCGGCAATCTGGATCGCTTGAGCTGTCATGATCGGTTCCTTTCCGCGTCGACTCTTATTGAGTACGACGCAAACTGTTTATGGTGCACACGGTTTTGTTTAAGGTATACACAGTTCTAGGATGAGTGTCAACAACCGAAAGGGCGCGTTCATGGCCGATGCCGTCGAAGAAGCACTCCCCCGCGCCGTCGCGCTGAGCTGGGGGGTCGCCGAGCGTCCGCAGCGCGGGCCGAAGCGCGAACTGAGCATCGAGCGGATCGTGGATGCGGCGATCCAGCTCGCCGACGACGAGGGCCTCTCCGCCGTCTCGATGAGCAAGATCGCGACCACCCTCGGCTTCACGACGATGTCGCTCTATCGCTACGTCACCAGCAAGGACGACGTGCTCGCACTGATGCAGGACGCGGTCTGCGCCGTGCCGATCCCACCGGAGGACGAGGACGCCGACTGGCGCAGCGGCCTGCGGCTCTGGGCCATGGCGAGCATTCAGGTGATCCAGGCGCACCCGTGGTTCCCCGACATCCCGATCTCCGGAATGCCGCTGATGCCGAACAACCTCGCGGTGCTCGACTGGGGCCTGCGGGTGATGAAAGACCTGCCGCTCACCGAGCCGGAGAAGATGTCGACCGCGCTGCTGCTGAGCTCGTACGCGCGCGCCACCGCTGTGGTGGAGCGGGATGTGACCAGGTCACGGCAGGTCGACGGGCCGCCGAAGCGCGGCGAGGCGTTCACCGCCGCCCTCGCCGAACTGGTCACGCCGGAGCGATTCCCGAACCTGGCGCCGCTGGTGCTGTCCGGCGTCTACAGCGACGCGGAGGGCGAGGACGACCAGGACGACTTCGCGTTCGGGCTCGAACGCATCCTGGACGGCATCGAGCACTACGTCGCGTCGCGTCGCAGCGGCGAGGAGGTCGTGGCGTACGAGCCGCGCCCGGAGCCCGTGCCGAACGACAAGGCGATCCGCGAAGCAGCCAAGGCGCGCAGAGAGGCCGAGTCCCGGTTGCGGGAGGCGCGCAAGCGCGAGCGCGAGGTCATCGCGAAGGTGCGCGAGCGGATGGCCAAGGAGGCGGAGCGCCGCGCGCGCGAGCGCGGCTAGCGGATCGCCGTGGTGGTGCGGTCGCGCGTCGTGAGGTCGCGGTGGGTCGCGGCGGCACGCCAGCCGTCCGCGGTGAGCAGCTCCCGGATCTCCGCACCCTGCAGTTCGCCGTGCTCCAGCACGAGCGTTCCTCCCTCGTGCAGCAGGCGCTGGGCGACGCGCGAAATGGTGCGCACCACATCCAGGCCGTCCTGCCCGCCGTAGAGCGCGGCCGGCGGGTCGTAGAGCCGCACCTCCGGGTCGCGCGGGATGGCCTCGGCCGGGATGTACGGCGGGTTCGAGATGACGACGTCGACGGTCCCGTCGAGCTCAGGCAGTGCATCCGCCAGGTCGATGAACACGACGCGGGCGTTGGTCGCGCCGGACTCCTCGACGTTGCGCTTCGCCCAGATGAACGCCTCCGGCGAGTTCTCGACCGCGTGGATCCGCGCGTGGGGCACCTCGGTGGCCATCGCCAGCGCGATCGCCCCGCTCCCCGTGCCCAGGTCGACGCCGATCGGCTCTGCACTCGGCACAGCACGCAGAGCGTCGATCGCGAACTGCACGACGTGCTCGGTCTCCGGCCGCGGCACGAACACGCCGGGGCCGACGGCGAGCTCCAGCGAGCGGAACGGCGCCCGCCCTGTGATGTGCTGCAGCGGCTCCCTGGTGGCGCGGCGCTCGGCCAGCTCGTGGATGCGCGACACGTCCGCATCCCGAACCGTCGCATCCAGGTGGATGAGGGCCTGCACCCGTCCGCGCCCCTCGCCGAGCACATGGCCGACGAGCAGGTCGGCATCCACCTCAGGGTCGGGGACCCCTGCGCGTGCGAGGACGGCGACGACCTCGTCGCGGACAGCGCGGACGGTGGGCTCTGATGGCGCTTCGGATGACATGGCCCATCGAGCCTACGGCACGTCAGGCGGCGTCACACAGGCCGCCGCCCTCCCGGACGGAATAGAGTTGTAAGGCTTTCACACCGTCCACCAGCGTCAACGAGGAAGAGCCATGACAGGTCACGTCTACGACAACATCACCGAGGCGGTCGGGAAGACCCCGCTCGTGAAGCTCAATCGCATCGCGGAGGGCGTCGGGGCGACCGTGCTCGCCAAGCTGGAGTTCTACAACCCGGCCGGCAGCGTCAAGGACCGCATCGGCGTCGCCATCATCGACGCGGCGGAGAAGGCAGGAGCGCTGCGACCAGGCGGCACCATCGTGGAGGGCACGAGCGGCAACACCGGAATCGCGCTCGCGATGGTCGGCGCAGCCCGCGGCTACACGGTGATCCTCACCATGCCGGAGACGATGAGCAAGGAGCGCCGCGTGCTGCTGCGCGCGTTCGGGGCGCAGATCGTCCTCACCCCCGGTCCGGAGGGGATGCGCGGAGCGGTCGAGAAGGCGAAGGAGATCGTCGCCAACACCGAGAACGCCATCTGGGCGCAGCAGTTCGCGAACGAGGCCAACCCCGCCATCCACCGGGCGACGACCGCTGAGGAGATCTGGGCGGACACCGACGGCGGCGTCGACATCTTCGTCGCCGGAGTGGGAACGGGCGGCACCATCACGGGCGTCGGCCAGGTGCTCAAGGAGCGCAAGCCGGGCGTGCAGGTGGTCGCCGTGGAGCCGATCGACTCCCCCATCCTGAACGGCGGCAAGCCGGGGCCGCACAAGATCCAGGGCATCGGCGCCAACTTCGTGCCGGAGATCCTCGACACGACCGTCTACGACGAGGTCATCGACGCGTCGTTCGACGACGCGATCGACATCGCCAAGAAGCTGGCGAGCGAGGAGGGCATCCTCGCCGGGATCTCGTCGGGCGCGATCGTCTGGGCGGCGCTCCAGCTCGCCAAGCGGCCGGAGAACGCGGGCAAGACCATCGTCGCCATCGTGTGCGACACCGGTGAGCGCTACATCTCGACCCCGCTCTGGGCCGACCTGCTGGACTGACCGGCGTTGGCGTTCATCTCCCGCGTCCGTGAGGACATCGCGAACGCGCGCAAGCACGATCCTGCTGCGCGCAGCGGCTTCGAGGTCTTCACGGCGTACTCCGGGCTGCACGCGATCTGGTCGTACCGTCTCGCCCACCGGATGTGGCGGTCCGGCCTGAAGATGCCGGCCAGGTTCCTCTCGCAGTTCACCCGATTCCTGACCGGCATCGAGATCCACCCTGGCGCGACGATCGGGCGGCGCTTCTTCATCGACCACGGGATGGGCGTAGTGATCGGCGAGACCACGTTCGTCGGCGACGACGTGATGCTGTACCACGGCGTCACGCTCGGCGGGAAGGGCAGGGGCCACGGCAAGCGGCATCCCACCATCGGCAACGGCGTGATCGTCGGCGCGGGTGCGAAGGTGCTCGGCGCGATCACGCTCGGGGCGCACAGCGTCGTCGGCGCGAACGCCGTCGTCATCCACGACGCGCCAGAAGGCTCGGTCCTCACCGGAGTCCCCGCTCGCGCCCGCCCTCGCACCGGCCACGAGCAGATCCCCGGCGACGACTGGATCGACCCGGCCATCTACATCTGACGTCCCCAAGCAATCGAGCCCAGGCTTTCTCCCCTTAAACGCGCGGAATACGGTGAAAAAGCCTGGGCTCGATTGCGGGGGTCAGTCGGTGGCGAGGTCGGCGAGGCGGGACTCCTCGTCGGCGGCGATGCAGGAGTCGATGACGGGCTCGAGGGCGCCGTTCATCACGGCGTCGAGGTTGTACGCCTTATAGCCGGTGCGGTGGTCCGCGATGCGGTTCTCCGGGAAGTTGTACGTGCGGATGCGCTCCGAACGGTCCATCGTGCGGATCTGGCTCTTGCGGACCGCGGCGGCCTCCGCATCCAGTTCCTCCTGCTGGCGGGCGAGCACGCGGGCGCGCAGCACGCGCATCCCGGCCTCGCGGTTCTGCAACTGGCTCTTCTCGTTCTGCATCGCCACGACGATGCCGGTCGGGAGGTGCGTGATGCGCACGGCGGAGTCGGTGGTGTTCACCGACTGGCCACCGGGGCCGCTCGACCGGTAGACGTCGATCTTGAGGTCGTTCTGGTTGATCTCGACCTCCTCCGGCTCGTCCACCTCGGGGAAGACGAGCACGCCCGCGGCGGACGTGTGGATGCGTCCCTGCGACTCGGTCGCCGGCACACGCTGCACGCGGTGCACACCGCCCTCGTACTTGAGGTGCGCCCAGACACCCTCAGCCGGGTCGCTGGAAGACCCCTTGATCGCGAGCTGGACGTCCTTGATGCCGCCCAGGTCGCTGGAGGTCTGCTCCAGGATCTCGGTCTTCCACTTCTTGGACTCCGCGTAGTGCAGATACATCCGGAGGAGGTCGGCGGCGAACAGCGCGGACTCCGCCCCGCCCTCGCCCATCTTGATCTCCATGATGACGTCGCGGCTGTCGTTGGGGTCGCGCGGGATGAGGAGCCTGCGCAGCTTCTCCCCCGACTCCTCCAGGCTGGCCTCGAGTCCCGGGACCTCCTCGGCGAAGGCCTCGTCTTCCGCCGCGAGCTCCTTGGCGGCGGCGAGGTCGTCCTCGAGCTGCTTCCACTGGTGATAGGCGGCGACGATGCGGCTGAGCTCGGCGTAGCGCCGGTTGACCTTCTTGGAGCGCACAGGGTCGCTGTGCAGTTCAGGGTCGGCGAGCTGCTCCTGCAGGTCGTCGTGCTCGGCGATCAGGCTGTTCACCGATTCGAACATGGGACTTCTTTCTGGAAGGGTCGGGCTTTCTGGAGGGGGACGAGCGTGTCCGGGAACGGAAAAGTGCCCGTCGACGTCGCGTGTGGCGACGTCGGCGGGCACTCCTCAGCTAGCGGTGGTCGTTCTCGTGGCCGTGCGAGTGCGCGGTGCCGTGGCCGTTGGCCGGCGCCGGCATCGACTTCTGCACCTGCATCAGGAACTCGACGTTGCTGGAGGTCTCCTTGAGGCGGCCGAGCACGATCTCGAGCGCCTGCTGCTGGTCGAGGCCAGCCAGGGCACGACGCAGCTTCCAGGTGATCTTGACCTCGTCGGCGCCCATCAGCATCTCTTCGCGGCGGGTGCCGGAGGCGTTGACGTCGACGGCGGGGAAGATCCGCTTGTCGGCGAGCTGACGCGAGAGGCGCAGCTCCATGTTGCCAGTGCCCTTGAACTCCTCGAAGATGACCTCGTCCATCTTGGACCCGGTCTCCACGAGAGCCGAGGCGAGGATCGTGAGCGATCCGCCGTGCTCGATGTTGCGGGCTGCGCCGAAGAAGCGCTTCGGCGGGTACAGCGCCGAGGCGTCGACACCGCCGGAGAGGATGCGACCGGATGCGGGAGCAGCCAGGTTGTACGCGCGTCCCAGGCGGGTGATCGAGTCGAGCAGCACGACGACGTCGTGGCCGAGCTCCACCAGGCGCTTCGCACGCTCGATGGCGAGCTCGGCGACCGTGGTGTGGTCTTCTGCAGGACGGTCGAAGGTGGAGGCGATGACCTCGCCCTTCACCGTGCGCTGCATGTCGGTGACCTCTTCCGGACGCTCGTCCACCAGGACGACCATGAGGTGAACCTCGGGGTTGTTCGTGGTGATGGCGTTCGCGATCTGCTGCATGACGATCGTCTTGCCCGCCTTCGGGGGCGCGACGATGAGGCCGCGCTGGCCCTTGCCGATCGGGGCGACGAGGTCGATGATGCGCTGGGTCAGCTTGCCCGGCTCGGTCTCGAGGCGCAGACGCTCCTGCGGGTAGAGCGGGGTCAGCTTGCCGAACTCGACGCGGCCAGCGGCCTCGTCGATGGTCTGGCCGTTGATCGAGTCGACCTTGACGA
Source organism: Leifsonia lichenia (assembly GCF_054780215.1). Lineage (NCBI taxonomy): Bacteria > Bacillati > Actinomycetota > Actinomycetes > Micrococcales > Microbacteriaceae > Leifsonia > Leifsonia lichenia. The sequence continues at coordinate 244,654 of NZ_BAAGWT010000004.1, forward strand.
TCGCGTTGTACTTCTGGCGGGCGTTGTTCTCGCCCTCGCGCGGCTGGCGGATGGCGCCGACCACGGCGTCGCCCTTGCGCAGGTTGTACTTCTTGACCTGGCCGAGGGAGACGTACACGTCGCTCGCGCCCGGCAGGTAGCCGGAGGTGCGGACGAACGCGTAGTTGTCGAGCACGTCGAGGATGCCGGCGACGGGGATGAGGACGTCGTCCTCGCTGATCTCCGGCTCGAGGTCGTCCGTTCCGACACCGCCGCGACGCTTGCGGTCGCGGTAGCGGCTGCGGCCGGAGCGGTCGTCGGCCTGGTTCGCGTCCTGGCCGCCGTTGCGGTTCTGCTGACCGTTGCGGTTCTGCTGGCCGTTCTGGCCGCCCTGCTTCTGGTCGTCGCGGTCGGCCTGCTGGCCCTGGCCCTGCTGGTTCTGCGCCTGCTGGCCGTCGCCGCTCTGCTGGCCGCCCTGGTTCTGGCCGTTCTGGCCGTTCTGGCCGCCCTGGTTCTGGCCGCCCTGGGCGTTCTTGTTGCGGTTCCGGTTGCGGTTGCGGCCCTGGCGGGGCTGCTGGTCGCCGTCGGCCTGGGCATCGCCCTGGACCTGCGCGTCGGCGGCGTCCTGCGCGCCAGCGCCGTTCTCGGCCTTCTCGCCCTGGTCCTGCTGGGCGTTCTGGTCGCTGCTCTGGCCGCGTCCGCGACGGCGGTTGCGCCCCTGGCCCTGGGCCTGCTCGGCCGGCTTGTCGCCCTCGGTGCCCGTTGCCTGCTGGGCGGCGGACTCGCGGTTGGCGAGCGCGGAGTCGAGCAGTGCATCCACATCGGGGATGAGCGACTCGACGCCGGTGGCGCCGGTGTTGACGTGCGTCGCTGCTGCGATTCCGGTGCCGTCAGCACTGGATGCGCGGCGCGAGCCACGGCGACGCGGCGCCTGCGCGGCGGGCGCGGCGTCTGGCAGCACAGCCTCGCCGACATGCGGCTCAGCGGAGAGCGGCTCTGCGATGAGCGGCTCGATGAGCACCTGGGATGCTGCGCGCGCGTTCTCCTGCCCGGCCGCCGGTGCGTCCGCGGAGTCGGCAGCAGGGGCGTCGGCGGTCGCGGAACCCGCGGCCTCCGTGCGCGCGGCGGCGATGGCCGCCACGAGCTCGCCCTTGCGAAGCTTGGTCGCTCCCTGAAGTCCCAACTGAGCGGCGAGAGCCTGAAGCTCTGCCACCTTGAGGGAGGTCAGGTCGCTGGTGTCCACGCCCCCGGCGTGGAGTTCGACATCAGTCACTGAAGAGGATTCCTTTCCCCCGACGCGCGATTCTCGCCGTCGTTCTGGAGCACTCGTCACATGAACTACCGCTTCTGTGGTGTCACCGAAAGGTACTCGGGTGCACAGGTAGGAGTGACGGCATGATTGCTAGAAATCACCCGAAGATCAGATTCGCTCATGAAGAGGTTTCTGCGGGTGCACGCACAGTTTACCACTGTTGCCGGACTGCTCTTGACGCTAGACGACCGGCGTGTCCGCCTGTCGCGCCGCGACCTGCGTCACCGTCGCTCCCTTGAAGTCGACGGCGAGCATCAGAGCCTGCCACGGCGTCTCCGAGTGCGCGGCCGCGAGCTCCGCCGCGGCGAGCCGCTGGCTCGGGTCGCTGCACAGCACGAGGACGGACGGACCGGCTCCGGAGACGACGGCGGCGAAGCCGTTCTCGCGCAGCAGCGTGATCAGCCGATCGGTCTCCGGCATCGCGGAGGCGCGGTAGCTCTGGTGGAGCTTGTCCTCCGTCGCGGCGTGGAGCAGCTCCGGGCTCTGGATGAGGGCCGCGACGAGCAGGGCGGAGCGCGAGACGTTGAAGACCGCATCCTCGTGGGGCACGGACTGCGGCTGCAGGCTGCGGGCGAGCGCCGTCGACATCACGTGCTGCGGCACGAGCACGAGCGGCGAGACACCACGGTGCACGATCAGCTTCTTGAACCGCGGACCATCCGGAGTGACCCAGGCGATCGTCAGGCCGCCGAACAGCGCGGGCGCGACGTTGTCCGGGTGGCCCTCCATGTCGTTGGCAAGGGCGAGCAGGCCCTGCGCGTCGATGTCGACGATGCCGTCGAGCAGACCCTTGGCCGCCATGATGCCGGACACGATCGCCGCGCCGGACGACCCCATCCCCCTGCCGTGCGGGATGCTGTTGCGGGCGACCAGGTCGAGGCCGGGCACAGGCACCCCGACCGACGCGAAGGTGTGCGCGATGGCGCGCACGACCAGGTTGGTCTCGTCGGTGGGCACCTCGCCGGCGCCGACGCCGATGACGTCGACGGTCGCGCCCGGCTCGTCGCGGACGGTCACCTGCAGCTCGTCGTAGAGCGCGAGCGCGAGTCCGAGCGTGTCGAAACCGGGGCCGAGGTTGGCGCTGGTCGCCGGGACCTTGACCGTGACGGCGCGGCCGCTCAGATCAGCGGCCTGGAAGGTCACGCGTTCGCCTTGTCGGCCGCCACCAGACCGAGCACGTCGGCGATGGTGGTGGTGTCGACGGGGACGACGGTGGGCTGCACGTCGGAGCCGTCCGCGGTGCGCAGCGCCCACTGGGGGTCCTTGAGACCGTGGCCGGTCACCGTGAGGACGACCGTGGCTCCAGCAGGGATGACGCCGGCCGCCGAGCGCTCGAGGAGGCCCGCGACGCTGATCGCCGACGCCGGCTCGACGAAGATGCCGACCTCGGCCGACAGGATGCGCTGCGCCTCGAGGATGTGCTCGTCCGAGATCGCGCCGAAGTAGCCGTCGCTGTCGTCGCGCGCGTTGAGCGCGAGCTCCCACGACGCCGGGTTGCCGATGCGGATGGCGGTGGCGATGGTGTCCGGGTTCTTCACCGGCTGGCCGAGGACGATCGGGGCGCTGCCCGCGGCCTGGAAGCCGAACATCCTGGGCAGCTTGGTGGCCTCCCCGCGCTGAAGCTCCTCGGTGTATCCGCGGTGGTACGCCGTGTAGTTGCCCGCGTTGCCGACGGGGACGATGTGGAAGTCCGGCGCGTCTCCGAGAACCTCGACGACCTCGAAGGCCGCCGTCTTCTGACCCTCGATGCGGTCGGGGTTGACCGAGTTGACGAGGTGGACCGGGTAGTTGGTCGCGAGGTCGCGAGCGATGTCGAGACAGTCGTCGAAGTTGCCCTGCACCTGCAGCAACTGCGCATTGTGCGCGATGGCCTGGCTCAGCTTGCCCATCGCGATCTTGCCCTCCGGCACGAGCACGACGGCCTGGATGCCCGCGTGCGTCGCGTACGCCGCCGCCGACGCCGAGGTGTTGCCGGTGGATGCGCAGATCACGGCCTTCGCGCCGTGCTCGACGGCCTTCGAGATCGCCATCGTCATGCCGCGGTCCTTGAAGGAGCCGGTGGGGTTCATTCCCTCGAACTTGACGAACACGTTCGCACCCGTGCGCGCGGAGAGCGCCGGGGCGGGAAGGAGCGGAGTGCCGCCTTCGCCGAGCGTCACGATCGGAGTGGCCTCTGTGATGTTCAGGCGGTCCGCGTATTCACGCAGGACGCCCCGCCACTGACGACTATTCGCTTTCTCGGGCATTACGATCCTTCGACTCGGAGTACGGATGAGATGGCTGTCACGGCGTCGCTCGCCGCGAGAGCCTCCACGGTGGCCGCAAGCGCGGCCTCCTCGGCCTCGTGGGTGCCGATAACCAGGGTAGCGGTGGGCGCGCCGTTGCCGTGAACCGGGGCGTTGCCCGCGATGACGGCTCCGGGGAGCTGGACAGGTCCCGTCGTGCTCGGAACCGACTGCTGCACCGTCTCGACACTCACCCCGCCATCGCTCAGGATGCGCGCGACCGCGGCGAGCACGCCCGGCTGGTCCGCCACATCCAGCGTGATCTGGTAGCGGGTGACCACGCGGCCGATGTCGAGCACCGGCAACTGCGCGTGCGTGGACTCGGCGACTCCAGGGCCGCCGACGACGTGACGGCGCGCGGCGGAGACCAGGTCGCCGAGCACGGCGGACGCCGTCTCCACTCCCCCGGCTCCCGCGCCGTAGAACATGAGGTCGCCTGCTGCGGCGGCCTGGACGAAGACGGCGTTGTGTGCACCGTGCACGGCGGCCAGTGGATGGTCGCGGCTGATCAGCGCCGGGTACACGCGGGCGGACACGCCCTCTTCGCCGGTCTCCTGGTCGGTGAGGCGCTCGCAGATCGCGAGCAGCTTGATGACGGAGCCGGCTTCACGGGCGGCGTCCACCTGCGCGGTGCTGACGGAGGTGATGCCCTCGCGGTAGACCGACTCCAGCGGAACCGTGGTGTGGAAGGCGAGGCTGGCGAGGATCGCGGCCTTCTGCGCCGCGTCGTACCCGCCGATGTCCGCGGTCGGATCGGCCTCCGCGTACCCGCGGTCGGTCGCGGTGGCGAGGGCGTCCTGAAGGGACTCGCCGTTCACATCCATGCGGTCGAGGATGAAGTTGGTGGTGCCGTTCACGATGCCGAGGATGCGGTTGACCCTGTCGCCGGCGAGGCTGTCTCGCAGCGGACGGATGATCGGGATGGCGCCGGCGACGGCCGCCTCGTAGTAGAGCTGAGCGCCGACCTGCTCGGCCGCCTCGAACAGCTCAGGGCCGTGGGTGGCGAGCAGCGCCTTGTTGGCGGTGATGACGTCCGCGCCCGAGTTGAGCGCCTGCAGCACGTAGCCGCGAGCCGGTTCGACGCCGCCCATCAGCTCGACCACGATGTCGGCGCCGAGGATGAGCGACGACGCGTCCGTGGTGAAGAGCTCGCGCGGCAGATCGACGTCGCGCTGCGCATCCACGTCGCGCACCGCGATGCCCACCAGTTCGAGCTTCGCGCCGATCCGGGAGGCGAACTCGTCGCCCTGCTCGAGCAGCAGCCGCGCCACCTGCGATCCGACGGAGCCCGCGCCAAGCAGGGCCACCCGGAGGTTGCGGTACTCGATCATGCCTGTGCTCCTTCGTACGCGGCGTCTCTCGACAGCAGGTCGGCCTCGGTCTCCGCCCGCACGATCACCCGCGACGCTCCGTCGCGGACGGCGATCACGGCGGGCCTGCCGAGATAGTTGTAGTTGCTCGCGAGCGACCAGCAGTACGCGCCGGTCGCCGGAACGGCGAGCAGGTCGCCAGGGGCCACATCGCCCGGCAGGTAGTCGGCGTCGACGACGATGTCGCCGCTCTCGCAGTGCTTGCCCGCGATGCGCACCAGCTCCGCCGGCGCATCCGACACCCGGTCGGCGATCCGCACGGAGTACTCGGCGCCGTAGAGCGCGGGGCGCGCGTTGTCGCTCATGCCGCCATCGACGCTCACGTAGCGGCGGATCGCGGTTTCGCCGTCGTCCTGGAACGCGACGGGCACGTCCTTGGTGGTCCCAGCGGTGTAAAGGGTGAGCCCCGCCGTGCCGATGATCGACCGGCCTGGCTCGAACGCCACGACGGGCAGCGGGATGCCCAGCTCTGCGCAGCGGGAGGCGACGGTCTGCGCGATGGTCTCCGCGAGCTCCCCGATGGGCGCAGGATCGTCGACGGAGGTGTACGCGATGCCGAACCCGCCGCCGAGGTTGAGCTCCGGCACCGGCCCGTCCGCGAGCAGCCCGGTGTGGACGGCCAGCAGCCGAGCGGCCGACTCCGCGAACCCGTCCGACCCGAAGATCTGCGAGCCGATGTGACAGTGCAGGCCGAGGAAGTTCAGCGAGCCGCGGCCCCTGATGCGCGCGACGGCCTCCGGCGCTGCCGCCAGGCCGATCCCGAACTTCTGATCCTCGTGAGCGGTCGCGAGGAACGCGTGCGTGTGCGCGTGGACCCCGCTGTTGACGCGCAACCGCACCGACTGGATGCGCCCGTGCCTGTCCGCAGCGTCTGCGACCCTGTCGATCTCCTGCAGGCTGTCGATGATGATCGCTCCGACGCCGAGAGAGACGGCCCTGTCGATCTCGGCGAGCGACTTGTTGTTGCCGTGGAAGCCGAGCCGCTCCGGGGCGACACCGGCCGCGAGCGCGACAGCGAGCTCCCCACCGCTGCACACGTCGATGTTGAGCCCGGCGTCCGCCATCCAGCGGGCGACCTCGATGCTGAGGAACGCTTTGCCCGCGTAGTACACCTTCGCGGTGCCGCCGACGCGCTCGAAGGCGCCGACGAGAGCGGAGCGGACCTCGGCGGCGCGCTCACGCGCATCCACCTCGTCGACGATGTAGACGGGGGTGCCGTACCGGGCGGCCAGCTCGGTGGCGGCGACGCCGCCGACGACGAGCTCCCCACCCTGCCTGGCCGCGGTGCGCGACCACAGGCCGGGATGCAGGTCGTTGGCGTCGCCGGGCACGGCGAGCCAGCCGGGGGCGAGTGGATTGGACACAGAAGCCATGCGTTCGTTGATTGCCACAGGGAAAACCTCACGGAATGAATCGAGTGGGGGTCTCTCGGAGGCGAGCGGACCCGGATTGGTCCCTGAAGCCGGTGGAGAAGTACCGGAAGTCTATCGGGGGCCGGACACCGGATTCGTCCGTGTTACGACCGGGCGGCCGTGGGACGACGCCGCCCTCAGCAGCTCCCCTTGCTCTTCAACGACTTCTCGTTCACCACGAAGTTCTCCGCGTTGAGCGTGACGGTCGCCATCCCCTTCGTGATCGCGATGTCGTTGACCAGCACGCCGTCCGGGAGGTACTGGGCGACGCAGACCGGGATCGGGCCGCGGTTGGTCAGCGCCTTGACCAGGGTGGAGAGGTCGAGGGCGCCGGAGCCGCCCGTGGTGACCTTCGCATCCACCGGCTGCAGGTTGACGGTCTTGCCCGCCGCCTCGGGAGCGACCGTTACCTGGTAGCCGATCGGCAGGCCGAGGAGCGACGCCGTGCCGTCGTAGCTGAGCGTTCCGGCGCCGAGGGCGAGGTCGCCGTCGACGCCGGGGACGGTGACGAGCTTGTTCAGGGACGACTGCGAGATCGTCAGCGAGCCGGCGATCGACTCGACCGGCTTGGAGAAGTCGGACGGGACGCCGGTGGCCGTGATCGTCGCGTCGATCGGCGAACCGTTGACCGAGAGCTTCGGGGCGTCGAGCACGACCTTCTCGAACCGGCCGCTCAGGTATTGCTGCAGCACGGAGACGCCGCCGATGTGCGTCGAGACGTCGCCCTTCACCTCCGCCGGAAGGCTCTTCTCCACCTCGGCCGAGATGCGCTGCTCCGCCACGGAGCGCACGATGGCGTCCGCGACGAAGAACAGCGCGACGAGCGCCACGATCGGGATGACGATCCAGAGCACCAGGCGCAGCGTGCGACGCCGCTCGGGCGGCTGGGCGGTCTCGAAGACCACGTCGGTCGACTGCACGTCTGTCATCTTTCGGAGCTACATTCTGTCCGGAGCGGAGACCCCGAGCAGTCCGAGGCCGTTGCGGATCACCTGGCCAGTGGCGTCGTTCAGCCACAGGCGGGTGCGGTGCAGGTCGGTGACAGGCTCGTCGCCGAGCGGGATGACGCGGGTTGCGGCATACCAGGTGTGGTAGAGGCCGGCGAGCTCCTCGATGTAGCGGGCGACGCGGTGCGGTTCGCGCAGCTCGGCCGCCTGCGCGACGATCCGCGGGAACTCCTGGAGGCCGCCGAGCAGAGCGGACTCGCTCTCGTGCGTGAGCAGCTCGGGCGCGAACGCGCTGCGGTCCACCCCCGCCGCTGCCGCGTTGGTGGCGACGGAGCGGGTGCGGGCGTGAGCGTACTGCACGTAGAAGACGGGGTTCTCGTTGCTGCGCTTGCTCAGCAGGTCGAGGTCGATGTCGAGCTGCGAGTCGCTGGAGGAGCGCACGAGCGCGTAGCGGCCCGCATCCACACCCACCGCATCCACCAGGTCGTCGAGCGTGACGATGGTGCCGGCGCGCTTGGACATCTTGACCGGCTCGCCGTCGCGCACCAGGTTGACCATCTGGCCGATCAGGATCTGCAGGTTGACGTTGGGAACGTCGCCGAACGCCTCGACGGCGGCCATGAGACGGCCGACGTAGCCGTGGTGGTCGGCGCCGAGCATGATGAGGTTCTGCTCGAAGCCGCGCTCGCGCTTGTTCAGGTAGTAGCCGAGGTCGCCGGAGATGTATGCGGGCTCTCCGTTGGACCGGATGATGACGCGGTCGCGGTCGTCGCCGAACGTGGTGGTGCGGAGCCAGACGGCGCCGTCCTCCTCGAAGATGTGGCCCTGCTCGCGCAGGCGCTCGATGGCGCGCTCGACGGCGCCGGACTCGTGCAGCGAGTCCTCGTGGAAGTAGACGTCGAAGTCGACGCCGAAGCCGTGCAGCTTCTCCTTGATCTCGGCGAACATCAGCTCGGTGCCGACAGAGCGGAACACCTCCTGCTGCTCCTCGCGCGACAGCGTGGAGAGGTCGCCGTCGAAGCGCTCGACCACCTGGGCGGCGATGTCGCCGATGTACGCGCCGCCGTAGCCGTCCTCCGGGGTCGGCTCCCCGAGGTATGCGGCGAGCAGGCTGCGGGCGAATCGGTCGATCTGCGAGCCGTGGTCGTTGAAGTAGTACTCGCGGGTGACGTCTGCGCCCTCGGCCTGCAGGATGCGGGCGAGGCTGTCCCCGACGGCCGCCCAGCGCACGCCGCCCATGTGGATGGGGCCGGTCGGATTGGCGGAGACGAACTCCAGGTTGACCAGCAGGCCGTCGTAGAGGTGGCCGTTGCCGTATTCGTCACCGGCCTCGACGATGGTCTTCGCCAGCAGGCCGGCCGCAGCCGCATCCAGCCGGAAGTTGATGAAGCCAGGACCGGCGACCTCTGCCGAAGCGACGCCGTCGATGGATGCGGCGGCCTCGGCGATCTCGGTGGCGAGCTCGCGCGGGTTGGCGCCCACCTTCTTGGCGAGGCGCATGGCCACGTTGGACGCCCAGTCGCCGTGTTCGCGGTTCTTCGGGCGCTCCAGCGGAACGTCGTCGATGGTGACGACGACGGGCTCGGCGTCGTCGCCAGCTCCCTGTCGTCGCGCGTCGACAACGGAGGTCACGATGTCGAGCAGGGCGGCGGAGAGGTCAGCAGGAGTCACGGTGAACGATTCTACCGGGCACCGGCTGCATCGATTGCCTAACGAACGGGCATCGGCGGCCGGTCCTCACCAGGAGGCTTGATAGGGTCATCGCGATGTGCGCCGACGCGCATCCTCTCTCATCGAATCCCGACCATCCGACGGAGAACGAACACGCATGGCCAAGCCCCACCGCACCGCCCTCCGAGCAGCCGCCCCGCTCGTCGCGATCCTCGCCTGCACGCTGGCGCTGAGCGCGTGCGCCGCACCGTCGAAGAGCTCGGGCGACGCGACGACGCCGCCGGCGCAGAACAACGCGGGAGGCACCTCCGCGCCGAGCGCGACGCCGACGGCGAAGCCGAGCGACCCGCCGACGCCGGTGACGCTCACCTGCGACCAGATCGTCACGGCCGACCAGCTCTACGCGTACAACCCCAACTTCGGCGCGGACCCCGGATACCAGGCCAAGGACGGCAGCCTCGAGAAGCAGATCGCCGACTGGAAGGGCGCCACCTGCGCGTGGCAGAACCAGACGAGCGGCGACGTGATCGAGGTCGCCATCGCCCAGCCGCCCGCGAGCGATCTCGAAGGCCTGAAGAACGCGGCCGTCACCGCCGCCACCCCTGTGCCCACCTACGGCGTCCCGCCGGAGGTCGAGGGCTACTTCAAGCAGGGAACCGCCGGTCAGGTGCAGGTCTTCCGCGGCCCATACTGGATCGTCGCGGACTCCACGGCGTTCTTCGAGCCGGGCGACGCCGCTCCCCTGATGCAGGACATCCTCGCGAACGTGCCGAAGTAGCGCGCACGAGTCGTGCCGAAAGCGCGGTCACGCGCTCGCGGACCGCGCCTTTCGCACGAGTCGTGAGCGCTTCTCGCGGGCGTCACGGGGCGCACGCGCGGGATGCTAGCCTGGATGGGCACTCCCTGGCCCCCATAGCTCAGGGGATAGAGCGTCTGCCTCCGGAGCAGAAGGCCGTAGGTTCAAATCCTACTGGGGGCACCAGAAACTACTGGGCGCACCAGAAACGACTGGGGGCACTGAAACGACACGAGGCCGTCCCGAACCGGGACGGCCTCGTTCGTTTGCGAACTGGTCGCGCTACGACGCGACGTCCTCACGGTGCGGGAGCTTCCAGTCCGGGCGCACGTAGTGGCAGGTGTACCCCCACGGGATGCGCTCCAGGTAGTCCTGGTGCTCCGGCTCCGCCTCCCAGAACGGGCCGGCAGGCTCGACCTCGGTGACGACAGGGCCAGGCCAGAGGCCGGAGGCGTCGACGTCGGCGATGGTGTCCTCCGCGATGCGGCGCTGCTCGTCGTTCTCGTAGAAGATCGCAGAGCGGTAGCTGGTGCCCACGTCGTTGCCCTGACGGTTCTTCGTCGACGGGTCGTGGATCTGGAAGAAGAACTCCAGCAGGTCGCGGTAGCTGATCTTCGACGGGTCGAAGACGATCTCCAGGGCCTCCGCGTGGGTGCCGTGGTTGCGGTATGTCGCGTTCGGCACGTCCCCTCCTGTGTAGCCGACACGGGTGTCGAGCACGCCGGGGCGCTTGCGGATCAGGTCCTCCACTCCCCAGAAACAGCCGCCTGCGAGGACGGCCTTCTCGGTGCGAGGCGTGGTGGGTGTTGCGTCGGTCATCGGGTGACCTCCTCATTCTCGAACAGGTGACGGTAGTCGCCGTATCCCTCGGTGTCGAGGTCGGCGAGCGGGATGAAACGGAGGGCTGCGGAGTTGATGCAGTACCGCAATCCTCCCTCTTCTGCTGGGCCATCGTCGAACAGGTGACCGAGATGGCTGTCTCCGTGGGCGGAGCGGACCTCCGTGCGGACCATTCCGAAGGTCCTGTCGCGCTTCTCGACGATGTTGGCCGGGTCGACGGGCACGGTGAAGCTCGGCCATCCCGAGCGGCTGTCGTACTTGTTCACCGAGGCGAACAGCGGCTCACCGGAGACGATGTCGACGTAGAGACCCGCCTCCTTGTTGTTCCAGAACTCGTTGCGGAAAGCGGGCTCCGTGGCCTCCTGCTGCGTGACGGCGTACTGCTCGGGGGTCAGGCGGGAGACGGCATCCTGGGTCTTGCGGTAATCGTGTGACACGTGGTCCTCCTCGACTTAGGTTCCGGCCGGGCTGGCTGCTGGGCCGTCAGTGGGTAGAACACGCGCCGCCGCGTGGTTGGTCCCGGTGAAACTGTGGGTTTGCTGGCAATGGATGCCCCTGTTCGGCGTTCACCGCGCTGGTCTAGTCTGTGCACGTTCCATCACCATCACACCCACCGCTGCTCACGCGGTAGCCCGATCGGAGTGGCCGCGGACCGGCACGAACGAAGGAACCTCCATGTCCGCGAAACCCACCATCGTCCTCGTCCACGGCGCCTGGGCCGACGCCTCCAGTTGGAACGCCGTCGCCACCTCCCTGCAGCAGCAGGGCTTCGACGTGCTCGCGCCCACCAACCTCCTGCGCAACCCGATCAGCGACTCCGCGTACGTCGCCTCGTTCGTCGCCCAGCGCACGACAGGACCCGTGGTGCTCGTCGGCCACTCGTACGGCGGCGTGGTGATCAGCGGCGCCGGGCTCGGCGGGGGCGACGTCAAGGCGCTCGTCTACGTGGATGCGTTCATCCCCGAGGAGGGCGAGACCGTGTTCTCGATCCTCGGCGGCTCGGGGTCTGCGCTCGATGTGCCGGACCCGACCGCTGTGCTCGACATCGCCGGCTACCCCGGCTCGCCGGACGGCGACGCCGAGGCGTTCCTCAAGCCGGCCACGGTGCACACCGCGTTCGCGCAAGACCTGCCAGAGGCGGATCGCCTGCTCATCGTCGCCGGCCAGCGCCCGATCACCCTCGGCGCGAACACGACGCCGGTCGGCGCGCCGGCCTGGCGCAGCCTGCCGAGCTGGGCCGTCGTCGGCACGGAGGACAAGGTGATCCCGCCGGCGACCCAGCGCAGCATGGCCGAACGCGCAGGCTCGACCATCACCGAGGTGGCCGCGTCGCACGTGTCGATGGTGTCGCACCCTCAGGCGGCGCTCGACGCGATCCTCGCCGCCGTGGATGCGGTGAGCTGAGCCGGAGCGGACGGGCGGAGGGACGGCCGCGCAGGTCAGCGCGCCCGGTCGACCGAGTCGTCCAGGTCGCGCAGTTCGCCCACGTCCCGGTCGTCCCGGTCGTCCTCGCGGACGACCGGGATCGACTCGGTGAACTGCGCCGCCCTCTGCTCCCCGTCCGGTGTGCCGCTGAACAGGCGCGCCTCCTGCTGAGCCCTGGCGCGCGGCGGAGGGGTCTGCTGCTCCGGCGGCTCCACCATCTCCACGCGGGTGCGCGGGAGCGACGCCGCACTGTACCGCTGCATCCAGTCGATGAGGCGTTCGCGCACGAGGCAGCGCAGGTCGAACAGGGTCGGCGCATCCCGTGCGGTCACCAGCACGCGCACGCGCACCCAGCCGGAGACCGCATCCGTCACCTGCAGCACGCCGGTGCGGCCGTCCCACAGGTCGGTGGCGGCGAGCACCCTGTTGAGCTCTGCGCGCATCCCGCCTGGCGACACCCGCCAGTCGAGGTCGAACTCGACGGAGCCGAGCAGTTCGCTGTGCTGCCTTGTCCAGTTCTCGAACGGCTTGGTGGTGAAGTAGCTGGAGGGCAGCACCAGTCTGCGGTCGTCCCAGATGTGCACGACGACGTAGGTGAGGGTGATCTCCTCGATGGTCCCCCACTGCTGCTCCACCACCACGACGTCGTCGATCCGGATGGCGTCGCTGAACGCGAGCTGCAACCCGGCGAACAGGTTCGCGAGCGTCGACTGGGCGGCGACACCGGCGATGATCCCGACGACCCCTGCCGATGCGAGGATGCTCGCTCCCGCCGCCTGCAGGGCGGGGAAGGTGAGCAGGATCGCGCCGAGACCGACCACCACCGCTGCGACGATGGTCAGCCGCCGGATGATGAGCACCTGCGTTCGCACTTTCCTCGCGTAGCGGTTGTCCGGCACATCCAGCCGGTAGCGGGCGAGCCCCAGATCCTCGACGTAGACGGCGAGCGCCGCCGCGAACCAGACGCCAGCGGCGATGGTGAGGATGAGGAAGGTGTGATGGATCGCCTCCCGCCACCCCGCAGGAACGTCGGCGGGCAGCGTGAGGGCCACCGCGATCCACAGCACGATCACCATCAGCAGGACGCGGAACGGGATGCGCGCCCGCGCGATCAGCATGGCTGCCCACCCCTTCCGCCGCGCGATGGCGCGGAAGACGGCTCCGACGACGGCGGTGATCAGCACGGCGGCGATGATCGCGGCGACGCAGGCGATGGCGAGACCTGGCCAGGAACGCAGGACGAACACGGGTGCTCCCTTCGGAGGATCGGGTGTGCCCCGGAGTGTACGCGCGGGGCTACGCTGAGACCTCTGGGGGAAATCGACGACGAAGCGAGGAGAACGCATGGCAGCGACACGGTCACTCTTCATCGGCGGTACGGGGGTCATCAGCTCCGCCTGTGTCGCCCGATCGCTCGAGGCGGGACACGAGGTGACCGTCATCAACCGCGGCAACTCGGCTGTGCGGCCGCTGCCGGACGGCGTGGAGGTGCTGCACGCCGACATCCGCGATCCGGAGAGCGTCCACGCCGTGCTCGGCGAGCGCAGCTTCGACGTGGTGTCGGAGTTCCTGGCGTTCACGCCCGAGCACATCCAGACCGACTTCCGGCTGTTCGAGGGCAGGGTCGGGCAGTACGTGTTCATCAGCTCTGCATCGGCGTATCAGACGCCGCCGTCGCGCCTTCCCGTCACGGAGTCGACGCCGCTCCGCAACCCGTTCTGGCAGTACTCGCGCGACAAGATCGCGTGCGAGGACCTGCTGGTCGAGGCGTACCGCGAGCGCGCGTTCCCCGTCACGATCGTGCGTCCGTCGCACACATACGACCGCACGTCCATCCCGACCAGCGGGCACTGGACCGACCTGGCCAGGATGCGCCGCGGAGCGCCCGTCGTGGTGCACGGAGACGGGACCAGTCTGTGGACCATCACGCACAACACCGACTTCGCGGTCGCGTACGTCGGCCTGCTCGGGCGTCCGGAGGCAGTGGGCGAAGCGTTCCACATCACGTCCGACGAGGCGCCGACCTGGAACCAGATCTACTGCTACCTGGCGGAGGGCCTCGGCGTCGAGGCTGAGCTGGTGCACGTCTCGAGTGCGTCGATCGCCGCTGTCGTGCCGGAGCTGGGGCCGGGCCTCATCGGGGACAAGGCCAATTCGATGGTCTTCGACAACAGCAAGGTGAAGGCGCTCGTGCCGGAGTTCCGCGCGCGTGTGCCGTTCGCGACGGGCGCTGGCGAGATCGTGGAGTGGTTCCTCGCCGATGCGTCTCGGCAGCGTCTCGACCCCGACCTGGATGCGTCGTTCGACCGTCTCGTGGAGCACGCCCGAGCCTTCGGGTGATGCGGCGCAGCCTCTGATCCAGCTCAGTCCGGCAGCACGGCCACCGCTTCGATCTCCACGAGGGCGCCCGGTCGCGCCGGCGTGACCGCGAGCACCGTCACGGCGGTGCGGTGCGCTCCCCACACGGTGCCGGTCGCCGCGTACGCCTCGCCGGGGTCGATGCCGACGGCCAGATAGATCGTGAGCTTGACCACGTACTCCGGCCCCGTGCCCGCCTCTGCGAGCACGGCCAGGACGTTTCGGAGCGCCTGCTCGGTCTGCGCCTGGAGCCCGTCGAGCAGGATTCCCTCCGCGTCTGTGCCGTTCTGCCCGCCGACGTAGAGCGTCGGCCCTGCCTGGGCGATCATCCCCTGAGCGAAGGCCGGGCTGGCGTGCAGGCCCGGCGGGTCGATGGGTGTCGGTCGTGCGGTCATGGCTGCTCCCCTCGCTGCTGTGCGTGCATCCATCGTCGCGGAGACCACCGACATCGAAACACCCTCTTTACTATTAAGAAACTTTCCTGATACATTCACACCGCACGATTGTTCCAACGAAGGGATGTGCGCGATGGCCACCAGACCAGTGCCGGGGACTCCGTCCTGGCTCCGCGAGACCAACGACCGCACAGCCCTGTCCCTGCTGCTCGAGCACGGCGTGCTCACCCGCAACAGGATCGGCGAGCTCTCCGGCCTCTCGAAGCCGACAGCGGCCCAGATGGTCTCCCGGCTGGAGACCGCCGGCCTCATCCACGCCGTCGGCGAGGTGTCAGGTGGACGCGGCCCGAACGCGGCCAGCTACGCCGTGCGCACCGACCGCGTGCTCGGCGTCGCCATCGACATCGACGCCACCACCATCCGGTCGACGGTCGTCGATGCCAGCGGCACCGAGCATCCCATCGCCGAGACGCCGCTTCGGGTCTCCGACGCCGACCGCACGCCGGAATCCGACGTGCGCGCGGCGATCGACGGAGCCTGCGAAGCCGCAGGAGTCGCCAGCGACACCGTCAGCGCGGTCTGCATCGGCGTGCAGGGCGCACTCGACCCCCGCACGGACGAGCTGACCTTCATCGAGACGCTGCCCGGCTGGCCGATGCAGGGCATCACCGCGCACCTCGAATCCGCGCTCGGCATCGCCGTCCACATCGACAACGACGTGAACCTCGCCGCCATCGCGGAACGCACGGACGGCGTCGGTCGCGACACGGGCGGCTTCGCGCTGCTCTGGATGGGAGACGGCCTCGGCCTCTCCGTCGACCAGGGCGGCTCCGTCCACCGCGGGGCGTCGGGAGGCGCCGGCGAGATCGGCTACCTGCCCATCCCCCGAGCCGCCGCAGAGCTCGACCAGGACGCCCAGGATCTGCAAGACCTGATCGGCGGGCCGACCGTCGCCCGCCTCGCCGAACGCCACGGGATGCACGCGGCCGAATACACCGCCGCCGTCGAGGCCATTCCCACCTTCCCCGCCAGGGATGCGCTGCTCGCCGAACTGGCGCCGCGGATCGCCGTCGGGGTGGTCCCCGTCCTCGCTCTGCTCGACCCGGAACTGGTCGTGCTCGGCGGGCCGACAGGACGCGCGGGCGGCGACGCGCTCGCGGAGCTCGTCAGCGCCGAGCTCCGCGCCTCCTGGGGGACGTCCACCGTCGTCGCGACCGGCGTGCCGGCGCATCCCGTGCTCCGCGGCGCGCGGGAACACCTGCTCGCGGAGGTGCGCAACGCGCTCTTCGCAGAAGTGTCGAGGATCTCCGCCTAGCGCGGAGGACCGGCAACGCTCCATCGCAGCACCCGCACCACTGCATCACCTGTCCATCGAACGCATCACGAACCGGAATCAGTGAGGAACCACCCGTGAAACACCGTCAACGTCACATCATCGCCACCGTCGCGGTCGCCGCGGCGGCGGCCCTGACCCTCGCCGGGTGCTCCGGCGGCGGCAGCAGCGCCTCCTTCGACGCGAGCACCCCGAAAGAACTGTCGGGCACCGTCTCGTTCTGGCACTTCTTCTCCGACCGCGAGGCCAAGGTCATCCAGTCGGTCGTCGACGACTTCGAGAAGGAGAACCCGAAGATCAAAGTCGACGTTCACTCCGGCCAGGACGACGAGAAGCTGCAGAAGGCCATCGCCACCGGCAGCAAGGTGGATGTCGGCCTCTCGTACTCGACGGACATCGTCGGCAACTTCTGCTCCAACGGCGCGTTCCGCAGCCTCAACAAGGTGATCGAGCGCGACGGCGTCGACATGAGCCAGTTCTCCGCCACCGTCAAGTCGTACACGGAGTTCAAGGGCACCCGGTGCGCGATGCCGATGCTCGCCGACGTCTACGGCCTCTACTACAACAAGGACCTGCTGTCGGCCGCAGGCTTCACCGCCCCGCCCAAGACGCTGTCCGAGCTGGAGACGATGGCGGACAAGCTGACCACGTTCAACCCGGACGGATCGATCAAGACGCTCGGCTTCAACCCGACCATGGGCTGGTATGAGAACGCCGCTGCCCACTACGGCCCCGCCGCCGGAGCCGACTGGCTCAAGCCGGACGGCACCAGCGCGATCAGCTCCAGCACGGGCTGGACGGAGCTGATGGAGTGGCAGAAGGCATACGTCGACAAGATCGGCTGGGACAAGCTGAACACCTTCACCTCCGGCCTCGGCCAGGAATTCTCCGCCGACAACGCCTTCCAGACGGGCCAGGTCGCCATGAACATGGACGGCGAATACCGCACGGCCTTCATCGCCGACCAGGCCAAGAAGCTCAACTACGGCACCGCTCCCTTCCCGACCGCCGACGACCACACCGAGCTGTACGGCGGCGGATACATGACGGGCAACATCATCGGCATCTCGAAGGGCTCCAAGAACCCGGAGCTCGCCTGGGCGCTGCTGAAGTACCTCACCACCGACACGGATGCGGTCGTCAAGCTCGCCAACGGCCTCAAGAACGTGCCGACCACGAAGGACGCGCTCAACTCGCCGAACCTCGAGGTCTCCGAGCAGTACAAGACGTTCCTCGATGTCGCATCCAGCCCGAACGTGGCCACCACCCCCGCAAGCCCGCTCGGCGCCGGATACCAGCAGTCGTTCCAGGACTTCTGGAACAAGTACCAGAGCCAGGGCGGCGACCTGCAGGCCGGTCTCAAGAACGTCGACAAGCAGATCAACGACGCTCTCGCACTGACGACGGGTCCGTAAGGACATGACGTCAACGGCAATCCGGGAGGGGCGGGCGACACGCGTCCGCCCCTCGCGGGCCCGCACCAAGCGGAAGCTCGTCACGCTGGCGCTGCTCGCGCCGGCACTCCTCGGCCTCGTGATCTTCTTCGTGTACCCGCTGATCGCATCCGTCTACTACTCGTTCACCCGGTTCGACCTCGTGTCGCCTCCGCAGTGGATCGGCCTGCGCAACTACCAGTACCTCTTCACCCAGGACCCGAACGTCTGGCAGGCCACCCTCAACACGCTCTGGTTCGTGGTGATCTGGGTGCCGGTGAAGGTGGCGTTCGCGCTGCTGATCGCCGGGCTCCTCGCAAGGGCGAAGCGCGCATCCGGGTTCTGGCGCACGCTGTTCTACCTGCCCGCCCTCGTGCCGCCCGTCGCGAGCGTCGTGGCGTTCGTGTTCCTCTTCAACCCCGGAACCGGACCGGTGAACCAGGTGCTGAAATTCTTCGGCATCCAGGGTCCGCTGTGGTTCAACGACCCCGCGTGGTCGAAGCCGTCGCTCGTGCTCCTCGGCGTGTGGGTGATGGGCGACATCATGATCATCTTCCTCGCCGCCCTGCTCGACGTGTCGAAGGAGCAGTACGAAGCAGCATCCCTCGACGGGGCGAACGGCCTGCAGAAGGTGCGCTACGTGACGATGCCGAGCATCACGCCCGTACTGCTGTTCTCGGTGGTCACCGGGGTGATCGCGGCGATCCAGTACTTCACGGAGGCGGCGGTCGCCTCCGGGGTCGCCTCCGGCAAAGCCGTGATCGGCGAGGGCATCAGCAACAATCTCGGCTACCCGGACGGCTCCCTGCTGACGTACACCCAGTGGCTCTACGTCCGCGGCTTCGGCACGTACCAGCTCGGCTACGCCTCCGCCCTCGCGGTGCTGCTGTTCGTCGTGGCCGCCGTCATCCTCATCCTCCTGCTTCGCCGGTTCAAGGCGTTCACCCCGGAAGGCGCACAATGACCTCCGCAACCCTGACCAAGCCGCCAGCGTCACCAGCCAGGCGAGAGGGGCGCATCCCGACCCCGCGGTCGCTTCGCAGCCGCAGGGTGCTCGCCTGGATCGCCGAGCACATCGTGCTGGTCGCGCTCGGCATCCTGTTCGCCGCCCCGATCGTGTTCGTGTTCCTCACCTCGCTGATGTCGAGCGAGCAGACGCTGACCGCATCCATCTGGCCGCAGCCGTTCCAGTGGGACAACTACGTGAAGGTGTTCACGACCGTCCCGCTGCTGCAGTGGTTCGGCAACTCCGCGCTGTATGCGATCCTCGCCACGGTCTTCATGCTGGTGTCGAGCGTTCCGGCCGCATACGCCCTGGCCAAGATCAAGTTCCGCGGCTCGGGCGTGCTGTTCACGGTGATCATCATCGCGATGCTGCTCCCGCCGCAGGTCACGGCCATCCCGATCTACGTGATGTGGTCGCAGCTCAACCTGACGGGCACGCTGTGGCCCCTCATCCTGCCGAACCTGCTCGGCGACGCGTTCTCGATCTTCCTGCTGCGCCAGTTCTTCCTCACCATCCCGAGCGAGTACGCGGACGCTGCGCGGATCGACGGCAACGGCGAGTTCGGCGTGCTGTGGCGGGTCGTGCTCCCGATGGCGAAGCCCGGCATCGCTGCCACGGCGATCTTCATGTTCTTCAACTCGTGGAACGACTACTACGGCCCCCTGCTGTACACCTCGGAGAACCCCGCAGCCTGGCCGGTCGCCTACGGCCTGGCGTCGTTCCGCGGGGTGCACGGCACCGACTGGGGGCTCACGATGGCGATGACGATGCTCGTCACCATCCCCGTCGTCCTCATCTTCTTCTTCGCCCAACGCGTTTTCGTGGAGGGCATCACACTCACAGGCGTGAAGGGATAGCAGTGAAACTCGCAGTCGTCGGTGGAGGATCCACCTACACTCCCGAACTCATCGACGGGTTCGCCAGGATGCGCGACATCCTCCCCATCGAGGAGCTGTGGCTCGTCGACACCGATCCCGACAGGCTGCGGCTGGTCGGCGGGATGAGCGAGCGGATGTTCCGCGCGGCAGGGCACACCGGCCGCATCGTTCCCACGAGCGACCTCGTCGCCGGTGTCTCCGACGCGGACGCCGTGCTCATCCAGCTCCGTGTCGGCGGGCAGCAGGCCCGCCACGGGGACGAGACGTTCCCGCACGAGTGCGGCTGCATTGGGCAGGAGACCACGGGGCCTGGCGGCTTCGCCAAGGCGCTGCGCACGGTTCCGGTCGTGCTGCGCGTCGCCGACGCGGTGCGCGCCCACGCCAAGCCGGACGCCTGGATCGTCGACTTCACCAACCCCGTCGGCATCGTCACCCGCGCCCTGCTGCAGGAAGGCCACCGCGCTGTCGGCCTCTGCAACGTGGCCATCGGCTTCCAGCGCCGCTTCGCGAACCTGCTCGGCGTCGACCACACGCAGGTCACGCTCGGCCACGTGGGGCTCAACCACCTCACCTGGGAGCGCGCAGCCTTCGTGACGGATGCGGCGGGCACCAGGGATGCGCTCCCCGGCCTCCTGGCGACGCACCTCGACGAGCTCGCCTCCGAGATCGAGCTGCCCGCCTCGCTGATCTCCATGCTCGGCAACGTGCCCAGCTACTACCTGCGCTACTACTACGCGCACGACGAGGTGCTGCGCGAACAGCTCGGCTCCCCCACCCGCGCCGAGGCCGTGCAGGAGGTGGAGCGCGCACTGCTCGACCTGTACGCCGACCCGTCCGTCGACACCAAGCCGGAACAGCTCGCCAAGCGCGGAGGCGCCTTCTACTCCGAGGCCGCCGTCGACCTGATCGCGTCGCTCACCAGCGACCGCGGGGACACCCAGGTGGTCAACCTGCGCAACGACGGCTCGCTGCCGTTCCTGCCGGACGACCACGTGATCGAGGTGTCGGCCACGGTCGGCGCCGGCGGCGTGACGGCGCTGCCGATCGACCCGCTGCCCGACGACATCCGCGGGCTCGTCTCGCACGTCGCGGGGTACGAGCGGCTGGCGCTGGAGGCGGCGGTGCACGGAGGACGCGAGCGGGTGGTGAGGGCGATGCTGGCGCATCCACTGGTCGGACAGTACGAGAAGGCGGAGAAGCTCACCGACCTGCTCATCGCCAGGAACAGGGACCACCTGTCGTGGGCGAAGTGAGCGGGGCGAGCGCAGTCGGCGCGGCGAGCGGGCCCATCGCCATCGCGGTCGACGGCGGAGGGTCGAAGACGGACGCCGTCGCGATCGAGCTCGACGGCACCGTGATCGCGAGCGCACGCGGCACGACGTCGAGTCCGCACATCATCGGGATGTCCGAGGCGGCCGCCCTGGTCGACGGGCTGATCGAAGACCTGCTCGCGCAGACGGGTGACCGCCCGATCGCGGCGGCGAACATCTACCTGTCCGGGCTCGACCTCCCCGCCGAGGTCGCAGCGTTCCGCGAGGGCATCGCCGGGTACGCGTGGGCGGACGCAGTGGTCGACAACGACCTGTTCGCGCTGCTGCGCGCCGGAACCAGCGAACAGGATGCGGTGGCCGTGGTCTGCGGCACCGGCATCAACTGCGTCGGCGTGCGCGCGGACGGCGAGGTGGTGCGGTATCCCTCCCTCGGCATCATGTCCGGCGACTGGGGAGGCGGCTGGCACCTCGGAGAGCAGGCACTGTGGCACGCAGCCCGCGCGGTGGACGGGCGCGGACCGGCGACGAGACTCACCGCGGACATCCCGGCGGTGTACGGGCTGGAGGGCGTGACCGAGGTCATCGAGGCGCTGCACTTCGAGCGCATCCCGAACAGCGACCTCTCCCGCATCGCGCCGTCCGTGCTCGACGCCGCACGGGCAGGGGATGCGGTGGCCGGCGCGCTCGTGGACCGGCAGGCGGAGGAGATCGTGGTGTTCGCGGCGACGACGCTGCGCAGGCTGAACCTGCTCGACCGGCCGGTGCCCGTGGTGCTCGGCGGCGGGGTGATCGGCGCACGGGATGCCAGGCTGCTCGGCGCGATCGAGGCCGGGCTGGCCGAGCGCGCGCCGCTCGCGCACATCGAGCTGGTGACGGCGGCGCCGATCCTCGGAGCAGGGCTCCTCGCCCTGGAGGCCGCTGGAGCGGATGCGGAGGCGCTGGACGCGGCGCGCGAGCAGTTGGCGTCGCGGCAGGCCGCGCATCCCGTTGCGGTAGTTCAATAGGGGGACGAACACCGAATTCGCCGACGAACGCAGGCGGATGGTCGAGCAGCAGCTCGTCCCCCGCGGGATCGAGGACCAGCGGGTCCTCGACGCGATGCGACGTGT
The DNA here is from genome assembly GCF_054780215.1 of Leifsonia lichenia. Taxonomy (NCBI): domain Bacteria; kingdom Bacillati; phylum Actinomycetota; class Actinomycetes; order Micrococcales; family Microbacteriaceae; genus Leifsonia; species Leifsonia lichenia. The sequence goes on from NZ_BAAGWT010000004.1 coordinate 266,474, forward strand.
GCCGCGGCACCTGTTCGTGCCGGACGAGCAGGCCGGGTACGCCTACGACGACCATCCCCTCCCCATCGGCGACGGCCAGACCATCTCCCAGCCGTACATCGTGGCTCTGATGCTCGAAGCGGCGAAGATCGGGCCGGAGGACGCGGTGCTCGACATCGGCACGGGCTCCGGATACGCGGCCGCCGTCGCGGCCGAGCTCGGGCACCGCGTCGTCAGCGTCGAACGGCATCCCGACCTCGCCGTCACAGCGGCGGCGACGCTCGAAGCGCTCGGCTACTGGGTGAACGTCGTCACCGGCGACGGCACGCTCGGCTGGGCGGACGGCGCCCCGTACGACGCGATCATCGCGGCGGCGACGGGTCCGACTGTGCCGCGCGCCTGGCTCGACCAGCTCGCGCCTGGCGGCCGCATCGTCATGCCGATCGGCCGCACGGGAGGCGCGCAGCACCTCGCCGCGTACACGCGCGCACCCGACGGCACGCTCGCCGAGACGAACCTCGGCGCGGTCGCGTTCGTCCCCCTGCTGGGCGAGGCGGGCTGGCCGGGCGCCTGAGCGGCGCCCGCCGCGCGGCATTGAGTGGTCCCGAATTGCCGTTGTCGCCGTGCGCGCACGGCAATTCGGGACCACTCAATGGCTGGGGATGGGGAGGGCCCGGGGGGGGCTAGGCGGCGATGGAGTCGGCGGCGGCGGCGAGCCTGAGGTGCGCGAGGAGCGCGGTGAGCTGGCCGACCGGTGCGCCCGGGTCCTCCGGGTGCCACTGCACGGCGATCACGGGGGCCGTCTCGTGCTCCAGCGCCTCGACGTGACCATCGGCGGCGCGGCCGGTCACGCGGAGGCCGGAGCCCACCGCATCCACGGCCTGGTGGTGGGCGCTCTGCACGTCGACGCGGGTCGAGCCGAGCAGCTCCGCTGTGCGGCTGTCCGCTTCGACCTCGACGGGATGCGACGCCATGATCTCGTGGACGGGGACACCGTGGTTGCGGTGCGCCGTCTCCTCCCCGAGGTGCTGAACGAGGGTGCCGCCGAACGCGACGTTGAGGATCTGCAGGCCGCGGCAGATGCCGAGCAGCGGCGTCTCCCGCTCGACGGCGCGGCGCACGAGCGCGAGCTGGGCGGCATCCGCCGTCTCCAGATGGCGGCTCTCCCCCTCGTAGCCGGTGCTGCCGCCGTAGAAGCGCGGCGCGATGTCCTCGCCGCCCATGACGACGATGGCGTCGGCCGACTCTGTGCGGCTGAGCAGCGCATCCACACCGTCGTCTGCTGCGAGACGGGAGACGACCCAGCCCTGCGACTCCGCCTCGGCGATGACAGCGCCGACGAGGAGCTGGACGTAGCCGTGGTATTCCGGGTCGTGACCGCGGAAGCGGGTGGCCTCGACGACCGCGAGCGAACGACCCTGGATGCCCATGCCCGCTCCTCTCCCGTCGTGGCTGCCTGCTCCATTGTGTTCGGGCCGCACCCGTCGGCGCATCCCGCACGTAACAGGCTGCAACAGTCGGGCGGCACAGGAGCCCTGGCGCGCCCTCGCGAGCCCCCAATAGACTCGGCTGGTACCACCGACTCGAGAGAGCGAGCAGATGCACCGACGACGCGTACTGGGCGGGTTCCTGCTGACGATCGGGCTGATCTTCGGCACGGCGTCGATGGCGAGCGCAGCCGATCCCATCGACCTGGGCTCCGGTCACGTGGTGGATCAGGCCGGCGTCGTCACGTCGCAGGTGTCGGCCATCGAGGCGGCGACAGACAAGCTGTACTCGGACCACAAGATCGATCTCTTCGTCGTCTACGTCGACCGGTTCAGCAACCCGACGGATGCGGCCGACTGGGCCAACGAGACGGCCGCGCGCAACAACCTCGGGCCGTCCGACTATCTGCTGGCCGTCGCCACCGACGGTCGCGCGTACTACCTGTCCGGCGACGACGCCGGACCCGTCTCCGCCGATCAGCTCACCCAGATCGAGCAGAACGACATCGAGCCGAAGCTGCGCGCAGGAGACTGGTCCGGCGCGGCCATCGCGGCGGCCTCCGGGCTCGGGGACGCGGTCGGCGGAGGAGGCGGCGGCGCGAGCTTCTTCTGGATCTTCATCGTGGCGGTGATCGTCATCGGGGTGATCATCTTCTTCGTCGTTCGCTCGCGGTCGCGCAAGAAAGTCTCCGCCGGCGGCCCGCAGACGCCGCAGAGCGAACTGCAGACCATCCCGCTGGTCGACCTCGAACGGCGGGCGGGCTCCGCCCTCGTGCAGACCGACGACGCCATTCGCACCAGTGAGGAAGAGCTCGGCTTCGCGACGGCGCAGTACGGCGCAGACTCGGTCGTCCCGTTCCAGGCGGCACTGGATGCGGCGAAGGCGCAGCTCAGAGACGCCTTCACGCTCAAGCAGAAGCTCGACGATTCCGAACCGGACACCGAGCAGCAGAAGCGCGAGTGGAACGCCCAGATCGTCCAGCTCTGCCAGGCGGCGAACGATGCGCTCGACAAGCAGGCGGACGCGTTCGACGAACTTCGGTCGCTGGAGAAGCGCATCCCGCAGGCGACCGCAGAGGTGCAGGCGGCGGCGCAGACCGTGCACGGCCGGCTCGAGCAGTCGACGGCGACGTTCGCGGCGCTGTCCGCGAAGTACACGGAGGCGTCGCTGGCGACCGTGCACGACAACATCGACCAGGCCACGGAACGACTCACCTTCGTCGGCACCGCGCTCACCGCCGCCGCCGAGAAGAGCGCCGCAGGCGACACCAGCGCGGCCGCCATCGGCGTGCGCGCCGCCGAGGAGTCCGTCGACCAGGCCAAGCTCCTCCTCGACGCCGTCGACAGGGTCGGGGCAGACCTCGGCACAGCACAGCAGACGATCGACGCCACCATCGCAGAGCTGGATCGCGACCTCGCAGAGGCACGCACCATCGCGGCGGCGGACGACGCGAACGGCTCCGTCGCGGGGGCTGTCGCCGCCACAGAGCAGACCCTCGCCGACGTCAGGGCCAAGATCGCCGCCGGCCCGATCAACCCGCTGGAGATCGCGCAGCGGCTCGCCGCGGCCAACCAGGGCATCGACGGCGTGCTCCAGGGCGTCCGGGATGCGCGGCAGCAGGCCCAGCGAGCGCAGGCCTCCCTGCAGCAGACGCTGCTCGCCGCGCGCTCCAGAGTGTCGGCGTGCGAGGACTTCATCACGGCGCGACGCGGCGCTGTCGGGCCGGAGGCGCGCACCAGGCTCGCCGAGGCCGGCCGCCTCGTCGTGCAGGCGGAATCGACGGCGGTCACCGACCCGGTGTCCGCGCTCGCTCAGGCGCAGCGCGCCGCCCAGCTCGCCGAGGAGGCGACGCAGCTCGCGCAGCGCGACGTCGGCGGGTTCCAGCCGGACGCCGGCGGGCTCGGCGGGATGTTCGGCGGAGGCGGCTTCGGCGGCGGGAGCAGCGGCGGTGGTGGTAACGGCGCCATGGGCGCGATCCTCGGCGGCATCCTCATCAACTCCGTGCTCGGTGGCGGCGGCGGAGGAGGCGGAGGCGGCCTGTTCGGCGGCGGCGGCGGAGGCGGCGGAGGTCGCAGCAGCCGCGGCGGGGGCGGCGGCGGTTTCAGCTCGGGAAGTTTCGGCGGAGGAGGAACGCGCTCGCGCCGAGGCGGTGGAAGGTTCTAGGGCGCCTGACCGGGGGCCTGAAGCGAAAGGAAGAGGAACGATGGCAAAACAGTCTATTTTCGGGCGCATCTCGCAGTTGCTGAAGGCGAACGTCAACGCACTCATCGACCAGGCGGAAGACCCGGAGAAGATGCTCGACCAGATGGTCCGCGACTTCACCAACAGCATCGCCGACGCCGAGAGCGCGATCGCCGAGACGATCGGCAATCTCCGTCTGCTCGAAGACGACCACGCGGAAGACGTCGAGGCCGCATCCACGTGGGGTCAGAAGGCCCTCGCCGCGAGCAAGCAGGCGGACACATACCGTGCGGGCGGCGACGCGGCCAACGCCGACAAGTTCGACAACCTGGCCAAGGTCGCCCTGCAGCGCCAGATCTCCTCGGAGAACGAGGCGAAGGCCGCAGAGCCGCAGATCGCCGCTCAGACCGAGGTGGTGGACAAGCTCAAGTCCGGGCTCAACGGCATGAAGACCAAGCTCGAGCAGCTCAAGAGCAAGCGCTCGGAACTGATCGCACGTGCCAAGAGCGCACAGGCGCAGTCGCAGGTGATGGATGCGGTCAAGAGCATCGACATCCTGGACCCCACCAGCGAGGTCGGCCGGTTCGAGGACAAGATCCGCCGCGAGGAGGCGAAGGTGCGCGGTGCATCGGAGCTTGCGGCATCCAGCCTGGACGCGCAGTTCAATCAGCTCGACGACCTCGGCGAGCTGACCGAGGTCGAGGCCCGACTCGCCGCCCTGAAGACCGGCGGAGCGCCGGCGCAGGCCGCTGTGACGGCCGACCCCGCGTCGTCGGCTCCGTACACCCCCGGCCAGTGACTGCACGCTGCGCCCTCCCGGGTGCCGGCCACCGGATGGATGCGGGCCGCCGATGAGCGGCGCATCCTTCCTGGTGGTGCCCCAGTGGCAGGGCTCCGGCTCGTCGAGGGCGATGCGGCTGATCGACGGCGCGGAGGCGATCAGGGGCGACCTGCCCGCTGCGGCGACCACGGTGGTTTCCGTGCCGGCCGCGGCGGGCGAATCGCTCGGCACGGGCGTGAGCAGGTTCTCCGCGCTCGCGACCGTGCGCGACGCCGCTGCAGCGGAGCTGATGCTGCTCGAGGCGCCCGTGGTCACGATCGGCGGAGACTGCGCCGCCGACCTCGCGAGCGTGCAGCACGCCGTGGCCGGCGCGCCTGCCGGATCGGTGGCGCTCGTCTGGTTCGACGCGCACGCGGACATCAACGACGTCGGCTCTTCGCCGTCGAGCGCCTTCCACGGGATGGTCGTGCGCGCCCTCCTCGGCGACGCACCCGATGGGCTCGCGTCCACCGGCCAATCGCTCCTCTCCCCCGGCAACGTCGTCCTCGCCGGGACGCGCGCTCTCGACGACGGCGAGTCCGCGTACATCGACGAGACGGGCATCCGGATGCTCGGCCCGGCGGAACTCGACGATCCGTCGGTCATCGTCGCCGCCGTCGAGGCGACGGGGGCGACCTCGGTCTACGTGCACATCGACCTCGACGTGCTCGACCCAGCGACCATCAGCGGGGTCGGCTATCCGGAGCCGTTCGGGGTGCAGCCGGAAGCGCTGTGCGACGCCGTGCGCGCGCTGCGCGGCCGGTTCGCTCTCGCCGGTGCAGCGATCACGGAGTTCGCACCGGAGTCGCCGGATGCGGCCGGGCACGACATGGCGGTGATCCTGCGGATCCTCGGCGCGCTGACCGGGCGACTGGAGGCGAACGGCGGCGGGGCGACAGCGGACGGGTCCTCCGGGGGCGGGTCCTCCACGGGAGAGTCCTCCACGGGCGGGTCCTCCACAGCGGGCTCTGCTCGCCATCTCTCCACAGATCCTCGCGCTGCCGATGACGGGTCGTGACCGCCGAGGTAGCTTGGGAGACATGACCGAACCCAAGATCATCACCGAGCGGCGGGGTCACGTCCTGCTCATCGGATTCAACCGACCGGAGAAGCGCAACGCCGCCGACTTCGAGCTCCTGCGACAGCTCGCCGACGCATACGGCGTCCTCGAACGCGACCCCGAGCTGAGGGTCGGGCTGGTGCACGCGGTCGGCGACCACTTCACGGCCGGTCTCGACCTCGGCGACATCGGGCCGCGCATCGGAGCGGACGGGCTCACGATCGAAGGCCCGGACGGCATCAACCCGTGGCAGGTCTCCGGTCAGCAGCTCAGCAAGCCGGTCGTGATCGCGGTGCACGGCACCTGCCTCACCCTCGGCATCGAGCTGATTCTGGCGAGCGACATCGCCGTCGCCGCCCGATCGACCACGTTCGGCCAGATCGAGGTCTCACGCGGCATCCTGCCGTTCGGCGGCGCCACCATCCGGTTCCCCCGCGCCGTCGGCTGGGGCAACGCGATGCGCTACATCCTCACCGGAGACAGCTTCGACGCCCAGGAGGCCTACCGCATCGGCCTCGTGCAGGAGCTCGTCGACGACGGCGAGCAGATCGACAGGGCGCTCGCCATCGCCCAGAGGATCGCCGCCCAGGCGCCGCTCGCCGTGCAGGCCGCGCTCGCCAACGCAAAGCGCGCCGTCCGCGACGGAGACGCGGCGGCGGAGGCCGAACTGCAACCGTCGCTCGTGCGGCTCGCCACCAGCGAGGACGCCGCCATCGGGATGCAGGCCTTCCTCACCAGGACGGAAGCGGAGTTCGTGGGCCGCTGAGCCCGACGACCACTGCGGCGCCACCGAACACGGAGAAACGACAGGAGAGAGCATGAGCGGCAACGAGTACGACGTCATCGTGATCGGCGCGGGGGCGGTGGGCGAGAACGTCGCCGACCGCGCGGTGCAGGGCGGGATGCGCACCGTCATCGTCGAGGCGGAGCTGGTCGGAGGCGAGTGCTCGTACTGGGCGTGTATGCCGTCGAAGGCGCTGCTGCGCAGCGGCGCCCTCCTGCGGGCGGCGCAGAAGGTCGGCGGAACGCGCGAGGCCGTCACGGGCCGGCTCGACGTCGAGGCCGTGCTGCGGCGGCGCGACGTGATGACGAGCGATTGGAAAGACGACGGGCAGGTCGAATGGCTCAACGGAGCCGGCATCGACCTGGTCCGCGGGCACGCGGTGATCACCGCCGCCCGTGAGGTGACCGTGACGGCCGACGACGGCACGGTGACGGTGCTCACCGCCCGGCACGCCGTGGCCGTCTGCACCGGCTCGGCAGCGCTCCTTCCCGACGTTCCCGGGCTCCGCGAGAGCGAGCCATGGACGAGCAGGGACGCCACGAGCGCGCAACGGGTGCCCGTGTCGCTCGCGATCCTCGGCGGGGGCGTCGTGGGCGTCGAGATGGCGACCGCGTACGCCGGATTCGGCACCGAGGTGCACCTCATCTCGCGCAGCGGGCTGCTCGGCGGCAACGAGCCGTTCGCCGGGGAGCTCGTCGCCGACTCCCTGCGCGAAATCGGCGCGACGCTGCACCTGGATGCGTCACCGACGTCGGTCGCGCGCACGGACGACGACGGCTTCCTCCTCAGCCTCGACGACGGAAGCACCGTCGAGGCTGACGAACTGCTCGTCGCCACCGGCCGCATCCCGCACACCGCCGGTCTCGGGCTCGAAGCCTTCGGTCTGGAAGGCGGTGCCTGGCTGGCCGTCGACGACTCCATGCGCGTCCTCGGCGCGGACGGCGAGCCGGTCGACGGCGGCTGGCTCTACGGAGTCGGCGATGTGAACCACCGCGCCCTGCTCACCCACCAGGGCAAGTACCAGGCGCGGGCGGCAGGCGACGCCATCGCGGCCAGGGCGAAGGGCGCTGACGTCTCGCTGGAGCCGTGGGGCACCTATGTCGCGACCGCCGACCACCAGTCGGTGCCCCAGGTCACCTTCACCGACCCGGAGGTCGCATCCGTCGGTCTCACGGCCGCCGCAGCGGAGAAGGCCGGCTATCGCACCAGGGTCGTCGACTACGCGATCAGTGGCGTGGCGGGGGCGAGCATCGTGGCGGACAACTACGTCGGGCAGGCCAGGATGGTCGTCGACGAAGACCGCCAGGTGCTCCTCGGTGTCACGTTCGTCGGGCAGGACGTCGGCGAGCTCCTGCACTCTGCGACCATCGCCGTGGTCGGAGAGGTCCTGATCTCCCGGCTGTGGCACGCGGTGCCCTCGTACCCGACCCTCAGCGAGGTCTGGCTGCGGCTGCTCGAAGCATACGGCCGACCGAAGGAGTGACGGGATGCGCATCGTCACTCGCCTGCTGTTCGACTCCCCGATCAGTTGGCTCGGCTACCTCTACGCCACCGCGGTGGGTCTGGTCTGGGGCTTCGTCTGGAGCACGGGGCGCGTCGAGCGTCGCGCCGGTCTGTTCGTCTTCCGCGGGATGCCGCAGCGCACGTTCGGCAGAGGCGGCTCGTGCGTGGGAGGCTGTTACCTCACGGCGCAGAACGTCTCTGACGACATCCTCGAACACGAGGCCGTGCACAAACGGCAATGGCAGCGCTACGGCATGGCATTCCCGCTGCTCTACCTCGTCGCGGGTCGCGACCCCCTGAAGAACCGATTCGAGATCGAGGCCGGTCTCGAGAAAGGCGGCTACCGATGACTGCTGAGACAGACGGCTACCGGCGCACGATCGTCCTCACGGGGGCGAGTTCCGGAATCGGGGTCGTCGCTGCCCAGCGGCTCTCCGAGCAGGGCAACGAGGTGGCGGTCGTCGGCCGCAACCCCGAGCGCACCCGCGCGGTCGCCGAGAAGATCGGTGCTACGCCGTTCCTCGCCGACTTCGAGAGGTTCGACGACGTTCGCGCCCTCGCCAGCGCGCTGCTCGACCGGTACGAGACGATCGACGTGCTCGCCAACAACGCGGGCGGCCTCAACGCGAAACGCGAGCTCACGGTCGACGGGCACGAGCGCACCATCCAGGCCAATCACCTCTCTCCGTTCCTGCTGACCCACCTGCTGCGGCCCCGGCTGGAACAGACCGCGGCCGCTGGACGGGATGTGCGCGTCGTCTCCACTGCGAGTCTCGCCAACCGCTTCGGTCACCTCCGCCTCGACGACCTCGAGTTCGAGAAGAGGCCATGGCTGGGCGGCTGGCGCGCCTACGGCACGGCCAAACTGGCCACGATCCTGTTCATCACCGAGCTGGCGGAACGGCTCACCGGCACGGGCGTCGACGCGTTCTCCTTCCACCCCGGCACGATCGCGACCAACTTCGGCAGGACGTCGCCGCTCATCCGGTTCGGAGCCTTCGTCACGCGCAACACCTACGGCATCCCGGTGGAGCAGGGCGCGCTCCCCCTCATCCGGCTCGCGGGCGAGGCGCCGGTCGGTGCGCCGAGCGGGACATACTTCGACCGCCTCAAAGCCAACGGCGCCACCACAGCACAGGCGAGGGACGCGCAGCTCGGCCGCGACCTGTGGACGATCTCGGAGCAACTCGTGGGGGTGGACAGCCGGGTGTGACGCGGCCAGGCGCCAGTGGTGGGCGTCAGTGGTGGGCGCCAGTGCAGGCAGACGCGGGTCAGTGGTAGGCAGCGCGTCAGTGGTAGGCGGGAGCGACGATCGCGTCGGCGGTCATGCCGACGACCGACTGCAGGTGCTCGCGCACCTCTGTGACCAGGGCGAAGCCGCCGGTGAGGATCACGCGGGTCTCGCCGGGTCCGTCGCAGAGCATCTCGGTGGTCCAGGCGCGGACGGCGCGCGTCGCGGCCTCTCCCCTGGCACAGCGCTCTCCTGTCCCCGGGCGGCCGCTGCGATTGCTGCGGGTGAGCCAGGTGACCGTCATGCGCATCGGCGTGGCGAGCGCCACGATCTCCGACTCGTCCTCGACCTCGATGAAGACACGGCCGCGGGCGCACAGCGGGAGCAGAGAGAGTTCCGCCTCGAGCCCTGTCAGAGACGACTCATCGGCGACCACCAGGAACTGCACACGGTCGTCGTGGTGAGCTGTGGTCGCGGTGTGGGTCGCGTGATCGGGTCGGTACATCGTGACTTCAGTATAGGTCAGCCTTACCTAACCTTGAAGCTCTCCGAGCGGATGCCCAGCCACGCGCACCTTCCGCCCTCAGGCCCGACGCGGCATGATCGAGACATGGAGCCTACGGCCACGAACACCATCGCGCCCATGCTGGCGAAAGCCGTCCCGACCGTCCCCGAACCGGACAAAGTCGACGGCGGCCTCAGCTACGAACCCAAGTGGGACGGCTTCCGCGCCATCGTCTACGCGACCGCATCCACCTCCGGCGGCATCGACAGCGTCGAGATCGGCAGCCGCGGTTCGAAGATGCTCACCCGATACTTCCCGGAGCTCGTCGAGGCGTTCACGCGCATCCTGCCCGGACCCTGCGTGCTCGACGGCGAGATCGTCGTGCCGACAGGCGAGCCGGGAAGGCAGCGGCTCGACTGGGAGGCGCTGTCGCAGCGCATCCACCCCGCCGCCAGCCGCGTCAAACTACTGGCGGAGGAGACGCCGGCCACCTTCGTCGCGTTCGACCTGCTCTCGCTCGGCGACGAGTCGTACCTCGACCGGCCGTTCGGCGAGCGGCGCGCCGCCCTCGAAGAGTTCGCCGGCGGTCTGCCCGCCCCGATCGAGCTCACCAGGACCACCACCGACGTCGACCTCGCCAGAAAATGGCTCGTCGAGTTCGAGGGCGCCGGTCTCGACGGCGTCGTCGCGAAACCGCTCGCCGCACTGTACGCGCAGAACAAGCGCACGATGCTCAAGATCAAGCACCACCGCACGGCAGACGTCGTCGCGCTCGGCTACCGCATCCACACCAGCGGGCGCGGCGTCGGGTCGCTACTCGTCGGCCTGTACGGTCCGGACGGCGAGCTGCGCAACGTCGGCGGCGTCTCGGCGTTCACCGACAAGCGCCGCCTCGAACTGATCGACGAGCTCGACCCGCTCGTGCTCCGCGACGCCGATGGGCAGACCGTCACCGGCGAGACGGAGCGCAGCCGGTTCTCCTCTGGCAAAGACGTGTCGTTCGTGCGGCTGCGGCCAGAGCGCGTGCTCGAAGTCCGCTACGACCAGATGGAGGGGATGCGCTTCCGCCACACAGCGCAGTTCGAGCGCTGGCGTCCCGACCGGGATGCGCGCTCCTGCACCTACGACCAGCTCGACCGCCCGATCGCCTACGACCTGGCCGACGTGCTCGACTAGCGGCGCGCCTCCGCCGTCACGCCTTCTTCGCGCGACTCGGCTGCACGCGCGGCGGCTCCCCCGGCATCTTCGGATAGTCCGGGGGGAACGGCAGCTCGCCGAGGCCATTGTCGAGGTCGCGCTGCCACCAGTCGAGCAGCACGTCGATCGTGCCCGGCTCCTCGCCGAACGACTCCCACGGGTCGCCGACGGCCGCAAGGCGCTCGGGGATCGTGAGCACGGTGTGGGTGCGCGGGTCCGTCGACGCCAGCTCCTCCCAGGTGATCGGCGTCGCCACCGGAGCGTGAGCCAGGGCGCGCGGGCTGTATGCGCCCGCCATCGTCCTGTCCCTGTTGGCCTGGTTGAAGTCCACGAAGATGCGTTCGCCGCGCTCCTCCTTCCACCACGCCGTCGTCACCTTCTCCGGCATCCGCCGTTCGAGCTCGCGGGCGGCGGCGATGACCGCGTGCCGCACATCCAGGAACTCGTGCGTCGGCTCGATCGGGGCGAAGACGTGCAGTCCGCGGTTGCCCGAGGTCTTGATGAACGCATCCAGACCGGCCTCGCGCAGCACCGCCCGCAGTTCGACGGCCGCGGGGATCGCGTCGCCGAAGTCGGTTCCCGGCTGCGGATCGAGGTCGATGCGCAACTGGTCGGGGTTGTCCGAGTCCTCCGCGCGCGACGGCCACGGGTGGAACACCACCGTGTTCATCTGCACCGCCCACACCGCGGCGGCGGGTTCGTCGATGACGAGCTGTGGATGCGACCGCGCACTCGGGTACACCACCATCACCGAACGCACGTATTCCGGTGCGCCGCGCGGCGGGTTCTTCGAGAAGAACTGCTCGCCGTCGATGCCGTCCGGAAAGCGCTGCAACGACACGGGACGGTCGCCGTTGGCGCGCACGAACGCGTCGCCGACCGCCACGAAATAGTTCGCGAGGTCGAGTTTGGTGATGCCGAGCTGCGGCCAGAGCACGCGGCCCGGACTCGAGATCCGCACCTCTCGCTCGCCGTGCGGTCCCGGAACCGTGATGACAACTGCGTCGCCTGCCATGCTCACACCGTACCCGTCGCGGGGTCGTCGATGACAGTCGTGTGAATTCCGTGTGCGATGCGGCGTCAGAACGCGTGCGATCCCGAAAGTGGGTGAGAATGTTCTCGCACCCCCGAGGACGGAGCGTGCACGACCCGAGGAGTTCCCCTGAAGATCGTCAGCTACAACCTCCGCAAGCACGCGGCAGGTCACGAGCTCGCGGACATCGCGGCCACGTACGACGTCGACGCGCTCTGCCTGCAGGAGTGCGACAGCGAGATGCTGCCGGAGCGCCTCCACCACCTCGTCCTGGCGGACACCACCAAGACCAACCGCCTCGGACTCGCCGTCTATGTGCGCGAAGACCGCTACGACATCCTCGACACCAAGGTGTTCGCCGTGCAGAAGTCGGTGCACGACCGGGTGCTCGCCCCGGCCAACGAGCGGCTCCTCGCTGTGCGCCTGCACGACAGGCAGACCGACGAGGACGTGCTGGTCGGGTCGTTCCACGCGGCCCCGCTGACCGCATCCAACTCGTTGCGGCGCAAGCAGATTGCTGCGGCCCACGCCGGGATGCGGTCGCTGGCGGCCGACATCCCCTCCGTGATGGTCGGCGACTTCAACTACCCCTGGTTCATCCGCGGTCTGGAGCGTCACCTGACGACGGCGGGCTACGCGCTCAGCCGCAGCAGCGAGCCGACCTACCTGCGCTACAAGTTCTTCACCGGCTATTTCGACTTCGTCACCTCCACCGGCTTCGAGATCCAGCGAGTGGACGTGCTGCCGCGCGGCGCATCCGACCACCGCGCGATCAGCCTGGACGCCGAACTCGCCGCCTGACCCTCGCGCGCCGCGCCCGAGCAACGCTCGTGTTCGGCAGGAGATTCGCGCCCGCCGCCGCGGAACTTCCGTCCGAACGGAGCTGCGGGCGGCGTGTCGGGTGGATGCTCCGTCCAACGGTGAGACGCCGCGCAAGCGGCAGCTCGTGCCGAGCTATATTCCGGGCGACGCGGTGAGCGCGTCTCCGCCCGGAAGGAGAATCCAGGCGACACGCCGCCCGCAGCTCCGCCCGGACGGAGAATCCAGGCGACACGCCGCCCGCATCTCCGTCCGGAAGGAGATTCCGCCGACCGAGCTTGACAACTCCGTTCGGACGGAACCTGCCCCGCGAACGGCATGACCCGCGGGCCGCCTGAACCGCGCGCCGCATATCCCGCGGGCCGCCTACCCCGCGAACGGCCTGACCCGCGGGCTGCCTGACCCGCGGGCCGCCTACCCCGCGCGCCGCCCTGCCCCGCGGGCGGGGCACCTGGACCGCTGCCGCGGCCCGGCGTATCGTGAAGCGCGTTCCCTGGCGAGGTGGTGCGCATGGACGATCTCGGGTGGCTCGCCGCCGGCGACTACACGGTCGCGCGGGAGATCCTGGAGCGCGGCGTCGCCCTCATCTACCTGATCGCGTTCGTCTCTGCAGCCAACCAGTTCCCCGCGCTGCTCGGCGAGCACGGGCTGCTGCCCGCCCCGCGGTTCCTGCAGACCGCTTACGCGCGCAGGCAGCCGACCCTGTTCCGCTGGCGGTACTCCGACCGGATGCTCCGCACCGTCGCCTGGACGGGCGCCGGTCTGTCCATGCTCATCGTCGCCGGTGTCGTGCAGCTCGCGCCGACCTGGGTGTTCCTGCCCGTGTTCCTGGTGGTGTGGTTCCTCTACCTGTCGATCGTGAACGTCGGCCAGACCTTCTACGGGTTCGGCTGGGAGAGCCTGCTGTGCGAGGCGGGGTTCACCGTGGCCATGCTCGGCGCTCTCGACACCGCTCCCCCGGTCACGATCGTGTTCCTGCTGCGCTGGCTCGTGTTCCGGCTCGAATTCGGCGCGGGGATGATCAAGATGCGCGGCGACCGCTCCTGGCGCGACCTCACCGCCCTCTACTACCACCACGAGACCCAGCCGATGCCGAACCCGCTGAGTCGCACCGCGCATCTGCTGCCGAAGTGGTGGCACAGGGTGGAGGTGCTCGGCAACCACGTCGCGCAGCTCGTTGTGCCCTGGCTGCTGTTCGCTCCGCAGCCTGTGGCGAGCGTCGCTGCGGCCGTCGTCATCCTCACGCAGTTGTGGCTGGTGGCGACCGGCAATTTCGCGTGGCTGAACGTGATCACGATCGTGCTCGCGTTCTCCGCGGTCGACGACGCCGCGTTCTCGTTCGTGTTCGGCGGAGCCAGGACCGGCGGGATCGGGGCGGACGCCGTGTCCGGCTGGTACGCGGTCGTGGTGCTGGTGGCGAGCATCCTGATCGTCGGGCTGAGCTGGCAGCCGCTGCGCAACCTGTTCGCGCGCAGGCAGCTCATGAACGCGAGCTTCAACCGGTGGCATCTCGTCAACGCATACGGCGCGTTCGGCACGGTGACGCAGGAACGATACGAGGTGATCGTCGAAGGAACGGACGACGACCCGCACGACCCGGATGCGCGCTGGCAGGAGTACGCCTTCAAGGGCCAGCCGGGAGACGTGTCACGTCTCCCCCGGCAGTTCGCGCCGTATCACCTGCGGCTGGACTGGCTGATGTGGTTCCTCGCCCTCGGCTCGCGCGACACGGAATGGTTCGAGGTGTTCCTGCTGAGGCTGCTCGAAGCCGACCGGCCGACGCTGCGGCTGCTGCGCACCGATCCGTTCGGGGGCCGTCCACCGCGGGCGGTGCGGGCCAGGATGTTCCTCTACCGGTTCACGACCAGGGCGGAGAAACGCGCATCCGGAGCCAGGTGGATGCGCGTGGAGATCGCCGACCTCGTGCCGCCGGTGTCGCTGCGCGGCTGAGCGCGCAGCAGAGCGCGCAGCAGAGCGCGCAGCAGAGCGCGCAGCAGAGCGCGCAGCAGAGCGCGCGGCAGAGCGCGCGGCTGTCAGTACCCGCCGCGCTCCTCCTCCAGCTTGGCGAGGTCGCGCCAGATCAGCAGCCGCAGGCGGGCCGGTCGCTCCTCCTCGTAGTTCGCCTTCAGCGCCTCGACCCCCGAGAACGCGTCGAGGCCGGCCTGGATGGCGCGGCCGACCTCGTCCCAGGCGTCCTGCCTGGCGCGCTCGACGATCGTGAGCAACTCCTGTTCGGAGTCCGCCTTGGCACGCAGGCCGTTCGCCAGCGCCTTCGCCGCCTCCTCGCGGAGGGCCAGGTTGCTCGTGTCGATGTCACGGTAGTCGTGCGGATGCGTGGCGTCGCCGCCCAGCCCGACGACCGCGAGCCGCGACTCTGCCGCGCGCTCCGCCGCCTGGTCCTGCTCGTCGGCGAGCTCGCGCAGCATCTCCGCCGCCTGCGCGGTGTGCCTGGCAGGGTCGAACGGGTTGTCCTGCTGGATGGTGTCGACCACGATGTGGTTCTTCACCGCCATCCTCGTCGCGTAGTCGGCGAGGAGCATCCCCTCCTCCACGGACTGTTCGAGGGTCGGCGGGGCCGGTGCCTCGAGCGCGTCCTCGTCGAACGGCCGGGTGCGCGGCGTGACCGCGCGCTTGCGGAACCAGTTCGGCCAGCGCATCCCTCTCCTCGGATCGCAGGCGGCACGAAAGGAGCGGCGCCGCCCTGCCCTCCCATTCTGTCGGAAAACGGCGCGGGTGAGGCAGAGTGGTGACATGGCTGGTGTGCGATACGAGTTCGAGGCGGAGCTGTGGCGCTGGGAGGCGCGGCGCGACCTGTGGGTGTTCGCCAGGCTGCCGCTGGACGTGTCGGAGGACATCCGGCTGCAACCGCATCCCCCTGCCGGGTTCGGCTCGGTGAAAGTGATGGTGACGCTCGGCGGGTCTCGGTGGTCGACCTCGGTGTTCCCAGAGTCGGCGGACGGAGCGTACATCGTCGCGATCAAGGGGGCGGTGCGGGCGAAAGAGGGCGTGGGGCTCGGCGACGTGGTGCGTCTCGGGATCGAGACCCTGCTGTGATCGGGACCATGCTGTAAGACCTGCAGTGGTCGAAACCTGCAGTGGTCGAAACCTGCAGGTGCGGGAGGCGGTCAGGCCGCGAGCATCCCCGCCGTCATCGCGCACATGGCGACGGCGGACGCGACCGGCAGCAGGGCGACGCGCGGCCGGTGCGTGACGGCGACGCGCAGCGCGCAGGCCAGGCACGCGACGGAGAGCGCCGCGACGGCCACGGCGAGCGCGACGACGAGCCAGGAGCCGCCGAGGTGAGCGGCGTGCGCGGCGGCGGACGTGGTGGCGGATGCGGTGGAGGGCGCGGCAGCGGATGTGACAGCGGGCGCGGTGACGGCGGCGGACGCGGCGGCGGACGTGGTGACGGCGGCGGACGCGGCGGCGGACGTGGTGGCGGCAGCGGACGCAGCGGCGGCAGCGGACGCAGCGGCAGTATGCGCGGTGGCAGGGACGGCGTGGCCGTGGACGGCGGCGAGCACGAACATGAGCGCCATCGCGAAGGGCTCGAGGGCGAGGTGGGCGGTGTTGCGGCCTCGTCCGGTCGCGGCGACCACGACGGCTGTCACGAAGAGCACCACCGCCCACGGCGCACCGGGGATGGGCGCGACACCGAAGAAGGAGGCCACCATCGCGCAGGTGGCGAGCAGCGACAGCGCGGGCAGCCCGACCAGCGGCGCGGTCGCACTGCGACGCAGCCCCGCCCACCTGTCGGGCACGGTCGCCGGCGGGGCGGGCCGCCCCGCGAGCTCCGCCGCGCGCAACGCCGTCACACCGCTCATCCCGCCACGCTACGGCCGGGAGGCGCGCGACAGTGTGCTGCCCGCGCATCCCGGTTGCCCGCCCCCGCACGCTTCACCTTCCCGACGCCGCCGTCGAGCCCAGGGTTATTCACGGTAACGCGGCGGATTGCGGTGAAAAAGCCTGGGCTCGATGGCGTCGGGGGCAAGCAGGGCGGAAAGCGAGGAGGCGAGCGGGAGGCGCGCGGGGGCGCGCGTGATACGATCCGTGTCACGGATCGTATACAGTGTCGTCCCGATTCAGATGAGGTGACCCGTGCCATACCCGACAACGCAGGCCGTCAGTCCGTCGCGCGTGACCACGTCCGTCGCGAGGAACTTCAGCGAGTTCCGCACGGCGGTGTCCGAGTCGTTCGTTCCCCTGCACGTGACCAGTTCGCATCCCGACCCGTTCTGGGGGCGCATCCGATCGGCGGACGCCGACGAGGTGCACGTGTCCGAGGTGAGCGCCGCAGAGCACGTGGTCGAGCGGACGCCGGAGCTCATCGCGCGCTCCGACCGGCACTACTTCAAGCTGAGCCTGCAGCTCTCCGGCACCGGTCTGCTCATCCAGGACAACAGGGAGGCCGTGCTGCAGCCGGGCGACCTCGCCGTCTACGACACCCACCGGCCGTACTCGCTCGTCTTCGACGACGACTTCCGCACGATGGTCGTCATGTTCCCGAAGCACCTCATCGACCTTCCCGCTGACGTCGTCGCCCAGCTCACGGCTGTGACGATGAGCGGTAAGACCGGCGTCGGCAGCATCATCGTGCCGTTCCTCGCCCAGCTCGTCGGCAACCTGGAACAGCTCAACGGAGCCACCGGCGCCAGGCTCGCCCACAGTGCGCTCGACCTGGTGACCACGATGTTCGCCAACGAGCTCGACATCGCCAGCGGGCCAGGCAACCCGCACCAGGCGCTGATGCAGCGCATCCGGGCGTACATCGACGCGAATCTCGCCTCCACCGACCTCGGCCCGACGCAGATCGCCGCCGCCCACTTCATCTCCACCCGGCACCTTCACGGGCTGTTCCGCGAGCAGGGCACGACCGTCTCCTCGTGGATCCGCACCAGGCGGCTCGAACGGTGCCGCCGCGACCTGCTCAACCCGCTCTACGGTGACCGGCCGGTGGCGGCGATCGCCGCCCGCTGGGGATTCGTGGACGCCGCGCACTTCTCGCGCGTGTTCAAGGCGACCTACGCGGAGTCGCCGAGCGAGCTGCGCGCCTCCGGTCGCGCCGCCTGACGCGCCGCCCGTCGCGCCGCTCCGCGCGCCTCCGCCGCCCACCGCACCCATCGAGTGGTCCCGACTTGTCGCGCGCGCACGGGCGCCACGGCAATTCGGGACCACTCGATGGGTCGCGGCCCCAGCGATTGTCGGGGAGGGAACGAGGCTTGACGGTCGGGGCACGATCCAGGGCGCGCCATTGATGCCGGTGGATGCCGCCGCGCACGATGGGTCCGACCCGCGCGACGCAGCGTGGGCGGAAACGGAACCCGTATGCCAGGCACCGCCCTTCCCCCGGTCAGTCGTCAGGTGGTCTTCCCATCCGCGGGTGTGATCGAGACCGCCGAGCAGGCTCTCCCCTCCCCTGGACAGGACGACCTCATCCTGCGCATCGCCCTCGTCGGCGTGTGCGCGACGGACCTGCACCTCCTCGCCGGGCACATCGGCGACCCGTTCCCTCTGGTGCCCGGCCACGAGTTCGTCGGCGAGGTCGCGGCCATCGGCGATGCCGCGGCGGCGACGCGCGGACTGTCGGTCGGCGACAGGGTCGCCGTGGAGATGCTGCTGCCCTGCCAGGTCTGCGCCCGCTGCCGCGAAGGCAGATACAACCTGTGCGAGGCGGACGACCCGTCCTCCGGTCTCCCTCACGGTCGCCAGCTCGGGGTGAACATCCCGCGCACCGTGACGCCCGGGCTCTGGGGCGGCTACGCGGAGCACCTGTTCGTGCCCCGCGAGGCGATCGTGCACCGGCTGCCGGATGCGGTCCCCTGGCAGAGCGCCGTGCTGGTCGAACCGCTGGCGGTCGCCTGCCGCGCCATCGCTCGCGGGCGGGTCGCCCCCGGCGAGTCCGTGGTGGTGATCGGGCCGGGACCGGTCGGCATCCTCGCCGCCGCTGCCGCACGCGCGGCCGGGGCTGGGCGCGTGATCGTCGTCGGCACGCGCGCCAACCGCCTGGAGCTCGCGAGACGGTTCGGTGCCGACGCCGTGGTGAACTCCCGCGAATCCGACGCCGTGGATGCGGTCAGAGCCGACCTCGACGGACGACTGGCCGACGTGGTGATCGAGATCGCGGGCGCGACGGCCGCGCAGCAGCAGGCGGTGCGACTGGTGCGACGCGGCGGGCGCGTCGTGCTCGCCGGTGCGTGCGGGGCGAACGCTCCTGTGACGTTCCTCGCCGACGAGGACCTGCTGACGAGGGAGGTCGACCTACTGCCGTCGTTCCTGTCCGCCGGCGGTTTCGAGCCGGCGATCCGGATGCTCGAACGCGCCGAGTTCGACTACGCATCGCTGGTCACCCACCGGTTCGGGCTCGACGAGGTGCGGACCGCGTACGACGTGATCGAGAACCGCGACGGCGGCGTGCTGAAAGCCGTGATCGACCCGACCGTCGGGGTCTCAGCCCGATGAGCGGCGTGGGCGCAGGGCGCACAGGGAACGCAGGGAACGCAGGGAGCACAGGGAGCGCCGACCGGTTCGACGGGCGCATCGTCGCGGTCAGCGGCACTACCAGCGGGATCGGTCGCGGCATCGCCTCCCGGCTCGCCGCGGAGGGAGCGACCGTCTTCGGCCTCGACGTGGAGCCCGGCGGAATCGGCGAGCACCTGTCCTGCGACGTCTCCGACGCCGACAGCGTCGCCCAGGCGGCGGCCGACCTTCTCGCGCTCACCGGTGGCCGCATCGACCATGTCGTCGCGAACGCGGGCATCCGCGGGTCGGACACGGCGGCCGAAGAGCTGCCGATCATCGAGTTCGACGCCGTGCTCGCGGTGAACCTCCGCGGGGTGTTCCTGACACTGCAGGCGTTCGCGCCGACCATGCTCGCCGCCGGACGGGGCAGCATGGTGGCCGTCGCATCCATGTCGGGCAATCGGGTGGTGAACGTTCCCCAGCGCACGGTGCACTACAACACCGCCAAGGCCGGTGTGACGGCGATGGTGCGCACTCTTGCGGTCGAGTGGGGCGGCAGAGGGGTGCGGGTGAACACGGTCTCCCCCGGCTACGTGTCCACGCCGTTCCTCGACGGAGACACCGCCATGCACGCGCAGTGGCTTCCGAACACCGTCCCCGGCCGGTTCGCGACGATCGACGAGATCGCGGCAGGCGCCCTCTACCTGCTCTCCGACGACGCGGGCTACTGCTACGGCACCGACCTGCTGATCGACGGCGGATACTCCCTGCGCTGAGACGCGCGGACAACGAAAGGAACACGATGACGGACACCACGCACGACCCGGCGACGGACGAATGGCGCACCTACGACGAGTTCGCCGCGGGGATCGACACCTACCGGCTGCCGAACACCGACCTCGCGGGAACGGAGCTCGCGCTCACCCTCGACGACGGCTCGACACTGACCCTGGCGTTCGAGACGGAGGCCGTGGTGTGGACCGCCTCCGGTGCCGCTGACGGCGCAGACGGCGCTGACGGCGCGGACGGGGCGGACCGCGCGCGCGGCGGCCGTGACCCGTACGACGCCGTCGCCGCCCGCGACGACGTGATCTTCGTGAACCTGCCGCTGACGAGCGTGGAGCGGGAGGCGATCACGGTGGTGTTCTCGACCACGACGCACCGCGCGCTCGTCGCGCGCTCGGTGATCGGCGAGGAGGACGTGGACGGCACGCCCCGTGTGCGGCAGACGTTCCACGCCGCCGTCACCGATGCAGGAGAGCCCGCCGGAGAGGTCCCCGGCCCGTCCCGCGACCTCATCGGCAAGCGCAACATCTACCGCTACAGCCCGCACCACCTCTACGAGCACGTCTACGTCTCGTCGCAGCGCTACGCCTGGCAGTGCCTGGAGGGCGTGCAGCGCGGGCACGGCGACATGGACCTGTCCACCGTGTGGAAGTTCGCCGACGGACTCTACCTGTTCTGCTTCCGGGAATTCCGGATCGCGGTCGCGAGCGTCTGGCTGCACGACCTCGGCTACGCCCTGCGCACCACCGGGATCTTCCTCGGGCTGAACGGCGCGGGCGAGTCGGAGCACTCGCGCGCGGGTGGCCACATCTACCCGCTCGGCTCCGTGTCGTACCCCGACGCGCAGCCGGTGTGAACGCATCCAGAACCCGTCGCATCCAGAACCCAGCGCATCCACCGCATCCACCGATCGGAGCACAGCCATGACACGCAACCACGACATCATCAAGGCCCACTACGACGCCAGCGACCGAGGCGACATCGACGGGATGCTCGCCCCGCTCGCCGCCGACGCCCGCTGGACCGAGATGGCCGGCTTCCCGTACGCGGGCACATACGTCGGCCCCGACGAGGTGCGCGCAGGCGTCTTCGAGCGCATCGGCGCCGACTGGGACGGCTACACGGCCGCGATCACCGAGCTGATCGACGGCGGAGACACCATCGTCGGCCTCGGCACATACAGCGGCACGAACAAGGAAACCGGCCTGGCCTTCGAGGCCAGGGTCGCGCACGTCTGGCGGCTCTCAGACGGCCAGGTCGTGGCGTTCGAGCAGTTCACCGACACCGCGCGCGTCCGGGATGCGCTCGCCTAGTCACCAGAGCGCGCACGGGCAAGAAGGGTGCAGCCACAGGCAACCGGCGGCAGGGCACCCGGCCGTAGGTTTCAGAACGAGATGCCACGACGAAGTGGTCGTGGCGCAACCCGAGAGGCAGGGAAGCGCATGAGGAAACACCTTTTCTACGCCACCGCGGCGCTCGCGGCATCCGCAGCACTCGTGCTGAGCGGCTGCAGCGCAGGCGGCAGCGGCGACGGCAAGGCTCCGATCGTGGTCGGATCGGTCAACACCAAGAGCGGTCCGGCGACCTTCCCCGAGGCGTCGCTCGCCGCAGCGGCCGTCTTCGACGCCCAGAACGCCAAGGGCGGGATCAACGGCCACAAGATCGACTACAAGGCGCTCGACGACAAGGGCGACCCCGCCACGGCATCGGCCAACGCCCGCGAGATCGTGGGAAGCGACGAGGCCGTTGCGATGGTCGGCTCCGCGAGCCTGATCGAGTGCGAGATCAACGCGAAGTACTACGAGCAGCAGAAGGTCCTCAGCATCCCAGGGGTCGGGGTGGACACCGGCTGCTTCGACAGCCCCAACATCTCCCCGGCCAACGTCGGGCCGTTCAACGACATGACGCTCACGCTCTACTGGGGCTCGGAGGTCGCCAAACTCGACAACATCTGCGTGCTGCTGGAGATCGCGGGAAGCACCCGCCCCGCGTACCAGAAGGCCATCGACACGTGGACGGAGCTCACCGGCAAGAAGCCGCTCTACATCGACGACACCGTGCCGTACGGCGCGAGCGACTACACGCCGTACATCGTCAAGGCGAAGGACGCCGGCTGCAAGGCCCTCGCGATCAACCCGGTCGAACCCGACGCCATCGCCCAGGTCAAGGCGGCGAACGCGCAGGGCTGGAAAGACGTGAACTGGCTCTACCTCACCAGCGTCTACAGCGACAACTTCGCCAAGGCGGTCAGCGACGCAGGAGCAGGCATCTACGTCCCGGCCGAGTTCTACCCGTTCACCGACGCGTCCAGCGACATCAACAAGGACTGGCGCGACCTGATGACGAAGAACAACATCCCGCTCACGTCGTTCTCGCAGGGCGGCTACCTCGCTGCCAAGTACTTCATCCAGGTGGCAGAGGGCATCAAGGGCGACATCACCCGCGATTCGGTCACGAAGGCACTGCACGACATGCAGCCGATCAAGAACCCGATGGTCGGGACGCCGTACACCTTCGGAACGGCGAAAGTGCACGACGGGAACACCGCAGGGTGGCCGATCAAGCTCGTCACAGGCAAGAACGCCTGGGAGCTGAACGGCGACGACTGGATCACGATCCCCAAGAAGTGACCACCAGCGGGGCTCGCCTTCCGTGCGGAGGCGAGCCCCGCATCCACTGTTTCTGAAAGGAGCCCGGATGCTGCAGGGCGCCCTCGCCGGTCTCGCTGCCGGCGGACTATACGCCGTGCTCGCGGTGTGTCTCACCCTGATGTCCCGCCTGGTGCGGGTCGTCAACTTCTCCCAGGCCGCGACAGGAATGTTCGGCGGCTTCGTCGCCGTGTGGCTGGTCAGTCACGCAAGCTGGCCGATCTGGCTCGGCTCCCTGGCCGGCGTGCTCATCGGCGGCGCGCTCAGCGCCCTGATCGGACTCATCATCGCCACCTGGCTGCCGGAGGCGGACACCACGACGCGCTCGGCGGTGACCGTCGGGCCGCTGCTGCTGCTCATCTCGCTCTCCTTCATCCTGTTCGGGAACAAGCCGCAGCCGTTCAGCCCGATCCTCTCCGGACCCGCGTTCTCGATCGGCGGCGTGGTGGTCAGCCAGGTCACGGTCGCCACCGTGGTGCTGGCGATCGTCGTCGCGCTGGCCTGCCGCCTGGTGCTCACCCGCACCTCGATCGGCACCAAGCTGCGCGCCCTGTCGGAGCGGCCGACGACGGCCGAGCTGATCGGCATCCCCGCCCGACCGCTCAGCGTGGCGGTGTGGGCGGTGACCGGGATCATCTCGGCGCTCGTCATCATCATCGTGGCCCCATCGCAGTCCAACGACGCGACCAGCCTGTCGATGCTCATCGTCCCCGCCTCCGCCGCCGCCCTGCTCGGGGCGTTCCGGCGACTCGACCTCGCCGTGATCGGCGGCCTGGTGCTCGGCCTGCTGAGCGGGCTGGTGGCGCAGATCGACCAGGTGTCGTTCATCCGGAACTTCCTGCCGTTCCTGTTCATCATCGGATTCCTGCTGTGGACGCAGCGCAAGGAGGTGTGGGATGCGGCGCGCTAGCGGCACCCCCGCGGCACGGATCGCCCTGCCGTTCATCGTCGGAGCCATCGGCCTCGCAGCCGGATACCTGCTCAGCGTCTCGCTCTCCGGCTACTTCGTCTTCCTCGCCGTGAGCGCCGTCGTCGCCGCCATCGCGATCCTCGGACTCGGCATCGTGACAGGCAGCGCCGGCATGATCGCCCTCTGCCAGTTGACGTTCGCCGCGGTCGGGGCGTGGATCGTCTCGCTGCTGAACGTGCTCAACGCGCCGGGCGGCTTCATCGTCTGGCTGATCCTCGGCGGCCTGGCGGCCGGGGTGGTCGGCGTGCTCGTCGGCCTGCCCGCCCTGCGACTGCGCGGGGTCAACCTCGCGGTCGTCACGCTCGGCTTCGCCGCGGCGGCCGACGTCACCCTGGTGCAGATCCAGTTCCCCGGCTCGACGGACGGCGTCTCCGTGCTGCGGCCGGATGCGTTCAGCGACGACAGGTCGTACTTCTTCTTCAGCGTGCTCGTGCTGGTGATCTGCGGCATCGGGGTGTACTTCCTGCAGCGCGGGAGGTGGGGGTCGAGCTGGAAGTCTGTCGCGTTCTCCGAGCGAGGCACCGCATCCGTCGGCGCCAGCGTCCCCGGCTCCAAACTCACCGCGTTCGCGGTCAGCGCGACACTCGGCGGGGTGAGCGGCGGACTGATCGCCGGGCAGGTGGGGCTGCCGTTCGCGAGCAGCTTCACGCCCATCCAGTCGCTCGCGCTCTACGTACTGGCGATCATGTCCGGCGCATACCTCATCGACATGGCGATCTTCGGCGGCATCGTCTGGATCGCCGTGCCAGAGCTGCTGAAGCGCTGGGGCATCCCGCAGGACTGGGGATTCGTGATCTTCGGCGTGCTCGGCGTTCAGGCGCTGACCAGCGGGTCGAACCTGGGGCAGAGCATCCGGAACGCCTGGTGGAAGAGGCAGGCGGCGAAGCATCCCGTGGAGCCGGCTGCGGCGGTCGATGAGGCAGGCGCGCCCGGGGTATCCGCGCCCTCCCTCCTGGCCGCGCCGCCAGCAGTTCTCCCAGCGCCCGACCCGTCCGCCGCTCCCGTGCTCGTCGTCGACGACCTCGGCGTCGCGTTCGGGCAGGTGAAGGCTCTGAACGGTGTGAGCCTCTCGGTGCCGCCGAACACGATCATGGGACTCATCGGGCCGAACGGCGCAGGCAAGTCGACGTTCGTCGACGCGGTGACCGGATTCCTGCCGCAGCACACCGGCGCGGTCTCGCTCGACGGACGCGACCTGCGCGGCCTGTCGGCGACGGCGCGGGCCAGGCTCGGCCTTCGCCGCACCTTCCAGCAGGACAGGGTGCCTCCCACGCTGACCGTCGAGGCGTACGTGCGCTTCGTCGCCCGCAGACGACTCACCGCCGCGGAGATCGACGACACACTCGCCTTCTTCGGCTGCCCCACCTCCCGCACCCGCCTGCAGAACGTGGATGTGGGCACCCGGCGCCTCGTGGAAGTGGCGGCCAACGTGCTCGCCAGCCCGCGCATCCTGATCCTGGACGAGCCGGCGGCCGGTCTCTCGCACGAGGAGCACCTGGAACTCGGCGCGCGACTGGTGCAGGCGCCGGCCAGGTTCGGGATGTCCATCGTGCTGATCGAGCACGACCTCGACCTCGTCCGCTCTGTCTGCTCGACCATCACGGTGCTCGACTTCGGCGAAGTGCTCGCCAGCGGACCGCAGGCGGAGGTGCTCGCCGACCCCGCCGTCATGAAGGCGTACATGGGTGAAACGGAGATGCTGTGAACGCGCTCGTCCTGGAATCTGTCACGGTCAGCCGCGGGGCGGGCCCCGTGATCAGCGACGTCAGCCTCGTCGTTGAACCGGGACAGATCACGGCGCTCGTCGGCCCGAACGGCGCAGGGAAGACCAGCCTGCTCGAATCGATCTCCGGGATCGTCGCGCCGAGCGGAGGGACGATCAGCGTCGCCGGCGAGTCGATCGCCAAGCTGTCGAGAGTGCAGCGCGCACGACGCGGCATCGTGCACATCGAGCAGGGGCGCGCGATCTTCCCGTCGCTGACGGTGCAGGAGAACATCCGGCTCACCGCTGGCACGCAGGAGGGCGTCGACGAGGCGCTCGCCCAGTTCCCCGAGCTGGAGAAGCGGCGGACGAGCGCATCCGGGCTGTTGTCCGGCGGCGAGCAGCAGATGGTGGTGCTGGCTCGCGCATTCGCGTCGAAGCCGCGGTTCCTGCTGATCGACGAGATGTCGCTGGGGCTCGCGCCGGTGGTGTTCATGCGGCTGCTTCCGATGATCAAGCAGTTCAGCGAATCCGGGGTCGGCGTGCTGCTGGTGGAGCAGTTCACGCACCTCGCCCTCGGCGTCGCCACCGACGCGCTCGTCGTCGCGGGCGGCCGGGTCACCTACGCCGGGACCGCATCCACCCTCCAGTCCTCCCCCGAGATCCTCCACCGCGCCTACCTCGGCGCCCCCTGACCCCCTTCCCCACTTCCCCCGACCGACGCCATCGAGCCCAGGGTTTTTCACCGTATCCGCGCGGTTTACGGTGAAAAACCCTGGGCTCGATTATCAGGGGGCGTCGAGGGGGATGGTGGGCACGTCGACGATGTGGGCGCCGCCGTCGGCGACGATGGTGGCGCCGGTCACGTAGGAGGACTCTGCGGAGCCGAGGAAGCGGATCACCGAGGCGATCTCGTCCGGCTGAGCCGGGCGGGCCAGCGGAACGGCGGCCGTCACGATGCGGTAGCCGTCCTCGCGACTCGCCAGCCCAGCCGCGCGCGCGAAATCGTCCATCTCCTCGTCGGCCATCGGCGTCTGCACCCAGCCTGGGCAGACCGCGTTGACGCGCACCCCGTAGCGGCCGTAGTCGCGTGCGAGCGAGCGGGTGAGACCGATCAGCGCGTGCTTGCCGACCGTGTAGCCCGCGACGCCGGGGCCGGCGAACAGCCCGGCGAGCGACGACACGATCACGATCTGGCCGTGCGACTCGACGAGCTGCGGCAGAGCAGCCCTGGCGAGCACGAATGCCGTGGTGACATTGGTGCGGAACGACAGCTCCCACGCAGCGTCGTCGGTCTCGTCGACCGTTCCCACCCCGTGGCCGCCCGCGTTCGCGACCACCACGTCGATGCGGCCGAGCTCGGTCACGACCCTGCGCACCGCCGCCTCCGCGTCCTCGCGCACGCTCGCATCCGCGACGACGGCGACGCCGCCCGTCTCAGCGGCCACGGCGTCGAGCGGCCCCTGTCGCCGCCCGACGAGCACGACATGTGCGCCCTCCGCTGCGTAGCGGCGGGCGGTCGCGGCGCCGATGCCCGTCCCTCCCCCGGTGATGACGACGACTTTGCCGTCGACGGATGCTCGGCTCAGTGGCACGACTGCCTGCTCTCTCTTGGTGGTCGGCCCCGCGCGCCTCACGCGGGGAAGGACGAACGCGCCAGATACCCGAAGTCGGAGACGAGCGCGTGCCCGTTCACCGGCCGGGAGACCGGCGACGCGAGGTAGAGGACGTGCCTGGCGACCTCGTCCGGGCTCTGCACGGGGAACTCCGCATCCGCGAACCCGCCGGGCTCCACCCCGAGGTCGGCGCGCGCCATCGGGGTGTCCACGATCGACGGGCACACGGCGTTGACCCGCACACCGTCCGCTGCGAGGTCGACCGACAGCGCGCGCATGAGCTGCAGCACCGCCCCCTTGGATGCGTTGTACGGCACCATCCCTGGCGCCGCGACGAAGCTCGAATCGGAGGCGAGCAGCACGACGGCGGGCTGCGCGGCGAGCCGAAGGTGCTGCAGCGCGTGCTTCACGATCAGGAACGGGCCCGTGACGTTGACGGCGAGCACGGCGTTCCAGTCCGCGAGCGCGATCTGGTCGACAGGGGAACCGAACGGACCGGAGATGCCGGCGCAGGCGATCACCGCATCCACTGTGCCCAGTGCTGCTGCCGCTGCCGTGACCGCCGCGGAGACGGACGCCTCGTCCGTGACGTCGACCCGGACCGCGACCACAGCCGCAGCCCCGGATGCGCGCAGTTCGGCCTCCACGGAGGCCAGCCCCCGCGCATCCCGGTCGAGCAGCGCGACGCGTGCGCCTTCCGCCGCGAACGCCAGCGCGCACGCCCGGCCGATGCCGCTCGCCGCGCCCGTCACGAGCACGGCGCGGCCGTCGAGCTGGAGATCCATCTGCTGCGCCAGGTCCTCGCCGCTCAGTCTTCCCTGGCCAGTTCGGGCGCTCCGGCCAGTTCGGGCGCTCCGGCTTCCTCCGTGCCATGGCCGATCTGCGCATACACGCGCGGGTTGCGCTTCTTGAGGATGACGCCCCAGACGATGCCGAGGATGCCGGGCACGATCACGATGGCGGGCAGGATGAAGGTGGTCGCCGTCGGCGGCGCCGTCGGGTCGCTGGTGAGCAGCACGTTGAAGTTCACCAGGATCAGCACGAACACCACGAGCAGGGCGACCCCGGAGACGATCGGCGCGACGAGCCGCTGCCAGACGCTGACGCCGCGGCCGTCGCGCAGGAAGAAGCCGATCACGGCGACCGAGACGATGGCCATCAGCAGCACCAGCCCCATCGCGCCGCTGTTGGTCAGCCAGGAGAACAGGGTCAGCACGGGGAACAGCGCTGCGGGGGCTCCCTCAGGAGGCACCCAGCCGACGCTCGCGATGGCGAACGCGGCGATGACGACGACGGCGAGCACGGTCTGGGTCACCGAACCTGCCCACGGCGCCCCGCTGCTGGCGCGCACGCGGGACAGCCAGCCCGGAAGCACGCCCTCGCGGCCCAGCGAGAAGAAGTAGCGGGCGACGGCGTTGTGGAAGCTGACGAGCGAGGCGAACAGGCTGGTCACGAAGAGGAGCTGGGCGATGTCGCTGACGACGACGCCGACATTCGTGGACAGGAAGGTGAAGATGAGGTCGGGGCCCTGCTTGGTGGCGTCGGCGATGACCTTGCTCGGGCCGGAGCCCACCGTCATCGCCCAGGACGACAGCGCGTAGAACAGGGCGATGATGCCGACAGCGGTGTACGTCGCCCTGGCGACCGTGCGCTTCGGGTCCTTCGACTCCTCGCCGTAGATCGCGGCGGACTCGAAGCCCATGAAAGCGGCAATGCCGAACGCGAACACCGCGCCGATGCCGGTGACGAACAGGCTGGACGGGCTCAGCGCTTCGCCGCTCACGCCCTCCGGCGCGACGATGAAGGCGGCGACGTCATAGACGATGACCACCACGAACTCGAGGGCGACCAGCACACCGAGCACCTTCGCAGAGAGGTCGACGCGGTTCACGCCGAGCACGGCGATCAGGGCGATGCAGACGATGATCGGCACCCACCACGGCACATCCCAGCCGAACTTCGCGTTCAGCAGCGACGAGACCTGGAAGCCGAACAGCCCGTAGACGCCGATCTGCATGGCGTTGTACGACACCAGGGCCACGATCGAGACGCCGACGCCGGCCGGCCGCGAGATGCCGCGGGCCACGTAGGAGTAGAACGCTCCCGCGTTGGTGACGAACCGGCTCATCGCCGCGTAGCCGACAGCGAAGATCGCGAGCGTCACACCGAGGATGAGGAACGAGAGCGGCACGCCGGTCACCCCGGTGACGGCGAAGGTGGTGGTGACGCCGCCGGCGAGCACGGTGAGCGGGGCGGACGCCGCGATGATCATGAACGTGACGGCGGGGACTCCGAGGCGCCTCGGACGCGTGTTCGGTGTCACGGCGACGACGTTGTCTGCCTGTTCTGTGGAGGTCACGGGAGGTACTCCTCGGTCGGCGCGGCACGGGATTCGCCACGGCTACTGCGATGCTCCCGTTTCCTCCACAGGTTGGCCTTGGCTTCAACTGCACACAACTTGACTCAAAGGGAACATCGCACCCAGCCCCATTCCGCAGGATGGAGTACGGCTTCGATACTGAACAGACCACCACGAGAAGGATGTCCATGTCCGCGCACCACCACACCAGCACCTCGACCGCACCGACCGCTGTCGCACACCCCCTGGACCCGCTGACCGCCGCCGAACTCTCGCGCGGTCGCGACATCCTCGACGCGGCAGGGCTGATCGGGCAGGACACACGGTTCCCGTCCGTCCTGCCGGTCGAGCCGTCGAAGGAGGCCGTCGCCGCCTTCCAGCCAGGGGATGCGATCGATCGGCGCATCCTGTTCGTGCTGCTCGACACCGCGACGGGCGAATCGGCGGAGGCAGTCGTCTCGGTCACCACGTCCGAGCTCGTGAGCCACACGCCGCTGGCGACGGCGGACGCGCCATACGGCCAGCCGCAGTACCTCCTCGAAGAGTACGAGGCCGCCGAGCGGATCGCGAAGGCGTCGCCGGAGTGGCAGGCGGCCATGACGCGCCGCGGGCTGGCGGATCGCATCGAGCTGGCGTTCTGCGCGCCGCTCGCTCCCGGGTTCTTCAACAGGGCGGACGAAGCCGGCAGGCGCGCCATCCGGTCGCTGACGTTCCTGCGGTCGAGCCAGGAGGACTCGCCGTGGTCGCACCCGGTCGAAGGACTCATCGTGCACATCGACCTCACCAAGGGCGAGGTCATCAGGGTCGAGGACGAGGGCGATGTGCCCGTTCCCGCTCTTGACGGCAACTACGACGCTGCCACGGTCGGGCCGGCGCGCACCTCGCTCAAGCCGATCGAGATCACCCAGCCGGACGGCCCGAGCTTCCACGTCGACGGACAGGCGGTCGAGTGGGAGAACTGGAGGTTCCGCGTCGGGTTCAACGCCCGCGAAGGGCTCGTGCTCAACCAGGTGAGCTTCCGCGACGGCGACGAGCACCGGCCCGTGCTCTCACGCGCCTCCGTGCCGGAGATGGTCGTGCCGTACGGCGACACGACGCCGACACGCTTCTGGATCAGCTACTTCGACGCCGGCGAGTACCTGCTCGGCAAGAACGCCAACAGTCTGACGCTCGGCTGCGACTGTCTCGGCGTCATCCACTACTTCGATGGCGTCGTGGCCGACGACCACGGCAACCCGATGACCATCCCCCAGGTCGTGTGCATGCACGAAGAGGACTACGGCGTGCTCTGGAAGCACACCGATCTGAACGGCAAGGCCGAGGTGCGCCGTTCGCGCAGACTCGTGGTCTCCTACTTCTCCACCATCGGCAACTACGACTACGGCTTCTTCTGGTACTTCTACCTCGACGGCACCATCCAGGTCGAGGCCAAAGCCACCGGCATCGTGTTCGCCGGAGCGGGCATCCCCGGGTCTGACGACCCGCACGCCACCGAGATCGCGCCCGGGCTGTTCGCTCCCGTGCACCAGCACCTGTTCTGCGCCAGGCTCGACGTCGCCATCGACGGTGAGCGCAACTCGCTCGCCGAAGTGGATGTGGTCGGCATCCCGATCGGCGACGACAACCCGTACGGCAACGCGTTCACCTGGAACACCACGCCCATCCGGAGCGAACGGGATGCGGCACGGCTGGCGAACACGGCGTCGTCGCGGGTGTGGGAGATCACCAGCGCCGAGCGGCGCAACCTGGTGGGCAAGCCGACGGCCTACCACCTCATCCCGCAGCCGGGGGCGACGCTGATGGCGCAGCCGGAGTCGACGGTCTACGGACGGGCGACCTTCGCCACCAAACACCTGTGGGCGACGGCGTTCGACCCTGCCGAGCGCTTCCCGGCCGGCGACTACCCCAACGCACACGCCGGCGGCGCCGGCCTGCCGGCGTGGACTGCGGCGGACCGCTCGCTCGAAGACGCGGACATCGTGCTCTGGCACGTTTTCGGGCCCACCCACATCCCGCGCCCGGAGGACTGGCCGATCATGCCCGTCGACTACTCGGGCTTCCTGTTCAAGCCGTACGGCTTCCTCGACCGCAACCCAGCGCTCGACCTGCCGGACGGCGCGTCAGCCGCTGCCGCCTGCTGCGGTGGCGGCAGCGCGTGCAGTTGCGAGCACTGACCTGTGACCGAGCCTGCACGCTTCACACGCCACACACGCTTCACTCGCCACACACGCCACATCGAAACGGAGACATCATGAGCGCACTCACCCTGTCGGACACCTCCACCTGGCTGCCGCTCGACGGCCTCGCTCCCGGGTTCGACGCCAACAAGGCAGAACTCAGCGGCGACCTCGACGGCCGCACCGTGACGCTCGTCGACGAGCGCGGCACGCGGATCGTGCACCGGTTCGGGGCGGAAAGCGTCGAGTGGGAGTACCAGCCGGGAGCGACGGATGCGATCCCCGCGTCGTCCGGCACCGACCCGTACGAGGCGTTCGAGGTCGACGGCGGACTGTACTTCGCGCAGTTCCACCACCAGCACAAGCCGGACGAGGCCGTGTCGCTCGTCATCGACCTGACCAACGGCCGCGCGCTGTCGATCATCCAGGGCATCGGCGACCAGTTCCCCGGCACCACCGCCGTGCGCCAGCTTTTCGTCCCGTCCCTGATCGACGGGATCGAGACGGCCGGTGCCGAGCCGGCCCCGACCACCGCGCTGATCGGCCGCCGCGTGATGTGGGTGTACAGCAGCCAGCACGCGTACGAGCACGTCTACCTGAGCCCGCAGTGGTACACCTGGCAGTGCCTCGCCGGACCGGAGAAGGGTCTGGCCGACACCGACGAGAACTCGGTTTGGGAGATTCGCCCCGGCATCTACGTGTTCACCTGGCGCGAGAAGGTCATCCCGTGCGCGTCTGTGACCATCGCCGACCACCGCAATGTGCGCTCGATCCGCTCGCACGGCGTGCTCTTCGGGCTCGACGAGTCCGGAACCGTGCCGACGCACTTCACCTTCGGGGCGTACGGGCGGCTGCTGAGCAACACCGTGCATCCCGAGCCGTACGACCCGGCGGTCGGCACGACGGAGGGTGCTGAGGCGCACACTGCTGCTGCTTCTCCTGACGACGACGCTGCGGGCGCGACGCGATGAGCAGCGTCGACGGGGCAGCCGACTTTCTCGTCACGAACGCCGCCGTGTACACGGTAGACGGCGAGCGGTCACGCGCTGACGCCTTCGCCGTGCGCGACGGCCGGATCGTCGCTGTCGGGACGGAGGACGACCTCGCCGCAGTGCGCGGCGCGGAGACCGCCGTGCTCGACCTCGCCGGAGCGTTCGTGATGCCTGGCCTCGTCGACGTGCACAATCACCACTCCCACGCCGGGCGGGCCGCACTGTTCGAGCTGACCTTCTCGAACACGGCGGGCTACGACGAGATCCTCGCCGCGGTGCGTGCGTATGCGGCGACGAAGGGTCCCGACGAGTGGATCGTCGGCAGTAGCTGGGGCACGGGACTCCTCGACCTGCTCGGGCACGCCCAGGCGCGGCGCGGGCTCGACGAAGCAGCAGGGGGTCGTCCCGTGCTCCTCACCGACGACAGCCACCACAACCGCTGGGCGAACTCGCGGGCGCTCGAACTGGCCGGGATCGACGCATCCACGCCCGACCCTGAGCGCGGCGTCATCGTGCGCGATCCGGAGACCGGCGAGCCGAGCGGGGTGCTGCTCGAAGCGGCCGGCCTGCTCGTGGAGGACGTCGCCCGGCCCGCCGTCACGCTGACCGCCGCGCAGCAGGAGCAGTCGTCGGCGCACGCCATCGAGATCGTGCACTCGTACGGGATCACGGCATTCCAGGATGCGGCGATCTCCCTGGATCAGATGCGGGCGCTGAAAGCCCTCGACGACCGCGGCGAGCTGCGGGCGTGGGTCGTGTCGTCGATGACCGTCAACGACCAGATCTTCGGATACGCCGAGCTCGGGGATGCGCTGATCGCGCACCGCGGGGAACTCACCGGCGAACACCACCGACCGGACTTCATCAAGATCTTCCTCGACGGGACGCCGCCCGCGCACAGCGGCGCCTTCCTCGAGCCGTACCTGCCGTCCGACGCGCACGGCGCGCATTTCCACGGCACCACCACGATGCCCGCCGACGAGCTGCTCGACTGGCTGCGCCGCACCGCAGCGCAGGGCATCTCCGCCAAGATCCACTGCTCTGGCGACGCCGCCGTGCGAATGGTCCTGGATGCGGTCGAGACCGTTCGGGCGGAGGGCCACACCGCCCCGCTCTACCAGATCGCGCACGGGCAGTTCATCGCCGAGAGCGATCTGCCCCGGTTCGCGCAGCTCGGGGTGTCCGCCGACATCTCGCCGTTCCTGTGGTTCCCCGGCGTCATCGCGGACGCGCTCAGCACCGTGCGCCCCGCCGACGAGGTCGCTGGGCTGCAGCCGAACCGCGCCCTGATCGACTCCGGTGCGCTCGTCGCCGGCGGCTCCGACTGGCCGGTGAGCGAGACGCCGAACGCCTGGGAGGGCATCGAAGGGCTCGTGACGCGCGCCGACCCGTCCGGTCAGCGCGATGGCGTGCTCGGCCTCGAACAGGCCATCACGCTCGCGGAGGCGATTGAGGTGTTCACGGTGAACGGCGCGACGGCGATGGGCCTCGGCGCCGTCACCGGTTCGATCGAGCCCGGCAAGTCCGCCGACTTCGTCGTGCTCGACCGGGATCCGTTCGCGATTCCGGCCGACGAGCTGCACCTGGTCGCCGTCGAGCAGACGTATTTCGCGGGTGAGCAGGTCTTCTCACGCGACTGACGGCGGCTTCCGCGGTGTGGGAGGGCGGTTACCCTACACTTGTTGACAACGCTGCTGTTCGTGCCGACGACGCCATCGGGGCCGAGTCCCAGCGCGTTTTCGAGGGGAGCCGAATGCCCAAGGTGATCGACCACGATCAGCGCCGTTCCGACATCATCGATGTGACGTGGGCGCTGATCGTCAAAGGCGGCCTCGAAGCGGCGACAATGCGGGAGATCGCCAGCGAGGCCGGTTTCGCCAACGGCGCGCTGAAGCACTACTTCCCCGGCAAGGACGAGATCATCCAGGGCACGTACGACCGCGCCCTCGGCATGATGAGTCAGGGTGTCGCGTCCGCCGTCGGCGACGCCACAGGCCTCTCCGCCCTGCGCGCGATCGTCTACGCGTCCGCACCGCTCACCGAGGAGGCCATCGTCGCAGGCCGCGTCCTTCTGAGCTTCTGGGAGCGGGCCATGTCGAACGACGACCTGCACCAGGCGTACCTCTCCCACCTCACCAGTTGGCGCGGCGGCCTGCGCACCTACATCGAGCAGGGCAGGGCTGACGGCGACATCGTCACCCCGACCCCCGACGAGCAACTGGTCGACGAAATCGTCCTCATCAACGTCGGAGCGAACGTGATGAGCCTGATCGCCCCACACCTGTCGACGCCCGCCCTGCTGGAGGCCCAGCTCGACGCCTTCTTCGACCGGATCACGACCGCCTGACGCCCGTGGCGCTGGCGTCGGCGCGACGTCGGGGCGGCGCTGGCGTCGGCGCGACGTCGGCGCGGCGTCGGCGCTGGCGTCGGCGCGACGTCGGCGCGGGCGCGGGCGTCGGCATCGGCGCGGGCGTCGGCAACGGCGCGAGCGTCGGCATCGGCATCGACGCGGGCGTCGGCTTCGACGCGGGCACCGGCATCGGTATCGGCGCGACGCGTCAGGCGACACACCCGGTTAGCTGAGCGACTACCCGGCGTCCATGTAGCGCCGCGCGTCCGCAGAGCGCGCGAACTCGGCGTGCAGCGCGGTCTGCGCGAGCGCCGACAGGAGGGTGAAGCCGCCGAGTCCCTCCCAGCCGCCCGTCCACGTCAGCGTTCGCGCGATCTGCCACACCGTGGGCTCGTCGCCGGCTTCCAGCCGCGCCACCACTTCCCGCGTTCGTCGCAGGTGGTGTCGCGACAGTTCGCCGCAGCGCTCAGCCAGCGCGCTGAACACCCACTCGTGGCCAGGGGCCACGGTCCGGCCGCCGAGAGCGGCGACGCGTTCGAGCGATTCGAGGTAGTCGGCGATCGGGTTCCTCGTGAACCCGGAGCCGAGCCCGATGCCGGGGTTGACCGTGGGCAGCACGTGGTCCCCGGTGAAGAACATCCCGTTATCTTCGTCGTCGAGGCACATGTGTCCGGCCGTGTGCCCTGGCGTCCCAAGCACACGGATGCTGCGTCCTGGGATCGCGAGCAGGTCGCCGTCCGCGACGCTGACGATCCGCTCGGCGGCCCCGTCCGGCACCGCGGCCGACACAGCGGGTCTCGCCGCCGCCTCGAACAGTTCGGGCCGGCGGTCCTCCGGGACACCCCAGCCGTCGAGCCGCGCGGCAGGGTCCGGCGCGGCCGCGCGGGGCGCGAGCAACGCATCCCGTTCGCGCTCGTGCAGCAGGATCGGCGCCCCAGAGGCAGCGCTCAGCTCGAACGCCAGGCCGAGGTGGTCGGGGTGCAGGTGGGTCACGACGATCGAGGCGACCGTGTGCATCCCGTGGCCGATGTCTCGCAACGCTCCGCTGAGCACCGCGAGACTGCCCGCGCCCGCCGTGCCGGGGTCGACCACGTGGATGCGCCGGCTCGCGTCCTCGACGAGGTAGCACAGGCTGTACGGCAGGCCGCCCGGTGCCATCGGCACGCGGACCGCGTGCACGCCCGCGCCCACGTTATGCGCCTCCGTCTCCGTCACCCCGCCAGGCTACCGGCCGCGCCCGCGCGGCCCGCACGGCTCGTGAGAAAAGCGCGGTGCGTAGTCGCGGCACCGCTCATTCCGCACGAATCGCGCGACCCTGGCACGACCCACGGTGCCGACGCGCACGACTCGTGCGAAACGTGCGGTGCACGTCGGCACGACCGCACCTCGCGCACGAGTCGCGCATCCGGATGCGGGCACACGACTCGTGCGAAACGTGCGGTGCACGACCACATGACCCCACGCCGCACACGTGCATCCCGATGCGGGCACACGACTCGCGCGAAACGTGCGGTGCACGTCGGCGCGGCCGCACGTTTCACACGAGTCGTGCGTCGGGACGCGGGCGCGCGGCGGTCAGGCGGCGTCGGCGATCAGGATGCGCGGGCTGCCCGGGAGAGCGACCGTGCCGCGCGGCGTCCAGCCTGCCGCCGCGAGCCACTCGCGCACCACGGACTCCGGGTAGACCACCGTTCCGTCGATGTTGTAGTACTCGCCAGCGTGCAGGGCGTCGATCTTGCGCTGCTCCTGGTCGTCGTCGAGGAAGAAGTCGAGCACCACCAG
Source organism: Leifsonia lichenia (assembly GCF_054780215.1). Lineage (NCBI taxonomy): Bacteria > Bacillati > Actinomycetota > Actinomycetes > Micrococcales > Microbacteriaceae > Leifsonia > Leifsonia lichenia. The sequence continues at coordinate 302,915 of NZ_BAAGWT010000004.1, forward strand.
TGTGGCGCCGGGGGCCGCTGCGGCGCGGGCGTGCTGGAAGATCGCGCGGTTCTCCGCGTCGCCGAACCGGTGGATGACGTGGTTGACGAGCACGAGGTCGTGCTCCCCTCCCGGCTCAGCGGTCGCCGTCTCTGCGCCCTCGACCACCGAGCGGTCTGCGAGCCCCGCCGCTTCGACCGCGGCCTGCACCGACGGGACCGACTGCTGGTCGAACACGAAGCGCGTGCGCAGGTCGGGGTTGGCGCGCATCGCCTGCGCGGCGAACGCCGGGCTGAGGCCGCCGAGGTCGAGGGCGTTGCGGTACGGCGCGAAGTCGAAGTGGCGCACGAGCATCGCCGCGTGCAGTTCGTTGTACGTCATGACGCCGTCGAGGAACGCTCCCCATCCCGCGTCATCGAGGTCGAGGGTGCCCGCGTCGTTGGTGTCGACCGTCGAGTCGTAGCCGAGCCACTGGGGGTAGCTCGTCGCGTTGAGGAACGCGAGGAACGGGGCGAGGTCGAGCTCCGCGCGGTCGCCGGTGAGGTAGGCGGCGGCGTCCTGGGTGAGCTCGTAGCGTCCATCGGTCCTGGTGAGGAGGCGCTGTGACGTCATGCTGTCCGCGAGCACTCGGATCTGCTGCTCGGAGACGCCGGTCGCCGCGGCGAGCCCAGCCACGTCGAGCGGGCCGTCGGCGAGGGCGGAGAACAGGCCGACGCGGCTGGCGGCGAAGAGCTGCTTGGCGCCCATGAAACCGATGGCGATGTCCACGATCGCTTCGGGCGTTGCTGCACGGGTTGAGGTCACTTGTCACGCTCTTTCTGTCGTGGCGCCGCCGCTGGACTTCGATCGAGCTGGCCTCCGGACGGCGATGTCTGAGTGGAGATGAGCCGACTCTACAGATGTTGACGTTTATTTTCTACTAGCATAGAAAAACAGATAGTCGTCGAAGGAGACCAACATGCCCACCCCGCCCCTCAGCATCCAGACCACCGTCGCGCCGAGCGCCACCCGGCCACCCGTGGTGCTGTTGCACGGCTTCGCCTCGAACGGCCACGACGACTTCGCCGCGACACACTGGCCCCAGACCCTCGCCGACGCCGGACGCACCACCCACATCGTCAACCTCCCCGGCCACGGCGACTCCCCCGCGGTCGCCACGCCGGACTCCGCCACCACGACAGCGGTCGTCTCCGCGCTCGTCGCCACCATCGACGCGCTGGGGGTCGAACAGGTGGATGTGGTCGCATACTCGCTCGGCGCACGCCTCGCCTGGGAGCTGCCCACCGCATCCGGCGGTCGAGTGCGGCGGATGGTGCTCGGCGGCCTCAGCCCGTTCGAGCCGTTTGCGGCAGTGGATGTGGATGCGCTGCGCCGGGTGACCGGGGCGGGGGCGGGAGATGCAGATGGAGCGGCTGCGGGTGACGCGAGCAGCGCGGCGGCGGGAGGGAAGAGCGCGGAGGGCGCGCGAGCAGGCGTGGACGCGGCACAGAGCGACGTGGACAACGCGGGGGCAGACGCCGCGGTACCCAGTGACGCCGCAGTACCCAGTGACGCCGCTGGCCCCGGCCACGCGGACAACCCGGGAGCAGCCGCCGCGACCGTCGATCCGCTGACGGGGATGATGGCGGCCATGGTGTCGGCGCCTGGCAGAGATACGGCGTCGCTGATCGCGCTGATCGCCGGGCTCGGCTCCGAACCGTTCGCACCCCAGAACGGCGCGCCGGACGTGCCGACGCTGTTCGTGGCCGGTTCGGAGGATCCGATGGCCGGCGGCATTGAGGAGCTCGTGGCCGCGGTGCCGGGAGCGACTATCGTGCGCGTGCCTGGCGACCACCGAGGCGCACTGGACAGCAGCGCGTTCCGGAAGGCGGCGCTGGCCTTTCTGGCCGAGTGACGTGCGGCGCCGTTCCTCGAACATCACGAACGGCGCCGCGCCACCGACAACCCACGCCACGAGCTACCGCATCACTGCCCACCCAACGGTGGGCGCACGCAAGCCACGAGCATCGGCATCATCACTCACCCACGCGATGGGCCCACCCGCCCGCGACCCCATCCCGCCACGTCCCCATCCCGATCACACATCCCATCCCGATCACACACCCCACGTACCGTCCGCGTTCACCTCGCGGTCCAGCCACAGTTCCGCCGTCGCCGCGCGAAGCGCATCCGGGCCCACCCGGTCGAGCAGGGCGAGTGCGCCGAGGTTGTCTTCGAGCTGTTCCGCGCGGCTGACGCCGAAGAGCACGTTGGCGGTCGCAGGATGCGCGAGCACGAACGCGAGGCCGAGCTGTGTCGGGGTCGCGCCGAAGTCGTCCGCGATCTGCCGCACGCGCGGGTACGCCGCCACGATCCGCTCCCGGATGCCGCCGACGTCCGCGCCGATCTTGCGGGAGGGCGCCAGCTTTCCGGCGAGGATCCCGCCCTCGAACACGTCCGACGCCTGAAGGGCGAGTTCGCCGGAGCGGAACAGGTCGCCGTAGTACGAGCCCTCCGCCATCGTGCGGCGGACGAGCCCGTACTTGAGCTGCGCGAAGGTCGGCGGGGTCAGCCCGTTCTCCCGCGCACAGGCGATGGCGAGGCGCACGTCGTCGATCGCCCAGTTGTTGACGCCCCAAGCGTCGAAGCGTCCGGCCGCGATCTCGGCGGCGACGTCGGTGACGATGGCGCGCACATCCACCTCGCCGAAGTAGTCGCCGACGACCACCAGGTCGGCCTTCTCGACTCCGATGCGGTCGAGCGAGGTGCGCATCTGGTCGGCGAACGATGCCTGCGGGTACTCCCACAGCCAGAGTTTGCCGCAGAGGAGGTAGTCGTCTCTGCTGACACCGGATGCGCGGACGGCCTCCCCGAAGATCAGGTCGGTCTTCGCGTTCTCCGCGTGCGGCCCCATGTTGTAGTGCGCGACGTCGAAGAACGCCGCACCGACCTCGTGCGCACGCCGGATGAGGGAGACCGCGTCGTCGAACCCCATCCTGTCCCAGGTGTTCCACGACCCGAGCGCGAAGACGGGCACATCGGGGCCGCTTGGGCCGAGCGTGCGGGTGGGGACGGTTCCGGTGAATGACACGACTGGCCTCCTGAAGCAGCTTCGCTTTTTTCTACGTTTGTATAATATAACTGCATTCGGCGCCATGACGTGGTGGCGCGAAGCCTGAGAAGGAGAGATCCGTGACCGAAACCCGCACTGTGCTCATCACCGGTGGAGGCGGCGGCATCGGCCGCGGCGTCGCCGAAGCGTTCATCGAGAACGGCGACCGCGTCGTCCTCGCCGACGTCGACGCCGACACCGTCGCCCGCGTCGCGAGCGAGATCGGCGCATCCGCCATCGCCCTCGACATCACCGACGAGAGCGCCGTCGCGGCGGCGGTCGAGGAGATAGCCGCCGACCACGGGCCGATCGAGGTGCTCGTCAACAACGCGGGCATCCTGTCGGTGCACGGACGCCTCACCGACCTCAGCGTCGCCTCGTACGACGCCATCGTGCGCGTCAATATCCTCGGCACGTTCTCGGTCACTCAGGCGGTCGCCCGCCACATGACGGCGGCCGGGACCCGCGGCGCGATCGTCAACATCTCCTCCATCGGCGGCCGCCAGCCGACGCCGGGGATGGGCGCATACGAATCCAGCAAGGCCGCGGTCGACTCGATCACGCGCTGGGCGGCCATCGAACTCGCGGCGGTGGGCATCCGGGTCAACGCGGTGGCGCCAGGGCCGGTGCTCACGCCGATGCTGCAGCTCGGGATGCCGGAAGGGTCGCCGGAGCGCGCGGCCTGGGCGGCGCGCATCCCCCTCGGGAAGCTGGCCGAGGTGGACGACATCGCCCCCGCCGTGCTGTTCCTGGCCGGGCCCGGCGCGGCGCACATCACCGGGACGAGCCTCGCGGTGGATGGGGGGCAGTTGCTGGTGTGACGACGCGGGGCGCGCTCCGGCCGGGGCGGCCCGGCGGACGACGCGCGCGGCGCATCCCCGTTCGGAAGGAGAACCGGGGCGACACGCCGCGCGCGACTCCGTTCGAAAGGAGCCTCATCACGATGCCGACGAATTCTCCTTCCGAACGGAGACTGCCGGGCGGCAGTTTCGTCTCCGTTCGGAAGGAGGCGGCGAGACCGCGACCACCGATCACCGTTCGGAAGGAGACCTGGACGGCGCGGCGGCGCGGGGCTCCGTTCGGAAGGAGGCCCGGGCGGCGTAGCGACTCGAACTCAGTTCGGAAGGAGACCTGCGCGGCGAAGCGACTCGAACTCAGTTCGGAAGGAGACCTGCGCGGCGAAGCGACTCGAACTCAGTTCGGAAGGAGACCTGCGCGGCGAAGCGACTCGAACTCCGTTCGGAAGGAGACCTGCGCGGCGTGGCGACTCGGGGCTCCGTTCGGAAGGAGAACTGCGCGGCGCGGCGGTGCGGCGGCGCAGCGCGTCAGCGCGTGTATACCGGCACGCGCTCGTAGACGATCTCGCCGTCGACGACCGTCAGGTCGACACCCACGCTCGGCAGCTCCGCGGCCGGAAGGTGCAGCGGGTCCGCCTCGAGCACGCAGAGGTCGGCGACCTTGCGGGGTTCGAGGGTGCCCTTCCACGGGTCGGCGCCGTCCTGGCGGGCGGGGGCGACCGTGTAGCCGCGGAGGAGGGCGCGCATCCGATCGGCCTCCGCTGCCGGGCCGCTGGCCGGTGCGCCGAGCCACGCGTCGGCGTCGGCGATGCCCTGACGCCAGTCGGGGGCGAGGATGGGGGCGTCCGAACTGAGCGACACGGAGACGCCGGCGCGGGCGGCGGCGGCGATCGGCCACGCGGAGGCGGCGACCTCGTCGCCCAGGACCGCCGCCAGCCAGGAAGCCGTCGTGACCGCGATGCCCGGCTGCACGTTCAGGCCCATGCCGATGGCGGCCATCCTGGCGAGAGCCGCCTGGGTCACCAGGTCGCCGTGGATGATGTAGTGCCGCAGCTCCATCCTGCTGTCGCGCATGGCGTCCTCGACCGCCGAGACGGCCGTGTCGATCGTGCGGTCGCCTGTGGCGTGGATGCCCACCTGGTAGCCGAGGCGGTTGGCCTCGACGATCATCCTGCGGAGGTTCTCTGCTCGCTCGTCCGCGTCAAGACCATCCACGAGGAGGCCGCCGGAGGTGCCGTCCGGGTAGCGATGACGCGTCCACGCCTGGTGCATGGGCGGGATGCCGTCGGCGAAGAGTTTGACGCCGGCGACCCGCAGCCACGCCGGACGGGTGGTCTCGCGGTCGAGAGAGCGCAGCCCGGCGGTCACCTCGCGGAGGGTGCTCGGCCCGTCGAGCACGCCGAACAGCGCGAGCACGTTCACCCTCCCGGTGAGGCGGCGCTCGGCTTCGAGCTCGACGTACGCCTCGAAGACGTCCTGGGCGAAACACCCCGTCGGCCCCGCGTCCTCGCCCGGCCCGATGCCCGGCTCGGTGTAGCTGGTGATGCCGAGGGAAGCGATCAGCTCACCCGCACGAAGGATCGCCGCACGGCGCTCGGCGCGGGTGGTGAGGAGGGGTGCGGAGTGGGAGGTGTCGTGCGGGTCGGCGTCGACAGGGGGATGCGCGCGGTCAGCGGGATGCGCGTGGTCAGCGGGATGCGCGCGGTCGGCAGCGGGATGCGCGCGGTCGGCAGCGCCCGCGGAACCCGCGGCAACGGAGGAATCCGGCGAGCCCGCAGAACTCCCCGACCCCGCACCAGCAGAGCCACCGGTCTCCCCTCCGCCACCTCCAACCCCCATCGCCCCGAACACCGTCTCCGGCCAGATCGCCCCGAGCCACGTCGCATGCAGGTGGGAGTCGTTGATCCCGGGGATCACCGCGCGCCCGTCGAGTTCGATCACCCGGGTGCGGCGGCCGATGGATGCGGTCACTTCTGCGTCGCTTCCGACGCGCAGCACGCGGCCGTGGCGGATGGCGATGGCTGTGCCCGTGGTGTCGTCCTCGTCGAGGGTGTGCACGGTCCCGCCGCGCAGAACGAGGTCTGCGCTGGGGTCTGGGGTGTCGCGTCGCTGCACTTCTCCTCCTCGAGAGGCTCGCTATTTTGGTCAACGTATGTAGAATAACCCACATCGACGACCGGATGCGCAGTGAGGCCACCGGATTCCGTCGAACGGAACGGAGACTTCGATGGCGAATCCAGGCACCACCACCGCACCGGCGGACACGGCACGCGCCCCCATCCCGCGCAGCACCCGCGCCGCCGTCCTCACAGCGCACGGCGAACCGCTCACCGTGCAGGACGTGCCGCTGCCGGACGCGCTCGAACCGGGCGCGGCGCTCGTGCGCATCCACTGTGCGACGCTGTGCGGCACCGACATCGAGATCTGGTCGGGGAAGATGACTTTCCCCGGGATGCTGCCGATGATCCTCGGGCACGAGATGGTGGGCGAGATCGTCGCCGCGGGCATCGGCACCAGGGATGCGCTCGGTCGCGCGCTCAGCGTCGGCGACCGCATCGGCTGGTCGGAGTCCACCTGCGGTGAGTGCTTCGGCTGCACCGTCCTGCGCGAGCCGGTCGCCTGCTCGAAGCGCGGCTACGGCTTCCTGCAGCGCTCCGACGTTCCGCCGTTCGCGACCGCGGGCCTCGCGGACTACGCGTACGTCACTCCCGGCGCCGCCAAGCTGCTGATCCCGGACGAGGTGCACGACACCTGGGCGTCGATGGCGGGATGCGCGGCCAAGACCGTGCTGCGGGCCTTCCACCGGGCGGGCGGCGTCCGCGCTGGGTCCCGGGTCGTCGTGCAGGGCTCCGGCGCTCTCGGCATTTTCGCGACGGCGGTCGCGCACCTCTCCGGCGCAGGCACCGTGATCACGGTCGGCGCACCGGCCGACCGGCTCGCCGTGGCGAAGCGTTTCGGAGCCGATCACGTCGTCGACATCGCCGGAGGCTCCGAGGCGACGGTGCAGCGTGTGCTCGACCTGACGGACGGCCAGGGCGCCGACCTCGTGCTCGACCTCGCCGGTGCTCCGAGCGTGGGTCCGGAGGCGGTCGCGATGGCCGCGCAGCGCGGAACCTTCGTGGTCGTCGGCAGCACGGGACCGACCGGCGATCCCGTGTCGCTCAGCACGATCATGGGCAAGGAGCTGACCGTCGTCGGCTCGCTCAACGGCGACATCTCCGACTACTACCGCGCCATCGAGTTCTTCCGCAGCTTCGGCGACAGGCTGCCGTGGGACGAGCTGTTCAGCGCGCCCGTCGGCCTGACCGAGGCGTCGCAGAAAGTGGCGACGATGGCCGCGCTCGGCGAGATCAAAGCGGTCATCGACCCGCGCATCGGCTGACCAGTGGATGCGCACGCAGTGGATGCGCAACCAGTGGATGCGCAACCCGTGGATGCACGCATCAGCAGTGAACCCCACCAAGGAGACACCATGACCACCAGCACCAGCACCAGCACCAGCACCACGCCCATCCTCCGCCGCCCGATCGGCGCCTCGGGCATCGACGCCTCCGTGCTGTCCCTCGGCTCGTGGCACACCTACGACAGGATGGACTTCGCCGACGCGGTGGACATGGTGTCGTTCGCGGTCGAGAGCGGTGTGAACCTGTTCGACGTCGGCGTGTACGGGTTCCGCGGGATGCAGCCTCCCGGGTTCACCGACGTGCTGTTCTCCGCGATCGTGCGGGCGGCGCGCATCCAGCGGGAGGACTACCTGCTGTCGGAGAAGCTGTGGCTGGAGGGGTTCGGGGACGACGGCTTCCGTCCGCAGCTCGAGCACGCGCTGTTCCGGGTGGGCAGCGAGCACGCCGACCTGGTGATCCTCGGCGACCTGCGCCGCGACGACCTGGAGCTGCGCGACATCGTCCTCGATCTCGCCGCGCTCGCCGACGCCGGGCTGATCCGCGCGTGGGGGGTCAACAACTGGTCGGCGGCGAACATCCAGTCGCTCATCGACATCGCAGCGGCGGAGGGGGTCGCCGGCCCTCAGATCGCGCAGCTCAAGTACAGCGTCGCGCGCCGCGCCATTCCGGACGGCGAGCCGTTCGCCCGCCTGTTCGCCGACGGGCTGACGATGCAGGCCTCCGATGTGATGGAGGGCGGCATCCTGGCGGGCAATGTCGCGCCCGGCCGAGAGGTCGGCCGCGATCCCGGTGCGATCAGGGAGCGCATCGTCGCGGACGTCCCCGCCTTCTCCGCCGTCGCCGACGAGCTCGGCACGACGCCGGCGCAGCTCGCCGTCGCCTTCACCCTCACCCACCCGGCCACCACGACCACGCTGTTCGGCGCCAGCAGGCTCGAACAGGTGCAGCAGAACCTGGATGCGGTCGCTCTGGCCGAGCGCGTCGGCGCCGCCGAGCTGCGCGCCATCGTCGAGCCGTTCTGGGCGGACAGGGGCATCGTCGACCCGGAAGGCCCGTGAGCGGGGCCAGCAGGCACGCCAGCACGCTCCCGCGCCGACCAGCACGCAGGCGCAGACCATCCAGCACCGCACACACCCCAGGAGCACCCATGACCATCGCACCAGAGTCCAGCACTGTCACCCGCGTCCCGTTCGATCCGGAGATCGCCCCCGTCCTCGACGCGATGGCGCAGAACCCGCAGCCGGCACTCAGCAGGGACACCCTGCACCTCAGCAGGGACGGCGCAGCCACCCTCTTCCCGAGCGCAGCGGAGGTCATCGGCGACCTGCCCATCGACGCGGTCGACCTCGTCATCCCCGGTCCGGAGGGCGCTCCGGAGCTGGAGATCACCGTCCTCACGCCGCGCGGCCGCGACGCGACCTCGCCGGCGCTGCCCGCGCTCTACAACATCCACGGCGGCGGCATGATCGTCGGCCACCGGAGCTGGGAGACGGCAAGGCTGGTCGAGCTGGTGGCCGAGCTGGGGGTGATCGCGGTGAACGTCGAGTACCGGCTCGCGCCCGAGCATCCCTTCCCCGCAGGCGTCGAGGACTGCTACGCCGGAATCGCCTGGCTGTCCGAGCACGCGGCGGAGCTGGGCGTCGACCCCGAACGGATCGTCGTGATGGGCGGCAGCGCGGGAGGAGGGTTCTCCGCCGCCGTCGCCCTGATGGCGCGCGACCGCCGGGGCCCGGCCATCGCGGGACAGCTCCTGCTCTGCCCGATGATCGACAACACCAACACCACCGTATCGAGCCACCAGTATGCGGGGATCGGCACCTGGACGCGCGAGGCCAACCTGCTCGCCTGGGAGTGCGTGCTCGGCGAGGAGCTCGCGTACAGCGAGGATGCGCCGGAGTACGCCGCCCCGTCCCGCGCCGCCGACCTGAGCGGCCTGCCGCCCGCCTTCGTGGAGGTGGGAGCCGCCGAGCCGTTCCGCGACGAGGACGTGGACTACGCCTCCCGCATCTGGGCGGTCGGCGGGGAGGCGGAGCTGCACGTCTGGTCCGGCGGGTTCCACGGGTTCGACATGTATGCGCCGGGCAGCGAACTGACCAGGGCGGCGCTCGCCTCCCGGTTCTCCTGGCTGCGCCGCATCCTCGGCCGCTGACCGCGCTCGAACCACCACACCGCCAGCACGAAAGGGACCAGCAATGACGCTCGACTCGACGATCCGCCCTGTGCCGTACGACCCTGAGCTCGAACCGGGGCTCGCGGCGTTCCTCGAACTGGTGGAGGGCATCCCGTTGCGCGCGGACACCATCCTCGCCAACCGCGCGCACTTCGCCACGATCATCCCGCCGGTCGAGGCGCAGGTCGCCGGGCGCGCGGTCACGGCGGAGCACAGGGTCATCCCCGGTCCCTCCGGCGCGCCGGACATCGAGATCACCATCGTCCGGCCGCAGCAGGCGTCGGCCGAGCGGGCGTCGGCCGAGCGGGCACAGGATGCGCCAGGCGTGCTGAGCATCCACGGCGGAGGGCAGGTGCTGGGCACGCGCTTCTTCGGCACCGGTGAGCTGATCGACCTCGCGGAGCAGTACGGCGCCGTCGGCGTCGCCGTCGAGTACCGGCTCTCCCCCGAGCATCCCGGCACGGCGGCAGGAGAGGACTGCTACGCCGCCCTCCGCTGGTTCGCGGCGAACGCGGAAGAGCTCGGCGTCGACCCCGCGCGCATCATCGTGTCTGGGGCGAGCGCAGGCGGCGGCCTGTCGGCGGCCGTCGCGCTGATGGCGAGGGACAGGGGCGGTCCCGCGCTCGCCGGACAGCTCCTCAACTGCCCGATGCTCGACGACCGCAACGAGACCGTCTCCAGCCATCAGTACGACGGCATCGGCGCCTGGGACCGCAACAACAACGACACCGCGTGGGATGCGATCCTCGCCTCCGACCGGTTCACCGACCGGGTGTCGCCGTACTCCGCGCCCGCTCGGGCCGCCGACCTGTCCGGCCTTCCCCCCGCATACATCGAGGTCGGCGCAGCCGAGGTGTTCCGCGACGAGTCGATCGCGTACGCGCTCCGGATCTGGGCGGAGGGCGGGCAGGCAGAACTCCACGTCTGGTCCGGCGCGTACCACGGCTTCTCCGGCTTCTCGCCGGATGCCATCGTGTCGAGGGCGGCCATCGACGCCAGGGAGAGCTGGCTCCGCCGGACCATGCGCGTCCCGGCATCCCCGCCTGCCGGATGACCTCGCCGTCTCCCGCCGCCGCGTCGACGTCGGTCGCACCCGTGATGAGCGTGCGCCGCAGCATCCTGGTGCTCGGTCTGCTCGAGGCCTTCGGGCCGCTGTCGATGGACCTGTACCTGCCGCAGTTGCCGCAGCTCGCCGCCTCCCTCGGCACCAGTGACGCGCTCGCCCAAGCGACGATGTCGGTCTGCATGATCGGACTCGGCGTCGGCCAGTTGGTCGCAGGGCCGCTCAGCGACCGGTACGGTCGACGCCGACCGCTGCTGATCGGCGTCGCCATGTTCACGCTGTTCTCGCTCGCCTGCGTGCTGGCCCCGAACATCCAGGTGCTGCTCGTCGCCAGGCTGCTGCAGGGGCTCGCAGGATCGGCGGGACTGGTGATCACGATGGCGGTCGCGCGCGACATGTACAGCGGCGTCGACCTCTCACGGATGCTGTCGCTGCTCGCCGTCGTCAGCGCATCCGCCCCCATCGTCGCTCCGGTCGTCGGCGGCACGCTCGCGCTCGTGATGGGCTGGCGCGGGATCTTCCTGGTGCTGACCGGTATCGGCCTCGCCCTGTTCGTCATCGCCCTCACCGGCCTGACGGAATCGCTTCCACCCGGGATGCGGCACAGCGGCGGCCTGCGGACCACCGCGACCCACCTGCGCGAACTGCTGCGCGACCGGCTGTTCGTCGTGATCGTGATCGCCGCCGCCGCCGGGGGCGCCGCGTTCTTCGCCTACCTGTCGATGTCGAGCTTCGTGCTGCAGGACCAGTACGGCCTCAGCCCGCAGCTCTTCAGCCTGTTCTTCGCTGTGAACGCGCTCGCCAACCTGCTCGGCGCACAGCTCAGCCGCCTGCTCGTCCGGGGCCTCGGACCGGCGAGGATGTACCTCACCGGCCAGGTGGCGACCGCGGCGGCCGCCCTGCTGCTGCTCTGCTCCGTGCTGCTCGGCTGGGGTCTGCCCGGCGTCTTGGCGTCGCTCGCGCTGTTCCTGTTCTCGTCGGGCGTCGGCGGGCCGAACGGCACCACGCTGGCCCTCGGCTCCCACTCGGCGCGGGCTGGCACGGCGGCGGCGGTGCTCGGCACGGTCACGTTCACGGTCGGGCCGATCGTCGGGCCGTTCGCGTCGCTCGGCGGTTCGACGGCGATCGCGATGGCGCTGACGGTGGCCGTGGCGGCGGTGATCGCCGGGGTGCTCGCCTGGGCGATCGTGCCGCGCCTGCTCCGCGCTGCGGTCGCTCCCCGCGCCGATGTCGGTCCCCCGGCGGCGGTCACTCCCCCGACAGAATGAACGCCGCCGCCTTCTCGCCGATCAGCACGCTCGGCGCGTTGGTGTTCCCCGTCGTCACCCGCGGCATGATCGACGCGTCGGCAACGCGAACGCCGTTCAGCCCGTGCACCCGCAGCCGCGGACTCACCACGGCCTGCGCATCCACCCCCATCGCGCACGTCCCCACCTGGTGGTGGTAGGTGACGGCGGTGGAACGCACGTAGTCGACGAGGTCGTCGCCGTCGCCGATGTCCGGGCCGGGGTACAGCTCTGTCGCACCCCACGCGGCTAGCGCCGGACGCGCGCCGATGCTGCGGCACTGCCGCACCGAGGCGACCAGGGAGGCGACGTCGTCGGCGTGGCCGAGCGCATCCAGGTCGATCAGCAGCGGGTCGTGCGCGCCAGGACCGGAGAGCGTCACGCTGCCGCGCGCCTTCGGAGAGACGATCCCGGCCATCAGGCTGAACCCGTCTGCCGGTCCCGTCATGCCGTCCTGGTACATCGGGACGGAGAAGTGGATGGGCTGGGTGTCCGGCACGTCGAGGCCGGGATCGGACCTCCAGAACAGGTGCGACTGGGTCACCGAGACGCCCTCCCGTGGCGCACCCACCTCGCGCTCGGTGGCGAAGATGACCGGGGAGAGCAGGTGGTCGTGCAGATTCTTCCCCACCCCTGGCAGGTCGACGACCGAGTCGATGCCGACGGCCGACAGCTCGCCGGCCGGACCGACGCCCGAGCGCAGCAGGATGCGCGGCGAGTCCAGCGCGCCCGCGCACAGCACGACCTCGTCCGCGCGCAGCTCCTGCACCTCGCCGTCCTGCTCGAACACGACGCCGACCACGCGCGGCAGCCCGTCGTCTCCGTCCTCGATCAGCAGGCGGTGCACCCAGCATCCCGTGCGCACGTCCACGCGGTCGCGCACCGGCTTGAGGTAGGCGAGGTAGGTGTTGAGCCTGTGGCCGTCGCGCACGGTGATCTGCTGCTGCGAGACGCCGTCGAGGTGGTCGCCGTTGTAGTCGGGATTGTGTTCGAGACCCTCCTCGACCGCGGCGTCGATGATCGACTGCTGGATGGGGTCGATGGCGTAGTCGTCCGTCACGTCGAGCAGGCCGTCTGCCCCGCGCAGCTCGGATGCGCCGCCGGAGAACCGCTCGATGGCCGTGTAGACGGGGAGCACGTCGCTCCACGCCCAGCCGTCGTTGCCGAGCGACGCCCAGTGGTCGAAGTCGGCGGGGGCGCAGCGCACCCAGATCATCGCGTTGAGCGCGTGCGAGCCGCCGAGCACCTTCCCGCGCGGCAGGTGCAGCCTGCGGCCGGCCGCGTGCGGCTGCGGCACGGTGAAGTAGTCCCAGTCGTCGGCGCTGTGCCAGAGCTCGCCCATCCTGCTGGGGTCGTGGATGGCCGGGTTGGTGTCCTCTCCGCCCGCTTCGAGCACGGTCACGGCGACACCGGCGTCCGCCAGGCGCCTGGCGACGACGGACCCGGCAGAGCCCGCTCCGATGACGATCACACTGCGGGCCGCCTGCGCTGCCTGGCCATGCGCATCCACTGTCTCCACCATGGTTCCTCTCCCTCGAGTCCTCCCGAGGGTCGCACGGCACGCGCACGCGGGGGAACGCCGCGCGGCCGACCATTCGCTCACCGACAACGCTCGTGCCTCACCGGTCAAGACACCGTGCGGCCGCCGCACGGATACTGCTTGCGTGGGCGTCCATCGGCGGCGGCCACGCGTCTCGTCCGGCTACGCAAAGGAGCACGAAAGTGGCCACCAAACTGTTCATCGACGGCGAGTGGACGGAAGCGTCCGGCGGCGCCATCGCCACCATCGACCCCGCAACGGAGCGGGTCATCGAGGAGGTCGGCACCGCATCCCGTGCCGACGTGGATGCGGCGGTCGCCTCCGCCCGCGCCGCCCTCGGGAAGGCCGAATGGGCAGGGCTCCTGCCGATCCAGCGCGCTGCGCTGCTGTTCCGCCTCGCCGACCTGATCGACGAGCACCACGACGAGCTCGCCGCCCTGGAGACGCGCGACCAGGGCCAGCCGCTCGGCATCTCCAAGATGGTCAGCGTCACCGGGGCGGCGGAGCACTTCCGTTACTACGCCGGCTGGGTCACGAAGATCCAGGGCACCGTCAACCCGGTGTCGTTCCCCGACACCCTGCACTACACGCGCCGCGAGCCTGTCGGCGTGAACGCGCTGGTCACGCCGTGGAACTTCCCGCTGATGATCCTCGCCTGGAAGCTCGCCCCCGCGCTCGCCACCGGCAACACCGTGGTGATCAAGCCGAGCGAGGTCACCCCGCTCACGAGCATCCGGCTGGTCGAGCTGTGCGCGGAGGCCGGCATCCCGAGCGGCGTGGTCAACCTGGTGACCGGCGACGGCGCGACAGGCGCGCTGCTCAGCGAGCACATGGATGTGGACCACCTGTCGTACACCGGGTCCACCGCCGTCGGCCGCATCATCACCCGCGCGAGCGCAGACTCCAACCTCAAGCGCCTCACACTGGAGCTGGGCGGCAAGGCGCCGTCGATCATCGCCGCGGACGCCGACATCGACGCGGCGGTCGGCGGCAACATCGCGGGCAGCATCCTCAACTCCGGCCAGGTCTGCGCCGCGTACACGCGGTTCTACGTGGACAAGAAGCGCGAGGCCGAGTTCGTCGAGAAGCTCGCGGGCGGCGTCGCAGGGCTGCGTCTCGGCAATGGCCTGGAGGAGGGCGTCGACCTCGGCCCGCTCGTCTCCGCGAAGCACCTCGGGCACGTCGAGCGCCTGGTGGAAGTCGGCAGGCAGCAGGGCGCAGAGCTGATCACCGGGGGTGCCCGCGCCGACCGCGACGGCTACTTCTTCACGCCGACCGTGTTCGCGGGAGTGACCGACGAAATGACGATCATGCACGACGAGATCTTCGGTCCCGTCCTCTCGATCACCAGCTACGAGGACGAAGACGAGCTCGACGCGATCATCGCGCGGGCGAACGACACCGAGTACGGCCTTGCGGCGACCGTCTGGACCAAGGACATCGCCACCTCGCAGCGCCTGGCCAACGGCATCCGCGCCGGTGCGGTGTTCGTGAACATGCCGTCCATCCCCGACATGGCGGCGCCCTGGGGCGGCTACAAGGCGAGCGGCTGGGGCCGCGAGATGGGCCCGTGGGCGATCGACGCGTACACCGAGACGAAGTCGGTCTGGCTGCACTACTGACGCCACGAACGAGTGGTCCCGAATTGCCGCGTGTGGATGCGTTCCCGCGGCAATTCGGGACCACTCGTTTGTGGGAGTGGGGGGGGGTGGGGGGCGAGGGGGGCTAGTCGTAGATGCGGGCGAGCTCGCGCTCGATCGGGACGATGACCTCGGGGTTCTCTGGCGCCTTGGCGCCCGGCAGGTAGCGCACGGAGTGCAGGGTTCCCGTGAACGGGAACGACCTGCGCTGCTCGTAGACGTCCCAGTCGACCGGGCCGCCGCGATCCACGCCGACGCTGATGCCGGTGAAGGGCGCCATCCCGACGAGCTGCAGCACCGGCCCGAGCGTGGCGACCCGCGCAGCGCCCGCCTCCGCCGCGCCCGCCTCCGCCGCGCCCGCCGCGACCGCGCCCGCCTCCACGCCGATCAGCCACCGGATGCCCGGGAGCGCCTCGAAGCGCAGCGTCACGTCCTGCACGCCCTGGCCACCCAGCGCGGCAAGCGGCACCGCGACCCTGTGCATCCTGCCGTACTCGTTGTACGCGAGCGTCAGCGCCCCGTCCGACACGCGCAGCACATAGCCGCCGCCCTGGTCGCCGTGGGCGACGAGCGTGCCCTCCCCCGAGGCGAGATCGGCGCGGACGACGACGTCGAAGCTGCGCAGCTTGGTGAGCTTGCTCGCACGGAACCGCTCCAGCGTCGGCGTCCCAGGGTGGAGCGTCACGGGGCGTTCCAGCTCCAGCTCGGTCGACGGCCGGTGGGTGAACAGCGAACCGTCGTCGCCGAGCGGGAACACCGTGTTCCACCACCCTGCCGCACGCCACTTCTCCGCCAGTTCTGCGACCAGCCCGGGATGCGTCCCCGCCAGGTCGACGCGCTCGGTCGGGTCGGCGTCGAGGTCGTACAGCCGCCACTCGGCGTCGGTGAATGCGTCGGCCCAGTGGTGGTCGGTGACGATCTTCCAGTGGCCGCTCACGAACGCCCGGTTGCCCGCGAACTCCGAGTACTGCTCGGTGCGCACCGCCGGAGCGGACGCATCCCTCAGCACACTGTCGAACGGCACGCCGTCGACCTCCCTGGCCGCCAGACCGGCACGGGAGGAGAGGGGCGCGACCCCGGCGAGCGAGAGCAGCGTCTGACCGAGGTCTGTCACGTACGCGTACTGGTCGCGCACCCCGGTGTCCCCGGCGGCGCGCGGCAGCCCGGCCGGCCAGGAGACCACGAGGGGCACGCGGATGCCGCCCTCGTACGTCGCGCCCTTGTAGAGGCGGAACGGCGTGTTCGACGCGTACGCCCAGCCGGCCGGGTAGTGCGCGAACACGCGCGGGCCGCCGATCAGCTCGGGGTCGCGGTCCACGTCGCGCTCCCAGTCGGAGGGGAGACCGGCGAGCTGCACGAACTGGCTGAAGTAGCTGCGGGTGCCCTCGGTGCCGCCCTCGCCCGTGCCGCCGTTGTCGGAGGCGACGACGATGATCGTGTTCTCGTACTCGCCAGACGCGCGCAGCGCATCCACCAGTCGCGCGAGGTTCTGGTCGACGTTGTCGACGGCCGCAGCGTAGACCTCCATGTAGCGGGCGAACAGCGCGCGCTGCTCGTCGCTGAGGTCGTCCCACGCCGTCACGGGCGCCAGCGGCTCCTCGTTGCGGGGCGCGGGGATCGTCTGCGGCGGGAACAGCCCGTCGCGCACCTGCCTGGCGAACCGCTCCGACCGGATGTGGTCCCAGCCGCGCTCGTACGCGCCGCGATACGTCGCGATGTCCGCGGCCTTCGCCTGGATCGGGCCGTGCACGGCGTGGTGGGCGAAGTAGAGGAAGAACGGCTTGTCGTCGTCGTTGGCGCGCAGCCCGCGGATCATCCCGATGGCGCGGTCGGTGAGGTCGTCGGTCAGGTAGTAGTCGTCCGGGAACTCGTCGACCGTGACGGGGCTGTTGTCGCTGACCAGCCGGTGCGGGTGGAACAGCGTGGTGAAGCCGTCCATCGAGCCGTAGTAGCGGTCGAAGCCGCGCTGCAGCGGCCAGGACGCCTTGTCTGCTCCGTCGTGCATCTTCGACTCCGTGGTCAGGTGCCACTTGCCGACCATGAAGGTCGCGTACCCTGACGCGCGGAACGACTCGGCGATGGTCGGCACGTCGTCCGCGATCTCCATCACATAGCCGGGGAACCCCGGATCGGCGTGCACCACCGACGCGAACCCGGCGCGATGCGGATTGAGCCCGGTGAGCAGAGCGGCGCGCGCCGGGGAGCAGACCGGAGTGGAGTGGTAGTTCGTGAACCGGTAGCCGGTCTCCGCGAGCCCCTGCACGGCCGGGGTGGCGATCTCGCTGCCGAACGGCGACAGGTCGCTGAAGCCGAGGTCGTCTAGGAGCACCACGATCACGTTCGGCGCACCCTCCCGCGCACGCACGCGCGCCGGCCAGGACGGCGTGGATGCGCTCGCCGTCTCCGCGACGAAGCCGCCGAACCGCTCGTACCCTCTGCTCGCCCGCGGCGCTCCGTTGCCTGCCGCCGCGCTCACGCCGCCTGCTCTCGCAGCTTCAGCCAGGCCGCACGCCGGGCGGCCTGCCCGGCAGGGTCCGCCACCGGCGACGCCATCAGCAGCCGCTTGCTGTATGGATGCTCCGGGTCGCGCGTGACCTGCTCGCCGTCTCCAGTCTCGACGATCTCCCCTCGGTACATCACGGCCACACGATGGCAGATCCTGCGCACGACTCCGAGGTCGTGCGACACGAACAGGTAGGAGACACCTGTGTCGCGCTGAAGCTCGATGAACAGGTCGATGATCGTCGCCTGCGTCGTGAGGTCGAGCGCGCTCACCGGTTCGTCGCAGACGATCAGCCGTGGACGCCGCACCAGGGCGCGGGCGATGGCGATGCGCTGCCGCTGGCCGCCGGAGAACTCTTTCGGGTAGCGGTCGATGACGGTCGACGGGAGCTTCACCCTGTCGAGCATGTCGGCGACGGTGGCGCGCGCATCCCGTCGGCTCGTCCCCGCGGTCGCGAGCGGTTCCGCGAGGATGTCGCCGATCGTCATGGCCGGGTTGAGCGAGCCGTACGGGTCTTGGAAGACCACCTGGATGCTCGACGCGAGCGCCCGTCGCTTGGCGCCTTTCAGATGGGTGATGTCCTCGCCGTCGAACCGGATCGTGCCGCTGGCGACCGGCACGAGGCCGAGGATCGCTTTGCCGAGGGTGGACTTGCCGGAGCCGGACTCCCCCACCAGGCCGACGCACTCGCCGGCGCCCACGTCGATCGAGACCTCTTTCAGGGCGCGGAACGATCCACGCCGGGTGCCGTAGTCGACCACGACGTTCTCCGCCGTGAGCAGGGGGGTCGGCTGCGGGAGAGTGTTCATGCGAGGACCGCCTTCCGCGGGTCGGTGGGTTCTGGCGCTGGGATGGACGCATCCAGTTGGGACCGGCTGGCTGCCCCGTCGAGGGAGGCCGCGATCAGCTCGGCCGTGTACGGGTCGGTCGGCCGCGAGAAGATCCGGTCGACCGTCCCCACCTCCACGATGCCGCCGTCGCGCATCACCACGACGCGGTCGCAGATGTCGGCGACGACTCCGAAGTTGTGCGTCACGATCACGAGCGCCATCCGGTACTCCTGCTGCAGTTCGCGCAGCAGCTCCAGCACCTCGGCCTGCACCGTCACGTCGAGCGCCGTGGTCGGCTCGTCGGCGACCAGCACCGACGGCTTGCCCGCGATGGCCCCGGCGATCAGCACACGCTGGGCCATGCCGCCGGAAAGCTGGTGCGGGTACGACTTCATCACCCTCGCCGGGTCGACGATGCCGACCTTCTCCAGCATCGCCAGGGCGCGCGCCTTCGCGTCCGCCTTCGACAGCTTGTGCACGGAGCGCAGCGGTTCGGTGAGCTGGTAGCCGATCGTGTACGACGGGTCGAGGTTCGACATCGGCTCCTGCGGGATGTATCCGACCTCGTGTCCGAGCAGCTTCTGGCGGTCCTTGTGCGGCATCCGGGTCACGTCGGCTCCGCCGATCCACAGGGCATCGGCGCTGTACTCCCCGCCAGCGGGGAGCAGATCGAGGATCGAGAACACCGTCTGCGACTTTCCGGATCCCGACTCGCCCACGATGCCGAGCACCTCGCCTGGCGCGACGTCGAGGGTGATGCCGTGCACCACCTCGATGGTGCCTCCATCCGGTGTCGCGTAGTTCACCCGCAGGTTCTGCAGTTGCACGGCCGAGTCGGCCGACTTGTGGGCGATGGAGCCCGTGGACGACGTGATCGTCTCCGGCTCCGCGCCGGAGCGGCTGCGGCGTGAGTGCTTCTTCCGCCTGCCGATGGGCGTCCGCACGCTCACCACGTCGGCGAGCGTCGAGCCGAGGATCGCCAGCGCCGCGATGGTGATGCCGAGCGCGAGCGACGGCCAGAGCAGCAGCAGCGGGTTGGTCAGCATGTTGCGGAAGCCCTCGTTCATCATCGCGCCCCAGCCGGGCGTCTTGGCCCCGCCGATGCCGAGGAACTGGAGCCCGGCCTGCATCCCCATCGCCATCCCGGCCGTCAGCGCGGTCTGGATGATGACGGGCGCGTACACGGCCTTCACGATGTGCTTCGTCATGATCCGCGCGTTGCCGAGGCCGGAGACCTTGGCGGCGTCCACGTACGGCTCGTTGCGGACCGCGAGCACGGTCGAGCGGGTGAGGCGGAAGTAGCCGGGCGCCATGAACACACCGAGCGTCGCCATCAGCACGGTGAAGTCGTTGCGCGTGCCTGCGGCCACGATGAGCAGGATGATCATGGCGGGGATGGCCTGCAGCGCGTCGCTCACCCAGGTGGCTGCGCGGTCGAAGAAGCGGCCGTAGTATCCGGCGGCCAGACCGGCGGGCACGCCGACGACCACGGCGACGAGGATGGTCACGAACGCGCCCCACAGGGTCGACTGCGTTCCCCAGATCAGGCGGCTCAGCACATCCCTGCCCGCGCTGTCCCCGCCCAGTGGATGCGCGGGGCTCGGCGGCGCCTTCGTCAGCGCGAGGTCGACGAAGTTGGGGTCGTGCGGCGACAGCAGCGGGGCGAAGAACGCCACCAGCAGCACGAGCACGAGCACGGCGAGGGAGATCGCGCCGGCGGGTCGCTTGATGAAGCGGACGAACGTGGAGCCGCGGCGGCCTGCGCGCGGGTCGATGATCACTTCGGTCGGCGTCGTCATTGCACTCGCGCTTTCGGGTTGATCCAGCCGAGCGCCACGTCGAGGACGAAGTTCACGATCACCACGAAGATGACGGTGACCACGGTGATGCCGAGCAGGATGGGGATGTCGCCGTTCTGCGAGGAGCCGCTGGTGAGCGCTCCGATGCCGGGCAGGGAGAAGATCTGCTCCACCACGATCGCGCCGCCGAGGAGGCCGACGAACATGAGGGCGAGCACGGTGAGGGATGCGGGGGCGGCGTTCCTGATCAGGTGCACGACCACGCGCGGCTGGGAGAGACCGCGGCTGCGCAGGGTGCGCACGTAGTCCTGGTTGTTCGCGGAGATGATCGCGTTGCGGAGCTGTTCGGCGATCATCACGATGGCGCCGAGCGAGAGGGCGATCGACGGGAGGGTGATCGAGCGGAGCCAGCCGTCGATGCTGAGCGACGGCTGCACATACCCGACGGCGGGGAACCAGTGCAGGTTCACGGCGAACCAGATGACCAGCACCAGGCTGACCCAGAAGCCGGGGAGGGCGAACAGGATCACCGACGCCGCCTTGATGACCTTGTCGAGGATGGAGCCGGGTCGGAGCCCGGCCAGCACGCCGAACAGAGCGCCGAACACGGCGGAGAGCAGCGTGGCCGCGGTCACCACCGAGAGCGTGACGGGCAGCTTGATCGCGATCTGGGCGTTCACGGGCTGGAAGTTGCGCCACGAGGTGCCGAAGTCTCCGACGATCGCGTGCGACGCCCACTCCCAGAACTGCACGAGGAGCGGACGGTCTGTGCCGATCTTCGCCGCGAGCGCCGCCTGCTGGGCCGGTGTCGCCGACGTGCCGAGGAGCCCGGCCGTCGGATCGCCGATGGCGGCGTGGGCGAGGAAGAACGTGCCTGTCGCCACGACGAGCAGGAGGATCACGCCGGAGACGAGCCTCTTGACCGTGAATCTGATCATGTCTTGTCCTGTCGGAGCCTGGGTGGAACGGGTGGGGTGGAACGGGGATGGCGGGCCGCGCTCTCACGCGGCCCGCCTGGTGGTGCGTCAGCCCTTGACGGCGATCTGGCGCAGGGTCGGGAACATCATTCCGGTCACCGGGGTGATCTCGATGTTCGAGGTGGAGACGTAGCTGTTGTTCGCCTGGTACCAGACGTCGAACCACGCCTTGCCTGTCACGAGCGTGTTCAGCTTCTCGATCTCGGCGGTCTGCTTGCTCGGGTCGGCCGCGAGGACCTTCTCGACCTGGGCCTGCACATCCGGGAACTGGTCGACCTGGGGGGTCGGGTTGAACCACTGCGGCAGGTTGATCATGCGCTGCACCGTCGCGACCGGGTTCGAGTCCATCGCGAGGAAGGAGACGAACATCGGGTATGTCGGGGCGTTCTTCTGGTAGTCCATGTACTGCATGTCGTCCCAGGTGACCTTGATGCCGAGCTGACCGAACGTCTGGTCGACGACGGGCTGCCAGACCTGGAAGACCTGCGACATCGGCATGTGCAGTTCGAACCCGTTGGCGTATCCGGCGTCGGCGAGGAGCGACTTGGCCTTGTCGATCGAGAACGCGTACTTGCTGTTCAGGCTCTTAACGTTGCCCGGCGTGCCGTCGGGGAAGACCTGGTTGGACACCGCGCCGGCCCCGCTGCCGACCGACTTCAGGATGCTCGCACCGTCGAACGCGTAGTTCAGCGCCTGGCGCACCTTCTCGTTGCCGAGCGGCTTGAACTTCTCACCTGCGCGGTCGGTGAACTGCAAGCCGACCCAGCCGGAGACCTTGGCCGCGACGTTCCAGTTGTTCTCCTTGGCCTGCTTGAGTGCGGTGTCGTCGGCGTAGTTCACGTTGATCTGACCGGAGGCCATCGCGTTGTCGCGGGCCGTCGCATCCTGGATCGGGTAGATCGCCAGCGGGTCGAACGGGAACTGCTTCGCGTCCCAGTGGTTCGCGACCTTCTTGAAGTGGTACTCGGAGCCTGCGACGCTCGACGACTCGAGCGTGTACGGTCCGGAGCCCTCCGGGGTCTTCGCGAGCGTGCCGGCTGCGATGGCCTTGGGCGCCATCATCCAGCTTCGGCCGATGCCCATGAAGTAGAGGAGGGTGTCGTCGCGCTTGGTGAGGTCGATCTCCAGCGTCTTGTCGTCGACCGCCACGAACTTCGAGACGTTCTCGTAAGCCTCGCCGGAGCGGGCGCCCTTCTTCAGGTAGTCGAGGCTCTTCACCGCTGCTGCCGCGTTGAACGCCTCTCCGTCGCTGAACTTCACGCCGGTGCGGAGGGTCATGGTGACCTTCAGGAAGTCGTCGGAGACCTTCCAGGAGGTGGCGAGGGCGGGGGTGGGCTTGCCGTCCCCGTCGACGCTGACCAGCGGGTCGTAGACCGCCGACAGGTACGGGCCGTCGAATCCGATGTCGGCGAGGGAAGGATCCCAGCTCGTCACATCGGCGAAGTTCCCGATGTTGAGCGGGCCGCCGGACGCGCCGGTCGTGGTCTTCGTGTCGCTTCCCCCGGAGCCGCACGCGGTCAACGCAAGCGCGGTCACGGCGGCGACAGCCACCGCGATCAATGCTTTCTTCATGTCTTCTTCTCTCGGTTGGCAGGGCAGGAGGTGGAACTTCATTTCGCACGCTGCGCAGGCGTACGACACAGCAGTTACTGATCCGGTCGTCAACCGAGGTTGGCTACACATCGCTGTGTCGTGGCGGTAATTCTACAGTTGTTGACAAGAAAAACAACCTGTGGAGAAAAACGGGGTGAGACGAGCTTTTCACGACTCGCTCCGTCCGCGAAATCGCGAAGGTGTACGGGATGATATACGATTCCCCCATGGCTGCCCCCGCGGGCAGAACCTCCGACGACGAAGGGACCACCCGGTGCTGGAAGACTCGACCATCCACTCGATCGCGGACGAACTGGCCGCAGCAGAGCGCGACCGCGGAACCGTCCCCCTCCTCACCGCCCGCCATCCGGGAATGACCGTCGAGGACTCCTACGCGGTGCAGAACGTGTGGAAGGAACGCGGCATCGCGGCCGGCCGCCGCCTGGTCGGCCACAAGATCGGCCTGACCTCCAAGGTGATGCAGCAAGCCACAGGGATCACAGAGCCCGACTACGGCGTGATCTTCGACGACATGGTGTTCGAGACCGGCTCCGTCATCCCGTTCGACGCGTACTCCAACGTGCGCATCGAGGTCGAGCTCGCCTTCGTGCTCGGCCGATCGCTCAGTGGCCCGGACTGCACGCTGTACGACGTGCTCGACGCCACGAACTACGTCGTGCCCGCGCTCGAGATCCTCAGCTCGCGCATCGAGATGCAGGGCCGCACGATCGTCGACACCATCTCCGACAACGCGGCGATGGGCGGCATGGTCGTCGGCGGCCGCCCCGTGGCAGTGGATGCGGTCGACCTGCGCTGGGTCTCCGCCCTCCTCTACCGCAACGAGACCATCGAGGAGTCCGGCGTCGCCGCCGCCGTACTCAACCACCCGGCCTCCGGCGTCGCCTGGCTCGCGAACAAGCTCGCCGCCCACGGCACGACGCTCGACGCCGGCGAGATCGTCCTCGCCGGATCCTTCACCCGCCCGATGTGGGTGGAGCGCGGCGACACCGTCCACGCCGACTACGGAACCCTGGGAGCCATCACATGCCGATTCGTCTAGACCCGACGCCCACGCTCGCCGACCGGCTGCGCACTGCATCCCGGCCACAGTTCGGCATCTGGGCGTGCTCCGGCAGCGCGCTCGTCGCGGAGATCTGCGCGGGAGCGGGTCTCGACATCGTGCTGATCGACGCAGAGCACTCCGCCAACGGGCTCGAGTCGATCCTCGCGCAACTCCAGGCCGTCGCCGCGTACCCCGTGACCCCGCTGGTGCGGGCGCCGATCGGCGACACCGTGATCGTGAAGCAGCTCCTCGACATCGGGGCGCAGAACCTGCTCATCCCGATGGTCAACGACGCTGAGCAGGCGGCGGCCATGGTCTCTGCCGTGCGGTATCCGCCCGCCGGGGTGCGCGGCGTCGGAAGCTCGCTCGCCCGTTCCGCCCGCTGGAACAGGATCGACGACTATCTCGGGCGCGCAGACGGCCTCGTCTCACTGTTTGTGCAGATCGAGACCGTGGACGGGCTGGCCAACGTCGCCGAGATCGCCGCGGTCGACGGCGTGGACGGGCTGCTGGTCGGCCCAGCCGATCTCGCCGCATCCATGGGCCTGCTCGGTCAGCAGACGCACCCAGACGTGATCGCCGCCGTCGAGACCGCCATCGCCGCAGGCGTCGCCGCAGGCAAGCCGGTGGGCGTGAACGCGTTCGACCCGGCCGCCGCCGACCGCTACCGCGCGGCCGGTGCCCGCTGGGTGCTCGTCGGCGCCGATGTCGCGCTGCTGGCCCGCGCCTCCGAGGCACTGGCCGACCGGTACATCGGCGGAGGATCGGATGCGGTCCGCGCGAGCTACTGACCGCCTCCCGAGCGCGGCGGTCGGCGGCACTGGCGCAGCCATTCCAGATCGTATACAATCTCAGATACAGTCACCGATGACGAGGAGATCCACCCCGTGAGCGACATCAGCCTTCCCGGCAAGATCATCGCCGTGCACCTGAACTATCGTTCCCGTGCAGCGCAGCGCGGTCGCACACCGGCCACGCCGTCCTACTTCCTCAAGCCCGCCTCCTCGATCGCTGCCTCCGGCGCGGAGCTGGAGCGCCCCGCCGGAACGGAACTGCTCGCGTTCGAGGGCGAGATCGCCCTCGTCATCGGCCGCCCGACCCGCCGGGTCTCCCCCGAGGACGGTTGGGCCGCGGTCTCCGGCATCACCGCGGCCAACGACTTCGGCGTCTACGACCTCCGCGCCGCCGACAAGGGCTCCAACGTGCGCTCCAAGGGAGGCGACGGCTTCACGCCGCTCGGCCCCGGCATCATCCCGGCCTCCTCCGTCTCCCCCGACGCACTCCGCGTGCGCACCTGGCTGAACGGCGACCTGGTGCAGGAGGGCACGACGGACGACCTGCTCTTCCCGTTCGGCCAGCTCGTCGCCGACCTCTCGCAGCTCCTCACCTTGGAACCGGGCGACGTCATCCTCACCGGCACCCCCGCCGGCTCGTCGGTGACCCAGCCGGGCGACGTGGTCGAGGTCGAGGTGGATGCGCCGACGGCTCCGGATGCGCCGAGCACCGGCCGCCTGGTCACCCGCATCACCGAGGGCACCGTGCCGTTCGGCGACTTCGGCACCAAGCCTGCTGTCGACGACCTGCAGCGGTCGGAGGCATGGGGCTCGCCCGGCTCTCCGGCCTCGCCCGGCTCTCCGGCCTCGCCCACCGTCGCCGATGCGCCGCGCCCGTTCGAACTGACCCCCGAACTCCGCGACAAGCTCGCGGCCGTCTCCACCGCCACCCTCAGCTCCCAGTTGCGCAAACGCGGCCTGGACAACGTCTCGATCGACGGCCTCACCTCCACGAGGCCGGACGCCAAGCTGATCGGGCGCGCCAAGACCCTGCGCTACATCCCGAACCGCGAAGACCTGTTCGCGTCGCACGGCGGAGGCTACAACGCGCAGAAGCGCGCCTTCGACGCCCTCGGCCCCGGCGACGTGCTCGTCATCGAGGCCCGCGGCGAGCGCGGCAGCGGCACGGTCGGCGACGTCCTGGCGCTGCGCGCGCAGGTCACCGGCGCGGCGGGCATCGTCACGGACGGCGGCGTGCGCGACCTCGCCATCGTCGCCGCGCTCGACCTCCCCACCTATCACGCCGGCGGTCACCCTGCCGTCCTCGGCCGCAAGCACGTGCCGTGGGATGCGGACATCACCGTCGCCTGCGGCGGCGCCGCCGTGCAGCCGGGCGACGTGATCGTCGGCGACGCCGACGGGCTGCTCGTCATCCCGCCAGGGCTGGTCGAGGAGGTCGTGGCGGACGCGCTCGAACAGGAGCGCGAAGAGGAGTACATCGCCCAGCAGGTCGCTGCCGGCGAACCGATCGACGGGCTGTTCCCGATGAACGCCGAATGGAAGGACAGGTACCGCGCGTGGCTGACACAGCAGTAGGCGCCGCGAAGACGGCGACCCCGAGCAAGTCCCAGCTCGCGTACGACTGGATCAGGGCCCGCATCGACGACGGCAGGTACGTCTCCGGGTTCCGGCTGGTGCTCGGGCAGATCGCCGGAGAGCTCGGCATCAGCGTCGTTCCCGTGCGCGAGGCCATCCGGCGGCTGGAGGCGGAGGGGCTGGTGACGTTCGAGAAGAACGTCGGCGCCCAGGTCGCCCTGCTGCAGGACACCGAGTACACGTACACGATGGAGACCCTCGCCCTGGTCGAGGGGGCGGCGACCCAGCTCTCCGCTCCCCTGCTCACCGGAGACCACATCTACCGGGCCAGGTCGATCAACCGCGAGATGATCGCGTGCCTCGACGACTTCATCCCGCACCGGTTCACGCAGCTCAACCAGGAGTTCCACGCCGTGCTGTTCGAGGAGTGCCCGAACCCGCACATCCTGGACCTGGTGCACCGTGGCTGGAACAGGCTGCGCGTGCTGCGCGACTCCACGTTCGGGTTCGTCCCCGGCCGCGCCCGCGAGTCCGTCGAGGAGCACGAGCAGATCCTGCGGCTGATCGAGAACGGCGCGGAGCCGCTGGAGATCGAGCTGACAGCGCGCCGCCACCGTCTCGCCACTCTGGATGCGATCCACACGTACCAGGACGAGCACAAGCACCCGCACACCTGATCCCCCACCGCATCCGCTGCATCACCGCATCCCTACATCCACTGCATCCACTGCATCCACTGCATCACCGACCGCCGAAGGAGGCGCGCGTCCCATGGCGCAGCACTACATTCCGGAGAATCTCCCCGACAGGATCCAGCACTTCATCGACGGCCGGTTCGTCGACAGCGTCTCAGGCGCGACATTCGACGTGCTCGACCCCGTGTCGAACCAGACGTACGTCACCGCTGCCGCAGGGCAGAAGGAGGACATCGACCTCGCCGTCGCCGCCGCCACCCGCGCCTTCCAGGACGGCCCGTGGCCGCGCATGAAGCCGCGCGAGCGCGCCCGCATCCTGAACCGCATCGCCGACGCCGTCGAAGCCCAGGATGCCCGCCTCGCCGAGCTGGAGACCTTCGACACCGGCCTCCCCATCACCCAGGCGCTGGGCCAGGCGCAGCGCGCGGCCGAGAACTTCCGGTTCTTCGCCGACCTGATCGTCGCCCAGTCGGACGACGCGTTCAAGGTTCCCGGCGCGCAGCTCAACTACGTGAACCGCAAGCCGATCGGCGTCGCCGGTCTGATCACCCCGTGGAACACGCCGTTCATGCTGGAGAGCTGGAAGCTCGCTCCCGCGCTCGCCTCCGGCTGCACCGTGGTGCTGAAGCCCGCAGAGTTCACGCCGCTGTCCGCGAGCCTGTGGGCGGAGATCTTCCGCGGCGCCGGAGTGCCGGACGGCGTGTTCAACCTCGTCAACGGCCTCGGGGAGGAGGCGGGCGACGCGCTCGTCAAGCACCCGGATGTCCCGCTCATCTCGTTCACGGGCGAGAGCCGGACCGGCCAGCTCATCTTCGGCAACGCCGCCCCGTACCTCAAGGGTCTCTCGATGGAGCTCGGCGGCAAGTCCCCCGCCGTCGTCTTCGCCGACGCCGACCTCGACGCCGCCATCGACTCGACCCTGTTCGGCGTGTTCTCGCTGAACGGCGAGCGCTGCACCGCCGGCAGCCGCATCCTGGTCGAGCGCAGCATCTACGACGATTTCTGCGCACGATACGCCGCCCGCGCCGCGAACATCGTGGTCGGCGACCCGCACGACCCGAAGACCGAGGTCGGCGCGCTCGTGCACCCGGAACACTACGACAAGGTGATGAGCTACGTCGAGATCGGCAAGCAGGAGGGCCGGCTGCTCGCCGGAGGCGGCCGCCCGGAAGGCTTCGACACCGGCAACTACGTCGCGCCGACCGTGTTCGCCGACGTTGCTCCGGATGCGCGGATCTTCCAGGAGGAGATCTTCGGTCCCGTCGTCGCCATCACCCCGTTCGACAGCGACGAGGAGGCCCTGGAGCTCGCGAACGGCGTGCGCTACGGCCTCGCCGCGTACATCTGGACGAGCGACCTGAAGCGCGCCCACACCTTCGCCCAGAACATCGAGGCCGGAATGGTGTGGCTGAACTCGCACAACGTCCGCGACCTGCGCACCCCGTTCGGCGGCGTGAAGGCGTCCGGCCTCGGCCACGAAGGCGGCTACCGCTCGATCGACTTCTACACCGACCAGCAGGCCGTGCACATCACCCTCGGCCAGGTGCACACGGCCCGCTTCGGCGCCAACTGACTCACACCCCCTCGACGAAGAGAAAGCGAAACACCCCGATGACCACCACCGCCATCCCCACCCCGAAGGCGACCCCGCCGGACATCGTCCGCTGCGCGTACATGGAACTCGTCGTCACCGATCTGCAGGCCAGCCGCGACTTCTACGTCGACGTGCTCGACCTCGTCGTGACCGAGGAGGACGAGAACGCCGTCTACCTGCGCAGCTTCGAGGAGTTCATCCACCACAACCTCGTGCTGCGCAAGGGCCCTGTCGCCGCCGTCGCCGCGTTCGCCTACCGCGTCCGCACCCCGGAAGACCTGGACCGCGCCGTCGAGTTCTACACCGAGCTGGGCTGCCGCGTCGAGCGCAACGCCTCCGGCTTCACGAAGGGCGTCGGCGACAGCGTGCGCGTGGAGGACCCGCTCGGCTTCCCGTACGAGTTCTTCTACGACGTGCAGCACGTCGAGCGCCTCGCCTGGCGTTACGACCTCTACACGCCTGGCGCGCTCGTCCGCCTCGACCACTTCAACCAGGTGACCCCCGACGTCCCGCGCGCCGTCAAGTACATGGAAGACCTCGGCTTCCGCGTGACGGAGGACATCCAGGACGAAGAGGGCACGACGTACGCCGCGTGGATGCGCCGCAAGCCCACCGTGCACGACACCGCGATGACAGGCGGCGACGGCCCGCGGATGCACCACGTCGCGTTCGCGACCCACGAGAAGCACAACATCATCGCCATCTGCGACAAGCTCGGCGCCCTGCGCCGCAGCGACGCGATCGAGCGCGGCCCCGGCCGCCACGGCGTCTCCAACGCGTTCTACCTGTACCTCCGCGACCCGGACGGGCACCGCGTCGAGATCTACACGCAGGACTACTACACCGGCGACCCCGACAACCCCGTCGTCACCTGGGACGTCCACGACAACCAGCGCCGCGACTGGTGGGGCAACCCCGTCGTGCCGTCCTGGTACACCGACGCGTCGCCGGTGCTCGACCTCGACGGCAACCCCCAGCCGCTGACCGCCCGCACCGACGACTCCGAGATGGAGGTCACGATCGGCGCAGACGGCTTCTCGTACACCCGCAAGAGCGAGGAGCAGGAGGAGAAGGGCTTCAAGCTCGGGGCCCAGGTCTAGACCGGAGTCGCTCGATCGTCGCCGGAGGTTCGGGGGCAGCACGGATGCAGCCCCCGAGCCTCCGGCGTTACCTTTGGTGCCACAACGCCGACCTCCGCCGACGCTGCACCATTCGATCGGAGCGTCAATCATGGGCTGGATCACCAAGAACCTCACCGCTCGCACAGCGGGCACCCCTCTCGCGGTCTACGAACCGACCGCGTACCTGTTCGCGCAGTACACCAGGCATGTCGTCTTCCAGGGCTTCAGCTACGCCGGGGGCGACAACGGGCATCTCTACGAGCTGTACTGCTCGAACAGCGACGACTGGCACGTCAAAGACCTCACCACCGAGGCCGGCGCACCAGCGGTCGCGACCGTCGCCAGCGGCTACATCTTCGCCACGGAAGGCTCCCAGCACGTCGTCTATCAGGGCATCCGGTTCGACGGCCACGTGCACGAGCTGTGGTGGGCGGGAGACGGCTGGCAGCACAACGACCTCACCGTCGCCGGGCACGCGCCGAACACCCAGTCGGCGCCGTTCGGATTCGAGACGCACTACGACGGCACGCAGCGCGTCGTCTACCGGGGACGCGACTCGCACATCCACCAGCTCTCCAACAGCACCAACGGCTGGCACGACATCGACATCAGCGCCGCGACGGGCAGCCCGGCGACGTCCGCCATCGCGGCTCCGACCGGATACTCGTTCGAGGCCCAGGGAACGGCGCACGTCCTCGCGCGGACGGAGGACGGCCACATCCTCGAGTACTGGCAGGATGCGTCGGCTTGGCACTGGGGAGACCTCACGGTCTCAGCGGGCGCCCCTCCGGCCTACGAGTCCGACATCGTGCGCGGTTACGTCTACCGAGGCGAGGGGTCGCAGCACGTCGACTACGTGGGAGCCGACCAGCACGTCCACGAGCTGTGGTGGGATGCGGCGGGCTGGCATCACAACGACCTGACCGCCTCCACCGGGGCGTCCCCTGCAGCGCTCGGCTCGCATCCGTTCGGCTACGCGTTCGAGTCGCAGTCGCGGCAGCCCGTCGCGACGCAGCACGTGATCTATCAGGGCTCGGACCGCTACATCCACGAGCTGTGGTGGGATGCGAGCGGCTGGCACGTCAACGAGCTGACCTCGGCGGCGGCGCAGTCGTTCGCGACCAACAGCGACGTGCAGGCGTTCGTCGAACCGGACAACGCGAGCCAGAACGTCTACTACCAGTCCGACGCGCACCAGATCATCCAGCTCCGCTGGACGCCCTGACCGATCGAGCGCGCAGGATGCGGGACCCAGGCCGCCCTAGAAGACGACGTCCGCCGCCCGCACGGCGTCGAACGTCTGGCCGGGGTAGCGCAGGCCGGAGAAGTACTTGTTGGTGTGCGCGACGATCTGCTCGGCGGTGATGGCCACACCGTCCCACTCGGCGTCCGTGGTCGTGTGGGCGTCGCTCACCAGCGTGACGTCGTACCCGCGCACCGCCGCGCTCTGCGTCGTGGTGCGGACACAGTAGTCGGACTGCGCGCCCGCGACGACGATGCGGGTGACGTCGAGTCCGTCGAGCAGTTCGTCCAGGTCGGTGTCGGCGAACGCGTCGCGGTACTCCTTGCGCACCAGCGGCTCGCCGAGCGCGCGGGAGAGCCCGTCTGCGAGCTCCCAGCCCGGCGTGCCGTGCGCGTGGTCCCCTTCGTCCTGCACCCAGATGATCGGCACTCGTTCGTCGCGCGCCCTGTCGACGAGGCTGGCGGTGCGCTGCACCACGCCGTCGGCGTCGTAGCAGTCCGCGATCACCCCGCTCTGCAGGTCGATGACGACGAGGACGGTGGGGTTCACTGATGCGCGCACCCCCTCATCCTGCCGCATGGCACCGACGCTCCGCCGCCCAGCGGGTCGGTCAGAACGTCTCCACGTACTCCTCAGGCGGGCCCAGCTCCGGTTCCCGACGGAACTCGACCGCCGTGCCGGAGTGCTCGAGTTCGAGCACTGTCACCGCGTTCTCACCTGCCACCAGCAGCGGCGCAGGGACGTAGAGCGTGACCTGCGGCCCGATCTCCCAGTAGCGCCCGATGAGGAAGCCGTTCACCCAGACGAAGCCCTTGCCGAAGCCGGGGAGCGCGAGAAAAGCGTCCGCCCGTTCGTCGCCGCCGACGACGAAGCGCGCTGTCGCGAATCCCGGTGCCTCCGCATCCCGTGGGGGCGCTGCCGCGACGAAGCCCGCGAGGTCTCCCGTCGTCCACTCGTCGAGGGGAAGACCACGCGCCGTCCAGCCGTGCACCAGCCTGCGGCCGATCTGCACGCCGCCGAGAACGCCCTTCCCCTGGCCGAGCAGCGGGCCGTAGTTGATGCGCCCCTGGTTCTCGACCAGCAGCTGCAGCACGACGGGAGCGCCTGCGCCTGTCACCTGGATCGAGCCGTCCTCCTCCAGCGTCCCGCGCAGCACGCCGTCCACGAACACCTGCGCGCGGTCGTGCAGGCCGCGAACGGCGATCGTGTTCTCGCCGCGCGGCAGCCGCGGGTTGGCACTGTAGAGCACCAGCCCGGATGCGATGCCCAGCTCCTCGAAGCTCGGGGGCGCCGCACGAACCGCGGTGGCCGGCGCGGTCTCCAGCGCGTCCAGAAGCGCGGAACCCGCCGTCACGGGCACGGCCATCGGAGCCAGGATGCGCGGATCCGCCGGCACGGGAGGAAGCGCCCCGTGCGCCCCGTCGTTCGTGCGAACGGCCGCGAACCGTTCCCGGAACGCGTGGAACTTCTCCGTCACCGCGCCGTGTTCGGCGATCGGAGCATCCGAGTCGTAGCTGGTGATCGTCGGCTGCAGGCGTCCGTCGTGGTTGGCGCCGGCCCAGAGCCCGAAGTTGGTGCCGCCGTGCGCCATGTAGAGGCTCACCGAGCCGCCGGCCTCCAGGATCTCGTCCAGCGTCGCGTCAGCGCTCGGCACCGTGCGCACGTGGTGCAGCTCGCCCCAGTGGTCGAACCAGCCGTTCCAGAACTCGGCGCAGAGGAACGGCTCGCCGTCGCGCCGGGAGCGCAGCAGCGCCGACGCCTCCCCCGCTCTCGATCCGAACGTCGCCGTCGCCAGCACCCCCGGGATGCTCCCCCCGTCGAGCATGAGGTCGGTCGGGCCGTCCGCCGTGTACAGCAGCTCGGTCACCCCGCGCCCGGCCAGCGCGTCGCGCAGCCAGCCCAGGTAGGCAGCGTCGTCGCCGTAGCTGCCGTACTCGTTCTCCACCTGCACGGCCACGATCGGACCGCCGTTGGACGCCTGCAGCGCCGCCAGGCGGGGGACGAGGTCGTCGAACCAGGCGGACACGGCAGCCAGGAACGCGGGCTCCGAGCTGCGCGCGCGCATCCCGACCCTCGCGGTCAGCCACGCGGGCAGGCCGCCGTTGTCCCATTCGGCGCAGATATACGGCCCCGGCCGCACGATGACGTCGAGGCCGACGTCTCCCGCGAGCCGCACGAACGCCTCCAGATCGCGCCAGCCATCGAACGACGCTGGGCGGTCCTCGTGCCGCTGGTGGAAGTTCCACGCCACATACGTGTCGACCGTGTTCAGCCCGAGGGCGACCAGCCGTTCCAGCCGGTCGCGCCACTGCTCCGGATGCACGCGGAAGTAGTGCATCGACCCGGACAGCACGCGGTGCGGCACTCCCCCGCGCAGCAGCGCGCCGCCCTGGTAGCTCAGCAGAGCCGCGCCGGTCACGACAGAACTCGTCGCGACCGTCACTTCACAGCTCCCGCCGTCATGCCCGCCCGCCAGAACCGCTGCAGCGCGAGGAAGGCGACGATGAGCGGGACGACGGAGACCAGCGAGCCGATCACCACGAGGGGCGGCGGCACCGCGACGTGGCTGGCGTTCCAGCCGACCAGACCGACCGTCACGGGCTGCATGTGGTCGTCGCCGAGCACCATCGCGGGAAGCAGGTAGTTGTTCCAGATGTCGACGAACTGGAACAGGAAGATGGTCACCAGGGCGGGCAGCATCATCCTGGTGGAGATGGCGCGGAAGATGCGGAACTCGCTCGCGCCGTCGAGGCGTCCAGCCTCGATCACCTCGTCCGGCACGGACTGCGCGGCGAACACGCGCGCCAGGTAGACGCCGAACGGGCTGACGATGCTGGGCAGCAGCACGGCGAGCGGGTTGTTGATGAGGTGCACGCCGGAGAACATCAGGTACAGCGGCAGCGTGAACAGGATCTTCGGCACGAGCACGGCGGCGAGGATCACGCCGAATGCGGCCCCTCGGCCGGGGAAGTCGTACTTCGCCAGCGCGTAGCCGCCCATCGCGGAGAGGACGGTGCCGATCGCGGCGCCGAGCCCGCAGTAGACCAGGCTGTTGAGCATCCACTGCCAGAAGATGCCGTCGTTCTGGGCGGTGAGCCTTGCCAGGTTGTCGAACAGGCCGAACCCGTCGAACCAGAGTCCGCTGCCGGAGAACTGCTCGCCGAACGGCTTGGTCGCCGCGACGAGCAGCCACCACAGCGGGAAGAGGAAATAGATCGTGGAGACGGCGAGGAGCACCATCACGACCGTGCGGCTGAGCGGCGACGTGTCCCTCCTGCTCCGGATTCCGCGGGGGCTGATGGCGGTCACGCCTTCTCTCCTTTACTGGTGAGGCGGAAGAACACGAACGAGATCACGCCGACGAGCACCGCGAGGATGACCGACTGCGCCGCCGCATACGGATAGTTGCCCGCCCCGACCGCGGCCTGCGCCGACATGATCGGGGTGAACGTCGACGACACGGAGCCGCCTGAGATGGGCTGCAGCACGGTCGGCTCGTTGTAGAGCTGTGCTGAGCCGATGATCGAGAAGACCGCCGTGAGCACGATCGCGCTGCGCACCATCGGGATCTTCACGCTCCACGCCGTGCGGAACGCTGACGCCCCGTCGAGCTTCGCCGCCTCCAGCACCTCGGCAGGGATCGACTGCAGCGCGGCGTAGATGATGATCATGTTGTAGCCGGTCCAACTCCAGGTGACGATGTTCGCCACCGACCACAGCACGGTGCCGTCGTCGAAGAACGGCAACTGGATGCCCAGCGGCTCGAGCAGGTGGTTGATCGGGCTGGAGGTGGTCGAGTACATGAACGACCAGACCAGGGCGGCGCTCACGCCGGGGATCGCGTACGGCAGGAAGCTCGACAGCCGGAAGAAGCCCTTTCCGCGCGCCGACTTCGAGTCGATCAGGAGCGCGAGCGCCAGTGCGAGGCCGAGCATCAGCGGAACCTGCACGACACCGAACAGCGCGACGCGGCCGAGCGACGCCACGAAATCGGGGTCGGAGAACGCGTGCGCGTAGTTCGCGAACGGGTCGAACACCTGCGTCGGCGCCGTGAGCCCGAGGCCGGAACGCTTGACCGTGAACAGGCTGCTGACGAACGCGTACACGATCGGCGCGATGTACATCGCGAGGAACAAGACGGCGAACGGCCCGAGGAACAGCAGCGGCGACCGCCAGTCGAACGACCGGCGCACGCGCGCGCGGGTCTGTCGCCTCCTGCCGCCGTCCGGCGGGGTCGCGGTGGTCGCCCGATGCTCGGCGACGGCCAGGTCGGTCACGTTTCCTTCTCTCCGCACACGGGATGCGCGTGCTCGTCGACGACGGATGCGGCGGCCGGTCTGCTGGCCGGGCCGCCGCATCCACCTGGTGCTACTCGGAGACCGTCAGGCCCTGCTTCTTCAGCTCAGCGACCGTCTTGTCCTGCGCGGTCTTCAGAGCGTCGGCGATGGTGCCCTGACCGGCCCAGGCCTTGCCGAGACCGTCGTCGAGGTCGGCGGCGGTCTTCGTCATGACGGGGCCCCAGGTCCAGTCCTGGTTGACCTTCGGCGCGGCCTTTGCGAACACGTCGAAGATCTTCTGGCCGCCGAAATACGGGTCACCCTCCGTGAGCGCGGGCAGGCCGGTCAGCGCCGTCGCGGCCGGGTAGAGGCCGGCCTTCTGCACGAGCGTGTTGTACGTGTCTTTGTCCGTGCTCAGCCAGTGCGCGAACTCCCACGCCGCCTTCGGCGTCGAGCAGCCCTTCAGCACGGCGGTCGCCGAGCCTCCTGCGTTGCCGACCTGGTCATCGCCTGCCGACCACTGCGGCATCGGGGCGACGGCCCACTTGCCTGAGCCCTGCGCCGCGCCGCCCTTGATCACGCCCGCCTGCCAGACGGCGCCGACGACGGTGGCGATGCTGCCGTCGCCGAGGCCGGTGTACCAGGCCTGGTCGTACATCGGAGCGCTGCTGATCAACCCTTCGGAGACGAGGCCCTGCCAGTAGTCTGCGACCTTCGCGTTGGCGTCGGACGCCATCGTCACCTTCCAGGCGTCGCCGTCGACGTCGAACCACTTCGCGCCGGTCTGCCAGGCGAACCCGGCGTAGTCGTAGTCGAGGTACGGCGACGAGATGAACTTCTTCGGGTCCGAGGCGTGGATCTTCTCTGCGTCCGCCTTGTACTCGTCCCAGGTGGCCGGGGCGGAGAGGCCGAGCGAGTCGAACACCTGCTTGTTGTAGAACAGGCCCATCGGGCCGGTGTCGACGGGAGCGCCGTAGACCGCATCCCCGATGCTCACCGAGCTCCAGGCCGCCGGCTGGAAGTCCTTTTTGTCATCGTTCGCATACGTCGAGACGTCGTCGAGCGCGCCCTGCGCCGCGAAGCTCGGCAGAGTCTCGTAGCCGACCTGTGCCAGGCACGGGGCGTTGTTCGCGGTGACCGCGTTGAGCATTTTCTGGTAGCCGCCCTTGGAGCCGGGCTGCACCTCCTGGTACTTCACCGTGACGTCCGTGTGCGAGGCGTTGAACGCCTTGACGGCGTCCGCGTAGCCTGGCGCCCAGCCCCAGAACGTGACTGTGGCCTTGCCGGACTCTGCCGAGCCGGTGCTGCCGGAACACCCGGCGAGCGACATCAGGCCGAGCGCGATCGCCCCCGCCGCGCCCGCCATGCGGATTGCTGCTGACTTCTTCACTGCCTCTCCTTTGATCACAGACACCCTTCAGCGGGTTCGAGATGCGAGTGTCGCACAGAATTGATAGCGATAACAACCTGTTCGCCCGAATTGATCGTAAACGCCGTAAAACTGCGCGAACACGCAGATGCGCCCGCTATCATCGAGACCATGAGCAGCACCGAAGCGCGGGATGCGGCAGCGAAGCCGCCCGGCATGACAGACGTCGCCCGCGTGGCCGGCGTCTCCGCCCAGACCGTCTCCCGCGCCCTCAGCGGCCACCCCAACG
The DNA here is from genome assembly GCF_054780215.1 of Leifsonia lichenia. Lineage (NCBI taxonomy): Bacteria > Bacillati > Actinomycetota > Actinomycetes > Micrococcales > Microbacteriaceae > Leifsonia > Leifsonia lichenia. The sequence continues at coordinate 339,607 of NZ_BAAGWT010000004.1, forward strand.
TGCAGGAGAAGACCCGCGCCAGGGTGCTCGCCGCCGTCGAACAGCTCGGCTACCGCAAGAACAAGGCGGCCGGCATCCTGTCGTCCGGGCACAGCAGGACCATCGGCATCGTGCTGCTGCAGACCAACTCGTACTCCCGCATCGCGGTCACCTCCGGTGTGGAGCAGGCCGCCCGCGACGCCGGGTACGCGGTCAGCGCGGCCACCAGCCCTTCGCTCGAACCGGTCGCGATCGAGGACGCCATGTCGCGCCTCGCGGAGCAGAACGTGGAGGGCATCATCCTCGCCCTCCCGCTCATCCAGGTGACCCGCGGCATCGAAGAGCTCACCAAGGCCATCCCCACCATCACCATCGACGGTTCGCGCACCTCCACGACCGAGGTCGTCGCCGTCGATCAGTCCCAGGCGGCCAAGCTTGCGACGCAGCACCTGCTCGACCTCGGCCACGAGACGGTCTGGCACGTCTCAGGCCCCACCGAATGGCTGGATGCGGTCAGCCGCAGCGAAGGCTGGCGCAGCACTCTGCAAGAAGCAGGCATCACCCCGCCGCCCGAGCTCAAGGGCGACTGGTCACCGGCGTCCGGCTACCAGAACGGGCTCATCCTCGGCCGCATCCCCGACGTCACCGCGGTGTTCGTGTCGAGCGACGAGATGGCGTTCGGCGTCATCCGCGCCTTCCACGAACTGGGCAAGCGCATCCCGGAGGACGTCTCCGTGGTCGGCGTCGACGACATCGCCCTCTCCGAGTACTGCTCCCCGTCGCTCACGACCGTCGCCCAGCCGTTCCCCGAGATGAGCCGCCTCGCCGTCGCCCACCTCCTCCGCTACATCGCCGACCCTGGCACCACCCTCGCGCCCGCCAACGTCGAGCCGCGCCTCATCGTCCGCGCCTCCACGGCCCCCGCGCCCCTCCCCCACTGACCGACGCGATCGAGCCCAGGCTTTTTCACCGCAAAACCGCGTCGTGCGGTGAAAAAGCCTGGGCTCGATCGCGTCGACGCCGCTAGAGTGCGGTCGTGAGGATGCGACGGGCGGGGTCGATTGTCGGTGCTGTGGTGGCTGTGGCCGCCCTGGCGGGATGCACGGCGAGCGCGGGGTCGACGACGACGCCTGCTCCCGCATCCACTGGGCTGAGCACCGACCCGGGTGCGGATGCGGGCGTCCCGATCGCGGACGGCGCCATCGCGGCCGCGATCGACAAGCTGCCGGCGCTCGCCTCGTCGATTCTGTCGCAGAGCGGCGTTCCCGGCCTCGCGGTCGGCGTCACATACCAGGGCAGGACCGTGTTCGCCCAGGGGTTCGGCGTGCGCACAGTGGGCACGCAGGACGCCGTCGACGCCGACACGGTGTTCCAGCTCGCCTCGCTGTCGAAGCCGGTCGGCGCGACGGTCGTCGCCGACGAGGTCGGCAAGGGCACCGTCTCCTGGACCACGCCGGTGAAGAAGAACCTGACCTCGTTCGAGCTGGCCGACCCATACGTGACCGCCAACGCCACCATCGCCGACCTCTACGCCCACCGCTCCGGCCTTCCCGACCACGCGGGAGACGACCTCGAAGAGCTCGGCTACGACCGGGCGGAGGTGCTGTCGCGCCTGCGCTACCTGCCGCTCGACCCGTTCCGCGCCCAGTGGACGTACACGAACTTCGGAATCACCGCCGCCGCGCAGTCCGTCGCAGACGCCGCAGGCACCGACTGGGAGACGCTCTCCCAGAACGACATCTACGGCCCGCTCGGGATGACGTCCACCAGCTCCCGCTTCTCCGACTACATCGCGCGCACCGATCGTGCCGTGCCGCACGTTCTCGTCGACGGCCAGTACGAGGCCAAGTACCAGCGGCAACCGGATGCGCAGTCACCGGCGGGTGGCGTCAGCTCGTCCGTCAACGACATGACGAAGTGGATGGCGATGGTCCTCGACGGCGGCCGGTACGGCGGCCACGAGATCGTCTCGGAGAAGGCGCTGCTCCCCGCGATCTCGCCGCAGATCGTCACCGGCCCCGTCGCGAACGCCGAGACCCGGCCAGGGCAGTACGGCTACGGCTTCAACGTCGGCGTCGCGGCATCGGGCCGCACGACGGTCAGCCATTCCGGCGCGTTCGCGCTCGGCGCTGGAACGAACTTCGTGCTGCTCCCCTCCGCGGACCTCGGCATCGTCGTGCTCGTCAACGCCGCCGCGAACGGCACGGCGGAGACCCTGGCCATGCAGTTCCTCGACCTGGTGCAGTACGGCGCACCCCGCACCGACTGGGGAAAGCTGTACCGCGACGCGTTCGCCCACATGGATGCGCCGATCGGCGACCTCGTCGGCCAGGCTCCTCCCGCATCCCCTGTCGAGGCTGCGCCGCTCAGCGCATACGTCGGCACGTACCAGAACCCGTACACGGGACCCGCGACCGTCGCGGACACCGGGGGAACGCTGACGGTCACCCTCGGCCCGAAGGCCACGGTCTACACGCTGAAGCACTGGACGGGGAACGAGTTCGTCGCCCCGCTGGACAGCGAGAACGCGCCGCCTGGCTCCCTCTCCTCGATCGCCTTCTCCCCTCCGGCCGACGGCAGGAGCGCATCCTTCGTCTTCGAGCGCTACACCGCAGAGGGCGTCGGCACCTTCACCCGCTGACCGCCCGGCTCAGCCGGCGGCCCGGTGATCGTGTTGAGCGCCAGCACGATGATGAGCCCGTTGAAGAAGAAGCTGATCACCGAGTGCCAGACGATCGTCCAGCGCACACGGGTGGACAGCACCTCGACATCGGAGGCGGCGAAGCTGGTGCCGACCGTGTACGAGAAGTAGACGAAGTCGACGATCCGCGGATGCTCGGTGTTCGGGAACCGGAACGGCGGCTCCTCCGCCGCGTAGTACCGCTGGTAGTACACCTGCGCGAAGCCCCAGTGCAGGAAACCCCACGACAGCAGCATCGCCCAGACGCCCACCACGTCGATCAGGGAGCCGACGGTCGGATCGTTGTGCAGCCCGAGCACGGAGAACGCCGCGAACAGGCCGATCAGACTGGACAGGATGGTGGCCGTCAGCGACACGATCCTCGCCACGCGGCTCACCTCGATGCGCGTCGGCCGATGCCCTGGCGGCGGCGGCGGCCGCTTCGCCAACCGCCCGAGCACGATCAGGGTCACCGCCTCGTAGAGCGTGGCGATTCCGCACCAGACGGCGAGGAGGACCAGGAACGTCGAGTCGTCGTCATCGGCGACGATGAGGAGCACACCGAGTGCGATCATCCCGAGCTGGGCGATCAGACTGGCGACGAATCCGACCACGACGAGCGGTCTCGGGCCTTCGACGGCGGGCTCACCCGGCTGTGCCTGCATTTCTGGATGCTACCGCGCCCCTGTGGCGGTCCGGCGGTTTCCGCGCTGGAGGGGCAGGATGGACGTGTGGAACCCCTCGAAGTGGTGGCAGCCGTCGTCGTGCGCGACGGGCGCGTGCTGGCGTGCCGTCGCGCGCCGGGGAAGGACGCGGCCGGGCTGTGGGAGTTCCCCGGCGGCAAGGTCGAGGCGGGCGAGACGCCGGAGACCGCCCTGGTGCGCGAGATCCGCGAGGAGCTCGGCGTCGGCATCCGCGTCGGCGGGCTGATCGACCGCAGCGTCACGCAGTCCGGCGGCCTGTCGATCGACCTCGCCTGCTACCGCGCGGAACTGACCGACGATGTGCCGTCGCACAGCACGGATCACGACGCCCTCCTCTGGGTGCGGACCACCGAGCTGGCGGCGCTGGAGTGGGCCGCCGCGGACATGCCAGCGGTGCGAATACTGACCGCCTGACGCGGGATGCGCACGGCAGCAATGTGCATCCCGCACCTGTCGGGCGCCAATCAGTGCACTCTGCACATCGCGGGGGATTGGGCGGCGGCATAGCCTGTTCGCCAACCCTCACCCCCCGTCAGAAGGACAACCCCATGGCACGCACAGCACATGCCGACGACTTCGCACTCAGCCGTGTCTCGCCCGATGCCCGCAAACCCTGGTTCGGCATCGCGGTGCAGCGCTTCGGCCAGGTCTCGGCCCTCTCGCAGTTCCTGCTCGGCGCCACCCTCGGTTACAGCATGACGTTCGGCGAGGCGGCGCTCGCGCTGCTCCTCGGCTCCGTCATCCTCGAGGTGATCATGTGCATCGTCGGCATCATCGGGCAGAAGGAGGGGCTGAACACCGCTCTCCTCGCCCGCTGGACAGGGTTCGGCGAGATCGGCGCCTCGCTGGTCGGCCTCGCCATCGGCATCAGCCTGATCGGCTGGTTCGGCATCCAGAGCGCCATCTCTGCCCAGTCCCTGGACGTGCTGATGCCCGGCGTGATGCCGATCTGGTCGTGGAGCCTGATCTTCGGCCTCGCCGTCACCGCCATCGTCAGCTTCGGCTTCGTCGGGATGCAGTGGCTCGCCAACATCACCGTCCCGCTGTTCCTGATCCTCGTCGGCTGGTCCGTCATCAGCGAGCTGACCAAGCACTCCTTCGGCGACCTGCTCACCTCCCCGGCCCCCGGCCCGACCATGAGCGTCTGGGCGGGCACCGGCATCGTCGCCGGCGGCCTCATCGTCGGCGCGATCATCACGGCGGACATGACCAGGTTCAACCGTTCGAAGGCGGATGTGGTCAAGCAGACCGTCGTCGGCGTCAGCCTCGGCGAGTTCGTCATCGGTCTCGCCGGCGTCCTGCTCGCGCACGCCGCGGCCACCGGAGACATCGTGGCCATCGTGACGTCGTCGATCGGCTTCGTCGGCCTGATCATCGTCATCACCGGGACGCTGAAGATCAACGACTGGAACCTCTACTCCTCCACCCTCGGCCTGGTGAACTTCATCTCCACCGCGTTCTCGAAGAACCTCAACCGCGTCACCACCACCATCGTGCTCGGCGTCGTCGGCTCGATCCTCGCCGCCGCGGGCATCCTGTCGCAGTTCACGGGCTTCCTCATCATCCTCGGCGTCGCCTTCCCTCCCATCGCGGGCATCATGGTCGCTGAGTACTTCTTCGTGCGACGCTGGCGCGGTGAGCTCGACGAGACCCGCGCATCCGGTCGGCTGCCGCAGACCGCTCCGCGGTTCGTGCCCGCGACGATCGTCATCTGGATCGTCTCCGCCGTCGTCGGCTACTTCGTCACCTGGGGCATCCCCGCGCTGCTCTCCCTCGCCCTCTCGATCGTGCTCTACACGATCGCGGGCAAGCTCGGCTGGGTGCGCGGCGTCGGCCGCGCCAGCACCATCCAGCCGGCACTGGACGACGCCCCGGTCGACGCTGCGACCAGCGAGCGGGTCGGCGACCAGCCCGGCGAGCAATCCGGAGCGCTCCCCACCACCAACTGACCATCGGCAGCACACGCACCACCAGCACCACGAAGAAAGCGGGAAGTATGCATATCGGCATCGACGTCGGCGGAACCAACACCGACGCAGTGCTCATGGACGGCAAGCAGACGCTGGCCGGGACCAAGAACTCGACCAGCCCGGACGTGACGACCGGCATCGTTCAGGCCATCGAGTCGCTTCGCGCAGCGCAGCACTTCGACGGCGCCGACATCAGCGCGGTGATGATCGGGACCACGCACTTCATCAACGCGCTGGTCGAGGCGAAGCGGCTCGCGCCGACGGCGGCCCTCCGTCTCGGTCTGCCTGCGACCCGAGCCCTCCCTCCGCTGGTGGATTGGCCGGAGCCGCTCAAGCAGGCGATCGGCGCACGCGGCTACCTGGCGCACGGCGGCTACGAGTTCGACGGACGCCCCATCTCCCCTCTCGACCCGGAGGAGCTGACCCGCCTGGCGGTCGACATGGCGGAGAACGGCGTACGCTCCGTCGCCATCTCGTCGGTGTTCAGTCCGGTCAACCACGACCTGGAGACCCGCGCGGCGGCCATCGTCGCCGAGACGCTGGGCGACGACGTCGCGATCTCGCTCTCCCACGAGATCGGCCGCATCGGCCTGCTCGAGCGCGAGAACGCGACGATCATCAATGCTGCTCTGCGCGAGCTCGCCTCGGAGATCGTCGACGGCCTCACCGCCGCCGTCCGCGCCCAGGGAATCGACGCTCCGATCTTCCTCAGCCAGAACGACGGAACCCTGATGGACGAGGACTACGTGCGCCTCTACCCCGTCGCCACCTTCGCCTCCGGGCCGACGAACTCGATGCGCGGCGCCGCCCTCACCAGCGGGCTCGACACCTGCGCGGTGGTGGACATCGGCGGCACCACGGCCGACATCGGCCTGCTGGTCAACGGGTTCCCGCGCGAGACCGCCAACGAGGTCAAGGTGGCAGGGGTCCGCACCAACTTCCGGATGCCGGACGTGCTGTCCATCGGAATCGGCGGCGGAAGCATCGTCGACCTGGAGACCGGCGAGGTCGGCCCCGAGTCGGTCGGCTACCGGCTCAGCACGGAGGCGCTGGTGTTCGGCGGCTCCACCCTCACCGCCACGGACATCGCGGTCGCCGCCGGCCGCGCGCAGATCGGCGACCCAGCGCTCGTCGCGCACCTCGACCCCGTCTTCGTCGCCCGTGTCCTCGACCGGATCGCCGAGCGCGTCGCAGAGGCCGTCGACCGGATGCGCACCTCGCCGGACCCCATCCCGGTCGTGGCGGTCGGCGGCGGCTCCATCCTGCTGCCGGACGAGCTCCCGCTGTTCGGCACGGTGCACCGCCCGGAGAACTACGCCGTCGCGAACGCGATCGGCGCATCCATCGCCCAGGTCGGCGGCGAGATCGACAAGGTGTACGCCATCGAACCAGGACGACGCGAGCAGGCCATCGCCGAGGTGCGCGCCGAGGCCGTCGACAAGGCGATCGCGGCAGGGGCGTCCCCGCAGTCCGTCGCGATCGTCGACTTCGACGAAGTGCCGATCCCCTACCTGCCCGGCAACGCCACCCGCATCAGGGTGAAGGCCGTCGGCGATCTGGACATGGGGGTGCGGGTATGAGCTGGACGCTGACCGCCGAGCTCGTCCCCGCCCTCGCCCGCGGCGCAGCCGTCCTCGGCACGGGCGGAGGAGGCGACCCGTACATCGGCTCCCTGCTGGCGAGGCAGGCGCTCGCCGAGCACGGCGACGTGACCGTCGTCACCCTGGACGAGGTCCCCGACGACGCCCTCGTGCTCACCGTCGCCATGATGGGCGCCCCCACCGTGATGGTCGAGAAGCTGCCCAGCCTGGATGAGGTCATCGCGCCCGTCGCCGCACTCAGCACCTACCTGGGCCGTCCGGTGACCCACGTCGCCTGCGCGGAGGTGGGCGGCGTCAACTCCACGATCCCCGTCGCGGCCGCCGCGGCGCTCGGCCTTCCGCTCATCGACGGCGACGGCATGGGCCGCGCCTTCCCCGAGCTGCAGATGGTCCTCCCCACCCTCTACGGCGTCACCGCCTCCCCCCTCGCCTTCAGCGACGAGAAGGGCAATGTCGGCGTGCTGCAGACGGTCGACAACCATTGGACGGAGCGCATCGCCCGCGTGGCCTGCGTCGAGATGGGCTGCTCCATCATGATCTCCGGTTTCCCGATGGACGGCGCCGTCGCCCGCGAAGCGCTCGTGCCAGGCTCGCTGCAGCACTGCATCGCCATCGGCACCGGCATCGCGCACGCCAGAGCGGCCAAGGAGGATGCGGTCGGCCGCGCCGTCGAGCTGCTCGGCGGCCGCGAATTCTTCGCCGGCAAGGTGGTCGACGTGCACCGCGGGACCACCTCCGGGTTCGCCAGGGGAACCGCGCGGATCGAGAATCCGAGCAGCACCCTCACCCTGTCGTTCCAGAACGAGCACCTGATCGCGGAGGCGGACGGCGAGGTCCTCGTGACCACCCCCGACCTCATCATCGTGCTCGATCACGACTCCGGTGAGCCGATCACCACCGAGGGCCTGCGCTACGGCCAGCGGGTGCGCGTCGTCGCCGCGCCGAGCGACCCGCGCTGGCACTCCGCCGACGCGCTCGCGATGGTCGGCCCCGGCTATTTCGGATACGACGTTCCCTCGCACCGATTCGACGGCACGCCGGAAGCCGCCGAGCTCGCGGAGGTCGGCGCATGAGCTGGCAGTTGACGGCGGCCGACCTTCCCGACCTCGCCCGCGGAGCGACGCTCCTCGGCACCGGGGGCGGCGGAGATCCCTACATCGGCACGATGCTGGTCGAGCGCGTCCTCGGCGGCGGCTCGATCACCATCCTCGATCCGGACGAGCTCGACGACGACCTGTTCGTCATCCCGACCGCGCAGATGGGCGCGCCGACCGTCATGATCGAGAAGATCCCGGCAGGGACGGAACCGACGCTCGCACTGCGCACCCTCGAAGAGCACCTCGGCAGGAAGGCAGACGCGACCATGCCGATCGAGTGCGGCGGGATCAACTCGATGATCCCGCTGATCGTCGCGGCCGAGACCGGGCTGCCGGTGGTGGATGCGGACGGCATGGGCCGCGCGTTCCCCGAGCTCTCCATGGAGACCTTCGCCGTCTACGGCGTGCACGGCTCCCCGCTCGCCCTCGCCGGAGAGCGGGGCGAGCGGGTGATCATCGACACCGGGGCCGACGACAGACAGATGGAGTGGCTGGCCCGCGGTGTCACCATCCGGCTGGGCGGTGTCGCGCACATCGCCGAGTACGCGATGACCGGAGCCGACGTCAAGCGCACCGCCGTCCCGCGCACCCTCTCGATGGCGCTCGCGCTCGGCCGTGCCATCCGCGAGGCCAGGGAGGAGCACCGTTCGCCGTTCGCTGCGATCGCAAGCGCCCTGTCGACGACCCTGTACTCCGAGATGCGCGAGCTCTTCTCCGGCAAGGTCACCGATGTGGAGCGACGCACGACGGAAGGCTTCGCGAAGGGCCGCGCGACCATCTCCTCCCTGGCCGGGGACGACGACACACTGGAGATCCGTTTCCAGAACGAGAACCTCATCGCGCACCACGGCGACGAGGTCGTGGCGATCGTGCCCGACCTGATCTGCGTCGTCGACCTCGAATCGGGAGAGCCCATCACGACCGAGGGCCTGCGCTACGGCCAGCGCGTCCGCGTGCTCGGCATCTCCACCCCCGAGATGATGCGCACGCCGGAAGCGCTCGCCGCGTTCGGGCCGAGCGCGTTCGGCCTCACGGAGCCGTTCGTGCCGGTCGAATCCGCGCCCGTCTACGCTTGAGGCATGGCGAGAACCCTCGAGCACGGCGACCTGCCGTCGCTGGCCAGGGGGTTCTCGCTGCTCGGCTCCGGTGGCGGAGGCACGACGACCATGCTCGAACTGATGCTGGCGGACGCCGACTGGCCGCTCACCGTGCATCCGGTGGCCGGGCTCGACCCCGCCACTCCGTGCGTCGCCGCGGCGTTCGCCGGGTCGACCTACCTGCTGACGGAGCGCATCCCCGGCTCCGACCCGTTCGACGAGCTGATCGCCGCCGCTGAGCGCTGGACAGGAGTTCGCGCCGGCGCGGTCTGTCCGCTGGAGGGCGCAGGCCTGAACGGCCTGACCCCACTCACCCTCGCGAGCCGCCTTGCCCTGGTGGATGCGGACTTCATGGGGCGCGCGCTCCCCCGGCTCGACCAGTTGTCGCTGTTCATCGACCGGGTGCCGGGCACCGTCACCGTGTGCGGCTCCGGCGCGGGAGGCGTCGTCCTGATCGAGACTGACCGCGCCGCCGATGTCGAGAGCCTCGTGCGCGGCGCGATCGTCCAGGCCGGCGGCGCAGCCGGTGTCGTGGTCGCGGGGTTCACCGTCGGCGATCTGATCGAGCACGCGGTGCACGACGGGTACGAGCGGGCGCTCGAACTCGGAACGGCTTTCGACGCGGCGGCGGCCGCACCGCTCTCCGAACTCGCCGAACGCCTCGGCGGCCGGATGCTCGGCACGGGACGCGTCGCCGCCGTCGAGTCGGCGCCGTCCGACGCGTACTCCTCGGCCGTCGAGGTGACCGCCGACGACGGGGCGCTCCTGCGCCTGGTCGCCCGCTCCGAAGTCCTCGCCGTGCTGCGCGACGGCGCCCTGGAGGCGTCCTCCCCCGAGATCATCGTCACGATCGACTCGATGTCGCGCGACATCCTGCAGGTCGACGGACTGTCCATCGCCCGCCACGTCGCCCTGATCGCCCTGCCCGCCCCCACCTGGTGGACCGAGCGTCCGGAGCGGCTGCGGCAGGTCACGCCCTCCGCGTTCGGCATCGACGGGCTGGATGCGGCATGAGCCAGGCCATCGACCTGAGCGCCCTGCTCGCCCACCCGGCCAACGGCGGCCTCCGCCCCGTCGCCGCCGCCGATCCCGCCACCGTCTGGCACGACGTCGTCGTCGCCTCCAGCGAAGCGGGACTCCCGGCTGACGGGGAAAGCGGCATCGACGCCGACCTCGCCATCCTCACCACGGAGCCGCCCTCCGCGCCGTGGCAGCAGGATGCGCTGATCCGCCGCATCCGGGACCGCGGCTACCTGGCGCTCGCCATGCCGAACGCCGACCTGTTCGGGGTCGGCAGTCGTGTGCTCGCCGAGCGCGTCGGGCTCGCCCTGCTGCACGTCGACGATCCGATGGCGCTCGCCAAGGCGTGCTGGCTGCTGCTGGAGGGCCGGGATGCGCTGACGCTCGGCTACGTGCGGCAGGTCGCCCAGTCGATCGAGTATCACGCGGTCGGTCTCGCCGACCTGCTGCGCCACCTGTCCGCGAGCGTCGGGCACGGGATCGCGCTCATCGACGCGGAGGGCGTGCTGCTCCAGTCGGGTGGCGCGCTGCCGGAAGAGGTGCACGCCGCGATCGACTTCGGCCCCTGGCTCGACACGGTGACCGTCGACGAGGGCGCTGCGGCGTCCGTGCACGTGGACAGCCCGAGCCGCGCCGGGCTCCGGCTGGCGTTCTTCGGCACCGGCCTGAACGCTGTGCAGCTCACGGCGCTCGCGGTCGCCGCCGAGGTGGCCATGCCCGCCGTGGCCGCGCGCATCCTGATCGACGAGGTCGCGGACGTGAACGACGCCGCCGTCGCCGCCGACCTGCTGCGCGACTTCCTCGAACAGCGCGACACCAGGGATGCGGAACGCGAACAGCGGATCCTCGACCGTGGCTGGCGCACGGCCGGCTACCACCTCGGCTTCCGCATCGTCGGGCGCACCAGGGTCGACACCTTCCAGCTTCTGCGCTTCGTGAACCGCGAGCTCGCCGCGGTCCCCGCGGACTCGCACGCGGTGACGAGCGGGCGCGGCGTGACCGGCTGGCTGAGCTTCGCCGCCCCGCCGGCCCCCAGCCAGGTCGAGGGCGCGGTCTCCGCCCTCCGTTCCCTGCACACCGCGGCCCGCCGCTCGTTCAACGTCGCCACCGGCATCGGCGCGGTGGAGAGCGGGTCCGCCGGGCTGGCGACCACCATCGACGGCGCGGCCGATGCCGCCCGCATCGCGGTGAGCCGCTCGGCGACAGGCTGGTTCGTGCGCATCGACGCGCTCGGCCTCGAACAGCTCCTGCTCTCCTGGACGGAGAACGACACGTTCGTGCCCGCCGCCCAGTCGCTGCTCGGGCCGCTCATCTCCCGCGCGCCCGAGCTGCTGGAGACCCTGACCGCCTACCTCGACCACGAGTCGGGCATCGCGGCGACCGCCGACGCCCTCCACCTGCACAGGAACACCGTCTCCACCCGCATCGCTCGCGCCCAGGACCTCCTCGGGCTCGACCTGTCCGACCCGGAGACCCGGCTGGCCGTGCACCTGGCGTGCCGCGCGGTCCGCGGAAGCACCGGCACCGGCACCAGCCCCAGCCCCAGCCCCAGCACCAGAGGAGCCACCTCGTGAGAGCCATGATCTACGACCGTTTCCGCGGCCCCATCGAGGTGCGCGAGGTCGCCGACCCCGTCGCCCCTCCCGGCGGCGCGGTCGTCAGGGTGGGCGCATCCGGTCTCTGTCGCAGCGACTGGCACGCCTGGGCCGGCCATGACGACTCCGTGCACCTGCCGCAGGTTCCCGGCCACGAGTTCGCCGGAACCGTCGCCTCCGTCGGCGACGGGGTGACCAGGTGGCGCGTCGGCGACCGGGTGACGACGCCGTTCGTCAACGGCTGCGGAGCCTGCGAGTGGTGTCGCAGCGGGCAGGCGCAGGTCTGTCCGAACCAGACGCAGCCTGGTTTCACCCACTGGGGTTCGCACGCCGAACTGGTCGCCGTCCGCGCCGCGGACCTCAACCTGGTCGCGGTGCCGGATGCGCTGGACGACGACGCGGCCGCGAGCCTCGGCTGCCGCTTCGCCACCGCGTATCGCGGGGTGCGCTCGCGCGCTGCCGTGCGCGAGGGCGAGTGGGTGGCCGTCTACGGCGCAGGCGGCGTCGGCCTGAGCGCCGTGATGATCGCGGCGGCCATCGGCGCCAGGGTGATCGCGGTCGACCGCGCGCCCGCCGCCCTCGACCTGGCGGCGCGCCTCGGCGCGGAGCACGTCGTCGCTGCGGGAGACTCCGCCCCCTCCGCCATCGCCGAGCTCACCGGCGGCGGAGCGCACGTGAGCATCGACGCGGTCGGCGCGGCGTCCACCAGCACCGACGCCGTCCTGTCGCTCCGCCGCCGCGGCCGTCACGTGCAGATCGGCCTGCTCTCCGCCGACCAGCTCCCCGCCCTCCCCCTCGACCGTGTCATCGCCTGGGAGCTCGACATCCTCGGCAGCCACGGCATGTCCGCCGCAGACTACCCGGGGATGCTCGACCTCGTCGCCTCCGGAGCCCTCCGCCCGCAGGACCTCCTGGCGGGCGCGGTCACCCTGGAGACCGGCGCGACCATGCTCGCCCAGGCCGACACCGCGCCGCCGACGGGGATCACGGTCGTGCATCCGTCGTGACGGGCGCCCCTTCCACGATGCCCAGGGTGACCAGGGCTTCGTGGAGGAGGGGTGCGAGCCTGCTGGCGTACTCGGGCGTCATGTGCCTGTCGTCGGACTTGATCAGCGTCGTGCCGACCGTCGGAGGGCAGCGCCCATCGACGCAGAACCACGGGACCGTGTCGATCACGACGCGCTTGTCCGGGGCGCTGTTGGCGAGTTTCTGGTGGATGCTCGCCCCACGCGGCGCCTCGTGGGTGCTGATGCAATCCTGCGGGCTGTTCATCCGGGTGTAACACGCGTTCATCGGTTTGTCGGCGACCGGCATCGTGAGAAGCGCGATGGTCGAGTCTGCGGTCATCGCATCCAGTTTGGACCCGACGCCCTGCACATCCGTCACGCCCGCGATCGCGACGAGGTCGGGCTGCAGGCGATTGACAGCCTCGACCACGCGATCCGCTCGTTCGGCGCAGCCGGGAGGGACCTCGTCTCCGTTGATCGTGGGGTTGCCGAACGGGCACGCGATCCTCGCGTACGAGATCACCTTCCACTCCGGATGCGCTCTCAGGGCGTCGATGAACGTCGTCACGAATCCGGTGGCGATCGAGTTCCCCGCGATGAGGACGGTCTTCGGAGCAGCGGGGTCGCCCCAGGTGCAGCTCTTCTCGTCGATCACGGTCGCAGTCGCGCAGGCGATCACGTCGTCGGCGGCCACCCTGTTGTTCAACGCCTCATCCATCGAGGGCGTCAGCTCCGACCAGCTCGTCTCCTCGAGCGCGATGCTCAGCTCCGCGCGAAGAGCGCTGAGCTGAGCATCCGGAGCGCGTTCCACGTCCTCTGCATCCCCGTCGCCCGCAAGGCTGGAGAGCAGCGTTTCCGTCCCTGCCGTCACGGCACGCGGCGCCGTGTTCGCCAGTGCGGCACCGGTCGTCCCGACCGCCACGAGGGCGAGGAAGCTCAGGGCGACGAGCGTGCGCCCCGGTGCGTGCGTTCCGTGCGGGTCGCGCGGCTGCCTCGCGCCCGCCAGTGTCCCCTGCTCCTGCCCGTGCCCCTGACCCTGACCCTGCCAACCCTGACTCCGCCGCCTCAGACTCCGCCGGCCCCGACGTGGCCACCCTGGTCGCGGCCAGCGCTCACGCAACCAGCCAGAGGTCCGGATCGGCTCCTCGACCAGGTGGAACGCGTACACGGCGATCACGCACATCAGGATGCTGAGCACGATGGACTGCCACACCCCGACTCCGATCAGGCTCGATCCGATGACGATCACCGGGAAATGCCAGAGATACAGCGAGTACGACACTCTGCCGGTGTACTGGGCCACGGGGTTGGTGAGGAGCCATGCCGACCGCAGCCGCCCGTTCATCCCTGAGACGATCACGGCCGCCGTCGCCACGACAGGGAGTATCGCCCAGGGACCCGGGAACGGCAGCGCGTTGCTGAGCAGGGCGATCGAGGCGAAGATCCCCGCGAGTCCGCCGACGCAGAGCAGCGGCGCGAACCGCCCGGGGATGCGGGCGAACCGTCCGGCGAAGAGCGCGAGCAGGCCGCCGACACCCAGCTCCCACGCTCGGGAGAACGTCGAGAAGTACGCCCAGGTCGGAGCGGTGGCGCTCTCGAACAGCGCCCACCCGAACGATGCGACCACCAGCCCGATCAGAACGACAGCCAGGGCCGACCCGATCGCACGCTTCCGCGCGCCCGCGAACCGTGCGGTGACGGCGAGCACGACCACGATGACCACCGGCCACACCAGGTAGAACTGTTCTTCGACCGCCAGGGACCAGAAGTGCTGCAACGGCGACGGCGGACCGCTCGCGCCGAAGTAGTCCGTGCCGATCATGGCGAAGTGCCAGTTCGCTGCGAACCAGGCCGACCAGCCGCCGTCGCTGAGGATCGAGAGCCGACGCTCGGCGCTGTAGATCATCCACGAGGCGGCGATCGTCACGGTCAGAACCAGCGCGGCCGCTGGGAGGATGCGCCTGACTCTGTTGCGATAGAACGCCGAGAACGAGATTCTTCCTGTGCGCTCGTGCTCCCGGAGGAGAAGGCCGGTGATGAGGAATCCGGAGATGACGAAGAACACGTCCACGCCCACGAATCCCCCGCTCGGCCAGTGCAGAAGATGGTCCAGGACGACGGCGATCACCGCGATCGCCCGCAGACCTTGGATGTCGCGGCGGAACCCCCCGCTCGTCGCACTCACACGCGTTCTCCCTTTGCTGCTCGCGGTATGTAAGCAGCGAGTTTATCTGATTTCAGACTCCGCATTCCAGGCTGGTGGAGTTTCGACCGAGACTCGGCGCGACTCGCCCCGCGAACACGGCATGATGTCGGTATGCACCTCGCTGACATCACTCCGCCGGACACCCAGGCGTCCCGCGCCGCGTACGAGTTCTCCGCCGAGCGCCAGTCGACCGCCCTGCTGAATCACTGCATCCGGTCGTGGCTGTGGGCGATCGGCTTCGCCGAGCTCGATGGGCGTGACGGCGCAGACAGGGAACTGCTCTACGTCGCCGCCCTGCTGCACGATCTCGGCCTGGTCGAGGAGTTCGACAACGTCACGCTCAGTTATGAGGACGCCGGCGGTCACGTCGCCGCAGCGCTCACGGCGGGTGCAGGCTGGCCGGTCGAGCGGCGGCAGCGCGTCCACGACGTGATCGTGCGCCACAACTGGCCGTCCGTCGACCCGGCGATGGATGTGGAGGGCCACCTGCTCGAGATCGCCACCGGACTCGACATCTCCGGCTTCCGCGCTGACGCCCTCCCTCTGTCTTTCCAGCGGGAGGTGCTCGCCGCATACCCACGACTCACCCTGGCGGCCGAGTTCGGCGCCTGCGTGACAGACCAGGCGGCCCGCAAGCCGGCGACGCAGGCCGCGCGCATCGTCGCAAACGGCGTCGAGCGGAAGCTGGCCGACAACCCCCTCGAGTCGCGCGGACCTCGCCCCTAGCCCCTCCCGACTAGCCCCGACGCCATCGAGCCCAGGCTTTTTCACCATTACCGGCCGTTTTAGCGAGACAATTCCTGGGCTCGATGGCGTGGGCGGCCAGCCCGGGCTGCTATGGTTCGCAGACCGGCACCGAGCCGGTTTTCAGGGAAGACGCCTCGTGAACGTCGAGCCTCAGCGGCTCCGCCTCGAACCCGTCGCCTCCTCTGTGCTATCAGAGGAGCATCCCCATGCCCGCGTCCCTGCCTGCCCCCACGACCGCCATCGTCTACTGCGAAGGCCTGTTCGCCGAGCAGGACGGCAAGACCGCGAACGGCCTCGTGCGGCACTCCGAGCGCTACCGGATCCTCAGCGTCGTCGACAGCCGTCACGCTGGGGAGGACTCCGGCCTGGTGCTCGACCGCGTACCGAACGGCGTCCCGGTGCTCGGCTCGATCGCCGAGGCCATCGCGCACGCCGGTTTCGTGCCGGACACGCTGATCGTCGGCATGGCTCCGGCGGACGGGATGCTCTCCGCCGGTCACCGCACCGCCCTCCTCGACGGCATGTCCCGCGGCATGAACCTCGTCAACGGCCTGCACGAGTTCCTCGACGACGAGCCGGAGTTCGCGGCCGCCGCCCTGCTGGCCGGGGTGACTATCGACGATGTCCGCCGTCCCAAGCCGAAGAGCGAGATGCACCTGTTCTCCGGCAGGATCTTCGACGTCACCTGCCCGCGCATCGCCGTCCTCGGCACAGACGGGGCGGTCGGCAAGCGCACCACGAGCACCCTGCTCGTGCAGGCGTTGAACACTCGTGGCATCCGGGCCGTGATGGTCGGCACCGGCCAGACCGCCCTCATCCAGGGCGCCAGGTACGCGGTCGCGCTGGACGCGAGCGTTCCGCAGTTCCTCTCCGGGGAGGTGGAGAACGAGGTCGTCGCCGCGTTCGAGGAGGAGAAGCCGGACGTCATCGTCGTCGAGGGCCAGGGAGCGCTCAGCCACCCGGCCTACCTGACCAGCGCATACATCCTGCGCGGCAGCCGACCGGATGCGGTCATCCTGCAGCACGCACCGGCGCGCGTGATGCTCGACGACTTCCCGATGATGCCCGTGCCGTCCGCCGCGCAGGAGATCCGTCTCATCGAGTCGTTCGCCGACACCCGTGTGATCGGCGTGACGATCAACCACGAGAACCTGACGGACGCCGAGATCACTGCGGCCATCGACGCGCATGAACTCGAGCTCGGCCTCCCGGCGACGGACCCGCTCGCCCGCCCGCTTGCCGCACTGGTCGACATGGTGCTGACAGCATTCCCCGAGCTGGAGCACACCGGCACCGCCAACGCTGCGAGCACCGCCAAGGCTGCGAGCGCCGCCAGCACGACGCCCGCCGCGGCGGTCTAGCGCCCGAACAGCGCCCTGAGCGTCCCCCAGAGCCCGCGTCGCCTGCGCGGCGCGGCATCGGGGGCGGACGTCAGGGTGTCGAGGAAGCCGACCCCGCACTGCGGGCACTCGACGATCAGTTCGTGCACGGCGAGGCCCGCTCCGTAGTACGGGTTGCGCACGACGTTCGCCTCCGCGCCGCACGACGGGCATGTCGCGCTCGCTCCACCGCTCCCGGCCTGCATTGTTCCATTCTGCGTCACCGGGCGGCGTTTCTGCGCCGGCGCCATTCGCTCAGCCGAGCACCGCTCAGCCGAGCGTGATGGTGACCGTCTGGCTCTTCGAGGCCGCTGTGCCCTCCGCAGGGTCGACGGCGGTCACCCGCAGATCGGCGGCGGCCTTGCCGTTGCCGTTGCCGTTCCCACCGGCATCCGGCTTCTTCACCGTCACGTTCGTGAATCCTGCGGCGGCGAGCGCGGCTCGTGCCTCGCTCTCGGTCTTGCCGATCAGGTCGCCAGGGATGCTCGCCGACTGCCCATTGCTGACCTGCACCGTCACAGAGCTGCCCTTGTTTGCGGAGGTGCCCGCTGCCGGGTCCGTTCCCGCGGCCGTTCCGGCGGGCTGTGAGGAGTCGACCGGCGTGCTGTCGATCGTCGCATCCAGGCCGAGTCCCTGTAGCAGCGTCTGGGCTTCCTGCGGGGTCTTGCCCGACACATCCGGGATCGTCACCTGGTCGCCGTAGAGCACGGCGTTGGTCGGCTTGGCGAACGCGCTGCCGCCGTAGAGGCCGTCGATGGCGCTGAGGATCGGCTTCGCGATCGAGAACTTCACGTTCCCGCCGCCGATCCCGTCGAAGTCGAGGCTGCGCAGCGGTGTCGAGCCGGACACGTTGCCGACCCAGGTGGCCGTCGACACCTTGCTGGTGGAGGTGACGAGCCAGTTCTGCAGCGAGTCGTCCGTCGTTCCCGTCTTGCCCATGATGGGCGTCCCGTCGTACGGGTTGGCGCTCTCTGCCGTGCCTCCGCCGCGCATCACGCCCTGCAGCGCGTACGTCACGCCTGCGGCGATGTTCGGCTGGAGGCCTTGCGTGCAGGTGGTCGGGCTGACCTTGTGCGCCGAGCCGTCCGCGTTCACGACCTTGTCGATCGCGACGGGCGTGCAGACGACGCCGTTGTTGGCGATGCCGGCGTACGCGGTGGCCATCGTCAGCGGCGACAGGTAGTTGACGCCGAGGATCATCGACGGAACGGAGGTCAGCGGGTTGCTCGACGACGCGGGATGCACGCCGAGCGCCTTCGCGGCGTTCAGGATGGAGCACAGGTCGATCTGCGTGCCCATCTTGGCGAACGCCGTGTTCACGGATTCGGCCGTCGCCGCCATCACGGAGAGCCTGCTCGCCGAGCCTTCGTCGTTGGTGACGGGCCAGTCCGGCCCGTTGATGTCCGCGCAACTGTTGGTGAAGTCGGACGTCGGGAAGTCGTGCTGCGACGCGTTGATCGTGTCGTACAGGCTGTTGCCCGCTTCCAGCCACGCCGCCAGGTCGAACGCCTTGAACGTCGACCCGGTCTGGAAGCCCTGGGACCCGCCGTACGCTTCGTCGGTGTTGTAGTTCACCGCCGTCGTGCCGTCGACCGGTTGGTCGGTGTTGTTGAACGCCCTGTTCTCGACCATCGTCACGATCCTGCCGGTGCCGAGTTCCATCGAGACATTGGATGCGCCGAGGTCGATCCCCGCCATCGACGGCGGGATGTACGAGCTCAGCGACTGCTGCGCCACCGCTTGCAGGTCGAGGTTGAGGGTGGTGTAGATCTTGAGTCCGCCGCGGTTGAGCGTCGCCCACCGGTCGTCGGCCGTCGCGCCGTACGCCGGGTCGTTGAGCACCACATCCCGCACGTAGTCGCAGAAGAACGCCGCGTTGTACTGGGAGGCGGACGCGCATCCGGAGGTCGTCGGCGTGATGGCAGGCTGAACAGGCGTCTTCTTGGCCGCGTCCCGCTCTGCCGCGGTGATCTTGTGGTTGATCGCCATGCGGTCGAGCACGTAGTCGCGCCGTTCCTTGGTGGCCTTGTACCCGTTGGCGGCGCCGTTGTCTTTGTTGTCCGGCTCGTCGATGCGCAGGTTGGCCGGGTTGTTCAGGATGGCCGTCAGCGTCGCCGCCTGCGGAAGGGTGAGCTGCGCCGCCGTGGTGTTGAAGTAGTAGTGCGCTGCCGCCTGGATGCCGTAGACGGTCCCGCCGAACCCGACGACGTTGAGGTAGCCGAGCAGGATCTGCTGCTTGGAGTACTTCTTCTCCAGCCCGACCGCGTACCGCATCTCCTGCACCTTGCGCTGCAGGGTGACGCCGGCGGCATCGGCGTAGCACGCCTTGAGCTTCTTCGCGTCGGTGAGCGCGTCGCAGCGCTCGACCTCGACGTTCTTGACGTACTGCTGGGTGATCGACGATCCGCCCTGCACGGAGCTGCCGCTCACGGTCGAGAGCGCACCTCGGACCGTGCCGAGCAGGTCGACGGCACCCTCCTGGTAGAACCGGGGGTCTTCGGCGGCGACGGTGGCGTCCTTGACGGTCTGCGCCACGTCGTTCCAGCCGACATCCTGCCTGTTCTGCGCGTAGAACGACGCGATCGGAACATCCACGCCGCCCTTCTTCGCGAAGACGGTGGTGTTCTGCGCGAACGGCTGGATCTCCAGGTTCGACGGCAACGCTTCGAACGCGTTCGACGCGGCAGCAGCGGCTTGGCCGACTCCCAGGAAACCAGGCAGCACGAACGCCGAGGTGAGCACCGCTGCGATGAGCGCGACGACCCCGAACTGCATGATCAGCCCCGCCCGCGACCGCGCCGGCCGTATCTCGTACCGCCTCAGCGGGTCGAAACGTCGCGAGAATGCGGCGAACCGCGGGCGGTCACGGAACGGCGGTCGGGTAGGCATCGGTCCAGCGTTCCACCGGAACACTAAGAAACCTCTGACGCACGCCTCCGAATGCTGTCGTTCTTCACAGACACGGGATGCGGGGCGCTCAGGTTCGCCGCGCGGTTGGTCGCCTCGACACGAAGGAGGCGGCGATCCCCGTCCGGGATCACCGCCTCCTCTCACACACTCCGCACGAACGCGGAGCCGCCGCTTACGCCGCCGCCCGCATCCACTCGCCCGCTCGCGCTCCGGCGGTCACGCGGAGCTCGTCGCCCTGCGCATCCACCGTCACCGCGCCGCCGTCGGTCAGCTCTCCGCTGACCATCAACTCGGCGATCCTGTCGTCGATCTCGCGCTGGATCACCCTGCGCAGCGGCCTCGCGCCGTACTCCGGCTCGTAGCCTGCGTCCGCGATCCAGGCCACGGCCGCGTCCGTCGCCTCGAAGGCGATGGCGCGCGTGCCGAGGCGGCCCGCGGTCGCCGTCAGCAGCAGGCGCACGATGTCGCGCAACTGCTCGGCGTCGAGCTTCCTGAACAGTACGATCTCGTCGATCCGGTTCAGGAACTCCGGCCGCATCGCTTCGCGGAGCTTGCCCATCACGCGGTCGCGCAGGTCCTTCTCCGATGCGAAGCCCGCGGCGGAGGCGTCGCCTCCCACCGGCACGAAGCCGAGGGCTCCGCTACGGGATGCGAGGAACTCCGATCCGAGGTTCGACGTCATGATCACGACCGTGTTGCGGAAGTCGACGGTGCGTCCCTGCCCGTCCGTGAGGCGGCCGTCGTCGAGCACCTGCAGCAGCAGGTTGAACACGTCGGGGTGCGCCTTCTCGATCTCGTCGAACAGCACGACGGAGTACGGGTTGCGGCGCACGCGCTCGGTGAGCTGCCCCGCCTCGTCGTAGCCGACGTATCCGGGAGGGGCGCCGACCAGGCGGGCGACCGTGTGGCGTTCGCCGAACTCGCTCATGTCGAATCGCAGCATCGCCTTCTCGTCGCCGAACAGCGAGGCAGCGAGCGCCTTCGCGAGCTCGGTCTTGCCGACGCCGGTCGGGCCGAGGAAGAGGAAGCTTCCGACGGGGCGGCGCTCGTCTCCGAGCCCGGTCCTGTTGCGGCGGACCGCTTTGGCGACAGCGACGACCGCGTCGTCCTGGCCGATCACGCGCTGGTGCAGTTCGGACTCGAGCTTCGCCAGGCGCTCACGGTCGGCTTCTCCGATGCGGCTGACCGGGATGCCCGTCGCACGCGAGATGACCGCCGCGATCTCCGGCTCGTCGACCACCGCATCCGGTCGCGGGGCGGAGCCCAGCTCGTCGAGGGAACGCTGGACGCTCTCGATCTCGTCGCGCAGACGCGACGCCTCCTCGTAGTGCTCGGCGGCGACCGCGGAGTTCTTCTCCGCTTCGAGCGTGGCGAGCGTGCCCATCAGCGCTGTCGTGTCGACGCGCTTGCCGAGGCGCAGGCGGAGGCGTGCCCCCGCCTGGTCGATCAGGTCGATCGCCTTGTCGGGCAGGAAGCGGTCGGAGACATAGCGGGCCGACAGCTCGACGGCGGCGCGGATCGCGTCGTCGGTGTACGTCACGCCGTGGTGCTCCTCGTACGCTCCCCGGAGCCCGGAGAGGATGAGCACGGCGTCGTCGACACTGGGCTCGCCGACCGTCACCGGCTGGAAGCGGCGCTCGAGCGCCGGGTCCTTCTCGATGCGGCGGTACTCCTTGAGCGTCGTCGCACCGACCAGGTGCAGGTCTCCCCTGGCCAGGCGCGGCTTCAGGATGTTTCCGGCGTCCATGCCGCCTGACTCGCCGGAGCCGCCGGCGCCGACCACGGTGTGCAGCTCGTCGATGAACACGATCAGCTCGTCCGTCCCTGCGCTGATCTCGTCCATCAGGGTGGTCAGGCGTTCCTCGAAGTCGCCGCGGTAGCGGGTTCCCGCGACCATCCCGGCGAGGTCGAGCGCCACGACGCGCTTGTCGCGGAGCTGCTCCGGCACATCGCCGGAGACGATGGCGCTGGCAAGCCCCTCCACGATCGCGGTCTTGCCGACACCGGCTTCGCCGACCAGCACCGGGTTGTTCTTGGTGCGGCGGGACAGGATCTCGACCGTCTGCTCGATCTCGTCGAGACGGCCGATCACCGGGTCGAGCTTGCCGTCGCGGGCGAGCTGGGTGAGGTCGGTGCCGAACCTGTCGAGCATCGGAGTGGTGGATGCGTCGGCACCGTCGTCCTGCCCGTCCTGTCCTGCTGAGCCCGCGCCGACCGTGGTGGTCTGGCGCATGGCGGAGGTGAGCGCGTCCGGTGTCACACCCGCGGCCTGCAGCACCTGCCCCGCCGGGGCGTCCTGCACGACGACGAGCGCGAAGAACAGGTGTTCAGGGTCGATGTACGTCGATCCGGATGCGCGAGCCACCTGGTATGCGTGGAACAGCGCCCGCTGGGCAGACGGAGTGATGGATGCGGCGTCGGCGTCCACGGGGTCGCCCGTGCGCGGGAGCCGCTGCTCGGCCGCAGCGGCGACCGCCTGCGGGTCGGCGCCGATGCGGCGCATGGCGTCCGCGGCAGGCTCCTCTGTGGCCATGACGCGGAGGATGTGCAGGGCGTCCAGCTCGCTGTGACCGTGTTCGAGTGCGAACCGTCCGGCCTCGGCGAGGGTCTCCTGCGTGCGCCGGCTCAGGAACCGGCTGATGTCGATGGAGCGCGCGGTACGCGCACGCTCACCCGCGAGGTAACGAGCGAGGAACTCGTCGAACGAGTTGCCTTCGTTACTGTCGGGAGTGAAGTCTTCGGGCACGAAATCTCCTGTGTGTTGAAAGTTGAGTGAACTGCACTCAAGTTCAACGCTTCGGGCTTCGCGATATTCCCGTGCCGCAGGAACGCGTCAGCGCCGCCGCTCCTGCGTGGTCAGCTCCCGCATCCCGTAGCTGTTGTCGTCCGGGTTCACCGTCACGCCCGGCGCCACGATCGCATCGATTCTGTCCAGGACCTCGTCGCTCAGCACCACCTCCAGTGCGGGGAGGTACGACTCGAGCTGCTCCATCGTCCGCGGTCCCACGATCGCGCTGGTCACGGCCGGGTGGTTGATGACGAACGCGATGGCCAGCTCGATCAGGCTGATGCCCGCCTCGCCCGCCAGCACCGCGAGGTCTTCCACGATGTCGAGCTTGCGCTGGTTCTCGGGCGAGCTCATGTCGAAGCGGGCGCTCGGGCGGGCGGACGACGTCGGCGAGGAGGCGGCGTCCTTGCGCCAGCGTCCGGACAGCCAGCCGCCGCCGAGCGGGCTGTAGGTGAGCGCCCCCATTCCGTGGCGGCGGATGGTCGGCAGCACGTCCTCCTCGATGCCGCGCACCAGCAGCGAGTACGGCGGCTGCTCCGTCACGAACCGTTCCAGGTTGCGCTCGCGCGACGCCCACTGGGCCTCTACGATCTGCGATCCGGAGAACGACGACGAGCCGATGGAGCGAACCTTGCCCTGCCGCACCAGATCGGTGAGCGCCCCGAGCGTCTCCTCGATGTCCGTGTCGTCGCTCGGCCGGTGCACCTGGTAGAGGTCGATGTGGTCGGTGTTCAGGCGCCGCAGCGAGTTCTCGACCTCGCGCATGATCCACCGGCGCGAGCCGCCCCGCTCGTTGGGGTCATCGCTCATCGGCATGAAGAACTTGGTCGCGAGCACCACATCGTCGCGGCGTCCGGCGATGGCCTGACCGACGATCTCCTCCGACACGCCACCGGAGTAGACGTCAGCGGTGTCGACGAAGTTGATGCCGGCATCCAGCGCCCGGTGGATGATGCGGGTCGCGTCTGCACGGTCGTCGTTGCCCCACGGGCCGAACATCATCGCGCCGAGGCAGAGCGGGCTGACCTTCACACCGGTGCGGCCGAGGGGGCGGTACGTCATGTCATGTTCTGTGACCATGACGTCAACGCTATTCCCGCCGCCCTGCGGGTGGGAGGCTCTGTCAGTACCTCCTTCGGCCGCCCCCGCGCCGCCGCCGCGCCGCCCCCGCGACCCCGCTCCGATCCGCCCGCGAAGCCGTTCAGCAGCCCGCGCGAAGCCGTGGCGCGTGCACCGAGCGCCCCGCGTCGCGTTAACCTTGAAGGATGGAAGGTCGCGCCGGCTCCAGAAATGGCGTCGCGAATGCCAAGGCGAGGGCGCTGTACGACGCGGTGGCGTCAGCGCTCCAGTCCCCCATGCACGCTGACCCGGACACCGTCTCCGTCGAGCACGACGCAGCCCGTTTCCTCGTGCGGTTCAGCGACCTCCCCCTCGCCGCCTTCCGGGCCAGGGTCCCGCTGTCGACGCCGCCGGCACAGGCCAAATCCGCTGTCGCGAACGCCGCGCGCAAAGCGCACGCCAACATCCTCCAATGGCGTGACCTCGGCTATCTCAACGAGGTCGGCGCCAGGGTCGCCGCCCTCCGGGATGCCGGCGCGTACGCCGGGCGGCTGTTCGAGGCGTACGGGCAGGGGCGTCTCGACGAGTCGGAGTTGGTCGCCCGGCTGCGCGAGATCCCCCCTGTGCCGCTCGACGGCATCCCGATCGGCCAGAACTCGTCCGGTCAGGGAGGGGGCGGGCCGATGGATGTGGCGGCCACGGCCCTGCGGCGCCACCTGATCTCCGCGGCTCTCTACCAGCACATCGTGGACGAGCTGGCGGACGCGGGGCACCAGGGCTGATGGCCGTCACCCGGCTGAGCCGCGCGGACGCCCGCAGGATCGCCGTCCAGGCCCAGCGGCTCGATGCCGACCGCCCAACCGAGCTGGTGCCTCTGGTCGAGCAGCTCACCCTGCTGCAACTCGACCCCACCGCCGCCATCGCTCCGGCCGCCGACCTCATCGCGTGGACCCGCATCGGATCGTCGTACCGCCCTGAGCACCTGCAGCGCGCGGTCGAAGTCGACCGCACCCTGTTCGAGCAGAAAGCTCAGGACGACCCGAGCACCCCGCCGATCGCCATGCTGCGTCCGACCTCGGCGCTCCGCCTGCACCTCGACGCCATGTCGCGCTGGCCGTCCGATGGCAGCCGCGTGCAGGCGTGGCTGGAGGCGAACGCGCAGTTCCGCCTGGAGGTGCTCGCCCGGCTCAGTGAAACGGGCCCTCTCCTCTCGCGCGACATCCCCGACACCGCCGCGGTGCCGTGGGAGTCGACAGGCTGGACCCACAACCAGAATGTGAGCAGGATGCTGGAGTTCCTGTCCGCCCGCGGCGTGATCGCCACCGCAGGCCGCATCGGCAGGCAGCGCACCTGGGACATCGCAGAGCGCGTCTACCCCGCGGGGATCGCTGTCGTCCCCGAGGAGGAGGCGAAGCACATCCGGGATGCGGACCGGCTGCGTTCGCAGGGCGTCTCGCGCGCCGCGATGGTCGGCGACGCCGGGGAACCTGTCGAGATCGACGGCAGCTCCCGCCCGTGGCGGGTCGACCCCGCCGCACTGGATGCGCTCGGTTCCGGCCGCCCGTTCACCGGACGCACCGCACTGCTCTCACCGTTCGACCGGCTCATCCACGACAGGGTGCGCACCCACGAAATCTTCGAGTTCGAATACCTGCTGGAGATGTACAAGCCCGCCGCGAAGCGCCGCTGGGGCTACTTCGCGCTGCCGATCCTGCACGGCGACACCCTGGTGGGCAAGCTCGACGCGATGGCAGACAGGAAAGCGGGCGTCCTCCGGGTGACCGCAGTCCACGAGGACACCCCGTTCAGCAGGTCAACGAGGAACGCAGTGGATGCGGAGATCGCCGACCTCGCCGCCTGGCTCGACCTCGACGTCGAGCACGCCTGACGCCCTCGCCGTGCACGACCCCTTGAGCCAGACAAACGTAGTATCTGCAGCAGAAGTATTGGTGTTGCAAATATTGAACTGCTAGCGTTGGCCCGGCGGAGTCGGAGCGGCTCCGGCACAAGAGGGTGGGCGCATTGTGGGATTGAGCTATGACTCGGGCGAGTCTGAAAGCATGACGACCGCATTGTCGGCAAACCTCACCACTGCGTCGTCTGTGCTGGACAAGCTGGAGAAGGCGTCCAATCGGCTGCTCGCGGGCTTGGGCACGGGAGAACTGTCCGGACAGGGGTATTCCGCGGTCGATGCGTTGTTCACCTGGATCATCACGCCCTGTATCACGGGAGCGAAGGCTGAGCTGGCTGTGATACGGAGTGAGCTCGATACGTATGTTCTGGCTGACGCGAAGGTGAGTCGTTTCGGGGTCCTTAAAGAGGATGAGCTGAACACGCAGATCATTGCGACCCGGAACCAGCGGGACGCGACCGAGCGCCTGATCGAGTTCAACATCAGCGCCGCGGACCTCATCGTGGCCGCGCCTGGTCTGAGCGGCGCGCTGCAGCTCAAGAACGCGCAGTTGGAGCTGGTCTTGGGCCAACTGGAGAAAGACCTTCGGGACCTGGAAGGCAGGCTGGGCGCACTGCGAGCTTTCGACTCCGCGACGCAGGGGCTGTTTCGAGACGGCGTGACGAAACTGGAAGCCGCCATCAGGGACACCGTTGCGCTCCTGGAAGGACTCGGCCTAAGAGATGGCGACTCGCGCGCCGGAGGGGGCGATGCTGTCGCGGCGAGGAAGAAGATGCTGGACTTCCTGGCCCGCCTCGGCTCGTCGAAGGACTGGGCGACTGCGACGCCCAGTGAGCTGTCGTCGCTCCTGAGCGATCTGTCCCCGTCGCAGATGAAGACCATGCTGGAAGCTCATCCTGAACTGCTGCAGAGGTTCTGGGACCATCCGCCCGCGCCGGAGAAGACGGCTGCGTGGTGGAAGAAGCTCGACGCCAAGCAGCGGAAGGAGTGGGCGAAGGCCGTTCCGAGGCTCGTCGGCAACCTTGACGGTGTCCCTCCGCGTGTGCGCTCCGACGCAAACCGTCAATGCCTAAAGGTCGACCTCGCCGAAGCGAAGAACCGCCTCAAGGAAGCCAAGAACGACCCCGAGCTCACCTCGCCGTTCGAGGGGGTGCGCCGGCTGGCATTGAATCGTCTCGCCGAGGCGCAGAAGCTGACCGAGACGCTGTCCCGAATCGACAAGGCCTACGGCAAGGGTCCGACCGGTGAACCACCGCGCGAGTTGTATGTCTATCAACCCGGCGAACGCACCAAAGTCGCCATCAGCACCGGGCTTCTGGAAACCGCCGAACACATCAGCGTCGTGGTGCCCGGCATGGGAACCACCGCCAACGACATCGGACAATACGGCAACGCCGCGAAAGACTTGCGACAGCAGCAATCGAAGGCGTCCGGTGTCTCGCGCAACAAGATCGCGGTGCTGTCGTGGCTGGACTACGACCCGCCCGGCAGCATGGACGGGTGGGGCGTCACCCAGGACGACCTCGCCAAAGCCGGAGCAGAACGCCTGGGAAACACACTGCGCGGATTGACGGCGGTGAAGGACTGGCCCGCGAACGCGGACGGGCTCTCCGTCGTGGCGCACTCGTACGGGACCAACGTCGCCACCCTCGCCCTGTCCCAAAAGGACGTGTCAGCGGGGCACGTCGTGTTCCTCGGCTCAGCGGGTGTCGCCACCAGCATCCCCTCAGCGGCGACATTGCACGTGCCGGGCGGGGAGGTATACGCGGCCCAGGGCGTCAAGGACGGATGGGCCGTGATCGGACAGAAACTTTCCGGCCGCACCGATCCCACCAGCCCGGACTTCGGCGCGCACCCGTTCAGCGCCGAGGCCTCCTCCCTTGACGGTGTCGCGCTGGAGGGGATCACGAAACACGGCCCGTTCGGAAACGGGCCCACGAACCCGGACGCCTACAGCTACCTCGACAACCGCACCTCCGCTCAATACGCCACCGCAATGGCGACGATGGGGCGAGGGCAGGAAGTCCCCACAGGCGGCACCCCCCAGGACCGATCCACGCCGAACCCGCAACCTCGCCCGAGCCCGACCCCGTCCGGAGCCCAACGATGACCACTACGAGCACAGGCACCCCTCGCCGCGTGGCGAGCCTCGTCGCGCTTATCGCGCTGCTAGCCACCGGAACGCTGACGGGATGCGCACCACAGCCAAAGACTGCGAAGGAGATTCAGCAGATGGAAGATAGCGACAGATCCGACCGCGTGGCGGTCGAAAAGGAGATCCAGCGTCTCTACGATGAGGCGACAGCCCTGGTCGCGGACACGTGGCCGACGGTGCCCGACAGGAGCTGGGGAACCGGGTGCGGCGACTATGCCGATGGCACCCCGTCGGAGTCATGGAACATCTTCAACCAGTACTACGGTCCGACCAAGTCCAGTCCAGAGGACACGGCCGAGCAGGTTGCGAAGATGTGGACAGACTATGGGTTCCCGACGAAGGTGGTCGAGGACAACAGGATCTACCCACCGCGGAAGGTGGTGTCGTACCCGCCGTATCTGACCGGTGTCCGTGAAGACGGGTTCGCGATCGAGTTCACGATCGGCGACAACTACGCCGACTTCCAGGGATATAGCCGGTGCGCGCCGATCGACCCGGACGACCCGGTGCTGCCGAAGAACTGGTGACAGTGCGTCGCTCGAGAGGCAGGTCAGTCACAGGGCGTCGCTCTATCGGGGTTGATGGGAGCAAAGCGACCGTGGGGGACTCTCGCCGCGTGCTACGTGTGGTGGCGCTGGCCGCGCTGCTCACCTCTGGAGCGCTGGCGGGCTGTGCGCCACAGCCAAAGACTGCGAAGGAGATTCAGCAGATGGAAGATAGCGACAGATCCGACCGCGTGGCGGTCGAAAAGGAGATCCAGCGACTCTACGATGAGGCGACCGCCCTGGTCGCCGACACCTGGCCGAAACCAGACACGATGGATTGGGGGACCGGGTGTGGTGACTATGCCGATGGCACCCCGTCAGAGAGCTGGAACATCTTCAACCAGTACAAAGGTCCGACCAAATCCACTCCAGAGGACACGGCCGAGCAGGTTGCGAAGATGTGGACAGACTATGGGTTCCCGACGAAGGTGGTCGAGGACAACAGGATCTACCCGCCACGGAAGGTGGTGTCGTACCCGCCGTATTTGACCGGTGTCCGTGAAGACGGGTTCGCGATCGTATTCACGATCGGTGAGAACTACGCCGACTTCCAGGGATATAGCCGGTGCGCGCCGATCGACCCAGACGACCCGGTGCTGCCGAAGAACTGGTGACGAAGAGGCCAAGCGCATCCGGGATGCCGACCGGCTGCGTTCGCAGGGCGTCTCGCGCGCCGCGATGGTCGGCGACGCCGGGGAACCGGTCGAGATCGACGGCAGCTCCCGCCCGTGGCGGGTCGACCCCGCCGCACTGGATGCGCTCGGTTCCGGCCGCCCGTTCACCGGCCGCACCGCACTACTCTCGCCGTTCGACCGACTCATCCACGACAGAGTGCGCACCCACGAAATCAGCACGTCGAGGAAGAACGCAGTGGATGCGGAGATTGCCGACCTCGCCGCCTGGCTCGGCCTCGACGTCAAGCACGCCTGACACCCCAGGCCCGCCCGACGCGCCAGGCCGCCCGACGCGCCAAACCCACCGACGCACCAAACCCGGCTGACGCGCCCAGCCCCGGCCCACGCACGTCCGGCGGAACGGCCCTAGCCGACCGGCACCGGCTTCTTCCCGTGCGGGTCCGACGCGTTCAGCGCATCCACGACCGTCGCGTAGTCGCCGCGCGCCTCGCCGTAGCGGAGGAACTTCACGCGCTCCACCAGGATCTCCTGCGCATCCGGCTGGGTCTCGAGCAGTGTCATCGTCTCGCTGACGAAGTCGTCGAGCGGCATCGCCACCTCGCTCTCCTCCTGCCCGGGCAGGAGTCCGGTGCGCACCGCTGGCGGCACCAGTTCGATCACCTGCACGCCCGTGTCTGCGAGCTGCAGCCGGATGCTCTCGCTGAGCTGGTGGATCGCGGCCTTGGTCGCGTTGTAGCTGGGGGTCGCGGCGAGCGGGGCGAAGGCGAGCCCGGACGACACCGTCACGATCGCGGCGTCCTGTCTGGTCTGCAGGTGTTCGGCGAACGCGGCGATCAGCCGGATCGGCCCGAGCAGGTTGGTGGTCACGGTCGCCTCCGCCGTCTCGAGGAACCCGGACGCCGAGTGCCAGTCCTCCACGCGCATGATTCCCGCCATCGCGACGACCACGTTGAGCTCCGGATGCGCGGCGATGACCTGCGCCGACGCCGCACGGATGCTCTCGGCGTCCGCCGTGTCGATCCGCACGGTGTGGATGCCAGGGTGCTCGGCCGCGATGCGCTCCAGCAGTTCGGTCCTGCGACCGCCGACGATGACGGTGTTGCCCTTCGCCTGCAACGCGACAGCGATGGCGAGGCCGATGCCGCTGGTCGCGCCGGGAATGAAGACGGTGTTTCCTGTGATGTTCATGCTTCGAGTGTCTGCCGCCCGCGCGCATCCCGGCAGAGAGCGGTCATCGGGGGATCCGCGATCCCTGGTTGCACGCGCGGCGACGGCGGATGATGGATGCATGGACCGCGCCTCTCTCGCCGACTTCCTCCGCAGACGCCGCGAGGAGCTTCAGCCCTCCGACGTCGGGCTCGCCTCCGGGGCGCGCCGCAGGGCCCCTGGGCTGCGACGCGAAGAGGTGGCGCAGCTCGCGAACATGTCGGCCGACTACTACACGCGCCTGGAGCAGCAGCGGGGTCCGCAGCCGAGCGAGCAGATGCTCGCGTCGCTGGCCAGAGCCCTGCGGCTGAGCGGCGACGAGCGCGACTACCTGTTCCGCGCCGCCGGCCACAACCCGCCAGACCGCCTCAGCGGAGCGTCGCACGTCGCCCCAGCGCTGCTTCGCGTGCTCGACCGTCTCGACGACACCCCGGCGCTGATCCTCTCCAAC
Source organism: Leifsonia lichenia (assembly GCF_054780215.1). Classification (NCBI taxonomy): domain Bacteria; kingdom Bacillati; phylum Actinomycetota; class Actinomycetes; order Micrococcales; family Microbacteriaceae; genus Leifsonia; species Leifsonia lichenia. The sequence goes on from NZ_BAAGWT010000004.1 coordinate 370,350, forward strand.
CTCGGGGAGACGCTGGTGCAGAACCGGCTGTCCGCCGCGCTGCTCGGGGACCGCTCCGGGTACACCGGCATCGAGCGGTTCGAGTCGTACCGCTGGTTCGTGCGTCCGGAGACGGAGCGCATCCACTATCCGGAGGACGACAGGGCGCGGCAGAGCCGCGCGCAGGTCGCGTCGCTGCGGGTGGCGTACGGCGCGATGGGCGCGACCTCGCAGGCCGGCGAACTGGTGCGGACCCTGCTGCGGGAAAGCCAGGAGTTCGCCGAGCTGTGGGACAGGCACGAGGTCGCCACCAGGTTCGAGGACCACAAGACGCTCGTGCATCCCGAGCTCGGCCCGATCGAGCTCGACTGCCAAGTGCTCTTCACCGAGGACCAGTCCCAGTGCCTGCTCGTCCTCACCGCCCCTCCCCGCTCGGAGGGCGCGGAGAAGCTCGCGCTGCTCGGCGTGCTGGGCACGCAGGCGTTCAGTTGACGGTCTCGTCCTCCTGTTTACGGCCGAGCACCTCTGTCGGGATGCCGCGGGACAACGCGAGCGAGCCGAGCGAGATCGCGATCAGGCCGAAGAGCGCGACTCTGAGTGACGAGAGCTGCGAGTCCCGGTAGATCGACTCGAGGGTGTTCGCGTCGCTCGTCGACAGTCCGGCGTCCTCCCCGATCTTCTGCACGCTGGCGGCCGGCACGATCTCCACGCCGCCGTTCGTCCGCTCTGCGATCGTGGACTGCACACTGTCCGGCAGGCTGCTCGCCGCGACGCCGGATGCGAATGACGTCGCGAGCGCGCCGATCAGGATCGAGCCGATGAGCGCCGTCCCGAGCGAGGAGCCGAGGTTCTGGAAGACGCCCTGCAGGCCGCCGACCTCGCTTGTCTGCTTCTCGCCGACGCTCGACATGTTCACGTTTCCGAGCTGCGAGGCCAGCAGCCCGAGCGCGCTGCCCGCGAAGAACATCCCGATGCCGAACAGCCAGTTCCGCAGGTCGGCCGTGACCGCCCCGAGCAGCAGAATGGAACTCACCACCAGGATGACCTGACCCACCCGCACGATCCGCCGCGGTGACCAGCGCCGGGACAGCATCGTGCCGACGACGGAGAAGAGGATCAGCGAGATCGACAGCGGGAAGATCTTGAGGCCGGTGGACAGCGCATCCAAGCCGAGGGTCATCTGCAGGTAGACGGGCACCATGAAGAACAGCCCGGCCGTCACCGCGTACTGCGCGCCGAGCACGCTGAGCCCGCTGCGGAGCTGGCGGATGGAGAACATCTCGATGTGCACCAGCGGCGAGCGCCCCGCCTCGGCCAGTTTCCGCTGCCTCCGGGCGAACAGCACGAGCAGCACACCGCCGAAGAGGATGAACCAGGCCGTCAGCGAGATCCCGAAAGGATTGATCGGCACCCCGCCGACCACCGGGGAGTGCAGCGGGATGAGCCACCCCCAGGTCTTGCTCTGCAGCATCCCGTAAACCACGAACACCAGTCCGAACGCCGAGAGCAGCACGCTCGATACGTCGATCCGCGTTCGGTTCCTGCCGGTCTCGTCCCGCACCAGGCGGGAGAAGATCACGACGACCGCCATGATGACGACCTCGGCGACGAAGACGTAACGCCAGTCCAGGTAGGTGGTGACGTATCCGCCGATCAGCGGACCGGCGGCGACCGCGGCACCGGAGACCGCGCCGATGACCGCGTACGCCGTGATCCGGTCGTGACCGCGGTAGTTGTCGGCGATCAGGGCGGCGATGGCGGGGATGACGAGCACTGCGCCGAGCCCCTCGATCACCGACCAGCCGAGGAACAGCAGCTCGATGTTCGGGCTCAGCGCCGTCAGCAGCGATCCGAGCGCGTACACGCACGATCCGATGACGAACGCCCTGCGCCTCCCCCAGACGTCGCCGAGTTTCGCGCCGAGCAGCATGAACGCCGCCATCGTCAGCGTGTAGAAGGTGATCGCCGCCTGCATCGCCGCGACCGTGGTGTGCAGATCGGCGACGACGGTCGAGATCGACACGTTCATCACGGTGCCGTCGAGCACCATCACGAACTGGGCGGCGCCCAGCACGATCACGACCGACCATTTCTTCATGCGCGGCTCCTCGGGGTCAGTATGTTCCCCCTGCGCCGATGGCCGCAATGGCCGCGGCTATCGGCTGGCATACGACATTCGCCTAGTTCTTTGCCAGCCAGCGTGCGTAACCTTCGAGGTCCGCCGCACTGTCGGCTTCACCGCACGGAGGGGAAACGCATGACGACACGGACGCTGCCCGCGCCGCGCGCCGACCGCCGGCCGTTCCGCGTCGGCCCGTTCGCTCGCCGCCGCCTCGCCCAGCAGGCCAGACTGGATGCGGCTGCGACCGCTCAGGGAGCTGCCAGGGATGGCGACCCTGGCGAGCCGACCACGCCTCACGTTCAGGCCATGCAGGCGCACGCCGCCGCGTACGCCAGGCGCGAGGAGCAGCGCTTCTTCGTGCGCATCGACCGCGAGCTCACCGAGTATCGGGTGCTGTCCCGGTCGCTCGACACCGACCTCGCCGCGTACGACAGGCTGACCGGCGACATCTCGCTTGACGACCGCGATTTCATCGCGAACGGCTCCGGTCCCGCCTTCGAGGAGCTGCGCAGGCTGGAGCGCCGGATCACGCGCGGCAAACGCCGTGTCGACGAACTGTCCGCCCTCATCCACTCGCGTTTCACCGCCGCGAAGCTGCGCGCCAACCGCTACTTCGACCACGCGGACGAGAAGCTCGCCGTCTACTGGGGCGCATACCGGCGCGAGCTCGCGGCCGAACGCGCCGCCGCCCCGGATCGCACGCTCGACAGAGCGCCCGTGCTGCAGCGGTCCGACTGGCTCACCACGAAAGAGAACACCAGGTTGCTCGAACTCTGGCAGGGGAGAAACGATGCCCAAGCGTGACCGGCTGCCCGCCGACTATACGGTTCCGAAGACCGCGCGACTCCGCCGTCGCCTGTTCTGGCGGCTGCGCAGGATGCGCGCCGCCGTCGACGTCGAGACGCTCGAGGTCTTCGAGCACGAGCTCGCGGCGTTCGAGCGCGGCGGTGTCGCCGAGATCGAGCGCCAGCGCACCCGCAACATGGCGGCGGCCGCCGCCCGCGTCATCGCCTCGCAGAAGCGCGAGGAGCTGATCCGCGGCTCCATCGAGCGCACGGAGCGTCAGCTCGAACGCGCAGAGGTGGCGGCGGAGCGACTGGATGCGCGCCTGCTCGGCCACGACCCCGACCTGCACAACTTCGCCTGAGACGAAAGGAGAGACGCCATGGCCAGAGACATCGTCGCGAGACCCCCGCGCATCCGCTCCCGCGTCGGGCACATGTCGCGCTTCGCGCACGTGCTCGTCTACCTGCTGCTCCTCGGCATGATCACCGTCGACTACGTCCTGCTGTCTCAGGCGCTGACGCTGCTGTTGCGCAACGACAGCCAGTACGGCTCCATCGGGCTGCAGATGTACGTGATCACCCTCGGCATCTCGCTCGCGGTGGTCACGCTCCCCCACGTCGTCGCGATCGTGATGCGGCGCATCCAGGCCAGGGTGATGGACCGTCGCTGGTCGATCGCCGCTGTGCTGATGAGCCTCGTCTGGGTCGCACTGCTCACCGCGATCACCATCGCGAGGATCAAGGCGGGCATCGACGCGCAGAACGCGGGCGGTCTGACCGGCCTCGTCGGCGGCTCGACGGCGCCCGCCACGACCGGGTTCTCCTGGACCGCCCCCGACACGATCATGGCGTTCCTGATGCTCGGCGTGCTGGCCACGTCCGGCGCGATCAGCTTCATCGTGGCGTGGCTCACCACCCGCCCGCTTCTGCTCGCCAGCGAGAAGGCGCACGCCCACGTCGACGAGCTGCGCCGCTACCGCGACCGGCTGCTCGGCGAGGCCGTCGCCGCCCGCGAGGAGACCATCCAGGCCATGCACCTGGATGCGGCGGACCACGCCAGGTACACGGGCGCCAGGATCACCTTCGCCTCCCGTCTCGACGTCGTCCGCGCGCAGCTCGCCACCCGGCTCGCCCAGCACGAGCGCGACCCGGAGAGCACGAGCCAGATCATCCGCGAGCTCCGCGCCAGACGATCGAGCGACGCGGAACTCGGCCAGGGCGCGCAGCCCGGCCAGCTCACCGACTGACGGCCGCGTTCTCCCGCTTCCTCCCGCCGCCGTGCCCCACCCCCGAAAGGACCATCCCGTGACCTCCCGACACCTCGTCAGAGCCGGCATCGCCATCGCGGCCGCTCTCGCCCTGGGCGCGGGCCTCACCGCGTGCGCGTCGGCGACCGCTGCCGGCGCATCCTGCGACCAGTCGCAGAAGCGCAACATGGGCGTCGTCGCGGGAAGCACGGCGAACGCGCCGGTCACCAGCCTGCCGTCCTCCGCCGTCGCTCAGCTCGAAGCAGTGGGCAAGAGCAACGGCAGCGTCACCGTTGTCGTTCCCTCCGGTTCCCCGCAGGTGATGGGCACGACGGTGATCGGCTCGACGGCTCAGGATGCGGTGGTCTGCCAGAACGATCAGCGCACCAAGCTCACCCAGATCACCGCGTACATCAACGGCCTCAAAGCCTCCTCCCCCGAGGTCGACTTCCTCGGCTCGATCGACCAGGCAGCCCGCAACCTCGGCTCGAACCCGATGGGCGTGCTCGTCGTCGGCAGCGGCCTTCAGACCACGGACCCGCTGAACTTCTCGGCCAGCGGCGTGCTCTACGCCGACCCTGCCCAGGTCGTCGGCGACCTGCAGTCCCGCGGCCTGCTCCCCACCGACCTCAAGGGAGTGACCGTCTACTGGTCGGGGATGGGCGACGTCGCCGGCACGCAGACCCCGCTGACCATCCCTGCGCGCAGCAACCTGGCCGCCATCTGGACCGCCATCGTGAAGGCGGCGGGCGGCACCCTGTCGCTCCTCCCTGAGCCGGCATCCGGTGCGGCGGCCTCCGGGCTGCCCTCGGTGACCGCTGTTCCTGTCGAGGCGGTGCAGACGAAGACCGACTGGACGCATCCCATCGTCATCCGCAACAGCGACCTGCTCTTCACCAAGGACACGGCCACCTTCTCCGACCCGTCGAAGGCGCAGAGCGTGCTCGGCGAGCTCGTGCCGTCGATCGAGCAGAACGGCCAGCAGGTCACGATCACCGGCACCGCCTCCAAAGACCAGGCGACGAGCAACACCGCAGACACCGCGCTCTCGCTGAAGCGCGCGGACGCCGTGAAGGCCGCGCTGGTGCAGCTCGGCGTCCCGTCGAGCCTGCTCACCACTGCCGGGGTCGGCTACGACTGGTGCGGCTGGAAGAGCGAGACCGACGCGTCGGGAAAGTACTCCGACGCGCTCGCCGAGCAGAACCGCTCTGTGATCCTCGCCTCGGCCGGGGTCTCGCTCTGTAGCTGACCGGCAGGCGCTACTGCGGTCCCGCGACGCCGACGAGGTTGCCGGCAGGGTCGGTGAAGTGCCCGACCACCACGCCGGTTCCCTCGTTACGCACCGGCCCCAGGATGCGCGTGCCGCCGAGCCGTTCCGCGTCGCGCAGCGCCGCCTCCACATCCGGCACGCCGACGTAGAAGCTCAGCCGAGGCGACCAGCCAGGACCGCCGCCGATCCCCCCGGGGATGCCCACCCCGCCCGGCGCGTCGACGAACGAGTATGCGTCCTGGTCGGACACCTCAGCGGCGACCGGCGCGCCGGGCGGCGCATCCCAGTCGAACAGCGCCGCGTAGTACGCCCGGAGCGCGTCAGGGTCCGGGCCGATGATCTCAAAATGCACAACCCCGTTGGCCATCCCCCATGCTACGACCGCCCAACGCAATCGAGCCCAGGCTTTTTCACCGCAAATGCGTCGATAGCGGTGAAAAAGCCTGGGCTCGATTGCTGCGCTTCAGCGCGTTGGGGTGTTCACCCGCGACAGGAGCGCGGCGAGCTGCTCGACGTCGTGGCGGTCCCAGGCGCGGAGGTTGCTGTAGAGGAGTTGCTGGTCGCTCGCCCGCACCTCGTTGACCTTCTCGATGGCGGCGACCGTGGCGACGAGGTAGCTCGCCCTGCGGTCGGCAGGGTCGACGCGGCGCTCCACGAAGCCGAGGTCTTCCAGGATGCGCACCTGGCGGCTGACCACGCTCTTGTCCGTCGACAGCTTCTCGGCAAGGGAGCCGGAGTGGGTGGGGCCGCTGCGCACCAGCGAGTAGAGGATCTTGAAGCCGACCGGCTGCAGATCCGGATGCACTCCGGCGGCCCGCTCGCGCATCCCGACGCTCACCCTGTTGAAGAGGAGGGTGAACTGTTCCTCGACGGAGGCGATGGCCTCGTCGTTCGCGCGGGCGGCGGCGCCCTCCGGCACCGCCACCCGTTCCACGTTGCTCATGGCCGCGATCATAACCGACCGACTAACGCCGTTCCTTCGAAGAGGCAGCCGACGCATCCTGTGGTTCGTCCTGCCCGGGATGCACGGCGCCGAGAGATCCGGTCACCGGCGCGGCGATCATCGCCTCCGCGACCTCGACCAGGTTCTCCTCTGCACCGCTGTGACCTGTACGCTCTCGCATCTTCTCGATGGCGGTCTGCGTGCCGAGCTTCACGTTCGGCAGGAACAGGATCGCGACGATGGTGACGATTGCCAGCGGCACCGCGATGAGGAAGATGTCGGCGACCGCCTGGCCGTAGACCGACTCGATGATGACGCGAACGCCCTCCGGGAGCTTGTTCACCTCGGGCAGGGTCCCGCTCTGCAGCGACTTCGCCACATCGGCGCCCGCCGCTCCGAGTTTGCCGATCGCGACCTGCAGATCATGCTGGCGGTCGGCGAGCATCGAGACGACCTTGGTCCCGAGGACGCTCCCCATCACCGAGACGCCGACCGTGCCGCCGAGGCTGCGGAAGAACGCCACGGACGAGCTGGCGACGCCGAGCTGCGACGGGTCGACCGTGTTCTGCACGATCAGCACCAGGTTCTGCATGACCATGCCGACGCCGGCGCCGAGGATGAACATGTAGATGGAGACGATCACATAGTCGGTGTCGTATTCGATCGTGCTCATCAGGTAGAGGCCGACCGTGAGCATGATCGAACCGGCGACCATGTACGGCTTCCACCTGCCGAAGCGGCTGATCAGGTTGCCGACCACCATCGAGGAGATCAGCAGGCCGCCGATCATCGGCAGCGTCAGCAGACCGGACTCGGTCGGCGTCGCGCCGCGGGCGAGCTGCATGTACTGGCTGAGGAACACCGACGTCCCGAACATCGCGACGCCCACCGAGATGGATGCGATCACCGCGAGCGTGAACGTCCGGTTCTTGAACAGCGTGAGCGGGATGATCGGCTCCTTCACCAGGAGCTCGGTGATGACGGCCGCGACCAGCATCACGACGGACCCTCCGACCATCCACGCGGTCGTCCAGCTCCACCACTCGAACTGGCTTCCCGCCATGCTCACCCAGATGAGCAGCAGCGAGACGCCACCGGCGATGAGCACCGCGCCGAGGTAGTCGATGCGCACCTTGCCCTTCGGTCGCTTGGGCAGACGCAGGGTGAGCTGCAGCAGGATGATCGCGAGGATCGCGACGGGCACGCCGACGAAGAAGTTCCAGCGCCAGCCGATCGAGTCTGTGAGCAGTCCGCCGATCAGCGGGCCTCCGATGGTGCCGACGGCCATGATGCCGCCGAACAGGCCCATATAGCGTCCGCGGTCGCGGGGGCTGATGATGTCGGCCATGATGATCTGGCTGAGCGCGGTCAGACCTCCGGCGCCGAGGCCCTGGACGACACGGAACGTGATGAGCATCTCGGGGTTCTGCGAGAACCCGGCGAGCGCGGAGCCGAGCACGAACAGCCCGAGGGCGAGCTGGATGAGCAGCTTGCGGTTCAGCAGGTCGGCGAGCTTGCCCCAGATGGGTGTGGAGACGGTCGTCGCGAGAAGCGTGCTGGTGACCACCCAGGTGAAGGCGGACTGGTCGCCGCCGAGTTCGGAGATGATGCGCGGCAGCGACGAGGAGACGACGGTGCCCGCGAGGATCGAGACGAACATCCCGAGCAGCAGACCGGACAGTGCTTCGAGCACCTGCCGATGCGACATGGCTCCCGCGGGCGCCTCTTCCTCCCGGGTGAGAGATCGTGACATGTTCTTCCTTCGCAATTGGTTGACGATGAGCAACCATATATAATTAGATGACCGAAATCAACTAACTTCCTGCATCGCTGCAATATTTCCGACTATGAAGACTTTTCCTCCCGCGCCGGAGCCAGGCCTCCGCGAGCGCAAGAAAGCGCAGACCCGCGCCAGCCTCGAGCGCGCCGCCGTCGCCCTCGTCCTCGAGCGCCCCATCGACGACGTCACCATCGACGAGATCTGCGCAGCCGTCCCCGTCTCACACCGGACGTTCTTCAACTACTTCGATTGCAAGGAGGACGCCCTCCTGGGGTTCCGCCACGCCTGGGGGGACGCGCAGCTCGTCGGAGAGCACCTCGCACGCACCTATTCAGGCAGCATCGTCGCGTGTGTCGTCGACACCCTGGTCAGCGGCCTGCCGTCAGCGGCCGACCCCGACCTGCAGGAGGCGCGCATGATCATCGCCTCCCGCAACCCCGGCCTCATCCAGGGCAGGATGCGCCGCCTCGACGAGCTGCGCACCGGCCTCGTCGGCTGCATCGCCGATCTGATGCTCCGCGAGAACCTGGTGGATGCGGACAGTTCCGTCCCCGCGGAGGCTCAAGCCGAGCTCGTCGTCGTGTCCTGCATCGGCAGCATCCGGATCGCCCTCCGCGAGTGGGCGGAGGCGGGGGCGACAGACACCTCGGCGTCCGTGGCGGCGCGAGCGACCGCCATTGCGAAGACGCTCGCCCCGCTGGTCGCCTGAATCACCGGGGCGACCAGCGACGGGCGCCGACGGCTCTGCGGTATGCAGGCTACTCGCGCCCGCGGTTCCTGCGCCGGACCTGCCGCGGGGCGCGCCCGGCCAGGAACGACTGGCCGGGGTCCACCACGAATCCCTGGCGAAGCGCTTCGCGCCCGATCAGCATCCGGAAGCCCATCTGGTCGCGGTTGCTGAGCGTGGTCTCGGCTGTGACAGTGCGGCCGAAAAGGTGCACGTCGATGAGCACGACGATGCGCTCCTCCGCGTGGCCGGACGAGCTGCGCACCGTCCGCCTGTCGTGCACGGGGCACTCGACGGTGACGACATCGTCCTCCGACCGCTGCCACGGCCGCACCCGGAACCGCACCCGATCAGCTCCGGTCCCGTCCCCCGGCAGCTCCTCGATGTCGAACGCGTGCAGCGCGGAGCTGCGCGCGCCGGTGTCGAGCTTGGCCTTGATCCAGGGCACGCCGACATCGGGCAGGCTCACCCATTCGCGCCAGCCCACGATGGTGCTTGAATGGAGGTCGTCTTTCACACCCACCATCTTGGCAGGACACCCCCGATGAAACTCGCGATCCTTTCGCGCGCCCCGCAGGCGTACTCCACCCAGCGGCTCCGAGCTGCCGCGCTGCAACGCGGGCACAGGGTGAAGGTCTTGGATACGCTGCGGTTCGCCATCGACCTCTCCGGCGAGGAGCCCGACCTGCAGTACCGGGGCAAGCTGCTCTCCGACTACGACGCGATCCTGCCCCGCATCGGCAACTCGATCACCTACTTCGGCACGGCCGTCGTCCGTCAGTTCGAGCAGATGGATGTGTACACGCCCAACACGGCGAACGGCATCACGAACTCCCGCGACAAGCTGCGGGCCACCCAGATCCTGTCGCGCCACAACATCGGGATGCCGGCGACGGCGTTCGTGCACAGCCGCGCCGACGTGCGCCTCGCGATCGAGAAGGTCGGCGGCGCCCCTGTCGTCATCAAGCTGCTGGAGGGCACGCAGGGCATCGGCGTCATCCTCGCACCGGAGGTGAAGATCGCGGAGGCGATCATCGAGACGCTGCACTCCACCAAGCAGAACGTGCTCATCCAGAGCTTCATCTCGGAGAGCCGCGGCCGCGACATCCGCGCCCTGGTCGTGGGCGACAGGGTCGTCGCCGCCATGCGCCGCAGGGCCAACGGCGACGAGTTCCGCTCCAACGTGCACCGCGGGGGCTCTGTCGAGCCGGTCGAGCTGACGCCCGAGTACGAGCAGGCCGCCGTTCGCTCCGCTCAGATCATGGGGCTGCGCGTCGCCGGGGTGGACATGCTCGAGGGCAACGACGGCCCGCTGGTCATGGAGGTCAACTCCTCCCCCGGCCTGGAAGGCATCGAGACGGCGACCGGCCTGGATGTGGCCGGCGCGATCATCGACTTCATCGACAACCAGGTGGCGTTCCCCGAGATCGACGTGCGTCAGCGGCTCAGCGTCTCCACCGGCTACGGCGTCGCCGAGTTGGTCGTGCACGGCAACGCGGACCTCGTGGGCAAGCGGATGCGCGACTCCGGTCTCGGCGACCGCGATATCACCGTGCTCACCCTGCACCGCGGCGCGAACGTCATCCCGAACCCGCGCGGCGATGTCGAGCTCGAAGCCGGCGACCGGCTGCTCTGCTTCGGCAAGCTCGAAGAGATGCGGTCCATGATCCCCGAGCGCCGACGCCGACGCCACAAAGTGCGCAAGCTTCCCAAAGAGCCCCTGCCCGAATCCTGACTCAGAAGCGATCGAGCCCAGGCTTTCTCACGCTATTCCGGCCGAATACCGGGAGAAAGGCTGGGCTCGTTTGCGACCACATCCCACCCTGGCGCGAGCGGGAGCGGTTCGGCGGGGAGCGGACCCCAGGCGTTCCAGTCGGCGGCGAGTGGGAAGGCGTGGGCCTCGACGGCCGCGACGGCCCCGCGCCGCGCGTCCTCGACCGCGAGCAGCTTGGCGGCGTCGAACTTGCCGGTCTCGCCCGCCCAGGCGAGCTCGTCCTCGTCTTTCAGGCTGTGGCTGCCGTCCGGTTCCGCGATCACGTCGAGGATCCAGTCGGCGGTGTCGAAGCCGAGCGGAGTGCGCGTCCACGGAGTCTCCAGGTTCACGTACGCGTACTCCGTCCACCCGTCAGGTGTGAGCCAGCGCCACGTCGACCACGGCTGTCCAGGCACGTGGATGCGCAGCACGCCGTCGCCGGTCCACTCGCGCTCCGTGTAACTCCCGTCCCACCCGCCAGGCACCATGTTGCGGCCGCGCGGTCCTCCCCGCTCGCCGACGGCGACCATGCCGATCGTGCCCGCCGGCTGCCAGAGGGCTATGCATCGTTCTGAGTCCTCGAGCACGTAGTGCTGGTACGCACTGCTGATGCGGTCGTCGGAGATCCAGCGGAGGAGCGTGGTCGCGGTGGTCTGCGGCATGGAGAGGAGTCTAGCCGTGCGACGTCGGCACCCCGCTCGACGGAACCCAGGCGTCATCGAGGAACGCCTCGTGGTGGTATCCGGTGCCGTCGAGCACCACGACGGTCGACTCCGGCACCTCGAGGAAGACGCCCGGCAGATCGTTGAGCGGTTCGGAGACCACCAGGTGGGCGCTGCGGTCGAAGATCCGGAAGCGTTCGATGTCCGGGTACATCTCCAGCAGCGTCGGAATGTCGACCGCGTGGAACAGGGACCGCGTCTGGTGCTGCGTCGAGTAGCGGAACGCCCAGATGGTCGAACCGTCCGCGACGGCGATCGTGCCCTGCATCGGGAACCGGATGCCGGCGGCGTGCCCGACCTCCTCGACCTTTCGGATGGCGGCGCCGACCGCCGCGATCGGGTCGTCCCGCAGACCGTAGGTGAGGGCGAGGTGGAACAGCACCTCCGTGTCCGTCGTCCCCTCGATGAACGGGTACAGGTCGGGGTCGACCGCGAACGTCAACTCCCGTTTGATCTTCGGGAAGTCGATGATCGCGCCGTTGTGCATGAACATCCAGTGCTCGAAGCGGAACGGGTGGCAGTTGGTCTGCTGGATCGGCGGATGCGTCGCCGCCCGCACGTGCGCGAAGAACATCGGGCTCTCGATCGCGGTCGACAGCTCGCGCAGGTTGGCGTCGTTCCACGCGGGTTCCGTGCTGTGGAACAGCGCCGGCGTCTGCTCTCGGGTGCCTCCGCTGGGATACCAGCCGAGCCCGAAGCCGTCGCCGTTGACCGGCTCCGCCCCCAGCGACGAGTTCAGCGACTGCGCGACGATCGAGTTCTGCGCGTCGAGCACCAGGGTCGACGGATTGATCGGCGCCCCGGAGTATGCAAGCCATCTACACATCGCACGACCTCCAAGTCTGTGCAATCGGTATGGCTCATCATCCCACCAGGAGGGGCCGACTACCAGGCTCTGGATGCGCTGATCGCCCAGGCGCCCGCGCTCAGCGGGATCGTGCCGTCGGCAGCCACCGGCAGATGGCCGATCAGGTGGTCGCGCAGCCGGTCGCGCGCCCGAGCGTCCAGTCCGGCGACGTACCCTGGCGCTGGCCCCTGTCCTCCGAGGAACGGCCGCCAGTAGTCGTCGAAATCAGCGAACACGGTCGGAGTCTCGATCGCCCGCACGGCGACCTCCGTCAGCCCGGCCGCCTCGAACGCGCGCCGGAGGACGTGCGGGTCGCTGAGCGGGAACCGCACGGCCTCGTCGAGTGTCACTGCCTCCTGGTCGAGCTCGACCGCTGCATCCCAGAAGATGCGCAAGAACTCCATCCGCGCTCCGTAGTCCCACACGGTTGCCGCGATCGTTCCGCCCGGCCGCGTGACGCGGACGGCTTCGGCGAGCGCCACCTGCGCGTCCGGAACGAAGTTGAGCACGAGCCCGAACACCACCACGTCGCGGGATGCGCTCGGCACCGGCAGCGCGTCCGCCCTCCCCTGCAGCAGCTCGGCCCTCCCGCCCACCTTCTCCGCCGCGAGGCGGAGGAACCCGGCCGACGGCTCGATCCCGACGATGGATGCGGGCGCGCATCTCTCCAGGACCGCCGCTGTGAGCGCCCCCGTGCCGCAGCCGACGTCGAGCCAGTCCAGCCCGTCGCCGAGGCCCAGCCCGTCGAGGAACGGCACCGCGAGCTGCGCGCTCCACCGTCCGACGAACCGCTCGTAGGCGTCGCCGCGCTCCCATCGGGTGCCGCGGCCCAATTCGCTCATCGCCGTGCTCTCATCGCCGTGCTCTCATCTGCCGCCATTCCGTCCCGGACTCCGCATCCGCCGCGTCCACCGCATCCACCGCATCCACCGCATCCACCGCCCAGTGTGCGCCTCTCCGCCCTCCGCGGCCACTCCCGCGCATCCCGGATTGCCCGCAAACACTGGACTATTGTTGTCGACCGCAACAGAATGCCGTTATGAGGAGCGCTCATGTTATCCGCACGCCGGATCAACGGCTGCGGATCTTCGTCAGTTCCACCCTGCAAGAGCTCGCCGACGAACGCCGCGCGGCGCGCACCGCCATCGAGCGCCTGCACCTCGCGCCCGTGATGTTCGAGCTGGGCGCCCGCCCGCATCCGCCCCGTGACCTCTACCGCGCATACCTGGAGCAGAGCGACGTCTTCCTCGGGCTCTACTGGGAGCGCTACGGCTGGGTCGCTCCGGAGGAGGAGGTCTCCGGCCTCGAAGACGAGTACAACCTGTGCCCGGACGACCTCCCCCGCCTGCTCTATGTCAAGACTCCGGCGCAGAACCGCGAGCCGAAGCTGACCGACCTGCTCAACCGCATCCGGGACGACGACCGGGCGGCGTACAAGTACTTCGAGTCGGCCAGAGAACTCGCCAGGCTGGTCGAAGCCGACCTGGCCACCCTCCTCGCCGAGCGTTTCGAGCAGAGCAGATCGCTCACCGTCGTGGACGTCCCTGCCGATGCCGACAGAGTGGCGGAGCCGGTCCGTCTGCCGAAGCCGCTCACCGGCCTCATCGGCCGGGAGGCCGACCTGACGGCGATTCGCAACCTCTACGGCGCGGGCGCGCGCCTCGTCACCCTCACCGGTCCCGGCGGCATCGGCAAGAGCCGCCTCGCGCTCGCTGCCGCCCGCGCGGTCACCCCGGCGTTCGTCGACGGCGCGGTGTTCGTCGACCTGTCGGCCGTCCACGACCCAGACCGCGTCCCCGCCGCCATCGCGCAGGCACTCGGGGTGCGCGACACCGGCGACGCTCCGATCATCGAGAACCTGGAGACTGCCCTCCACGACAGGCATCTGCTCATGGTCCTCGACAACTTCGAGCAGGTGCTCACCGCGGCCCCGACGCTGACGGCGCTCCTCGCCGCAGCGCCTGGGGTGTCGATGATGGTCACCAGCCGCGCCCTGCTCCGGCTGAGCGCCGAGCAGAGCTTCGAGGTCGGCCCGCTCCCGGAGGACTCGTCCCTGAACCTGTTCGTCGAGCGCGCCCACGCCGTCAAGCCCGACTTCGAGGTCACGGAGGACAACCGCGCCGCCGTCACCGGCGTGTGCGCCGCGGTCGACGGGATGCCTCTCGCCATCGAGCTCGCCGCCGCGCGCATCAGGGTGCTCTCCCCCGACGACCTCCTCGACCGGCTGGACAGGAGCCTCGCGGTCCTGGTCGGCGGCTCGCGCGACCTCCCCGAGCGGCAGCAGACGCTGCGCCGGACGATCGAGTGGAGCACCCAGCTCCTTGAGGAGAGCCAGCGCACTCTCCTCGCGCGCCTCGGCGTCTTCGAGGGCGGTTTCACCCTCGAAGCGGCGGAGGCGGTCGGAGCCGCCGCGTTCGACGGCCACGGCGACGGGCGGACTCCGTCGTCGGACGTCCTCGGCGACCTGGCGGCTCTCGTCGACAGCAGCATGGTCAGACAGCACGACCGGGATGGGCGTGCCCGGTTCGCGATGCAGGCCATCGTGCGCGAGTACGCCCGCGAACAGCTCTGGGACGCGGGTGCCCTGCACGCCGCCCGGGACGCGCACGCCGGGTACTTCCTCGGCCTCGGCGACAGCGCGAAGGACGAGCTCAAGGGCGGACGGCAGCGCGAGTGGCTGACGCGGCTCGGCGATGAGCGAGACAATCTGCGCGCCGCGGAGCGTTTCCTGCTCGGCTCCCGCGACTGGGATCGCGCGGCGCACCTCGCGTTCAGTCTCTACCTCTACTGGTGGGTGTCCGGCCTGCTCGGCGAGGTGCGCACCTGGATGGACGAAGCCCTCGACTCCGGAAGCACCCTCTCCGAGCTCACCAGGGCCATCGCGCTCTACTTCACCCGCACGATCATGTTCTGGAAGGACCCGGACGGCAGCGTCGCGGCCGAGCTCGCGGAGAGCGCGGACCTCTTCCGCAGCGTCGGCGACCAGGACGGCGAAGGGCTCGCCCGCATCTCGCTCGCCCTGGCGCTCCTCGCCGGAGCGAAGCCGGACCCCGACCGCGCAGAAGAGGTGATGCAGGAGAGCCTCCGGCTGTTCCGGTCCAGCGGCAGCAACTGGGGCGAGTCGATGGCGTTCGTCCTCCTCGGTCGCGTCTCGCTGCGGAAGCAGGACATCCCCGAGGCGCGCGACAGATTCGCCACGAGCCTCGCCATCGCTCAGCGCGAGGGCGACGCCGTCGGAGAGCGGATCGCCACCTACCATCTGGGCTGGGCGCAGCTCATGCTCGGCGAGACCGACGAGGCGCGCGCCGACTTCGCCCGCAGCGTCGCCGTCTCCGCCGCACTCGGCCACGTCGAGGGTCTCGCGTACGGCCTCGAGGGCATGGTCGCCATCGCGGCCATCGCCGGAGACGTCGACCGGGCGGGACGGCTCGCCGGCGCATCCCGAGCATTGCGGGAACGCAGCGGCCTGCACAACGGCCCCACCTTCACGTTCCACCAGGCGTACCTCGATCGTCTCAGCGCTTCCGGAGACGGCGAGCGATTGGATGCGGCGGTCGCGGCCGGTCGCGAGCTCACCGTCGAGCAGGCCGTCGCCGAGGCCATCGCCGCAGACGCATGAGCCGCGCGTCTGCTGCGCCAGCGCGCGCTCCGCTCAGGCGCGCACCGAGTTCGTGTCTGCCTTGTCGCGCTGTCGCCTGCTCAGATACAGGATCGGCACGCCGATCAGCTCCACCGCGGCGCCGATCACCAGTGACGTCCCGTACCCCCAGACATCGGCGGAGCGGCCGAGCGCCGGCTGGATGAACACGCCGCCGAGGCTCCCGAACAGCGAGTCGAAGGAGAGCACCGTCGCGCGCTGCTTCGACGGGATCATGTCGTTCAGGTACGCCTGCCGCACCGGACCCGCCACGGCGAACACGAACCCCCAGACCACCAGGAACACCACAGCCAGCCAGAACAGGCTGGTGACCCCGAGCGCCACCAGCACCACGACGCTCGCAATGGACGCGCCGATCACCGTGGTCGTCCTCCTGGCGAACAGCCCCCGGATGCGCGAGGCGAGCACGCCGCCCGCCACCTGCGCCAGCGAGAGTATCGCCGCCGCCAGGCCTGCCACCGAGTACGCGGACGGGTCGCCGTACAACTGCAGCAGATACGGCTGCAGCGCGTAGAACGCGTAGATGCCGACCCCGGAGGCGAACGGCGCGGACAGGATCACGTACCGTACCGACCGCTTCCGCAGGCCGTGGTCGATGGACTGCACCAGCACGTTCCTCGTCGCCCTGAGCGGCCCCATGGTCTTGTCTGGCGTGAAGCCCAGGTCTTTCATCACCACGAACGCGAAGACGAACATGACGACGAGCACCCCCGCTCTCAACAGGAACGGAACTCCCAGGTTCGTGGTCTGCGCGATCACGCCACCGAGCACGGAACCGGTGAACATCGCGATGCCCTCCACCACGAGCCCGCGGCCGAACACCGCCTCCAGGCTGCCGGTGTATGCGGTGGAGGCGAGCGCATCCACCAGCCAGGCGTCGACGGCGCCGGAGAAGAACGTGAACCCGAGACCGAGCAGCACAGACACCAGCGCCCACCAGACGAACGGCGCGTGCCAGAGCCAGAGCATCCAGTACAGCGCGGTGGTCACCGACAGGGTCACGGTGCCGAGCAGGTACGACGCTTTCCTCCCCACGGTGTCGGCGACGACGCCGGTGGGAATCTCGAACACGACCATGCCGGCGGTGAAGAACGCGTTCGCGGCGAACGCCTCGAAGTTCGTCAGCCCTGCATCGAGCAGGAACAGGGTGTTGATCCCCCAGATGAACGACGCTGCGAGGCTGTTGCCCAGCTGCAGGGTCAGGTAAATGCGCTGCACCCGGCGCGAAGCCGGGTTCATCGCCGGCGACCGCTCCGTGCATCCACGATGCTCACACCTGCCATCATCGACCTCCGCGGCACACCGGGCCAGCCCCGCGTGAGCGATCGGCCCCGCTGAGGACTACCGTTGAAGCATGACAGCACCGGATACAGCGCAGGACGAGGCAGATACTGCCCGCGAAGCGACGACTTTCTCTGAGCTGGGACTCGACGGGGCTGTGCTGAAGGCACTGAAGGATGTGGGCTACGAGACCCCGTCCGCGATCCAGGCCGCGACCATCCCACTCCTCCTCGAGGGCCGCGACGTCGTCGGCCTCGCGCAGACGGGCACGGGCAAGACGGCAGCGTTCGCGCTGCCGATCCTCTCGCGCCTCGATGTCTCGCAGAAGACGCCCCAGGCCCTCGTCCTCGCGCCGACGCGCGAGCTCGCGCTGCAGGTCTGCGAGGCGTTCGAGAAGTACGCGGCGCACCTGCGCGGCGTGCACGTGCTCCCGATCTACGGCGGACAGGGCTACGGCGTTCAGCTCTCGGCGCTCCGCCGTGGTGTCCACGTCGTCGTCGGCACGCCCGGGCGCATCATGGACCACCTGGCCAAGGGAACTCTGGACCTCTCCGAGCTCAAGTACCTCGTGCTCGACGAGGCGGACGAGATGCTCAAGATGGGCTTCGCGGAGGACGTCGAGACGATCCTCGCCGACACCCCGGACGACAAGCAGGTCGCACTCTTCTCGGCGACCATGCCGGCACAGATCCGCCGCATCTCGAAGAAGTACCTGCACGATCCGGAAGAAGTGACGGTCAAGAACAAGACCACGACCTCCGCGAACACCACGCAGCGCTACCTGATGGTCTCGTACCCGCAGAAGGTGGATGCGCTCACCCGCATCCTCGAGGTCGAGAACTTCGAGGGCATGATCGTCTTCGTCCGCACCAAGAACGAGACGGAGACCCTGGCCGAGCGGCTGCGCGCCCGCGGATACTCCGCGGCGGCCATCAACGGCGACGTGGCTCAGGCACAGCGCGAGCGAACCGTCGACCAGCTCAAGTCGGGCAAGCTCGACATCCTGGTGGCCACCGATGTCGCCGCTCGCGGCCTCGACGTCGAACGCATCAGCCACGTCGTGAACTTCGACATCCCGATCGACACCGAGTCCTACGTGCACCGCATCGGCCGCACCGGTCGCGCTGGTCGCAGCGGCGCCGCGATCAGCTTCGTGACGCCGCGTGAGCGCCGCCTGCTCGGCGCGATCGAGAAGGCCACCCGCCAACCGCTCACCCAGATGCAACTGCCGACGGTCGAGGACGTCAACGTCACCCGTCTGGCCCGTTTCGACGACGCCATCACGGATGCGCTCGGCCAGGAAGACAGGATCGCCCGCTTCCGCGACATCATCGCCCACTACGTCGAGCACCACGACGTGCCGGAGGCCGATGTGGCCGCGGCTCTTGCGGTGGTCGCCCAGGGCGAGGAGCCCCTGCTGCTCTCCCCCGAGGATGAGTTGGCGCGTCGCGTCGAGCGCGACGGCCGCGACTCCCGCGAGCGTGGCACCAGGGACGGGCGCGACTCCCGCGACGCTCGCGGAGACCGCGGCGGCCGCCCGGAGCGCCCGGAGCGTCGCAGCCGTCCGAGCGGCAAGCCGATGGCGTCGTACCGGCTGGAGGTCGGCCGCCGTCAGAAGGTGGAGCCCCGCCAGATCGTCGGCGCGCTGGCGAACGAGGGCGGACTGAGCCGCGAGGACTTCGGCGCCATTCAGATCCTCCCGGCGTTCTCCCTCGTGGAGCTCCCTGCTGATCTGCCCGGCGACGTCCTGCAGCGGCTCGAGAGCACGCGCATCGGCGGCAAGCTCATCGAGCTGCGCCCCGACCGTCGCGGAGGCACCGTGCACCGCGACGATCGCGCTCCTCGCGCAGACCGCGACGACCGTCCCTCCCGCAAGCCGCGCCACAAGTAGCGCCGCAGAACGCAGAAAGGGCCACCCGGCATCGGGTGGCCCTTTCTTCATGTCCGCAACGGCATACACACGTTCCGCGTGTGTTCGTTCCCGCATGGGGGTGGTGTTGTGTGGGGGTGGTGTTAAATGCGAAATGGCCACCCGGTGTGGGTGGCCATTTCGTGTAAAAGAAGTCCGG
>NZ_BAAGWT010000005.1:0-558 GCF_054780215.1 Leifsonia lichenia
GCACATTCCGCACGACTCGTGGGTGCGCGTCCCGGCGCGCCTCGTGCGAAACGTGCGGTCGCGCGGCCTTGGAGCGCACGACTCGCACGACTCGTGGGCGCGCGGGTTCGTGCGCGAGGGCGCGATGCTTGCGGTGATGGTGGCGGTCATGGTCGCTGCGGCGCTCGCCGGGCACGGTGCAGCGCCGATGCTGGGGGCTGCGTTCGTGTTCGCTGCGCTGTCGGTCGGGTACGCGCCGCTTGCGCGCACGCGGGCGTGGGCGCGCGAGCACGTCGTCGACCTGTGGGCGATGGTGCTGGTGATGGTCGCCCAGGCGCTGGGCGCAGGGGCATCCGGCGCGGCCGGGATGGTGGGGATGGCCGGGATGGCGGGGACGGCCGGACACGGATCAGCCACCGTTGCTGCCAACCTCGCCACCGCAACCCTCACCACTGCCGCCACCACCGCCCCCGCCCTCACCACCCCAGCTCTCACCACCCCAGCTCTCACCGCCCCCGTCCTTACGGCCCCCGCTCTTACGGCCCCCGCTCTTACCACCCCCGCCCTCGCCACCTCCGC
>NZ_BAAGWT010000005.1:577-38205 GCF_054780215.1 Leifsonia lichenia
CTCGCCACCGCCGCCATCGTGCTCGCGTGGCTCATCGCCCGCGCCGTCCTCGCCAGGCGGGGCTGGCGCATCCACTCGCTCGTGTCGCTCATCGGCTGCGGCGCCTGCCTCGCCTGGATGCTGTTCGCCTGACCGCCGACACGGCTCGGGATGCGCATTCCCGAGGGCCGCGAGTCCCGGTAGGCTGGGGCGGTGAGCGAGACGCAGAGCGACGCAGGGCCGCGCAGGCCGGCCACCCTCGACGACGTCGCGCGGCACGCCGGGGTGTCGCAGCCCACCGCATCCAGGGTGCTCAACGGCAGTGACCGCAAGGTGGCCGAGAGCTACCGCAAGCGGGTGCTGGATGCGGCGCGCGAGCTCGGTTACGCACCCAACCTGGCCGCGCAGAACATGGCGCGCGGCACGTCCCGCACGGTCGCTCTGGTCATCAGCGGGATCTCCGACCCGTACTTCTCCGCCATGGCCGCCGCCATCATGCGGCAGGCGGAGGCGGCCGGACTGCGGGTGTCGATCGCGGTCACCGAGCGCAAGGTGGACCGCGAGCTCGACCTGGTGCGCGAGCTGCGCGGGCAGCAGCCGAGGGCGATCATCCTCGCCGGCACCGGATACGTCGATCCGCCGTCGGTCGATCAGCTCGTCGCCGAACTGCAGCGCTACGAGGAGACCGGAGGGCGGGTGGTGCTCATCAGCCGCACCGACCTGCCGTTCGAGACGGTCACCTTCGACAATCACGATGGCGCACGCCAGCTCGCCGTGCAGCTCTCCGACCTCGGCTACCGGCGTGCGCTGGTGCTGGGAAGCGGAACGCCGCTGCTGTCGATGCGGCAGCGCGTCGACGGGTTCGTGGCGGGGTTCACCGAGGCGGGGGACGGCGCCGAGACGACGGTGCGGCATCCGGAGTTCAGTTGGGAGGGCGCACGCGACCTCGTCCTCGGCCTCGACGACGCCGACCTGCGCCGGTTGCAGCTCGTGTTCGCGATCACAGACGACATGGCGCTCGGCGCGATCGCCGGGCTCCGGGCGCGCGGGCTGCGCATCCCCGACGACATCGCGGTCGCCGGCTTCGACGACATCACCACGCTGCGGGATGTGGTCCCTCCGCTGACCACGGTGCATGTCGCACTCGACACGGTCGCCTCCGAGGCCATCGCCCGCGCCATCGAGACGGACGGGCCGACCCGCACGGTGCCCGCGTATCCGGTGATCCGCGCGAGCACCCCACCGCTCTTCGCACCAGCCGGATAGTGCCGTCACCGCACGGGTATGGTGGACCCGTGAACGACACCGCGGCCACCCTCACGCAGGTCGCGGCGCACGCCGGGGTCTCGCTCGCCACCGCATCCCGTGCGTTGAACGGAAGCGCGCGCAAGGTGAACCCGGAGCTGCAGGCGCGGGTGCTCGCCTCCGCCGCGGCACTCGGCTACAGCGCCAACGTGCAGGCGCAGGCGGTCGCCAGGGGGACGACGAACACCGTCGCGGTCGTCGTCGGAGACATCGCGGACCCGTACTTCTCCAGCATCGCCTCCGGGATCATCAGGGTCGCCGACGAGCGAGGGCTGATCGTCACGATCACCGCCACGGAGGCGGACGCCGCCCGTGAGGCCGCCACTCTCGTCGCGCTCAAGGGCCAGCGGCCGCGCGCGGTCATCGTCGCGGGCAGCAGGCGCCTCGGCTCTGCCGACGGCGACGGTGCGGCAGAGCTCGCCGCGATCGAGCGCGGAGGGGCGAAGGTCGCGCTGATCGGGGCCGCGGTGCCCGGCCTGCGGTCCGTGCCCGTGCAGAACCGGGAGGGCGCGGCGGCGCTCGCGACCGCGCTGGCCGACCTCGGCTACACCGACTTCGTCGTTCTCGCCGGGCCGGACGACCTGCTCACGGCGCGCGAGCGCACCGACGGCTTCCTCGACGTCGCGCGCGGCGCGCGCGTGGTGCACGGCGCGTTCTCGCGCGACGGCGGCTACGAGACGATGGATGCGCTGCTCGCGTCCGGCGAGCTCGCCGCCGCCCAGCGCACCGACCCCGCCGCCGCCGCGCGCCCCGTCTGCGTCTTCGCCGTCACCGACGTCATGGCCGTCGGCGCCATGGCCGCGATGCGCGACCACGGCATCGCGCCAGGCGCGGACATCGCCGTCGCGGGCTTCGACGACATCCCCCTGGTGCGCGACGTCACGCCGTCGCTGACCACGGTCGCGCTGCCCCTCGCATCCATCGGCGCTCGCGCTCTCGAGCTCGCGCTCGCCGACGACCAGGATGCGACGCTCGCCGAGCCCTTCTCCGGCACGGTGATCGTCCGGGCGTCCACGCCCTAGTCCGGCGTCCCTAGATCTTCACGCCGCCGGAGATCAGGTCGATCTTCCAGTAGCGCTGCAGCGACAGGAACAGGATCGCCAGGGGGACGATCGACACCAGCACGCCCGCGATGACGATCGAGTACTGCGCGGCCTGCCCTCCCGTGATGATCATGAGTCCGTACAGGCCGAGGGTCAGCGGGTAGAGCTGGTCGTTGTTGATCATCACGAACGGCAGCAGGAAGTTGTTCCAGATGCCGATGAACTGCAGCAGGAACACCGTCACGAGCGCCGGCATCATCAGCCGAGAGCCGACCGACCAGAAGATCCGCCACTCGCTGCCGCCGTCGATCCGTGCAGCCTCCATGATCTCGTCCGGCACCGACGCCTCCGCGTAGATCTTGCAGAGGTAGATCGCGAACGGCGACACCAGTTGGGGGAGGATCACCGACGCGTAGTTGTTGGTCATCCCGAACTTGGCGAGCAGCAGGAACTGCGGGATCGCGAGCATGATCTGCGGGAGCAGCACGGCCGCGACGATCAGGCGGAAGATCCACTTCGATCCGACGAACCGGTACTTCCCGAGCGCGTAGCCTGCCGCCCCGGCGACCGCCGTGGAGAGGATGCCGCCGCCGATCGCGTAGATCACCGAGTTGAGCGCCCAGCGTCCGAAGATGCCGTTGTTGTAGGTGAACAGCGCCTGCATGTTCGTCCAGAAGCCGCCGTTGAACTCGGGCAGGAACGGCGGGGTCGAGAACAGCTCGTCGTTGGTCTTGGTGGCGGCGATGACGATCCACAGCACCGGGAGCACGCAGTAGAGGGCGCCGACGATCAGGATGAGGGTGGGCACGATGTGCAGGCCGCTCCTGGTGCGGCGGGGGCCGGCATCCCGAGCAGAGCGTGCGCCGGTCGCCTGGGTGAGCGTGGTCATTTGGTTTCCCTCCGGGCGATGCGACGGCCGACGACGTTGACGAGCACGGTGGCCGCGACCGTCATGATGATGAGGATGAACGAGGTCGCGGCTCCCTCGTAGATGCTGTTGTTCACGAACGCGTCCGTGTAGACGCGCATTAGCGGCACCCAGGTGGACGAGATCGCGTTCGCGAGCGGCTTGAGCGTGGTCGGCTCGTTGAAGAGCTGCAGCGCGCCGATGATCGAGAACAGGGCGACCATCGTGATCGCGGGGGCGATCAGCGGCAGCTTCACGCGGAGGGCGATCTGCAGTTCGGATGCGCCGTCCAGCTCCGCCGCCTCGAACAGGTCCTTGGGCAGGCTGCGGACGGCGGTGTAGAGGATGACCATGTTGAAGCCGACCACACCCCAGACGGCCACGTTCGCCACCGAGAAGAAGATGCCCGTGCTGCCGAAGTAGTCGATCACCTGGCCGCCGATCGGGCTGGTCGCCGGGAGGTACATGAAGCCCCAGAGCAGGGATGCGACGACGCCGGGCACCGCATACGGCAGGAAGATGGCGAGCCGGGTGAACCCGACCAGCCTGGTCCGCTTCGCGTCGAGACAGAGCGCGAAGACCGTGGAGAGCACGATCGTGAGCGGCACTCCGATGACCGCGACGATGAGCATCCTGCCGAGGCTCGCCCAGAACTCGGGGTCGACGAGTGTCGAGACGTAGTTGGCGAACCCGGCGAAGACCTCGACGGTCCCTCCGCCGCCGAGCAGCCCTCCGCCCACTTTCACCTGCAGGAAGCTGAGGACCACCGCGTAGATCGCGGGGGCGATGGTGAACAGCAGCAGCAGGATCACGGCGGGCGCGACGAGGAGCACCGGCAGGAGGCTGCCGCGTTTCCGCCGCGGGCGGCGGTGAGGTTCGGCCGCTGTGCCGATGGGGACGCGGGATGCGTTCCCTCGCGTCTGCGCCGGGGTCGGTGGCGTTGGCGCTGTGCTGTCTCCGATGACGGCCATGTGTGAACTCCTCGGAACGGACGGTGCTGGTGCGGGTTTCGTGGTGCGACGCCGGTGGCCGAGTCTCGCGCTCAGGCCACCGGCGTCGGTCGGGGGCGGATCAGCCGGTGACCTTGAAGCCCAGTTTCTTCATGTCGGCCACGGTGTCCGTCTGCATTTTGTCGAGTGCGCCGGAGAGCTGCGTCTTGTTCTGCAGGGCTGCGGCGAACGCGTTGGAGTACGAGTCGAATGTGACGTTCGCGTTCGGACCCCAGATGTCGAAGGTGCGGACGCCCTTGGCGACGGTCGCCATCAGCGTGTTGTAGTCCGGCTGGTTCGACATGAACGGCGGCGGGGTCTGCAGCGCTGGCAGCGACTGGTTCGGGATGCTCGCGGGGAAGACCTGCACGTTCTTGATCAGCGCGTTCACGCCGTCCTTGGAGGAGTTCATCCACTTGACGAACTTGGCGGCCTCTGCCGGGTGCTTCGAGTTGGTGGTCACCGCCTCGGTCTCACCGCCCCAGATGCCGACCGTGTCGTCACCGGCCGTCCAGGCGGGAAGCGCGGCGGCCTGCCACTTGCCGGCGGTGTCCTTGGCGATCGACGGGAGCTGGTTGGGGCCCCACTGCGCGCCGACCCAGCCGACGAGCGTTCCGTTGTTCATGTCGGTGTTCCACTGCGCCGACCAGTTCGGCTCGGGGCTGACGAGTCCCTTGTTCACGAGGTCGCCCCAGTAGTCCGCCACCTTCTTGCTCTGCGCGTCGTTGATCGCGACGGTCCACTGGTCGCTTCCGGATGCGCTCCACCAGTTGGCGCCTGCCTGCTGCGCGAGCCCGGCGAACCAGCCGGGGTCCGCCGCTGTGAAGTTGCCGATGTACTTCTTCGGGTCGGCCGCGTGGATGGCGGCGGCGTCTGCCGCGTACTCGTCCCAGGTGGTCGGGGCCTTGAGGCCGAGCGAGTCGAAGATGTCCTTGCGGTAGAAGAACACCATCGGGCACACGTTCTGGGGCACACCGTATGTCTTGCCCTCGAACTGCACCTGCGCCAGCGTCGACTTCGAGAACTCGCCGGACAGGTCGCCGACGTACTTGTCGATCGGGACGACGACGTTGTTCGCGATGAGGGCGGGGAGCGCCTGGTACTCGACCTCGGTCACGTCCGGGTTGGTGCCGGCCTTGTTGTTGGTGATGAGCTTGTTGTAGAGGGTGTAACCGGTGCCGGAGGGCTTGGTCAGCTTGACCTGGATGTTCGGGTTGGCCTTGTTCCACTCGTCGACGACGGCCTGCATCCCTCCGTCCCAGTTGACGTAGTTCAGGGTGACCTTGCCGCCAGAGCTGGCGGCGTCCCCGGAGCCGGAGCTCGAGCATCCGGTCAGGACCGTCGCCGCCGCGGCGAGGACGCCGACTGTGGCGCCGAGTGTCCTCAGCGTTGTCTTTCTCACTGTGTACATCTCCTTTGATGGGTGGTTGCGATTGCTCGGCCGTCAGCGGTGCGCTTCGGGCGTCGGCCGGGGGTTCGGGCGTTTCAGCCCTCTGCCCAGGCCGGGTATGTCGTCGGCGTCGTCTGGATGCCGATCCACTGCCGGTTGGTGAAGCCGGCGAGCTGTCCCTCGCCGCCGTGCCGCGCGTAGCCGTCGTTGACGTGCACCTCGTTGCTCTTCACCTGCTCGGCGAAGGCGAGTCCCCGCATGGGGTCGCCGGTGAACACCGAGTTCATGAGGGTGCGGTGCCTGTTGACGAGGGCGAGCGCCTCGGCTTCGGTGTCGACCACGGTGATCGGCATCACCGGGCCGAAGATCTCCTCTGTGAAGACCGGCATCTCGGGGGTGACCCCGGTGAGCACGGTCGGCTGGTAGAACAGCCCCTCGTAGCTGCCGCCGATGGCGACGGTGGCCCCGGATGCGACGGACGGCTGCACGAGTCCTTCGTGGAAGCGGCGGAGCTGGGTGTCGCTGATGATCGGCCCGAGGTCGACGTCGTCGTCCAGTCCGTTGCCGACCCGCAGCTTGCTGACGCGTTCCACGACGGCCTCGGTGAACGCATCCGCTGCGCTGCGCAGCACGATGTGGCGCCCGGCTGTGATGCAGGTCTGGCCCTGATACCAGAGGGACGACCACACTGCGCAGCTCGCCGCCTGGTCGATGTCGGCGTCGTCGAGGACGACGAACGCGTTGTCGCCGCCGAGCTCGGTGGCGACCGGCTTGAACGATCGCGCGGCGAAGTTGGCGATCTGGTGTCCGACCTCGAACGAGCCGGTGAAGTGCACCAGGTCGAGGTCGGGATGCTCGGAGAGCGTGCGTCCCGTGGTCGGCCCGTCGCCGGGGACCACGTTGAACACACCGTCCGGCACCCCAGCGGCCTGCGCTGCCTCCGCGAGGATCTGGCCACCGGCGAACGGGGTGAGCTCTGCGGGCTTGAGTACGACGGCGTTGCCGTATGCGAGGCCGGGCGCAAGGGCGCGCATCGCGAGGCTCATCGGGTAGTTCCAAGGGACGATGAGACCGATGACGCCGAGCGGGACCGCGCGGGAGAGCGAGATCTTGCCGTCCTTGTACGGCGGGAGGATCGCTCCGGCGTTCTCGGTGAGCTGCGTCGCGGAGTTGTTGAGCTGCGTGATCGCCTGGCCGAGCTCCTCCGCCGCCTTCTCCGCCGTGCCCCCAGTCTCGCGGATGATCAGGGTGAGCAGCTCGTCACGTCGCAGCTCGAGCTGGTGGGCGAAATCGCGGACGATCTCGCTGCGACGGTTGGCGTTGACGCCTGCCCAGCCCGGCTGTGCGGCCTTGGCGACCCGGACGGCGCGGTCCACCTGGGCGGCGGAGGCGTTTCCGTACGTGCCGAGCAGCGTGCCGGACGCCTTGTCGAGCACGGGCAGGTCGCGGTCGCCATCCGGCGCCTCGAAACGGCCGTCGATGAAAACCTGTGCGGTGTACTCGCGGAGCTGGTGCATGGTCGCCTCCCGGCGCGAAAACGGATGTGGTCGGATCTCAGTCTGAGACAGGTTCTGGTGGGTGAGGATCTCAGGCAACGGCGATCAGAGCTTCTTTCGTGACGGGGAAAGCCGCGGGAGCTCCGGCGACGAACAGTTCGGCCTCGCGCCTGGCGCACGCGCCGAGACGCCGCAGCTCCGTGCCGAGAGCGCCGGCGACGTGCGGGGTGAGGACCACGCCGTCGAGGGCGCGGAGCGGATGCCCGGACGGCAGCGGTTCGGGATCGGTGACGTCGAGGATGGCGCGGAGCCCGCGTTCCCGCACGGCCGCGGCCAGCGCATCCTGATCGAGGATGGGGGCGCGAGCGGTGTTGATGACGGTGGCGCCGTGCGGCAGAAGCGCGAGCTGCTTCGCGCCGACCATGCCGACGGTCTCCGGCAACAGAGGGGCGTGGATGCTCACGATGCTGGACAGCGCGAACAGCTCGTCGAGTTCGACCCGTCTGGCATCGGCGAGGACAGGGTCGCCCTCCGCGAGGTGCGGATCGTAGAGCAGCACCTCAACGTCGAACGGCCGCAGCAGCTCGATCACCCTGCGCCCCACCCTGGATGCGCCGACGATGCCGACCGTGCGCCCGAAGTTCCCGATCGACGGGTCGGGGGACTCGTCGTAGAGCGCCGGATCGATCGCGTACTGGCGGATGTAATCGGGCACCCGCTTGCCGGCGAGCAGGATCATCGCGAGCGTGTACTCGGCTACGGGATACGCGTTTGCGCTCGCCGCGCTCGTCACCCGGATGCCCCGATCCCACGCCTCGTCGTCGAGGTGGCCCTTGACGCTGCCCGCCGCGTGGATGACCGCGGCGAGGCGGGGCATGGCGTTCAGTTCGGCCGGCCCGATCGGCGGGCAGCCCCAGCCGGTGATGAGCACCTCGACGGAGGCGAGGGCGGTGGTGGCCTGGGTCGTGGGGGCGGGAGTGGTGGGGGGAGTGGAGGTGATGGGAGTGGTGGAGGTGGGAGCTGTGGCGGCGGGAGCGGTGTGGGAGGGAGCGGTGGGGGCGGAGAAAGTGGTGATGGTGGGGGAGGCGGTGGTGCCGGGTGCGGCGTCCGCGGCGATGTGTGTGGTCGCAGTGGCCGCCGCCGAGGCCGTCTCGAAATCGAGGATGCGGGAGAGGGCGGCGAGGTCGTCGTCCGAGAACAGGAGCCCTGGCAGGTCGGGGCGCATGGCGAACGCGGCCACCGGCTTGTGCGGGTCAGTCATCGTCGACTCCTCTGGATTGCTTCGCTGCTGGCGGCTCGTGAGCCCGCCCCTCGGGATTGCGCATTCCCAGAATGCGCATTCCTCATCATGAGTCCTCCGGGCGAATTCGTCAAGCACGACTTTTCGAAGCTTGGCGCTGCTACGGAATGCGCTTACCATTCGAGGACGCCGACGGAAGGAACCCCATGTCACCCCACGCCCTCATCCTCAGCGGCGCCGGACGATACGCCGACCCGTGGCACCCCTTCGCCGCAACCTCCTCCCGCCTCGCCGACATCCTCCGCGGCGAAGGCGTCGAGGTGGAGATCTCGGAAGACGTGGATGCGCGCCTGGCCGCGTTGGCGGGCGGCGTGGGTGGAGCGGGTGGCGTGGGTGGAACGGGTGGCGCGGGTGGAACGGACGGCGTGGGTGGCGGCGCGGGCCCCGCGGGTGGCGTAGGCGGCGCGAGCAGCGCGAGCAGCGTGGGCGGCGCGGGCGGCGCGGGTGGCGCAGGTGGCGCAGGTGGCGCAGGTGGCGCAGGTGGCGCAGGTGGCGCAGGTGGCGCAGGTGGCGGCGCAGGTTCCGCCCCCGACCTCCTCGTCCTCAACGTCGGCGACCCGGCGCTCACCGACCCCGAGCATCCGCAGCCGGAAGCAGAGCGCCGCGCGCGCGCCGGGCTGCTCGCGCACCTCGCCGCCGGCCGCTCGCTGCTGGCGATGCACGTCTCGTCCACCTCGTTGCGGGGTGTGCCGGAGTGGGAGGACATCCTCGGTGGAGTGTGGGTGCGCGGAACGACCATGCATCCCGAATACTCGCGGGCGCGCATCCACGTGTATCCGGAGCGGCATCCGATCGTCGCCGGGCTGAGCGACTTCGAGGTCGAGGACGAGCGATACACCTACCTGCGGACCGCGCCCGACCTCGTGCCGCTCGCCACGCACGAGCACGACAGCGGTGAGTACCCGCTGCTCTGGGCGCGCAGCTACGGCGACGCCAGGATCGTCTACGACGCTCTCGGCCACGACGAGGCATCGTACGACTCCGGCACCCACCGGGCCATCCTCGCCGCCGCCGCCCGCTGGCTCCTCCGCGCATAGCCGCCGCTCCCGTCCCTGCCGCCGCCCCGCCCCCGTCCCCTCCGCCCCTCCCGCCCCACGCGCGAAGCAATCGAGCCCAGCCTTTTTCACGGTATTCCGCCGATTTGCGGTGAATAACCCCGGGCTCGATTGCTGCGGGGGTTTGACGGGAGGGGCGGGGGGCACATAGGCTGGTAAGCGCTTTCCCAGAACGAACCACCGCACCGAAGGAGTTCCAGTGTCAACGTCGACCATCGGCATCATCATGAACGGCGTGTCCGGCCGCATGGGCTACCGGCAGCACCTGCTGCGGAGCATCCTCGCCATTCGCGATCAGGGCGGCGTGCTGCTCTCCGACGGCAGCCGGGTGCAGGTCGAACCCATCCTGGTCGGACGCAGCGAGGCCAAGCTGGCCGAGCTCGCCGCCAAGCACGGCATCGAGAACTTCACCACCGACCTGGATGCGGCCCTCGCCGACGACCGCTGGCAGATCTACTCCGACTTCCTCGTCACTCAGGCCCGCGCATCCGCCATCAAGAAGGCCATCGCGGCAGGCAAGGCCGTCTACACCGAGAAGCCCACCGCGGAATCGTTCGAGGAGGCCCTGGAACTTGCGCGCCTCGCCGAGGCGGCCGGAATCAAGAACGGCGTCGTGCACGACAAGCTCTACCTGCCAGGACTGCGCAAGCTCAAGCGCCTGATCGACTCCGGGTTCTTCGGCCGCATCCTGTCGGTGCGCGGGGAGTTCGGCTACTGGGTGTTCGAGGGCGACTGGCAGGCGGCGCAGCGCCCGAGCTGGAACTACCGGGCAGAGGACGGCGGCGGCATCGTCGTCGACATGTTCCCGCACTGGTCGTATGTGCTGGAGAACCTCTTCGGCACGGTGCAGTCCGTCTACGCGCACGCCGTCACCGAGATCCCGACCAGGGTCGACGAGAACGGCGAGCAGTACACGGCCACCGCCGACGACGCCGCCTACGCGATCTTCGAGCTGGAGGGCGGCATCACAGCGCAGCTCAACTCCTCCTGGACCACCCGCGTCAACCGGGACGAGCTGGTCGAGTTCCAGGTCGACGGCACCCTCGGCAGCGCGGTCGTCGGACTGTTCGGCTGCAAGATCCAGCCGCGCAACGCCACACCGAAGCCGGTCTGGAACCCGGACCTGGCCGACGAGCACGACTACGACACCGACTGGATCGAGTCGCCGGCGAACGACGTCTTCGAGAACGGGTTCAAGACGCAGTGGGAGGAGTTCATCCGCCACGTGGTCGACGACGCGCCGAACGCATACGACTTCCTGGCCGGCGCCCGCGGCGTGCAGCTCGCGGAGCAGGGTCTGATCTCGTCGCGCGAAGGCCGCCGCATCGACCTGCCGGAGGTCAGCCTCTGATGGGCGACCTCGTCCTCCTCTCCGCGGACGGCAGCACGAGCACCGTCGACCTGCGGGCTGCCCCCGCATACGCCAGGCCCGTCACTCCGCTCGCCTCGCGCATCGCATACGCCGCGGCCCACGTCGTGCCGAAGCCGTGGGCGGACAACGTGCCGGGCTCCCCTGCCGATATCGACTGGGATGCGACGCTCGCCTTCCGCCACCACGTCTGGTCGTGGGGCCTCGGCGTGGCGGACGCGATGGACACCGCCCAGCGCAACATGGGCCTGGATGCGCGTGCCACCCGCGACCTCATCTCCCGGAGCGCCGCGGAGGCGCGCTCGGTCGGCGGCGCGATCGTCGTCGGCGTGAACACCGACCACGTCGAGGACGAGGTCATCACCCTGGACGCCGTGATCGACGCGTACCTCGAGCAGCTTCACTTCACCGAGGACGCCGGTGCTGGGGTCGTGCTGATGGCCAGCCGCCACCTCGCCCGCGCCGCCGCCTCGGCCGCGGACTACGAGCGGGTGTACCGCGCGGTGCTGGGCGCCGCATCCACTCCCGTCGTGCTGCACTGGCTGGGCGCCGCGTTCGATCCGGCCCTCGCGGCGTACTTCGGCTCGACCGACTCCGCCGAGGCGAGCGAGACCGTCCTGCGGATCATCGGAGACAACGCCGACAGGGTCAGCGGCATCAAGATGAGCCTGCTGGATGCGGACGCCGAGGTCGCCCTCCGCTCCCGCCTTCCGGAGTCGGCCAGGATGTTCACGGGAGACGACTTCAACTACGTCGGCCTGATCGAAGGCGAGGGCGAGGGCGAGGGCAGCGGCGCCCACTCGGATGCGCTGCTCGGCGCGTTCGCGGCCGTCGCGCCCAGCGCGTCCGCCGCCATCCAGGCGCTCGACGCCGGGGACGTCGCCCGCTACCGCGCGGTCCTCGGCCCCACCGAGGAGTTGTCGCGTCAGGTGTTCGCCGCGCCCACCTTCTACTACAAGACGGGTGTGGCCTTCCTCTCCTGGCTGAACGGCCACCAGGCGTCGTTCACGATGATCGGCGGACTGCACGCCGCCCGCAGCCTGCCCCACCTGTCCGAGATCATGCGCCTGGCGAACGCTTCCGGCGCGCTCGAACGCCCGGAACTGGCCGCCGACCGCTGGCACGGGCTCCTCCGACTGAACGGATTCACCGCATGACCGCCGCCGGCGCTGCAGCCGCCCCCGACGCTGCCGCCGCCCCCGCTGCCGCCGCCCCCGCTGCCGCCACTGCCGCCACCGCCGACGCAGCCCCCGTGACCCCGCATCCCCGCCTCTCGATCAACCAGGCGACCATCAAGTACGCCGACCTCGACACCGCCCTGCGCCTGACCGCGGAGGCTGGAGTGCAGAGCATCGGCCTCTGGCGGGAGCCGGTCGCCGAGGTGGGGCTCCGCGACGCGGTCGCGCGCGTGGCCGACTCCGGCCTGCGCGTGTCGAGTCTCTGCCGGGCCGGGTTCTTCACCGCCCCGGAGGGCGAGGAGCGCCGTCGCTCGATCGATGACAACCGCGCGGCGATCGAGGAGGCCGCCGCGCTCGCCGCCGCTGGGGCCGACGGCTCGGCCGCCGTGCTCGTCCTCGTCGCCGGTGGCCTGCCTGTCGGCTCCACCGATCTGCGCGGGGCGCGCGAGCGGATGCGCGACGCCGTCGCCGAACTCGAACCGGATGCGCGCGCCGCGGGAGTCACTCTCGCGCTGGAGGCCCTGCATCCCATGTACGCGGCCGACCGGGCCGTGCTCTCCACGCTCGGTCAGGCGCTCGACGTCGCCGAGCAGTTCCCCGCCGAGTCGGTCGGTGTCGTCGTGGACACCTTCCACGTCTGGTGGGACCCGGCCGTGCGCGAGCAGATCGCGCGGGCGGGTGCTTCCGGGCGGATCGCCAGCTACCAGGTGTGCGATTGGGTCACTCCGCTCGCCGCCGACGTGCTCCTCGCCCGCGGCATGATGGGCGACGGCCACATCGACTTCGCGAGCATCACGGCCGCGGTGAACGCCGCCGGCTACGCAGGCGACGTCGAGGTGGAGATCTTCAACCAGGCGATCTGGGATGCGTCGCCGGCGTCGGTCGTCGAGCGCACGGTTCGGGCGTTCGCCGAGCACGTGCCACTGTAGTGGGATGCCGTACACCGTTGTCGTAGCACCCGACTCCTTCAAGGGGTCGGCGACGGCCACCGCGGTCGCAGAAGCGCTCGCGGCCGGGTGGTCGTCTGTGCGTCCGGGCGACCGTCTCGTGCTCGCCCCGATGGCGGACGGCGGCGAGGGCACGCTGGACGCCTTCGAGGTGGCGGTCCCCGGCTCGATCCGCCACCCGATCAGCGTGCTCGGCCCTGCGGGCACAGCCGTGGATGCGTCTTGGCTGTCGCTCCCGGACGGCACCGCCGTGGTCGAGCTGGCGGAGACCAGCGGACTCTCCCACATGCCGGCGCTCGCCCCGCTCGACGCCCACACCTTCGGTTTCGGCCAGGCGATCGCCGCCGCTCTGGATGCGGGAGCGACCGGTCTTCTGCTCGCGATCGGCGGGAGCGCATCCACCGACGGCGGGGTCGGGGCACTCGCCGCCCTCGGCGCCCGGTTCTCTGACGCGACCGGCCGCCCGATCCGCCTCGGCAACCGCGGCCTCGGCACGCTGGCCCGCGCCGACCTCACCGGCCTGCCTGAGCTTCCGCCAGGAGGGGTGCGCATCCTGAGCGACGTGACCAACCCGCTGCTCGGCCCGACGGGCGCGTCCGCGGTGTTCGGTCCCCAGAAGGGCGCGACGCCGGAGCAGGTGGCCGGGCTGGAGTCCGGACTGGTGAAGCTGGCGCGCGTGCTCGGCGGAGGCCAGGCTCCCGGCGCGCCCCTGCGCCCCGCCACACCCGGCGCAGGCGCGGCAGGGGGAACCGGCTACGGCCTGCTCGCCTGGGGAGCGCGACTCGCTCCCGGCTCCGCGGCGGTGGGCGACGCGCTCGGAGTGCCCGCCCTGGTGGCTGCGGCAGACGCCGTGGTCACCGGCGAGGGCCGCTTCGACTCGCAGTCGGCGGCGGGGAAGGTGCCGGCGTACGTGTCGGGCCTGGCACGGGATGCGGGCATCCCGGCGCTGCTCGCCGCGGGCTCGATCGAGGCGGAGACGGACGACTTCGCGGCCGCGATCTCGCTCAGCGCGCTGGCCGGGGGAGCGGAGGGCGCGATGGCGGAGCCGGAGCGCTGGGCGCGGGAGGCGGGAGCGGCGCTGGCCGCGACCGTGCGCTGAGGCATGCGCGTCGGTCTCGCGCGCTCGCGTCGCGTTGCGACCGCGAACCGCGAACCGCGCTGAGTCACGCACCCCGCAGCAGCGACACCTGAAACCCGCGCAGCTCCCCGCGCGCGAACCCTTCCGCGATCGCGGGGTCCGCATCCATGAACGCTCTCGCCGCAGCTTCGTCGTCGGCGTCGAACACACAGATCCCGGTGTTCACGTGCCCCAGTGTCGGACCCACCAGGATCACGCGCCCGTCGGCGAATTCGCGTTGCAGCCGCGCCCAGTGCCGCCCCCACGCCTCCTTTTCCGCGTCCGTCATCGTCGCCGCGAAGTCGTCGCGCGGAGGATGGATGAAGTAGATCCACTGGCTCATGAGGCCATCATGCGCGCACCCGTTCCTGTCGCGCATCCCGAGGAGGACAATCGGTCTCGGAAGGGAACGATCATGGACGATCTCACCGGGTCATCGACCGAACGCGCTCACCGCCTCGCCAGCCTCGAAGGCGAGGCGGACGCCCCGCTGCCTCCGGAGTGGGTGCGACGCCAGCTCGGCCTCGCGCTCGCCGCGTGGGCGGACGACGAGAGGAGACTGGATGTGGATGCGGAGGGCCGCGAGGACTTCTGAGCCACCGGGCTCCCCGCCCGCAGCATCAGCCGGCAACGTCACTCCCGCAGCAGCCCCCGCAGCGTCTGGATCGTGTCGGCCTCTGCCGCGTCTTTGTCGTCGCGGTACCGCTTCACCCGCGCGAAGCGCAGCGCGATCCCGCCTGGATACCGGCTGGACCGCTGCACTCCGTCGATCGCGATCTCCACGACGGTCGTCGGAGTCACCCACACGGTCCCGGCCGTTCGGCGCACCTCGATCTGCTGGAAGTGCTCCGTCTGCCAGCGCAGCAGCTCGTCGGTGAGGCCTTTGAACGTCTTGCCCACCATCACGTAGCCGCCTGGTTCGCCGAACTCGCCGTCCGGGTCGAGCGCGCCGAGGTGCAGGTTGGACAGCCAGCCCTGTCGGCGCCCGGAACCCCACTCGCACGCCAGCACCACCAGGTCGTAGGTGTGCACCGGCTTCACCTTGATCCAGGACGACCCTCGTCTCCCGGCTGCGTATGGCGAGTCGATGGCCTTCACGACCACGCCCTCCTGACCGGCCGCCAGCGCATCCTCCGCGATCCGCTCCGCCACCGCGGGGTCGTCTGTGACCTCGCCGGGGATGCGGTGCGCGCCCGCGATCCGCTCCAGCTCGGCCCTCCGCGTGGACAGCGGCTCGTCGAGGAGGTCGCGGCCGTCGACGTGCATCACGTCGAAGAACCACGGATGCAGGACCGCCTCGCGCGCGGCCTCCGCCCCGAACCGGGACATCGTCTCCTGGAACGGGCGCGGGGCGCCGTCCTCGTCGAGGGAGAGGGTCTCGCCGTCGAGGATGACGTCGCGCACAGGCATCCCGCGCACCACCTCGACCACCTCTGGCACGCGGCGGGTGATGTCGGCGAGGTTCCTCGTGAACACCCGCACGTCGTCGCCGAACCGGTGCACCTGGATGCGCGCGCCGTCCAGCTTGAACTCCACCGACGCCTCGCCGGTCGTCTCGAGCGCGGCCGAAGCGCTCGCTGCCGTGGCGGCGAGCATCGGCTGCACGGGCCGCCCGACCACGAGGCCGACGGCGGCGAGCTCGGCCGCCGTGCCGGTCAGCGCGAGCCTGGCCGTCTCGCCGAGGTCGCCGGTCAGCATCGCCGCGCGCCGCACCGCATCCCCTGGCCGGTCGGCGGCCCTGGCGATGGCGTCGGTGAGGACGCCTTCCAGCGCGCCGGTGCGCATCTCGCCCAGTAGCGCCCTGGCGATGAAGTCCTGTTCCTCCGCGGTGGCGCGCTCCGTGAACGCGCGCAGCTCGCGGGTGCGGTCCCCGGCCGACCCCGTGCCGGACAGTGCCGCGAGGCGGTCGAGCAGCGCATCCAGGTCGTCGACGGTGAGGCTGGGCTGGGAGGCCGGTGCGCCGATCGCGGCGGACAGCCCACGCCAGCCGACGCCGACCCTGCCCTGGCGCGGCTTGCCGACGAGCAGCCCGACCGCCGGCGCGATCTCCTCCGGCGCTAGCTGCGAGAGCAGCCCGGCGAGCGCATCCACTTTCGCCAGCCGGGACCGAGTGGATGCGACGGCCTCCGAAGTCTTCACCAGCGCGTCAACCAGCACGCCACCATCCTCCCACCGCCCCCCGAAGCAATCGAGCCGGGACTTATGCACGCCTCCACCCGGCGTGTCGCGTGCATAACCCCCGGCTCGATTGCTTCGGGGAGCGGGAAGGGGCGGGGTAGCGTTTGCGTGTGAGCAGGCGAGGGGTGCGGGTGGTGGCCGTGGTGGTGGCGGCGGTCGCCGTGCTGACCGGATGCTCGCCCACCCAGGTCACGCGGGTCGAGGAGGACCTCGGTGCCCGCCCATACGTCGGCAGTTTCTATCGTGTGCCGTCGCCGCTTCCGGACGGCGCGCCCGGCTCGCTCATCGCCACGGAGGAGGCGCCGGGCCAGCCCTCGGGCGCCGCCGCGTGGCGCATCATGTTCCGCTCCACCGACCTCGACGGTAAGCCGGTCGTGAACAGCGGCCTCCTCGTCGTCCCCGACAAACCGGCCCCGGCCGGAGGGCGGACGATCGTCTCGTGGGGCCACCCGACCACGGGCAGCGCGGAGAAGTGCGCGCCGTCGCGGTTCTTCGACCCGTACGTCTTCGTCGAAGGCCTCACCGATCTGCTCTCCCGCGGCTACGCCGTCGTCTACACCGACTACACCGGGATGGGCGTGCCCGGCCCTGACTCGTACCTCATCGGCGACACCGAGGGCAGGAACGTGCTCGACGCCGCCAGGGCTGCCCGCGACGTCCTCGGCGCGGAGGCCAGCAACCGGGTCGTGCTGTGGGGCCACTCGCAGGGCGGCCAGGCCGCGCTGTTCGCAGCGCAGCTCGCCGCATCGTACGCGCCGGACCTCGACGTCCGCGCCGCCGCGGTCGCCGCCCCAGCCACCGACCTCGCCAGCCTGATGCGCGCAGACATCGGCGACATCTCCGGGGTGAGCATCGCTTCGTACGCGTTCGCCGCCTTCTCGTCCGTGTACGACGTGCCCGCGCAGAGCATCCTGACACCCGCGGCAGTGGATGCGCTCCCCACCATGAACGGCTTCTGCCTCCTCACCCAGAACTCGGCTCTGCACGCGGTCGCGAAACCGCTCGTCGGCTCCTTCCTGTCCGCAGACCCGGAGACGACGGAACCGTGGTCGGGGCTGCTCGCGGCGAACACGCCTGGCGCATCCAGGATCGCGGTTCCGCTGTTCGTGGCGCAGGGCCTCGCGGACAAGCTGGTCAGGCCGTCGGCGACGGACGCGTTCGTCGCGCGCGAGAAAGGCGAGGGCACGGCGGTCACCTACGACCGCATCGAGGGCGCGACACACGGCACGGTGGCGAACAAGGCGATGCCGCGGGTGCTGGAGTGGCTGGCCGCGAACGGCGGCGGAGCGTCGGGGTGACCACGGCGGGCCGCGCCCGCGCGAACACGCCCTAGCCGAATCCCGACCCGCGCCATACCCTCGCACTGTGGACCTCCTTCTGAACGGCAAGACCGCCATCGTCACCGGTGCCAGCAGGGGCATCGGACTCGCCATCGTGCACTCCCTGCTCGGCGAGGGAGCGCGCGTCACCGCCATCGCCAAGACCGTCACCGACGACATCGCGGCGTTGCGGGCCGACGACCGTTTCCGTTTCTTCTCCGTCGACCTGTCCGACCCTGTCGCGATCACGGCGTTCGCCGACGAGGTCGACGCGCCGGTCGACCTCCTGGTCAACAACGTCGGTGCCGCGCCGTCGCGTCCTGGCGGGTTCGCATCCATCGCCGACGACGACTGGATGCGCACCTACGCGCTGAACACGCTCGCCACCGTCCGCGTGACGCGCGCGCTCCTCGGGAAGATCCCCGACGGCGGCTCGATCGTCAACATCGCCAGCGAGAACGCGAAACTCGCCGACCCGCTCGTGATGGATTACAGCGCCGCGAAGGCCGCCGTGCTCAGCTTCAGCAAGTCCCTCTCGAAAGAGCTCGGTCCGCGCGGCGTCCGCGTCAACGCGATCAGTCCCGGCCCCGTGGCGACGGCCCTCTGGCTCGGCGACGGCGGAGTGGCCAAGACGGTCTCCGCGGCGGGCGGCGGTACCCCGGAGGAGGTGCGGCACGGCGCGGAGCAGGCCATGGTGACGGGCCGCTTCACGACGCCGGAGGAGGTGGCCGCCCTCGTCACCATGATCGCGTCTCCGCTCCTCGGCAACCTCACCGGTGCGGACATCGTCATCGACGGCGGGATGCGGCAGACGATGTGAGGCGCGCCGAAACCGGAATAAGCCTCCCTTTATTATGCTTTAATACCCTTAAACCATAATAACGAGCGAGATAGTACGGTTTATGACGCTTTGGCCTGCGCACGACATCGAGGTGCTTCCGTGGCGCCAGATGCAGCGCGTCGGCTCTCGCGAGGATCGGATGCTCACCCAGGTCGCGGCGACCATCCCGCCGAATATCGCCGGACTCGATTTCGAGCCGTCGCTCGACATCGTCCGCGACAGCGAGAGCGCTCTGCTCGCGGTGGCGGCGACGGACACGACGGCGGAAGGGCACAGCGAAGCGCTCTCCCGTTTCATGCTGCGCACGGAGTCCGTCGCGTCCTCCAAGATCGAGCGCATCAGCGCCTCGGCGGAGGACTTCGCCCGCGCCATCGCCGGTGCCAGGGGCAACGAGAGCGCCACGAGCATGGTCGCCGCGTCCGCAGCTTTGCATGCGCTGGTCCGGGATGCGGGAGAGACCGGCGCGATCACGGTCGACAGCATTGTCTCCGCGCACCGCGACCTGATGGCGGACGACCCGCACGAGTCCCGGTACGCGGGTGCCGTGCGCGACATGCAGAACTGGGTGGGCGGCAGCGACTACTCGCCTCGCGACGCACTGCACGTTCCTCCCGCGCCGGAGCGTGTCCCCGGGCTGCTCGACGACCTCGTCGCCTTCCTGAACCGCGACGACGTTCCCGTGATCGTCCAGGCGGCGATCGGGCACGCCCAGTTCGAGTCGATCCACCCGTTCACGGATGGCAACGGACGTGTCGGCCGCGCCATCATCAGCGCGGTTCTGCGCCGTCGGGGTGTCACCGCGCACACGGTCATCCCGCTCGCGAGCGGGATTCTCGGCAGGCGAGACGACTACTTCGACGCTCTCACCGCGTATCGCACAGGCGATCCGACGGACATCATCCGGCTCATCGCGACCGCGGCGCGCATCGCGGCCGTCGAGGCGCGCGCATCCATCGACCGCATCGACGGGCTGCCCGGCGAGTGGCGTGCCGAGCTGGACGGCCGCGCGGGGTCGGCGGTCGCCAATCTCGTCTCGGCGTTCTACGACCATCCCGTGATGACCTCGGCGGACGCCGAGCGGCTGTCCGGTTCCGGGACGCCGCAGACCTACAAGGCGCTGGACCGGATCGCGGAGGCGGGGATCATCCGCGAGATCACGGGACGCAAGCGCGACCGCGTGTGGGTCGCGTCCGACCTCATGGCCGAGCTCGACGACCTCGACCGGCGCATCCAGGCCGCCATGCGGGCGACGCGACGCTCGTGACCACCGTCGGAGCACGCCGCACGCCGCACGCCGCGCGCCCACGCCGCTGCCGTCTCCGCCGCTCTCCTTCGTCCCAGTGTTCGCGTGTCCCCGGCCCGTGAGAGGCTGAGTCCCATGCCAGACACCCCCACCCCCGCAGGGTGGAAGGCGCAGGTCTCCGGGCTCACCCGTCCGGCCGCCGCGAGCGCCCCGGCCGGCAGTGTCGCGGCGCCCGCCCGCGCTGCGGCGCTTGGCCTGCAGTTCGAGTTGCGGGAGCGCACCCGCGCATCCACGGGCCGGTGGGATGCACCGACGTCCCGCACGGCGACCGCCGCCACAGCCGCGAGCCCCGGCAGGGGCGGGCGCGGGATGCTGCGGTTGGGGGTGCGCCCGGTGATGCGGAGCGGCACCGGCAATTGGGTGCGCGGCTCGCTCACCTGGTCGGCTTTGCCGCACCTGCTCAACCGGCTGTCGCTCGATCCCGCGCAGCACGCCTGGTTCGGGCAGTTCGCCGCGCTGCACCGGGCCGGGCGCGATGTCTATGTACCCGGCGAGGCGGACTGGCTGTACGTCGACGACTTCGCGAGCCCGCTGCTGTGGCCGCTGCTCGAGGAGGGCGAGCGGCTGGGCGTCGCGCTCGTCACCGGGAAGCGCGAGACGGATGTCATGGTCGCCGATGGTGCGTCTGTGGCAGTGGATGCGGACACCCTGCCGGACGGCGGCCTGCGGTTGCGCACGGTCGCGCTGGTGGGTGAGACGGCGCATCCCGGGTCGGCGGCGGGCGCCATCGCCGACCACGGCATCTACCTCTGGAGCCTCGACCTCGTGCCCCGGTTCACGCTCGCGCGCACGGCGAAGACCCTGAGCGCCGAGCAGCGGAGGCTCCTCGCCGCCGACGACACCATCGAGGTGCCGGCGGCCGAGACCGACGAGTTCCTGCGCTCCTACTATCCGCGGCTGCAGGGCGTGGTCGAGGTGGTGAGCACGGATGCGTCCGTCGAGTTCCCCGAGATCCTGCCGCCCGTGCTCGTGCTCACGGCGACGTTCGCCGGGAACGACAGGCTCGAACTGGACTGGGCGTGGCTGTCCGCGACCGGCGCGGAGCCCGTGGATGCGCATCCCGTGCCCGGCGGGCTCGTCGACGCCCTGGGGTGGCGTCCGCACGCCGCCGAGCTCACTGGGCTCGACGCCGCGGAGTTCTCCGCGACACTGCTGCCGGCGCTGCAACGCCGAAAGGACGTGAGGGTCGACATCGTCGGCGACCGGCCGGACTACCGCGAGCTGGTGGACACGCCGAAGCTCGTCGTGACCACGGTGGAGACGGACAAGCGCGACTGGTTCGACCTCGGTGTGCTGG
This sequence comes from Leifsonia lichenia, assembly GCF_054780215.1. NCBI lineage: Bacteria > Bacillati > Actinomycetota > Actinomycetes > Micrococcales > Microbacteriaceae > Leifsonia > Leifsonia lichenia. The sequence goes on from NZ_BAAGWT010000005.1 coordinate 21,591, forward strand.
TGACCGTCGAGGGGCGCACCATCCCATTCACTCCGCTGTTCACAGCGCTGTCGCAGGGGCGGCCCAAGCTGCTGCTGGTCGACAAGTCATATCTGTCGCTGCAGCAGCCGGTGTTCGACCGGTTGCGGGCGCTCATCGACGAGGCGAAGTCGCTGGACGAGTGGGAGCCTGGCTCGCTGAGGATCAGTCGCTACCAGGCCAGTCTCTGGTCGGAGTTCGTCGAGCTCGCCGACGAGGCGCATCAGGCGGAATCGTGGCGCCGCACGGCGGAGGGCCTGCGGGCCATCCGCGACGGCGAGTCGCCCGACGACGTCCCGGTGCCGGCGTCGGTCGCGGCGACCCTGCGGCCGTATCAGGTGGACGGCTTCCGCTGGCTCGCCTTCCTGTGGGAGCACGGGTTGGGCGGCGTGCTCGCCGACGACATGGGGCTCGGCAAGACGCTGCAGACCCTCGCGCTGATCGCCCACGCCCGCGGCAGGGAGCCGGGCGGTCCGCCGTTCCTGGTCGTCGCGCCGACCTCTGTCGTCTCGAACTGGGTGGCGGAGGCCGCTCGGTTCACGCCGGAGCTCAGTGTGCGCGCCGTCACGGCTACCCAGGCGAAGAGCCGCCGACCGCTGCGTGACATCGCCGACGGAGTGGATGTGGTCGTCACCTCATACGCCCTGTTCCGACTCGACATCGCCCGCTACCAGGCCGAGGGATGGGCGGGGCTGATCCTCGACGAGGCGCAGCTCATCAAGAACAGGACCTCGAAGGCGCACGAGGCCGCACGCGATCTGCGGGTACCGTTCAAGCTCGCGATCACCGGCACCCCGATGGAGAACGACCTCCTCGATATCTGGTCCATCTTCCGTGTCGTGTCGCCCGGCCTGCTTCCGCCGCGGTCGAGCTTCACCGACCGGTACCTCAAACCACTCGCCGCCGGCGACCGACCCGACCTGCTGGTCCGGCTGCGGCAGCGGGTGCGGCCGCTGATGCTGCGTCGCACGAAGGAGGCGGTCGTGTCCGAGCTGCCGCCGAAGCAGGAGCAGGTGCTGCGCGTCGAGCTGGCTCCGAAGCACCGCAGACTCTACGACCTCGTTCTGCAGCGGGAGCGCCAGAAGATCCTCGGACTGGTCGACGACCTGGATCGCAACCGCTTCATCGTGTTCCGCTCGCTCACGCTGCTGCGGATGCTGGCACTCGACGCGAGCCTGGTCGACGCCCAGTATGCGGGCATCCCGTCGGCGAAGATCGATGTGCTGCTGGACGAACTGGCCGATGTGGTGGCCGGCGGCCACCGGGCGCTGATCTTCAGCCAGTTCACGAGTCTGCTGCGAACGGTCGCCGTTCGCCTCGACGAGCGCGGCATCGGGTACGCGTATCTCGACGGTTCCACCCGCCGCCGCGATGAGGTCATCGACGGCTTCCGGAACGGCGACGCCCCCGCGTTCCTGATCAGCCTCAAGGCGGGCGGCTTCGGCCTGAACCTGACAGAGGCCGACTACGTCTTCCTGCTCGACCCGTGGTGGAACCCGGCGACCGAGTCGCAGGCCATCGACCGCACCCACCGCATCGGGCAGCAGAAGAACGTGATGGTGTACCGGATGATCGCCGACGACACCATCGAAGACAAGGTGATGGCGCTGAAGGAGCGCAAGGCCCGCCTGTTCGAGGCGCTGATGGACGACCCGGGCGGCGCGTTCGACGGCGCCCTGAGTGCGGACGACATCCGGGGGCTGCTCGACGGGTGAGTTCGGCTGGTCGTGTCGCTTTCGTCGCGGCGTCGTGTCACATCCCGGACTCGGCCGGTGTCCTGATGGTGCATGGACACGAACAGAGGAGACACCATGACCACCCAGCACCAGGTCGTCGTCATCGGCGGGGGATACGCCGGTGTGACAGCCGCCAACCGTCTGACGCGGCGCGACGATGTCGCCGTGACTCTCGTGAACGCGCGGCCGATGTTCGTCGAGCGCATCCGGTTGCACCAGCTCGTCGGCGGGTCGGACGACGCCGTCGTCGACTTCGGGAAGGTGCTCGCCGACCGCATCGACCTCGTTGTCGACACGGTCGAGCGCCTCGACGCGGCCGGTCGGAGGGTGATCCTCGCCTCCGGCGGCAGCATCGCATACGACCACCTCGTCTACGCGGCGGGAAGCAGCCGCGGCGTCCTCGGGGTGCGCGGCGCCGCGGAGCACGCGCTGCCGATCGCCGAGTTCGCGGACGCGGAGCGACTTCGGGATGCGCTGGCCGCAGCGGGTCCGGCGGCCTGCGTGGGCGTCGTCGGCGCCGGACCGGCCGGCATCGAGACCGCCGCGGAGCTCGCAGAGAATGGGCGGGACGTCGTGCTGTTCTGCGCCGGTCAGCTCGGCCCGTCGCTGCACCCGCGGGCTCGCCGCGTAGTCGCGCGCCGCCTGGCCGCGCTCGGGGTGCGCGTCGAGGACGGCCCTGGCTCCCGGGTGACCGCCGTGACACCGGATGCGGTCGAGCTGTCGGACGGCCGCCGCATCCCCAGCGCGGTGACGATCTGGGCGACCGGCTTCGGCGTGCCCGACCTCGCACGGCGCAGCGGCCTGACGACGGACGCGCTCGGCCGCCTGGTCACCGACGAGACGCTGACGAGCGTGGACGACGACCGGATCGTGGCGGCGGGAGACTCGGCCGCCCCGTCCGAGGTCCCGGTGCGGATGAGCTGCCAGGCGGCGGGTCCGCTCGGCGGTCACGCGGCCGACACGGTGCTGCGCAGGATCGCGGGAGAGCAGCCGACGCCGTTCTCCCTCAGCTTCGTCGGCCTCTGCCTGAGCCTCGGACGCGACAGCGGGATCTTCCAGTTCGAGCACAGGGACGACACGGCGACGCGCGCGTTCATCTCGGGACGTGCCGGCGCGAAGGTGAAGGCACTGGTGTGCTGGGGAACGGTCGAGCAGCTCACGCTCGAAGCACGGCACCCGGGAGCGACGCGACTGCCGGCGGCCTTCGGGGACAAGGATCGCCGCCGTATGCTCGCAGGGTCGAGTGCGTTGGCGGTGTCCGGGCGAGGGGAGCGGAAATGACCGGGGATGCGGTGGGGGATGCGCGGGAAGGCGACGGGGCCGACGAGCAGACTGCCGAGCAGATCGAGCAGCTAGGCGACGGGTTGGCCGACGAGCAGGACGCCACGGAGTTCTTCGTCGCGCACCGCAACCTCCTCTTCACGGTCGCTTACGAAATGCTCGGCTCGGCGGCCGACGCGGAGGACGTGCTGCAGGAGACCTGGCTGCGCTGGGTCCGCGTCGACCGCTCGAAGGTGCAGAACGAGCGCGCATACCTGGTCAGGATCGCGACCAGGCTGGCACTCAACCGGCTGCGTTCCGTGCAGCGCCGCCGGGAGGCGTACATCGGACCCTGGCTGCCCGAGCCGCTGCTGACCGCGCCGGATGTCGCCGAGGACGCCGAGCTCGCGGAGAGCGTCTCGATGGCGCTGATGGTGGTGCTGGAGACACTCGGCCCGACCGAGCGCGTGGTGTTCGTGCTGCGCGAGGTCTTCGGTTTCAGCTTCGACGAGATCGCCGCCGCCGTCGACAGGACCCCGGCCACAGTGCGGCAGATCGCTCACCGCGCCCGCGGCCACGTCGAGGCGCGGCGTCCCCGCATCCCGGTGTCGGCCGCGGAAGCGCGGGCAGCGCTGGAAGCGTTCCGGGTGGCAGTGGAGACGGGGAACGCGGAGGCGGTGCTGTCCGTCCTCGCGCCCGACGTCGTGCTCGTCAGCGACGGCGGCGGCCTCAAGCAGGCGGCCCTCCGCCCGATCGTCGGCGCGGACAAGGTGGCGCGCTTCATCGCGGGCGGCATCCGCAAGGCGGGCGCGGCGGTCACCGGCGCGCTGACCACCGTCAACGGCAACCCGGCCCTGGTCCTCAGCGTCGACGGTGTGATGGACGGCGTCCTCGCCGCCCAGGTGGCAGACGGCCGCATCGTGGGCCTCTACTTCGTCCGCAACCCGCAGAAGCTCACGCGGGTGGCGGAGGAGACGACGCTGTCGCGCCGGTGACGGTGGATGTGCGTGGGATGCGCGGGGCGCTGACCTACTGAAACCCAATGTATGTACCCTGCTCTTGGGACGCGAAGTCAATGGATTTCCTGAGAGACTGCTGTTCGTGTCTGCTCCACGCCTCACTCAGCCGTCGTCCCCTGAGAACAGCGGAGAGCGGGCCGGCAGGCTGACGCATTCTGACCGCCACGGGATTCTGCGACGTCGAGCCGCGGCGGTGGTCGTCGCGGCGGGACTGGTCGCCGCGCTCGCCGCCTGCGGGTCGGAGGGCGTCAGGTCGGCAAGCGACGAGGCGGGCCGCACTAGCACGCCGTCCCCCACGGTCATCCCTTCTGTCACGCCCGAGCCGGATGCGCCGGACCGGGTCTCCGCGCCGGTCGACGCCGCATCCACCGTCCTCGCCGACGCCTCGGCCACCCCGACCACCGCGGTCGCCCTTCTCGAGACCCTGCCGGTCAAAGGCCGCGCACCCAAGACCGGTTATGACCGCACGGGCAGGTTCGGCGACGCGTGGCTCGACGTCGACCGCAATGGATGCGACACCCGCAACGACATCCTCGGCCGCGACCTTCACCCGGCAACCGTGAGCGGCGGCTGCACGGTGGTGTCGGGGACGCTGCTCGACTCGTACACGGGGAAGACGATCTCGTTCACCCGCGGACGCACGACATCCCTAGCCGTTCAGATCGACCACGTCGTCCCACTGCTGAACGCGTGGGAGACCGGCGCCCAGAAGCTGACGCAGGCTCAGCGGATCAGCCTGGCGAACGACCCGCTGAACCTGATCGCGGTCGGTTCCGCCGTCAATGCCCAGAAGGGCGCGGGCGATGCGGCCACCTGGCTGCCGCCGAAGAAGGACGTCCGCTGCGCATACGTCGCCCGCCAGGTATCGGTGAAGGCCGCATACGGATTGTGGGTGACGAAGGCCGAGCACGACGCCATCGCCCGCGTGCTCTCCGGATGCGCTGACCAGCCCGCGTTCACGTCGCCGTTCGCGCCGCCGCCGGTCGCGCCGGAGCCGGAGGCGGTGCCGGTGCCGGTGAACGCCGACCCCGCACCGGCCGCTCCGGTGGCTGCTGCTCCTGCAGCTCCGCCCGCACCCGCCCCGCCCGCACCCGCCCCGGCTCCGCCAGCGCCCGTCGACGTCTACTACCCCAACTGCGCTGCGGCACGAGCGGCAGGCGCCGCACCCATCCACGTGGGCGAGCCTGGCTACTCGCGCACGCTCGACCGTGACGGGGACGGCGTCGCCTGCGAATAGCCAGGCCGCCCGGCCGCGCCACCGACGAAGACGGCGCGCCACCGACGAAGACGACACGCCACCGACGAAGACGGCGTCGCCCGCCATCAGTGCGGGCTCAGACCCGACGACAGCCGGATCGGCTACCGCCCCAGCGCGCCGACCGCGACCTTCGTCGCCTCGGCGAGCAGGGCGTTGTCTGGCGTCGCGTCCGGCGCGTCCTTCCTCGTCAGCACCACCACGATGATCGGCGCACGTCCGGCCGGGTAGACCACGGCGATGTCGTCGCGCACGCCGTACTCGCCCGTGCCGGTCTTGTCGGCGACCGGCCAGGCGGGGTCGACGCCCGCGCGGATGGTGTCGTCGCCCGTCGTGTTGCTGAGCATGGTGTTGCGCAGCAGTGTGCGGTCGGCGGTCTCGAGCGACTTTCCGAGCAGCACCGAGCGCAGGTCGGCGGCGAACTGTGAGGGGGTCGTCGTGTCGCGGGGGTCGCCGGGGATCGCCTCGTTGAGGTCGGGTTCGGTGCGGTCGACGTTGGTGATGCGGTCGCCGATTCCGCGCATCCACTGTTCCACCGCAGCCGGGCCGTCGAGGCGGGCGACGAGGAGGTTGGCGGCTGTGTTGTCGCTGAAGCGGAGCATGGCGTCGACGAGTTCGCGTACGGTCATGCCGCTGTCGACGAAGCGGCTCGTGATCGGGGCGTAGTCGAGGATGTCGGCCTGCGTGTAGTGGATGACGGTGTCGAGGTCGGCGGTCGTCGCGCGCTGCAGGGTGGCCGCGGCGATGAACGTCTTGTTCGACGACGCGAACGGGAAGCGCTCGCCCGCCCGGAAGCCGACGGTCCGCCCGGTGCCGGTGTCGATCGCGGCGACCCCGAGGGTTGCGGCGTGGCTGCGTTCGAGCGCGGCGAACGCGCGGGTCGTGGATGCGGCTGCAGGTGCGCCGGACGCCGACGCCCCCACCGCGGGCGGTGTCACAGCGGTCGCGCCGGAGACCTGGCAGCCCGTGAGCACGGCGGAGACCGCGACGGACACCGCCGCGGCGCGGAAGGCGAATCGTGTTCGAGTGTTCATGCCCCCACCCTCCCTCGCCCGATCGATCCCGTCGAAGACCGGATCGCGCCGACTCATGCGCTTTCCGCATGGGCGTAGGCTGCAGCGATGGATCTGATCGCGGCGTTCCGGGTGCTTGTCGAGCTCGACGAGCGCGGCACCGTCACGCGTGCGGCCGCCGCGCTGGATGTGGCACAGTCCGTCGCGAGCCGCCGCATCCTGGCGCTCGAACGGCATTTCGGCGCCCCGCTCCTCGAACGGAACGCCCGTCGCGCCGTGCTGACGGCGTTCGGCCGTGACCTCGTGCCGTCCGCGCGCAGGCTCGTCCGCCTGGCCGATGAGGTGGAGCTCGACGCCGAGCGTGCGCGACTGCGCCCCGTGACGGTCGCGGTGCCCACCGGATGCTCCACTCGAGATCTCGCGGTCGCCGACGCGGCCGGTCGCGTGGCCGGGTTGCGGCTGGAGTTCCGCACGGAGGCTCCCGTCCGTCGCGCCGAGCTGGCCACGACGCTCGCGGTGCGGGTCGCGGCGCTCGCCGTGCCTCCGGACGAGGCGGACTGGGTCGCCGAGCTCGGCGCCGCCGGCCGCCGCCCGACCGATCGTCCGCTCCGGCTGGAGGGCCTGCGCGCTCCGAGGGGCACGCGCTCACCCAGGGGCGCGCACGAGCCGAGAGGCACGCGCGCGCCGGGCGACGCGGACGCTGGCACGCGCATCCGGATCGGACCGGAGGACGACCTCCCGCACATCCGCGACCGGCTCACCCGCGCCGGGTACGCTGCCGGACTCCTGCCTGGGCAGCTCCCGGTGGATGCGTCGACCACGTCCGCGCTCGCCGCGGTGCTCACAAGCGGCGACCTGCTCCTCTGCACCAGTGCGGAGGCCGACGCGCTCCGCCTGCACTGGCGGCCGTTCGCGGGACTCGCGCTCGCAAGAGGGTTCGCCATCGCCGGTGACAGCGGGCACGACGTCGACGCGGTGCGGGCGGCTGTCGCGGACGAGCTCGCGGCGGCGCTCGGCGCGGTGGATGCTGCGGGTGCTCCTGCTGTGACGGCGGCATTCGGCGTGGCGGCCGCGTCCGGCGACGCGGACGCGGCGGGGGACCCCCGTGCCTGACCAGCGCCTCCTCTCCGACATCCGCGCCGACCTCGCCGGCGCTGGGCTCCGCGCATCCATCGTCGTCCGCGACATCGACTCCGGCCGCGAGGTCGCCATCGACGCGGACGTCCCCACACCGGCCGCGTCGCTCGCGAAGGTTCCGATCGCACTCTCCGCCCTCATCCGAATCGCCGACGGCAGGCTCGACGGCGCCCTCCCGGTGACCGTGCCGCCCGGCGACCCCGGCGAGGCAACGCCGGGCACAGGCCGGTTCCGTCACCCATCCACCATCGCCGTCGACGACCTCGTCTCGCTCGCCGTCACCATCAGCGACAACGGCGCAGCAGACGCGCTGCTCGCCATCGTCCCCGCCGCCGACGTGATGTCCGACCTGGACAGCCTCGGCATCCGGGGCATCGCCGTGCGCCACCCGTTCGCCGACCTGTCGGACACGCCCCTCGAACGTTTCGCCCCCGACGACGCCCACCTCGCCCACACGCTCGCGATCCGCGGGAGCACTCCGGCGAACGGCCATCCCGTGCGGCAGCTCGACGTTGCCAGGACGAACACCGTCACCGCGAGCGGCTTCGCCGATCTGCTGGAGGCCGTCTGGCGCGGGCGCGGCATCCCTCCCGCCGCCGCGGCGCGTCTCCGCGAGCACCTGCACGGCAACACCATCCGGCACCGCCTCGCCCCCGACCTCGCCTCCGACGACGCCCGCTGGGCGTCCAAGACCGGAACGCTCCTCAACCTGCGACACGAGGCGGGAGTGCTCGAACACGCGGACGGCTCCTGCTTCGCGATCGTCGCACTCAGCGCATCCACTGTCCCCGCGTCGACGCAGCCGGCGGCCGAAGCCGCGCTCGGCGCCGCGGTTCGGGAGCTGCACGCGCACCTGCGGGGGTGAAGGGCGGGCGCGACCCGTTGTCGAAGCGCCATCGCTAGACTGCGGTCATGGCCACGGCGTTCACACTGGATCGCGACGCAATCGCGTTGCTGTGCCGCGCCCACGGCGTGAGCAGCCTCCGTCTGTTCGGTTCGGCGGTTAACGGACGATTCGACGAGGAGCACAGTGACGTCGACTTCTTCGTGGAGTTCGCTTCGGGGACGAACGATCTCTTCGACGCGTATTTCGGACTGAAAGAGGATCTCGAAGCGCTGCTCGAACGCCGGGTCGACCTGGTCATGGCCAACGCCGTGAACAATCCGTACTTCGCGAAATCCGCTCTCGCGACAGCGGAAGAGTTCTATGCGGCCTGAATCCGCCGCGCACCTGTGGGATGTGCAGGAAGCCGCTGAGCGCATCGCATCTTTCATTGCTGGCCTCACGCAGGACTCCTACATTGCAGACGATCTGCACCGCTCCGCTGTCGAGCGTCAGCTCCTCATCGTCGGGGAGGCGTTGAACAACCTCCGCAAAGTCGACGCGGAGACGGCGGAGCGAATCCCGGATCTCGTTCGAATCATCGGCCTCCGCAACGTGTTGGCGCACGGGTACGCGGTGGTTGATGACGCCGTCGTGTGGCAGGCGGCGTCCGCGAGGGTGCCACACTTGCTCGAAACTGTGCAGGCGCTGCTTACAGAGGCGTAGCGGGCGCGCCCCCCTCGTCACATCGCGTGGCAGACGATCTCGACGATCTGCGCGTACGGATGCGTGGATGCGTTGTCCTCCGCCGTGTAGGTATACGGCACCCCCGCCTGCAGCGGCGCCGTGTCCGTCAACTGGTCGATGACGTCGCCGTCGCGGGTGTCGGAGAACCCGACGACGACTTTCGCCGCCGGGCAGTCCCGCGGTGAGGTGAGGATGAACGTCCATCCCGTGCCCGAGTACTGCACGGTCACGTCGTCGAACACCTGGCTCTGTCCCGGCACGCCCGCAGCCCGGTCGGTCGTCTCCGACTCGACCACCCGGAACACGCTCGTGGCGACCAGCGCGACGATCACGATCAGTATGACCAGCCCGGCCGCGCCGCCGACGGCCCACCCGACGATCGCGCCCGTTCGCGACCGCGACCGGCCGAGCAGCGTCTCCCTCGCCCGCCACAACGCCTCGCGCTGGTGGGTGTCGTCCGGGCTGGTCGTCGCGATCCGCCACGCGTACATCCGCTCGACATCGGCGGCGGACGCCGTCGGATGCACACCGAGCACGTACGCGGCCTGCTCGGTGGCCATCGTCGTCACCACGCGCTCGCCCCCGAGTAGTCCGCCACGATCCGCCTCGTCACTCCGTCGACCTCCATCAGACCTCCGTACGGCAGTATCCACTGCGGTCGCGTGTGCCCGAACGGCACTCCCGTGCAGATCACCGCATCCGGGTTGTATCGCAGCACCTCCGAGATCACCGTCGCGCTCTGCTCCGCCCGGTAGGCCGTTCGATCCTGCGCGGACGGGATGTTCCCGAACTCGCTCGCCGGGGGCCGTGCCAGCAGCACGCCCGACACGGCCGCGAGCACGCCGCGCTCGCCCAGGGCGCGCACCCAGCGCAGGACGACCCGCGCGGGCGGCACCTCCTCGCTCGTCTCCAGCAGCAGGATGCCTCCGCGCAATGCCTCCAGCGGCGGCAGCCGGCCGGCGACCGCGAGCTGGTCGATCACCTCGACGCATCCGCCCCAGGTCCGGCCGACCACGCGTGTCTCGGCTCCGGCCCACACCCACGGCTCGGTCGCCTCGCGGTCGCCGTGCTGCGTCAGCGCGAGCGGTGAACGCCAGTCGATCCCGAAGTCCTCCGAGACGCCGGGATCGGTCACCTCGAGGCGTCCGCTGTCGAGGAGCGCGGCACGGAGCGCGGCCAGGTGGATGTCGTCGATGCCGGGTCCGGCGCCGAGCTGCACCTGGGTCGAGCCGCCGTAGTACGCCGCGATCCCGAGGTTCCACAGCCAGTTCAGGATGTTCGTGTTGTCGCTGTAGCCGAGGAAGAGCGTCGGGTTCGCGACAGCGGCGGCAGCGTCCAGGTGTGGGATCACGGTGATCTGGTCGTCGCCCCCGATCGTCGCCACGATGGCCAGGATGCCCGGGTCGGCGAAGGCGGCGTTGAGGTCGGCCGCGCGCGCCTCGGGAGATGCGCCGAGCAGCCTGGTCGTAGGGAACTCGACGGGCACGAGTCCCGTCGCCTCCGCGAGCCGGCGCATCGCCTGCTCGTGCACGTCCGGGGCGAACCCGGGAGCTGCGAACGACGGCGAGAGCACGGCGACGCGATCCCCGGGCCGGAGCGTCGGCGGTACGGTCAGCCGTGGTGTCACCCGGTCAGCCATGCCGACGCACCCAGTCCACTTCGTCCATCAGCAGCTCCAGGCCTGCGCCCACCGGCGCATACCCGATGGCCGTGGATGCGGTGGTGTCGAGCACGATCGGATGCGCGACCAGCCACGGGTGGCGCCCGCGGTCGGGGTCGCGCGTCGGGTCGCCGTCACCCTCGCGACCTGCCTCCACCGCGCCGCCGCCCTCACCCGGCCCGAGCAGCTCGATCCTCCCCGCCCAGCCGACGCGCTCGCCGATGGCGCGCACGATCTCTTCCGCCGTCGGTGTGTCAGGGTCGGCGCTGTTCAGGATGCGCGGCCCCGCCCCGTCCGCAGGGTCCGCCGTCCGTGCGACCGTCTCGATCAGCGCCGCCGTGTTCGCCGCGGCCGTCAGGTGATCCACCGTCTGCCCGCGGCCGGCCAGCTCGATCCGCTCATCCCCGCGCAGCATCGCATCCACGAACCCGTGCGTGCGGGCGTTGCGCGCCCACCGCCCGTGCACCTTGGACGGCCGGATCACCGTGACGGGGAGCCCGCTGCCGAGCACGGTCAGCTCGACGGCGACCTTGCACGGCGCGTACCCTTCCCTGGTGTGCGGGTCGACGTCGTCGCCCGCGGGCGGCAGCGTCGGATTGTCCTCGCGGAGCGGCACGGGGAACCGCGGAGGCTCGTCGCCGTTGATGTGCCTGCCATCCGCATCCACGTAGACGGCTCTGGTCGAGATGACGACCGTCTGCCCCACGGAACCCATGGCGGGCAGCAGGGCACGCGCATCCCGCGCCGAGTACGCCACGAGGTCGACGAGCAGGTCGGTGTCGTCGCCGATCAGCCGCTCGATGCCGGACACCCGGTCGCGCTCCAGCGAATGGAATCGCACGCCGGCGCGGCTGAGCTCGTCCGGCATCGCCGTCGCGTCCCGCCCGGTGACGTCGACCGTCCAGCCGGTGCGAGCCAGCCGTTCGGCTGTCGCGCCGCCGATGGCGCCCGTTCCGCCGAGGATCACCGCGCGCATCCGCATCCCCCTGTGTTCGTGTCCGCTCTGCAATCTACCGGCAGTGACCGGTCAAGCCCCCATCACCGGTCAAGCCCCCATCACCGCTCCAGCTCGATCACCAGCTCCGAGTGCGTCGCCACCCGCAGTCCGGTCTGCACGAACCCCTCGCGTTCCAGCGACACCAGCCCCCAACTGTCCGGAGTGGTGGGGGTTTCGGCGTATTCGATCAGCCAGACCCGTTCGATCCCGGCGAGGCGGTCGCGGGCGTCGGCCTGGTCGACCGAGTACGCGGTGTCGTGCCAGGTGTAGTTCTGCTGGAACGGCACCTCCAGTGTGACGTCCACCAGACCCGCGAAACCGGCCGGATAGGTGTGCATGGCCAGCCGGGGTCGGCGGGAGGGGCGTGCGCCCTCGTCGAAGATCACGCCGTCTCCCGGATGCGCGTGGGCGCCGACCACCGCGCTGAGCTCGGCCCAGTCGCTGTTGTTCTTGGCATAGGGCGTGCGCTGACCCGCGTAGACGGGGACGATCAGGGCCACCAGCACCGCTCCGGCCGCGATTCCGGCCCAGGCGCGCAGCGTGAACAGCGCCCGGAGTCCGTACGCCACCAGGATCGCGGCGGCCGGAGCGCAGAACGAGACGTAGCGGGCGGTGAAGTCCGGGATCACGGCCTGCGCTGCGACGAGCACCCCGGTCGGCACGACCAGCCAGGCGACCGCCACCGCGATCGGCGTCGGCGTTGTCCTGGTCACCATCCAGGAGTTGCGCACACCGGAGCGCAGCCGCATCCACCACGGGATGCACACCGCAGCCAGCATGAGCGCCCACGCCGCTGCGGCCACCCACCAGGAGCTGAACCAGAGTGAACTGAAGAGGATCAGGAACGACGACTGCTCCATCTGGGTGAGGTAGGAGATCTGGTCGTGTTCGAGGAGCCCGACGATGCCGAGCGGCAGCACGGCGACCGCGGCTCCTGCGACAGCGGCCACCCAGCCGATCAGGGTCGCGCGCCGCACGCGAACGGTGGCGAGGATCACCGCGTGCACCACAGCGAACAGGGCGACGTAGAGGAACACGTACGTTCCGACCGCGAGGAGGGCGCCGTAGGCGAACCACCAGCGACGGCTCACCTCCCGCCGGTGCAGGATCTCGACGAGCAGCACGGTCAGCCAGGCGGCAGCGGCGGCGCTGAAAGCGAACGAGCGGGCCTCCTCGCCCATGTACGTCACCCGCGGCAGGATCATGCAGACCGCCCCGGCGACCATCGCCATCCGGCGTCCGTCGAGTCGCCAGATGAGCACCACCACCGCGGCCGTCGTCAGCCCGACGGCGACCGCGCTGGGGAAGCGCAAAGCGAACGGCGAGGTGCCGAAGAGGTGCACCCACGCGTGCAGGCCGAGGTAGTAGGCGCCGTGCACCGCGTCGACGTGGCCCAGCATCGATGCCAGAGACGGTAGGGAGCGCTGGGCGGACATGACGCTCGCCGCCTCGTCGCCCCACAGTGACGGGATCCACGAGCCGGCGGCGGAGAGCAGCGTCGCGAGGAGCCCGGCGACACCGGCGACGAACCAGCGTGCGTCGGAGAGCGGGCGGACACGGGCCGGCGCTGGGCGCGTCGCGACGACTGACACCGGGTGACCTCCCCTCTCACAGGCGAACCCACGCAGGGCGGACTGTTCCCCCCAGTCCATCCTGTTGCGTCCCAGAATCCTCCAAGACGGCGCGACGCGCTAGGAACCTGAGCGGATCGGCAGGCTGGGCAGGCTCAACCTGAGTACCGTCCCGTCGTCGCCGGTCGCCGCGACGTCGACGCTGCCGCCCGCGCGCGCCGCGAGGTCGCGGACCAGCGCGAGGCCGATGCCGAAGCTCGGGCGCGTCGTGCCTGGCCGGGATGCGGCACCGCCGTCCGTCGTCGCCCGGGGCGCCCGCGCGAACCGGTCGAAGATCCGCCGTGGGTCGATGCCCTGGATGCCGCCGCCCTGGTCCGCCACTGTCAGCAGCACCGTCCGTCCCTGCACGCGCACCGCGACGGTGATCGTCGACCGGTCGGGCGAGTGCGCGAGCGCGTTGTCCACCAGCGCGGTCACGCACCGCTGCAGGCTCGCCGCCGGCATCGCGACCTGCGGGTCCTGCGTTGTGTCCGCATCCACGTGCACCAGGATGCCGTGCGGTTCGGCGAGCACGCGCATCGCGTCGACGGCCCTGTCGACGGCGGGGAGGACGCTGGTGGGCCCAGCCGGAGCATCCTGGACAGGTTCGGCGGCGAGCAGGAGGTCGTTCACGATGTCGATCAGGGCGCGCGTGTCTGCGCGCAGTTCGGCGACGATCGGTGAGGAAGGGTCGTCGCCGGGAAGGGCACGCTGCAGGATCTGCAGGCGCGCGTCGAGCACGGCCAGCGGGGTGCGAAGCTCGTGGCTCGCATCCTGCACGAACGCTCTCTGCATCCGCAGCGCCCTTCCGAGCGGCTCGACGGCGCGGCGGGTGATGATGAGGCTGGCGAGACCGGCTACCGCGACGGCCAGCACGCCGACCACGACGAACGCGACCAGCGCCTCGGTGGTGTCGATGTAGATCTTGTGCTCGCCCGGCCGCGGCTTCTCCGCGAGCTCTGCTGGCCGGAGCTGGTCGAGGACGAAGAAGAACGCCACCCCGATCGCAGCGATGACCAGCGCCCCGGAGGCGATGGTGATCTGCAGGCCGACCACCCGGGATGCGCGGCGGACGGCGGTCGCATCCACATCGGTCTCGACGCGGCGCATCACGGATGCCCCAGCCGGTATCCCTCGCCGCGCACCGTGCTGATCAGGTCTTTGTCGGTCTTGCGCCGCACGTAGTGCACGTAGGTGTCGACGGTGCCCGGCTGCTCGTCGCTCTCGAACACCTCGCTCAGGATCTGGCGGCGTGTGAAGGTGCGCAGCGGATTCTCCGCGAGGAGCCGCAGCAGCGCGCTCTCCCGCACGGTCAACTGGATGCGCCCGTCGTACGGCGAGTAGATGCAGCGGCTCTCCGGGTAGAACTGCCACTCACCCACCGGCAGCGACGGCCCCTCGCCGGTGAAGGTGCGGGTGATGGCGCGGAGGCGGGCGAGCAGCTCGTCGAACTCGAACGGCTTCACCAGGTAGTCGTCTGCGCCGGCATCCAGTCCGGTGACCCTGTCGCCCAGACTGCCGAGCGCCGTCAGCATCAGGATGGGCGTGACCACGCGGCGGGCGCGCAGCGTCTCCACGATGGCCACCCCGTCCAGCCCGGGAAGCCTGCGGTCGACCACGATCGCGTCGAAGCTCTCCTCCAGGCCGACCCTGAGGCCTTCGTCACCGTCGGCGACGCGCGTGACGTCGTAGGTCTCCGCCAGCACCTGCTCGATCAGCGGGCCGAGCTGCCGGTCGTCCTCCACCAGCAGCAGGCGTTGTCGTTCCCGGTCCATGATCGCTCACGATACTGCCCGGCCAGTGGATGCGGGTACCGCCCTCACCGCTGCTCGCCGCGGTATTCGGGACGCACGCCGACGCGCGTCGGGCACCAGAGGGGGTCCGAGACGTGGGCCGCCAGCATCACGGCCATTGCCGGTAGTGCGACATCTGATAGTTTCATGTTTAATATACCGATGCGCCGTGTGATAGGCGGGCGTCGTGGGAGGGGGAGACGTGCGAGTAGCTGGACGAGTGGTGGGCGCTGCGCTGCTGGGCGTTGTTCTGGTGGTGGGTTTGTCGGCTTGTTCGTTGATAAGGGATCGCCTGATGACACCTGATCCTCCCGTTCGGGACCAGCAGCGCGCGTCCGCGCTTCACTTCCGCGACGAGTACCAACCGAACGTGGAGAAGGTGCGGTTCACCCAGGAGGGCGGCCGACCGGGGCTCGGCGCTCCGTGGAGCGTGAACGCGATCGCAACGATCGAGGGCAGTGAATACTTCGTGATCATCGGGCCGGGAAGCGGTCCGGCGTTCGTGGGCGGCACGGGCAGGCCGCCTAAAGCGCCGACGCCTCCCGCCCATCTTCCGTTGACGGTGGTCTATAGCGATGGAACGTCGGAGGTGATCGAGTGACGACTGCTCAACGGCGCGTGGTCATCTCGGGTCGGTCGTTCGGGACGACCCGCTCGATTGACGACTCTGCGTGTGCGCGTGTGGTTCGAGTGGTGAGCGCTGCACTGCTGGGCGTCGTTCTGATTGCAGGTCTGTCGGCTTGTTCGTTGATTGGAGATCGCCTCATGACACCAGACCCTCCCGTTCGGGACCAGCAGCGCGCGTCCGCGCTCTACTTCCGCGACGAGTACCAACCGAACGTCGAAAAGATCCGATTTACTCGGGAGGGCGGCCGACCAGGGCTCGGCGTCCCCTGGTGCGTGAATGCGATCGCAACAGTCGAGGGCAGTGAGTATTACGTGATCATCGGGCCGGCGACCAGTCCATCGTTTGTGGGTGGCACCGGTATGCCGCCGGACGCGCCAACGCCTGCTCCGCATCTTCCGTTGACGGTGGTCTATAGCGATGGAACGTCGGAGGTGATCGAGTGACGACCGCCGAGCAGTACGAGCGCCTTGCGGAGCACGCGTACCGAGTGGACCGTTTGATTCAAGACCCGCCGTTAAGCGTCGGCGAGAAGTTTCGCGCTGGTAGCGACGACAACATTCAGGTGTACCAGGTGATCGATACCGAGGATCACCCTGCGAACGGCTTCCAGGCGATGGCGGTTGTGCCGGTGGTGGACGGTGTGCCGGACATGTCGCAGATTGTTGTGGCGTTTGCGGGGACGAATCCGGATCATCGGGCGGACATTTTGGCGGATGTCGAGACGATTGTCGGGGGTGCGCAGGGTCCGATGTCGCAGGTGCTTGATGCGCAGTTCTTCGCCGATCGGGTCAGCGACTCGTATCCGGGGTCGTCGGTGTCGACGGTGGGGCATTCGCTGGGCGGGTTCCTGGCATTGCTGGTCGCGGCCGAGCACGACTGGGATGCGACGACGTTCAACGGGCCGGACCCGTGGGAGTTC